>NZ_CP035283.1:1200000-2400000 GCF_004103755.1 Caproiciproducens sp. NJN-50 | reverse complement strand
ACCGGTAGTAACACCAGAGTCTCCAGCACTCTTCGTATTATCGAAGAAGGCCGAATGAAGGATGCTCTCTTAAAAATACGAGACTCTAAGAGAATTAATCATGAGCATCCAGAGGCTGAATATTTGGCCAGTGAGATGTTGAAGAAGTATTTCGGTTGAACCAACGTCGTGAAATCCATTAAGGAGGAATACTTGTGCCGGAAAATAAGAGCATTTTTAGTGGCATGGCAAAGAAGGTGCAGATTGTATCAAACAACATCTGTTACGGTCCTTGTCCCCAGCCAGGTGATGAGGTGGAGCAGCATCTATCCATCACAACAGACGGCAGAGTGTTCTTCTCATCTTATGCTTACGGAAATGGCGACAAGTACATAAAGTCCCGTTCAAAAAACTTCAAAATCGATGCCGCGAAAGCTGCATATATCCTGAAAATGGTGGGTAGCTATTTTTCAAATGAATACGATGTTTCTTTCGTCACCGATGTTGGCAATTGGGAAATGACACTCACCAACGATGAAAATGTGGTATATCATTTCCGAGGCCCTCTGTGTTCTGGCCTCACTGATGAGCTTGATAATATATCAAACATAATCCGCGTTACCCTTGATATGCCGGAACTGCTCGTTTTTGATGGGTTCTCGAACGCGGATAGAATTGAACGAATAGCTGTGGACTACCATCGAGTGACAAAGATAAAGCCCGGCGTGCTCCCTGAAGGGGCGACATGGGAATACGCCACTTGGGATTACAGCGAACAGCTTATAATTGACCGAAAGGCTGAGACGCTGGAACATATTCAGAATATTGGCAGCGGTTGCCAAGTTTCACGAAAATATAATATCGAGGATGGTATCACATCACTGTTAGATGATTTCGATGCTGATGTATTCTTCGCTCATACAGAAGGAAATCCTCCCGATGTTATCCACAATCCCCTCGAAACAAAAGATTACAGGATTACCGTCGATTATCTGTACGGTGAACAAAAGACGCTGACAGGGTCCTTTGATAAGAACGGGCTTCCGGATGATTTCTCGGATTTCGCTGAAACCGTGTTTGATTTTATGCGGTTTTACGGCATGGGTGAAATACTCGACCCTTCAGTTCATGATAAGGCGCTACGCAAACAATCCGATTTGATTTTCTGTAATGTGCAGTTTGAGGAATACGGAAAAACATACTGCTATCTGACAGATGATGATACTCTGGAGCCGGAGGATTATGTAATTATTCCGGTTGGAAAAGGCAACCATGAATCAGTTGCAAAAGTCGAAAGCATTGAATATCATCCAGCCGAGGAAGCTCCGTTCCCAATTGAAAAGGTCAAGAAGATCATTCGTAAAGCGGACAAAACTGAGGACAGCGACGATTCTATTGTCCTGCCGGAGGGCACGGTGGTTATGGGGAGCGAGCCGCTTGCAGATATAACGGCTGCCTCTTGGCGAGCCAAACTCGGTGAGGAATACACCGATGAGGAATTGGCATCCGCTCTCGCTGGAGCATGGAATAAAAGTGTATGGCTTGGACATGACCTCGATGACGATGATTGCACACCTGAAATGAAAGCAGCATATGAGGAGTGGTCTGCACTGGAGCAGGAGCTCATTCAGAAGGTTGCATTACGCATAAACCGCAAATGCGAAACGCCGTATATTAAGCTGGTAACGCCATTTATGGAGCGAAATGGATATAGAAATGGCGGCGGCTGGTGGGTTAAAAATTAGGCAATACTTTAGATGGCAGTGAAACTGCTGGCATTTAGGGAGGGATAGTGAATGGCAAGACCGTTTAGTTCAGCCGATGCGAAACGGCTTATTGATGAGCACAACAGAATAAAGAGCCAACTTTCAGCCGCTGTGACATCCGCAGAACAATATCGGTCTGAGATACTAACTTCATCTGAGGCACTTGTAGCACAAGAAGTTCTCTCTGTTTTGAAAGATATCCCCATTGAGGAAATTAACAGAGATAAAAAAGGGTTCCGCGTCAAAGCATTACGGGACTACGGATACTGCTCCATAGCGGACATTTCCACGGCCTCCGTATATACAATAGCCTCTGTTCATGGAATAAGCGAAGATACGGCTTATTCCATAAAGCATATTGTCGGTGATATTGTTTCAAAAGCTCGTCAAGGTGTAAAAATTAAACTGAGTACAGATAGCAAAACCGCCGCAGCTACCAAACTGGTAACGTCAATTTTCAAATATAACCACGCTTTGCCGCTCACGGAGAATTGTCGACAAATTCTAAATACTAACATCCGTAAAATCAACAACGCACTGGCTGATATTTCGCCATCGACAAATGGGGTAAAATGGTTTTTTACATCAAGTATCAACAAGCAAAAAGCTACCGAGGCATTTAATTTCCTTGGACAACTATTATCATCTGAATATGGCAAGTCAGCATCAGAAACATTGGTTGCTATTGATGCTATTAACAGAAGCACAAACACTGAAGCGTGGCAAGATTTTTCCAATAACTCCATTTACTTTTTTAATATTTTAGAGGATATTAACCCCGGTATTCTTGGCACAGATGATGCTGTTTATGGCCTGCCGGAGGACTTAGCACGCGAAATCCAGGAGGAATGCTTCTTTCCTGATGGGCTGCTCTGCGAGTTGCGACGCTATCAAGAATGGGGCGTCAAATACATACTGCATCAAGAGCAGGTCCTTCTCGGTGATGAAATGGGACTCGGCAAAACGATTCAGGCGATAGCGGCAATGGTTTCCTTGCGAAACATAGGAGCAACGCACTTTGTGGTCGTCTGCCCTGCAAGCGTGATTACAAACTGGTGCCGTGAAATTCGTAAAATGAGCAAATTAAGTGTTACAAAAGTACATGGCGCAGGACGAACTGCAGCACTGCGTTCTTGGATAAACGATGGTGGTGTTGCTGTTACTACCTATGAAACAACAGGCTATTTTAAGGTTGATGCTAATTTCAAGTTCACACTTCTGGTAGTGGATGAAGCCCACTATATCAAAAACCCAGAAGCGCGAAGAACAGTAAATGTCAGGAATTTAAGCAGCCATGCCTCCCGCACCCTATTCATGACCGGTACCGCATTAGAAAATAAAGTTGATGAAATGATTGCGCTAATAAAGATGCTCCAACCTCGAATTGCTGCTCAAATTCAAGGAATGGCTTTTATGTCTGCTGCGCCGCAGTTCAGAGAAAAGGTCGCGCCGGTGTATTACAGACGAAAACGTGTAGATGTCCTAACGGAATTGCCGGAACTCATCGAAAGCAAAGAATGGTGTACGCTCTTGCCAAACGAAGAGCAGCTATATGAACAAGCAGTCCTCGGAAAGCACTATGCTGATGCACGACGGGTATCTTGGAATGTTGATGACCTACATAATTCCTCGAAAGCCAAACGCTTGCTGGAAATCATTGAAGAAGCTGAGGCGGAGGAGCGGAAAGTAATTGTCTTTTCTTTCTTCTTGGATACCATTCGAAAAATTACATTACTACTCGGAAATAAGTGCTTGAACCCCATAAATGGCTCCGTTACCCCTCAACGCCGGCAGGAAATAATTGATGAATTTGACAGTGCTCCCGCTGGAACTGTTCTCGCTGCTCAAATTCAATCTGGCGGTACCGGCTTGAATATTCAGGCAGCAAGTGTGATTGTAATTTGCGAGCCGCAATTTAAGCCATCAATAGAAAATCAAGCTATCTCGCGAGCATATCGCATGGGACAAACACGTAATGTATTGGTTTATCGCCTTCTCTGTGAAAACACAGTGGATGAAAAAATAATGTCAACATTGGAAAACAAGCAAGCGATATTTGACGCATTTGCAGATAAGTCCGTTGCAGCAAGCCAAAGCATTGACATGGACGACAAAACTTTTGGTGATATCATCAAAGAAGAAATCAACCGTATTAATGCTAAATATGGAAAAAGCAACACAGATGAGAAGACAGGCACAGAGGGCGTATCCTAATATCGTAACACCATAGAGTCACATAATTTCTCGGTGCTATTGCCACGCGATAAACCCACGCAGAACGATTGTACTCGCGCAGAACGATTGAAACCCACGCAGAACTTTTCTTTTGTGAAAATGCACCCTGTATCAAAATTATCAGCCTTTGCCAAAATATTCGTCGAAAGAAGTCGATCATAGATGATCGGCTTCTTTATCTTTAATATATGGTAAAATGTCAGTGGATCCAGCTTATTTATAAAACGGGCAGATAAATTGGAATTTATTGGGATGGTTAAATGAAAGTTTTGCTTTTTTAGCTAAAGGTTTTGAAACAATGGAGTTTAGTGCTTTCGTAGACACACTTGGATGGGCGAAAAATGATTATTATTATGGCATTGATGTGATAACATGCTAATTCTCAAAAACAGTTCTGAGCACTTTTAATGTTCCAGTCATAGTGGATCGACTGATTGATGGGGTTTATGTTGATACGCCCGAAAGCCGGAAGAGGAAAACAAAAAACGCTCTAAAAGCAGTTGGCCTGTTTTCAGAACGCTTGCAAAATCTGTGCCAAATTGGTTCTACTTTCCCGGACTGTTTTTCGGGGCGTGTGCGATGGGTTTATTGCCTAAATGGCTCTTTGGCTGAAAATTATCTGTCTGTTTGTTCTTCCTGTTGAATTTGTCCACGAAACGATCGTATCCGGTGACTTTTTTTGAAAGGCCCATTTGTATCATCTTCTTTCCTTTTTATTCTACGCTGGAGAAGCACCGAAATGCAGGAAAGAAAGAATTATTATAAATAAGAAATTTTTTGTTTCGCCGCCATCCTCCCTCCAAGGCCACGAAGAAGCGCGCACCACGACCGCCCGGCTGTGACGCCTGCGGCAGTTACTCGATTATCAGCATCAAGCATACGAAGAGCTCAGACACAGATTCACGAGCTTGGCAAAGACCGTTTACCGGACAGAGGCGGGGATGAAGAATGATCTAAGACGCCCAATGAAGCATATGAACGGCCGTGAAGTATTTCGAGGAAGGACAGAAAGAATAAGGCAATTTACTCAAAAAAGTGCGCCCAAAAAGGCGCACTGAAATCTTCAGATTTTTATCTTCTGTTTTTCGCGAAGCAATCGCTGCAGTATACCGGGCGACCATCTCTCGGCTGAAAAGGAACCTTGCACGGCTTGCCGCAAGAAGCGCAAACCGCATCGAACATCTCACGGCTGCCGCCGGATCTTTCTTTGGAGTTTTTCCGTGTGTCTCGGCAGGATTTGCATCGCTGCGGTTCATTCATAAAGCCTTTTTCAGCGAAAAACTCCTGCTCGCTGGCAGTAAATACAAATTCCTGACCACAATCTTTGCAAACTAACGTTTTGTCTGTGTACATGAAACACCTCAAATTATAAAATTAATGCCTGACGGGATGATATTACAATTACTATACGCTGGATATGCACCAATGTCAATTTTTTTAATTAGAGGGAATTATGGCGAAAGTTATTTTTATTCCATCCCTGGCATGCTGCAGGGCAAAGCCCGGCACGGGCTAAGAGCGAAATCTGGGTTTGCCGCTATACTTTACTTATTCTTCGAGAAGCAATTCAAGTTCATCCTGCAGGTCTGTAATAATAGGCCCAATCAAAGCTATACGCTTCAAGTCTTTTGTCTTTTTGGCCTCCTGATAGCAGACCGTATACACGGCGAGTTTGCTTTTCAAAACCGCTTTTGTATTTTGACTCATATGAACCTCCATGGACTTCATTTGTTTACATAATACAGCAAAGATATGGACCCGACATGAACGAGAACGATTGGCCATAGAACGAAGAAGAGACTGTACATTAGGAGACCTCACAGGGTAAACATAAAAAAGCCGCCCGAATGGGCGGTCTGGCAAACCGGAAATTTATGCGACACGAACATTGACGGCACGCATTTTGCTGCTGTCTTTTGGATCAGTCTCAATGTCATAAGAAACTTTTTGGCCTTCTGCAAGAGTTTTATACCCAGCAGACTGGACGGCGGAAAAATGGAAAAACACGTCTCCGCTGCCGTCGTCGTTGGAAATGAAGCCAAATCCTTTTGTTTCGTTAAACCATTTTACTGTACCGTTGTTCATAGACAGGTACCCCCATAAATTTATTTGTATCCGCCGTATAAAAAACTCACATTTTTGCAAGTCTTCACGATGTGAATGACTTACAAAAATGTGAGGCAATTCGTACATTTAGAATACACAGTCAGTATATCATAAGCATCGCAAAGATGTCAAGAAAATCCTCTACTCTTGAAAAGGGGTTCCCCTGACGCTGAGCGCTTTCCTTGACAGATTGCCAAAAGCATGATATAATTAACGGGTTGGAAATATCCAATAAGCCTATCTTTTCATGCTAAACCGAAGGCTTCAAATTCGGTGTTAATGTCAAAGAGGAACTGTTTGTTGGCTTGACAAAAGTGGGTAAGCAGTCGATAACCCGGGCGTTACACGGGACAAAATATGAATAGATATCCACTTTCGTGAGATATCTATATTTTTAATATTTTTAATTTTTAGCGCTTTGCCTTTGGGCGAGCGCTTTTTTAATTCTTTATAGATTGATTTTTACTCGCACCTGATATGAAAAACGGGCAGATTAACTCCGTCCGTATTTTCGATTAAGACCTGGATTTAAGCAATCTTTCCCCTTAGACCTATCTCCTGCAAAGGCGTCGCACAAATTGCAGCCTGCATTGCCGCAGGAGGCGTTATCGCAAGATTTTACAGCAAGATCATTAGAAGAATATCTTATGCGCACCGGAACGTACTTGTTCAAGAAGCTGCAATATTCACCTAATTTTTTATCGTTTATCATACTCATCCATCCCTTTCGCACAGTATCATAATTTCGTTGCAACGCACATGGGTAAATTGTTTTCATTTGCTTCTGCTGCGGTTATATTTATGCGCCGAACCGGCCCCATAACGATTTCTGCTGTCAATGCGCCGTTTAGAACCAGACGGATACGCATGATCTCTGTGGCCCAATCCTTTCGTTTTCAATGCAGCAATGTGTACGACGCGCTGTTTCATTCGGTATCCGTTCATTTTTTTCAAGACTAAATCCGCGTCATTCGGTTCCATTTCAACAATGGAACGCTCCCTGTAAAGATCGATTTTTCCGACTGCGACCACTGGCAATCCGGTTGTCTCGACGATGGTGCCGATGATAAAATCAGGTATTATTTTGTTGTCGGTGCCGATGTCGATTTTTAACCTGACTTTTCCCTCTTCAGGGGAAGTCGGCTCAATTTTTCGGACATTTTTTAAGGCGCCGGTTTTTCTGCTTTTATCATAGAGCAGTTTGCAGAGAGCCGCTGCGATCCGTTTTGCTTCATATCCGTTCTGTTCCAGCTCGTCGATAAACGATGTCCACTCGGAGCCGCTGTTTTTATCCATAAACTGTTTGATGGTTCCTCTGAATTTTTTAAGATGCCGTTTCTGAATCTCCTCAATATCGGGCACAGAGGCTTCTTCCATTTTTAAGTCCATGAATTTTTCCAGTGAATGCACCCTTTGAAGCTGGGACCTGCCCGCTGCCAGAGTATACGATGCTCCCGCCTTGCCTGCGCGGCCTGTGCGGCCGATGCGATGGACGTAATATTCATCTTCATCGGGAATATCGTAGTTGAACACGGCGTCGATGTCTTCGGCATCAATTCCGCGCGCCGCCACATCGGTCGCAACGAGGATAACGGTACGGCCGTTTTTAAAGTCGCTCATCACCTGATTGCGTTGATTTTGCTTTAAATCGCCATGAAGGCCGGCCGTTTGAAATCCGCTGTCGTTCAGTTGCCCGCAGAGCTCGTCAACCATCTTTTTCGTATTGCAGAAAATCAGCACCCGCTTGGGGCGATGATACTCAAGCAATAGTTTTAATGCTTTTGTCTTATCGACCCGGGGGATGTTGTAGTAGAACTGCGAGATGGTATCGACTGCTTTTTGACCTTTGTCTACTGCTATGATCTGCGGGTCGGTTTGAAATTCTTTCGTAATCTTCATAATGGCGGGCGGCATGGTCGCGCTGAACAGGACGGTTTGCCTGGTTTCGGGAGACTGCTTAAGGATGGTTTGAATATCCTCTAAAAAGCCCATGTTCAGCATTTCATCCGCTTCATCCAGAACGACCGTCTTCAGATTCTCCAACGACAAGGTCCTGCGGCGCATGTGATCCATAATACGGCCCGGAGTTCCAATGATGATCTGCGCCGTGCGCAACTGGCGGATCTGTATCTGTATGGACTGTCCGCCGCAGACGATTGTCACTTTGACATTTTGAAGGTATTTTGAAAATTTGCGCACTCCTTCACTGGTCTGTATGGCAAGTTCCCGCGTAGGGCTCAGGATCAGTACTTGGCCTCGCCCCTGATCGCTTTAAGCAACCATCTGAACGATCGGGATTCCGAAGGCGGCGGTCTTTCCTGTGCCTGTGCTGGAACGGCCGATCAGATCCCTGCCCTCCAACATCACGGGAAACGCGCCGATCTGTATGTCAGTTGCTTCCGTATATCCGATTTCCTCCACTGCCCGTAGGATTTCAGGCATTAAATTCATTTCGCTAAATTGCATGATTCTTATTTCTCATCTTTTCTTATCTTGCCGAACGGATTATATATTCAGCATATCACGAAACGATAGGGAAATAAGTGTATCCTGCACTTATAATTCTATTTGAAGAATCTGAGGACTTTTCGCGGGCAATCCGACTGCGGGGCCGATTCTCGGACGAATCTGCCGCATTTATTTTTTTCGCATTTAACGCGCCATGCCACGATAGTGTATAATAAAAGAAAGA
The DNA here is from genome assembly GCF_004103755.1 of Caproiciproducens sp. NJN-50. Taxonomy (NCBI): domain Bacteria; kingdom Bacillati; phylum Bacillota; class Clostridia; order Eubacteriales; family Acutalibacteraceae; genus Caproiciproducens; species Caproiciproducens sp. NJN-50. The sequence goes on along the minus strand of NZ_CP035283.1, from coordinate 2,391,222 downwards.
CAGGCTTCGCATCAGGCCGGAAATCTGCCGGGACCGCAAAACCCGCCCCGGACCATTATGAGAAGGAGATGCGCTGTTGGCAATCAATAAGGCGATGCGCGCGGCGTTAAAGGCAATTACGGCGTTGGAAGCCGATGTGAAGAAAAGCTATAAGGCTGAGCGTCAGGCTGAACTTCTCTTGGCGAGGCTGCGGGGCAGACCAACTGATTATCAGATGTGGGACCAAAAGATCATGTGCGGAGATCATAATGTCCCCGTGCGCATGTTCCGGCCGGCAGGCGCCGGCCCTTTCCCCGTCCTCTTGTTTTTTCATGGAGGCGGATGGGTCACCGGGGGAATCGAGAACTACACGGGCGTGTGCGCTGATCTCGCAAAAGCGACGGGGCACACGGTTGCCTCCGTGGATTATCATCTAGCGCCGGAATACCGGTTCCCCGCCGCACCGGAAGACTGCTATGCCGTTGCAAGAGAATTTTTTATGGGGCATATCCTTCCTGTCAGGCAGGAGAATATTACCTTGATAGGCGACAGCGCCGGGGGCAATCTGGCCGCGGCGGTTTCCTTGATGGCGAGAGACAGGGGGGAATTTATTCCCCGGCGGCAGATTCTGTTATACCCCGCCACCTTTAACGATTACGGCGACAGTTCCCCGTTTCCCTCGGTGAAAGAGAATGGAACAAAGTATCTGCTCACTTCCAGACGGGTTCAGAGCTTCATGGAATTATACAGCGGATCGGAAGATGATTTCGGTAATCCGTATTTTGCCCCTCTGTTGTCCCGTGATTTTTCGCGCCAGCCCCGCACGCTGATTATTTCAGCGGAGTTTTGCCCCTTGCGGGACGAAGGTGAATGTTACGGAAAAAAGCTGCGCGATGCCGGAAACGAGGTCGAGATCTACCGGATGAAGGACGCCCTGCACGCTTTCCTCATGCTTCCGTCTCGTTTTGTCCATGTAAAACGGGCCTATCAGGTGATCAATGAATTTTTAGCCAAGAGGGATATCTGACATGAAGGTGATTCAAAAGTGGAGCCGTTTGGACAATGCCGCCAAAATCTTCCCCCCAACCAGCTCGAAACATGATTCCAACGTGTTCCGCTTTACCTGCGAGCTGTATGAGACGGTGGACCCGCAAGTCCTTCAGCATGCTTTGGACCGGACGATTGTGCGGTTTCCGTTCTACAAATCCATTTTAAAAAGAGGGATGTTCTGGTATTATCTCGAAGAAAGCCAACAGCGCCCGATTGTGAAAGAGGAAAACGAATCTCCCTGCGCCCCTCTCTACAGCGCAGACCGGCCGGGGCTGCTTTTCCGTGTTTGTTATTACAAAAAGCGGATTAACCTGGAGGTTTTCCACGCCCTGACAGACGGCGTGGGAGCCGTGCAGTTCCTGCGCACCCTTGTTTATTTCTACTTAGCAGAAAAACATCCGGATTGCGCCGGAGGAGAGCTTCAGCTTGACGGGCGCGCTTCTTCGCAGGAACAGATCCGGCAGGATGCTTTCGAGCAATATTATGACAAGGATAAAAAAGTTCGGCGTGAGAAGGCAAATCACGCCTATCGCCTGAGAGGGGCGCATCTCCCGGATCACCGCATCGGGATCGTCGAAGGCGTTCTTTCGACGAAAGCCGTCCTGAAAAATGCCCATGAATGCCGCGCCTCCATGAGTGAATTCCTGACGGCGATTCTGCTTTGTTCCATCAACGACGGCATGGCCGTCAGAGACCGGCTGAAACCTGTGGCCATCACTGTCCCGGTGAATTTAAGACAATTTTTCCCGACGCAGACGGCCCGGAATTTCTTTGGGATCATCCATATCAGCTATGATTTCAAAGGGTCGGGCGCCTCTTTCCCCGAAGTGCTTGCAAAAGTCCGCAGCTCTTTCAAAGAACTGCTGGTCCCGGAAAATATGCTGGAAATCATCAACCGATACGCTTCCCTTGAAAACAATTTTGTGATCAGGGCCATTCCGCTGGAAGCCAAGATTCCCTGCCTGAGATTTGCCGGGTGGCGGGCGGAACGGGAAGATACGGCCGCACTCTCAAATATCGGCAAAATATCGATGCCGCCGGAAATGGCCGGTTTCATCCGCCTTTTCGACGCTTTTGTGGGCACCGGACATCCGCAGATCTGCCTTTGCTCCTTCGGGGATGCGCTGGCGATCAGCTACTCCTCACAATTGGAGAGCACCGATCTTCCGCGATGCTTTTTCCATCGCCTGGCGGAGCTTGGACTCGATATTGAAATTAACTCTAATTTAGAACAGTCGGAGGAAGAAGAGGCCGATGCTGTACTGTAAGAACTGCAGGGTCCGTTTACCGGGAAGCTATCGGCGCTGCCCCCTGTGTCAGGGCGACCTTTCAGGGGAAGCGGATGAAAACGGGAACGTATTTCCAACGATCCCGCTGCATACGGACGCCGAGCATGCGCTGATGGTTTGGCTGTCATTTTGCTCAATCGCCGCGGCGGCGGTCTGTACGGCAGTCAATCTGGTCCTTCCGTCCGGCGGGTGGTGGTTTCTGTTTGTGATCGGCGGGATCGGCAGCTTCTGGATCTCCCTCATACTGGTGCTGAAAAAAAGAAAAAATATTCCGAAAACCATTTTATGGCAGGTAGGCGTGCTTTCCATTTTGGCTTACGTCTGGGACCGGTTCACAGGTTTTCAGGGCTGGTCGCTGAACTATGTGCTTCCCATCCTTTGCACCAGCGCCATGGTGGCAATGTCTGTGATTGCGAGAGCCAGAAAGCTCGATATTCAGAGCTATATTTTCTATCTGATCATCGACTGTGTGTTCGGCATTTTATCTTTTATTTTATTGGTGATGGGAAAGGTCGCGGTGATGATTCCGTCCGCGATCTGTTTTGCTTCGACCATAATTTTTTTGGCCGCATTATTGCTTTTTGAGGGAAAGGCCCTGTTCGCGGAGATCCAACGAAGATTTCATTTATAGACGGCAATTTGTCTTTAAAATCCGATGAAAATATTTCCAAAAAAAATAAATATTGGAATTTGCTTGTATTATGTAAACCAAGTGGTATAATGAACTTATAAGAAGTTGAATATTTTGGTACCGTTGCAGAGGGAAGAGGACGTCATTGGTAGCAAATATTACTTGACATTTCACTTTATCAAATTGATTTTTCAGAAAGAATGGCGTTTTATTGCAACATTTTGTAACCAGGCTGAAAAGCTACGACAATACATATCAGGACTTATTTGTCCGTTACCCGTCCAATCCGATTTTATCAGCCAAGGATTGGCCGTATCCGGCCAATACGGTATTCAATCCGGCGGTTACATCTTTTCAAAATAAGATATTGCTGCTTGCGCGTGTGGAGGACCGGAGAGGTTTTTCCCATTTTACGAAAGCGGTCAGTGAAAGCGGCATCGTCAACTGGATGATCGACAAGCAGCCGACTTTCGAGGCGGACCCGGAGAACCATCCCGAGGAAGCTTGGGGTGTTGAGGATCCACGGATTACGCGGCTTGAGGAATTAGACAGATGGGGAATTACCTATACCGCGTTTTCAAAATCCGGGCCAATGGTTTCTCTCGCGCTGACGAAAGACTTTGCTGAATTTGAGAGAATGGGCCCTCTCCTGCCCCCTGAGGATAAAGATGCCGCTTTATTCCCAAGAAGGATAAACGGAAAATGGATTCTGATTCACAGACCGATTATGGTAAGCGGGGAACCGGGGATGCATATCTGGGCGTCGAGTTCAAAGGACCTGAAACATTGGGGAGACCACAAGGTGCTGATTCCTGCGCGCGCAGGTGCCTGGTGGGATGCCAATAAGGTCGGACTAAGCGCACAGCCGCTTGAAACCCCGGATGGCTGGCTGATTCTGTATCATGGCATGAGGCAGACTGCCGCAGGGGCCATCTACCGCTTGGGCCTGGCGCTCCTTGACCGGGAAAACCCTTTTCGGATTCTGCGAAGAAGCGACGAGTGGATCTTCGGGCCGCAGACGACTTATGAGAAAGAGGGAGACGTGGGCGGAGCGGTATTTCCCTGCGGATGGCTGCTGGACCCGGCTACGGAAAAAGTCAGGATGTATTACGGCGCCGCAGATACCTGCATCGCTCTTGCCACAGCGGATTTGAGCGATTTGCTTCAGTATATCGAATCCTGTCCGGAAGTGAAATAGGAAGATATAATTAAATATTATATTACGCCGAGCCTGTTTTGCTGAAAGTAAAAACAGGCTCGGCTTTTTATAAATGCATGTGGAATCCTGCATGCATAATCGTAAATCCCGGGATGGAACATGCCCGGCTGGTAGAAGTGAAATTCTTCCGGGCAGTAATCTTCTTTAGAGAAAGGGAAACATGAAAGCATTATTTTTAGCGGGAGGAATGGGAACGAGGCTGAAGCCTTTAACCGATGAGATCCCCAAACCGATGGTTCCAATTATGAACAGGCCTTTGCTTGAGCGGAACATGGAGAATCTCAAAAAGTGCGGAATCCGTGAAATCGTGATCAGCACCTGTTACAAGTCCCGGTATATCAGGGAATATTTTGGCGACGGAAGTAAATTCGGATTAAAAATAGAGTATATCTGCGAGGACCTCCCGCTGGGAACGGGCGGCGCCATCAAGAAAGCCGGGGATTTGTTTGACGACACGTTTTTAGTGTTCAATGCAGATATCCTTTGTAGCATGGATTTTATGGAGCTTGTGACATTTCATCAGTCAAGATCCGCTGCTGTGACGATCGCCGTCACCCAGGTGGACAATCCCTCTGCCTATGGCGTGATTGAACAGGATGAGAACGGCTATGCCACATCTTTTACCGAGAAGCCGAGGGCGGAGGAAATCAGATCTAATTACATCAACGCTGGAGTTTATGTGATGGAGCCCGAAGTGCTCAGGGGGATTCCGGAAGGCCGCCCGGTATCGGTGGAACGGGAGACTTTCCCCGCGCTTTTGCGAAGCGGAAGCAAGGTGGCTGTTTATAAAAGCGGCTCTTACTGGATGGATATTGGCACGCCTGAAAAATATCTGCAGACGCACGAAGACATCATGGCCGGGAAATGCCTGATAGAAAACCTGGATTTCAACAACCAAAGCGTAATCAAAGACGGCAAATCCATGATAGACTCCACCGCCAAGATCATCGGTCCCGTTTATATCGGCAATCATGTCAAAATCGGGGCGTACACCACAATCGGGCCGGATGCGGTGATCGGGGATCATGTCTGGGTCCACACGGGCGGCAGCGTGGCTGACAGCATCCTCTGGGACAACGTGGATATAGGAACTTACGCAAAATTAAAAGGCGCAGTCGTTGCTTCGAACTGTAACGTCAAGGATGGTACCATTCACAGTGATACGGCTTTCACCGTGAGTGAAAGCGTCGGGTGGTAATCGTTTTAGATGACGAAGACACGGAAGGAGTGATTGTCATGATTTCTGAAACACCGATGAACATAGCCTTTTTAAGCACATATCCCCCAAGGGAATGCGGGCTTGCAACGTTTACGCAGGATCTCGTGATGCAGTTGAGCAAGATCCCTGCGACAAGCCAATGCAGGATCGTCGCCGTCAGCGACAAAAGTTTTCGGTACGACGGCAGGGTCATGCTGGAGCTTGCCCAAAACAACAAAGACAATTATAGAAAAATGGCGGAAAGGCTGAATCATTCGGGGATTGAGCTTTTAGTGATCGAGCACGAGTACGGTATCTATGGCGGCAAATGGGGCGAATATTTGCTCGACTTGGTCAATGCCCTGAAAATTCCATTTGTGACGACGCTGCATACCGTGCTCCCGCTGCCGAACACGGAACAGCGGCATATCCTGCATGCCCTTGGAGAAAAGGGAGAAAGAGTCATTACCATGGCGCATAACACGGTGGACATTTTAAAGGATGCTTACGGCATTGAGCCATCCAAAATAGCAGTCATCAACCACGGCGTACCCGATATGCCGATGAAATCCAGAGAAAATCTGAAAACGGAGAACAAACTGGAAAAGCGGTTTGTAATCAGCACGTTCGGGCTTCTAGGACCGGGAAAAGGTCTGGAATACGGGGTGGAGGCCATCGCAAAGGTGGCAAAGGACGATCCGAACGTACTCTATCTCATCCTGGGGCAGACCCATCCCGCGGTCAAAAAGACGTCCGGGGAGAATTATCGGAAATCCCTGGAGGCGCTGGTAGAAAAGCTTGGCATCGCAGACAATGTCCGGTTTGTAAACAAGTATCTCTCAAAAGAGGAGATCATCCGCTATCTGAAGTTCTCCGATCTTTATCTGACCCCCTATCTCGACAAAGATCAGGCGGTGAGTGGGACGCTGGCCTACGCCGTCGGGTGCGGCCGCGTCATTGTTTCAACGCCCTACAGCTACGCAAATGAAATGCTGTCGGAGGGGAGGGGGCTGCTTGCAAAATTCAGGGACCCGGAATCGATTGCAAGCTGCATCGGATATGTGATCGGCCATCCGGAGGAAAAGAGACGGATGGAACAGAAGACATTGGAAACCGGCAAGACGATGCTGTGGGGGCATGTGGCGCAGCAATATAAAAACCTGTTTGCCGACGTCCTGCAGCAACATGACAGCTTGGCGGTCACCGCATGAATAGAAGCGATCGTTTGACTGCAATCAAGACAGATCATATTTTCCATATGACCGACGACACCGGGATGCTGCAGCACTCCACCTACGGCGTTCCCAATCTCTCAGAGGGATATACGTCCGACGACAATGCCAGAGCGCTGATCATGGCCGTGGGCCTGTATGATCGATACGGCGGAAAAAAATTTGAAAAATTAATCTACAGGTATGCTGCTTTCCTGTGCCATGCTCAGAACGCGGGCGGAACCTTCCGGAATTTCATGGGTTACAACCGTGAATTTCTGGAAGAAGAAGGTTCCGAGGACTGTTTTGGGCGCTGCCTGTGGGCTTTGTGCTACGCATTTGACAATTCCGCCACTCCGCAAAACGTGAAAAGCACCCTTGAGAAAGTAATTGAGCAGGCCCTGCCCAATTGCCTGAAACTCATTTCCCCCAGAGCAAAGGCCTACGCGGTCATCGGGCTGGGATGTCTTGGCGGCGGAGAAGGCTACGATGATTCTGTTTCTAATTTGGCAGTTTCCCTCGCCAAACAGTATGATCTTCATAACAATAACGACTGGCACTGGTTTGAAGACAGCATGACCTACTGCAATGCAACGCTGCCGTGGGCAATGTTTGTCGCTTATCGAATTACAAAGGAAAAACGATTTCGGGAAATCGGATTTCAAAGTCTGGATTTTCTGCAAAGCGTGACGTTCACGAAGGATTATTTTAAACCGATCGGCTGCAATGGCTGGCTTCAAAAAGGTGAGGAGCCGGCAGGGTTTGACGAACAGCCCGTAGAAGCCTGCGAAATGACGCTTGCGTTCCTTGAGGCCTATGCGGTCTCCAGGGATAAAAAATTTCTCGGCAGGGCTGAAACATGCTTTTCCTGGTACCGCGGCAACAATTCGGAAAAGCTGTGCCTGCTTGATCGGGAAACAGGCGGCTGTTACGATGGAGTGGAACCGGACGGATTGAACCTGAACCAGGGAGCCGAAAGTGTCGTATCCTTTTGGATCGCTTATCTGGCAATGAAAACGCATTCCAAATGATTTTCCCATCCGGCTTTCTTGCCATCCGTTCGGCAGCGGATATCAGGTACATACGTCAAAAAGAAGCCAATGCTATTGTGGGCTTCTTTTTTGAATATTTCGCAGGGCTCTTTCAAAGTTTTGCACCGATAATAATCCTCTTCACACCGCCATGAATCCTTTGTTTTTGGGGATAATGATAATATATTAAAAAGTATGACTGTGAGGACGTAAATATGGATATTGCAGTAATCGGCACTTCAAAGAAAGAGCATGAAAAAAGGGTTCCCATCCACCCGGATCAAATTAGTTGGATCCCGGTGGAAACAAGGAAGCATTTATTCTTTGAAATGGGATATGGCGTTCCGTTCGGTATGGACGATGAGAGAATATCTCTGCTGACCGGAAACCGTTTGATAGAACGCGAAAAGCTTTTTCATGTTTGTCAGGCAATATTAATTACAAAACCTGTTCCGGAAGATTTTGAAGAGATGCAGGAGGATTCCCTCGTGTGGGGATGGCTGCACAGTGTCCAACAGAGTATCATCACTCAGTATGCCATAGATAAAAAGCTGACACTCATAGCGTGGGAAAATATGTATCATCAGGGAGAACGCGATCTAACCCATATATTTTATAGAAACAATGAGATGGCCGGATACTGCGGCGTTCAGCACGCCCTTCAACTGACGGGAATAGACGGCGGCTATGGGCCGAAGCGAAAGGTAGCCGTTATCAGCATGGGTTCTGCCAGCAGGGGCGCTCTCTATGCTTTACAGGGGCATGGATTCAGCGATATCACGGTGTACACCCGCCGGCCGTCCTATTTGACCGTCGATAAAATACCGGGAATCCAGTATCGGCAAATAACTAAAAACGGGGCAGGACGAATCGAAGTCATAGGTTATGACGGAGATAAAACGCCTTTTGCTGATGAGCTGGTAGATAAGGACGTCATTGTAAACGGCGTCCTGCAGAATCCTAATCATCCGGATATTTACGTTGGGAAAAACGATATTCAAAAATTTAAAAAGACATGCCTGATCATTGATATAAGCTGTTCATTGGGAATGGGGTTCAGCTTTGCGCGTCCGACAAGCTTTTCCGATCCGATTTTTAAAATTGGGAATATCAAATATTATGCGGTCGATCATACCCCATCTCTTTTATGGAACAGCGCATCCTGGGAAATATCAAACGGAATCCTGCCTTATTTGCCGTATATTGTTGAGGAATCAAATAATAAAGTATTAGAAGATGCAACCGATATAAAAGATGGAAAAATTCTAAATAAAGATATTTTGTCTTTCCAAAACCGTGCCCTGACATATCCATATAAGCAACTCTAAAGACAGAACGATAAAACATGCAACAGCCGCTACGGTTAGTCCACATCGGGTATGTCGTTTACTATGTGATCCGAATGCGGGATTGATAGATGATGCTGATTCTCAACGGCGGAGACAAGCCAATCATGATTGATGAGACTTTGCATTGCCTGACAACTTATGTAAAAAAGCATCGTCAGAATTGCAGCACCAAGATAACTTGCTCTATGTGAAGCTCTGGGTAAGACGGATCATATCCGACCCATACCACTTATTTGTAAGGCGTTCTATTGTTTGTGAGGCCAAGAATATAATCTACACTGGTCTTATAAAGCCGTGCAAGCTTGATAAGAACCTGCGTTGGTATGTCGTTTTCGCCGGTTTCATATTTGGAATAGCCAGTCTGAGACATTTCCAAAAGGCGCGCGAGCTGGATTTGATTCAAATCTGCGTCCTCGCGCAGGTCTCGAAGTCTTTGGTACACGTAAATCACCTCGGCATTAGTATCCCATAACCTGAATTAGGTTATTGATTTTCAACCTGAAATAGGTTATAATGCTTTCTGAGGTGATAGCCTTGCCTGATTACAAAGATATGTACCAAAAGTTGTTTTGTGCAACGGAGAATGCAATCGACATGCTGATTTCCGCTCAGCGGGAAGTCGAAGAAGTGTACATATCAGATCCGGAACCGGAGATAAAGCTTGTCGAATTGCCCCAGGCGGGCACGACAGAAAAAGATGATAAATGAATTTGGTGCTCCCAGCGATAGCATCTATGCAGTTTGCGATTCAGCGGTTAGTGTCCGGCAATGCTATTCAGGGCATGGCTCTGGTTTTTATGATATCCTATAAAATCAGAGGCAAGGTGACGGTATGATTTTTATAACCGGCGACACACACGGCGATTTTATCCGCTTCAGTGCGGACATTTTCCCTGAACAGAAGCGTATGACTAAGGACGATTTTGTCATTGTGTGCGGCGATTTCGGCATCTGGGCGGAGAACAAGCAGGAGCGTTACTGGCTGAAATGGCTGGAGGAAAAATCGTTTACCACGCTGTTTGTGGATGGCAATCATGAAAACTACGATTTACTGGCGCGGTATCCGGTTGTCGAATGGCATGGCGGCGAGGTTCAGTTCATTCGGAGATCTGTGATTCATTTGATGCGCGGACAGGTCTATGAGATCGAAGGAAAGCGCTTTTTTGCAATGGGAGGAGCCTCTTCTCATGACATCAGCGACGGAATTCTTGAGCCGGATGCGCCGGATTTTCTCAAGCGACTGAAAATTATGCAGGTACAGGACAGATTTTACCGGATCAACCATATCTCATGGTGGGAGGAAGAACTCCCCTCTGATAAGGAATATGAGACTGCACTTGCCAATCTGGAACGCTGCGGCTGGAGATTGGATTACATGGTCACCCATTGCTGTCCTACCAGCATTGCGAATATTCTCGGGGGAGGGGAGTACCAGTCTGATCGTCTCACCGACTTCTTTGAGACCGTGAAAAACCGCTGTGAGTTTAAATATTGGATTTTCGGTCACTACCATGAAAACCGAGCCATTGAGAAAAAATTTATCGCCCTATATGAACAGATTGTTCAAATTGAGAGTTAGCAAAGGGCCGACGCTTTGGTAAAGAAGCGTCGGCCCTTTGCTAACTGCACCAAGTTGGTGCAGTTTTTATTTAACAGGAGAAAAAGCAAGAAGGAATGCACCAACTTGGCTCACCTCTAAAGGAAAAGTATACCATGATATCATAAATTTTTCTGGATTCATCCAAATGTATAACTATCTTTGTGCGCTTATTTTTCTCCCGCTGTTTCAGCAAGCCGTCTTCTACACCGGGACTGTTTAACATTTTCCACGTTGCGACAGGAGGCGGAGCAATACGCCGCGCGTGTTCGGTGAGTCAGCAACGGCTTGCCGCATCGCTTGCAAAGGCGGATTGCCGGAACAGCTTCCAATAGCATTTCTGCAAAGCCGATCTCACAGGCGCTCTTCAGAGAATCAAACGCCCAGCGTCGTTTGGCCTGGCCGTTCTCAATCTGATATCGCATCCGAACATTCCCAAGTGTCAGGGGATATGGCTCGCCACGCGAGAACCGCTCCAACCGCTCCAGTAACTGCTGACCATATCGTCCATACCAGGTCACTGCTTCACAGTGTTCATAGTTCAACTCATAAAGAATCGGTTCCCCTGGAGAATCATTCCGTTGTTCACCTTTCCTGCTTCGCTTTTTCCGTCGCCTCTGTAAATACAGTTCTCTCTGAAATGGGCGGAACGTCTGTTCCTGCTGCTGTTCCGTAAGCGCTTTTGCGTTCAACACACTACCTGAATACAATTTGACGCTATTGTCTTCATATCGTTTTTGTATTTCCGACTCTTCAAAGCCGAGCAAACCATATTGAAAACAAAACCTCTGCACTTCATCGCTGATTTCTTTTCCCCGGCGAGAGAGATAACCAATACAAAGTAATTCATATAGGATTTCATCCATAACAGAAAAAGGATCATATTCGACACCGCCTGAATCCCTGGCCTCGAGCAGATATTCTCCTTGTTCCGGATGAATCTGAATAGAATTATACGGAGAGGTGCCGCAGAGTTCTCCGTATTCCTTTTCCATCCCTTATTACCCTCCCAAAAGATAATATATAGATTTGTATTATTATTATCTTATCACAAAACAAATTCGTTGTCACTGATATTTTGGAGGGATTTATACCAACCGCTTGCAGTCATATTCAACAATTGATAGATTCCTAAACTGTGCATGCATATGAAATTTTTCAGCTTTTACAAAAAAATCCGTTCAGTACCCGATTTCAATTGCTTTTATAGTAAAGAAATTTTTTGATGCAAAATCGGGAGGTATGTGTCAATGAAGTACAGAAATTTAACTGCTCGGTAAAACAGATCAGAATATCATTTCTCAGGAGTAAACCATTGGGTCGAAAACGGTGCAGGTTAAATCGCGGCGCCGCTTGCGGCGTCCGCGAGGTTCACACCGTCCCGCAACGCGGGTCGGGACGCGGGTTTGCGGGATTTTACGCGCCTTGGTTGGAGAAAGAAACAATCCGAAGCACGGCCCCGACGAAGCCGTCCGGATGTCAGACTATTGCCGAAGATTGGGCATTTGTCAGGAAGTCCCCAGCGAATTTTAGAGGTGAAAGGAGCTTATAGCAGTGAGCAATGATAAGAAAGAAAAGACCGGGATCTGGATGCCGCCCGATATGGTTAAGCAGATCGATGCTGTGTTTCCGCTGTATGAATGCTCGAGCCGGAGCGATTTCGTCTGCCGGGCGGTCAAATTTTACCTCGGCTTCCTTCAAACGAAAAACAGTACGGAGTACATCCACAAAACCACCCTTACGTTTCTGGAGGATCAGTTTGCAAAATTGGAAGCCCGTATCTGCCGTCAGCTGTTCCGGATGTGTGTGGAGCTCGCCATGGTCTCCCATATAACCGCGTGCCAGTTTAACCTGGACGATGAAGGGCTGAAAAAGCTTCGCAAAAAGTGTGTAAAGGATGTCAAATGTACAATCGGCAACATCCGCTTTGACAATATCTATTCGTATCAACATGAAGGACTTAACCCGGAGGAGGATGCGGATGAATCAGAGAATTGAGAAAATCACGGTATCTCTGCCAGTTGAAACCCTGCGACTTGCGGACGAGAACCGGGAGCGGCTCGGCTTCCAGAACCGTTCAGAGCTCATTGATGCCTCTATCCGGGAATTTGTAAGCCGGGATATTTTGCGGCAGTTTTCCGGTGAACTGGCGGAACTCTATGGAAAGATTGAGCGCAGCGAAATGAAGGATCTGGAGGAGCATCTGTCAAAGCTTTCCTACAAAATTGCGGTGGAGTTGGCGCAGGTCAACCTGCTTCTTGCGTCGCTGCTGGAGATTCCATATGACGAGACGCAGAAACTAAGGAGTTCAAAATTTTTGGCAAAGCGTATGTCTTTGGTTTCCTCCCGATCATTATCTTTTTCATGCTGGTCATCTTCATCATCATGCACATCTTGATGAAATACACGAAATTCGGCCGGTACTGCTATGCGATCGGCGGCAATGCCCAGGCGGCCAGAGCTTCCGGTATTGACGTTAAGAAGACGAAATGGACCGCCTTCATCATCTCCGGCACCTTGGCTGCTTTTGCAGGCGTCGTCATGATGGGCCGGCTGAACGCGGGGATTCCTTCGGAAGGCCTGGGCTATGAAACAGATGCCATCATGGCCACCGTCCTCGGCGGTACGAGCTTTACCGGGGGCATTGGCACCATGACCGGCACCATGATCGGCTCCGGCATCATCGGAGTTCTAAACAACATCATGAACCTCATGGGCGTCAACTCTTACATTCAAAAGGTATTGAAAGGCATTCTTATTATTCTGGCGGTTGTGTTCGACATTGCAACCAAAAACAAAAAGACGGCGGCAAAGATCATGGCCAGAAAGGATTCCTAAGTCAAGCACTCCCTAACTTTCTATGTAGCCGACGCTGAAAAGGCGTTTGCGTATTTTTCGAAGGAGGATATTTTGATGGAAAAGGCTAAAAAGTTGATTTCTGCGCTGTTACTGGTTTGCATGGTAGCATTTCCGTTCGGCGGCTGCTCCTCGGCGGAGTCTGGCAGCACGAGCCAAAGCACGTCCAGCGCGGGTGAATCTGCTTCCGCTGCGGCCGGAAGTACAGGTTCGGCAAGCTACGGACAGAAAAAGGTCGCATTCATTGCGACGGACATGTCCCTGACCTACGCTTCCTGGCTGTCGTCTTCTCTGAAGACGTTGAACAGCAAGTACCCCAACATAACCATCGACTACTTTGACGGCAAGGCAAGTACTGGCACTCAGCTGCAGATCATGGAAACCTGCGTGACGAAGGGCTATGACTACATCATTCTTCACCCCCAGGATCCTGACGCGGAAGCGGACACGGTCAAGGATATCATCGACAACGGTACGCCTGTCATGATGATTAATCAGAGCGACGGAGGTGTCAAAGAAGCATCGAACGTCAACTGTGACCCCGTCGCCTACGGCGAAATGATCGCAAAGGTGGCAAACGATATGCTGCCGGCCGGCAAAAAGTCCACATACAATGTGGTCGTGCTGCTTGGACCTTCCGGCAATTCCCACTCCATCGGCCGCCGTAAAGGCTACGAGAACGTTCTTTTCAGCAAGCGCAAAGATATCAAAATCCTGGGCGAACAGATCTGCGACTGGGACAAATCGAAGGGCATGGAGAAGATGGAAGACTGGCTCCAAACCTATAAGGATATCGACGCAGTCATCTCCATGAACGACGGCATGGCGCTCGGTGCCCTGGAAGCCGCGAAGGACGCGGGCCGCGATAAGGAAATGTTCTTCTTCGGCGTAGACGGACTTGCGGACTCCATCATCTCAATGAAGCAGGGCGGCCTGACCGCTACGGTCCAGCAGAGCGCATATACGCAGGCCAGCCAAGGCATGGAAATCATCGATAAGGTCTTCAAAGGCGAAGAGAAATTTGAAAAAGTCAATACCGACCCGGTTCTTATCACAAAGGACAACATGGATAAATTCTATCAATATTATCAGTCCATCGGCCTCATTAAATGAAAAACTGACAGTTTTACCGCCTTGGGCGCCGTAATCCGGGTTAGAATATGGCACTTACGGCGCCAAAATCATTAAAAAGTTTAAACTTTATGGATAAAGGAGATGGCATTTACGAAAATTGCAACATTGGTTGAACCTGAAAAAATCATAATGTCGGAAATTGCAGTGCCGGAACCGAAGGATGACGAAGTGCTGATTAAAATAAGCTATGTCGGAATCTGTGGGTCAGATATCCACGCATATTTTGGGCAGCATCCGTTTATTTCCTGTCCCATCGTCATGGGCCACGAATTCTCCGGCACGGTCGTGAAAATTGGCAGCGGGGTAAAGGGCATTGCCGTGGGGGACAAAGTCACGGCAATGCCGCAGGTGTTCTGCAAAGAATGCGAGCCCTGCCGCGAAGGCCGCTACAATATCTGTGACACACTGAAAGTGCTCGGCTGCCAGACACCCGGCGCGGCCTGCGAATATTATGCGGTCGGCGCAGAGCTGGTGAAAGTCGTCAACGGCAAGCTGCCGCTGGACCTGGCCGCGACAGTCGAGCCCGCGGCGGTCGGCCTGCACGCGGTCCGCCGCGCCGGGAGCGTAGCCGGAAAGAATGTCGTCGTTCTGGGTGCCGGCACCATCGGAAACCTCGCGGCGCAATCGGCCATGGCGGAGGGAGCGAAATCCGTGCTTATTTCGGACCTGTCCGACTATAGGCTGGGCGTCGCAAAGGAATGCGGCATTCCGTTTGCCGTCAACTCTGGCAAAGAGGACTTGGGCGAGGCGATCCGCGGGTATTTCAGGGGAGAAGGCGCCGATTTGTTTGTTGAGTGTGTCGGAATCGGCGCCACCGTCAACCAGGCAATCAGCCTTTCCAAGAAAGGCAACGACATTGTGGTCGTGGGCGTTTTCGGCAAGACCCCGGAGATCAACATGTCGTTCGTACAGGACCGCGAGTTGCGCCTGATGGGCTCACTGATGTACGTCGAAAAGGACTGGGATGACGTCACCGAATACCTAGGCACGGGCAGGATGAACACAAGGCCGCTGATTACGAGGGTATTCCCGTTCGACGAGTATTTCGATGCGTTCAAATATATTAAGGCAAACTCGGAAAAGAGCATGAAGATTCTGACCAAGGTAGACTGATAAAAATGCGGAGCAACGGGGAACGCCGGGCCCGGCTGGGCTTTTCGGTGAAGACCATTCGGATGATCCGCACAGCGAAGCACAGCATCGGTACGCATGATCTCACGCAGTATTCGTTTGCGGTAGACCGTGGCA
Source organism: Caproiciproducens sp. NJN-50 (assembly GCF_004103755.1). NCBI lineage: Bacteria > Bacillati > Bacillota > Clostridia > Eubacteriales > Acutalibacteraceae > Caproiciproducens > Caproiciproducens sp. NJN-50. Next base: position 2,375,430 of record NZ_CP035283.1, on the reverse strand, counting down.
ACAAAAAAATCATGCTTCTGCATGTCGTTCCACCCCGCCGTAATCCGCAGCAGCATCCACAGCGAAGCACAAGTTTTGGCGCACCGTGCCTGCGATTGCGTCTCAGCCGCAGAGATCCTCAGCTTGGTTGAAAAGAAAGTCCATGTACTAAGCAGACACACTTAAAACTGTCTGCGAATCTTATTATACGAGGAAATGACTTATGCCACTGACAACATCGAAACAAATGCTTCTTGACGCGCAGAGGGGCGGCTATGCCGTCGGTGCCTTCAATGCCGAAAACATGGAAATGGTGCAGGCGATCATTGCGGCCGCCGAAGAGCTGCACGCTCCGGTCATGATCCAGACCACACCCGGCACAATCAAATATGCCGGTCTCGACCTGTATTGCGCAAACGTGAGCGCCGCGGCGAAGAATGCCTCCGTTCCCGTCGCAATGCACCTTGACCACGGGAACAGCTACGACCTCGCCGTTCAGGCCCTGCGGGCGGGGTATACGTCCATCATGATCGACGGTTCCAAAGAGGTTCTCGACAAAAACATTGCCATCACGAAGGCCGTGGTTTCCGCCTGTGCACCCTGCGGAATTCCCGTGGAAGGCGAACTCGGAAAGGTCGGCGGCAAGGAGGACGACACGGAAAGCTCCGGCACCGGCTATACCGACCCGGACGAAGCCGTCCGTTTCGTCGCGGAAACCGGCGTTTTCTCACTGGCCGTCGGTGTCGGCACGGCGCACGGCGTCTACAAGACGAAGCCCGTTCTGAATGTCGAGCTTATTTCCACCCTGCGCAAGGTCCTTACCGTCCCCATGGTTTTGCACGGCGCCTCAGGCCTGACGGACGAGGCAATCCGCAACTGCGTCAGCTGCGGCATCTGCAAGGTCAACTTCGCGACGGAGTTGCGCGTCGTGTTCAGCGACGCTGTGAAGGACTACTTAAAACAGGATCCTGGCGTGTTCGACCCGAAGCGATACGGTGCCAAAGCCCGCGAGGCGGTCAAGCGACAGGTCATGGAACGCATGAAGGTCTGCGGCTGCGACGGAAAAGCCTGAGTATTGCAAAGGAGAGAAAAGCGAAATGAAAGCGGGCTGTTTTACACAAGCGGATTCGAATTGATCAACCGCTCTTCGAAATAACCGGGGAGGTCAACGGGAAAATCATGCTCATCAACGAGGACTGACCCCGTTTTATTTTTGAATGGAGGTACCAAAAGATGAAAAACCCGATGCTCTATATGATAGAAGAACGGAAGGAAACCGGCAGGGGCGGTATCTATTCCTGCTGCAGCGCGAATGCTTATGTGCTGGAAGCGGCAATGGAAAGCGGCTTGGCGACCAACAGCCCGGTCCTGATCGAGTCTACGGCGAACCAGGTCAATCAGTTCGGAGGCTATACCGGCATGCGCCCGGCTGATTTTGTCAGGTTTGTGAATGGGATCGCGCAAAAAGTCGGGTTCCCGAAAGAGAAGCTGATTCTGGGCGGCGACCATCTCGGCCCGCTGACCTGGCAGGATGAAAACGAAGCGGAGGCAATGGAGAAATCCCGCGTGCTGCTGCATGACTACGCGGCTGCCGGCTTCACCAAGATCCACATCGACACCAGCATGCGCGTGGCGGACGACAACCGGAACACCCGCCTTTCCGAGGAAACGATCTCCCGCAGGGCGGCCGAACTCTGCCGGGTGGCGGAGGATGCATATGCCGAATATCAGCGGAGCAACCCGGAGGCCCCCAAGCCGGTCTATATCATCGGCAGCGAGGTTCCCATCCCCGGCGGTGCGCAGGAAAACGAGAGCTCGGTCGCGGTGACAAAGCCCGCGGAATTCAGGTCGACCTTTGAAGCGTTCCGCAAAGCCTTCGCCGCGAAGGGGCTGGAAGAAGCATTTTCCCGCGTGGTCGGCGTCGTGGTCCAGCCCGGCGTGGAATTCGCCGACGATTCCGTCATCGAATATGATCGGGCAGCCGCCAAAGAACTGACCGATTCTCTGAAGGACTACGGAGGCGTCGTGTTCGAGGGACACTCGACCGACTATCAGACGAAGGAAAAACTGAAAGAAATGGTGGAGGACGGCATCGCCATCCTGAAGGTCGGTCCCGCCTTCACGTTCGCGCTGCGCGAGGCGATCTTCGCGCTGGAGGATGTGGAAAAAACTGTGCTGCACAATTCCGGCATCGTTCTGTCCGAATTCAGGGAAACGCTGGAGCGCGCGATGCTTACCAACCCGGGCAACTGGAAAAAACATTACCACGGCACCGAGACGCAGAAGGCGATCAAGCGGAAATACAGCTTCTCCGACCGCGCGCGCTATTATCTGCCCGATCCGGAGGTGCAGGATTCCCTGAACACGCTGATCCAAAATGTGAACCACGCGGAAATCCCGCTCAATGTCATTGAGCAATATCTGCCCATACAATATCGGCAAATCCGGAAGGGGAAATTAAAGCCGGATGCCGAATCCATCATCAAAAGCGCAATCAAGGAATACATAAATGACTATCTCATTGCTACCGGTTATCTCCCCGCGGCCATCTCCGTTTAATACAGAAGAGCCACTGGAAAGAGAGTGTTAAATTGCAGCCCGGGCTGAGACTTAACGTCAAGCACCGACTGGGGTCGGGGCAAAACGCTCCCGCAATAATGGCCTTTTGTTCAGGAGAAATTAGTTTAGTTGTGATTTTATTGCGTCTGACAAGCAACATGAAAGAAGGTATCTTACTGGCTCGTGCTGAACAGACCCAAAATCTGAGTTTGACGGTTTAGTCAAAACGTATGAGTTCATCACGTCATATCAGAAATGGACCGACCTTGGAGATCTGCTAATTCCATCCGTTGAAAATAAAAGTGATATTCTGAAAACGGGTGCATTGGAAAAGCCGAAAAACTGGGATGCAATCTGAAATAGTGTATATGAGTTTTAATCTCCGGTTATGAGCATAATGGCCCGCCGTTTCCGCTATGGGAAACACCGGGCCATTCCTTTATTCTTTTTCTGCGATTTTTGTAAGTATTCCGCTCTTGTGCTTGACAAGTTGTATAACAGAGATAATCATTGCGGCTAACAGACTGACAATATTTGCTGTCGCTAAGGGATAAATAATTCTCTGTATGGGAGTGTGAATAGGCAAAAGGCTTAATATGAGCGGAAATAATCCTTTTTTATTCCTGTAATAACACCTTCTTGTTATTCAATTTCACCCTTAGCAAACCTTTGGATTGACAACGCTGCGGATACAGTTGTCAGAACAACGGCGGCAATCCAAAACTGTGGAAGATTGGCCGTTTGGGACGAACCGGAAAGGTGGCTCAGTTCTGAGGATATAAGGTATCCGGGATAATTAAACGGATAGGCCCACCAAATGGGCAGATTGGATACTAAAATTCCCGGCAGAACGAATACAAATTCGATCGCAATCGCCGCGATTGGACGATGTGTCAAAACCGTAATGGCCCAAAAAATTGTCACCATCGGCAAAGCCGACACAAACAGGAGTACGCACCATTTTAAGAGATAAGGTATTGGTGTGACTACCGAAACACCTGATACCATCGTTGTGATACTTCCCGCTGCGATAAACAGCAGAAAATAAAGGATTAATTCGACAGCAGTCAGCAACACAATGGTAATCAGCTTTGCCAACGCTATTTTTTCCTGCCGGATCGGGAGAGTCAAAACTTTGATGATGGAGCGGTGAGCATATTCTGTCTGAAGCATCATGACGCAAATGATAATCAAGCTAAGGGGCATCAGGTAATAGGCAAACATCAGGGAACTTTGGACAAACATCATTTCCCATGCGTTTTTAGGTTGACTAGAGAGATATTTACCGATGGAAGCCATTCCCGTTATAATCACGAGAATAGAAGGAACCGCCAGAAGCGGAAGAATCATCGAACGTTTGATTTTTTTAAATTCAAGCCGTACCCCGGAAAGCAAACTCATTGGTCCCACTCCTTCCTTTTCAAAACATTTTGTATAATGGCAAGCAATATGACCACATCAGCCACGGCAAGTGCAATTACAGCACTATTGGGCGTGCTTTTCGTAACCGTCGCCGGATAGAACAACAAAGCAAACGGATCGATCAAAAAAGCGGGATTTCCGTTTCCGGCCGCACCATATCCCAAACCACTGAACAAACCCGCCACGCCTATTCCGACCGTCACCCAAATGTTTTTGCTTAGGGCCGACATAAAAAGCATAAAAAGCATGGAAGGAACCGACAGTAAAAACACATAGCAGGAAAATGTCGCAATTGACCCGATACTTTCCCATTTCTGCGGCAGAAATAGAATTCCGGACACGGCAAGCCCCAAAAATTCAAATAGCAAAGCGGCGAGGAAAAGAAGCAGAAGAATCAGTGCCTTATTGCAAAACAATTTCTGCGCGCTGATCGGCAACGTCATCATCCGCTTGATTCCAAATGAGTTGTATTCAATGTAAAAGAGAAGCGAGGCTGCCACAGTAATGGATAAAACGTTCAGCAAAGCGATCATGCCATAGGTTTGTGTCAGCAGCCCGTCAATTGGGTCGACAGGTAGACGGAGAATTTTTTTCCCCTGTGTAGCAAAAAATGCATAAGCGTATAGCCCGCCTAAAATACCGGACAGCAGCATAATAAAGGCTAAATGAGTTCTTTTCAGTTTGCGCCATTCAATGAAAAAACAGGAATCAGGCATGTTTTCTTCCCTGCCTTTTTGCGTTATCCTGCTCCACCATAGCAAGGAACATTTCTTCTAAATTTGAGGTATCGAAGTTGTCTTGCTTTGCCTGCTCCCGGAGGTCATCCATGCTCCCTTCAAAAAGAAGATGCCCATGATTCAAAATGCCGACATCATCCGCCATCAGTTCTATCTCCGACAGCAGGTGGGATGAAATCAGAATGGTGCAGCCGATCTTTTCTGGAAGAGAACGAATCAGAGTTCGGATTTCGTGGATTCCAACCGGATCAAGGCCGTTGGTAGGCTCATCCAGAATCAGAATCGGCGGGTTTCCGATTAAGGCCGAGGCAAGCCCGAGACGCTGCTTCATTCCAAGGGAATACTTTTTTGCAAGCCGCTTTCCGAACTCGGAAAGGCCGACCAGCTCCAATGCACCCTGAACGCTTTCGGCCGGAAGCCCGAGAATGCGGCGGACAATGTCAAGATTTTCTTCTCCAGTAAGATTGGAATAGAAAGAGGGAGCTTCAATGAGCGAACCGATTTCGCTCAGAATTTTCACCCGGTCCTGCGGATAGCGTTTTCCGTCAATGGTAAATTTGCCACCGGTCGGGTCTGTCAGCCCGAGAAACATTTTCATCGTGGTTGATTTTCCGGCACCATTGGGGCCTAAAAAGCCGTAGATTTTTCCCTTGGCAACATGCAGATTCAGCCCGCTTACGGCTTGAAATCCTCTGAATGTTTTAGAAAGATTGTGCGTTTCGATGATATTCATTTTCTGTGCTCCTTATTTGTAATGCCCACAGTTTATCACCCGAACCTTATGCCATCCTGCGGCCAATCTTATATTTACCTTACTTTTTCGTGACGGTTTTGCATTGCGGAAGCCATATGGTATACTTTGATTAAGCTCTTCTGCGGAGGTACGTGGAATGGAAAGCAACATAAAAAATAAAAAGCTTCTGATCGTCGATGACGAACCGAAGCTTTTAAAATTGATTGTTTCAGTTCTGGAAGCGGACGGATACCACTCCATCGTGACCGCTTCCACGGTCGCAAGCGCCAAATCGGCCCTGGAGCGGGAGAGGCCGGCTCTCGCAATTTTGGATGTCATGCTGCCCGACGGGGACGGTTTTCATTTGATGCAGGATATTCGTGCGGCTTCCGATATCCCCGTCCTGTTTCTCACTGCCCGCGGGGACGCAGAAGATCGCTTTCGTGGGTTCGGTTTAGGTGCCGACGATTATATCATTAAGCCGTTTTTATCAAAAGAATTGCTGTTTCGCATCTATGCGGTGCTGCGCCGGACCTACAAAGAAAACGCAGTCGAGCTGTCACTGGAGGCCTGCACGGTTGATCTTGAAAAAGCCGAGGTTTATAAAAATGGGACTACGATTCCACTGACCGCGAAAGAACACGATATATTATCCGCCCTTTTTTCAAATGCGGGGAAAATTGTTACAATCGATTCGATCCTTCAATCCGTATGGGGAGATGCCTATTACGGTTACGAAAATACGTTGATGGGACACATCCGTAGAATCCGAGAGAAAATAGAATCCGATCCTTCAAAGCCCGTTTCTCTGATCACAGTAAAAGGATTGGGATACAAGCTGATGCTGAAGGGCAGATGAGAATAACGATGAAAAATATCCGGCATCTACTGAAACGAACGATATTAGGTTTGCTACTTTCCGCCTTTCTGATTCTGATTTTAGATATTCTGTTATACGTTATCGTATTCTATGGGATCATACGTTCTGATACAGTGCCGATCAGCCCCTCCACCGTGTTGAGTCAGACCTCTCAAAATCTGAAAGAAGAAGAAAATTCTTATAAACTCTCCACCTCATTTGAAAACAACCTTAAGCAGTGTCATGCATGGGCTATGCTTGTGGATCATATCTCAGGAAAGGTCTTGTGGGGCTATGCATTACCGTCCGATGTTGAAACCTCTTATACGATAGCAGACGCTGCGCAGTTTACGCAGGGGTATTTGAATGGCTATCCGGTTTTCTGCACGAAATACCACGATGATCTCTTAGTGGAGGGATATCCAAGAGGGACCTATTCCAACAACTTACGTGCCATTCCCGTGAATGCGATTCGTATCATTCCAGGCTTTGCCGTCACAATACTTTTGCTTGATCTTTTATTGATCGGAGTCATTTATTTTTGGGTCAGCCGCAAAACCATATTTTTCATCGATCCTCTTGTGGAAGGAGTCCAAGCCCTCTCAGAGGGGAAACCGGTACAATTAAAAGAATCGGGGACATTGGGACCTGTTTCCAAAAGTATTAATGAAACCTCCTGCGCCCTGCAAGAGAAGAATGCACAAATCAAGCGGAAGGATCAGGCGCGTACCAATTGGATCGCCGGTGTGTCGCACGATATTCGCACACCTCTTTCACTGGTAATGGGATATTCGGAGCAATTAGAGCAGGACGATGCGCTGAGTACGGAAAACCGCACCAAAGCATCCATCATTCGGATGCAAAGCATACGTATTAGGAATCTCATCAGCGACTTAAATCTGATTTCAAAACTGGAATATGATATGCAACCCATTCATATGCAAGCGATCAGGGCGGTAACAGTGCTTCGACAAGCCGCAGTCGATTTTTTAAACTCCAGCGTAGATAAAAACTATCCCATACACTGGGATATGGATAAGCAGGCGGATGATCTCATCATACGGGCAGATGCGGGACTTTTGGTGCGCGCCGTTTCTAATCTTATTCAAAACAGCCAATTGCACAATCCAAATGGGTGCGCCATATTTTTACGCTTGGAAAAGCAGGGCGACGTTTGTAAAATAGCAGTGGGAGATGATGGCGTCGGTGCTCAGCCGGATCAGTTAAAACAGCTTCAAAATACACCTCACTATATGATGAGTGAAGACAGCAATGGAGAACAGCGGCACGGGTTGGGGCTTTTGATTGTCCAGAAAATTGTAAAGGCTCATCATGGACAATTTGAGATTGATAGCACTCCCGGACATGGATTTAGAAACGTTTTGTCGCTGCCTTTAATCCAGCCGGATCGGAAACAGTACGAATAATTATGAAAAAGGACCGGTATGCAAGCGGATTATGACAGTTCAGGAATCAGGCGGACAAAAGAAGCCATACAGGAAACAGACCGATTGAGTATATAAAAGATATTCAAATGAAAGGACCTGCGATCCTTTAATAAATCGCAGGTCCTTTCATTTGATCAATCTATTTTTTTAAAATCCGGCCATCTTTCAATTAAAAAGATGTCCGAATGTTTCATTAAATAATTAGAAAGATCGCCTTTTGGATGGGAGTACTGAAACCATTTGCTGCACAGGTGTACAATTTGCATTAATGCTTCTTCTTCTGTTACTGTACTCTTCGATATCTCACTGTAATACATAGCATCCTCCTCAAACCTATCAAGATGCCTTCTGTAGATGTCTGTTTTGGATGAAGCCAATTATAAGCATCATTGCTAATGCGACTATACTTAAGTAAACGATAAATAACATGTGAGTATTTTTTGTGAAATATAGGAAAATAGAAAACGCTAAAACAACTGCTAATAATTTTCTGACAGTTTTTCCATAGTATTGCTTTTCTAAGGAATCTAAGGGCTTATTTTTATTAGAAACCGGTGCTAAAAAGAAAATAGCAAAAAAGAATGGGATGAAAGTCCAACTCATTAGATATGTTTGAAATGGAAAATATTTTGTTAATAGTACTACAGAAATAATCATAAGCCAAGATATCGCATAGCAGCCGAATTTTGTTTTTGCGTGGTATCCGCCCGCGTAGATTCTAAGAGTCAAATAGAAAACAAGGTACAAAAGAGTTTCTAAAAACAATCCGCAGCTCAGGCCAATGAGGAGCATTGTAGAGATGTGGATACATTTGAGAAGAGCAGTCTCGACACCAAATTGATAAATTTCTTTATCATCCGAAGTGACAAGGCCGCTCTTACACAATGCATCGACAATCTTATCGACGAGGATTTTGAACATTAGAATTTTCTAAGCCTTTTTGCAGCGGATGGCAGTTTCGGCTGATATGACAAGCATATACAAGAAGTATTGGCGGATTGATACGCCTCTAAAAATGCTACTTTGGATACCAGCTTTAATGCGAACGTTTTGATGCTATTCTTTTTGCTGTCCAAGTTAACCACTCCTTATATAAATTTGCTTACATTATAATGATAGCTCGAGCAAATTCAATAAGTTTTGTCCAACTTACAGCTTTTTCGACTGAAATACATATTATATTATGATTTGGAAAATATCGCTTTTGCTTGACTAAGCCGGGGGAAACATTATACTCACAGAGAATTTATCCGGCTCTACGCTTATACAAATGTCTCCATCATATTTTTTAACGGAAGCTTCAACATTGGATAAGCCTACTGCGCTATGACTTTTTTTGCTTGAAACAAATTTTCCATCGATTGTTTTCGGTGCATTATCGATGGTGTTAATAAGATTTATGATCAACATATTATTAAATTTGTAAATACGAAGCTCAATTTGCTTTTTATCAGTTGATATCCTGCTGCAGGCTTCTATTGCATTATCGAAGAGATTTGCGAAAATAGCAGTTATATCTATATTTTCCATAAAACTTAGATCAAGGTTTTCGACCGAATAGATAAATTCAATGTGATTAAGGTTGCATATTTTAATTTTTTCATTAATAATAATATTGAGTATCTGATTATTGCTTTTAAATTTCATACTGAGATTTTCTATTATATTTGTCAATTTTTTGGAATATTCCAGTCCCTCATCCACTTGGTTGGCTTTAAATAGGGTTTCTATTACACTTAAATGATTTTTAATATCATGAGTTACTTTTTGGGAGTTGTTATAATCAATTTCTAATTGCTGGTAAAATTTATATTGCATATCAAGTTGTTGCTTCATTAATGAGTAGTCTCTTTCCAATTGATTGGACTTCAAGATATTTTTAAACAGATAAATGATAGCAAAGTTAACAATGACAGAAAAAATTGACAGTAGAGTAATAATAAAATATGAGATGCCTTCACTATATTGATATGTGGCGATAACAGCAATTATATAGATGATCGCAATATTTAAAATAGGTATAATGCTAAACAATATGGTTTGTCTTAAATATAAATTATAAGTGCTTTGTTTAAAAATATAAACTAATAGTTCTTTAGCTCCCAACAGGATCACTTGTATCATGACAACATCCGGAAGAAAAAAGATCGATTGGTTTTCATAAATCGGCAAGTAACCAGTTATTATCGAAAATAGGGAAGAAATAAGGGTATCGCAACCGGCAAAAGTAATGATTAAAATTATTATGTGTATGACTTCTTTAAGTTCTCTTTGTTTATAAATAAAAAACCATATTGCAAAAACGCAGATTACAAAATAGGAAATATTATAGATTGGATTGCTTAAACTATTTATGTAAAGCCATAGACTCACAAATACGATATAGCTTATTATTCGCTTCATTTTAGGAAGTTTAGTTTGGTACATGTCGTCCATGAAGCCATATATAACATATACTTCGAAAGTACATGAGATAATATAAGATATCCATGCTATTATTGGATTAGACATTGTTTTAACCTCTGAATAATAGATTAAAATTGTTTTTTAAATATGAATGAAATTCCGATTTAAATTCAACTGCCCTTTTCTGAGAAATAGGAATTTTCATTCCATTTGTGAGAATAATGTCATATCCTTTTACACTGGAAACATGTAAAAAATTGATTACGAAACTTTTATGCGGCATTGCAAAACCATAGGGTTTAAATTTATCGAAAATATTGATTACACTATCCGATATTATATAAGCAATGTTTTTGCACTGCACTTTTGTTTTATGGTTGTATGATTCGAAATAATAAATGTCTTTTGTATCTATTGTTTTAATCCCGGCATTTGTATTAAAGGTATAGGTTACCCTTTGAGATTCCTGGTATGAGTAAGCTATAATATCGTCGATCTGGTCACAGATTTGTTTGCATGATACCGGCTTCACGATGTAGCCAAATGCTCTTACGGTGAAAGCGTCTGTTTGATAATTTGAAAAGTTGGTCACGTAGATAATTTTCGTATGCTTGTCTTTTTTTCTGATCTCGACGGCCGTTTGAATACCATCAAGCTGTTCCATCTGTATGTCAAGAAAAATAGCGTGAAACTTTTTAGGACTTTTTAGCAAATCGCAACCATTTTCGAATTTAGAAATTATCACCTGCAGATGGATTTTTTTACAATGGTTCTCAATCATAGCTCTTATGGTTTCAAGTTCCGCTTTATCATCATCACATAAGGCAATTTCTAACACTATTATCATTCCCAACAATAATAATTACTCTTGAGAACATAATATCACAATTAAATAATTACTGTATTGCTTCGAGAAAATTCCGACAAAAATTTCGTTGTTAAACTAAGATTTTTATATCGGACCGCAATCGTTTATCCGGTTCATAATTTGACATAATTCTTGAGGCTATTTCCTCTAGTGGTATTATTGGCATAAAAAATCCCCCAAACCCGCGAGCTTGGAGGATTCGTATCAAATGAGACATAAGGAATGTCCCGCCGAACCCTTGCTTTTTTATTTGGCGGGCTTATCTTTTTCTTATTTAAGCAGTTGGCAACATTAGTACGGAATAAGGCTATTTTTCTATCGTATGGATCAGATTGACCATCTCAATCGCGCCTTCCGCACAGTCAAAGCCCTTGTTGCCTGCCTTGGTCCCGGCGCGCTCGATGGCTTGCTCAATATTTTCCGTCGTAAGTACGCCGAACATCACCGGAACTCCGCTGGCAAGCGCCGTCTGTGCAATGCCTTTGGATACCTCGTTACAAACATAGTCGTAATGGCTTGTGCTTCCGCGGATCACAGCGCCGAGGCAGATCACCGCGTCATATTTTCCGCTTTTCGCCATTTTTGACGCGATCAGCGGAATTTCAAACGCGCCGGGGACCCATGCAACATCGATGCTGTCCTCCGATACGTCGTGGCGCTTCAGGCCATCCAATGCGCCGGACAGTAATTTCGAGGTGATAAATTCATTGAAGCGGGCGGCTACAATGCCGATCCGGATCTCTTTGGACACCAGTTTTCCTTCGAAAATATTCATTGTAAAAACTCCTTCAATAATTGAGAATATGTCCCATCTTGGACTGCTTTGTTTTTAGATAAAACAGGTCGTAGGGGGTGGCGTCCATTTGGATTGGGACCCGCTCTACAATCTCCATGCCGTAATCGGCAAGCTGATACACCTTGTCGGGATTATTGGTCAAAAGCCGCAGCGTTTTGGCTCCCAAATCCCGGAGAATCTGTGCGCCGATGAAATATTCCCGCAAATCGCCCGCAAAGCCAAGCGCCTTGTTCGCTTCCAGCGTGTCCATGCCCTGATCCTGCAATTCATAGGCCCGGAGCTTATTGATCAGCCCGATGCCCCGGCCTTCCTGCCGCATGTAGAGCAGAATACCGCGTCCCTCCCGTTCGATCTGCGTCATGGCGGACGCGAACTGCTGTCCGCAGTCGCAGCGGAGGGAGCCGAACGCATCGCCGGTCAGGCATTCGGAATGGACGCGGCACAACAGGTTCCCCCCATCTCCGATTTCTCCCTTGACCAGCGCGACGTGATGCTCCCCGTTGAGTTTGTTGACATATCCATATGCGGTGAAATTTCCGTACCGGGTGGGCATCTTGGCAACGGCGATACGCTCGACCAGCTTATCGTGCTTTTTCCGGTAGTCCTGCAAGTCCTTGATGGTGATAAAGGCCAGCCCCCATTGACCGGCGAGCTGAATCAGTCCGGGTGTCCGCATCATTCGTCCGTCTGCGCTCATGACCTCACAGCACAGGCCGCACTCCGTAAGGCCCGCAAGCCTCAGCAGGTCCACGGTAGCCTCCGTATGCCCGCTCCGTTCCAGAGTCCCGTTCGGTTTCGCCATCAGCGGAAACATATGGCCGGGGCGGCGGAAATCCTCGGGCTTTGCGCTGCCGCTTACACAGGCGCGGGCCGTGATGCCCCGTTCTTCGGCGGAAATGCCCGTTGTGGTGCTTACATGGTCGACGGAAACCGTAAACGCCGTTTCATGATTGTCGGTATTGTCGGAAACCATCTGCGGAAACCGGAGCTTTTGACAGAGCGCAATGCTCATGGGCATACAAATCAGCCCTTTGCCGTGCACCGCCATAAAATTGACGTTTTCCGTCGTGGCGAATTCAGAGGCGCAGATCAGATCCCCTTCGTTTTCCCGATTTTCATCATCCGTTACTAAGATGATTTTTCCCTGGCGCAAATCGTCAAGCGCCTTTTCTATCGTACTGAACGCAAACATGCCGATCCCTCCTAAAATCCATACCGGGCAAGGAATTCCTTTGAGATGCCGCTCTGTCCTCCCGGTGTGCGGAGCAGCTTTTCCACATACTTTCCGATGCAGTCGTTTTCCAGATTCACCGTGTCCCCGACGCGCTTTTCCCCAAGCGTGGTATTTTGGGCCGTGTGCGGAATCACGGATACGCTGAAATCATTCTCTGTTACGCCCGCGACGGTCAGGCTGATGCCGTCGATGGCAATGGACCCTTTGTCGATCACATACCGCAGAATGCCGGGGGAAGTCCGGATGGTGAACCAGATTGCGTTTTCATCTTTCCGCACCTTACTGATGCCCCCGGCTCCGTCGATGTGCCCCGTGACGATATGCCCGCCGAACCGTCCGTTCAGCGGCATGGCGCGTTCGAGGTTGACCGTGCCGCCGACGTTCCTATTCAAAAGGTTGGAGCGCGCGGCGGTTTCGTGCATCACGTCGGTGGAAAAGGAATCTTCCGACAGGGAAACGACCGTCAGGCACACGCCGCTGACCGCGACGCTGTCGCCCAGCCTCAAACCCTCCAGAACCGCCGACGCGCCGATGGTCAGGACGGCGGAGCGCCCGCCTCTTTTGATGGAACGGATGATTCCCGTTTCCTCTATGATTCCTGTGAACATGGGAGCACCTCGCTTTCCAGCAGAATATCTTCTCCCAGCTGCGTCACCTGCGGCGAGGCAAGCCGGAACGCCTTCTTCGGGTCTTCCACGCCGATTCCTCCTACCGGAGATTTCGCATCGGCGCCGCCGAACAGCTTCGGAGCGACGTATGCCTGTACCTTGTTGACGATGCCGCTTTGCAGTGCCGACCAGTTCAGCGCGCCGCCGCCCTCCAGCAAAACGCTGTCAATTTTCTTTTCCCCCAACGCGGCCATGAGCTCACGCAGATCCACATGCCCATCCTTCGACGGAAGCGTGAGGATTTCGCATCCGGCATCCCGGTAGGAATGCGCAAGGGCCTCATCCCGTGAGCAGGTGGCAAGAATAGTGGGAGCCTCTCCCGCCGTCCGCACAACCCGCGCGTTCAGCGGTGTCCGCAGCCGGGAATCGCAGATAATGCGAGCAGGATTCCTGCCGCCCGGCAGGCGGCAGGTCAAAAGCGGGTCATCCGCGAGGATCGTGCCGACACCCGCCATGATGCCGGTATACCGATGCCGGTCTTCCTGTACGCGCCTGCGGGCGGTTTCGCCCGTGATCCACTTTGATCGGCCGGACCGTGTGGTAATTTTCCCGTCCATCGTCATGGCGTACTTCATCACAACGTAAGGCGTTTTAGTCTGGATAAAGTGGAAGAACACCTCGTTCAGCCCGGTGCAGGCTTCACATAACACGCCTTCGGAGACTTCGATCCCGTGCCGGCGTAAAATCTGGATTCCTTTTCCGGCAACCAGCGGATTCGGATCGACCGAACCGACCACGACGCGGCGGATGCCGCTTTCCAGAATTGCCTCCGTACACGGCGGTGTTTTCCCGTAATGGCAGCACGGTTCCAAGGTCACATACAGCGTCGCGTTCCGCGGCGGTTCCGTGCAGGAGGCCAGCGCGTTCCGTTCCGCGTGCAATTCTCCGTACCGCTGATGATATCCCGTGCCGATCACACGGCCATCTTTTACAACAACTGCTCCGACCATCGGATTTGGGTTAACCCAGCCGCAGCCTTTTTGTGCGTATTCCAGCGCCAGTTTCATGTAAGTTTCGTCAGACAATCGCAACACCCCTAAAATAAAAAATTAACACCTGAAAACATTGGAAATGTCTTTCAGGTGTTAAAATTTAGGTGTATTGGAATGCCTACAAAACCATCCAGCGCGATAAATTCGGCTTTGATGGTATAGCAAAGTGTTGTCGAACACTACTTCGGCATCAAACACAATTTCAACACATCTTCTTCTATCCAGACTTTACTGTCGGTTTTGGAGTTTCACCAAATCCTGACTTGAACATAATGTCAAGTCCTGCGCTTACGCGCTCGCGGACTATACCGCCGATCGGGAATTTCACCCTGCCCTGAAGACATTTTAAATTATTCAGTTGTTTGAATTAATTATACGCCGGTTGATAAAAAAATCAATATTATTTAATTCAAATTCGATAAATACCTATAATGCATAGCTTAGTCGGGCTTATCCGGCCGGTGAGAACCAGATCAGTGATGCAGGAATCTCTGTCGCGAATAGATCAATTCCGCCGTTGCGATCACTCCTTATTTTGTTGACAGGTTACTTCTGTGGCACCTACGTGAAAAATCCGTCCCTGTCCGTGAATTTTGTGGGCGACCGAACTCTTCACGAACAACTATCTAAACATCCTGCACCTTGTGCCCGCAGCTTTTAAATCAAGAAATATGTAACGGAACGGGACTTGCAGATCATATTGAGAACTGAATTTAACACCAATTATAAGGATTTGCCTGATGGCAGACTGTAGTTACAACTTTTGTAAGGCCTTCCTTTCGAATTAGAACGGGAAATATACAAGAAGCGTAAACATGCCTTCCTCTTCTGTTATTTCCATAGACCCACCGTGCCGCATGGCGATCTCCCGGATGCTGGAAAGGCCGAAGCCATGGGAATGTCGGTCCTTCTTTGTCGTGATTGGAATGCCAGCTTCGAGAACTGGCTTTTCAGTGGAAGGATTTTGCACCTTTAAAACAAACAGCCCTTTGTCCGTTCTCGCTTTTATTGAGATATGCCTTTGCCTTTCTGGCAGCTTATCACAGGCCTCAATCGCGTTGTCAAGGCTGTTCGCAAATACCGCGCACAGGTCCGGGTCCTGAATTTGGATTCCCTGTGGCACGGACACTTCCACTTCTGAACGGATTTGATGCTGCTCCATGATGGCGGCTTTGGACGCCAAAACAATGTTGATAATCTGGTTTTCACAAAATTTTCGCGTGTGCTCCATCACCGGAGAATGGATCAGCCCGTTCAGGTAGTCCCTCAGTTCCGGTTCCGGCAGTGCCGACATGGTTTGAAGGTGGTTCGCCAAGTCATGCCTGAGCCGCCGAACTTGGAGCTGCTCCTGCTCCAGATTCCGATAGTACATACGGTTCATCTCATAAAAATTCTTTTCCTGCTCCAGCTTTTGCTGCCGGGCTAGCACCACGACGGCCCACAAGAGGCCGATGGAGGTCAGCGTGACCACCGGAAGCAGAAGGTAAACGCGCGGCTCTCCGCTTCCGCCCTCTTCATTTCCCAGAAGAACGGTGATAAATGTGGCGGCCAGAGGCGTCAGCGCCAGCACATCTATAAGCGCCCATAATTGAGTCGATAGGTTGTATTCCTGCTTTGGTGCAAAGCGTCTGAGCGCCAGATAAACTGTCAGCCAAAGAAAACATTTGAGAAGATCGATGCTGTACAATAGAAACATGCTGTCCACGAGTGCGTTGAGAGAAAACCCAATGCTGGACAGAATCAGTGCTATGGAGAGGCGTTGCAGCCAGCTCCCCTCGCAGCAAAGAAAAACGACGCATCCGAAGCCCAGGAACGCGCCGGGCAAGTTGACCGGATCTCCGACAAAGACAGCCATGCTGGTAAAGAACAGACAGCCAAGATATAGGATTGGCTCCGCCCATCGTTTCTTTCGGATAGGCAGAAACAGTATCGCGATCCGCATAATCAGAGACGCCGTGACGAACCTGCTGAAAAAGCCCGCCGTCATCATAACGGGGCTGTTAAACCAGTATCTCATATTCGGCTTTCCCCTTCGATCATGTCCTTTGCCAACGCCGCCATCGCGCTTTGACGGAATGCCCGGCTGACCGGCAACCGGGCATCGCCGATTCTGACGCCGCTTTTTTCAATTTCCGATACCGCTCCGGCACGGACCAGATATCTCTGGTGAATGCGGATGAAACCTGAGCCAAGCGTAGCCTGAGCGTCATCCAGCTTGCCATAATAGGCATACTCCCTCGCCTCGGTTAAAACCTTGACCAGACGCCTTTCGCTGCACAGGTAGAGAATGTCTTTTTTAGCAATGCGGTACAGGCCCTCCGCGTTTTGCACGGTGAACGTCTGCGGCCTGCGGCTTTCCATCAGCTTCTGCGCGCGATCAAGCACCAGTCGGAGCTTGTCTTCCTTCACGGGTTTTACCAGGTAGTCCATAGCGCCGACAGCATACCCGTCAAATACAAAGTCGGAGTATCCGGTGACGAATACGAGCATAAGATTTGTATCGTGCTCCCTGATCTGCTTTGCCGTTTCCATACCGGATATTCCGCCCAGCTCCACGTCCAGAAAAAGGGTATCCAGCTCGCCGGAGTGTTTCGTAAGCCATTGTATGACACCCTCGCCAGATGAAAAATCATAAAAGACTTTCCCTTCTTCTTCCCGAAGCAGATGTTCTATTGAAAAGCGGAGCGCATCCCGCGCACCGCTCTCGTCGTCACAAATTCCAATTCGAAGCATTCTGTCGCCTCCCATACCGATTTTAACATACAATCAGCATGAAAAAAACAAATGGTCAAACAGACAGCTGCAAAACTTTACACCACAGCGGCCAAACTTTACAAGTTCAGCAGACGAATGCGGGACTTTACAAAATACGAACCATTTATCACAGGTCCAAAACCGGAAACCACTTTTCTGAGGTAAGATTCAACCATGGAAAGGTGGTTTTTATTATGCTGCAAGTAAAAGGCCTGCGCAAATCCTACAAGGTCGGAAGGATGACCTATGAGGTTCTCAAAGGCGTCAGCCTGTCCGTGGCGCAGGGAGAATTTGTCGCCGTCATGGGGCCTTCCGGCTCCGGAAAAACGACGCTGCTCAACTGTATTTCCTGCTACATCCCCTTTGAAGGCGGGCAGATTTCGCTGGGCGGACAGGAACTGAAAAATATGGACGAGAATTCCCTTGCGAAAGTGCGAAATCAAAAGCTCGGTTTTGTCTTTCAGGATTTTATGCTGCTGGACGGATTGAGCGTTCTGGACAATATCCTGCTGCCCAAGATCATCGGCGGAGATACCAGCCGGGCGATGGAACGGCGCGGGGGCGAACTCTGCGAGCTCTTCGGCATCGGCGCGATAAAAAACAAATATCCCGCCGAGATCTCCGGCGGTGAAAAACAGCGGACCGCTGTGGCCCGGGCGCTTATGAACGAACCCCTGATGATTCTGGCGGATGAGCCTACAGGAAACCTGGATTCCAAGTCCAGCAGGGCGGTGATTTCCTCCTTTGAGGAAGCGCGGAACAAACTGTCCGCCACAATTTTCATGGTAACGCACGACAGCTTTGCCGCATCCTTCTGCGACCGGGTGATCATGCTGAAGGACGGCGCTGTTCACAGCATGTTGGAAAAACGGGGGATGGAACGCGGCGCTTTTCAGGACGCGCTGCTTGCCGCCATTAAGGAAATGAGTGGTGAAGTGGCATGAGAAACCTTCGGGAAGTCAGCGCTGCGCTCCGCCGCCGAAATCGCAGGCAGTATACGCTGCTGGTTTTATGTATTTTCGTTTCGGTGCTGCTCATTACGGCTTACGTTTGCATGATGCGTTCTCCCACCGTCCTCACGATTCTGCCGGAGGGCGGGGATTCCCGCAAGCAGGTCATGATGATTTTCGCCTTGGCCGTCGTTGGCTGCGGAGTTTTCACGGCTTACGCATCGTCCCTTTTCTTTCGGTATAAATCACGGGAAGCCGGAATTCTTATGGCTCTGGGAGCTTCCCGCAAACAGATCCGCGGCCTGCTTTTCCGGGAGCTTGCGGCTGTGGCGGTCGGCTCCTGCGTGGCGGGGGCGATTTCAGGCGCTCCGCTTGCGTGGTGTATCTGGCAGCTTTTTCGGCTTTTTCTTGTGGACACCCAGGAAATGGTGCTGTCCTTTGACCCGAAAGCGTACCTGTTCACCGCGGCGTTTGCCCTGTACACGATTCTGGCACTGTTTCTGATGGGAACAAAGCTGGTCCGCCGCACCGACATCATGGACGTGGTTAATGAACAGCGCAAATCCGAACCCATCCGCGATGTGAAACCTTGGTTCGGGCCGCTCGGCATCGGGTTCCTATTTGCCGGCGGACTTGGCGGGTACTTGGTGCCGCGTCTCTACGAGGCGCTGTTTTCGGCTTATCCTCCCGCATGGCTTAGTATTTTCTATCTTCCGTTGATCATCGGCCTCTATATGGTGCTGCTGCATACCGTCATTCGCGGGTGGCGGAGCGGCAAGAACAGGTACCGGCATATCATTTCCCGCAGCATGATGAAGTTTCAGGGCAGGCAGACAGTGAACAGCATGCTGGTCCTTACGGTTTTGATCGCCGGAGCGTATTTCGCCGCTTTTTATACCCCCACCATGTCTGCCGGATCGACGTACCGCGTTGATCAGCGGCCTGTCGACTATGCGTTTCGATACTGTGAAGATCAGAATATGCTGACGAAGGACGAAATTGAAGCGATGGCCTCTAAAGACAGTGTGACGATCACCGATTGGAAGGATGCCGAGACAGCGGTTCTGGCACACGACGGCAATCAGCAGATCACGGACGACAGCGGCAAATACCATTATGAATACCGAAAGCTACTTGGAGAGGGCAACTACATTTCAGAAAGTAATTTCAATAAAATGACGGGGCAGAGCGTTCAGATTCAACCGGGAAAATTGGCCGTTGTCTTGTCGAAGGAAGCCGCCAATGGTGATTCAAAGCCATCCGACACTCTTCTGCTGACCAACATGACTACCCGGAAAACGCTGAGTGTTTCGTTTCAGGAGTATTTGCGCGACGATATGCTGGCGTATTCCAACTTTATCACCTATTACGTTCTGGACGATGCTGACTATAAGACAATTACGGACGGATTGGTGCGTTCCTGGCGAGAAACAATCGTATTTTTCGATGTGAAGGACGTGATGCAAACTTATGATTTTGCAAAAGGGCTTTACAATTCCATTGTTGACCATTTCAGCCCCGAACAGGAGTATGAGGATGCTTACGACCGGGTTGAAAAGATCGCGGCGGAAGAGGCCGGAGAAACCTACTGGGGCGATGAGACTTCGCTGGTGAAGGTCAGCTATCGGGACCGGGGCTCGGCGCTTTTTAAAATGCACTGGAAATATGCCCCACAGTTCCGTGTGCTTGACCGAAACGACTTGATAGCAACTTACGCGGTTTTCCTGATGCTGTTTATTTTCATTTCCATTGTCTGCTTTGCCGCCGTTCTGGTCATCAGCCATACGCGCTGCCTGACCATCGCCTTGAACAATCGGCAGATATACGATGACCTGCGGCATCTGGGAGCGGCGCCAAACTATCTGTACTGCTCTATTCGGGGGCAGATATCAGCAGTGTTTGGTGTGCCGGGCCTCATCGGAACACTGCTTACCTGCATCTGCTACGTCATGATTTTGTATCTCAACGACAATCAGATCACACAAAGCGAGATCTCCAGTCTGGTGGTCTGCCTGTGTATTGTATTAGGCATCAGCGCCGGGATTTGGGGCTTCTACCGATTTACACTCCGTAAGGTATGCGGAATGCTGAATGTAAAAACGGCAGGGAAAGAATTGTCCCGGCAGTAAAAATCCGGGATATAGAATGAGCCACAGATGCATGGTGAATATTTTACGTAAAAGAATTAAATGATGACGGCGATCCCGCCCAACAAAAGCGTGAGTTTGGCGGGCTTTCACGGATGATGGCTCGGAAAGTACGGCGGGAGCTGTGACGGCTTCAGTAACAGGGCAGAGCAAAGGCCGGCGCCGTTTCGGCGCCGGCCTTTGCACGGGGAGATTGCGAGGGGGCCTGCTGTACGATACCGTCAGACGGCCGCCGCATGCCGTCAGTGGTTCGTGTAGCCAAGCTTTCTCTTTTGGATGCAGTCAAACCCAACGGCCAGCAGAAGGATGATCCCTACGACAACCATCTGAACATATTCGCTGACATTCAGCAGAACCATGCCGTTCTTCAAAATGCCCATAATCAGCACGCCGGCCACAACATTTGAAAGCTCTCCGGAACCGCCTGCCAAGCTAACGCCGCCCAGCGCGACAGCGGTGATGATCTGGAATTCATATCCTTTGCCGGCTGTTGGCTGGCCTGAATTCGTGCGCGAAAGCATGATAATTCCGGCGATGCCCGCAAAGAGCCCAGACAGCGAGAAAATCAGATATTTCACCCGTTTGGTCCGGATACCGGCCATCCGCGATGCCATCTCATTACCGCCAAGCGCGTAGAAATACCTGCCAAAATAGGTCTTGTTGAGAAGGAAGCCGCCAATGAGGAAAGCAACGATCATGATGATGGCCGGCACCGGGATGAAACCGAGATATCCCTGCCCGATCGTTGCAAAGCTCTTTGGAAAGCCGAAAATCGGCATGCCGTTTGAGATGATATAGGCAAGACCCTCAAAAATCGTCTGGGAAGCGAACGTGACAATCAGCGATGGAATGTTGAGGTTTGCCACCAGAAAACCGTTCAGAAAACCGATACCGGTGCTTGCAATCAGCGAAATCAGGATTGCAAGCCACATGTTCATGCCGGAATTGACCATGAGATACGCCGCGATAATGTTCACAAATGTAATGATCGAGCCGGCCGAAAGATCAATGCCGCCAATCAGAATCACATATGTCATGCCGACAGAGGCGACGCCGAGCACGGCAATCTGCCGGGTGATGTTAAGCAGGTTGGTCGAGGTCAAAAAGTCGCTGCTCAGGCACGAAAAAACGATGAACAAAGCGACAAAAGCAACATAGATGGCCCTTTCCTTGATAAGACTGACAACCTTATTCATGCCAATTTCTCCTTTTCAATATTGGAAGCATAGTTCATGATCGTCTCCTGGCTAAAGGAGTCTTTGGCCAGCTCGCCGGTGATCTTTCCTTCCGCAAGAACCAGAATCCGATCCGACATTCCTATAAGCTCTTCCATCTCAGAAGAAATAAGAAGAATTGTTTTCCCTTTTTCCACAAGATCGTTCATCAGTTTATAGATTTCGTACTTTGCGCCGATATCGATTCCCCTTGTCGGTTCGTCAAAAATAATCAGCTCGGAATTTGCCGCCAGCCATTTCGCCAGAACGACTTTCTGCTGGTTGCCGCCGCTCAGGTTTTTAGAAAGCTGATCGACGCTCGGGGTTTTGATGCCGAGTCCTTTCACATAGGTATCGGCAACGCTGTGCTCTGTTTTTCTATTAATGACGGAAAGCCGGGAGATCCTTTTATAAATCGGCATATTGATATTCTGATTGATCGACATGCCCAGAAGTACACCCTCCTGCTTCCGGTCTTCCGGAACGAGTGCAATGCCCATCTCAATGGCATCGCGCGGACTTTTGGGGCTGATTTCCCTGCCTTTGAAAATAATCTGCCCGGATGTTTTCGGAACAACGCCGAATATCATTTGCACAAGCTCCGTGCGGCCGGCTCCGATCAATCCGCCGAGGCCGAGGATTTCTCCTTCCTTTAGGGAAAAAGAGATATCCTTGTCGCCGTTTCCGCAAAGATTTTTGACTTCAAGGATCGTCTCGTCCCGCACACAGGCTTTTCTGGGCGGAAATTTTTCGCTCAGCGTTCTGCCGACCATCATTGAAATCAGCTCGTCCACGTTGGCCTCTTTCGTGTTCACAGTCTTTATGTAATGACCGTCCCGAAGAACCGTAATCCGGTCGGATAATCTGAATATCTCATCAAGCCGGTGCGATATATAGATAATGGAAACGCCGGACTTTTTCAGCGTATCAACAATTTTAAACAGGTTTTCCGCTTCAACTGCGGCAAGAGGCGCGGAGGGCTCATCCATAATCAGGATTTTGACATCCTGCTGGATGGCCTTCGCGATTTCGACCATCTGCTGATAACCGACGGTAAGGTTCCTGACAAGTTCGTTGGGGTCGATATGGATATGAAGCTGTTGAAATACCTTCTCCGATTTCCTTTCCATCGCCTTTTTATCGACGACGATGCCCTTCCGGATTGCGCGGCCGAGAAAAATATTCTCCGCCACAGAAAGATCCCCGACAAGGTTAAACTCTTGGTAGATAATTGCGATTCCGTTTTCGGCAGCAAGGCGCGGGTTCATGGAATGGAATGACTTGCCGTTGACTATGATTTCCCCTGAGTCCGGGATAACGGCTCCGCTGCAGGTTTTGATCAATGTCGATTTTCCAGCGCCGTTTTCTCCCACGAGGGCATGAATTTCACCCTTTTTCACATCGATGGAAACATCATCCAGGGCAACCACGCCGGGATACGTTTTTTTCACATGTTTGAGTTGCAGAATATATTCAGGATCTTCCATAGCAGTCATCCTTTCTGCGCTTGGGCAGTTTCAAAGATGCATTCGGGCAATTCAGAACCATCCAGCGCGAAAAAATTGGAGTTGAAGGATCTCCGGGTCTGCCTTTTTAACAAAGGAAATGCCTACGAAATACGAAAGAGAAATATCCAACGAATTCCGTGGGGCATTTCCATTTTCTCGTTTAAGCGCGAACCGGAAACCGGCGACTTGATAGCCATCGTGCTCAGGGACGCGGCTATCCATGTAAGTACAGCATCTGCTCTGTGTTTTTATGATTGATCTGGGAATCCGGGAGTTTACTTTTTATAATACTGACTTGCGTTTTCGGCGGTCACCGGGAAAATTTCCCTGTAGACATTCTGATTGTCAAATTTACCGCCGCTGCCGAGTTTTGTCAGCAATTGATAGCAGTTCTGGCCGATGACCGTCGGGGTTCCGGTTATGATAACGGACATTCTGTTCGCTTCGCCGCTCAGCATGGAGGCAAGCTCTTGGTCCGTCGCATCCGCAGCGAAGATCCCAACGTCGTCCGCGATCTTGTTGGCCGCTTTCAAAGCCTCGTTGGCGCCCACGGCTCCGCCGCCGCCGATGCAGCACACGACCTTCACGTTGGGATGAGCCTGCAGGATGGTCTCCATTGCGTCGAGGCCTTGGGTCGCATTGAGGGCGGGCTGCTGCGCAACGACCTTGGCGTTGGGGGATTTCTCTTTCAGCGCCTGCAGGATGCCCTTTTCCCTCTCGAGAAGGATTGCAGTCTGCGGATAATCGAGGACGGCGACTTCAACATTTCCGTCTTTGAATTTGCTGTTGATGAATGTGCTCGCCTGTTCGCCGATCATATAGCCGAGCTTCTGGTTGTCGATTACCCAGTTGATATCCGTGTTTTTCATCGTGTTGTCCCAGCACATGACTTTAATGCCTGCATCGCGCGCCTGTTTGCAGACGTCTTCAATGGCGTTCGGGTCGGAAGGGTTGACCATGATGACGTCACAGCCGCCGCTGATGAAGTTTTCGATCTGCTCGATCTGCTTCGACGAAGTATCATCGCAGGACATGTAGCTCAGGGTGTTTCCGTCGGCATCCGCCAGCTTTTTCATCGTCGTGCATGCGACCGACCAGACCTGGTTGCTCAGACTTTGCACCGTGACGCCGATCTTCAGTTTTTTGCTGCCCGAGGCGGATGACGCCGCTGCCGAAGAAGCGGGCGCCGCGCTGCTTGAGGTCGTCTGACTGCTTTCGCAGCCTGCTGCAGAGAATGCAAGAATGGCTGCCAAAAGAAAAAGCGACAAGAACCTTTTCATTTTTTTTCTCCTCCTAATAATATAAAAAATTTAATAAGACCTGCAGATTGATGAGGCACAGCCGCGGGGCAGGAACGGGACCGTTTCCATGCAGGACCTGATTTCTTCCAGAGAGGGCATGGCCGGAATCGCTCCGTTTTTCACTGTTGTGAGCGCGCCGGCCGCGTTCGCAAACAGAAGGATGTCCTTCAGTTCCGCTTCTTTCAGGCTGCGGATTTCCTCCAGTGTTTTGCCGCGCAGGCGAAACAGCGCTGCGCCCAGAAACGCGTCTCCTGCTCCGTTCGTATCGATTGTTTTTACGCCGTAAGCAGGCAGGGCCCCGCACAGGTCTCCGCTTCGGTAAAAAGCACCCCCGGCGCCCAGAGAAATGAAGACAAGCGATGCGCCGAAGCGGGCGAGTGCCGCCGAACCTTTTTCTAGATTGCTTTCTCCGGTCAGCAGGGCCATTTCCTCTTCGGAAACCTTTATGATATCCGCCAGTTCCAAACCGGCGGTCATCTGCTCTTTTGCCGTCCCGGCGTTTTCCCACAGCGGCGGGCGGTAATTCGGGTCGTAGCTGATGATGCGCCCGAGCTTTCTGGCGGCCCTGACGGCGGAAAGGGTCGCGCTCCTGGAAGGCTCGCCGGTCATGGATACGGAGCCGAAATGCAGGATGCGGCATCCGGAAATCAGACTGTCGTTAATCTCCGAGCTTCGCAGCATCAGGTCCGCGCCGGGCTTGCGGTAAAAGCTGAAGGAACGGTCGCCGTTCCGGTCGAGCTGCACGAAGGCCAGCGTCGTCGGGATTTCCGGGTCCGTGCAGAGCCCTGAGACGTCGATCCGCAGCTTTTCCAGCGTGCCGCGCAGAAAGTCCCCGAACCCGTCGTTCCCGACCTTGCCGATAAAGGCGTTGTGTCCGCCCAGTCTGCTGTTGGCCGCAAGCACGTTGGCCGGGGCGCCGCCCGGCTTCTGGGCAAAGAGCGGATCGCCCGCGTCGCTTACGCCGGCGGGGGTGAAATCGATCAGGAGCTCGCCCACTGCCGTTATGTCGAACATTCCCGTCACCTCACAGTATCTGGCTGAATTCGATTTTTTCCGCATTCGGGCCTTCTATGGTGAAAAACCTGACGCCGTGTTCCCAGAAGGGGAGAAACCGTACTTCTTTGTCGAGCAGGGAGTAACCCTCCGCCTTTGCGGCCTGAAACGTTCTGTCAATATCCGCGACGTTCAGGGCAATGTGGTCGATTGCCCCGGCCTGTTTTTTCGCGGTACGTGTTTCATAGGTTTCTATGGTCAGGTTTTTCAGGCGCAGAAAAGCAACCGGCTCGTTTGCCGTTTCGTTTTTCGTGCGCAGCACCGTCTCAAAGCCGAGTCCGGTGTAAAAGGCGACGGTCTTCCCGATGTCGTCCGTCGGGATGCCGATGTGCTGGATTTCCGCCGTCAGTTCCTGCAGGTTCAACTGCGTCCCCTCCTACTTAATAATCTTTACAACTGCTTTGACAATGTCTTCCTTGTTGCGTACGCTGGAATCCATCGCGTTCTGGATGTCGTCGAAATTGAAGATGTTGGTCACGACTCCCTTCAGATTGACCTTCCCCGCCGCGACCGCCTCGATTGCCATGGGGTAGATATGCCTGTAGCGGAAAACTGTTTTGATGGTCAGCTCTTTGTCGAGAGCCAGGCTCATCGGCAGATTGACCATTCCGGTTGCGTTGTAGCCCACGCAGACGATCGTGGCGCCTTTTTTCGTCATATGTACTGCCTGCTGCGTCGTCTTTTCCGCCCCCGCCGTTTCAATGACCAGATCGCAGCCGTTCCCGTCCGTCAGATCCAGCACGGCTTTGACCGCGTCTTGTTCCATTCCGTTTATCACTCCGTCGGCGCCGAGCTCAAGGGCTTTGTCCAGCCGCTTCTGCATGATGTCGACCACATAGACCTTAGAAACCCCTTCGGCTTTCAGAGCCATCATGGTGACCAGCCCGATACACCCCGCCCCGGTTACGACGGCCGTTTGTTCCGCGTGCGCGCCGCCCTGGTTCGCCGCGTGGAATCCGACCGCCATCGGCTCGATCAGCGCGCCTTCCATAGTACTTACGTTGTCCGGCAGCTTAAAGCAGAGGCCCGCCTCGTGCGCGACATATTCCTGAAAAACCCCGTCGACGGGCGGCGTCGCAAAGAAGATGACGTCCGGACAGAGATTGTACCGGCCCGTCTTGCAAAACTCGCAGTGGCCGCAGGTCTTGCCCGGCTCCAGCGCGACTCTGTCGCCGATCTTCAGGTGCCTGACGTTTTTGCCGGTTTCCACCACCGTGCCGCCGGGTTCATGGCCGAGCACGAACGGCGGTTTTACGATATAATCACCGATACGGCCGTTTTCGTAGTAGTGCAGGTCCGAGCCGCAGATGCCCACATACTCCAGCTTGACAAGGACTTCGTTGTCTGCCAGACGGGGGATATCCCTCTCGACAAACCCCATGTTACCGATTCCGTTCATCACTGCGACTTTCATTTTACCTTGCATGACATGTGCTCCCCTTTCAAGTGGATGAAAACAGCCAAGATAATTAAATGGTTTATTAAAATAGTTTAATAAAGATCAATTTGATAATAACATTGATTTCACCGGTTTGTCAAGACGTTTTATACAAAAATTTGTGATTTATATAAGATATTGTGTTGCAGAAATCGCCGCGAGCGGATTCGCTCTTCGGCCCCCGCCGGAAACGGCTGGGATAAACAGCGCTTCGCCGCGTTTCGGCGCACAAAAGGGGAGACGCCTGAATTCGTGTTTCAGATGTCTCCCGATGGAACGCTGTATTTTCAGTCACAGGAAGAAGTTTCCGCAGACCTAGCAGATCTGTTCGATAAACGCCGCAATATGCATCAGAGCCGCCCCGACCGCCGAGGCCTCCGTGCGGTAAGAGCAAACTTTGATGTAGCTTCCGTCCTCTTCGAACGTATTCAGGTCGGCCGCACGCTTTCGCAGATCCAGGACGTAATCCTCCATATAGGCCCCGACGTAGCCGCCGAGAATCACGCTGCAATCGAACGACATGCGCAGGTTGTTGACCGCGGTCGCGAGATAGTCAAGGTAATTGTCCCATGCCGACGCGGCTTTGGCGTTGCCCTCGCGCAGCAGCCTGAAAAACCCCGCAAGGTCTCCGCTGGTCAAATCGGACAGGACCGACGCGTTGCAGTAGGCGTCCAGGCAGCCTCTTTTTCCGCAGTAGCATTTCCGCCCGCCGCGCTCGACGGTAATATGCCCGAATTCGCCCCCGCGCTGGTTGTCACCCTGAAAGATTTTGTTGTTCAGAAGGATGGCGCCGCCGACCGAATTGCTCAGGGAAAGGTAGACGCAGCTTTCGATGGATTTTCTGTTCCATATTTCGGCGGTGCCGGCGGCGTTCGCGTCGTTGCAGAAAATGCTGGGGTAATGGCAGAATTCAACAAAATTCGCACATTTTACATTTTGTATCTGCAGAACGTGCGAATCGAGCAGGATCTGCCCGTCGGTCGACAGGATTCCGGGGATGGAAACGCCCATTCCCAGAATCGTCCTCGGGTCCGCCTGGGACTGCTCGACAAAGCGGTCCACAATCGCGCCGAGCGTCTTTGCGTATTCAATCGTTTTCTGGTAAGGAATCTTTTCCCGGATGCTTTTCAGAACGGTTCCGTCCAGATTCACCAGCACCACGCCAATGTGGTTCAGCGTAATATCCACGCCGAGCGCCAGCCGGGCGTTTTTCACGCAGGTCAGGGCCACGGCTTTCCGCCCGCCGGTGGAGTCGAGCGTCCCGCTTTCTTCGACAAGGCCTTCGTCCTGCAGAGATTTGACGTTCTGCATGACGGTGGGAAGACTGATTCCAAGCTGATAGGCAATCTCGGGTTTTGAAATGACACCCTCTTGGTAAATCAGCTTGAAGATGCGGTTGCCGTTCACTTTTTTCAGGCGGGCACTGTTTGTACGTCGCTGCGCCATTTGAATGCTCCTTAACTGTTTTTATTAATCCACTTTATTAAGTATATCTCTTATCCCGCATTTTTGCAACATATTCTTATAACTCATTTTGATGAATCGCGTCCGGAAAGACGAAATCCTCCTCTCGGCGGCATCGGGAAGAGGAATGGTTTGCCGCCTGGATTCCGGCGCGGCTGGTCATCCGGTTATTATGTTTTTCTTTCACCTTTTCGCACCGAAGACGTAGCAAATCATAGATAGTCCTAATAATCAATGTGAAAGCCAAAATTGTATTTTCATTTTTTAAATATTCTCTTTAAATAGGCGATATCTAACAAATTCACCGTCTCAAAATTCCCTTTATAAAACACACCCCAGTTATTGAAAACACAAGGCAATTCCTTTGCTTTTTGTAGCGTATCCACTTGAATGAAAGATACGGGAACGTTATTCATTTCACAATACTGTTTTATCATCTCAATGTTTTGATAGATATAGGGGCACTGCATATCATAATAAATTGTTAGCTCTTTGCTTTCAATTTCTTCGTTTTTAACATTTTGTGCGAACTTTGGCATTGTTCCGTCAAAAGAAAGTGCAAGCAATTCATAACCATTATTGGTGCTATCGACAACCTCAAAGCCGAACTTCTTCGCAAATGATTGGTCTGAAAGCCAGGATTTTTGTTTCTTTGCCCCGAGCATGCAAATGCCGGATTTCCTCTTTTTTTTGGCATCAGCCAAACAATACTCCATCAGCGATTTCCCATACCCCTTGCCTTTGTGACTACCAGAAACCCATAAGCAATACACATAATAATAGTTGTCACCGATTATGGGAACCCAAGCGGTTTCAAGGGGAGCATATTCAATGAAAACCGTAGCTTTTGCATTTAACTTTCTAAAAACATGACCTTCATCTAGTCGGCCAGAAAGCCACTCCCGCTTCGCTTCAACACCCGGATGGAGCTTTTTACTGCGTATAATACAGCATAAATGCTCATTAACAAGGTTTTCTGTTGTTAAGTTTACAAAATCAGTACACATATTTTAATTTTCCTCTCTTACAAATTCCTGTTGCCTGACACTTCCCGTTCTAATAATGCGAGTCGCATTTGCATGATTATAATCAAACCAATAAAGAGGAAAATACCAAATCCTCTCATTGAGCGTCAGTGTGTTTTCCCCTGCAACTGTCAGCGGACATCTCCAGCCAGACAGCGGAAAAATCACTTCTTCTATCACGATCAGCAGCTAATGAATCCGATTTGTTCACAAATAGGAGTATATCGATTATGACGAGAGGGTAATAACAACTAGCTCCGGCCGATTATTGATGCGTACAGGAGCAATACTGTTGCCTAATCCACGGCTGACGACCATTTTTGTCCGGCCTTTTTCGTAAACACCCTCATAATATTTGGGAAATACCCCCTGATTTGGTGCCACAAGCCCTCCGATAAAAGGGACCCGAACCTGTCCGCCATGGGCGTGACCGCTCAACACCAAATCAATGTCATTGGCTGAGTATATGTCGAACAACTCCGGTCTATGGGACAGCAAAACCGTATAACTGCTGTTGTTGTTCAACAAGTTTTTTAGCATAGCGTCAGCCGTGCTTAATGGGTTGGCCGGATTGCCCCTTCTTATAAAGTCCGGATCATCCAGCCCCAGAAGACGGATGCCATTTCCTTTGCGTTTCAGAGCAGTGCCTTGATTTCTCAGTATGATAACACCGGCTTCTGCCATCTGCTTTTCTATCTGGGGATATTCGCTGATTCTTGACTCATGATTTCCGGTGACATAATATACCGGGGCGATCGTGACGGCGCCATTGATGAATTCCATCGCTTTTGTAATGTTGGTATGCCTTGAATCGATCAGGTCCCCAGTAATGGCAATCAAATTAGGAGCAGCATCTTTTACCGCTTCAAGTAACCCGTCTTGATTGTTCCCAAATTCAGCGTTATGCAGGTCGGATACATGAACGATGACAAATCCATCAAACGATACCGGAATCCTTTCACTGCTGATCCTGACCTGTGTGGTTTGAATTGAGGTGTTTCCCCGGTAAAGCCATATGGAGCAAGCGGCGAGAGCGGCAAGCCGGAAAGCCCATATTATATGCTTATTCCTCTTATTATTTTTCATAGACGAGACTTCTATAAACAAACCTAGCGTTCATTGCCGTTATTGATATTCTTGTGGTAAACGACAAATGTGATCGTGTTTAGTACGATGGTAACTACGAGCAGCATCGTGGAGATCCATGCCGTTGAATGAGATGTGTCCATCAGTGCTGACCAGTCTTGTATTTTAACTAGATGCTCACTGTAGAAGATCTGCATGCACAGCGCAACAGCGCAGGCACTAACGCTAACCACGGATAAGGCCCAGTTCCTGCAATCAGAGTTTTTGGCCTGAGCGAGATTCACTGCGGGAAGTACCCATGCGATCAGCCCAAGTACAAGACTTCCAATATTCAACAGACCAGCTCCAAGCATAACGCTCGCCTCCTGATTCATAATTTGAGCTTTCTCTAAAGTTATTATATCATATGTATTGTTTTTTTCCAGAGTCCTGATTTTAAGCTGAATTCGGTTTAGCGCTTAATTAACCTCTCGGATTATATGCGAATTTTGTATATGCCTTATACCATGTCTGTTCCCAATCCGCTGCGGGAAGATGTCCGGGTATAGGAATTTCCGGATATGATCAGGCTCTCTATCATCAAATTCAACACGGATTACCTCATCTGCGGCAATACCTTCCGATGCTTAATATCTACATCGTGTTCGCGCAGTCGGAACGGGAGACGATACAGGTTATCACTTCAAACTTGGCCGGCGATTGTTTGTCGCTATTTCAATTTGGCGCCAAGAATCTTTCGAAAAGTTATTGTAATTTCATTTTTTTCTAATATAATTAATAATGCGGACAGATAAAAATATCCTTTGAGACAAAAAATACATATTTGGGAGAATAGCCATGAACCGTGGCATTACAATTGTAGATGTGGCGCGGCAGGCGGGAGTGTCCGTAACTACGGTCTCCCGAATCATCAACAATGTTGCGTACCCGGTCGCCTCGGATACGCGGGAAAAGGTCCTGAAAGCGATCGAAGCTTTACAATACAGTCCCAACAAGGCTGCCCAGGGAGTTCGCAAGAATGCCAGCGATATTATAGGGCTGATTGTGAGGGATATCTCCGACTCCTATTTCGGCGAAATCGCAAAAGGAGTTACGAATCGCGCAAGTGAGCTTGGCTGCCTCTCTTTTGTCTGCAATACGGGGCGCAATCCCCGCGACGAACTGACGTATCACGATCTTTTATGGCAACACAGAGTCAAGGGGATTATTCTGACCGGCGGCGGCCTCGATCAGGAAGATTATAAGCGAACGCTTCTCCAGCAGATGGAACGGCATAAAAAATACGGGCTGCGCATCATCACCCTGGCGCCGCAGGGAGTCAGTATGCCTTATGTGATGATCGACGATTTTGAGGCCGGCCGGTCCATTACTCAATATCTGATAGAGCGCGGCCACAGAAAGATCGGTTTTATCGGCGGGCCGCAGAAAGTGTTTACGTCCATGGAGCGCCTCCGCGGATATCAGAGCGCCATGCGGAACGCCGGTCTCGACTGCCCCAACGAATATACGGTCACAAGCGATTTTTCGCAGACGGGCGGCTTTAACGCATGCCAGCGGCTGTTGCAGCGTGTGAATGACTGCACAGCCATCTGCTGTGCCAATGATAATATCGCGGTGGGAGCGATGAGCGCCATTCGAAAATTGGAGCTGAAAACTCCGAGAGATCTTTCCATCATCAGCATTGGGGATATCTCGGAGGCGAAATATATGCATCCTCCGCTTACCACCCTGCGGATCCCTCACTATGAAATGGGGAAAATGGCCGTGGATTATATTGTAAACGGCGAAGAAGATAAAAATATCACTATGGACGCTTCGATTGTAGAACGCCAGTCCGTCCGGAATCTAAAACTGTTCTGACATTGGAAAACACACAAACAAGGCCTCTCCTATTTGGGGAGGCCTTGTTTGTGTGTTTTAGACAATATTTTCGTACAAAAATTCAAATATATGATATTGACAACATAGAAAAGGTTTTCTATAATAAAAAACAGAAAGCAGAAAACGTTTTCTTAAATTATCGACTGGAGGTATTTTATTATGGAAAAAAAATGGGGCGGCGTCTTCCCGGCGATTATGGTTCCTCTGAATGCGGACTATTCGATCAATGAGAAAGAATTCCGCAACTATATCGACTGGCTTCTTACCTACACGGATGCCGGAATCAAGGGCCTCGTCACAAACGGGCACACGGGTGAAATCACCGGGTTCCTTCCGGAAGAGAGAGCCCGTATCACCAAGATCGCCGCAGATCAGGTAAAGGGCAGAGCTCTGGTTGTCTCCGGTGTTTCGGCCGAGGGAACGTTCGAGGCCATTGAGCACGCGAAAGCCGCACAGGAAGCGGGGGCGGACGGGATCCTGCTGATGCCGCCGCATTTGTGGCTCAGGTTCGGCGTGAAGCCGGAGGCAGCTCTGAAGTTCGTTCAGGACATTGCCGCGGCGATCGACATTAAGATTATCCTTCATCTGTATCCATCGAACACCAAGGCATTTTACCCGATCGACCTGCTGTTGAAAATGGTGAGGATTCCGAACGTGGTAGCCGTTAAAATGGGCACGCGCGACATGCCTTTATACGAAAGGGACGTGCGCACTCTGCAAAAAGAGGCTCCGGAAATCAGCCTCATCACCTGCCACGACGAAAACCTGCTTTCCACCATGATCCAGAGCATTGATGGCTGTCTCGTCGGATTTTCCGGCTGCGTGCCGGAACTGGTAACCGCACTTTACCAAGCGATGAAGACGAACGATTTGGTCGCGGCAAAGAAAATCAATGAAAAGCTGTTCCCGGCATCCAGCGCTATCTACGGAATTGGCCAGCCGAGCGGTGAAGCGCATGCCCGCATGAAGGAATTCCTCGTTCAGCGCAAAGTCTTTTCTCTGCCGCTGATGCGCCCCCCGCTGATCCCGCTGAGCCAGGAGGAAAAAGACAGAGTAACTCAGGCCTTGAAAGATTCCGGCGTGGAAAAGGTCAACCTTGTCTGACGGAAAGGAGATTGCCGCGCGGCTCCGGCCCGAAATGGCTGGCCGGGCCTCCGGCGGCAAAGGTCTTTTCGTTAAATCGTTTTTTCTTCCAGATTGCCTATGCGGAGCTTCGGACTTCATATTCTAAAAAGAATTGGAGAAATTCATTATGGGTGAAGGAGTTTTATCCGAAACAAACGATCCTGTGAATTCCGTGCAGCATCTCTTGCGGGGAAAACTCTTTGGGGACAGGATTGAGAAGGAGATGAAAGGTTTTGAATGAGAATACACCAACCCCTCCGGAGGAAGGAATAAATGAGGCTTCTACAAAAAGGCTCCCTGCGAAAGAACTTTTGAAAAGGGTTGGTCCAAGCATTGTTCTGACCGGCATTGTCATTGGCCCCGGCGCAATCACCACGGCTTCCATGCTGGGCTCCAACTATGGCTATGCGATGCTTTGGCTGCTGATTCCCATCGCATTCATGGGCACTTCGTTTTTACTTACTACATACCGCATTTCCCTTTTGACCGGTCTGCCGGCGATTCACGCAATCCGCCATTACTATGGGAAATTTGCGGCGGGTTTTGTCGGGGTCGCGAGCTTCCTTGCATGCATGTTCTTTACGATGGGAAATATCTCCGGCACAGGTGCTGGCATGACTCTTCTGTTTGGGATCAACTGGAAACTTGGTTCCATTATTATGATTGCGGTTATGATCTATTGCTATTTCGCAAAGGACGTCTATTCCAAGGTTGAAAAGGCGATCCTGCTTTGCATTCTCGGCATGATAGTATCGTTTTACGCCACTCTGATCGGTACCGGCGACTTTTCCGGCGGAGAGGCCATAAGCGGCCTAACCCACTGGTATTTCCCCGCCGGCAGCTTGGCGCTCTCCCTGGCTTTCATCAGCACCAACGCTTCCGTCACAACCGGAGTTTACGGAACCTATTTGGGTGCGGAAAAGAAATGGAAGAAAGAGGATTTGACCAACGGCGTCATGACGACCGATACCATTGCACATATTGTCGAAGTCATTCTGATCAGCGGCGCCATGGTACTGGTGGGCGCCATCGTGCTTCACCCGACGCATAAAGTGCTGAACAGCCCTCAGCAGCTGGCCGACATGCTGGTTCCCGTCTTGGGAAATGCGGCGCGATATATCATGGGAATCGCATTGCTTGGGGCGGCGTTCTCTTCGCTGCTTGGCAATACGCAGCGTACGGTTGTTTTGCTGAATGCCGGATTTAACAAGCCGACAAATCTGGCGGATAAAAGTATCCGATGGGGTTCCATGATCGTTCTGATTATCTGTGCGGTTATTGCCTTCAGCTACAACGGTTCGCCCGTTCAGCTGATTTATCTTTCCAACGTTGCAACCGCGGTTGCAACACCGGTTTCCGGCCTGTTTATATGTATGCTTCTCTGGAGGAAAGACATCAATGCCGGAACGAAGACACCCCGCGTGCTGCAAATCTGTATGACAATCAGTTATGGTTTCTGCCTGATTCTGACTGTCTCCGCGCTTGCAACCGCTGTTCCTAAATTTGTAAATTCCATCGCGGCTATTCTATGACCGATTTTTGGGCTGAATTTCTGTGAGGCTCGTGAATGAACGGCAGCGCGAACGCGGTGAAGGCCTGGCTGCCTACTAAATGATGGGGTTGTTGCGAAACAACCTATTCCCAAATAATGCAAAAAATACGCCTTGATTGGGCTTTCTAAGCCGTTTCAGGGCGTATTCCTTTGCCTTTCCGGCAGTTGCTTTGAACAATCGCCTATTGCAAAATTGTTTCGAAGCGTCTTTCGCGCCTACGGCATTCCTTTGTTCCCTTTTTTCCGTCATTTAATAAACCTCCTGTCGTATTTTCTATATTTGCAACAGGAGGTCCTTTTTCTTTAATTTTCGTTTTAGGGTTCCCGGCTCGGAAAGAAGACACGCATAACTGTCCGTAAGATAAAGAGCCTAGGGTAGCGCATTTCTCTGCGTCATTATAGCGGTTTTGAAGAAATCAATTTTCTCCGATGTTTTAGGTCAATTATACTGCGGTGGTTGAAGAGAATTATTAAGTTAAGCATTGAACTGATGAGTTCTAAATGTTATACTGTGCAGGATGTGAACGGTTTCAATTGAAAAGTGAATCGGTGAGAGACATATTCCTTTTTTTCGACATTTACAGGAATAAGGAATACGCACAACAGTTTGTGAAGGTCTGACTAATGCAGAAAGTCTGAATTAAACGGGCTCATAGGCAGACTGGGTTAAAAAACGTGTGATAAGATTGATTCAATCAGGAGGAACCATATGAAAATCGTTGTTTTGGACGGATATACTGAAAATCCTGGTGATTTAAGCTGGGAAGAATTTGAAAAGTTGGGCGAGCTTACAGTTTACGACCGCACGCAGCCCGAGAAGACCGTTTCCCGCCTTGGCGACGCGGAGGCCGTAATTACAAACAAAACCCCTATTTCGGAACAGACGCTGGCGGCCTGCCCCAACCTGAAATACATTGGTGTTCTGGCTACCGGCTACAATGTCGTAGATACGGCGGCGGCACAAAAACGTGGTATTCCGGTGTGTAATATTCCAACTTATGGGACGGCCGCAGTTGGACAGTTCGCTATTGCCATGCTGTTGGAAATCTGCCACCATGTCGCACATCACGATAAGGAGGTGCATCAAGGCCGCTGGAGCCAATGCCCTGACTGGTGCTTCTGGGATTATCCTCTAATTGAGCTTGCCAATAAGACCATGGGTATTATCGGCTTTGGGAAGATCGGGCAGACGACAGGAAAAATTGCTAAAGCAATGGGTATGAAGGTCATCGCGTACGACGAATATCCCAACCCGCAAGGGAAGAGCCTTGCCGAATATGTCTCACTGGACATACTTCTGAGCACTTCGGATGTGGTTGTCCTGCACTGCCCGCTATTTCCTTCCACGCAGGGCATCATCAATAAAAACACCATTGCGAAAATGAAAGATGGCGTGATTCTCCTCAATAATTCACGTGGTCCGCTGATCGTAGAGGAAGACCTGGCAGAAGCGCTAAACTCCGGCAAGGTGTATGCTGCCGGCCTGGATGTTGTTTCAGTAGAGCCGATTCAAGAGAACAACCCTCTTCTGAAAGCTAAAAACTGCCTGATTACACCCCATATCTCTTGGGCACCGAAGGAAAGCCGCCAACGCTTAATGGATGCTGCTGTCGCGAATCTAAAAGCATTTCAGGAAGGAAAACCCATTAATGTTGTGAATGCGCGTGATATGCTTTAAGTGGAAAATCAGTTTATGAGGAAATATTCTAATCCCGGATTCCTTTAGAGGGACGATGAGTTCGTCGGAAATCTGTGAGATCGTGGGCGTTCCGTCAAAGCCGCAGACACGGCTGCACAGATTGTTTCCATTCCCGTTGCAGGCGGCGAGAGGGAAGTGTGAACGACTTTTTGACTGCGTTTATCCAGTGGGAGGTACGCTTTCTCAAATTTTCAAGATCGACCTTTCGGGGCTTTCTCCCTTGCTTCGAAAGGTGAGGATTGTGGCCATGTGCGATGTCGACAATCCGTTGTTTGAAAAAAACGGCGCGGCATATGTGTTTGGTCCTCAGAAGGGGACTGACAAAACGATGGTAAAGTTCCTGGATTCCGGACTCAGGCATCTGCCGCAAGTCATTTGCGAACAGCTGGAGCGGGATATTTCACAGCTTTCCGGTACCGGTGCTGCTGACGGTATGGGGGCATGGTAACTTTTTTCGGGGCGAGCCTTCAGCCATGAATTGACACTGTTTTGGATACGGTGAATTTTGAGAGTTTGGCCGCCGGTGCAGATTTTATTTTCACGGGGGAGGGCCGGCTTGATTCACAGAGCCTTCGGGGTAAGGTAATGATTGGTGTCGCGCGATTTATTGCACTTTTTGTATAAAATAGTTTGGCGGGTATAATAGAAACTTCTTTCGCATAATGCCCTGCAAATTAGCCTTTGGCGGCTGTGTTTTCCGTAAAAATACAGCCGTCTTTTTATTTTGGGCATTTTATTTCTGATTAAAAAAGAGCTGCCGATATCATAATATTTTATTAAAATTAAATAAAATATATTGACTTTCTACAGAACGTCTGATATACTAAAAATTACAAAATTGGTACTACGTACTATGTATTTTACTTGTTTTTTTACATCGTTCACATCACATCATTCACAATTGAATTGAAATATAATACATACTACGTAGTATGAATAGGAGGCGATGTAGCAAGAACAGCGAAAATCGGTTGATTATTTGCAGGACACATGGTTCGAAACGGCTGAGATTTGATTTTTCCGTGGTGTGGTGGCGGTATGATGCCGGCTTTGCCTACCCGTTTTTCTGAAGATAGGAATAGGCATCACCCCAACCCGTATCCGCTTTGAACAAATTTGTGAGATGCTGCAAGACCTGGAGAAAGTAAGAGAAAATTTAAAGATTGTTTAGGGAGGCAGTTACATGAAAAAAGCACTGGCGACGGTTCTTGCGATTTCCATGGCACTTTCTATGGGAGCCTGCTCAACATCAAATAGCGGTGGAAATTCAGCGGGTTCTCAAACAAACCAAAATTCGCAGGCCGCAAAGGCGGATTTCCCGGTTCGGTCACTGCAGAATATTATCCCGTTTAGCGCGGGCGGCGGTACGGATGTTTGGAACCGGGCTTTGATGAACCAAATGAGCAAAGCGCTCGGACAAACAATCGTCTCCACAAATATGACGGGTGGCAGCGCGGGCTCCATCGGTGTGGATTATGCCTGGAAAGCCAAGCATGACGGCTACACGCTTTGCGGAACATCTGAAACTCCTCTGACAATTCCGATTATGACGACTTCCGATCAGACTTCGAAAGACTGGAAATTCTTTATTGCGGCTGGCTCGCCGGGTGTACTTTGTGTCAACAGAAAATCCAAATATAAAAGCATGGACGAAATTCTAAATGCTCTGAAAGATAAGCCCCAAAGCGTTTCTATTGCCGGAACAACTGGAGGGCTGTGGTTTGCGCTTGCAAAATTGTTCGATTCTTACGGCGATGTGCCATTTAAGTGGGTCCCCTACAATGGCTCGGGGGATGCCATTAAAGGTTCGGTTTCATATGAAGCTGACTGCGTTTGCGCTTCCGCGGGCGAGGTAAAGGAGTTTGTCCGCAGCGGCGATTTGATCCCGATTGCGGTTATGGATAACGATGACTGGAATTTCCCTGAATTTGGAACAGTGAAAGCAGTTTCTTCCTATGTTCCAGCTCTCAAGCAATACCTGCCTCTGAAACAGTTCCTGGGCTTCATGGTTCCAGCCGACACGGATTCCGCGGTTGTTGACGTTTTAACAGACGCTTTTGACAAGGCAATGAAAAGTGACGAGATTAAAAAGTTTGCTGATGAGCAGCTGTGTACGTTGTATGGGCTGACCGGCGACGAAGCCAGCAAAATGGCGGCCGACACAGAAAGTAAGCTCTGCTGGGATCTTTATAACATGGGACAGGCCAAGTTCAGTCCTGAAAAATATAATATTCCGAAGCCCTGACCTGCTTTTTCCTGGTTTATTAGTGGGAGCGGATACTTTGGCTTTCCGCTCCCCCGATTATGGTAACCTTTTGACGGGAGTGTAGATCGCATGAAAAAAGAGACCTTACGTAAAGTCGATCTGGTTTTCAGCTTAATATTGATTATCGTCTCCGTGGGGACGATGCTGGAATGCGTCCGGATGTTTTTTAATCCGTTTGAAAAAGATTTTGCAAATGAAGTAAGTGGGAATGACGTAAAGGATGCCATTCTG
The DNA here is from genome assembly GCF_004103755.1 of Caproiciproducens sp. NJN-50. Lineage (NCBI taxonomy): Bacteria > Bacillati > Bacillota > Clostridia > Eubacteriales > Acutalibacteraceae > Caproiciproducens > Caproiciproducens sp. NJN-50. The sequence goes on along the minus strand of NZ_CP035283.1, from coordinate 2,336,035 downwards.
TACTGGTATACGTCTCCCGCGTTTCTTCCCGTTATTATTGCGATAGCTATCATGTTCTGTGCAATAATGCTGTTTCGGCTTGCGCGTAAATCCGGGGCGAAATTCGACTTTTTTACAAAAGAAAAAGCAGTGGAATTTATTAAAAACCCGGAGACAGCGATTGCGGTTTTCGTCATTGGAACGATAGCCGTTTATATTCTGTGTCTGATTCCTGCTTGCCGTCAGATGTTTGATGTTTTTCCGCACTTTCAAGGATTTCCGTTTATGATTGCCACCTTTATTCTTTTGGCGGTGCAGATGGTAGTCTTAAACGAGAAAAGCCTTAAAAAAATAATGATATCTCTTCTTGTAGCAGCGGTTTCCTCAGCAGCGGTCACTTATTGTTTTGGAACTCTGGCAATGATTCCTCTGCCGTAAAACCGGTGCTTTTTGCATCCGACTATCGCCGAATGATAGTACACCCCTTCCCCAAATGACTCTCGGAGTTACAAGGTCCTTACGGTGCCCTTCTCGGAATCACCGTAAATATATTTATGAGGAGGATATCTCTTTGCAGAATTTGGTTGGACTATTTCAGCAGTTTATCACACTGATGGACATTCGGCTCCTGCTTACTCTGTTGCTGTCTACATTTCTCGGCGTGATTATCGGAGCATTACCGGGTCTCTCCGCTACCATGGGGATCGCACTTTTAACAGGTCTTACCTACCAATTCCCCATTTCCTATACTTTTGCGGTGCTGATGGGCATTTATGTAGGAGCAATTTATGGGGGCAGCATGTCTGCAATTCTTCTAAATATTCCCGGTACCGCTTCAGCGGCCGCAACAGCTTTGGAAGGACACCCCTTGGCACTGCAAGGAAAAGCGGAAACCGCAATTAAGGTGACGCGGACCGCCTCTATTATTGGTACTTTTGTCGGCGTTTTGGTTCTAGCCCTAATTTCTCCGCCCATGACCCAAATTGCGTTAAAATTTACTAGCCCTGAGTATTTCATGCTGGCACTTTTCGGCGTCATGATCTGCGGATCGATTGTAACAGATGACATTCCGCTGAAAGGTTGGCTTGGAGGTATGCTGGGTTTATTAATTGCTATGATAGGAACGGACAGCATGCAGGGTGCTCCTCGGTTTAATTTCGGCAACAGTGATTTACTGAGCGGCGTCAGCATGGTTCCTGCCATGATCGGTTTTTATAGCATACCGGAAATTATTAAGGCATTCGTTCCTCATAAGGAAGAAGCTGAGGTGAGTTTGGCAAGGGATACTGCGCAAGAAAAGCTAAACAGCCTAAAGGTGGTTATCAAACATATCCGCGTAGTCATCCAGTCTTCTTTGATCGGTGTCGGCATTGGAGCCCTGCCAGGGGTAGGAGAAGATGTAGCGGCCTGGGTTTCTTATAATACCGCCCAAAGAACAAGCAAACATCCTGAAGAATATACGCATGGTTCTTTTGAAGGCATTATTGCGCCTGAGGTTGGAAATAACGCGGCGATTGGCGGCGCTTTGATCCCCATGCTGACCCTTGCGGTTCCAGGCTCTCCGCCGGCAGCCGTGCTGCTGGGTGCGCTAATGATTCACAATATCCGTCCCGGGCCAATGCTTATGCGCGACAATCCGACTTTTATAAACTATATTTCCGCTCTGCTTTTTCTTTCCGTTCTGACATTGTGGATCGCGGGAATGTTTCTGGCAAAACCCATGTCAAAGATTCTAAAGGTGCCGAAAGTTTATCTGATGCCGATCGTAGGGGTCCTTTCAATTGTCGGAGCGTATGCGATCAACAATAGATCCTTTGATATTTTGATTGTCCTGATTTTCGGCGTTTTCGGATACTTTTTAGATAAGATGCGGTATTCACCTGCACCAATTATTTTGGGAATCATTTTGGGCAATATGATTGACTCCAATTTCCGCAGAGCTCTGACGGTCAGTTCTGGCAATCCCGCTGTTTTCTTCACCCGCCCTATCGCTTTGCTGTTTTTCTGTATCATTGTGCTTACCATCGCATTTCAAATCAGGAAAAAGCCGGATAATTCAGCTGCACAATAATGATTATGGTTGAGGAAAGCAAAGCTGAAAAATAATTTTATTGGAGAGAAATATAAATGAAGAAACTTTATACCATTAATACCGTTAACAATTTCATGGAAATTATTTTTAATCCATTTGGCAAACCGTTTGCACAGAAAAATCCGAATATCGAAATTTATAATATTATGGATGACAGTCTGCTGAAAGCGACGCGTGACGACAATGGGATGACCCCGAAAACGGCTTCCCGCATGTTGAATTATGCAAAGGCGGCGGAAGCCAGCGGAGCTGACGGAATTCTTGTTACCTGTACCTCAGTGAATGAAGCTACAAAGATTATCCGCCCGTTGCTGAGCATACCGATGATCAATATTGAGGAACCTGTGGCGGAGACGGCGGCAAAGAACGGTAAGCGAATCGGTGTTCTGGGAACCGTGCCGACCAGTCCATCTGCCATTGGACGTGTCATTCTGGAAAAAGCAGCGGAGATGGGTAAAGATGTGGAACTCGTCAATCGTGTTGTAGACGGAGCCTTTGATTTACTCTGCGCCGGTGATCGCGCGAAGCATGATGAGATGGTCTGTGAAGCTCTCTATCAACTCCAAAGTGAAGTGGATGTTATTGTGTTTGCGCAGATTTCCATGAGTCTGCTTTCTCATGATCCGCTGAATGTCCCGGTTTATAAGATCGGCGAATCCGGGTTTAGCAAAATTAAAGAATTGATGGAGAGGTAAGGAGCTGATAAGAATGGCGAACGCGCAAAAAATCCGGGAGTTGGAAGCGCGAGCAAAAGAAGTGCGGAAAAACATTATCACCATGATTTATCAGGCGCAGTCAGGCCATCCGGGCGGATCTCTTTCCGCAGCCGATATTATGACGGCACTATATTTCAGCGAGCTGCGTTTGGACCCTAAGAATCCGAAAGATCCGAATCGAGATCGTTTTGTCCTTTCAAAAGGCCATGTATGCCCTGTGCTTTACACTTGCCTTGCCCTGCGGGGTTATTATGACCTTTCCGTTTTATCGACCCTGAGGAAGGAAGGCTCAATCCTTCAGGGGCATCCGGATATGAAACGTTGCCCCGGTGTCGATATTTCCACGGGTTCTTTGGGGCAGGGCCTCAGTGTTGCGGCCGGCATGGCGATAGCGGGAAAGCGCGACCATAAAGATTACCGTGTGTTCTGCCTTTTAGGCGACGGAGAGAGCGATGAGGGCCAGATCTGGGAGGCGGCTGAAACCGCTTCTAAATATCAGTTGAATAACCTGATTGTGTTTCTGGATCGGAACCGTCTTCAGAATGATGGCGTATGCGCGGAAATTATGCCAAACCTTGATCTTGAAAAAAAATTTGAAGCCTTTGGCTTTGAGAGCTATACCATTAACGGACATGATATGAAGGAAATTCTGAATGTTCTCGACAAGGTGCGAGACAGCGAAAACAGCGCACCGAAATGCATCGTTGCCGAAACGGTCAAGGGTAAAGGTGTCTCTTATATGGAAAACGTTGTGATGTGGCATGGCATGGCCCCCAATGAAGAACAGTATCTTCGGGCAATGCAGGATTTGGAAGGAGGATTTTAAATGCGCGAATCCCAAAAATCCGTCGCCACCAGAGAAGCATACGGCGATGAAATTCTGGCGCTGGGTCGTAAGAATTCCAATATTTACGTGGTGGACTGTGACATCGGAAAATCTTGTAAAACGCTTGATTTTGCAAAGGAGCTGCCGGAACAGCATATAAATGTTGGCATTGCGGAGCAAAACGCCTGTGGCGTTGCCGCCGGTCTGGCAACCTGCGGCAAAATTCCGTATATAACCACCTATGCCGTGTTCGGCAGCATGAGAATGTGTGAACAGATTCGCCAGGAAATTTGCTATCCGAAGCTTAATGTCAAGATTGCGTGTTCCCACGGTGGGCTGACGCCGGCGAACGACGGTGCGAGCCATCAGGGAATTGAGGATATGGGAATTCTCAGAACGATTCCTAATATGACAGTGATTATGGGGTGCGATTATAACTCTACCCGTAGATTGATCCGCGCCGCGGCTGAATACGACGGCCCTGTCTATTTACGCTTTACCCGGGACCCCATCCCTCAAATCTATAATGAAAATGAATCCTTTGAAATCGGCCGGGCAAAAAAATTGATGGACGGAGACGATATTACCATCATTGCGAACGGAGATGTCATGAGTGTCGCACTGGCGGGAGCCAACCTTCTCTCTGACAGGGGAATCCACGCTTCGGTGATTGACATGCATACCATCAAACCATTGGATACGGAAGCAGTTAGAGCTGCTGTTGGGCGAACCGGAAAAATTATCACAGTTGAGGATCATAATATCATTAACGGGTTAGGCAGTGCCGTCTGTGAGGTGGTTGCCGATATGGGTAAGGGAATTGTGCGCAGAGTCGGCATTCAGGATCGGTTTGGAGAATCTGCCCCCTATAATCGTTTACTTAATAAAAATGGCATCACTGCTGAAAATATCGCGGCAGTGGGACGGAAACTGTTTTGTTAAAATAAAAGGAGAAATGGACGCGTGATGATTACGCATGTTGTTTTTTTTAAAATGAAATCTGAAGCACTTGGAAAAACAGGAAACGAGAACGCCCAGGAGCTTGCTGAAAAATTTCAGAAAATTAGCGAGAAGATTCCGGGCGTGATCTCGACTGAAACCGGACATAACTACAACCGGGAAGAGCGGTTTTATGATATGTGCCTGAATCAGAAATTTGAAAGTAAAGAAGCATTGGAGAAGTACCTTGTACATCCCTTGCACTTAAAGGTACGCGAATTCGTATTTCAGGTAATTGATCACAGAATAGTTGTCGATTATGAATTTCATTGACTGAAAGGAACTAAAAATTTTCTATTATCAATACTCTATAGTCTATCGCTTTATTTCATTTTGTGTTATAATTCAAAAAACAATTGCAAATGGGGAAATTAAAATGGCTATAGAAAATAGGCATGACGGCGTGCGCGCTTCGGAAAAAAAGACTGTCGTACGTCAGATTATTGAATATATGCAAAAACAGATTATTAAAGGTTATTATAAACCTGGAATGAAAATTCCAAATGAATATGAACTGATCAGCGAATTGCAGGTCAGCCGCAATTCGCTGCGGGAAGCTATAAAAATCCTTACGACGATGGGGATTATGGAAATTCGACGCGGGGACGGGACTTATGTTTGTTCTCAGTTGAATCAGTCTACATTCGACACTATTGTCTACAGTGTTATATCAAAACTAAGCAGTAACACTGAACTGCTGGAGCTGCGCGAAGTACTGGATGATGCAACCGTGCGCATGGCAATTCGAAAGACCTCTCCGGATGATGTCGCTCAACTGAAGGAAAATGTTCAATCTATGGCAGAGGCTGTCAAAAAAGGTCAGTATGAATTAGCGCAGGAAATGGATTATCAGTTCCATATGTCTTTGATTGACAGTTGCCATAATATTTTTTTCGGTTACATTCTCAAAGGGGTTTACAGTATTTTTCAAAGCTCTATCGGCGAGACGGTCAAGTTGGAAAAGATTGATTCTAAAGCCCCTCAGTATCATCAGAGGATTATAGATTGTATAGAAACGAAAGACTTTGAACACGTTCATGAAGTAGTTGAGGATTCTTTGCAAAGCTGGCAAAAACTCATTTAACCTTTAAAACGACACCGCGGATTTCATTGCAAAGCATGACCGTAATAAACAACTTCTGAAAGAAGGCCGATAAACTAATCCGCCGGAAATGTACCGGCGGATTAGTTTTGTTTGTCAATTTAAAATAAAGTGCTGACTTAGCCGGCGAAACCGGAGGCGGCCCAGCCGAATAAAAAGGCCCCGCTAAAAGGGGGACAAGTTTGACACGACCTTCAGTTCCTTAACTTGATTTTATCCAGTTCGTTTTCCTTCAGGAGAGCAGGTTTTTTGCTGACTGGTCCCGACTGCTTTACGTCGATTACGCAGCTGGTTTCGTACAGAACCATTCGGCGTCGGCAGCAGGTTCGGTTCAGCGTTGTTATGAAATGCCCTGTGGACGCGAGGTGTTTCTTCTGCGATGGCGGCTAGCCAACGTCCCTTCCGGGATTTGCCGAGAGCTTCATTTATCGACATACAAGGCTAATTTATCTGATTTGTCCTTTTACGGCACAGAGAATCAATTCCGCACACCGGTCTATTCCGATGCCGCTGTCGATAGATAAATGGTAGTTGTGCGCGTCGCCCCATTCCGCACCGGTATAATGGTTATAGTAGCTTTCCCGGGCCGCATCGTTGTTCCGTACCGCCTGCTCCGCATCCTTCGCCGGCAGCCCGTATTCCTCGACGGCCCGGTGGACGCGCTGCTCGAAAGGTGCATGGATAAAAATGTGGATGCAGTTTTCCTTATTCCGCAGAATATGGTCCGCGCACCGCCCTACAATTACGCAGGAACCCTTGCCCGCGATCTCATCGATTACTTTGCTTTGTGCAAGAAAGACCTGATCGGGAATCGGCATATATTTGCGGCCGATGTACAGCCCGTATTCAAAGCCCTTCGTCATTTTTTCCTCGGACTGCTCGACGGTTCCCACGGATAATTTCGCATGTTCCGCGGCCAGCCCGATGATTTCCCTGTCGTAGAAAGGAACGTTCAAAGCCTGGGCCACCCTGCGGCCGATCATGCGTCCTCCCGAACCATATTCGCGGCTGATGGTAATGAAATATCCTGCGTTCTCAGTCGTTTCCAAAAGGGCAGCCGGCACTCCCGTGGCCTTGTCTTCCGCTCGTTTCGTCCGCCGCACCAGTATCTGCGAAATGACCAGATGGCACAGCTCGCCGGCTAAGAAGGAAAGGTAAAGCCCTTTGCCGTTAAACAGAAAAACGGACAGCAGCAGAAACACCTGTATGAAGCCGACGCAGCGCAGAAAAGAAATCAGGGCGGCATAGGCGTTCCGTTCCGTGGTCTGGAAAAAGAGGATATTCATCAGCGTAACCCCTATTGCGATATGCGCCGTCGGGTACAGGCGGAGCATATGGACCGTCAGCGCCGTCAATTCGGAATTGCCCGAATGGAACAGGAAAACGATCCCGTTTCCAAAGGCGATGCAGAGGCCGACCAACAGCACCGGGGCAATGATATTGATGCGTATGCCGAGGCGATATATGTGGGAAAAGGTATTCCGGTCGCCCTTGCCATGATAAAAGCTCATCAGGGGCTGTGCGCCCTGCGTGACACCCACAAGAAACATGTTGATAACGGCGCACACATAGCCTACGATGGAATAGGCGGCAACACCAAGCGTCCCGACAGTGTGGATGATTGCGAGGTTAAAGGAAACGGTGACGGCGGGCAGGCTGAATTCCATCAGGAAAGTGGCAAGACCGTTGCTGAATATCCGTCTGATATCGGCAAGATCAAAATCCGGCCTCCTGATCCGCAGCAAGCCCCTCTTCCGTGCAAAATGGGTTATGTAGAATGAGGTTTCTATCAGCAGCCCTATGCCGTTTGTGATCGCCGCCACCTCAACACCGTAATGCAGAATGAGAATAAAGATGACGTCAAGGACCGCGTTGATGACAGCGCCCGTGACGGAAGCCGCCATGACCAGCTTGGGAGCGCCGTCGTTGCGGACAAAAACAGAGACACCGAAGGTTACCATCTGCAGCAGCGAAAAAGGCGCCAGCCATTTCAGATAAGCGGTGACGGAGGGAAGAAACACTTCGTTGCTCCCCAGCAGCAAGGCCAGATTTTCGCGGAAGAGGAATCCCACCAGGGCCAGTACGACGCCAATCACGGCGGATATGACAAGACACTGGCAAAAGATATTATTGGCTTTTTCCTTTTCTCCCTGGCCTTTATAAATAGAATAAATATTGGCGCCGCCTATGCCGATCAGCATCGCCAGCGCAATCGTGACCATGCCGTAAGGAAACGCGATGTTGACGGCACCGAGCCCGATCTCGCCGATTCCCTGCCCGACGACAACGCCGTCTAAAACAGTGTAAAGGGATTGGACGAGCATTCCTATAACGGATGGAACCACATACCTGACAAATTCTTTGTTGATTTGCTTAAAACTCGCGTTTTGAGTTTCCATATTACAGTCCTCCTGAAACAAGTCTTGCATAAAATCAAATTCTCCTCATTCCTTTGATTTTTCCCTCCAAACATGAAAAAGGCCAGATAAAATACCGGGCAAAACCCGACATCTTATCCGGCCTTTTAATCAAAGCCCTCCGATGACACTCTCAAATCAAAGTGTGATTTGAGTTCGCTTTACTATAACATTAAATGCAAAAATAGTCAATCGATGGATTATCTGAAGGCGGTTGTCCTTCAACCTGAGTTTGCATTGTTAGGCAGAGAATACACTTTTTAAAGAAACCAGGCGCGAGTTTCTTACTAGGGGTCGTTTCCCGACATAAGGTCCCAACTATATCCAGATGTCAAGGCCCTAGCTTCATAGAGAGACGGATATGTGCTCGTGTAATCGGATTATGTTAGATGAATGATATTTTTCTGCCGGCTTTACGTGCGGGGATTTCATCCTTGCATTTCTTATCGGTAATACAGAAAAACATGGTATCTCCCCGTGTTTGAGTTTATTAAAACCCATGGCCGACGCCTTGAATAGATCATGCTCTTTATAGTAGATACCGTTCAGATCTTTTGCTTTGGCCGATTAATTGTTGTGGATATTTTCACTAATTTCATTTACACACTAAATGCGCAAAATTGACAAACTTTGAAGGCGGATCGTAATTTTACTTGCTTACAGAAAAAAATTTGTGTTATCATTTTTATAGAAAGAGGAGGTAATATCAATGAAGCGTATTATATCCGCTTGTTTAGAACAGACGATCCACTTTCAGTTGAAAGAGGACGTCGGTCATGATGCCGCGGTCCGGAGCGTCAAAGAAGAATTGGATAATTATAAAGTTAAGTTGGAACGTAACCGTACAAAATATAAAATTGTTGAGGAAGTTACGCAGCCTGATGAATCCGTCGTTATCAAAATTAAGAAGCAATATAACAATCACGACTGTGGAGAATATTTGGCCTAACTTTATCTTGATAGTCAAAAAAATGCTCTGATAAACCGAATAATACATATGCTTTAGCATAATGCGAAAGGACAAGGCAGATCTGCCGTTGTCCTTTTATTTACAATCGGAAACTTTTAGGAGGATAAATGCAGGTTACATCCCGATTTCTGCAAAATCAGATTTTGCGTTTTATTTTGCACGTTTAAGGGATGTTTAAGGGATGCTCCCTAAGTCGTAGAGTGCAAATGAATCAATCGATCCCATCCAAAATTTATGATTGTGACAGCCATCGCCACTGCTCACGTCCTTTAAAATTTAAGCAGTTTAAGATTTATTATTTTAGGTATGTGATCAACGGCTTCATAAAAGAACCTTTCTTACTTGACACCTATTTGGTCCATTCAAAAATTTTCAGAACATTAAGTTTTCAATGCGACTTATTAAAGTACGACCTAAAGCGGGCCCTTGTACCTTTAAGAAAATAAGTCTTTTTAATTAAAGATGCGAACCACGCAGCGGAAGGTCCCCGCGTGATTCGCATTATAGTTGCAGCTCTTGTGATATTTACCTGACAGCTATGACCTCTATTTCCAGTTTTGCATTTTTCGGGAGTTTTCCCACTTCAAATGCCGCTCTTGTGGGATACGGTTTCGCAAAGTTTTTTCCATACACTTCATTCATAGCCGCAAAATCACTCATACTGTCGAGAAGCACCGTAGTCTTTACGATATTGGAAAGGTCCATATTTGCTTCTTTCAGGATTGCTCTAATGTTATCTAGCGCCTGCTGTGTAAGAACCTTCACATCATCGGAAGGAAACTCACCCGTGGTTGGATCAATTGGGAGTTGACCTGAAACATATACGGTATCTCCTGTCTGAATTGCCTGTGAATACGGTCCTATTGCAGCCGGTGCGTTCTTTGTTGAAAAATTCTTTGTCATTTTTAACCATCCTTCTTTACTATACATTATTTTTGGGCAAGAACCCCATTAAGATCTCTCGTTTTTGTACCATCTGGCAGAATAAATAACGGAAGGCCGATCATTCCTTGATCTTTCGCTTGCTGAAATAACTTATCCGAATCTTCTGACCAAATCGTCAAAAACTCCTTCAAATCTGCAAGATTGGCTGAGATGTCCTTAAAACGAAATTGTATTCCCTTATCCTTGCACTTTATAATAGAATACAGTGTATTAGGACAAAGATGACTCCCGTAAATAATTAGTGAATCCATAATACTCTCCTCCGAAAATTTATTTTTACCTGGACAGATATTCCAGCCATTTCCTTTTTCTGTCCAGATGCCTTTAAAATTTTCACATCAGTCTTTTCTATGCTTATTCAGTACTCCCTTTAATCTCAGAAGGGCTTCTTCCACATAGCGGGTCGGGCATGCCAGATTCCAGCGCTCAAATCCTTCTCCCGGTGTACCGAATATGTAGCCATCATCAAAGAATAACTTGCCTTCCGTGCGAAGAATCTCCGCCAGATGTTTATAATCAATACCCAAAGGACGGATATCCATCCAGAGTAAATACGTACCTTCTAGCGGCGTAACAATCACTTCCGGAAATTCCTTTGCCATGAAGTCCACAACGGTCTGACGGTTATGGTCTATGACAGCAAGTGCCCGATCAAACCACTCTCCACACTCTGTATAGGCCAGTCTGGTTGCTTCATAACCAAGAATATTGCTCTTCGGATTTACCTCATCCAGAAGTTGCTCGGCATGGAACGCATCGCGCAGTTCTTTATTAGGTATAATAACACAGGACGTCTGCATACCCGCTAAGTTAAAGGATTTGGAAGCTGCCGTCATAGTGATGGAGTGCATTGCAAATTCTTCAGAAATCGATGCAAATACCGTGTGATGATATCCCGGCATAATTAACCGGACTTGTCATCAGCACAAAGGGCTGGGAAAAACGAAGTGTCAGCGAACCCCAGTCCGAGACGGTTGTGCGCGGACCACGCGAGGGTTTCACCGAAAATCTGCGCACCAATACGTCGCTGATCCGGCGTAAGATCCGCAACGAACATCTTCGCGTGGACCATATGACTGTCGGTCGAAAAACCCAAACCGATATTTGCCTGATCTATTTAGATGGCGTAGCCGATCCCCAAGTGGTGGATACAGTCAAATACCGCATCGGCCACCTGGATGTGGATTCGATCTTGGAATCCGGTTACATTGAGGAATATATTGACGATGCGCCGTTTTCTCCATTTGCAACCATAGGATACAGCGAGAAACCGGACGTGGTCGCGGCGCGTATTCTGGAGGGCCGCACTGCTATTGTGGTGGACGGCACACCATTTGTGCTGACGGCGCCAATGCTGTTTATCGAAAGTTTTCAGACGGCCGAGGATTATTATACGCGTCCGTTGTATGCAAGTCTGACGAGAATTTTGCGCTTTGTCGCGTTCCTCATCGCCGTGTTTGGTCCCGCTGTTTACATCTCTCTGACCGCCTTTCATCAAGAACTGCTGCCCACCACGTTGTTGTTTACTATAGCCAAAGCACGCGAAGGAACGCCATTTCCCGCTTTTGTGGAAGCGTTAATTATGCTATTCGCGTTTGAAATTCTTCGGGAAGCTGGTATCCGGCTGCCGCGCCCGGTCGGACAGGCTATCGGCCTCGTGGGCGCGGCGGTTCTGGGCGCGACGGGCGCGGGCATATTCGGCAGCTTGAGCGAGGGTGTGGAGAACATGGTTCACATCACCGGCAAGGTGGAACCCGTCATGAAGAATCACGAGATATATACCGACTGCTTCGGCGTGTACAAGAACGCGTTCACCGCGTGGAAAGACGCGAAGATATACGACAAACTGAGCGCCGTTTGTTTAAAGCATTGGGGATGACGGTTCAATTGTGAATAATAGGGTCTGCATCTAAAATGAGCAAATGACACAAAATAAACGGCGGTTGATGTTTAGAACATTTCTTTCAGAATGTCTAAATATCAGCCGCTGTTTTCTATGTCTGACCCTTTATTCACGCGGGTTTGGACACTTTTGATCTAAGTGTCTAACTTATGTTCTTACCTTCGTGTCCATAACATGCTTATTTTTCCGCACTATTTCTAACGAGTTCCTGATAACCTTCGCCCCAGGCCTGCATAGAATCAAAGACCGGCTTCAGTGTCCTGCCAAGCTCGCTGAGGGAGTATTCCACACGGGGCGGGACCTCCGCAAAAATCCTGCGCGTGACAAGTCCGTCTTCTTCAAGAGAACGAAGGTTATCTGTCAGAACCTTTTGGCTGATGCCGGGAATCGTGCGGCGCATTTCATTAAAGCGTTGTGTTCCTGCGAGAAGATTTCGGATAATGAGCAGTTTCCACTTGTTTCCGATCAACTGTACGATCGTTGCAACCGGACAGGCGGGCAGTTCTTCTTTGGTAAGCATATGGACATCTCCACCCCCTTTAGTTTCAATATAAATACAGGTTTCAATTTGAATATTATATACCATATCATACTGTTGCGCAGCCTGCCTGTCAAGCCAATCAGGAAGATGAAGAATACCCGAAATTATTTTGAGTTGAAAAAGCCCATAAACACGCAAAGGTTATAAAAAGGTAACTGGGTAATAGAAAGGTGCGTACTTTTCATGCCTGTTTTTGCACGCTACAATGGAATCACAGACAGAGAATGCAGTCAAATCAATGACTGGGCATAAAGTCTGAATTCTGATCAGGAGGACTTGAGTGATGTCTCTTAAAAATTTGTTTGACAAGAAAGAAACCGAAGGAAAAGCTCCTGCCGCTTGCGGCACAGCTTGTGGCGCGGGTGACAAGAAACCGGAGGAAAAACCAGCCGCTTGCGGTACGGCCTGCGGCGCGGGTGACAAGAAACCGGAGGAAAAACCAGCCGCTTGCGGTACGGCCTGCGGCGCCGGTGACAAAAAGCCGGAGGAAAAACCAGCTGCCTGCGGTACAGCCTGTGGCGCCGGCGACAAGAAATAATTCCGGCAAGGCATCCCCGCAGGCGTGGCTTGCGGGGATGTTTTTCTGCCCCTGACTAGAATCAGAAAGGAAAACCAAATGGAATATTTTGCGTTTCAGTGGCACATCACCGAGGCCTGCGATCAACGGTGTAAGCACTGCTATATTTACGCTCTCGGCAGCCATGCCAAGTTCAAGGAAATGGCAGGGCCTGAGATGGATATGGTCATTGAAAACATCAAAACTTTCTGCCAGAAGGCAAAACGGCTCTCATATCTTTATATCACCGGAGGCGACCCGATTCTGCATCCGCAGTTCTGGACGCTCGCCGAAAAGCTCAAAACTGAGAATGTCCCCTTTGCCATTCTCGGCAATCCGTTTCATTTGAACGACGTGGTCTGCAAACGCCTGCACGATTGCGGTTGCCGAAAATACCAGCTTTCTCTTGACGGGCTGCGTGAAACACATGACCGTATCCGCCGCCCAGGTTCCTATGATGAAACGCTGGCGGTTGTTCCGATCCTTCGAAACGCCGGAATCGATGTTGCTGTTATGGCAACGGTTTCCCGTTGGAACAGCAAAGAAATTCCCGATCTTGTGGATGTCGTCGTAGAAAGTAACGTGGACATTTTCGCTTTTGCCCGTTACTGCCCATCCATGTCCGACCGGGACAACTGCTGCTCCCCGGAGGAATATCGCGAGATGATGGAGCGCTGCTGGGAAAAATTTGAGCAGTATAAAGACAGCGGCACAACATTTAACCTGAAAGATCACCTGTGGACGTTGTTTCAATATGAAAAAGGACTGTTTCATCTCTCGGATTATCCCAATGACGAATATGTCTATGACGGCTGTAACTGCGGTAACTGCCACCTGACAATCCTTTCGGACGGCGCGGTATATGCCTGCCGCCGGATGGAGAGCAAGGTGGGAAATGCCCTGACGGACGATCTTTATAACCTGTTTACGGGCGCTAAAATGGATAAATACCGTGAATATGAGAAATTTGAAAAATGCTCAAAATGCGAGCTGCTGCGGTTCTGCCGGGGCTGCCCGGCCGTCGCCTTCGGTTACCACGGCAATCTATATGCGCCCGACCCGCAGTGTTGGAAGGAGATCAAAGCGTGAACGAAGTTATCAAGAATATGATGGAGCGCCGCTCAATCCGAAAATATGAAAACAGGCAGGTGCCGGACGATATACTGGAGCAGATTTTGTATGCTGCTTCCTTCAGCCCCAATGCGGGCAATCGGCAGACCACACAAATTGTTGTGTGTCAGGATGCCGCAATGAATGAACAGCTGGGGAAAATTAAAAAATCCTTGTCTCATGTTAGCATTTCTTCCCCCGGAAGGTATATTTCGACCGACCAGCCTAGCATTGCCGATGATCCTACGATTGCAAGCGCGTTCTACAGCGCGCCCACGGTAGTCACTTTATTTGGCCCCAAAAGGTTTTGGTTCGCAGATGCGGACTGCTATATTATGGCAAGCAATATATGCCTGGCTGCTTATTCGCTTGGAATTGGCTCATGTCTTGAAGGTGTTGTAGAAGACATATTCGATAATGAATTCGGTAAAGAGATTCTGCGCAAATGGAATGTTCCAGAGCATCTTGAAGCAAAAGCGCATATCACTCTCGGTTACCCGGTCGGCGGTTTTCCCGGCGTGAAGCCGAGAAAATACCCCAATCCAATTATCATGAGGTGAGCATAATGGATGCGAAAACCTGTCTTGAAAAATTGAAGCTGATCGGCGTGCTCAGCTTTGCAACCGTGGACACGCAGGGCAACCCGCAAATCCGGAACATCAGTGCGATTCATTACGAGCCGGACGGCATGTACTTCTTCACCGCGCGCGGAAAAAACTTTTGCCGTGAGCTTCTGGAAAACGAAAAGGTACAGATTGCTTGTTTTGAGGCCTGCCCCGCAAAGGTGATCGTGAGACAACCGCCAATATCTACACGCACCTGAGTTTTGATTCGAAGGTTACACATCCCTTACAGAAAAAGACGGCAAATTCCACGGATTCCTTAAATTCAGCGAAGCGCAAAAGGGCAAAAAAAATCTCCAAACCCTCATGAATACTGGGTTTGGAGAGATTCTACGCTGGTGCCGCTGGCCGGACTCGGACCGGCACGGTATTGCTACCGAGGGATTTTAAGTCCCTTGCGTCTGCCAATTTCGCCACAGCGGCAAAGTCACAGATTTCATTATAACATGACACAGCGGCAAAATCAATGAGAATCATGAGCTATTCAATTTCTATATTCTTAACCCGGTAGTATTCTTTCGTTTCCGCAACGCGATACACCTCAGACTGATGCTGCCGCAGCAGCTTTGTCAGGGCATAGACATCCACCCAGATTTCGTTGTTGCTTTCCTTTTGACTCTCGTCGAAGACCAGTTCCAATCCAAAGTGCAGGTGGCTGACTTTGATGTTGTTCACGTTCTCCTTGGTGCTGTATCCCGTGCGGCCGACATATCCAATCACGTCGCCCGCCTTGACGGTCTGGCCGACGGCCAGATTCGCGGCATAGGGACGGTTCTGGCGCAGATGGGCATAATAGTAATATCGTTTGGAGTCAAAGCTGCGGATCCCAATTCTCCAGCCGCCGTACTGGTTCCATCCCAGGGCTTCCACAACCCCGGATTCCACCGCGATGATCGGAGTTCCCGTGGCGGCCATCATGTCGTGGCCCAGATGCGGCCTTGAGTAGCCGTAGGTGCGCTGTGCGCCGAAATCATCGCAGTCTGTGTAAGGGAAAGTCTTTGCAATCGGCGAATAGCCGATCAGGCCGTACTTCTCCTCTCCGTCCTCCCGGTATTTTCCGAGAAGCCCGCCCAGCACGGCAGTGTAGGCCTCAAAGTAATATTTGTAATATTTCATGTCCTTTGTGATTTCATCTATGCCGGAGGTCTGGAGCTTCTTTACGAAGGCGTCCATGTCAGAGCTTCTATACCGTTTGAAATCCCCGCCGTATTTCGCGCCCAGGTATGCCAGAATCTGAATCCAATTGAGGCTGCCTCCCTTTTTGTGGGATTCAATATCCAGGTTCATCGCCTTTTTCAGAGCGAGATAGGAAACATTGAATTCGACATATTTAATGTGATCCGACTTCTTTTCTTCCTGTGCCTGCGTCGGCACCGCCCGGTGCACATAGCCGGCGGAAGCCGTCAGAAGGATGACCGCCAGGAAAAGAAGCAGGACTGTTTTCAGGGTTTTTCCCATGTGGCAAAACAACTTTTCATCCCCCGCTGTTCTACCCAATCATATGTGACTTTCCCTGAAAATATGGCTTAAATTACAGCCGCTATGGTCCGAACCATGATTTTCATGTCGGCCGCAACGCTGATGCCGCGCAGATATTGCAGGTTCAGTTCCGTTTTTGGCGGCAGTATCTGCTCGATATAAATCCGGTCGGGGTCCCCGGAAGAAACCAACAGCCTGTCTTCATCTTTAAAAGCGATGCTGGACGGCGCCGTGATCCCGGGCCGAATTAAAAGGGTCGCCATTCCTTCCGGAGTGTAGGCTTCCACATACCGTCTCACCTCCGGCCTGGGGCCGACCAGGCTCATGGTGCCGTTTAAAACGTTGAGCAGCTGGGAAAATTCATCCAGCCTGCACCGGCGGATCAGCTTTCCCACCCTTGTGATGCGCTCATCCCCGCCGGTCGTGACCGCCGGGCCGATTTTGTCCGCGTCCTGGACCATTGTGCGGAATTTGAAGATTTTGAAGTCACGGTCATAGCGGCCGACTCGGATCTGCCGGTAAAAAACAGGTCCCGGCGAATCCAGCTTGACCGCCAGAGCCAGCAGCAGCAGGATCGGTGAAAGCACCAGCAAAATAACCAGGGAGGCCATAATATCCCCGGCCCGTTTGAAAGCGAGCGTGCCGCGCTTTTTTTGCAGACGGTCCCAATAGCTCCGGGTATATTCGTTTTTCATGCTCTGAGGCAGGGTTTCATATGTCATGCATTTTTCTCCGTTTACCAATTCTATTCCAAACTTATTGTACCATTATAGCACAGGTTTTAAGCAAGTGGATTATTTTTTGTATTCCGCCAAGGCGTGTTTACAATGTTTCGGAAGAGATGCTATACTAATGAATATTACGGGAAGAGGGAAGGAACTTTCATGTATTATCTTGGAATCGATCTTGGGGGGACCAATATCGCGACCGGCGTGGTCGATCAGAGATACCGGATCGTAGCGCGGGCAAAGAGGAAAACGTCTGTCCCCTGCAAACCTCTGGAAATCTGTGAGCAGCTTGCCGCGACCGTTCAGGAAGCTCTGGGGGCCGCCGGGCTGAGCGTGGATGACATCCCGTATGTGGGAGTTGGGACTCCGGGCACGGTCAACCGGGACAGCGGCGTGGTCGAGTACTCCAACAATCTGTTTTTTGAAAATCTGGAGCTTCGGAAGCTCTTGTCGGATCGGCTGAAAAAAGATGTCATTCTGGAAAACGATGCCAATGCGGCGGCCTTCGGCGAGTTCAGGGCCGGCGCTCTCAAAGGCGCTAGGAACGCCGTTGCCATCACGCTTGGAACAGGAATCGGCAGCGGGATTATTATCGACGGAAAGATTTATGCCGGAAGCAATTTTGCGGGCGGTGAAATCGGGCACACCGTGATTGTGGCGGGTGGAAAGCTCTGCACCTGCGGCCGGCGGGGCTGCTGGGAGGCGTATGCCTCAGCAACCGGGCTGGTTGCGATGACACGGGAGGCCATGCGGAAAGACAAAAGCTCGCTGCTGTGGAAAATCGCCGGAGATCCGGATCAGGTCGACGGAAGAAGCGCTTTTGAAGCAGTGCGGGCGGGCGATGAAACCGGAAAGAAAGTCGTTGATCAATACCTCTTTTATCTTTCCTGCGGCGTGGCCAACTGCATTAACGTTTTTCAGCCGGATATTCTCTGTATCGGCGGAGGAATCAGCAACGAGGGCGAATTCCTGATGGAACCTCTGAGAAAAGCGGTCGCCGCCGAAAACTATGCGCGCAATGCTGAGAGGCAGACCGTTTTGTGCAAAGCGCAGCTGGGCAATGATGCGGGCATTCTTGGCGCCGCGCTTCTGGGAACCGAATGCTGAATTTCACTTCACGCGCCGTTTTAAACGGCGTTTTTTGTATGGGTAAAAAATTTATTATTTTTTTGATGAAAAGGCTTGCAATTTAAAAACGGAGATGATATAATATCGACAGAAATAAAGAATGATTATTAAATTAGATCGGAGGATAGCTAAAATGCCTGCATTTGCAAACCCTTTTTCGGGTAATGTTGAACGAAAATTGAGCGATGAGGAACTGGTTCAGGCGATCCGATTGGATATCGCGGGCGAACTGGAAGCGATCTACCTTTACGATGCGCACGTTCAGGCTACGGACAATGTGACGGCTCAAACAGTGCTTGCGGATATTCGGGATGAGGAAAAGGCGCATGTCGGAGAATTGATGACGCTTTTGAGAACGCTTGACCCGAAAGAAGCGGAGCTTTTTTCCTCAGGGGAATCGGAAGTCCGTGAAATGCTGGAGAATTTAGGAATTGCAGAACCGACGACGGGTCCGGCTGCCTCGGACCAGAAGCCGACGGTGGGAAATCTGCTGGAATAGAAACGGTGAAGGGAGAAGAGACATGAGTTATCTTTCAAGAGAGAGTTCTCCGGTTTCGGCGGAACTTTGGCAGGAAATCGATGCCGCAGTGGTGGAGACGGCGCGGAAGGCTTTAACCGGCCGGCGCTTTTTACATATTTTCGGCCCGCTTGGGATCGGCGTGGAAAGTATCTCAGTCGATCGCACGGGAGAAGTTGAAGAGGTTGAAAGTGAAGGTTTTCTTTCAACCAACGGGAGAAAGTACGTTGAAATTCCTTCCGTTTACAATGATTTTACCCTGCTGGCGAGGGACTTGGAAAACAGCGCCCGGCTGGGATTCCCGACCGATCTGACGGAGGCGGTCCGCGCGGCTTCGATTTGTGCCAGGTTGGAGGATACTTTCCTCTATTTTGGGAATCCGGGCCTTGGATATGAGGGCCTTATGACCGCGCCGGGAATTCAAAAAATCAAACGCTCCGATTGGAAATCGGGCGAAAATGCCTTTGCGGATATTGCCGCCGGGTTGGAACATTTCGCTTCCAGCGGGATTTTCGGGACTTACGCGCTGTCCCTCAGCCCCGACCTTTATCTTGATCTGCAGAGGATTCAGCCGGGAACCGGACTGCTGGAAATTGACCGGGTCCGGAAAATGCTGGACGGCAAGGTGTATCAATCCACTGCTCTGGGAAAGGAAAAGGCCGTGCTGGTCTGTTCCGAACCCGCAAATATGGATCTTGTCGTGGGACAGGACCTGTCGGTTGCCTATCTGGAGCAAAAGGACCTGAACCATCGGTTCCGCGTGCTGGAGACGATCCTGCCGCGCATCAAAAACAATAACGCCGTTGTGGCGTTCGAATAAAAATTGATTTAATTTAAAGGAGAGATTACTATGGCAAATGTAGAATTCTATCGTTGTGAAATATGCGGGAATATGGTTGTAAAAATTAAAAACGGCGGCGGCACGCTTGTCTGCTGCGGCCAGAATATGACAAAACTCACGGCCAACAGCACCGATGCCGCTCAGGAGAAGCACGTGCCGGTCGTAACGAGAGAGAACGGAAAGATTAAAGTCGCCGTTGGCTCAACGCTGCATCCGATGCTGCCGGAGCATCACATTGAGTGGATTGCCCTTGTCTCCGGCGACAGGGTGGAATTAAAATATTTGCAGCCCGGCATGCAGCCGGTCGCTGAATTCAAGAACGCGGAGAGCGGAACGGTTTATGAATACTGCAATCTTCACGGGCTGTGGAAAGCTGATTTTTAATCCGGATCCGGAGGGCTGTTTGAAAGAGCCTGCATGAATCGACCCCAAAGACGGACTTGAACAGCTGCCTTGAGGAATAAGAGACAGAGCATATTCGGTAAAATCTGTAAAATGGAAAGATTCATTCGCCATTTTTAGGTTTCTGATATGCTCTGTATTCATTTTACCCGGAATTTTGTATACAATAGAAGATGATGATAACAGGGAAACCGTAGCTTATTCTGGAAAGGATTCTGATCGGCATGAGGTTCTTTTGCGTTATGACGGGCTATTTCTGCGGCTGTTTTCTGACCGCCGAAGCCGTGGCCCGATGGAAAACGGGCAAAAGCGCCTGCGGGATTGGCTCAGGAAATCCCGGCACGGCGAATATCTTGGGACTGTTCGGAAAAAAATGGGCGGCTGTGACTTTGCTGGGCGACGTTTTGAAAACGGTTTTGCCCTGCATGAGCTGCCGGTATCTTTTTTTTCCGCAGCTTGGACGGCTGGCCATTCTGTACGCAGGCTTGGGAGCTGCCCTGGGGCACGGATTCCCATTCTGGAACAAATTTCGCGGCGGCAGGGGCGTCGCCGTTTTCTGCACTTATTTGATCTTGTTTTCACCGGTCGCGGGGATGATTGCCGAACTCATCGGCCTGTGTGTTGTAATTGTGACGAAATACCTGGCTCTGGGAGCTTTGGCGATTCCAGTTTTCTTCCTGTTTCCGGCTTTCCGGTACGGCGGCCTGGAAGCGGGGTTCGTTTTTCTTGCCGGAGCTTCGCTGCTTTTTCTTCTTCACCGCGATTCCATAGGGAGAATCGCGCGTGGAACGGAAGAGAAAAGCGATTTGCCCGCTCTGCGAAAAAGATTGTAATTACCCGCGGGCTGCCCCGGTTGGCAATTATCTTTCGGCGGGCCATATATCATCCTCCCATGCGGCATATATTTTAGAAATGAACTTTTATCAATACCTGAGCGGGGGAGGATAATGGACGGTATTGAAGAACGGCTGGACGCCGTGGAACAGATCATCCAGGATCCGGATTTCCGCCATGGCGGAAAATCCGGGAGCAGAGCCGGATATTACGTGTTCGACTACCCGGCGGAAACGGAGCTGGTTGTCCGGGAACGGATTGCATGCATGATCAAGAGGAATAACAAAAGCGTTGATGGTTATGAGCTGGTTGTATTTGATCTGTACGACATTTTGATCGATCTGCTGGAGCGGGAAGGGCTTTTGGAGCAGTGCTTTAAATTTGAAAAGACAAAGGGAATGGAACGGATTGTCAAAGCGATCGGAAATCTGCTGCTGATCAATGAAGAGGAAAGCCTGACGATCCGATATATTCAGGAACACACCCCGAAGGAGGCCGTTGTGTTTCTGACCGGCGTCGGTAAATGCTGTCAGCTTCTTCGCTCTTATAAAATCCTCTGCAACCTCCACCAGGCGGTTGACCGCGTTCCGGTGGTTCTGTTTTATCCGGGGGATTATGAAGGGCAGAAGCCGATCCTGCTCAGAGCGTACCGGCTTGTGGATTAGGCTGGTCGTTTAGACCGCGCTTCGGCCGGAGCGCCAGTGCGGTCATCACGGGCATGCATATCTGAAACGGAAAGGCATAGCGCAGCAGGACGACGGGCGACAGAAGCAATGTGATCCAGAAGGCGAAAAGCGGCGCGAGTGCGATCAGACTGGAGTATTGCTTTCGGAAAACGCAGAAAGCGGTGCTCCAGGCAAGAACCCAGAACGGCAGCGCGGGGCTGATCAGCAGGGAAAGAACGGGCACCCGGTCGACGGCGCGGCCGGTTGCGACACTTTCGTAGAACCGGTCAAGTCCCGGCAGAAAACTGTGACGCGTGACCGGAAACCAATCCGGAGGCAAATTCGGCTTATTCTGAAACTCGACATAGGGGAAGGGATTCTGCGCCCAGCCGCTCTGATAGTCGACGTCGGGGTCCCAGAATCCAAGGCTGTTGCACAGAAACGCGTTCGTGTAGCTGTCGGGGCATTTCAATCCTATGCTGATCCAGGTGTTCAGGCATTTCTTTTTGTTGTTCAGGACGTATTTCGTTTGGAAGGCATTCTTAACCGGATCGGCGAACCGGGGTGCGTAACCGCGCAGCTGCTTTTCAGGAATCATCCGGAATACGGTCTGAAGCTCATCGGGTGTGAGCTCATCCCCGTGGTCGATCACGGAGCGGGCCAGCTGCTGGGCCGGAATACTCAGCGCCTCGTGAAAATCCCCCGGGATAACGTGGAGAAGGGAATAGACCGGGCCGGTGAACACCGCGTAAAACGCAAGGCAGGCCGCGCAGAGGAGCGAAATGCCGACACGGTGCCCGCGGAGGAGAAGGATCCAGACCGGGATGGAGAGCGCGAACAGATAGGCGCCGTTGTTGCGGAGCAAAAACATGGCGCACGCCGAGAGAAAAAACAAAAACGGGCGGAGGGGAGAGGAAAAAAAAGCGCCGGGGTTCTCAGAAAGATCCCATACGGCCAGGATGAAAACCAGCAGGGCGGCGGCGAAGGGAGTGTCCTTTGTTGTGCTCATCGCCAGAACGGGGTTCATCGGGAACAGCGCAAAATAAAGAAGCGCCGCCGCTCTGAGAACGAGGGGAGCGCCGCGCCGGGCGAGAACGCGGCAGCAGAACGAGAGCGCGGCGGAAAGAATCAGCATCTGGGAAATCGAATAGATCGCCATTCCGGCATTGTTTGTCCCAAAGAAGCGGAGGCCGGCGGAGAAGCAGGCGTCCAGATAAAGCGTATGCACAATCGGGTGCTGGGCCACCAGCACATGATCGTTGGCCAGGCTTTGAGCCAGCTGAATCGGTCCGTCGTAGGCGTAGACTCCGGGATAGATGGCGAAAAAGCACGGAAGCCAGCATAAAAAAATCAGCGCCCACTGCAACAGAAAGGATCTTGTGCCCGCCATGGGGAAACGCGGAGGGACGGACAAGGATTTTTCCATTTTGACGAAAAGCAATTCAATCAGAACCGTCAGCAGTAAAGCCGCTCCGGCGGAAGCAAGATAGAGATGAGGGGAGCGAAGGCTCAGCCGCCCGGTTTGGTCCACTTCACTGCCAACAACGAGCATGGAGCCAAGCACGAGGCCCGGGGCTGCGGAGCATAGGAGCAGGCGCCTTCGGGCCAGATTGGCCCCTTTGTAAAACAGTACTGCGAACGCCAAGAAAAAAACGGCGGATAGAACACTGTTGTTGATCAGAAGAGGATCGTTCCTTGTCTTCAGCACATAAGTCAGGGAGGTGACGCTGAGAAACGAAGCTGCCATGCAGAATAGCTCTTTGCCTGCGGCTCTCAATTTAAACATTTGTCTTTTTCCTCCCATAGGACTTTGTAAAAGGCCGTCGCACCAATGAATTTCTTTTGATTTCTCCGGAACTGAATCCTAGATATTACATTTCCCAATTTTATCCAATCAATCCATATTCGTATGAAAAGCGTTGATCAGAATTGAAAAAGCCGAGCAGCCAATACCATGTGGTACGGCTGCTTCGGCTTTTTCAAGCGGAGATATTTCAGGAATTCCCGGTCCGCTTATATTTTATTCATCTGCTCAAAGTGCTCGGCCACCTTCATCAGTTCTCCGAGCGTTGAAATCTCAACGCCGGATTCCAGAATCCGGTCCTTAATTTCAATCGGGAGGGATTCAAAATAATCCCTCAGATCAGGGTTGTTTTCATAGAATGTTCCCATTTTTGCGCCTCCGCGTATTCGCGGACTCAGGCGCCCCGGAAGGAATCGTCCTGCGTAAAAGTCTCGACAAAAAGCTTCAGGGATGCCGCCGAGTCAATTTCTTCGGCGTGCTTTTTGACCTCGTCCCTTGTGTAGTACGGAAGTCCGTCAAAGTATTCCTTTGCCTTTCCGTCTGATTCCAGTAAGCGCCTCAATTGATCCGCCATATAGTTTTCACCCCTGATGTATTATGCGCAGGCGGACGGATCCTATGATGTCAATTCTAGGAATAGCCTCAATTTAAAAATTTATTCAGATTATTGAGAGAATTTTCGCAGTCATGGATACCCATTTCATAGATTTTGTTCAGCTTTTCAGGATCTTTTTCGTAGCGGCTGATCACGATCGGGCTGCTCGGCCTTATGACGAAGGCCTTTCCTGCCTTTTCCTGCCGCCGGCACACGTCGAGTTCGTTGTTATAGGTTTCGGGCCGCTTCATCATGGCATCGACGAAAAGAGGGTAGTCTCCGTATTTTACATGGAGAACAGACCTTGGAAATTCCGGATTCGGCCCCTTCCGATAGGAAAAGTCGCGCGTAAGTACGATCACGCTGCGCTCATTTCCGTCGAAGATGGAGCGTTCGATCGGAATCGGCATGGTGCATCCGCCATCCAGGAGTTCATAGCCGCGGTAAGTGACGATGTTCGAGAGAAAAGGCAGGGAGCAGGAGGCCCGCACGGCGGTCATTTCCTCATCCAGCTGCGCCTTATCGAAAAATACGGCCTGCCCCGTTTTCAGGTCGGTCGCGCCCACCTTAAGCTGGACCGGCGAATCAAAAAAAGTTTCGTAATCAAAGGGCAGAAGCGAATGAAACAGCTCTCCGAATATAAAGTCGAATCCGAACAGAGATCCCGTCTTCTGCAGATTGCTTACGCTGATGTAACGCTCCTCAGCGGAATAGCGGATCATGGCACGGCCGAAGTCTCTTGTGTTTTGTTTGCTGATGTAGTTGAGAGCATTGGACGCTCCTGCGGAAATGCCATAAACGCAGGGAAAATCGATCCCGTTTTCCGTCAGTGCGGTAAGAACGCCGGCAGTGTACCACCCACGCATGCCGCCGCCCTCCAGCACAAGACCAATCGACATAATGGATCATCCTCCTATTTGAAATTTATTATATGATAATTGAATGTCGAAAACAAGACTTTCAAATAATTTAGATTTTTTTATGATTTTACTTGATTTTCGACAGGAGATACGTTATAATGATCAAGCGCTTTAAACTTGGATGTTTAGCTCAGCTGGCTAGAGCGTTCGCTTGACGTGCGAAAGGTCATAGGTTCGAGTCCTATAACGTCCACCAATAAAAGACCGCCGGAAGGCGGTCTTTTTGCTTGACCTGCTCCAGATGAGAATCCGGTCGGGGAACAACGGAGGCGGATTTTACCGCTGCGCGCTTTCGAGTCCTATAGCATTATAAAATAAAAATCCCCGAGGAATCCGGCAGAGATGAGGATTTCCGGGGATTTTTCTTTGTCACAAACAGCGTTCGGGCCTTTCGTTGGCCGTTTGCGGCTACGGCTGGCGGAGCGCCAGTTTACAGTTCCCGCGCGACCTGAAACGCGTCCCAGATGGCGTGCATGATGTTCTGCACGTGCCGGGAATCGCCCACGTTGTAAATTTCCTTCGCACAGCCGCGCAGCTCGTTGTACAGAACCGTCTCGGGCCGATAGCCGACGGCCAGCATCACCGTATCCGCCTTGATCTTTTTTTCGCCCTCCGCTGACCGCACCGTGACGGAAGAGTTTTCCACACCGGTCACTTCAGAGGAGCAAAACACCGAAATCTTTTCAAAGGCAAGCAGGTCCTTCAGCATATCGTAGTTGGCGAAACACATGTCGGCTCCACCGCCCAGAATTTCCGGTGCCGCCTCGACGATGGTGACGTTTTTGTTGCCCATGCGCCTCAGCCAAAGACCCGTCTCGCAGCCTACCAGCCCGCCGCCGACAACCACGATATCGCTGCCGGCCTTTTCCGGGCAGAGAAGAATCTCTTCGGCTGTGAAAATCCGGTTCTTGTTTCCAAAATCAAGCCGGACGGGAGTGGAGCCCATGGCGATGATGACGGCGTCGGCATTGAAGCGCTCGACCGTTTCCCTGTCGGCGGCACAGTTCAGTTTTATTTTCACGGGCAGCTTTCCGAGCTCGGTTTCGTACCATTCGATCAAATGGCGGTCATCCTCCTTGAAATCCGGCACGCTGCCGGGCAGCACGTTGCCGCCCAGTCTTGGGCCTTTTTCAAGCAGCGTCACTTTGTGGCCGCGCAGGGCGCAGACTCGGGCCGCTTCCATGCCGGCGAGCCCGCCGCCGATAATCAAAACGTTCTTTTTGCACAGCGCCGGCGTCAGCGCCGTTTCCTTCTCTCGGCCGCAGGCGGGGTTGACGGCGCAGGACAGCGGAAGCCCCTGCGCCAGGCGGGCAAGGCAGCCCAGCTGGCAGGAGATGCACGGCCGGATCTCGTCCGTCCGTCCGGTCCGGATTTTCAGGGGCAGCTCCGGGTCGGCCAGCAGCGGGCGGCCCAGGCCGATGATGTCACAGCAGACGCCCAGCGCTTCACAGGCCATTTTCGGGTCGTCCATACGCCCCGCCAAAATGATGGGCACATTGACTTCCTTTTTCAGGATTTTTCCGAATTCCCGGTACATTCCCTTTTCAAAATACATCGGCGGATGATTCCAGTACCAGGAGTCATAGGTGCCGGCATCCACGTTGAGGATATCGTAACCCGCCTCCACAAGAATTTTGGCGGCTTCCACGCCCTCCTGGATGTCTTTACCCTGTTCAACGAATTTTTCTCCGGGCAGTGCGCCGTGACGGATGCCCTTGACAAAGCTCTTGAGGCTGTAGCGGAGAGAAACGGTGAAATCGTCTCCGCAGGCGGCCTTGATGCCCTTCACCACGTCGGTCGCCACTTTCAGGCGTCCGCGCAGGTCTCCGCCGTATTCGTCGGAGCGCTTGTTGTAGAGCGCGATGGCAAACTGGTCGAGCAGATAGCCTTCATGCACGGCGTGGATCTCCACTCCGTCGAAATGGCTTTGCTTTGCCACCACGGCGCAGGTGACGAAGGATTTGATGAGTTCCTGAATTTCCTCGCGGCTCATCTCTCGGTGCATGATGGAAGGGTCCCACCGGTTTTCCTGCGGGGAGGGGGCGATGGCGTTTTTCATGAGGTGGGGGATTGCCACACGGCCGAATCCGCCGGTGAGCTGGAGAAAGATGCGGGAATCGTAGGCGTGGATGCGCTCGTTCATGGGCGCTGTGGTTTTCATGAACCACAGCGGGTTGTGGGAGGCACAGGGCAGCGCCAGCGGTTCCATTTCATCATAATTCACGTTGGTGACGCCGGTGACGATCAGTCCCGTGCCGCCCCTTGCGCGTTCGACATAATATTCCTGGGCGTTTTGAGTGAAGCCTCCCTGGGAATCCGACATGGAAACCATGCCGAGGGGAGCCATGGAAAACCTGTTTTTAAGGGTCAGCTTGCCGATCGTGATGGGTTCAAAGAGCTTTGAATACGGTCCGGTCATTGCAGCACGTCCTTTCTAAGACTGATTTTATGAGAATTTTACGTTAGTTTGTGCGGATTTCCCGGATATATTTCAGCATTGAGCATCCGTTTTGTTCTGAAAATAAGTCGAATTTTAAATTAGGGATGGACATCGCGTCCGTCCTGTGTTAAAATTTTAGCAGTTTACACTTTAGAACTTTAAAGTAAATTAGCAAAAGGGGTTGACTAGCAGGAATGAATATTCTGGTCTGCATGAAGCAGGTCCCCGCCACCTCGCAGGTGGAAATCGACCGGGAGACGGGCTCGTTAAAGCGCCTTGGCACCCAGGCCAAGACGAACCCGTATGACCTCAGCGCGCTGGAGACGGCCCTGCGTCTTCGGGAACGGATGGGAGGAAGGGTCACGGTCCTGACGATGGGACCGCCGCAGGCGGAACAGATGATGCGCGATGCCTACCGGATGGGCGCGGACGACGCCGTGATCCTTTCAGACCGGAAATTCGCCGGGTCCGACGTGCTTGCGACTTCCTACACGCTTTCCCAGGGGATCCGCCTGCTCGGCAAGGCCGATCTGATCCTCTGCGGACGGCAGACCACGGACGGGGACACGGCTCAGATCGGCCCCGCCGTCGCGGAGCATCTCGGAATCCCCCACGCCGCGTGGGTCAGCGAGATCCTGGCGGTGGATGAAACGGGCATCGAGGTGCGCCAGACACTGGCGAC
The DNA here is from genome assembly GCF_004103755.1 of Caproiciproducens sp. NJN-50. NCBI lineage: Bacteria > Bacillati > Bacillota > Clostridia > Eubacteriales > Acutalibacteraceae > Caproiciproducens > Caproiciproducens sp. NJN-50. The sequence continues at coordinate 2,308,221 of NZ_CP035283.1, read as the reverse complement.
CGTCACGCAGAGGTCCCGGCTTCGGCTGCCCTGCCTCATCACGGTGGAAAAAAATATCTGCGTGCCGCGTCTGCCCTCCTACCGGCTCAAGCGCGAGACCCCGGGTCTGCGGCTTTGACGACCTGCCGGAAAAAAATCTTTCCCGCTGCGGCCTGGCCGGCTCTCCGACGCATGTGGAAACCATGTTTGCCCCGCCGGTCAACGCAAAAAAAGTGATGCTGAAGGGCAGCGCGGGAGAGAAAGCGGCCGCGCTGGTTTCCGTTTTGAAGGAAAAGAAACTGATCGAGGGAGGGACGGGGAAATGACGGCGATCCATTTTAACGCCGCGGCCTGCGACCTGTGCGGACAGTGTATTGAAAAATGCCCATTCGACGCGCTGAGCATGGAGGAAAACGGTCCGCGGGTAAACGAAAAATGCCGGATGTGCGGCGTCTGCGTCAAAGTCTGTCCCAGCCGCGCGATCGCATTCGAGCAAAAACCGCGGAAGGATACCGCCGGGAAAAGCAGATGGAAGGGCATTCTGATTTACGCGGAGCAGGAGAATGGGGAGCTTCATCCGGTCACCTATGAGCTGATCGGCGAGGCCCGCCGCCTGGCCGCCAAAGTAGGGTATGAGGTCTCCGCCTTGCTGGTCGGCGGGGATGGGACGGAAAAAAACGCGGAAAAACTGCTTCCCTATGGAATTAAAGAGGCTTTTGTCTACGAACACCCCGGCTTTGCCGGATTCAAGGCGGACTGCTATGCGGATGCGGCGGCGGACTGCATCTCGCAGCTGCGTCCCTCCGTGGTGCTGATCGGCGCCACGGAGCTCGGCCGTTCGCTGGCGCCGCGGCTGTCCGTTCGGTTCCACACCGGTCTGACTGCCGACTGCACGAAGCTGGATATCCGGCTCAACACGGACCTTGTCCAGGTCCGGCCCGCCTTCGGCGGCAACATTATGGCGCAGATCCTGATCGCGGACGCCCGGCCGCAATTCGCCACGGTCCGCTACCGGGTGATGGACAAAGCCGGAAAAGTGGACCATCCGGACGGAAAAGTGACCCCGATGCCGGTGAGCGACGCGATGGCGCGCTCCGGGATCGAAGTGCTGGAGGTCATCCCTTTGATCCGGAAAAAATCCATCGAGGAAGAGGATATTCTGGTGGTCGCGGGCCGCGGCGCGAAAAACGGGGACGGCGTGGCGCTCGTGCGCCGTCTGGCGCAGACCCTGGGCGGCCAGCTCTGCTTCACCCGCCCGATGGTGGAAAACGGCTTTGGCGACACCGCCCATCAGATCGGTCTTTCGGGCCGGACGGTCCGCCCGAAGCTGATCGTCACGTGCGGCGTTTCCGGCGCCATCCAGTTTGCCGCCGGCATGAACGGCAGCGAGTGCGTCGTGGCGATCAATTCCGACCCCAACGCGCTGATTTTCAACATCGCAAATTACTGCATCGTCGACAACCTGTTTGACGCGGTTCCGGCGCTGCTGAAGCAGCTTGCCGCCGCGGGAAAGGAGGCGGAGTAAAATGCCTTACCCCTATCGGAAGCTGGATGCCGCGGGCATCGAAGCGATCAAGTCCCTCACTTCCCCCGAACGGGTGAAAGCGGGCCCCGACATTCTGCCCGAATACTGTCATGATGAAATGCCGGAATATGGAGTTTTTCCGCCCGACCTCTATGTGGAGGCCGAGAATACAGGGGAAGTATCCGCCGTGATGAGATACGGGTACGACCACAATATCCCGGTGGTGGTGCGAGGCGCCGGCACCGGATTGGCCGGGGGCTCCACCTGCAAATACGGCGGCATCATGCTGTCCCTGATGCGGATGAACCGCATTTTTCCGGTGGACCGGAAAAACCAGACCATCACATGCGGGCCGGGCGCGCTGCTGCTGGACGTTCAGGCGGCAGCGGCGGCGGAGGGCCTGTTCTATCCGCCGGACCCGGGGGAGAAAACGGCGACCATCGGCGGCAACGTCATCACGAACGCGGGCGGTATGAAAGCGGTGAGGTATGGCCTGACGCGCGATTTTGTCCGCTGCATGGAAGCAGTGCTGCCGGACGGCTCCATCGTCAACTTTTCCTCCAATGTGGTGAAGAATACCACCGGTTACGATGTGAAAGATCTGGTGATCGGCTCCGAGGGCACGCTGTGCATCCTGACGCAGGTCACGCTCAAGCTACTGCCCGCTCCGAAGTGCACCTGCACGCTCGTCATGCCCTTCCCGGACCTGGAGGCTTGCGCCGACATGGTGCCGAAGGTGCTCGACCTGCCGTTCACGCCGACCGCCATCGAGTTTGTGGAGCGGGAACTGCTGGAAATCGTGGAGCGCACGCTCAACAAGCCCTTCCCGGTTCCCGGGGGCGGGGCCGTGCTGATCGTCATGTACGACGCCTCCAGCCCCGGGGAACTGGAGGCCGCCTGCGACGCGGCGTGTGACGCGGCGCTGGAAAGCGGCGCGCTGGACTGCATGATCGCGGATACCCCGGAGCGGATCGCCTCGGTCTGGGAAGTCAGGGGCGCGATTCTGGAGGGGATGAAGGCGGATTCGGTGTCGCAGGAGGAGTGCGACGTGGTCGTGCCCCGCAGCGCCATTGCCGAGTACGTCAAGGCGGCGAAGAGAATCGCACTTTCCCATGGAATCCGGGTGGAGCCCTGCGGCCACGCCGGAGACGGCAACATCCACACGGAGATGCTCCGGGACTCCGGCATGAGCGACGAGGAGTGGAAAACGGCGACCCACGCCAGCCTGACGGAGCTGTACGATCTGTCGAAGCGGCTGGGCGGGCAGCTTTCCGGCGAGCACGGCATCGGCAACGGCCGTCTGGAATTTTTGGAACCCTTTCTCGGCGGCCGCATGATCCGGCTTTACAAATCCATCAAGCTGGCGTTCGATGAGAGGCTGGTCCTGAATCCCGGCAAGATCGTGGAATACCACGCCTGACAAGCAAAAGAAAGAGGGAAAACGATGAGTGAGAAGAAATCCCTGCTGGTCGACAAAAGCAGGATGCCGCTGGCGGTCGGAATCGCTTTTGTGGCGTTCACCACCCAGTTCGGCGGAGGATTCGCCTCCGGCGCGCAAATTTATTCCTACTTTATCAACTACGGCATCTGGTGCCTGTTCCTGCCGGTTTTCACCCAGTTCCTGTACGCCCTGTTTTTCTGGTACGGCATGCGCTACGCCTACCGCAACAGGCTGTACGATTACCGCAGCTTTTCCGACCATTTCTACGGCAGGTACCGCGCGGTGTTTTCCAACCTGTTTGAGCTGACCTATCTCATCATGATCGCCACCGCGTCCGCGGCGGCTTTTGCAACCGGCGGCTCCACCCTGAACACGCTGTTTCAGATTCCGTATTGGCTTTGCACGCTCCTTGTGGGCGCCTTCATTTTTCTCATCGCTCTGTACGGCACCGATATGGTGCGCCGGGTCGCCTCCACTCTGTCCGTGCTGATCATCGCGGGCCTTGTTGCGGTGCTGGTGCCGAATATCATCGCCCAGTGGGGAGAGATCACGGCATCCGCCTCGAAGATGGCCGGAGGCTCCATGTGCGTCGCCTCCGGGGAGAGCGGCTCGTTCGGCGCCGCTTTGTGGAGCGCGTTCCTGTACTTCCTGTTCCAGCTTCCCTCCGTGTCCGTCATGTATCAGCACATGGAGCCGCTGACCAGCGAAAAGCAGGTGAATCATGCCGCCGTCTACATATTCATCACGAATACCCTGGCCATGATGCTGACCATTGTCGGCCTGCTGGCCGTGGCATTTGCGGCCGACCTGGCCACCGCTTCCGTCCCCATGCTGGTACTGGTTCAGAACGGCGTGGGCACCGGAGTGCTGACGCCGGTCATCGCGGCCCTCATGATCCTGGGCTCCGTTTCGACCGGCGTGAATATGGTATCCGGGATCGTCACCCGCTGCGTCAACGCCGTGGAGCGCCGGATCGGGGAGCCGGAAAAGCGGAAGTCCGGACACCGCCTGAGGAACGTCGGATTTTCCCTGCTGTTTACCGCGGTGGCGTTTGTCATCGCCCAGTTCGGCCTGATGGCGGTCGTAAAAAAAGGCTACGCCTACCTCGGCTATGCCGCCCTGGTCTCCGTATTTCTTCCCTTTGTGGTGCGTTTCCTGGCGGATGGCAAGAAACGGCGACGCACTGCGGAGTAGGCCTCTGAAAAATTGGACTTACGGCAGTATTTGCACGGGAAACGCCGCGGGGAAGCCCGCGGCGTTTCTTACGGAATGGAATCTTCGGCGGACGCGGGACTGTGCGCACGGTTTTCAAGCCGTTTCTCCTTTTCATCCAATATCAGAATCCCTGCTGTTCCAATCAACACGAAAGCTGCCTGAAACAGCCATGTGGGCAGATACCCCATATGCCCGACCATATGCCCCGAGGACAGCGGTCCCAGCGCGCTGCCGGTTCCCTGAACGAACATTGCGAACGAGTTGACTCTGCCGAGATACTGCGGAGGCGCGTGGTCTGCCAGGTACGGCCTGAAGTGGATGCTTTCTAAAATCTCTCCAAAAGTGAAGACAGCGCCGGTAAGCAGAAAGAACGGCATGGATCTTGCAAGGGCGAACAGGAGATAGGAAGTGCCGAATACCGCGCCGCTGATTACAATGATCCGTAGCGGGCGGCGCCGATGCGTCAGCCAAGTCAGAATGGGCGTGAACAGTACGACGATCAGGGAATTCAGCGCCGTCATCATGCTGAAGTTCACCGCGCTGTTCTTTCCGAAAAGGGTCCCAAACTGGAGCGGCAACAAAAAAGTCCATTGGGAATAGGTAAAATGATAGGAAAAACTGAATAGAATCACGAAAAAGAGAACGGGAAGCATCCGAAACAGCCGGAACAGGGAAACATCGTCCTTTGTCTGCTCCAGCCCGGAGAGTTCCGCATTTTCCCTCCATTGGGTTTCCCGGACGGACATCGCGATGATCAGGGTGGAAAGCAATGTCGTTCCGGCGTCGATGAGAAACATCAGCTGCAGGTGGGATTGAAACAGCAGTCCCGCTAGGATCGGGCTGACCGTAAAGCCGATGTTGATCCCCAGATAGATCAGGGAAAATGACGACTGCCGGTTTTCCGGGGTGGAAAGGTCGGCTGCCATGGCGTCATAGGCCGGCATGGATGCGATATAAAGGTCCGCCGCAAGAGTAATGCATGGGATCATCAGGGCACGGTCGGGGAACAGGAAGCAGAGAAAATAAAAAAACGACCCTAGAACCTGACAGCCTACCAAAATCTTCTTCCGGCCGATCCGGTCTGCCAGCTTTCCGCCAAGAATCACTGCAGGGGCCTGAGTCAGGGTCAGAAAGGCGGAAAATCCGCCCGCCTCCGCGGCGGAAAACCCCAATTTCTGTGTTAAAATCAAGGTCAGAAGCGGCTGAATAAAGCCTCCCATGCAGGTGACGATCCTCGCGGCAAACAAAATATAAATTTCGCGGGGAAGATTTGAATAGGGAGAACAGGGACCTTTTTTCATTGTAAAGCGCATGATATTGTTTTCCTTCCGGCAGGTCCAAATTTTCAGAAGAGTTCCGGCTCCCTGCGTGCGGTCAGTCCGATTTCCATCTCCGTTTTATGTCTCAAATAGCCGGGGTCGTCGAAATATTTTGCACCGGCCGGGCATTTTTTCACACATGCGCCGCATTTAATGCAGATTCCCGTCAGAACGGAGGGGTCGTCTGCGCTGATGGACCCCATCGGGCAGACTTTTGCGCAGGTCATGCAGTGCGTGCAGGCATCCGTCGTTTTTGGCTGGACCTTTCTGATATCAACCGATTTATTCTGCGGGTCTTTCGGCTTATAATAGCTTCGATAAGGCGTATTCCCCTTCACTTCAACCGTGCCAAGTTTTCCCTCCGCGATCCTGCTGCCAATCAGGTCTGCAAACCGGTCCGCTTCCGACAGGTCCTTTTCATCGGGCCGGCCCTTGGCAAGAATGCGTGAAAAGGAATGCTCTCCGACAAACGCGGCGCCCGCGATCACCCGGAACCCATCCTCCGCCAGCAGGTCCCGCAGCTCGATCAGCGCGTCGTCGTAGTCCCGGTTCCCGTAGAGGACGACCGCCGCGGCCAGTGCGCCGTTTCCTCGGACGGACTTTATGTATTTCAGCAGCACGTTCGGGACCCTGCCAGCGTAAACGGGGACCCCTGCCACCACGAGATCGCTTTCCCCAAAAGAACACGGAATTTCCCGAGCCTGCGGAAGGGTAAAATCCACGCGGCCCGCCACGGGGCCCCCGCTTTTTTCCGACAGCCGTCCTGCAACCTCCGACACGATTTTTTCCGTTGTTCCCGTGGCGCTGAAATAGAGCGAATGAATGCGATAACTCATTTAAATGCCCCCTGTAATCAATTCCGGCTTTTGCCGTCCTCAGCCGAAAGCGGCGCACTCCGTCCCCCGGCGCCGTGCTTCGTCTGTCAGCCTGTATCCATCGTACATGATTTGCGGCGAAAAAGCAATCGCATTTCAATCATATAACCGGAACAAATCGCGGAAGGATAAAAAGGGCCGCCCCTGCGGAATTGCGAAAGGGGGGCGGCCCAAAGGGGATCGGCTTTATTTTATTGTGATCACGCAGACCTTTTTGGAATCCTGATTGGGAGCGGCAACGTAGATTCCCGTCTTTTGGCCGGAGGCTCCCTTCCCGGTGACTTTGAAGTAGAAATCGTCGCCGGAGTGCTTGACAAGGGAAGTCTGGACGACTCCGGAGGAACCCGCTCCGAAGTCGACGTAAGACGCGCCCCGGGCTGTGATCTTAAACTGATAAGAGGCCCCGGCGGCAAGGCTGAAATCCCCGTTGGTGTCGGATAAAACTTTTATCTGTCCAACCGTCACAACACAGATCTTGACGGCGTCCTGCCCGAGGACCGAAGCGTAAATTCCGGTCTGCTGCCCCGGTTTGCCAACCGCAGTGACTTTGTAGTAAAAGTCATTCCCCGAATGTTTGACCAGAACGGGCTGCACAATGCCTGCGGAGCCGCCGTTGAACTGAATGGAATCGACGCCCGGCGCGGTGATTTTAAACTGATAGCTTCCGCCTGCGGGAAGTTCGAAATCATGGCTGGTGTCGGAAGTGATTTTTACAGGTGCCACCGTGACCGCGCACACCTTCAGCGGCACGCAGCCCGGAGCGTACATATAGAACCCGGCCGCCTCTCCAACCTTGCCCGTTGCCGTAATTCGGTAATAGGTGTCTTTGCCGGAGGTTTTCTCCTTGGAGATGGTGAACATACCGGAGGAACCGGCGTAAAAACTGCTTGCTCCCGTAATCTTGAAAAGATAGCTGGAGCCTTTGGCCAGGGAGAAATCATGGTTGGTGTCCGATTCCAGAATCTTGCTGACCTGTTTTGCAACGGTTACTTTTCCGGCATTTACGGTGTAGCTTTCATCGGAGTCCGGGAAAGAGACCAGGAGAGACGAGCTCGACCCGACGGCTCCGGTGGCCGCAACCGTACAGTAGTAGTCGATCCCGTCCTTCCGCACCGACTGTACGGTAAAGGCACCGGCCTGATCCGGCGCAAAGGAGGGCGTTCCGCCGCCCATGATCGAAAATTTATAAGTGTAAGTTTGTCCGCGCTCAACGGAAACCTCTTTCGGTTCATCGTAAACAACGGACGGCGGGTCGTCGTAGAGGATGGAAACGGCAAAAGCGGCCGTTTCCCCGTTCAGCGTCGCCTGGACCAGAGATTCTCCTTCGTGCTCCGCTTCCATAACATATTCGTATCCGCCCTCGACTTTGCCAACCGGAGTAATGGTGATGTTGTCATTGTACGCAGTCACTTCGGGGGCGGTTCCGGATTTGGTATGAACGACAAAATGATAGGTATCGAAAACGCTGCAGACATAAGTCGATCTTGTATCCATGCTGAGATCGGAATTTTTCGCGATGGAGACACCGCACAGTTTCCGTGCGATGACGTAATCGGAACTGCCGATGTAAAGCGACGCGGTCCGTCCGTCGTTTCCCAGCGCATCGACACGGTAGTAATAATCGTTGTCCTCATACCCTTCCAGAGTGACGGCGACGTCGTCCGGATGATCAGAGACAAGAGTCGGGAAGGTATAGGTTTCCGCGCTCAGATTTTCATAGTGGATCTTTATGTAGCGGCTGTTTCCGGACGGAACGGTGAAGTCGCCCGTCTGGTCGGCGTCCGCGGTATAATCCCACTCATATCCGGTGTCCTGAACCGTAATCTGCCGGGATGCTGCCGTCCCGTCGGACGCGGTCAGGGTGACGGTTGCTTCTCCTTCGCTGTAAGCTTCCAAAACAAGCGTGTAGTACCCGGAATCCTCCGATTCCTCCGTAAGGCTGGTCTTCAAAACGGATTCATCGCTGGACGCGGCCTCCAACGTAACCTCCGGCTGGTCGATCTCGATTTCGTAAAACGTTCTGCTGTGTTTTTCGATGGTTGTCACCGAAGCGAAATCGTGAAGCGAAATAACCGATAAACCGGTTTCCTCCGCAAATGCCATGTTGCCGGTAAACATTGAAACAACCAGTGTGAGTGCAAGGACCATGCTTAAGATGCGATACTGCTTTCTCACGTTTCATTCCCTTTCTGCTGTTAACATCCAACCCGAATTCTTGGGAATTGAGGTCAGTGTCCCCATTTTATAAAGCAAAAAGAGGCAGGAAATCGCAGAAAGGAATATTGCTTAAATTTAATTTTTTTGGAGAATTATAGTATTTTTTTTTCCATGTCCTCATAAAAAAACCTGGCAAAAATCTGTTTTGCTGGAAGAAAGGTCTCCAGTTTTCCCGATTTTTCCAGAATTTCCGCTGCGCAGGAATAAGCGCAGTACATCCCGCGTTTATTGGAAATGCAAAAAATTTTTATGTTGTCATCGGCGTTTTCAATTGCTATACTAAGAAAAGTTGGATTTTTGTCATTTTTATCCTTCATTTAAAAAATAATGGAAATTCTGGGGGGAAGCAGATTTCATGGAAAGCGGTTTGACAAAAAAATATGGCTTGTTCACAGCCATTGCCATGGTAGTCGGCATCGTCATTGGGAGCGGCGTCTTTTTTAAGGCGGAGGCGGTGCTGAATGCAACAGGCGGAAATATGCCGATGGGAATTGCCGCATGGCTGATCGTCGGATTTATTATGATCGTCTGTTCCTACACGTTTGCCGTGATGGCCACAAAGTATGAAAAAATCAACGGCGTCGTTGATTATGCGGAAATGACGGTAGGCAAAAAATACGGTTACTACGTTGGCTGGTTTATGGCAACAATCTACAATCCGACTATGACCTCCGTGCTGGCGTGGGTATCCGCACGCTTTACCTGTGTGCTGCTTGGTTGGGACATTACCGGAGGGGCATGCATGGCAATCTCCTGTTTCTATCTGGTTGGCAGCTATGCCTTGAATTCCCTGTCCCCCGTCCTTGCCGGCAAATTCCAGGTTGCGACTACGGTGATCAAACTGGTCCCTTTGCTTCTGATGGCGATTGCAGGTACCTTGATCGGCCTGACAAACGGTCTGACCGTTCAGAATTTCACCCATGTGGCGGAGACCGGTTCCAGCGCCGGGGGCGGCCTTTTCGCGTCCGTTGTCGCAGTTGCCTTTGCCTATGAGGGATGGATCATTGCGACTTCCATCAATGCGGAATTAAAAGATTCTAAAAAGAATCTGCCCAGGGCTCTGATCTGGGGTTCGCTTATTGTTGTAGCCGTTTATGTTCTCTATTATATTGGCCTCGCAGGGGTTGTCCCGGCGAAAACGTTGATGGAAAATGGCCAGGCTGGTGCAAAGCTTGCTTTTCAGAATATTTTTGGCCCTGTCGGCGGTTCCCTGATCTTTGTTTTTGTCATCATATCCTGCCTTGGCACACTGAACGGCCTGATGCTCGGCTGTACCAGAGGCATGTATTCGCTGGCGGTCCGTGGTTCCGGCCCTTTGCCGGAAGTATTTCGCCAAGTGGATCCTGTTACAAACATGCCTGGCAACTCTTCCATGCTGGGACTTTTGTTCTGCGGAGTTTGGCTGCTTTATTTCTATGGAGCGAATCTTGCGGCCGATCCATGGTTTGGCGTTTTCTGTTTCGATACCTCCGAACTTCCGATTATCACGCTTTATGCCGGCTATATTCCCATATTTATGATGCTGATGATCAAAGAAAAAGACTTGAACGCATTCAAACGGATCGTCATGCCCTTGTTGGCGATATTGGGTTGTATCTTTATGATGGTCGCGGCCTGCATTGCCCACGGAGTGTCCGTTGTTTATTATTTAATCGTATTTGCGGTAATTCTAATTGTCGGAGCGCTGTTTGATCCCTATAAGGAATCGCCCATCAAAAAGGATACTTAGTCGCAAACCGGGAGAGAAAAGGGAAGGGAGCCCTTTCCTTTTCCGTAGATTGTAAATTTTGCATTCTGCCAAAATATTGAAAATCCGATCACTTTCGCGGAGTTTATAAAAAGCGGCTGAAAAAGGTTGACAAGCATAGATTCATATGATAAGATATACAGGCTGAGTTGCGAGAGTGGCGAAATTGGCAGACGCGCAAGATTCAGGTTCTTGTGAACCATTCAACGTTCATGCGGGTTCAAGTCCCGCCTCTCGCACCATGCGGAGTGTCCTTATAGGATCTGAGTATCCTATAAGGACACTCTGCTTTTTTACGCTCAAAATATGTATCATGCGATTTGTGCCGAGGTGTAGCTGACAGCTACGCCTTTTCTTGTTTCCATGAGAACATCCACCTCGGGAATGTCCTTCCGATCCGGCACCTCAAAGGCTCCGATGCAGTTATAATGAATGACCACTTGCTGGGTGGTAATCCCGTCCTCCTGCTTTTCAGCGTGGTACACGTCGATATGGTCAATGAGCTCCGTCACCATACGCTGGGTGAGTGTTTGCGCCCCTGTGTAGCGCCGGACAATATCAAGGAATAAGTCTGTTGTAAGCTGCTGGCCGCCGGACTTTTTGAGCTCCAGCTTTAAGGCTTTGATTTTGGCGGCGTTTTCGCCCTGCTCCTGCTCATACCGTTTGGCCATTTTGGAAAACCGTGCATCGTCGATCTTGCCAGACACGTTATCTTCGTAGAGGCATTCAAAGAGCACATCCAATTCCTTGTCTCGCGCCAGCAGGCCGTCGAGCTCCCTTTGCCGCAGCGAGCGTTCACATGCCGCCGTCTTTGCCGAATGTCCGATTATCTCTTTTACGAAATCATCTTCATACTCGTCGGCAAACTGTGTGAGACGGTGTATTTCCTGCAAAACCACCTGTTCCAGAAAATCCAACCGAATGTAATGGGTGGAGGTGCATTTCCGGTATCCGGTATTGTGGTTGCAGCAGCTAAAAAACTTGATGTCGTGATTTCCCTGATTGAAGTGATAGTTGAGATTGCCGCCGCATTCAGGGCATTTCAGCAGACCGGAAAAGATACTCCGTTCGCCGCTGACCGTCGGTTTCTTCCGGCGGGTGCCACGGCGTAAGCTCTGAACCTTCTCCCACGTTTCCCGGTCAATGACGGCTTCATTGACATTGGGAAATACAACGCGGTTTTCCTCGTCGTTGGCAATACGCTTTTTCATCTTATACGATTTGGAATAGGTTTTGAAGTTAATCACATCACCGCAATACTCCTGCATGGTCAGAATCTTTTTGATTGTGGTATGCCCCCATTGCGTGGGCAAAACGGAGCTTTTTGTCCCGCCGCGATTGATTCCCTTGCTTTGCCAATAGGACATGGGATTGAGAACCCCATCCCGCGCCAGCGCGGTGGTGGTTTCAGAAAGGCCGTATCCGTCAAGTGCCATCTGGTAGATACGGCGGACGACAACGGCTGCTTCCTCGTCCACAATCCAGCGTTTCGCGTTGTCCGGGTCTTTCTGATACCCATAGGGCGGGGGCGAAAGTGGAACGCCGGAATTTCCTTTGAGCTTATTGACGATACGGCGCTTTTTGGAAATATCCTTTGCGTACCACTCGTTGAACATGCGTTATTCGGGAAGGTGAAAACGAAAAGGCAAAGGCTCAGTATTCATGCGGGTTTGCGGCGAAGTGGCTCTCAGTCAAACCCTCTCTCAAACCTGAAAAAACCGGCTGAATGACGAATTGCATATCATTTTAGGACGTTCCTACTTATGGAACGTCCTTTTTCTATTGCAGCTTCAGCGCAAAGAACCACCAGCTTTGCTGGTGGGATAAGAATCTTTAGATACAAGAAAATCTCCTTTTGTTAGAATAGATGCAGGTTTGCCAACCGCATTACCAACAAAAGGAGATTTTGTCATGAAAGACATACAAAGTTTATCACATTCAAAGTGGAGATGCCAGTATCATATTGTATTTGCTCCAAAATATCGCAGAAGAGAAATATATGGGCAGATAAAAGCAGATATAGGCAAGATTTTAAGGAAGCTGTGTGAGCAGAAGGGAGTGGAAATCCTCGAAGCTGAGGCGTGTCCAGACCACATTCACATGCCGGTAAGCATTCCGCCGAATCTCAGTGTGGCACAATTCATGGGCTATCTCAAAGGAAAGAACAGCCTGATGATATTCGATAGGCATGCAAATTTGAAGTATAAGTATGGAACGCGACATTTTTGGTGCCGTGGCTATTTTGTAGACACAGTGGGTCGTAACAAGAAAGCAATTGAAGAATATATCAAAAATCAATTGCAGGAAGATATTGCCTCAGATCAAATAAGTTTCAAAGAGTATATTGACCCGTTTACGGGTAGCAAGGAATCAAAGGCATAAAAGAAGGCCGCTTTAGCGGCGGCCTGTAAAAGTAATGCGGTTGGTAACCTATTTCAGTGCGTCTTGAGACGCGCGCCAGTACTATGCCCTTTCAGGGCTTGTGCATACCACGCGTTCAACGCGTGGTTTTGATTTCAGCGGGAGGTGAAAAAATCACATGACCAATGTAATTGCCATTGCCAATCAAAAGGGCGGCGTCGGCAAGACTACGACTTGCGCCAATCTCGGCATCGGGCTGGCGCAGGAAGGGAAAAAGGTGCTTTTGGTGGACAGTGACCCGCAGGGTTCCCTGACCATCAGTTTGGGCAGTTTCCAGCCCGATCAACTGCCCGTGACGCTGGCGACGATCATGGGCAAGGTGCTGAACGAGGAAATCATCGTCCCCGGTGAGGGATTTTTGCATCACGATGAGGGCGTCGATCTGATGCCCGCCAACATCGAGCTTTCCGGCATGGAGGTTTCGCTTGTCAACGCCATGAGCCAGGAAAAAATCCTGAAACAGTATCTGGACGGCGTGAAGCGCCAATACGACTACGTGCTACTGGACTGTATGCCATCGCTGGGAATGCTCACCGTCAACGCGCTGGCCGCAGCCGACAGCGTTCTCATTCCCGTTCAGGCGCAGTACCTTCCGGTAAAGGGCCTCGAACAGCTTTTGCAGACAATCAATAAGGTACGGCGGCAGATCAATCCGAAGCTCAAAATTGACGACATTCTGCTGACGATGGTGGACAGCCGTACCAACTACGCCAAAGAGATTAGTTCCCTGCTGCGAGATACCTACGGTTCAAAGCTTAAGGTTTTTGATGTAGAGATTCCTCATTCCGTTCGCGCCGCCGAAATCAGCGCGGAGGGCAGGAGTATTTTCACTCATGACCCGAAAGGCAAAGTTGCCGAGGCATATCGGGAACTGACAAAGGAGGTGCTAAAAATTGAAAAGCAGCGCCAAAAACATAAGTCTGAACAGCTACGATGATATTTTTTCCACGGAGGAAACCCGCGAGGACGCCAAGCGGGAAAAGGTCACGGGCATGCCACTTTCGGAACTGCACCCGTTCCCCGACCATCCGTTTCAGGTACGGGACGATGATTCCATGAAAGAAACCGTGGAGAGCATCAAAGAATACGGCGTGTTGGTTCCCGCCATCGTCCATCCTCGCGCGGACGGCGGCTATGAGCTGATTTCAGGCAACCGGCGCAAACACGCCTGCGAGCTGGCTGGGCTTCCCACCATGCCGGTCATCGTCCGCGATCTGGATGATGACGCCGCGACCATCATCATGGTTGACAGCAACATCCAGCGTGAAAACATTCTGCCGAGCGAACGGGCCAAGGCATACAAAATGAAGCTGGATGCCATGAAACGTCAAGCCGGTAGACCTTCTCTTGAAAATGGTGGCCAAGTTGGCCACGATTTACGAGGGATAAAAACCCGTGATTTGATTGCGGAAAACTCAGAGGATAGTGCGCGTACTATCCAGCGGTATATCCGGCTTAACGAGCTGACGCCGCAGCTTCAGCAGATGGTAGACGATAAAAAAATCGCCATGACCCCCGCCGTGGAGCTGTCGTACCTCAAACCGGAGGAACAGACGCTTTTGCTCGACACCATCGAAAGCGAACAGGCCACCCCCTCGCTCTCGCAGGCCCAACGGCTGAAAAACTTCAGTCAGGAGGGCCATCTGAACGAGGACAGTATTCTTGCCATCATGTCTGAGGAAAAGAAGCCGGAGAAAAATGACCTGACCATCAAGGCTGATAAGCTCCAAAAATATTTTCCAAAATCGTACACCCCGCAGCAGATGGAGCAGGTCATCATCCGGTTGCTGGACGGATGGCAGAAAAAGCGGCAGCGGGATCAGGAAAGGTAAAATAACCGTCGTTTCAGGCGTTCCGAAAGGAGCGCCTTTTTTCATGTCTGAATGAAGGAGGAAACCGCATGACAACTGAAAAAATCAACGAAAACAAAGGTAAAAAAGAGGATGAAAAGCGAAAACGCAAATGGCCGTACATTCTTGCAATTCTTCTGTTGTTGCTGCTTCTCCTGCTGCTTTTATTACGGAGCTGCGGAAATCAGCATCCAGCACCAAACCCGCCACCTTCCAGTTCCGTTCCATCATCGTCTGCTCCGTCTCTGGACGATACCGGGAGCGCGGAGCCGGGAAGCGGCAGCACCCCGTCCCGGCAGGAAATCCTGTCCCGGCTTCAAAAGCAGGAAGTCACCGTCACCGACAGGGTAAGCGCGCAAGCGTCCTTTTCCAGCGGGACGAAAGGCGGTGCCGGAACATGGGAAGTGGAAAATCCGGCTTCCAATACCGTCATTATGCAGTGTGAAATCACGCTGGACGGTGAAACCGTGGCAAAATCCGCGCCGATCTATCCGGGGCAGCACATCGACGGCCTCTCTCTTTCCAAGCAGGTTTCACCCGGAAATTACAGCGTCACGGCGACAATCAAGTATTATAACAAAACAACTAAGGCTTACCTCGGGATGGCCGACTACAAAATCCGTCTTTCCGTTTCGTAATCAGCCGGACGGTCCGGTTGATATAAAAATTTATGGGAGGTTTTCAAATGAAAAACAGGTTTAGAAAGGTTCTCGCGGGCATCATCACCTTTGCCGTGCTCGGCGTGACGGCGGCAGTCCCGGCGCTCGCCGCCGACAAAACCGACACCGGCACGGGCAGCATTACGGGGAACGTGACGATCAACGGCTCCATTTCGCCGCTGACCATCTCCGTCACACATCCGATCAACGTGGCCTACGCCATCAGCCCGGACGCCGAAACCTTCACCGCGCCTGACATCACAGTGACCAACAATACCAAGGTCGCGGTGATCGCCACGGTGGAATCCCTGAAAGCCGCTTCGGGCGGGACGCTTACCTTCACCGACGTTGATCCGTCCGCAAAAGCGTGGCGCTCGCTCAACCTCGCGGATTCCAAAAAGTACATCGCGCTCGGCATTTCCGCGAAGGGCAATTCCGGCTGGAACAGCGGGTACAGCACGTCCACCCATTGGGCGGTGAATGATTCGCCGTTACAGGTCGGGACGCTGAATCCGAACACTTCCGGCGCGCTGTCCCTGACGGCAGATTACGGCCTCGCGTTCGACGGGGCATACACGGCCAACCATCAGCTTGTTTTCCAGTTCCAGCTTGCATAAAGACATGAGTGGGAATCGGCCGGGATTTTCCCGGCCAACCTTCCACGCCGAAAGGGGGTTTCTATTTGAGACAATCATTCAGGCGGCTTTTTCTCGTCCCGTTGCTTGCCGCCGGGATTCTGCTGTCCGGCGCTTCACCCGCGTTCGCGGCCTCCGCCACATCGGTTCTGACATTGACCGCGACGCCGAACCCGTCTGGGAACTATGTGGCGCTGAGCTGGACGAACAGCGACAAAGGCCAGCCATACAGCTACATGCTTTATTCAAAGTCCGCGCATGAATCGACCTCCCAGAGCATCCCATCCAAAGACAGCGCAAAGGTTCTGAACATCTATCCCGTTGTTGCGCCGACCGTTTCCTTTACGACATGGCAGGGAAAGAGCTACACCCTGCCAAAATCGGCTTCTCTGAAAATGTGGATGGAAACGCCGAACGAATACGATTCCAAGGGTTACGGCAAGGGCCTCATTTCCGTGGACACCGTGTCGATTTCCGATTTCAACGCCAACCCTGACGCTTATCTGAAAAACCCGGACGGAACTTATAAATACGACGTGCTGTATTTCGGCGCGTGGGATGCTTTTGCAAGTCAGGATTTGTCCGCTGCGGCAGAAAGTAAAACCGACGCCTTTATCAAGACCGGGCGCGGCGTTCTGTTCGGGCATGACACGATGGTGGAGAACGACGGTATCTCCATGCCGAACTTCTTCAAACTCGCCCACTACTGCGATATTCAGACTATCCCGCATTATACCGTTCTCGGCAGTTCGCAGATCAAGGTTTCCAAAAAGGGTCTGCTCACCAATTACCCGTGGAAAATCGGGGACGTGGGTACGGTTTTGAACGTTCCGATGTCCCATTCCAATCAGCTTGCTTTCGGGGATGTCTGGATGACGTATCAGCCGCCCTACACCTATAGCGGAAGCGCGGAGGCCACCGGCTCCGGTGGGCAGGGCACCAACACCTTTTATCTAACAAGCTGGTCGAATTGCGCCATGATTCAGACTGGCCATTCCAACGGCGAGGCGACGCCGGACGAACAGCGCGTTACCGCTAATACCCTGTTTTACCTTGCTCAGATCACGACCGACACAAGCTGGAACGATCATAAGGGGCAGGACTTGGACGCGCCGGACAAACCGGCTATTTCCGGCGTTACGCACAATTCCGGCTGGACGCGGTATACCGTCAATTATTCCTCGCAGGACAACGCCACCGGCTATCAATACTATGTGGAGGCCACCGGCCAGAACGACGGCGCGAAATACGATTCCCCGGTTATTTCCACTTCTTTGAAAACCGGGATAAAGGGCTACTCCATCGTGGTGGACAACAACCCTGATACCGTTCCGGACGGGAGCATTACAACCACATCGGACAGTTTCACTTTTTCCCGGCCATCCGGCAGCAGCTTTTACATCCATATAGCCGCCGTGGACAACGCCGGGAATATCTCGGCTGTCACGCACTACCATACGGATGAACTCGCCTCCGTGACGCATCCGGTCAGTGTCAGTTACGCGATTGACCCGAACAGCAGTACACCGTTCACCGCGCCGGACATTCCAATCACCAACCACTCCACTTTTCCCGTCCGGGTTTCCGTCGCGGGGCTGAAAGCGACTTCCGGCGCCCCCACGTCCTACTCGGATTGGAGCAGCCTGACGGCGGCGCAAACCGGAAGTGGAATCGCGCTCGGCGTGGGAATCAGTAACACAGCCGGTTCGGGCTGGACGGCGGTTGATCGGGGAACTCCCGTTTACACGGGCGATCTCGCGTCGGAAGTGCCGCTGGGAACGCTTGGCGCGAACGGAGCATCGGGAAATCTGGCGCTTACCGCTAAATTCGGTTTGGCGTGGGTAAAGACAACGAATGTGTCACATGAGCTGACGCTGAATTTCACGATTACCAACTAAGCCAGTCGTTTGAGGAAGGGAGTGATACAAATGGCGGTTTTTCGTGTTGAACGGACGCGGGATTACACAGTTATGAGCAACCATCACCTGAAAAACAGGGCCTTGTCCCTGAAAGCAAAAGGGCTGCTGTCCATGATGCTCTCCCTTCCGGACGATTGGGATTACACCACGCGGGGCCTTGCCTCCATCTGCCGCGAGGGAGTGGACGCCATCGGAAAAGCGCTCAAGGAACTGGAAAACGCGGGCTATATGGAGCGCCGCCAGCTTCGCGGAAAGGACGGGCGCATCACAGACACCGAGTACACCATCTACGAACAGCCGCGCAAGCCGCCGGATACGGATTTACCAGATACGGAAAAGCCGTATCTGGATAACCCGGATATGGGAAAACCGGATACGGAAAACCCCGCGCAATTAAATACTAAGGGAACTAATATTCCTAAAAAATCAAATACGTATGGAGTAAATCCTTATCAATCCAATCCGGCAGATCAAAAACCGGAGGCCGTTGCCCCGGCTAATTCGATGGATGCGACAGATACCTACCGCGAAATCATCAAAGAGAATATTTCCTACGACGTTCTGCAGCAGAGGTGCGATCCGGAACGGCTGGATGAAATCGTGGGCATCATGCTCGATACTGTGTGCAGCCGGAAAAAGGAAATCCGGATCGCCGGTGAGGATATGCCCGCCGAAACGGTGAAAAGCAGGCTTTTGAAGCTCGACGACAGCCATATCGAATATGTGCTGGAGTGTCTGGATAAAAACACCACCGACGTCTGCAACATCCGAAGCTACATCCTGACCGCGCTGTATCAAGCACCGACCACCATCAGCAGCTACTACTCGGCGCTGGTCAATCACGACATGTACGGAAGCGGCCCACCCGGACGGTAAACGTCCCGCGCGGGCTGTTTTTGTACCCAACAAAAACCGGAAAGGAGTAATTTTATCATGAAACGACCCCTCGCATACATCACCGCCCCGTGGAGTGCGGACGAAATAGAAAACACCGAGGACGCGGCGCGGTATTGCCGCAAAATTTACGACGCGGGCTTTTCGCCAATCTGCCCGATCCTGTTCCTGCCGCTTTTTCTCAACGACGCCATCCCGCAGGAACACAAGGACGGCATCGACATTGCCTGCAACTTTCTGCGCCGCGCCCATGTATTGGTGGTCTGCGGCAGGAATGTGGACGAAACTGTAAAAAACGATATTGCCACGGCGGAACGGCTGCACATCACCGCCACCACGCTGGACGGCATTCTCACCGTCAAGGGACAGGGCCGGGAAAAGGACGCGGAAAAGGAGCGGAGGTAACGTGCCGGACTATCAGAAAATGTACCACTCGCTGTTCAACGACGTGACCGACGCCATCTCAAAGCTCCAGCAGGCGCAGCAGAAAACCGAGGAAATGTACATGGACAGCAAAGAAACCGTCCTCACACCGTTCCTGAAAAAGGGTGAGAAAAAAAGGCCGGACAGTCGGTCCGACGGGAAACCGGCTCCGGCAAAGAAAAAGCCGCCTTCCCAAGATGAACGGTAACGGGGCGGCTTTGCCATGACAGGAGGTGTTCTATTTGCAGGAAGAAATCGAAAACCGCTCCGTGACGCTCATCATCAGCGGCACGAAGCTCACGGGCCGGGTGCTCAAAGCGGCGATTGCCAAATATCTGACCCACCGGAAGGAGAAGAAAATTGCGAAGGCCCGCGCCGGTCCCGTGGTCCCTCACGGCAGGCAGACGGTGAAGCAGCTCGTCGGGCAGAATGCGGGCGTTTCCAACATTGAAATTACCGACAGCAACATCCGTTCCTTTGATCGCGTGGCGCGAAAATACGGCGTGGACTACGCCGTCAAAAAAGACCGCAGCGTGTCGCCGCCCAAATATCTCGTCTTTTTCAAGGCGCGGGACGCGGACGCGCTCACCGCCGCTTTCACCGAGTTTACGGCGAAAACGGTAAACCGGACGAAAAGGCCTCCGTCCTCTCGCGGCTCCGGCAGTTCAAGGATCTGGTCAAGGCGAATACCGTTGACCGGGTGAGGCATAAGGAACAGGAGCGGGCGCGATGAGTGAAAAAACGAAAAAGCTGCTCCTGATGAATCTGCCGTATCTGTTCGTCGCGCTGTTCGCCACCAAGTTCGGGCAGGCGTGGCGGCTGACCGCAGGCGCGGACGCTTCGGGAAAGCTCCTGCACCTGACGGACGGCCTTACCGCCGCGTTTTCCTCCCCGCTGCCGAGCTTTTATCCGGCCGACCTCGGCGTGGGCGTCCTTCTCGCCGCCGCCCTCCGGCTGGCGGTCTATTTTAAGGGCCGGAACGCCAAAAAGTTTCGTAAAAACGTGGAATATGGCTCGGCCCGCTGGGGCAAAGCCGAGGACATCAAGCCGTACATCGACCCTGTTTTTGAAAACAACGTCATTCTCACGCAGACGGAACGGCTCACCATGAACAGCCGCCCGAAGGACCCCAAGACCTCCCGGAACAAAAACGTGCTGGTCGTCGGCGGCTCCGGTTCCGGCAAGACGCGATTTTTCATCAAGCCGAACCTGATGCAGTGCGATTCCAAGGATTATCCGACAAGCTTCGTTGTCACGGACCCGAAGGGCAGCATTGTCGTGGAGTGCGGAAATCTCCTGCGGCGCAGGGGCTACCGCATCAAGATTCTCAACACCATCAACTTCAAAAAGTCCATGAGATACAATCCCTTCGCGTACATCCATTCGGAAAAGGACATCTTGAAGCTGGTCACGGCGCTCATCGCCAACACCAAGGGGAACGGCAAATCCGGAGATGACTTCTGGGAAAAAGCAGAAACTCTCTTTTACACGGCGCTCATCGGCTACATTCACTATGAGGCTCCGGTCGAGGAACAGAATTTCGCCACGCTGATCGAGTTTATCAACGCTTCGGAGGTCCGGGAAGATGATGAGGAATTCAAAAATCCAGTGGATCTCATGTTTGAGGCGCTGGAAAAAGAAAATCCGAATCACTTCGCTGTTCGGCAGTATAAAAAGTACAAGTTGGCGGCGGGCAAAACAGCAAAAAGTATCCTTATTTCCTGCGGAGCAAGAATGGCCCCCTTCGACATTCAGGAGCTGCGTGACCTGACGGCCTACGATGAGTTGGAGCTGGACACTCTGGGCGACCGGAAAACAGCCCTGTTCATCATCATTTCAGATACTGATGACACCTTTAACTTTTTAGTTTCGATGGCCTACACGCAGCTTTTCAACCTGCTTTGCGAAAAGGCCGACGACGTGTACGGCGGGCGTTTGCCCGTCTACGTCAGGTGTTTGCTCGACGAATTTGCCAATATCGGGCAGATCCCCAAGTTTGAAAAGCTGATTGCCACCATACGAAGCCGTGAAATCTCGGCCTGCCTTGTTTTGCAGGCGCAGAGCCAACTCAAGGCCCTGTATAAAGACAACGCCGACACGATCATCGGCAACTGCGACAGCGCCATTTTCCTCGGCGGCAAGGAACGCACGACCTTGAAGGAACTGACCGAATCTCTTGGGAAAGAGACGATCGACACTTACAACACCGGCGAAAGCCGGGGTCGTGAGGTTTCCCACAGCCTCAATTATCAAAAATTGGGGAAGGATGTGCCATACTTGTTCGTGAAGAGTTCGGTTGCCCACAAAATTTACGGACAGGGACACGATCAATTGGACTCTTCGCGGAGGTGCTAAAGAGAACGGCATACCAACAAGAAAAGGAGTGACCGCAATGGCAGATCTGGCCTATTCCCGCTGCGGAGATTTCTACATTCCTGACTTGGCTCTTACCGGTCAGCCGGACAAGCCTATCGGCAAATACGGGCGCATGAGAAAACGATATTTGCGAGAACACCGCCCTTGCTTGTATAGCAGCCTGATTTTGAGCGAAAAACTGTACCCGCACTTACTGGAAATCGACGAAACGGCAAACCGCAGGCTTGAAAGAATAATGCCGGAATTGATGAAATCAGTAGGTGTAACAGAGCGGTTGAAAGCCAGCGATCCCATGAAATGGGTTGGCCTGATGAACACGTTAAGGGCGCAGGCCGAAGAAATAATCTTGTCAGAATTAATCTATGTATAATGGGTGGATTATATTACGACAAAAGAAGCAGCGAAAAATTTGGGAATTACAGACAGAATGGTAGTGTACCATTGCTCTGCCAGACGGTTTAAGGGAGCTAAAAGAAACGGGAAATACCATGGCTTGTTCCCGCTGACTTGATCGAGCAATATTCAATTTTTCTGGTTTTGCTTAACGAAAAAAGCTGAAACCGTATCGGTCACCAAAAATGGTATTGCTTAGAACATCGCGTTATGAAACGCGAAAAGCCGGAGTAGCCAACACCATTCGATGCAGGTACCCCGACCATTTTGCATGAACATTTTACAAATGCTTTTGAAGGAAGACGTAACCCTACTATGAATCATTCCGCTTAATATGGATAATTGACTTTATTGAATTATATATTCCCAATAATGCTTCCGGAATGAACAGGAAGTAGATTCTGTCTATCCATCTTCCCTTAGGGTATGAAAAAGCCTTACCAGTTATTGTTTCTGCTATTCCACTGACGATGAATAACAAGACAATAGATACTAAAATGGCTATTACAAATTGTTTTTTATTTTGATTCATACTGTCTGGAACGGCTTTATAAGTCGCTATAAGAACAAAGACTCCTAACAAGAGAAAAAGCCAAAGGAACGGTGCATTTAACTGCAGAGCCAATTCTCCTGACCAAACAAATATAAAAGCTACATGATATAAGATGGATATTATCAGGGCAATACATTTTGCGGTCTGATTCATAAACGATCACCTACTAAGTTTACCAAAATTCATGGTATGGGCATAATATTCTTATCGAATTATTCAAGATTGTTCCATCTTACCTAGTTAATGAGCAAGGCTACTACAAAACTTTCATCTTGTAATAGCCTCTTCATTTGATTGAACAATACTCAACTTTTCTGGTTTTGCTTAACGAAAAAAGCTGAAACCATGTCGGTCACCAAAAATGGTATTACGTAGAACATTGCGCTATGAATCCAAGCTTGCTTTAAAATCATTGGATCTTTTACAATAATTGCATGCTCTTCGATAATCGCCAACAAGATAGCAGTAATAATGGCAAGGCAAACATAGACTGCCGTAGGAAGTACTCCTTTAACACCGATACCTCTTAATCCGTCATAAATGAAAAGAAATATTGAAAGGCAAATACTTACGATCAAAAGAAAGCTTGGAAATTCATGTATAAAACTAGTGAAATATACCGTTACAAACAAAGCGGTGTAAAATGTAAGTATGACCCTATGTTTCAGCATAGCTTTCACCTTTTTTGTATAAGCAACATTTATTGTTCAGTGTGTATCCTGATTACCGCCCTCTGAGGTGATACAAAAGAGAAGCAGAACTGCAGTTAACTCTCCGCGCTTGTTCTGTTGAAATTAGAATTGTCTAAAACAATGTCTCAGAAAAAGCCCTTCATTATGCACCAGATCGGATAATAAATTTGAAATTTCAGAAGATTGATCTAAGCCATATACTACTGTGCTAAAAGATTCAGACTCAATGACGATAAGGATGGATATTTCTCGAAAATAAATAGAAAAGCATCCGTTTTTTCCTATTGTATCAAATAGCAAAGACTCCATTTCATCAATAGAAATTCTTTGATAAGTTTTCTCCGTATTTCGATATTGATCCGTACCGGGAACCTGTTGAGGAAACTCAGACTGTATGACGGTGTAGGGATAGTAACAGATGAATTTCAGTATGATTCGAAAGCATTTTCTTAAATAGTCTTGAAATTCAGTTTTCAGAAAGTACTGTTCCACATCACCATACCATGTGGTAGATTTAGGTATTTGCTCAGGAAAAATATCTACAATATCGCACTGCGGAGATTGTATCATCCCTTCTGTTACTTGATTTATTTGATTAATCGCATCGACATCAATAAGTTCACCTTTATCCACTATTTTCTTAACACCTTTCCGTCTTTGTCCAAAGTAGCTTTTCTTTCTCCACTTGGATTTTTAAGTTTCCATTCGCTCCCACCATGCGAATTATCTCCTGCTCTATCCTTTTCGATAGTCCATCCCCCCTTTTCTTTGTATTTTACTGATTTCCCAGACACTTTCTGATTGAATTTTCCTAAGTCAACGCTGTTTCCTGATCTCAATCGTGATGGGATACTATCAATAACACTCTGAAGAGCGCGTTGTTCTGCAAACCAGTGGGTTACTGTGTTATATAGCCACGTGCCAGCTGTTACAATAACTCCGGCAACTATAATAGCTCCCGTGGCTGTAATAAGCACCTCTCCCACGCCGGGAATAAAATAAGCTCCAGCAGCAATTGCTGCACCGGCGACCGCAGGTCTAATTTGACCTTGCGATACGGGGGTAGCTTTGTCTAGTAACGATATAAATTCGTTTTGGCTATAATAATTCCCATTGATGTAAACTCCCTGTTCCACAATTGTAACAGATGCTGTCTTCCTAGATGACACTTTTGATTCTGCTGCAAAAGCTGATACGCAGGTGGAAAAAACTAATGCCAACGTTAATATGGAACTAATTACCCTTCTGAACTGCTTATTCATATTGTATACCTCTTTCTTTTAAATATCTATGCACTCATTCCCTGCGAATCTTAGAATATTTAGCCATTGTATATCTTCCCAACCTAAAAAGTACGTTTTATTGACGAAAAACGACTTGTTTACCCGCCGAAACAATACTCTTGTATAGTTGCGATTCCGAGGACTTCTTCGGCTAGCTTCTGAATTGACTTACCGACATCTGCTTTCACATTTGGCGGTATAGCATTTCCTGCTTTGGCATAGGCAATCAGAGCGGCGGCGGCTTTTTTTACACCACCGATAGCTTTAACATATTTCCTGATTTTGAGTAGCTTGGCACCTGCAAATACGGTTCCACCAATAACCACCGTAATAGCAGCCGCACATTTAGCTCCATCCCAAAAATCTTGTGTTGTAATCTCATTGGAGCTTACCATAAGTTCTTTTTGAGTTTTAAACTCTAATCCCTTGAGTTTAAAGTAGTCACGGATTTCCGTATCGCTGGCTGTTTTCAGAAACTCATCGGGAGCTTCCATAAGAATGCTGAATGCCGTTTCTAAATATTGTAGGTCAGAATCCTTTATGGAAGTTGTTTTGCTGGATGCGATATCTGCATCCACATTACTTGTAGTGGCTGCAAATGCATGTTTATTTACATAACGCCGGATATTTAACTACTATAAAAGGACTCGAAGAGCCATATAAGAATTTGCCAATAAAAGAAAGAGAGGAAAGAAAATGAAAGCCATTAAGAAAACCTTAACAAAAGTTATAGCCTTAGCTTTGCTATTTCAAACCTTATTGAGCGGAGCCTTGTGTACCACTGCGGAAGCTTCAACAGTATCTGCCAAAGGGATATCCTCTGCTGCTGACCAAATAATGACAACACAAGCAACACAATATGTTTGGTTCGTTAAAAAAATCAATGGAGCGTATTACAAAAGACAATTTAACCGCACTACAGGGCGATGGGTTGGAGAATGGACACCAGCATAACCCACTCGACCTATCATAAAAATGACCCGCCAAATAAAAAAAACGTAAATTTGGTGGGTCTATTCCTATGCTTGAATAAACGCTTTTTCCCTTCCCTCCAGACTTACGAGTTTGGAGGGCTTTTCTATATGTGTTCAATGTTCCATGAACTACAGGCGACCGCTGATAGTCAGCGGTCGGGCGTGATGAAGCGGACATCTATCTGTTATGCGTCGCTCTAATAAGTAATCTGTCAAAAAAAGCCTGTGCGGTTCTAAGGATAACCCTGCCTATCAACAGGAATCAATCAATCATATTAAAGAGGACTTCACATTTCCTCTCCCTTTCAAAGCTCATCTGGATTCTGTCCAAGTGAGCTTTTTTGCACTCGTTTTTCCGCATTGTCGCTCGCCTCCCAATCCTTTCTGAAATTTCAAATCTTTCAGAAAGGACAGAAAATCATGGAGGTATCTATCAAAATCAGCGGACAAGCCGTGCCCGTTGAAGTTACCGTTGAGATCTGTGAATATCTTGACCAAGCCGAGCATAAGGTCGAAAATCTTGCCCATGAACAGCGCCGTCATTGGGACAGGCGGGAATTCGATGAATACATAGTCGCACGTGAGGGATGCTGTTATTCCGAAACGCCGGAGCAGTGGCTCTGCCGAAAAGAAACCTTGCAGGAAATCATGTCAGTGTTGGAAAGCTGCACAAAGATTCAGCGACAGCGGTTTCTTCTCTTTGCGATGCATGGACTAAGCTATTCAGCGATTGGAAAACTCTGCAATTGTTCCAAATCTGCCGTTCAGGACAGCATTGAAGCAGTACGCAATAAATGCAGGAATTTTTTTGCGTACCCACCGTACGGAAAGGAATTTTCAGGCTAATCAAGTGAAGGGCATTTGCCCTATCACATGAGTAAACGGGACAGGCAGGTTTAATCTGTCTGTCCCGTTCGCTGTCTGGAGGTTAGCCGTATGCCTACAATCAATCTGCGCAAGTATTACCCGCTCCTTACAGAAGATCATTTTATTGAAGTTAGCGACGAGGTTGCTGAAGCCATTCTTTTAGCTACTCGTCAGGAAAACAATTACCGTCAAAGAACATATCGACACAAAGCCTACTATTCTCTGGATCGCGGCGACGGCATTGAAAACAGCATTCTTCACACGGAGCCGTCGCCCGAAGAAATCCTTATGCAAAAAGTTTCAATGCAACAGCTTTATGAAGCTCTTGACCACCTGCCGCCCATTCAGGCGCGGCGCGTGTACGCTCATTACATACTTGGCATGAAGAAAGTGGATATTGCCCGCGCCGAAGGCGTAAACAGCAGCGGCGTATGCGATTCCGTGAGAAAAGGCGTGAAAAATCTCAGGCACTATTTTGAAAAAAAGAAATGGATGGAGTGATTGATACTATGCCATCGTCACAGGAGCCGGAAGCTGTGCGGGAGAAAATCCGCCAGCTTGAAAACCGGCAGAAAATTTTGCTGAACCGGAAGACCGATTCGAAGCGCAAAGAACGAACTCACCGCCTCATTGAGCGTGGAGCAATTCTGGAAAGCATCTTTCCCGAAATCGTCCCCATGACAGGCGAACAGGTCAAAGCGTTTCTTCAAGGAAAACGAGATTCCCACAAAGGCAGCGGATAGTTCCCTTGGGACAAGGGCGCACTTATACACCCTTGCGGGTGCCGTGCGCTCTGCGAGGCCGTTGCGCCCTGACGGGCGCGATGGGGGCTACGCCCTCCAAACCTCTTGTGCAACCTCATGCCGGGTCGAATTCTCTGCGGAGAATCCGACCCGGCGTGAGGTTTTGTTATATCTGTAATGAAAGGATTCTTGCCTATGGCAATCTACCATTGCAGCATCAAAATCATCAAGCGAAGCCAAGGCCGAAGTGCCGTTGCCGCCGCCGCTTACCGCAGCGGGCAAAAGCTCACAAACGAGTGGGACAGCATCACCCATGATTATACGAAAAAAGGCGGCGTAGTCTATTCGGAAATTCTTCTTCCTGCCCATGCCCCACCCGAATTTTCCGACCGTTCCACCCTCTGGAACAGCGTGGAGCAGATCGAAAAAAGCCGCAACGCCCAGCTTGCCCGTGAAATCGAAATTGCCCTGCCAGCAGAGCTTAACCGGGATATGCAAATCAAACTTGTTCGCGCCTATGTCCGGGATACTTTTATAGCTTCCGGCATGTGTGCGGATTTTTCTATTCACGATAAAGGCAACGGGAACCCGCACGCGCATATCATGCTCATCCTGCGCCCGCTGACTGAGCGCGGCGAATGGGGCGCGAAGTGCCGGAAGAAATATGACCTTGATGCGCGCGGTCAGCGTATTCCACTTCCCAGTGGCGGTTTCAAAAGCCACCGGGTTGATACTACTGATTGGAACGATCCGGGCAAAGCCGAAGTGTGGCGGGCAGCTTGGGCTGATACCTGTAACCGCACGTTGGAGCAGATCGGCAAGCCGGAGCGAATCGACCACCGCAGCTATGTCCGTCAGGGCGTACAGAAGATTCCTACCGTTCATATGGGCGTCGCGACCACGCAGATGGAGTACCGGGGGATTTTCACTGAAAAAGGCACCGTCAATCGGGAAATTGCCGCACAGAACCGGCTGCTCAAAGAAATCAAGGCACGTATCACCCGCCTTTACAACTGGTCGAAGCAACAGGCAGCCAAGCCGAAACAAAAACCGAGCATTTGGGAGCAGTTTCAGCAGGCGCAGGACACAATTAGACCGGCTACCCGGTACGGCAAGGTCAAAGCCCTCAAAGAGAGCTCTGCTTTGTTCAACTTTTTACAGGAAAACAACATTTCTTCCATGCAGGAGCTTCACGCGAAAGTGACTGCCATGCAAACGGAATATTATGGTGTGCGCGGCGAGATTGCTGCCACTGCCCGCCAGACCGACGGATTGAATAAGCGGCTTTCCATGTGGAAACAGTACACCGACAACAAACCGGTTCGTCAGCGGCTTGTCTCCCTGAAACCGCAAGCTCGTGAAAAATTTCAGGACGCGCACAGTGTTGAACTTGCATTGTATGATGCTGCCATACGGTATTTGGATGATCTGAAAGTGTCTGGTGAAAAGCTTATGCCGAAGCATTGGCAGACCGAAGTGGAACGCCTAACTGCCCAAAGCAACGCCCTGTATCAACAAATGAAAGCCATGCGAACGGATATTCAGGCTATAGAGAAAATCCGCAAGACTGCCGACGAGCTTGCCCGGCCGGAGAAGTCCAGAGATCGGGGATGCAATCATGAGCGATAAAATCCGCACCGAAACAATACCGGAACACAACATTTTATGTCTGCCTGTCCTACCCCTATCCCCATAATGCCCCGCTTCACAGATAGGGCTTACAGGGCCGATTTTTCCCGAAAACAGCACCGGAAAGCTACAGAAAATTCATCTATCCATTTGAGCGACGAAAGGAGTGGCTTTCATGCCGAGAATGAGCAAAAAACACAAGCTGGAATGGCAGCTTTTCTTAAATCACCGAAACCGTATGACATACAACTCACTTTGCCGGAAATGCGTCCACGGCTGCAAGCAGAGTTTCCGGGCCGTCGTAATGGATTGCCCGAATTTTCAATCCAAACGTTCAAAGGAGGCTCGCCTATGAATCATTGCGAAAAATCTGTGGCTTCTTCCAGTAAATCGAAAGGAGCAAAACCCCGTTACATTATCGTTCACGAATACAGCGGAAAACAGAGTATGCAAGACGCTTTCCAAGGCGTTGAAAAAGCGGCGGGGACATGGTACACTTTAGGTATCGTGTCCCTGTTCATTTAAGGAGAACGTAAAATGAGCAGGAAAAACAATTTGATCTATCCGACCACCGCCCTGTACTGCCGTCTTTCCATGGAAGACGGGCGCGATAACGAAAGCATGAGCATCAGCAACCAGAAAGCAATGTTGAAGGATTACGCGGAAAAGAACGGCATGGGCGAATATTCTTTTTATGTGGACGATGGATATACGGGCCGCAATTTCAACCGTCCCGGGTTTCAGCGGATGATTGCCGACATCGAGGCGGGCAAAGTCAACTGTGTGATTACCAAAGACCTCTCCCGCCTTGGACGCAATTATATCGAGGCGGGCAGCTACATCGAAATCTACTTTCCGCGCCATAATGTGCGCTATATTGCCATTACGGATGGTGTGGACAGTCAAAACAAGCAGGAGTTGGACATTACTCCATTCCGCAACATTCTAAATGACCTCTACAGCCGGGATATTTCCAAAAAGGTTTTAGCCGGATGGATGACGCGTTCCCGGCAGGGCAAGTTTTTAGGCGGCACCACTCCCTACGGTCTGATACGTGACCCGAAGGATCATGGGCATTTGATTATCGACCCGAAGACTGCGCCCATCGTCAAAAAGATTTATGACCTTGCTTCGGACGGATGGGGCAACATGCGTATCTCTAAATATCTGTTGGAACGCAAAATACCGATTACGCGGTGCAGAATCAAAGCCAATCCAGACATTAATTACTACTCGTGGGGCGGTTCCGTTATCAGCATGATTCTTCGGAATCCTGTTTACTACGGTGCTCATGTTGTTTGTAAAACTCACCAGAAGGCGATCCGTTCCAATACGATCAATGCCATTCCTCGCGACCAATGGGAAATCATCGAAAACTGTCATGAGGCCATAGTCAGTAAAGAGCAGTGGGAACGGGTGCAAAAGCTGATCGATCATCGCCCGCCCATCATGAAAGGCAACGCCTGTCCCTTCTATAATCTGTTTCACGGTTTGCTTCATGGTGAATTGTCAAGTGAAGTGCAACAGATAAGAAGAAATGACTTCAGCAGGAGTTTTCCAATTCAAACATTTACGCGGGCGGTCGTTGAGACGCTCCATGACAAATGCCACGGCTTCTGGGGTAAGTTCTGTAAAACGGGTTCCTCTGGGGAAAAACTGACGAATCAATCCGTTCGTATTTTCCACAGTTGGCTTCTGCCACGGAGAGGCTGGGCGAGTGTAATAATACAACGCTTCAAAGCGGCTCTCAAATTCACGGTGGCAGTTGAATTCGATCCCTCGATCCGACGTTACCGTGCGGAGCGGAACCTTTCCGCCTTCAAAGAAGAACTCAAAGCCCCGCATGACTTCTTCCCGTCTGATGTTGCGCAGGACGGCCAGGCAGCAGTATCGACTTTTTCGGTCGGTCACATTCAGCAAATAAGCGCGTTTTGCTTGTCCGAACCCGATCGTGTCAGCTTCCCAGTCTCCAAGTCTCTTTCTGCGTAGAGCTTCTTTGCTTCTCTCCCGGATTTCCCGCGCCCCGGCCTTGTACCCACGAGTTTCTCCATGCTGACGGCCATAGTGACGCAGTTTCATCGTAAGTTGTACGGAACGTGGCAGCAAGTCCGCGCGTAGCGACCGATATATGCTGCTGTGCGAGATTTTCATGTCCCGGTCATCCGGATAGTCTAACCGGATTCTTCCGGCAATTTGTTCGGGCGACCATGACAATTCAAGCTTTTCGGATATGTAAGCTGTCAGACGTGGGTTTTGATACAGCCTCTTCCGGCGGCATTCCATTCGCCGTTCAAGGTACCGGGCCCGTGCCGGAACGCTAAGATATTTTTGTCCCGAACGGTTCCTCTTGATCTCCCGGCTGATTGTGCCCGGATCCCTTTGCAACCTGCGTGCAAGCTGCCTCATACTGATCCCGTTATTCCACAATTGGGCTATCAATGCGCGCTCTTTTGGTGTAAGATGGTGGTAGTCCATAAAAGCCTCTCCTTCAGTGGTGTCTTTTCAACTCCTACTGTATCATGGATTTGGCTTTTTGTGGACTCTTTCTACCCTCCTGTTGCACTTGCTATTTTAATTCACCTCATTGCGAAACCTGCGGGAAATCCATGCAGGCGCGGTATGAAAAGGTGGGCCGTATGGATATTAACCGCGTCACCAAGGAAAAGCGGGAGCCAATCGACAAGTCCTATTACATTTGCCAAACCTATAACCGGTTGGGGAAAAACGCCTGTACCAGCCATAAGATTGAAGCTCGCGACCTATATAACCTTGTATTAGCCGATATTCAGAAACATGCCCGGAAAGCCTTGCAGGATTCAGATGCTTTCTATACCCAACTCACCAAAAAGCTGGAACAGAAACAAAACGTCGATGAAGTGTCGCTCAAGAAAGAGCTGAACGCCTTGACAGCGCGTAATCAGGAAATTGATCAGCTGTTCATGAGCCTCTATGAAGATAAATCCAAGGGCATTCTAACGGAGCATCGCTTTGTCGTGATGACAGAGCAACTTGAGCAGGAGCAAACACAGGGCAAGACTCGAACACAGGAAATCATGGAAACACTCAGCCGCGTCGATGATCGTAGCAAGGATGTTCGGACTTTTATTGAGGAAATCGGCCAGTACGCAGCCGTTGAAGAATTGGACGAAGCGATTGTTCACCGTCTGATTGACAAAATCGTGATAGGTCAAATCCATGTTGAGAACGGCGAAAAAGTCCAACGGGTCAAAATCGTGTATAATTTCGTCGGTGAAATTAAAAAGGAAACGACATGAGAATACCGCTTACTTTTTTCAATAGAGAAGTTTTAAAATTTGTGGTTGAACATTGGCAGTTATTGGGCTATTATAGATTTGAGAATTTAAGCAGCAAAATTTGTATATTGTTCGCCACTTACCAATGGTATTATCTGCGTAATTTTTTATGTATGGAGAGATAGAATATGAGTAAATTAATAGGATCGGATTACTTATTACTTTTACTGTATTTGGATAACAAGAAGCCAATTAAAGGCGCTATTCGATTAACAAAAATGATGTTCTTATTTAATGAGGAGATAGCACCATTATTGAAAAAGAAAGGATTAAACTCTGACAAATTGCCGGAATTCTTTGCATATAATTATGGGCCTTTTTCGAAAGAATTATATGACCAAATAGAGTTTTTCCGGGGCCTTGGCTTTATTAAAGTGACTGATATAAATGCTTCAGAAGAGATGGGAGAGGTAGACGATTGGCAAGAAGATGCGTTTATTGATGAGATGACAGAACAAAGCCAAAGTCACGTGAGAGAAGATGGGAAGTATATGAAGTATGAGATTGCAACTCAAGGAATTAAATACGTGGAAGAAGAAATACTTCCATTAGATCCAGATCAGTTGTCCATACTGGAGATATTTAAGAAAAAGATTATATCATTATATCCTAAACAAATACTCAAATATGTATATACAAAGTATCCGAAGTATACCACAAATTCCTTGATTAAAGATGAGGTAATGCGTGATGACTAATTATGCTTATAGCGAAGAAGAACTTAGGGAATCCTTCTTGAAAAGTTTCAAAGAGAAAAATCAGCAACTTATCTGTGAAGTCCCTGTGTTTAGCCGTTCTATTGATGTTGTAAAATACAACAATATTTCACATGAAGTATCTGCTATTGAATTCAAACTATCGGATTGGAAAAGAGCTATTAAGCAAGCTTTACGTGTAGGAATATGCTTTGACTATCTTGAAATATGTATTCCAAAGCCCAAAACTGATAGAGCAATAAATACAGTTGTAAATTCTTGTACTGAGCAGGGCATAGGATTATATTTTTACAATTATGAAAACGATTTTTTTGAATATGTATTGAGGCCAAAACACATAGAGGATGTTTGGACCGTTCAAAAAGCCAGTGTTATCAATTATATTAAGGGGGTGACAATATGAATTCACCATTAAGAATTCTCAGATACAATACTGGAACAGATAAAAAGGCTTTTGTCAAATTTAAAAATGAATTTGACGCAGTCATTTTTAATGCTACCATTGTAGCTTATAGTGGGGCGGCAGTTGCAGATTTAGTTTCGGTACATAAACGGCAATATATTATTGACCCTCAAACCCATATTTTTCAACATGACATTTCAGCCCTTCAAGCGAAAAACAAAAAGGGAAGAATGCACTTAAAAAAATCCATTGAGAAATATCTTAATTGCATGCCGGAAGCACTTGCTAATATTATAATTGATGAGCAACGGACACCGAAAGTTTATGAAGTTGAAAGTGAAATTGATGAATTGGTTAAAAAAGTATGGGAATTTGAAACTTCATATGTTGACAGTTTTATTAAAACAAAAGAATATGATAAATATTTAAAATTTGCTAAAGTTGGACCAATTCCTAGATTCCTCATTGCACCATATTTTATGATAAAAAATGAATATGATAGAAATACTAATCTTAAATGGCTAAGTATTAACAAGAGCTGCATTGAAAAATATGTTTCTTTAAATATTGGAGAAAAGACTTATGACTTAGCTGCCCAATTGGTTCTGGACAAAGAATCCTTACTTAAAAAAGAATATTTAGAGCAGATAAAAAGTACATATAATGTCAATGGGTATGATTATCTGTTTATTTGGATTGATGATTTTGATTCTTTTGATGCCAATTATGATTTAAGACAAGCATTTTACGAACTTTTAAAAGTATTTGATACCATAGGGAAAAAACCGATTATGGCATATGGCGGATATGATTCTATACTTCTTTGTAATACTGAAATTACTCACAGATTATATGGTGTGGCACAATCGGTTGGGTATGGTGAAGCGAGGAATATAACTCCAGTCGGTGGTGGGTTACCGGTCAATAAATATTATTTTTACCCTATTCATAGAAGATTAAGGTTTGATGAAGCTGCTAGCATTTTAAGTAGTAAAGGTTACTTTAGTGGAAAAAAATCTTCCTCTGATTATGTTAAAGACTATTTTGATAACATTTGCGATTGTAAGCAATGCTATATCACTATAAAAAATGATATTAACAATTTTAGTAATTATAACGACTCTATTCCATTTACTATGAAAACAAGGTATGGGATTGTGTCCCGTAATAGACCAACCACAGATGCTAGTTTAATTGCAGCAATACATTTTTTATACTGCAAAATTAGAGAATGGAATGAGGTAAATACTAAACCGTTGAACTCTTTAATCCAAGATTTTCTTAATGCAGTAAGTGTATATGCTCCTGAATGGTATCAAAATATCAAATCATGGTGTGAAATTTATGCCAGATAAAATTGTTATTGTTACTGGAGCTGGTTTCTCAGCCCCAGCAAAATTGCCAATACAAAATAAAATCATCGATGCAATGTTGGCTCCAGAAAAACGGTCTATTCTTGATATAAAGGCAGAGCCTCAAAGTATTAAGTTTTTACGAGCTTTCATTGAAGTAGGATTATATCTTTTATACTCTTATGGGGACTCTTACGATATATATCATAAGAGCTATATCAACATTCTGGAAGCAAAAACTCGGTTTGAAGCAATTAATAATTTTCTCGGAAAGTGGGGCGAAATTACAACACTAAAGGGTACAGATGCTGAATTGGCTACGAAAGAAATGCATTCATTACTTTTTGAGAGGCCAGAATACATCGTAGATTTAAACGATTATTTTAAAAATTTGGAAATATTAAAAGAACAAATACGGCAAAAACTTGTTGATATTCATCTTAACGTAAGTTTGGAAGATGTATTTACATCTTTTGATAAAGCCATTATTTTAAAGGAGCATAATAATAAGTATACCTATTTAGATATGGATAGCGTTCGGCATTCAATTTTACGTCTATTTACATATTATTTTGGGAAAAAAACAATGGAACATTCTTTTAAACACCCTGCATACCAAAGAGTAATAAGCTTTGTATCTCAAAATTTAGATAATATAACTATAGTTTCAACAAATTGGGATACGCTTTGGGAAGGCTATTTAAATAAAAGTGGGATAAATTATAATTTGTGCTTGAATGACAAATACTACAAATTTGATTCAAAAAAGGAAGAGAGAGTTTCACGAGATAAGTCCGTAAAACTAATTAAGCTGCATGGTTCCATTAACTGGTTCAGATGCTTAGATTGCGGAGGGCTCTCTATAATTGAGAAACAACCATATGGGAAATATTTGTTTGATGATTCATCCTCTGAAGAATGTTTGATATGCAAGAAATCCTCTAAAGGAAATTCTGTGTTAATTCAGCCAGAAATAATAACTCCTACCATGATAAAATCTATTGATAATCAACTCTATAGAAATTTATGGAAATCCGCAAGCTTCGCACTAATGAATGCAGATAAAATAATATTTATTGGCTATTCATTTCCTTTAGCCGACTATGAATTTCGAATGTTACTACAGAAGAACATTTCTGAAAATGCAGAAATTGATGTGGTTTTACACTATACTGATAATCCTCAGAGAATAGCAAAGCGAGATCAACATTTAAAATATCTGTTACCCGAGGAAAGATATTTAGATGTTTTCAAACGAAATAATCCACACTTTTATTACAATGGATTTGAGAATTACTTTAATAGAAATATTTAATAAACTATTTTGCTTCTTAGCAACATAGTTCGACCTCTTATTTTGGGTGTTAATTCCCTGCATAACGCATCATCACAGTACTGGCAGTTTTAATTTAATATTAAATTGCACATAACAACCATAAGCTAAAGCCGTGATTTATTGGACACGGTTTTAGCTTATGGTTTTAATTTACCCCTTGACAATGTTGCAGTGATCTCGCTTCGGTCGATGAGCTGTCTGTTCTTGACGGCGGCAAATGTATCCTCCAGCTTCGCGGTGTCCGGCCTTTCCTTTCGGACAAGTACGACATCACAAAGCATCCGAACTACAAGTACCTGTCCGACTATGATCCCCGCAACGCTTTCCATATTGAGAAGTTTCTGTCCACAAAATTAAAACCGAAACCGGACGATGTGTTCAACACGTATTCCGTTGACCTCTCCGGGAACCCAAAAGCCGCAGAATAGCGGTTTATATATACAACTTAAAAAATGGAGGTAGTA
This sequence comes from Caproiciproducens sp. NJN-50, assembly GCF_004103755.1. Classification (NCBI taxonomy): domain Bacteria; kingdom Bacillati; phylum Bacillota; class Clostridia; order Eubacteriales; family Acutalibacteraceae; genus Caproiciproducens; species Caproiciproducens sp. NJN-50. The sequence continues at coordinate 2,272,007 of NZ_CP035283.1, read as the reverse complement.
TTATGAGTTTCTTTCATTCCGCAATCGGCGTTCTCCAGACCCTTGTGATCGCCCTCGGCGCGGGCCTTGCCATTTGGGGCGCGATCAACCTGTTGGAAGGTTACGGCAACGACAATCCGGGTGCGAATGCGCAGGGCTCATAAGGAAGCAACTAAGAAAACCAATAAAACTGAGATAGGCAGTCAACAGATGGTAACTGTATCTTTATAAATCAAAAGTGATAGTGACATGACGCAACAACAGGCGCGGAGCGCCGACTTCGGGCCAAGTTCGAGGTGTTGACAAACCCCATCATTCGGGACGAAGCCATGAGAAATCCAGGGGGAACAGGCAAAAAAAGAAGCGCCTTGGGACTTATCCCAGGCACTTAACCATGCGCTTTAGGTTTAAGGCGGTTGCCGACAAGAGGCAGTGATCTTCCGCCGCCTCGATTCCCCGTCTGAACAGACGTCTTAAGTTGTGCATCCATTTCTGGGCCGCAAAGCTGCCCTCACACCAAATCTGGCGCAGACTCAGGATATGTTTGTGGGTGAATGTACCATCCGTGTCCCGCTGCTTTTTTACGGATTCCTCAAAAATATTCTTTCGGATCGCGCGGCTTTGATGGCTGCCACTTACACACTTGCTTAGCATCGGGCAGGCCCGGCAGTTTTTCTTTTCGGCTCTGTATACCCGGCAGACGTTGTAGTGCTCCCTCTCAAGATTCCGCAGGGTCAGTTGTTTTCCAGCAGGGCAAATAAAGCAGTCCTTTTCCGCATCATACTGAAAATTCTCGCGCCTGAACTCCACCTTGTAGGTTGCCCCGCCCGTTGCTGCGGGCGTGTACAGCCAGATGCCCATATCGTCCATCGCCCGGTAAATCATGCTGGTGCCATAGGCGCTATCCGCGCCGGCTGCTTGAATATCCAGTCCCAAATGCTTCCGCATGTATTCAATGCGTCCCAGGTATGGCTCCGAATCGTTCACATTTCCCGGTGTCACTGCCACATCCACCACAATTCCGTGAGCGGCATCCACGCTTTGATGATCCAGGTAATGCATTCCTTCCGGTTTTCCGGGCCGCTGCAGCATTTCAGCGTCCGGATCGGTGGTGCTGACCGTCTTTTGCACCTTTTCGCTTTCCTTTTTCTCACGCCCCGCGCGCTGCGGCTTGATGGCGCCGGATGACTCCAGCCGCGCACGTTCCTCCGCTTCATACTGATCCAGCCGTTCCATATAGTCCGTTGTCTCGCGCTGGGCCAGTACTTTTGTATTCGCCTTAAATGAGGCATTCGCTTTTACATGCGTGGAATCCGTCAGAATGATCTTTCCATCCACCAATCCCTTTTCCATGCATAGATGCAAAATATGTTCAAACAGGTGACGGTCACCTCTTTTCCATGAAACCGTCTGCGCCGATTCTGGGAAATTGTAGAATGATCGGGCACCCGATCATCCAAATCCAACCCCAGGAACCACCGGTAGGCCATATTCACCTGAATCTCCTGCTCAATGCGACGCTCCGATTCGATACCGTACAGATATCCCACCAGTAGATATTTTACCAGCACTACCGGATCGATTCCGGGCCTGCCGTTATCCGGGCAGTACAAATCCCGAACCTCGTCGTAGATGAAGCTGAAATCCACGGCGTTTTCCAGCTTGCGCAAAAAGTGCTCCTGCGGCACCAGGTCCTCAAGGGTGACACAATGCATTTTTATCTGTATCCCGTCTCGCTCCGTCAGCATTCCCAAACACATCCCACTGCTTTTTCTTTGCCTACATTATACCATTTTTGCCTCTCCTTTTGGAACTTTGTCAACACCTCGAACTTGGCACGAAGTGACTTCTATATACAAAAACACCGCCCATATAGTCCATGTGGGCGGTACTTCATTCTTAGGCAAGTATTCATTTTATTTTCAACGTAAGGGGAGTTCTTATAGATATAATAAATGACATATTTAGTCGGATAGCATCTTTATTTTTGGTATATTTAGGTGTATTATTATTTAGAAAGAAAAATGTGACATTATGTTTGGAGGAAACAGGATATGGCTGATGAAGTTACAATAGAAGAAGATGCAAGGTCTCAAACTACAGTCACCGAAGCAGAAGGGAAAAGAAAAAGAGCTATTCGTGCTTTCCCTGCCTTATCCTATGAAGAAAGTCTGATTATTGCAAATGGAATCTGGCAGTATGCTTCTGGCCAAAAAATTAGGAGAATAACTTTATTCGATCAAATTGGCAAAGCTCCTGAAAGCGGGCCTAGCAGGACTCTAGTCACTTCATCTGCAAAGTATGGTATAACTTTGGGTGGATACCAAGCCGATTATATAGAACTAACTCCAGATGGATCAGTTGCCACAAACCCAGAGGAAGAACTCTCTCGACGTGCAGAAGCCAATTTTAAATTGGCTATAGGAAGCAATACATATTTGTCAGGATTGTATAATCAATTTAAAAACATGAAAGTTCCAGCAAACTCAGTGTTGGCTGATTCGCTTAAGGAACAAGGACTTGAAGAAGAAGAATGTAAAAAAGGCGTTGAACTATTTATAATAAATGCAAAATTTATCGGTTTAATAAAGGTGTTAGCTGGTTCTGAAAGGATAATCACAATTGAGCAGGTAATTGAAGATATAAATTCTGCGACACCCCAAGTTGTTGAAAAAGCTATACTTCCAGCAATAATTCCTACTATTGAAAGTAATTATGGCAATTCTTTACCAGCCGAAACTGTCAACGCTCAACATGACAAATGGGAAAAGATGTGCTTTTATATTACTCCAATTGGTGAAGAAGGTTCTGAGCAACGAAAACACTCTGATTTGTTTTTAAGCAGCATTGTTGAACCAGCTTTAAATGAATTTGACCTTTCAGTAGTCAGGGCTGATAATATTAGTGCACCTGGTATGATTACATCACAAATAATTGAACATATAATAAATGCAAAACTTGTTATCGCAGATTTATCATATCATAATCCAAATGTTTTCTATGAATTATCATTAAGACATACGTTTAATTTACCGACAATACACTTAATTAGAAAATGTGATAATATTCCTTTTGATTTAAATAATTTTAGGACCATTACAATCGATACATCGAGCATATATACTCTAGTTCCCCAGTTGGATACCTATAAAACTTCTATTGCTAGACAAGTAAGACAGTTACTTGAAAATCCTGAGGCTTTGGATAATCCAATTTCAGCATATATGGCAAAAGCTAAAATAACTATAAACACTATCCATAAATAAAACTAATGAGTATGTGAGTAATGTTAAGATTGAAGACTATGATAATAATTACGTCTATCTTGATAGTGTTTACAAGTCTTTTTTAATTTCTCCATATGAACTTTTAGCATAATATCATATTCGGACGATGATTTGTTTCTGAATTTTGTTACCCAACATGATGTTAGACATATAGTTAAATCAGTTGGATTGGATACATTTTTAAAGAGAACGACTGCGATTAAGATATATAGCTGTGCAATATTCGTTCACTTGACGATTAAAGCCTTTATTTTATGCGGGGTTCCAAGTTTGTCGTAAGGGGGGTGAAAATATGGAAAGGAAGATTAGAAGTGATATCCAGATTGGAAATCTTGAAAAGAAGTTGGAAATCCCTGCGGGATCTTTTAGAAATCCGGACGGTAGGGATACTCGAAGCGACAAACTCTTAGGAACTTTGAGAGATGAATTAGAAAAGCAAAACGGTGAAAAAAAATAATTAAGAATTTCTAAGGCAATTATGAACTGTAGTTTGTTCTATCGAAGAGAGAAAAGCTCATGTACTCGATTCAAGTGTAATATTCGTTCACTTGACATCGAAAGCCCTTATTTTATGCGGGTTCCCGAGTTTGTCGTTATGAACACTCGTACCAAAATCGTTTCTAAAGGAATTGAGTAATCATTCTTTAGAAACGATTTTTTATGTGCTATAATAAGTTTATCAGACATTGAGACTTGGCGGTCAAGGAGATAAATAATGAATTGGGTTATAAACAATATCAGTTGGCTTAAAGATGTCTTATGGGTTCTGTTTACTTTGATAGCAACATTGCTTGCTATCTTAACATATAGACGTGCAAGGTATACACTCTTACAACCTTTACGATCTGAAGTTGTGAAAAGACAGACAGAAGTTCTTGTTGAGTTGTTGGATTTTGTTTCTGTTGAAAAAGGTGAATTCTATTTTGACCTTGATTATATGGGGATAGCCGCTTGCAATGCTTTCGATTTGTTAACTACTTACAATTTTAAATTAACTGATGATAAAATTAGCAAAGAGGTTCAAGAAAATATTGGTGGTTTTATGTTACTTGAAGATAGTGGGCCTACTAAAACTTTTAAAGTCCATCGTTCACCTTTTCATGAGCAATTGTTTGATGATGAAAAAGAGTTTGAAAATTACAAAAAAGAATTAAATGATCAGATAGAAAAAGGGGTAGTAAGAATGGAAAAACTATATCTTACTAAAACACATCAAAAAACAATACAGAAAATCAATGAATTTATTGCTAACCCTTTTATGCCAACAAAAATCATTAACTTATTAGAAACGTTACTGGCAGATATTGATTTCAACTTGAAGAACTACATGATACCTGAATTGAAAAAATTTATTTTGCAAGCCAAATCTTTTAATTCAAGTGAAGAAAACCCTTTACATATTTCTTATCAGGCAATCTATAATAGTTTTATTTATGAAAGCAAATCTCATTCTCCAACGATCAAAGATATTCGTAAGGAAATACGTGAGTATCTTCTTATAGACAAGAAATGGTTTTAATGTGATTCAGCATGTTTATATTTGTAATATTCGTCTGCCTGATGCCGAAAACCTTATTTTATGCGGGTTCCCAAGTTTGTCGTTATGAACACTCGTACCACTATCAGAGTCGTCGAATTTGACGGCTCTGTTTTCTTTTTCTCGGATTTTCTTCGGCTTACTCGCTAAAGCTGCCTTATTTGATAAATAAATGCTGTAAGAACACTCGAAGCCATTCACATAAAAATATTTTAAAACTTTGTGAATAGTTGCATTAAATAGGGAAATATCTGACTGAATACCGCCTATAAGTAGAAGATGTTTTTAGGAGGTAGTTCAATGACGGAAGAAAATTATAAGTATCGAACAAGTCCTCTTTTCCTTCGCGATCAGTTCAAAGGGAAAGGGAAACTGCAAATTCCGGTAATTCCGAAATCCAAAGTGAAAGCAGATGATTTTAGTGATTTGCTTCTCATAGGATTTGATAGGATGGATCTTAATGACACAAAGCATTTCAACCGGATGGTTCATTTTTTTCTGTATGACTATAAATTTGAGCGTGTCTGGAAAAATCCCGATACCGATCTGGAAAAGCTGAAACGATATCGTGCGGTGCTTTCTCCCGACTTCAGTATGTATGTCGAAATGGCGCCGGTTCTGCAGATCTTCAACACATTCCGGAATCGCTGGTGTGGTGCCTATTTTGCGTCAAAGGGAATTCGTGTCGTTCCAACCGTAAGTTGGGGTGATGAGAATACATTCGAATTCTGCTTTGATGGAATTCAAAAAGGCTCCACGGTTGCAGTATCCACCTATATGGTGTCGGCGCATGACAACCGCCAGGACCAGAAAGAGTTTTTTCTAAAGGGCTATAACGAGATGCTCCGCCGGATCGAACCGGAGAAAATCATCTGCTACAATACACCATTCCCCGAGATGCAGGGCGATATCGTGTTTGTCGACTATGAACTAAGTTCGTGGAAGTACATGAACGAAGACCCATACACACCATCCAAATATGCGAAATACATCTGCGGCGAAGCGTCCCTTCCGGTAGGGAGTAATCTCATTATTAAAAGCGGATATGTTGTAAGTGGGAATGATGAGTACTATAATAACATTATTCAGACCGGCATGGGTAGCGCCTACGGCGCAATGTGGAAACCAAACCCAGACAAAGCAAACGAAAGAATTTTATGGGGTCCGCCAAATACGATTCAGAAATATTATGTAGAAAACAGAAAAGGAACAAACGGTTACTGGGTATCTGTAAAATACGACAGCAGAGGTTGGGGAATTAAAGTTCGTCATTATACTGACCACAACAAATCGTGGGCGCATACGGACCCTCACGATAAAATTATTAACTGGAATCCGAATAACGGAACGCCGGATTTCTCAAATGGTGATATTAACTATCCGCCGGAAGAATATCCGAACGGAGCACCTGAATTTAAGTTTTACAAATATAAAGGAGAAATCCCTATGAAATTGACAGTTAACGGAGACGCCTATCAGTTCAAAACGCTGAGTGAATTCAAAAGCAGTATGTCAAGAGGCGGGGATGTGGAGTTTGAGTGGAAAGGAATTGACTACACCATCAGTTCAGTCTGGCCGAACGGAAAAATGAAATTTTCGGCTGGACCGAGTAACGGTATGGAAGAAGACAGTATGGTTTACGCTACCGTGGATGAACTTCTGGAATATAAAGTCGGCGGCGACAGGCTGCGGGATATTATTACGCAGGCGGAAATTATCGACAGGACATTATAACGTCCCCCGATCTGTGCTCTGCTTTTTTGAATTTTGACTGTACGGCAAAATGCTCTTGTTCTATGCAGCTTTGAGTGCTCTTTTAGGGGTAAATACTGCTTTTTAACTGCCTATAGGTCCTTGATATTACTGGCTTTCTTGAATAAATGCTGTAAGAACACCCGCACCATAGTTATCAGGCTGAGATAGATGCAAGATGTATCTATCTCAGCCTGTTTTTTATGTTATTTCATGCTATACTTTAGAAATAATATCAGATAAACATCTATTGAATTTCAGGTTCTTTATAGAACAGAAGGTGAAAATACAATGGCTGAAGATTTTAAGAATATATTGCTTGAAAACATTGATAACGAACATTTTGTTGTGCTATTTCTGACAAAAAGCATCAGCAAGGTGCCAGCATAAAAAACAATGGCTCAAGGAACAGATACCACAAGGTCATATTTTCAGAAAGCTTGACGAAAGGGGAAAAGTTTTTATAGAATATGTGCCTTTGGAAATAGCTTGGGTTCCTGTAACTGGCGATTTATATCTATTGCCTGGGTATCCGGGGCCTTTAAGGGCAAGGGATATGCAAAGCAACTGCTCAGCTACTGTATTGATGATGCTAAAAAACAAGGGAAATCAGGTGTTTGCATATTAACTTCAAAAAGAAAAACCCTTTTTTATCAGAAAAGAAGTTTGAAACAATCAGGCGGATCGCATATAAAGAAAATAGCTTCGTTGAAACCGAATTTTGGATTGGTAGAGCCACAATTTCAGAAGGAATCCCGGTCGGATTCAACATGTCCTTGACATATCCGGACGTCTTATATTCTTGGCACGGAAACGAAATGATTAAATCAGAGGTATGTATTTACTTTTTTGCTTTGGGATGACGCCTTGATGCGCAAGAACAGGAAGAAATACCTGCAGCACTGCGACAAGCATTACAACTTCAAGAGGGAGCATAATTGAGTTTTTTATAAGACTTTTTACAAAAAAGTAGTAGTACCCTTTATCATATAGCATACTGCTCCAAAGGCATCCTAATCCGACATGAATGCCAAAATCGATGATCAATTTGCAAACGAATACCCGTAACACAGAAATTTTGCACTGGTAGAGGAATATCCCGTAAATAAAGAATTCAAGCATGGACGACAAAGTATATCCCGGAAAAAAGACGGTGGCGGGGATAAGCAGGTAACCGATTAAATCGTATGCTAATCCGGCGGATAAGCCGACAACCGGGCCGAAAATCATCGAACCGAGAGCAAGAGCCAAAAAAGCGGTGGTAATGCGAAGATTTACACCTACCGGGATATAAAGTGAACTCAGGACTGTACTGAGAGATATGGTCAATCCCGCGAAAACAAGTGAGCGGGGATTTCGAAACTCGGAACAAGCGGTAATCCAGTATTTTGGCGTGAAGATTGAGCGAATTTTATTTTTTAACATGAAAAAACCTCCTTGAATATGGCAAGACTCAATGCCACATAAAGGAGGATCGCTCCTATATGCGGCAGCGGGATGCGATAATTGTACGGCAACTTTCGTATTGCTTGTGCCATAACGAAATGTTTCCGTCCCGAGATCAACTCCCCGTTTCTCGGGCACATAACCCACAATTATCTACTCTGCCATTTTTCTAAAATTTGAATGCAAAACGAAATTAAATAATAACCGGCGGAATTCCTCCTTTCCGCTACCATGCAAAAAAGGCCGGCTATCTGGACTGTTCGCCCAGACGGCCGGCCTTTTCTGTCATACTCCCCTGTGGTACTCCACATCCGTCAGTCATATGACTCTTAAATTAAATGATAAGCCCTTGACAGCCTTTTGTCAAGAAATTTGAATGAGAAAGTATAAAATCTATCCATCGTCCTTATCCGGGCAGCGGCTGGTACGTCGTAGAAATGTAACTTAGAAAGCAAAGAGTTAGAGTAATTATCGAATTTTTGCAAGTACCCTGTGAGCTATATATAGCGCAAGAGTAAAAATACATGCAGCGAATACATTCACGGTAAAAAGCGTAGTCTTTCCGACCCATGCAATGAATAGAAAAACCGCCATAATACCTGCACCTATAAAAAAAGTTCTTGTTTTACTCACGTCTTCTTTTTTCCCTGCTTTAAAAGGGTTTTTTAATATGACCTCGACGATGATAAAGGCGGACACAATCGTAAGGCCTAGAGAGATCATACTTCCCACAGAGATAGAAATCTCAAAATTAAGAGGTCTCCCGGTTGCAAGATCACATACCAAAGCGATTGTCTCATCTGCGATAATGATATTGATTGCGCCAAGAATAGACAGGCACCAGCAAATGATATCAAAAAACTCCAAAACTTTTTCTGCCATACTTTTTGGGGGCAAACTTGCGATGATGTCATCACAAAAAACTTTGTAATCTTCCCCAACGACGGATTTGATATTTTCGCCTCTTTTTTGTGCGGACAAGACCATTTCCAGTAAATCCTGTCGAATTACCTCCTGATTATGCTCAGAGATATTTGCTCCCCGCAGGTAACAAATAATATTGGTAAATGCATCCAGGTTTTCAGTGTTTACCTGTTTGTCTAATTCGTTGTTGATCCGGTTAAGTTCTTTCGTTTGTTTGTCCATCCTTTTGCCCTCCATCTTTAAATAGCATGTTTACGGCATCTTCTAGCTCCCTCCAATTTGAATAAAAGGCATCCAATTCCTTTCTTCCCGCTGGCGAAATGGAAAAATATTTTCTCTTAGGCCCCAATGGGGATTCCCGGTATTGTGCTGTAATCAGTCCATTCTTTTCAAGCCTTAATAAAAGAGGGTAAATGGTTCCTTCTGAAATATTTAAAAAGCCGTATTCTTGCAGCTCCTGAGAAATTTCATAGCCATAAGTCTCTTTATGACTGATAACTTTGAGGATACAGCCTTCCAATGTCCCTTTCAGCATTTGTGATGAGAGCAAGCAGGTTCACTTCTTTCGGAACTATTATGTCTTGCAATGCACCTGCTATATTGTAATACATGATAGATGAACTGTCAAGAACATTATACTGATCAGTAAACACAGTGGGCCCGCGAATCGCACAAAAAAATAGAAAAGCCGCATGGCTACTGAATTATTCAGTAGCTCATGCGGCTTTTCTTATGTGCTGTTTCCCCTTCGCCCCCAGGAGGACACCGGAGGACGGCGGAAAAGAAAAGCTATTTCGGCATATAAGCGCGTCATCACTGATTGCAGGTTCCAAAGCCAAGGCACTGATACAGATAGTTCATGAGATCAGAAAAGCACATGTCCATAGCCTCCTTATGTATTTGGAATATTTAAATAGTAACAAATTTGTAACTATTTTGCAAACGTAATTTATGGAAAGGAAAAAGGCAGGAACTGATCATATCTTAGCCATCCTTGCGGAATGCCGCACGAAGGAAGCGCGCCCGCACAAAATTGTCCGTGCACAAAAATAGCCGCGCTGGAATCGGAATTCCAGTGCGGCCGTGCAAAACGATGCGTATAAAAAGAAGATATTTATATTATAGCCGGTTGGAAGGAAATGTCAATGCAAAATATCGCTTCCGGCGTCGCCGGAAGCGGCTGTTCTAAGCCCACCGGAATCGGTTCGGGGAAAGGGCATCCTTCCATGGAAAAGTCATGCTATCTCTTTTTCGCGCACCTCCACGGCGGATTCATCGATGCTCTCTAAGTCCTCATAAGTGCCATTGCTATGTATTGCTGCAAAATGCAGGAACGCCGGCATGCAGTCTCCGCAGTCGTTTTGGGATGGAATAATGGCCAATTCAATTAATTGCCCATCCTTTACCCGTGAGAGCCTTTCCTTCAGCATTTTTCTGTCTACAATAATCTTTACCAATTTTAGCATCCTTTCTTTATTAGGTGACTTAATGCACCTTTTTCTCTTAGAAGCAGTCTTTATTATGAACACACGTTACAGTGAAAAGTGTCGAATAAAATTATATTTATAAAAATCATCACATAAGCCAAAAACCGACGCTGTTAGCAAAAAAATTAATGCAAAAAGCAAACTGCTCAAAAGATCCGAACAGGCAAAAATATCATCCACTGGATGCATTTGCACCAATGCCGGAAGAGGTGCAATAAAAGCGGCGGCCCTAATTAGCGGGAACCGCCGACTGATACGAAGACCACCTCCATATCTCATAGCACGCTTTAAGTCTATAAATCCAATGTGAACATAGCGCTAATTCGAGTTTAAAAAACAGTGAGAGGCTGTTGCCAATTTATGGGCGGGCTTGACCCGTCGCTGGCAACAAGGTATGCTTTCAAATCCGAAATTACGGCAAATAAAGATCACCGGGGTTCCCGCCAAATGCAAAATGCCCGCCGGACCCCGCCGAACAATGGTACCTTGTGGCGGATAGCTTGTGATAATGATATCGCAGTTCAGATACTGAAACGATTGAAGGCTGACGGCGAAACGGCGCCCGCCGCAAAGATGTTTTCCTCTTTTGCCATGGGATTTTCTCATTTTTCAAAAAAGTTTTAATAAACTTCTTGACTTGGACTCGACTTCAGGTTGTACGCTGTAAACGATGCGGATTTGATCAAGATGAATGAAGGAGGATTCTTTGGGATGGCAATCGTTTATATGACAAAGGACATCAGTTCTGATGGGCTGATGAGGATCTACAGGGCTTTGGGCCGCGGGGCTTTGGGCAGAGTCGCCGTGAAAATCTCCAGCGGCGAGCCGGGCGGGCACTATTTCCTTTCACCCAAGCTGATTGAACCGCTGGTGAAAGCAGTAAGCGGCACGATCGTGGAATGCAACACCGCCTACGGCGGAGGCCGCGCGGATACGAAAAGCCACCTCCGCACGATGGAGCAGCACGGCTTTAAGGCTATCGCACCGGTGGACGTGATGGACGCGGAAGGCGGCATGAATCTTCCCATCTCGGGCGGAAAGCACCTCAAGGAGGACGTGGTCGGCTCTCATTTTGCCGGCTACGATTTTGTTGTCAATCTCGCGCACTTCAAAGGGCACGCCATGGGCGGATTCGGCGGCGTCATCAAGAATATGTCCATCGGCATCGCGTCTTCAACGGGGAAAAGCCTGATCCACAGCGCGGGCAGGGAAACGGTGGGATTCGGCGTCAACACGCCGCAGGACGATTTTCTAGAATCGATGGCGGAGGCCGCAAAGGGCGTCGCGGATTATTTGAAGGACCGTATTCTCTACATCGATGTAATGAACAACCTGTCCGTGGACTGTGACTGCGACAGCCATCCGGCGAAACCGACGATGGCGGACATCGGTATTCTGGGTTCGCTCGATCCGGTGGCACTCGACCAGGCCTGCGTGGATCTCGTCTATGCCGCGCCCGACGGCAAAGACCTGATTGAGCGCATAGAGTCCCGGCATGGGATTCACACGTTGGAACATGCGGAAGCAATAGGGCTCGGCAGCAGGAAATACGAGCTGAACGCTGTTAGCTGAGCCGGGATCTGAGAGCGGGCATGCTCATGGGCCGTGCCCCTATACGGGCAAATCCAGACGGGAGGCCGTAGAGAAGAGAATCTTCTCTACGGCCTCCCGTCTGTTTCGACGACAGATCCTTATGCACCCGCGCAGGAGTGCTCTTTTTTTACTTATACACTTGTAACCAGTATTACAATGTGATATATTTAATTTGTAACCAGTATTACATTTTGGCGGAGGGTTTGTATGAATCAAAACGATTGGGCTGTCGTCAACTATACACTGCCGAGGGAACCCTCGAGGGTTCGCGTCTCTTTATGGCGCAAGCTGAAAAAGATAGGAGCGGTCAATATCCAGCAATCGATGTGGATTCTGCCTCTGACGGATGAGAATTTCAGCCTGTTCAACGATATCAAAAGCGAGGTTGTCCAGAACAACGGCGAGGCGTTCGTCATGAAATCTTCTGTAGACGAAGACGGGCAAAAAAATATTATCAAGCGGTTCAACTCGGCAAGGAATGAGGAATACGGGGAGCTTCTTGAGCAGTGTGAAGAATTTTTCAAGGAGATCGACAAGGAAATTGCCCGGGAAAACTTTACATTTGCGGAGATAGAAGAGAACGAAGAAGAGCTCGATAAATTGAAGCAATGGTACGCGAAAATAGAAGCGAGAGATACTTTCGGAGCTTCCTTGGGGAAAACCTCAAGTGCAACGCTCTCGAAATGCGCCGAAGCACTTGAGAAATTCTGCGATAAGGTATACGAGTTTACCGATAAAACATAGGGAGGGTCCATAGTGAAAAAGAAATTTGCTGTTTCCAATATTGTTTTGCTTGGGCTTGTCAGTCTGTTTGTCGATATGAGCACCGAAATGGTTTACCCTCTGGTCCCGCTCTTTTTAACGGCAACGCTTGGGGCGTCGCCTGCCATAGTCGGAATCATAGAAGGAATTGCCGAAAGCATAGCCTCGCTTCTCAAGGTGTTCAGCGGCTACATCGGTGATGTGCGCCACAATAAAAAGCGCCTCGCTTTTGCCGGATATTCCGCGTCTGTTATTTATAAGATATTTCTTCTTCTGGCTGTGTCCTGGCCCGGCGTTTTAGTGGCAAGGGTGATCGACCGCACGGGGAAAGGCATCCGAACCGCTCCGCGCGACGCGCTTGTGGCGCAATCAAGCGACGGCAAAAAGCTCGGCGGGTCGTTCGGATTACATAAAATGCTGGACATGGCCGGTTCCTCGCTTGGCGCTCTGTTTGCCTATCTTTTCATTGCCACCAGCTTTGGATTCCACAGGGCGTTCCTGCTTTCCATCATCCCTGCAGTAATAGGAATCCTGATCATTTTTTCTGTCCGGGAAGACAAAAACAGCGGTATGGTATCTGAAAAGCTCACGCTGAAAGGGCTGAAGCTTGACGGAAAACTGAAATTATATCTTGCTGCAATCTTTGTTTTTTGCCTCGGAAACTCATCGAACACCTTTTTGCTTCTGAAAGCACAGGAGAGGGGATTTTCGGCTTCGCAGGTTCTTCTACTGTATCTGGTTTTCAATGTCGCCGCATCCGTGCTTGCCATTCCGTCCGGAAAGCTGTCCGATCGATTTGGAAGAAGCAGAATCCTTGTGCCGGGATACCTGATCTACGGTCTTGTCTATCTCGGGTTTGCGCTCTTGACGTCGAAGCCCGCCATTCTGGTCCTATTCATCGCATACGGCGCATACACCGCGTTTATCAGCGGAGCGGAGAGGGCTTTTATCGCCGAGAACGCGCCTTCGGGCTTCAAGGGGACCGTACTGGGAATTTACGGCATGCTGCAGGGGTTCGGACTGTTATTGTCGTCCATCATAGCTGGGTTCCTGTGGGATAAAATAAATTCCGACGTTCCATTCCTGTTCGGCGGCGTTCTGGGAATTGTTTCAGCCGTCATAATAGGAACAATACTCAGGGGAAATAATTGCGCTGGGGAATCGTGCTGATACCGGGGTGTCAAACATTTGATTTAACTGTCCCGGGGAGGGGCGGGGAAGCAAGGCAGGACCGACAGTTACCGGCCTGTTTGGAATCTGGCCGGGGCGCAGGGAATGAGACGATCGGAGATATCAAAACAGGCAGGGACGCCCATCGCGAGGCAGCGGGGACTCCTGGCGGGGGCTAACGGAAAGCGGCTTTTTGTATGATGCTGTTCTCAGGCCCTGCTTTTTGCAGGTATTCCTCGATTGCCCGAATCGCCTCGTCGCTGATGGAATAGGCGATTCTGTTCATTTCCTGATCGGATAATGTGCATCTGTCCCCGATGGTCCGATCAAAGAATATTCTTAGAATTTCACGTTTGTTGCGCGAAATTCTGGCGACGGCGGTTCCCAGGACCGTAAGGCCGATTCCTCCACGGGGATCTTTCCGAACCATACCTTCGGTTTCCAGAATTTTAACCGCCCTTGTGACGCTTGGCTTGGCAACGTGCAGGCCGTTCGATATATCAACCGGGCGCACATATCCTGTTTGCGTGCTTTGCCGGTAAATGAAGTCCAGATAGTTCCGGCTGGAATAAGACAAGTTCTTTCCATCCACTTGTTTTCACCTGCCTGTCTTCTGGCACTCTGTGCCTGTGTTTACGTAGGGTACTGACAAAAATATCCGTGGGATTAAGAATATTGCCTGGAATTTGCTTCAGAAATGATTAAATCCATGGTGGTGTCCTTCAAAGTCAAGATGTTCCTCAAAGCCGCGGCATCCCCCAAAGCCTCGGTGATGCCCGTGGTGCATGGCCTCCTGTTCCAGTCCGGCCGAATCGATTGCGTCCAAATGGGTGCAGAGCTTTTCGGTGAGGATCAGCATCTGGCTGATTTCCTCCCCGGACAATCCTCCAAACAAAGTATCCGTCATTTTTCTTGTGGCATCCTGCGATTCTTTCACAGCGCTTTTTCCCTGCTCCGTCAGGAAAATATGCATGACGCGCTGGTCCTTTTCATCCTGTTTTCTCTCCACAAGGCCAAGCTGTTCCATTTTGGCGAGCATTTCCGTCATGGAAGAAGGCCGCACATCCATTTCCTCAGCAAGATCGCGCTGGATGACCCCGTCGTTTTCCGCGATGAGAAGCAACAGCCTTGACTGTTCGCGATAATAGCCGCCTGCGTGACCGATATGGTGCGCGCACCGATGCATCTGCCGGCCAAGGCGGTGAAGGGCGGTGAAGAGCTTCAGCGAATTATTAGAATCGTTCCTCATTATTTCATACCTCCAAATTTAATTTAGGCACCTAACTGATTGTGTTATACTACTCCGGGGGAGCATTGTCAAGCATTAATTTAGGCTCCTAATTAAAAATCGAGCGCCCTATGGCTTATAATCGGAAGAATAAGGACATGCCGCATGCGGCTGTACGAGGGGCCTCCAAACCCAAGGGTAAAATCATCCGTACCCTTTACAATGTGGTTCATCGATGATATTCTGAATTTAAAGCTGATTTTGATTTACTGAAAGGAATGAAAAAATCTATGAATTGCTGCTGGTGCACGGTTACAACGGAAAAGCTGGAAGAGTCCGTGAAATTCTATCAGGAAATTGTCGGGCTCACCCCTGTAAGGCGATTTTCCCCCGCCCCGGGTACGGAAATCGTATTTTTGGAGGACAAGAATAATTTCAAGATTGAACTATTGCAGAACGGCAATGCCACCGGTACCGCAAAAGAGGGAATTTCATTGGGATTTGAGGTGGATTCGCTTACGGATATGCTGAAAATAGTCCAGTCTAAAAACATTTCTGTGGTCGGCGGACCCGTAAAAGTGCCGGATTGTTCTTTCTTTTTTGTGAAGGACCCAAACGGCGTCTCCATACAGTTTGTGGAGAATCGTCGTTGATTGGTTCCTGTCCCGATGGAGAACACGGGGCTGCCGGGGACCTCCGGCAGCCTTTTGCATGAAGGTGAAATGTACGTTTCAGGCCTTGACAGAAATTGCAACATGTGCTAATATTACAGTCGGTTAGTCAATGCTAACCGACTGTAATAGCTATTGGCGTTCCAGACACAAAAATTTTTGTATCAAAAGTTATGCTGTGACTTATAAAAACGGTAATTTTATCGCCAAGAGTTAGTCACAACTAACCAAAACGAAATACTGCCAGGGAGGTAATGGTGATGGAAAAATCTTTTGAGGCGTCGCTTGTGGAGCAATGCGCCCCGACACTGGCCGGGATGAAACCCGCAAATCTGTTCCTGTATCAGTCTGAAGACCGGGAATCGGTTTACAGTGACATCGCGCGTTGGGACCGGGAGCTTGCCCCCTATGCGATGTCGGTGTGCGTCGTAAAAGAATGCGAATGTGAATCTTCCTATTTGGTCTATGTCTATCGGAAAGCGGGGCTTGCACGGGTCCTTTCGGAGCGAATGACCTGCTCCTTTCTTCGGACGCTTGGGTATGACACGTCGCGCGGCTGTGACGCTCTTCTGCGGCAGCTTTCCGGGCGCCTGTGCCTGGAACGGGAATTTCCTCATGAGATCGGAATTTTTCTGGGCTATCCTCTGTTTGATGTGATTAGTTTCATGGAGCACAAGGGCAGAAATTACGCTTTCTGCGGTTATTGGAAAGCCTATTTCAACCCCGCCGGGGCGCGGAAACGTTCCGGTCAGTACCGAAAATGCACTTATATCTATAAACGCATGTTTGAAAACGGGACACCGATTTCGCGGCTCATCGTGGCCGCTTAACGGTAGTATTTTATTGAAAGGATGAAATATTGATGACTAAAATTGCGATTGTTTATTGGAGCGGTACCGGCAACACGCAGGCCATGGCGAATCTCGTATTGGATGGCGCCATGTCGGCGGGCGGACAGGCCGATTTGTTTACGGCTGGCGAATTCACGGCCGACAAAGCGAAGAATTACACGGCCATCGCTTTCGGCTGTCCGTCCATGGGGTCGGAGCAGCTGGAAGAATCTGAGTTTGAGCCCATGTATCAGTCCGTAAAATCAGAACTCGGCGGAAAAACGGTAGCGCTATTCGGCTCCTACGGCTGGGGCGACGGCGAATGGATGCGGAATTGGGCCGTGGACTGCGAATCGGCCGGCTGCCGCATGATAGCGGAGCCAGTGACGGTGAACGGCGCTCCCGAGGGGCTTGACGCCGAAGCGTGCAAAGCGCTGGGCAAGGCGCTGGCCCAGGCTTAGGCAGGACAAAGCAGGGAAAACCCTGCTTTGTCCGCGCCATTATTCCCGCAAATGTTTCCTTGCGTGTTCTTTTAATTTTTCAAAGGTTTCGTCGCTCAGGTCATGCTCCATTTTACAGGCGTCAGCCGCGGCGGTTTTCTCTTCCACCCCAAGACTGACAAGAAATTTCGTCAGTAACTTATGCCGGGTGTAGATGCGCTGTGCTACTTTCATTCCAGGTTCTGTCAGAGTGATATAACCGTCGTCGCTCATCTCGATATAACCGTTTTCTCGCAGCCGCTTCATAGCCACGCTGATGCTCGGCTTGGAGTAACCCATCTCATTGACGATATCGATGGACCGGACTTGCCCTTGCCGTTCTTTGAGCATCAGGATCGTCTCAAGATAATCTTCCGCCGATTCATGAATTTCCATCGCATATCCCTCCGTGTGGTAAATCTATTATGCTATAGATTAGCACAAACTAACCACTTTGGCAAGAATAGTGTTCAGAAACGCTTGACAGGCATGGTTAGCGGTGGTAAACTAAAATCAGGAAAGAGGTTAGCGAGACCTAACCTCTTGTAAAAAGGGCAAGAGTTAACCGATGCTAACTTAAAGGAGGAAAAGGATATGATGCCTCTGACGATGGCGAGAGCCGGGGATACGGTGACGATCCGGAAGATCAACGGAAAGGACGAGACACGGCAGCATCTGGCCGCGATGGGTTTTGTGGAATGCGGCCTGGTGACGGTGGTCAGCGAGCTGGCGGGGAATCTCATCCTTCAGGTGAAGGAAAGCCGCATCGCGCTGGACAGAAGCATGGCGAACCGGATCATGATTTGAAAGAGGAGAGCGATCAATGCTATGAAAACACTGAAAGAAGTAAAACCGGGAGAAACCGTTGCAGTCAAGACGCTTACCGCGACCGGCCCCCTGCGGCGGCGTATCATGGATATGGGCATCACGAAGGGGACGGCGATCTCGGTCCGCAAGGTGGCGCCGCTGGGGGACCCGATCGAAATCACGGTCCGCGGATATGAGCTGTCCATCCGGAAGAATGAGGCAGAGCATATCGAAGTAGCGTAAATTTTTCTGCGGGGAAGTTAGCAGAGGCTAATTAATTGAAGGAGGGTTTTTCACAGATGGGGATAAAAATAGCGCTTGCCGGCAACCCGAACTGCGGCAAAACGACCATGTTCAACGGCCTGACGGGAAGCAGCCAATATGTCGGGAACTGGCCGGGGGTCACGGTCGAAAAGAAGGAGGGAAAGCTGAAAGGGAATAAGGATGTGGTCATCACCGACCTGCCGGGGATCTATTCTCTTTCGCCCTACACGCTCGAGGAAGTCGTCAGCCGCAACTATCTGATCAATGAAAGGCCGGACGCCATCATCGATCTGGTCGACGCGACGAATCTGGAACGCAACCTGTACCTGACGACGCAGATTCTTGAGCTTGGGATCCCCGTTGTGATTGCCCTGAACATGATGGACGTGGTCAAGAAATCCAAAGACCGGATCGACACGGAGAAGCTTGGCGCGGCGCTGGGATGCGAAATTGTCGAAACCTCCGCTCTGAAAGGGACCGGCTTGCGGGAGGTCACCGAAAAGGCGATCCGCCTTGCGCGGGAGAAGAAAGAGTTTCATTTCCAGTGCGAATTCAGCGCGAAGATCGAAGACGCGCTGAAAAAGATCTCCGAGCTTTTTGAGGGGACTCTTGAGGCCCCGCGCGCGAGGTGGTATGAGGTCAAGCTGTTCGAGCGGGATGAAAAGGTGCTCGCGGAGCTCTCCATGACGAAGGAAAAACGCGGGCGGCTGGAAAAAGTCGTAAGCGAGGCGGAAAAGGAGCTGGATGACGACAGCGAGACGATCATCACCAATGCGCGTTACGAATACATCTCCAGGCTGACGGCGAACTGCCTGCACAAAAAGCAGAGAGCCCTTTCGACCTCCGACCGGATCGACCGGGTCGTGACCAACCGGTTTCTGGCGCTCCCGATTTTCGCCGCCGTCATGATCCTGATGTACTATATCTCGATCACGACGATCGGCGGCATGGCGACCGACTGGGTCAACGACACGCTGTTCGGGGACTGGATCCCGAACGCGGTGACGTCGGGCTTGCAGGCGATCGGCGCGGCGGACTGGCTGCAGGGGCTGGTCATCGACGGCATCATCGGCGGCGTGGGGACCGTGCTGGGCTTCGTGCCGCAGATGCTGCTGATTTTCTTCTTTCTTTCCGTTCTGGAGGATTCGGGGTACATGGCGCGGGTCGCGTTCATCATGGACCGTATTTTCCGCCGGTTCGGGCTTTCGGGAAAATCCTTCATCCCGATGCTGATCGGAACGGGCTGCGGCGTGCCGGCGATCATGGCCGCCCGGACGATCGAGAATGAAAAGGACCGCCGCATGACCATCATGCTTTCCACCTTCATTCCGTGCACGGCGAAGACCGTCATCATCGGCATGATCGTCTCGACGTTTTTCCCGCGCTCGGTGCTGATCGCGCCGGCCATGTATTTTCTCGGCATCGCCATCATTGTGCTCTCGGGCATCGCGCTGAAAAAGACGAGCTATTTCGGAGGGGACCCGGCTCCGTTCGTCATGGAGCTTCCCGCCTACCATATCCCGTCGCTCAAGGGTGTGCTCATTCACATGTGGGAACGTTCCCGCGCCTTCATCATCAAGGCGGGCACCATTATTTTCACCGCCTGTGTGATCATTTGGTTCCTTTCCAATTTCAGCTGGAACATGCGGATGGTCGATATTGAGCAGAGCATTCTGGCCAACATCGGCAACGCGATCGCGTGGTTCTTCGCGCCGCTCGGCTTCGGCAGCTGGAAAGGCGCGGTGGCGACGATCAGCGCGGAGATGGCGAAGGAACAGGCGATCAGCACGCTGGCGGTCCTGAACGGGGTCGCGGACGCGGAAAACGACGCGCTGGTTTCGCAGGGGATCGCTTCCATGTTCACAACGATGGGCGCGTTCTCGTTCATGCTCCTCAATATTTTCGATCCTCCCTGCATTGTCGCGATGTCGACGACCATGCGTGAGATGGGCAGTAAAAAATGGGGCTGGATCGCCATCGGCTATCAGGCGCTGGTCGGCTATCTTCTCGCTTTCGTCAGCTACCAGCTTGGAAGCCTGTTCTTCGGCGCATCGTTTGGATTCGGCCAGATTGTCGCCGTTCTCGTCGCGGCGGCGGTGATTTACCTGATCGCCCGTCCGGCCCGCAAGGACAGCACGCAATACCTGGAGACCAAGGTGCATGCCTGACATGGTTTTCAATTCCGGCTGCGGAGGCGGTTGCTCCTGCTCTGGACATGCTGCCCGAAACAGCGGGAAAGGGGCGCGGATGTTGGTTGTCTGTGTCCCTCCTGTCAGGGAAATCGTACATTCCAATGTGGGTCCCGCTCCTGCGGAAAAAGAAACGAAATATGCGCAATGTCGGTCGTTTTAGCTGGCGATTAGATCAATCGCCATCTGTTTTAATTTGAAAAGAAGTGATAGGATGCCCACAGCCGTTATATGCCTGATTTTGTTTTTATTTATTATCTTTGGAATCAAGAATTTCTTAAAACGAATGTCTTCCGGCTGTTGCGGCAGTGGAGACACACTGCGCAGAAAACCTGTAAAAGACAGAAATAAAAAGCACTATTCATTCGTAGCTACACTTAAAATCGGTGGGATGTCGTGCGGAAACTGTGCGATCCATGTGGAAAATGCTTTGAATGAGCTCGAAGGGGTCTGGACGAAGGTGAATCTAAATAAGCAGACCGCAACGGTTCTGATGAAATCGGAAGTCAGCGACGATCAGCTGACCCGCCTGATTTCTGCTGCGGGATATAAGGTGGATGAAATCCGCAGAACCTACAGAAAGGGATAAAGCATACATCCATTGTGGTCTCTCCTGACCATGAGAAGAAAAAGGTATTCTTGTAAAATTGAGGATCTGAGTAAAATGAGGAGCGCTTTAGCGCTCCTCATTTTACTGCCTTTTCACTTTTAAGTATCTGTTCTTTTTAATCCGGAATCGCCTGGCCGAGATCCCACATCGGCCCGTCTCGCCGGGATCCGCGTATTTGATCCCATGGCAGCTACTGGAGTTCCTTCGGAATAAACCAGAGTCCCTTGTTGTTCTTCGACATGTATGCCTTCAGCTCGTCGGAACGATAAGCCGCGACAAGATCCTTTGCCCATTTCGCGTCCTTGTTTTCCGCCTTGACAACTACCTGAAGAATCAGATGGTCCAGAATGTCCTCCTGCAAAAGAGCGGTGGACGGATCGATCTTTGCGTTATACACGATGCTGCCGGTGATGACCGCGTAATCGAAGTCATCCAGAGAGCGAGGGATATTCAGAGAATCCATTTCGACAAAAGACAGGTTGTATTTGTTTTCAGCAATATCGCTTTGTTTCACTTTGGAAAGGTCGACCGATTTATTTAGGGTAATCCAGCCCGCTTTTTGCAGAAGCACATAGGCTCTGGCAGTATTCGACGCGTCGTTCGGAACCGCTACGACCGCGCCTTTCTTGATTTCATTCAGCGATTTGTGCTTGGAGGAGAAAATCCCCGCCGGCACGGTTGGAATCGGGCTGATCGGCGTCAGGTCGCCCTTGTAGGCTTTGTTGAAATTTTCGGCGTATGCGGTGTGCTGTTCCACATTGAAGTCAATTTCCCCGTTGTTCAGCGCGGTGTCGTTCTGGAGAAGGTCGGAAAATTCCACCGCCTTCAGCTGATAGCCTTCCTTTTCCAGAATCGGTTTGATGGCCTCTTCGAACAGGATCGTGTAGGGCCCCTGCGATTTTCCGTATTTCAAAACCGTTTTGCCGGAAGACGATGCGGACTGGTCCGACGCGGCGGAATTTGCCTGCCCGGCACTCGAAGGCGATGCCGCCGTGTTTTCGCCCGGTGCGGCGCATCCTGTGAACGCGACGGATAACAGAACCAGTAGACTTAAAGCTGCGGATACTTTTTTCATACTACTTACCTCTTCTCAAAATCAAGTTATTTATGGGTGCGGACTTTCTTGGAAAAATG
Organism: Caproiciproducens sp. NJN-50; assembly: GCF_004103755.1. NCBI lineage: Bacteria > Bacillati > Bacillota > Clostridia > Eubacteriales > Acutalibacteraceae > Caproiciproducens > Caproiciproducens sp. NJN-50. The sequence continues at coordinate 2,249,858 of NZ_CP035283.1, read as the reverse complement.
GTTTCCAACGGACTGGATCATCTGAACGAAAAGGATCAGCACAACGACTGTGGCGGTCATAAGCGGCGTATTGAACTGCTGGTACCCGTAGGTGAGGGCAAGGTCGCCGACGCCCCCGGCGCCGATCGCTCCCGCCATGGCGGTGACGCCCAACAGTCCGATTGTCCCCGTCGTAAGCGTCAGAATGAGGGACGGCAGGGCTTCCGGCAGAAGGAAATGCCAGATGATCTGGAGAGTCGAAGCGCCCATTGCCTCGGCGGCCTCTATGATTCCCGAATCGACCTCTAAGAGGGAGCTTTCCACCAGCCGCGCCAGATACGGGCTGATGTAAAACACAAGCGGAACCAGAGCGGCTCTCGTCCCGACCGTTGTGCCCGCGATCCCTTTGGTCAGGGGCATGATAAAGACAAGAAGAATGATAAAGGGGACCGAACGGACAATGTTGATCAGATCATTCAGAAGGCTGAAAGCGATTCTGTTTCCAAGGACGCCGCCTGGTCTGGTCAGGACAAGCAGGATGCCCAGCGAGACTCCGATCAGCGTGCCGATCAAAAGGGCCCAGAACAGCATATAGATGGTTTGTTCCGCCGCCAGCAGGAGTTTTGCGGAGGAGATGTCGAGGGATTGCTCAATCAGCTTTTCCATTATTCCAAAGTCACCTCCTTTACTTCCACGCCGGATTTTTCGATATACTGTTCCGCTTTCGCAATCTCATCATTCCGCCCCGTCAGACGAACTTTCAGGATACTCAGCACCGTGCCCTGCAGTTCGCTTACCGTGGCGGACAGGATGGCCGTCTCCACGTTGAAAGTTTTATCAATTCGTGAAAGGAGGGAATCCTGAGCGCTGATTCCCGTGAATTTCAGCCGGAGGATTTTTCCCTGCCTATTGTCTTCCAGGATAGATTTGCGGATGCTCTCCGGGACCGTGTCGTCGATCACCGTTTTGACGAATCCTTTTGTGATATCGTGCTGAGGGTTGCCGAAAACGTCCAGAACGTTTCCCTGTTCTACGATCTCGCCGCTTTCCATGACCGCGACGCGGTTGCAGATTTCCTTGATCACGTTCATCTGGTGCGTGATCAGCAAAATGGTGACTCCCAGTTCCCGATTGACTTTTTTCAGCAGCTGCAAAATGGATTCCGTCGTTTTCGGATCCAGCGCGCTGGTGGCCTCGTCGCACAGCAGGATGGACGGGCTGGTCGCGAGCGCCCGCGCGATGCCGACCCGCTGTTTCTGGCCTCCGGAAAGATTTTCGGCGTAAACGTCCTTCTTCTCTTCCAGCTCGACAAACCTCAAAAGCTCGCGGACGCGTTCCTCGGTTTCTGTTTTGGGTTTCTTTTCCAGGATCAGAGGAATGGCGACGTTCTGCCGCACGGTCTTGGAATTCAGAAGATTGAACTGCTGAAATACCATGCCGATATGCTTTCGGACCCCGCGCAGTTTTCGCTTCGGCAGGTCCGTCACGTCGATCCCGTCGATGATCACTTTCCCTGAATCCGGCCTTTCCAGGAGATTCACGGTACGGATCAGGGTCGATTTTCCCGCCCCGCTGAAACCGACCACGCCGAAGATATCCCCGTCGTCAACCTGGATCGAAACGTTTTTCAAGGCTTCCACATCTCCGGATCTGCCGGGAAAAGTCTTGCTCACATTTTGAACGACGATCATACCGTTCCACCGCTTTTCAGGGTTTGAAGGGCCTTTTCGGCAAGCGAAGCGACATAGGCGGATGCGGCCGGCAGCGCCTTCGGGTCAACGCGGAATTTCGGGTTGTGGTTCGGTTCGGACTCTCCGGTCCCGATCTGGATATAGACGCCCCGGAGGGTCTGCTGATAAAAAGCAAAGTCTTCGCCGCCGAGCGCCGGGATCGCCGGAACGACTCTCAGGCCGGCGTCTTCCGCCGTTTCCGCCGCAAACGCGGTCCAGCGCGGATCGTTGTCCGTCGCCGGGGGGCCGGCGATCCAGCGGAAATCGGCTTTGGCGCGAAAAGCCTCCGCAATGTTTCCGGCGAGTTCCTCCAGACGCTTCGGGATGGACTGGCGGTCCTCCTTTTGCAGCGTGCGGACGGTTCCTTCCAAGAACGCGGAGGAAGGAATCACATTCCAGGTGCTCCCAGCGGCGACATGCGTGATGCTGACGAGGCTCTGATGGAACGGGTTGGTGTTCCGGCTGACGATGGTCTGCGCGGCGGAAATGAACTGCGCCGCCGTCACGATCGGGTCAATTCCGTCCTGCGGATACGCCGCATGGACGCCCTTTCCCGAAATGGTGATTTCAAACCGGTCGACCGCCGCGGTCATGGCGCCCGGCGAGATCACGACCGTGCCGACCGGGATATTGGGGATCACATGGATTCCGAAGATCGCCTGTGCGTGATCCAGTGCGCCGCTTTCCGTGATTTTCAACGCTCCGAGCGAAGATTCTTCCCCTGGTTGAAAAATGATCCTTACGGTCCCCTGCAGCTCCTTTTCCCGCCGCTTGAGCAGCAGCGCCGCCCCAAACATGGCCGCTGTGTGGAAATCATGGCCGCAGGCGTGCATGATGCCGTCATTTTCAGACTTGTAGTCAAGGTCCGTCTGCTCCTGAATCGGAAGCGCGTCGATATCGCAGCGGACGGCGATAATCGGTCCGGGCCGCGCTCCGGCCACTTCCGCCACCAGACCGGTTTCGAGCGGCAGATCCAGGATTTCGATATCCGCCGCGCACAACAGTTCCCGGATCTTTTTTGTGGTTTCAAACTCCTGAAAAGAGAGCTCCGGGTGCCGGTGGAGCCATTGAAAGGTTTGAAACAGTTTCGTTTCGTCCAGTGCAAAATCATTAGTTTTCATAGTTCTAAGCCCCCAAAATTCAAATGCGGTGAAATACAAACAAAAAAAGCCGGCAGATCATGTGACCTGTCAGCCTTCCTTGTTCTGTCCTGCAAATGCAGACTATAAAGGCAGAAAGATCCGGTCACGTTTTATTTTGGGCATACAGCAGCACATGATTCCGCACAACATGCGCATCAAGCAGTTCATGGAACCGTTTGCCCAAAACTTCATCGTAACCCTTTCCCTCCTCAATTAATAGTAACAATATATGTTTTATATGAGTATATTGTAACCCCGTTTTTGCAATTTGTCAAGATAATTTCATCGTACAGGGATCAGTCTTTCAGAGCGGGGCGATGCCGCCGCGGTCAGGCCGCCGGCGGACGGTATGAGAACAGGGAAACCATCTTTCGGTTCTGCAATGCGAAAATTCAGATCCCGCGTGGGATTCGCCGGAGCTGTATCGCGATGGACCCGAGGCTTTTGAACGGTGTTTCAGAAGTGTGCGAGGCAGGAATGCTTGCAGTGAGCTGGTTCGCTTTTATGCTTTCCTCCATTTTAATAGCAGCGATGAGTTTATAATGACGGCGACCGAACCGGCGTTATGTACAAGCGCGCCGACGACCGGATTCAGCACGCCGATGATCGCGAGTATAACCGCGATAAAATTCAGCGTCATCGATGCGATCAGATTGATATTGATGGTTTGCATCGTTTTTTGCGACAGTAAAAGAAGATGCGGGATTTCTTTGATGCCGTCGCTTACCAGGGCGATGTCGGAGGCGTCGATCGCAATGTCGCTTCCCATTTTGCCCATGGCGATGCCAACCTGCGCCGCTTTTAAAGCGGGGGCGTCGTTGATTCCGTCGCCCACCATACAGACGGGCTGCCCCTTTTCTTGAAACTCAGCGATGGCCGTCAGTTTTCCCTCCGGCAGACAGCCCGACCTCACGTCGCTGATGCCGGCCATATTTGCCATATGGGTTGCGGCCGGGGACGCATCCCCGGTCAGCAGGACTGTCTTTATGCCGATCTGGTGAATTGCGCTGACTGTTTCTTCGGCGTCGGGGCGCAGCGTGTCCGACAGGGCGATCCATCCGGCGGGTTTTTGGTTGCGGCACAGATAAATGATCGTGCTGCCTTCCTTTTTCGCCTCTTCGGCGGACGACTGGAATGCTTCCGGCAAGCCGACCTGCCGCTCGGCCAGCAGGGCCTCGTTCCCGGCGAGGATCTCGTCTCCGTTTATGACCGCGAGTACTCCCCGGCCCGCGAACAGTTCGAATGCTTCCGGATCGTCAGGGAAGCGGTCTTTTTTTTGGTGATAACAGGAAAGAATCGCTTTCCCGAGCGGATGCTCTGACCTTAACTCTGCGGATGCGGCGAGTTCTAAAATTCTGTCGCTGCTCAAATCTTGATCAAAGCTTTCCACACGGACTACGGTCGGTTTTCCGTAAGTCAGAGTACCGGTTTTGTCAAAGGCGATCCGCTTCACTTTGGCAAGTCGTTCCAGCGCGTCGCCCTCGCGGACCAGAATGCCGTATTTCGTGGCATTTCCGATTCCAGCCATGATTGCGGTAGGCGTGGCCAATACCAGGGCGCAGGGGCAGAAGACCACCAGGATGGTAACAGAACGGATGATCTGGCCGGTAAAAAGCCATGTTAAAATTGCCGCCGAAAGCGCGGTCACTACGATCCATGTCGCCCACCGGTCCGCTATTCCTACGATTTTGGCCTTTCCGGCGTCCGCCGATTTCACAAGCCGGATCATCTGCTGGAGGGAGCTGTCTTCGCCGACCTTCAGCGCCGTCATTTCAAAAATACCGAACTGATTGACGGTGCCGCTGAAAACCTCGTCGCCTTCCGCCTTATCCACAGGAAGGGATTCTCCCGTCATGACGGATTGGTCGATCGAGGTTTTTCCCTTTGTGATCCGGCCGTCGACGGCGATGGTTTCGCCTGCCAGGACGCGCAGAATATCGCCGGGCTTTACCTGCTCGGCGGGGATGATCGATTCCCGATCACCCTGCACCAGCCTCGCCGTAGCGGGAGTGAGGTGCACCAGCTTTTCAATTCCGGAACGCGCCTTTGCAACCGTTCGTTCTTCCAGATATGCGCCGATTGTCATGATAAAGGCGACTTCGCCGGCGGCGAAGGTCTCTCCAATGATGACTGACGCGATCAGCGCGATGGAAACCAGCACGTCTGCCTTGATATCAAATTTTGTCACCAATCCTGCTGCTGCCTCCTTTACGATAGGGATTCCACAAAGCAGAATCGCGATCCATGCGGCGTCAACCGGCAGATTTCCAATGTTGAAGAAGCTGACGATCAGGGATGCGAAAGAAACCGCAAGAATCAGCATGGTTGGTTTTTCTCCATCTTTCCAGAACCGTAGCAAGAGAACATTCCCCCTTTATATACTTATACCTAGTATAGGTATATAATACCCCAAGGGGTATGCTTTGTCAATAAAAAACGGCTGCCGTAAAGCAGCCGTCCCGTTTGGTTTCTCTTTCCGCTCACAGCCTTGAAAAATGGTCGATCGCTTTCGCAAAATCCGCAATTGCCTTGTCGGCGTCTCCGTGCTCGATCCCCTCGCGCACGCAGTGATTCAGATGACCTTCCAAAACGATTTCGCCCACCTTGTGCAAGGCGCTTTTCGCCGCGTTTATTTGAATCAGAACGTCCTCGCACGGGACGTCCTCGTCAACCATTTTGTCAATCGCCTTAACCTGCCCCATGATTTTGCTGAGCCGTCTATGCAGGTTATCCGAATCCATGCACTGGCGCATCGTAACTCCTCCTTCAATACCCTATAGGGTAAAATAAAGTATAGCATCAAGGGGCATCCGCGTCAACACGGCGCCGGTACGGTGAACCGTATATGCCTGATTTTTCTGTGAGATACGTTTTCCCGCTCTTTTATTTGCCGAGTCACTATGCTATAATACAATATAGGTTAGCAATATCTAACCGGTTTTGAAAGATGATCGGAAGGTTCTTGTGCGTTTCTGATCGATGAATGCTATTTAAATGTGATATGTTCTTGGTCCGGCGGCAGGAAAGGAGATTTTTCGCATGGCGCATGAAGAAATCAGGCAAGCCTATCAGATACTGGGCCGGGAGGCAACCGCCTATGATGGTATGATCACCTGCTCTACGGCCTTTGGCAGGATCGTTTGCAAACTGGTCTGGGATATGGACAAGGCGGACAACGACCGCTATCTTCAACAGGCCCTTTCCGGAATCCCGGAGGACTTTTCCGGGAGGCTGCTGGAAGTCCCCGTTGGTACGGGGGTGCTTACCATGCCGGTCTACCGAAAGCTGGCAAACGCGGATGTGACATGCCTGGACAATTCGGCGGAGATGATGGCGACGGCGCGGAGGCGTGCGGCCAGGCTGGGCTTGCCGCACGTCCGCTTTCTGCAGGGCGATGTCGGCGCACTCCCCTTTGAGGATGGGAGCTTTGATATCGTGCTGTCCCTGAACGGCTTCCACGCTTTTCCGGACAAGGAAGCAGCCTACCGGGAGACCTTCCGGGTGCTTAAACGCGGCGGCGTTTTCTGCGGCTGTTTTTATATCCGGGGCGAAATCCGGCGCACCGATTGGTTCGTGCGGCATTTTTATGAGCCGAAGGGATTTTTCAGTTCTCCGTTTGAGACAGAGGAGAGTCTGAGAACACGACTGGCGGTCCTTTATCAAAGCGCAAATCTGGGTACGGTAAAATCCATGGCTTGCTTTTGCTGCCAAAAGGCGGAATGATAAAGGGCTTTTACGCAAAAACGATGCAGGTTGATCGAGAAGGAAAAAGATATCTTCATGAAATCTTCACAACAGGCTGATAGCATTTGAAATGCTGTAGAAGTCAGAGGACTTCTCTCAGAAATCTGCCTGTTTGGAAGTGATCGGATGGCTCAGCGGTGGATTCAAAAACAACTTTGGGTTCAGGGAATGATGCTGGAAACCGATGAAACGGAACTGGAGCTCGCATTGAATGGACTGGACGGCGTCAGAGACGTGAAGGCGAGCAGCGTGGAATCCAATGTGCGGTTTTCCTATGATCCGGAGAAGATAAAACTCAAGAAAATAACAAAAGAAATCTACAGTGCCGGTTATATTTCCTCGGAAAAGGCGACGAGGCGTCCGGAGAGCAAACCGGTCCCGCCGCCGCCGATGATCATCCTGCCGGAAGATGCTCCGGCGCTGCAGAGCCGTTCCGCGACGGACAGGTCCTCCGACGGGCTGATCCGTAAGACGCTGAAAATCGGCGGCATGTTCTGCACCGGCTGTGAAATGCGGATCGAAAACCGCCTTAAAAAGGTAAAGGGCGTTGTCAGGATCAGGGCCAGCTATGCCGCCGGAAGCGCGGAGATCACCTATGATCCCCGCATCGTCCCCTGGAGCGAAATCGCCGGGGTGATTGAAAAACTCGGCTATCAGGCGGCCGGCAGTCCCGAACCAAAAAGCACAGAGAATGGGAGACAGGGTAAAAACGATGACAGAATTCCGATCAACCATCTGCTCGGCATCGGCATCATCATTCTCGCTGCCTATCAGGTCCTCAAAAATACAGTCGGATTCAACTTTATTCCGAATGTCACGCAGGGCATGGGGTATGGCCTTCTGTTCGTGGTGGGACTGATTACTTCCCTGCACTGTGTCGCGATGTGCGGCGGCATCAATCTTTCCCAGGCGGTATCGTACAAATTTTCTGAACAGGAAAGGAAAAGCAAACTCGCCACGCTGAAGCCGAGCCTGTTGTATAACGCGGGGCGGGTGCTCTCCTATACCATGATCGGCGGCATTGTCGGCGCGCTCGGTTCCGCGGTCAGCTTTTCGGGAACGGCGAGAGGAATCGTTTCTATGACTGCGGGTATTTTCATGGTGATCATGGGGCTGAACATGCTGAACATTTTCCCTTGGCTGAGGCGTTTCATCCCCCACATGCCGAAGATATTCGTCACGAAGTTCCACATGAGCGGAGAGCACGGCCCGTTTTTTGTCGGGCTTTTCAACGGGCTGATGCCCTGCGGGCCGCTGCAGGCCATGCAGCTCTATGCGCTCGGCACCGGCAGCCCCGTGAAGGGCGCCCTGTCGATGCTGGTATTCAGCCTTGGCACGGTTCCGCTCATGTTCGGGTTTGGCGCGGTCAGTTCCTTTCTGAGCAGTAAATTCACCCATAAAATAATGAGGGTCAGCGCAGCGCTTGTCATGGTTCTCGGCGTCGTTATGCTGAACAGGGGTTTCTCCCTTTCGGGGATCAATCCGCTCGGCCTGATCACGGCGAAAGCCGCGAGCCAAAGCAATGCGGCAACCGTAAAGGGCGATGAGCAGGAGATCACGACACAGCTTCAGGCAAACAGCTACACGCCGATCACGGTACAGAAAGGCATCCCGGTCAAGTGGACGATCCGGGCGGACGCCGGCGCCATCAACGGCTGCAACGGGACGGTGACGATCCCCCAGTACAATATTGCGAAGACGTTGCAGCCGGGCGACAATGAAATCAATTTTACCCCGAAGCAAACCGGCGTGATCACTTACACCTGCTCCATGGGTATGATCACCAGTACGATCTCGGTCGTCGAGGACATTTCGGAAGCCGCTCCGCCCGCTTCCGGCGAGCAGCCGGAAACCGGGACCGGCGGAAGCAATTCCGCGGATGCGGTCGGCGTTGCGAAAATCAGCGGGAACGAGCAGGAGGTCGCCGTATCGGTCGGCGGCAACGGCTATTCGCCGCCTATCCTCGTCCTGCAGAAGGGCATTCCCGCGAAAATCAAATTTAATCCAACCCGGTTGACTTCCTGCAATGAGTACGTTGTGTTTCCGGAACTCAACAGCCAGCTCGATCTGAGCAGCCGGACGGAGACCCCCGTTTTCACCCCGCAATCCGATTTTTCCTTCCAGTGCGGGATGGGAATGCTCGGCGGCTATGTCAAGGTTGTGGACGACATCAGTCAGATCGACATCAACGCGATTCAAAACGAGGCGGAAAATTACGTGTCTGCCGGCGGCATGTCCTGCTGCCAATAGAAGGGGAGATCATGGTGTTCCGTTTCCGCTGTTGCAGATTCGCGGAGCCTGAAACGGTATAATCCCGGAAAAAGAGCAAAAAATCCAACTGGCGGGCGCAGGCCGCGTCAGACTTCAGGAACGCCGCCCGCCGACCGCTGACGTTTGAAATGCTGATAAAATCGGCTCCCAATGCCGGCGAAAAAGCCGGCCGGCGCATCGTTGCGGTCGATTGAGGGCCAGGGGCACGATGAAATCGACTTCTGACGGAATTCATGCTATCATAGTAAAAAAGAGCAGAAGCTCCGCAAGGGGGGCTTCTGTCTTTCGATTCGGGTGGTTTTCGTGAACGCAAATGAAAAACGAATCCTCGTTGTCGACGATGAGGCTAAAATCGTGGATGTGGTAAAATCTTACCTTGAAAGGGCCGGTTATATCGTGCTCACGGCATACGACGGCAGGGAAGCCCTGGAGAAATTTGAAAGAGAAAGTCCGTCCCTGATTGTCCTCGACTGGATGCTTCCGGATATCAGCGGGGAGGAGATTTGCCGGACGATACGGAAAAGGTCGAAGGTTCCCGTCATTATGCTGACTGCGCGCGCGGAGGAAGAGAAAGTTCTGGAAGGATTCCGTTTCGGCGCGGACGATTACGTCGCCAAGCCGTTCAGCCCCAGACAGCTTGTCGCACGGGTCGGGGCCGTGCTGCGCCGTTCCGGCGGCGGAGCCGCGTCCGTGCTTGTCTTTCGCGGCGGCGAACTGACTATCGACCTGGAAGGCTTTGAAGTCAAAAAGGACGGCAGACCCGTGAGCCTCACGCCGAACGAATTCAGAATTCTCAGCACGCTGGCGCGCCGCCCGAAAAAGGTGTTTACGCGGGAAGAGCTGATTGCCTCCGCGATGGGCGGCGATTTCGAGGGATTTGACCGAATCATCGACTCGCATATCAAGAATATCCGGCAGAAAATTGAAACGGATACAAAGAATCCTCGGTATATTCTTACGGTTCATGGACTGGGTTACAAATTTGGAGGGATTTAGATGAAAAGCAAAAGCCTGCGCTCCAAATTGTCCCTTACCTATGCGATGCTGGCTCTTCTGCTTGTCGGGGTCATCAGCCTTCTGATCAATTATTTTTTTAGGATCCGGTTCAACGATTATGTCATTGCGCAGCAAAAGCAGAACAACCAGAATATCGTGAATCTTGTCAACAGGCAGTACGACGCCTCAACCGAAAAGTGGAATGTTGGCGCCGTTGAGAACATCGGAATGGAAGCGCTGGAACAAGGGATCATTCTGAAGGTGAAGGACCTTTCGGGCAGCACCGTTTGTCCACAACAACGGCCTCTGCGTGCAGATGCTGCGCCGTATGGAGCAATACACACAGAGCCATAATCCTTATTTAAAAGGCGGATATGTCCAGAACCGATACGACCTGACGGAAAATTTCAAGAAAATCGGGGAAGCGGACATCGGTTATTACGGCCCGTATTACTATACGAGCAACGACGTCACTTTTTTGAATGGGGTCAATGCGATTCTCGTGATTGTGGGAATTGTTTCGCTTGCCGTGGCTCTGCTGCTGGGGGCGGTCATGTCCGGAAGGATCAGCGGCCCGATTTCCAAAGCGGTGCGGGCCGCGTCGGAGATTTCGAAGGGGAATTTCAGGCAGAGGATCAAGGAGAAATCCACGACGAGTGAGATCAATCAGCTGACCGCCACCGTCAACGATCTGGCGGAGTCCCTCGAAAAACAGCAGAAGCTCAGAAAAACCATGGCGGCGGATGTGTCCCATGAATTGCGGACGCCGCTCGCGAACCTGCAAAGTTCCCTCGAAGCGATGATCGACGGGGTATGGGAACCGAGCGGCGAGAGGCTGGAAAGCTGTCATGAGGAGATCCTGCGCCTGAACAGGCTCGTGGGCGATATTGAAAATCTGGAACGGGCGGAGGCCGAGAATGCCGTCCTGAATCTCACGGAGTTCGACGTGACAGAGCTGGCCCGGCGTATCGCCCATAACTTTGAACCTGATTTTTACAAAAAGGAAGTAAAGCTGAACCTGACCGGTGATGCGGCGGTCATCCGGGCGGACCGGGATAAAATCAGCCAGGTCATTACCAATCTCCTTTCCAACGCGCTGAAATACACCCCGGAGGAGGGGCGTGTCGATATCGGCGTGAAAAGCGCTGAAAGTACCGTGACTCTGTCGGTCGGCGACAACGGCGCCGGCATTCCGCCTGAAGACCTGCCCAATATCTTTGAACGGTTTTATCGGGCGGATAAATCCCGCAACCGGCGGACGGGAGGCTCCGGGCTGGGACTTTCGATCACAAAGGCGATTGTCGATGCCCACAAGGGGAAGATCGACGTCACAAGCGAACCTGGGAAAGGCACCATGGTTACTGTCAGCATCCCGATCGGCAACTGATCACTTGTTTTTTTACTATCCTTTCAAAACAATTCTAGTAAACTTCGGTCCGCTTGAGATCAGACCGCCTCTAAATTGAAATCGTATCAATACGAATCTCACTGACTGCCGATTATGCTCATCATCTCCCGGTGAACAAAGATCTACCCTTTTCTCAATATTTTTTTAGGCGGCTCAATTTCATAGGAAACGGTGTGCTCGGTAAGTTCTGATAATAGCTTGATTTTCCTGTTTATCATCGGCCTCATGCAATTTGGAACATGTTCCTGGTGCGCCCTGTGAATAGCCACGCATTCTTTGCAGTTTCCATGATAGCGGCAGGCTTTTTTGCACGGGCAATGGTCTTTGCTTTTAAATTCCTCCCGAAACGCGGAAGCAAATTCTTCCTGTAATCGTAATCCTTCTTTTCTATCCCCACGGTGAAATGCTTCCATTGCTTCGAGTTCTTTTGGATTATTATCAATAATCATTTTCTCAACCCCCACGGATCCCTTTTGTCTCTCCGATGGATAGAAATCAAACTGTCATTCGGAAGGACGAGCATAGCGCTGACAAGGGAAAGCAGCAGCATTGCGATCCCTGAAACAAAAAACCACAGCGGCACACCCCGGTTTTCAGCAATTGGGCCTGCTATGAGCAATCCCAAAGGCATAGTCGCCGAACTGAGGCTGCCGATCAGAGAAAAAGCGCGCCCCATCCGGTCCGGGGCTATAGTTTCCTGCATATAGGCGATATAGGGGATGTTCTACAGGTTGCAGCGGGCTCCAAGCAGCGCACACAACGCTGCAAACACCCAGAACCAAACCATTTCCGCGGGCAACGGGCCGCAAAGCAGCGAGGACATCCCCATGCCGAGAAGTCCCAGATGGATCGCCGCCCGACGACGGATTTTATATGATTTTTATCGACGCACAAATTTTCCGCATATGCCGCAACTATGATTGTAGCATCACAAAATCCAATTCTTTTTTCATTGTTTTCGGTTAACCGAGCAATAGCTTTTACATCAGTTTGAATCCTGTGACACCAATTACTCATTTGCCTTTGGGTTTATATTCTTTGTCTTTCCAATACCACCATTTTAATTTTTCTGGAGCATGTGTCTCATTTTCCGCATAATAAACAGCCAGCCTGAAAACGTACAGTTGGCATTTGTCTTCCCGAAAGCCTTTATAAAGGCAGTCTTTTAGATATATATCTTCTGGGTCTTGACCGATCAGCGAGGCAATACTGTCATATCCTATGTTTATTAAATCTTGTTCTATGTTCTCACCAACACCCGGAATCTGTCTTAAATCGCTCATCGTTCCGTTCCCTCAAGAATTACAATTCAAATTTCTGTTTGCAAGACGGTTCCTTAGACATTTTACCATACGTGGAGCTAAAATGCTATCATACAGACACTCCCGTTTTCGCTTTTCGCAGGGCAAAGCGCCCAGGCCCGCTGCCGCTCATTGGAATCCTTATTGAGCTGGCGGTCAGCTTCCCTGGATTGTCAGCTTTGGCGACCCGGTCCTCCTGATTTCAGTATAGCTTCCATATTTATCCCGGGAGACCTGAGAGCTGACAAACCGATCGATCCGGTCGGCAAGACCGTCGGTATCGATCGAGATGTTTTTCGTCGCGATGGACTGGGTGAGCAGGCCTTTTTTGGAAAACCCCTCGAATTTCAGCAGGATCCCGGTCGCTTCATCCACATATAGGGTAAAACGTTCCATATTCAGTTTGCTCCCGTAAGAGGGAGCTGTTTTTCCCGAAAGAACGGCGCATGATCTTCCGAGATACCCCGTCTCTCTGGTGATCTCCCATAGATCGGTATCGGACAGCAGACCGAAGGTCATTTCCTGCGGAAAAAGGCTCATCGTCGCGATTCCGGTATGGGTGGCGTCGTTGCGGTAATAGTAATTCTTGATGCCGTCCGAACCAACGGTGATTCTTGCCTCCAAATTCTGGTCGGTTTTGTTCGCCGGTTCGTACGGCTGCGGGACATAGCTTTGAGAATACGATTTCGTCCTGTTGTCATATTTCGTAAGGGCTCCGTCCTTCACAAATTGTTCGGCATCCGTCTCGGAATCCGAAATATGTTGATAGGAGCTTCCGCCCGTGAGATCCGTTTTGTAAGTGACCGTCGTCTCCTGGTGGTCATGCAGGGAAGTAGTCGTGAATTCTCCCTCGGCGCTTTGATAATAGTCGACGCTGTTCAGCATCGCGTTGGCAACAGTTTCCTTCTCCAGCGTGGAAATGGCCCATATTTTGGGTGCCGGCGACGAAGAAGAGCTCGGGGAAAAGGAAATGATTTTCATATTTCCCGTGGGAGCGGAGCTGCCTCGATCCGCATATGTGTCGGCTGCGCCGGCAAAAAGGACGCTGAATACGATCAGGACAAGTAATGCGACGCTCAGAATCGCAGACAAGGTGAATATGGTTTCCTTTTTCATTTTTTCTCTTGCCCTCCCTTAAAATCATTTTAACAGGCATCGGTTTGATTCATGAATTTTCTTTCTGATGAAAAGTGCGGCGTTTTCTCCCGTCCTGAATCGTGCGGCAGCCGGCGGCCGAACGTCATGCGCGGGGCTCAGGGTCGATTTCCCCGACCCGCTGGTAACATGACGGCGGTTTTTTCGCGGCTGAAAATCCGGATGGAGCGGGATTCGAGCGCCTGAACCGTCGTATCGCCCGTTCCGCAATCTCTTTTCAGGCCTTGGCTTCGATAACCGGCTGCATGGATCGCTCCTTTTTCTGTGTTATCTGTATTATATATATTAGTACACATTATATCACATATGTACGCTTTTTCATATTCTTCTGCCGGAATATCAAATAATTTCTTATTTCCCTCCAGCCCGGGGAGCGTACACGTTTAAAGCGACCATGAGCGGGTCGGGCGCGGCGCCCTCGTTCACCGCCGGGCATACGAACGGCCCGTGGAGTTTTCCGTGACCCGTTTACGGGCGGGCAAGGAATCGAAGACATAAAAGAAGGCCGCCTTGACGGCGGCCTGGAACGCGGCTGGTAAAATTATTTCAGTACTATGCCTTTTAGGGTTTGTACAGTTCGACGCGTGGTTTTGATTGCGCGCGCCCATTGTCAGCCGATAAACTGCTGAGTCCAATAATACTGACCGTTAGAGTTCTGAGCAATGCCGACACCAATCTTGGTGTACGAGGAGTTCAGAATATTGGCTCTGTGGCCTTCGGAATTCATCCAGCCGGTCATAACTTGTTGCGGAGAAGTCTGTCCCATTGCAATATTTTCACCAGCGGTCCGGTAGCTGATACCGAATTGTTTCATCATATCGAACGGGGAGCCGTAGGTTGGAGAGGTGTGGTCAAAATAGCCGAGCTTTGCCATGTCCTGAGATTTCAGCGTGGCGGTTTTGGTCAGCGCCGTGTCTACGGAAAGGGCACTCAGACCACGGCTGGTGCGCTCCTGATTTACAAGTTGAACGACCTGATTCTGGAAATCCGCGTAAGTCCCTGTCGCGGCGCTCCCTGAGGATGCGGAAGAACTGGAACTGCCGGAGGGCTTTGACGAGGGCTTAGAGGATGTGGAGGCCGGAGAAGAGGATGCGCTGCCGGATGAAGGGCAGGTTTTGCCGGTCAGGCGGCTGATCATGTCGTTCAGGTAGCTGTTGACGGAATTGCTGCAGTTGGAATTCGAAGTGCAATAGTACTGATAGGTACCGGGTACGCAGGAGTTCTGGGTGCAGTTGCCTTTTGTGGATTCGCAGGCGGAATTGGATGCGCAGTAAGTATTCTGGCTGCAGCTCCCGGAGGAAGTGGAACCATTGCTCTTCTGGGAGGCTGTTGCGGCTGCTGAATTGGAGCTGGCTGCCGCGCTGTTCTTGGAAAACTGGCTGCACGAAGAGGAGTTGGCGGACGGGGAAACCTTAACGGGGGCCGTGCTGCACGTTTGTTTCGCAGCAGCCTGAGAAGCCGCTTTGACGACATCCGAGTTTTGAGCCGACACCGGAGAGACTGCTTCTACGGATGAAGAACTTGCGGATGTTTCCGATGTATTTTGCGGCGCGGCGGCGCTTTTGGCGTAGACTCCGGCTGTTCCGCTGACGATCAGGCTTAAAAGCAGCGCTAACAATTTACCTTTCATAAACTACTCCTTTTAAAACAGTTTATTAATTACAAATATGCAATCAGTATTACGTAAACTGTTACAATTTGTAACTTTCATGTCCCTATCGTAGCACTCGAATGGAAAAAAGGCAATCCCTCAATTTCTTCCAACTTTTCAAAGAAACGCCTTTTTGGCCGACTATCCCCTTGGAGAACGGAATATAAATTGAAAAGAACTGTAAGAAAGGGCGATTGTCATGAACGATCATTATCCGTTTGAGCTTCCTCCGCTTCCTTATCCATACAATGCCCTGGAGCCGTATCTCGACTCCGAAACATTGAAATTTCACCATGACAAGCATTTTAAAGCGTATGTGGACCACTTGAATCAGGCGCTCGAAAAACTGCCGGCCTATCAGAGCTGGACGCTGGAACGGCTGATCCGGGAGAATTACCGGCTTCCGTTCCAAGTGCAGACGGCGGTATGGAACAATGCGGGCGGCGTCTACAATCACGATCTCTATTTCAATTTGATGGAGCATCCCGGCGGAAAGCAGCCGGGAGGAAAGCTGAAGGACGCGATTGCCGCGTCGTACGGCTCTATGGAGAAATTTGACGAACGATTTAAAAATTGCGCTCTCGGCCAATTTGGCTCCGGCTACGCATGGCTGGTGGCAGACTGCCGCGGCAGGCTGAAAATATTGAGCACCATGAATCAGGATACTCCGCTGCCGCGCGGCTTCTGTCCGGTTCTTCTTGTGGACGTGTGGGAGCACGCCTATTACCTGCAATACCAAAACAGGCGCGATGAGTATCTGGATGCGTTTCTGCATCTGATTAACTGGGAAGCGGCAGAGGAAAATTACCTTCGCTGTTTCAAACGGCCGATGACGCGCCAAAGCAGAAAGTAGGTATTTGCTTTCAAAATTTTTACTTTTATAGGTAGAGATATCCTTAAATTTCACCAAAATATTCTTTCTTTTCTCTTATCTTCCTTGAAATATATTCCTTCTAAAGGTATAATTTATATTATAAACGGGAAATGAAGAATCCTCTCCCACAGACTCAGGAAGCGGATTCATCCCGAAATCAGGGGGGATGAGAATGAGAAAATGGACCGCTGTTTTTTTGCCGTTATTTCTTCTGCTTTTATCCACACCGCACACTCTCGCGGCAACATCTTCTGCGGCCGTCGTTGATATGCACGGCGCGAAAACCTACCTTGGCTCCGCATCCGCTTGGGGCAAGACCTGGGACGAGGATAACTTTGAAGATGTGACCGGGAAAGACGTGACCTATAACGGAAGCCTGACGGTGAAGAACGGAACGGTGGACGATGTTTCCTGCAGCGGAGCCGCCGAAATTAAAGGGGGAGACATGAAATCCGTCGATGCCGGCGGCGATCTGAAAATCAGCGGAGGAAACATCCGGCATGATGTTTTTTGCGACGAGGAGGTTACGCTGAGCAGTACCGTGAAGATCGGCGGCAGCCTGGAATCCAAGGAGATCACCGTTTCTTCCGGAGTCAACGCGAGCGTTACCGGGACCATCAAAGCGGAGGAGAGCATCGAGCTGAACAAATGCACGCTGAAAACCAAGGGGATCGACGGCGACGACACGGGGACCCTGAATATCAGCAAATACACGGACACTCTGCCGACGCTGAGCAATCTGAAAAAAATCGTCGTAAAGGACGATACTGTCGCGACCGCGGATGAAAAAATTGAAGCGGAGGAACTATACATCACGGACGGCGCGGAATTCGCCACCAGCTCTTCCTTGGAGCTGGACACCTTAACGGGGCCGGGCACTTTGTATTTTCCTTCGGGAAAACTGACCGTTTACGGTTCAATCGAAGGGAAACCGCTTTTGATTTTCCGCAATCATGTCAGCAAGGGGGACACGGCGTTTTATGCGGACAGTGATTCCGTCGATGAAGACAGCGTGCGCCTCTATGATTTCGGTTTGGAAGCAAAGGAAGACAGCGGGGCGGAGGACAGATTTGTGCTGACCAACGCGCTGACGGACGGAATCACGCTCAGCAACCAGTCGCTGTCGCTGGACAGCGGCGAATCCGCGACGGTCAAAGCGCATGTTGAGCCGGATTTCTCGGATTTCGCAACCGGCACGAAGCTGGTCTGGGAGCTGTATGGGGATACCTCCGCTTTCTCCAAGTCGACGGATTCCGGCGGGCTTTCGTGCAAGGTGACCGCCCTGTCTTCCGCCAAGGGAATGTACAAGGCAACGCTGATCGCATATCTGGTGGATGCGCACGGAGATCGTTTGGGGGATTACAAATCCGATTCCTGTGTCGTTTCGACCGGGTATTCGGATGATTCCAACAGCAGTTCCGACGGATCGGTCGCGCTTGACACTTCGACGGTTTCCATTTTAACGGGGGACCGGTACTGCGTGCTTGCGCGGACCTCCTCTTCGACCGCCCCGTACGCGCTGTCCTATAATTCGTCCGTCGCAACCGTCGGCGCGGGAACAGCCGTGAAAGACGGCGCCGGGAATCCCGCGTGGATTTATCCTGTCACAGGGACGGGAAAAGGCCAGGTGACGATCGATATCGGCGGGCAGAAGATGATTGCCGATGTTTCGGCGGGCATCACAATGGATACATCGTCTTATACCATGGCTCCAGGCGGAACTTATGTCATAGGGGTCACGGCGAAGGGAGTCGGTGACAATACGATCTGGGCTTCTTCCGATCAGTCCTGTGTTTCCGTGCAGTTTTTGAAGAAAAGCGGAAATATGCTTCTGTACAGGATCTCGGGCCAGGCGGCCGGAACGGCTTCCGTCACCTTTTCCGTATCCGGCGGCGGAAACGTTTGCACGAAGGTAACGGTGCAAAACGGTGCCAAAGCAGGGGGAACCAGCGCCAGACTTGTCGCGCTGGCGTAAGTTCATCGCAGGTGGTTTCGCTTAAAACTCCCTCCGAAGTTTCTTCGGAGGGAGTTTTTTATGGAATCGGGCCGGGCCGGGCCGGAATCATGCCGCCGAGTTCGGAACTTTGCCCGATGATTCCTTTTTCATGCAACTCTCAGGGTCTGTTCATCCGTCTTTCATAACCGGATTGTATTCTTGTGAAAGAATTCAGGAAAAATTTACCTGTGAATAGGAGCTGTAACAATGAAAAAATGGAATCGTTTTCGAACCGGGACCCTTCTTTTGGCTTTTGCCTGTTTGATTGGCACCAGTGCCTGCTCTTCGGCACAGACGAGCGCCTCATCCGCGGCGTCCTCCACACAGGCGGACGAAAGCGCCTCCACCAGTTCCGGGGACCAGAATACGATTTATGGAAAGGTAACTGCGGTTGACGGAGAAAAGATCACTTTATCAGTGGGGACGCTGAACGTACGGGGCGGACCGAAGGATCAGGCCGGCAGCGGCCAAGGGCCTGACGGGGGAAACGGGGACGCAAGCGGATCCGCTCCCGGCGGTTCCCGGGAGCGTCAGGGGTCCGGCGGCAGCCTGCCGGAAGGGAAAAGCGGAGCGCGTCCGGAGGGTGCGGCTTCCGGAACGGGAAATGCATCAGGGTCTGACCCAAAAGGCGGTTTTGACAACCTGCTGACTTTGACGGGTGAAACAAAAACCATCACCGTCTCCGATGAAAGCGTTCTGTCCAAACAGGAGATGGGAAGGGAACGCGGTTCCCAGGAAACATCATCCGGAGAAAGTTCTGCGGCATCACAGCAAACCGGTGAAACGACGGCCTCCCTGTCGGATATTCAGGAGGGAACGATTTTGAAGATCGTCTATCAGCCGGACGGTCAAACACTTTCTGCTGTTGTGATTCTCGGCGGAAGTGCAAAGAGCTGACCGCAAGCCTTGCACACCGGATCTATTTTGGGGTAAAATGGACCAGAGGTGATTTTAATGTCGAAGGGACTCAGCATATCCGGTCTTGTCGTCGGAATTGTTGTGACCATCTGCGGGATCGGAACGATCGTCCTGAATGCCGTCGGTCTGAACAAAAACAACTGAATCCGGCAAAGCTATGGCCCCGCCCGGTTGGGCGGGGCCGTTTTGTGCTTGAAGGAAAGCCTGAAAGAGTGTATAGTTAAACAGAAGGAGGCTGGTTATGCATCTTTTTTCCAAATGGTTTTCAGGGAATCATCACCCCAGGCTGACGGCGATTGACTTCTTTCGTTATATCGGTCCCGGGATGCTGGTCACGGTTGGGTTTATCGACCCGGGAAACTGGGCTTCCAATATCGCGGCCGGGTCCGGGTACGGGTATGGCCTTTTGTGGATGGTTACGCTTTCCACGCTGATGCTGATTCTGCTTCAGCATAATGCGGCTCACCTCGGCATCGTTACGGGGAAGTGCCTGTCGGAGGCGGCGACGGAATACCTTCCGGCCGCGCTGAAAAACGTCATCCTGATCAGCGCGATGGGCGCCGCCGTTTCCACGGCGATGGCGGAGCTGCTCGGCGGCGCCATCGCCCTGCAGATGCTGTTCGGCCTTCCGGTCAAAGCCGGAGCCATTTTGGTCCTTGTGTTTGTCCTCTGGCTTCAGTTTACAAATTCCTATCGGAAAATTGAAAAGATCATCATCGCCTTTGTTTCGCTGATTGGATTTGCCTTTGTTTATGAGCTGCATATGGTGCGTGTCGATTGGACCGCCGCGGGGATCGGCTGGGTGACCCCGGCTTTTCCCGCCGGCTCCATGCCGGTCATCATGAGCGTGCTCGGTGCGGTTGTGATGCCGCATAATCTGTTCCTGCATTCCGAGGTCATTCAAAGCCGCCAATGGAACCTTCAGGACGAAACTGTGATCCGCAGGCAGCTCAAATATGAGTTTGGAGATACGCTGTTTTCCATGCTGATCGGCTGGGCGATCAACAGCGCGATGATTCTGACGGCCGCGGCGACTTTTTTCCAGCATTCGCAGCAGGTGGACGAACTGGATCAGGCGCAGGAGATGCTTCGCCCTCTTCTGGGAAACGCGGCTTCCATTGTCTTCGCGCTGGCGCTTTTGTTCGCGGGGATTTCTTCCAGCATCACGGCGGGCATGGCGGGCGGAAGCATCTTCGCCGGAATTTTTTCGGAGCCGTACGATATTTCGGACAGCCACTCCAAAGCCGGCGTCCTGCTGACCATGGTGCCCGCGGCGGCGGTGATTTTCCTGATTTCTTCCCCCTTCCAGGGGCTGATCTATTCCCAGATGCTTTTAAGCGTTCAGCTTCCGATTACGATTTTTACGCAGGTCTATCTGACTTCATCCAAAAGGGTCATGGGCAAATACGTCAATTCGCCCATGGACCGCGTCCTGCTCTGGACCACGGGGGGAATCGTCACTGCTTTAAATCTGGCGCTTCTCGTCAGTGCGCTTTAACAGATTTTACGTCCCCGCTGTTCCATTCTCGACGGAGGCTGCGAGGGAATGGCTGTAATCCTCGTTCCAGCGCGCCGCGAGCTCCGCGTCGCTCCGCCGGTCGGAGAGGGTGTAATTCTCTTTCAGATAGCTGCCGAAATAGGAGCTGGTCTTGTACGCGCCCCAGACGTTGAGATGGCCGGAGTTATTCATATCCTTTGCGAAGTCCAGCCCTATTTCGTCCATCTGGTCGCAGAGGTCCACAAAAGGAACATTCTCCTTTTGAGACAGATCGGCGACGGTGTTAAACATTGCTTCGCAGTCATTCACCCATCCGTCCGACTGATCAGACTCGGTGTAGTCGCACGGCATGTTGACAAAAACCAGCTGGAATCCCTTTTCCTTGGCGAGCTCGATGAATTTGTAAAAATAAGAGAGGTTCTTTTCAGGAATATCCGCTTTCTTGTCCGTGTCCGCATAAGAGATATCTTCTTTCCCATACTGCTGCGTACCGGCGCTGAACCCTTTCAGGTAATAAATATCGGAGCTGTCATATGTAAAATCGGAGGCGGTCAGGGAGGACCAGCGAAAATGGTATTTCAGCGTCGGCAGAAGAAAATTGATCCATTCCTCCGGCGGAGTGCAGCTGCCAATGGCTTTCAGCTTGTTCCAGGAAAACCGCATGTTGTCGAGGGCGTTGCTGGTAAATCCCGTCGCCCCGTACTCGGTCGTCATACCGAGATAATAGAGATCGACCACGACGACGGAAGGAGTGTGTTTTTTCAGCACTTCCTGCAGCAGATAATACGTAACGTCGATCGGCTGACCGCCGGTCGCGTAATTGAAACTTGTGATTCCGTACTGCTTCCACAGAACGTTTGGATCGATTCCGCCGTTCATGTGGCTCGATCCCATCAGGACCACGTCGTATGGATCCTCCGAATGGTAAAGTCCCTCCAGCAGCTTTCCGCGGTGATCGATTTTGTAGATGAAAACGCTGGAGAAAGAGGCCAATATGAACGCGATAACGGACAAAAACAGGAATCCCTTGCAAATCAGTTTTTTCAAAATCGGTTCCCCTCAGAATTGGAAGTAAATAAATTGCTGAGCCGTATACTGGGATCCGTAAATCCCGAAAATCAAAATGACGAGGGCGGCGGAAAGATAGGCGGCCCAACGGAAAGCGGGCTTCTTTTTGAGCAGCCGGGCCCTCAGGTCGGTTTTCAGGCTCAGAACATCCACGGCCAGAATGATGGCGATGCCGGCCAGAGCAGTGAAGAATTCAGGCGCCGTCAACCCGAGAGTGAAAATGCCCCCATTTGAAAGATCCGAAGGACGGAACAGGTCGCCGATCAACGCGAAGGCGTCCTGCACCGTGTCGGCACGGAAAAAGATCCAGGCGAAATCTGTCAGAATAAAAGTGAAAACGGCCCGCAGAAAACGGTTTGGACGCGAGTCCGGGTCGATTTTCAGAATTCCGGCCGCCCTTTGACGCGCTGGTTTCAACAGCAGGCCGAAAATCTGATACAGGCCGTGCAGGGTTCCCCAGATGACAAAAGTAAAAGAAGCGCCGTGCCAGAGGCCGCAAACGGCGAAAACGATGAACAGGTTCAAACAGCGCCGGGCGAGAGAGCAGCGGTTCCCGCCCAGAGGGATGTAAAGATAGTCGCGAAACCAGGCGCCGAGCGTGATGTGCCAACGGCGCCAGAACTCCTTGATGGAAAGGGAAAAATAGGGGCGGTTGAAATTGGTCGTCAGGGAAAAGCCGAGCACCTGCGCGGCTCCGATCGCAATGTTGGAATAGCCGCCGAAGTCGCAGTAAATCTGAAAGGCAAAGAAAATGCTGGCAAGGGCGACCTCGGCCCCGCCGTATTTGCCGGGACTGCTGTAGACCGTGTTGACCAGCTCGCCAAGCCGGTCGGCAACGACGACCTTTTGAAAATATCCCCACAGCATCAGCAGCAAGCCGCGTCTGGCCTGGTCGTAATCAAACCGGTGTACTTCGCTGAACTGGTGAAGAAGATCTTTTGATTTTTCTATCGGCCCGGCAACAAGCTGGGGGAAAAAGGAGACAAAAAGGGCGTATTTCCCGAAATGCCGTTCCGGTTTCAGGTCCCCGCGATAGACATCCACCGTATAGCTGAGTGCCTGAAAGGTGTAAAAGGAGATGCCGACCGGAAGCAGCAGGTCGAACTTCATGGGCCCGGCCGGCATTCCCAGGAACGAAGTGATGCCGATATAGATCTCGTCAAAGAAATTCAGATATTTAAAGATGATCAGGATGCCGAGATTCAGAGCAAAGCTTGCCGCAACCCACAGCTTTTTCCTTTTCACGGCCTTCTCCTTGTCGGAAAGGCGCTCCGCCTTTCCAATCAGAAGACCGCTCAAATACGTGATGGCGGTGGAAACGGCAAGCAAAAGGCCGTAAGCGGGATTCCAGCTCATGTAAAAAAAATAACTGGCGCAAAACAGCCAAAACCACCGCAGCTTATGCGGAAGGGCAAAATAGACGAGGGTAACAACGGGGAAGAACAGGAGAAACTGGATGGATACGAATGACAAAAAGATTGCCTCCTAAATCCGGCCCTCTCGTCCGGCCGGTGTATATCTCTTATTTAACCATGTAATTATAAATCAATTGTTACCGATTTCAATCTTTTTTCATATTTCTTATGAGAATCATATGAGAATCCATCCTCACGAGTGCAAATGGACCCAAAATAGGCCGCCCGAAAGTGGACGGCCTCTGAGAGAGCGAAAGGCGGCCGCGTCAGTCATCCGGCGGCCTCTGGATGGCGGTTTTCGCTGGAACCGCATGTCTGTGCAGTGCTGTTTCCGGGAGGAACGTGATAAACGACCCGACCACAATCAGGACGATTCCGGCAACCATCTGCAGTGTGATCGGTTCTCCGAGAACAGCGAGGGAAAACAGAGGGGCAAGCACAGGCTTGCAGAAAAAAACCAGCGCGGCTTTCGAGGCCCCGGCGGTTTCGATTGCGAGAAAATAAAAGGCGAAACCGCAGCCGGTCACGAAAATACCGACATAGGCGAGACCCGGCAGGGACGGGATGCTTATGCCGGAGAAGACCGGGACGTCCGCAAACTGTGCAAGGCCCGCATTCCGCAGGAACAGGCTCACGGGGCGAAGATGAGTGAGGGAAATCAGCGCCAGCATTTCCGCGCACCCGAACAAAAAACTGAAACAGGTCATTACGACCCCGCCGTATCGGGCGCTTCTGAAGCGCCCGATTGCGCTGTAGAGCGCGAAAGCAACGGCGGCGGCAAGCGAAAGGACGGTGCCGGCCGCTCCGCCCGCAAAATGGAACGGATTGATCATAACCGCCATTCCAAGCAGGCTCAGAACGATGCAGACCGCAGTATTCAGCCGGATTTTTTCACCCAGCATGAAAAAGGCGAACAGTATCAGGAACACCGAATTGCAGCTGAATAAAACGGCGACGGTGGAGGCGGGCGCGTACAGCACCGCCATCTGGTATAGAATCATGCTGATGTCGACACAGATCAGGCCGGTCAGCGCGAAAAAAGCGAAATCTCCGGCGCGCAGGGAAAGTCTTTTCCGTTTCAGCTGCTTGAGAGCCGGAGGCAGCAGAATCAGCGAGCCGATCAAAAAGCGGAGGAAAGTGAGCTGGACTGCGTTGAAGTTCCCAGCGGTCAGTTTTAAGGCGATTTCCATTGTGCTGAAAAGAAATGTAGCGAGAAGAATGTAAAGATACCCTTTTTTCAATGATACAGACCTCGTGTTTCCAACAATTGCATAACAGTATAACACGATATGCGAAATCTGTAAATGGATATGTCGTGGGGAGTATTTCTTGACATCGGATTTTTTACCCGTTACAATCAATAAAGGCAAGAAAAAAGACCGGGCGGGCTTTCGGCCCGCCCTAACAGGAAAAATATCCATGCGAAAAGCATGTTTTGAAAAATACGATATTTTCTCTGCCGACATTAGCTTATCCATGCGGAATTGATTTATCAATTCCAATTTTACGCAGCGCCGCGCAAATTCAAGGATGGAAAAGAGTGTGAAAACAGGATGGAGACTATGATTGCTTATTCCAGCACCCACGGTTCGGCTGCCGAATGCGCCGGTTGGCTCCAACAGATGTTGAATGGAGCTGAGATTGTTGATTTGAAAAAACGCACGGTCGACCCTTCGCCTTTCGACTGCGTCATTCTGGGCAGCTCTGTTTACGGCGGCCAGATTCAACAGGAAGTCCGCAGTTACTGCAAGAGATATTTGGGCATCCTTCTTCAAAAGCCGCTTGGAATTTATTTAACCTGCCTGTCCCGGGAGGAAGCGGAGATCCGCCGGTATCTGGAGAGCGGGTTTCCGGCTGAGCTTGCCGGCCATCTCACTTCCTTTTGTGCGCCGGGAGGAGCAATCTATTTTACAAAAATGAATTTTTTGGAGCGGAACATCTCCAAATTGCTTCTGAACAGATTTTTAAAGTCGCAGGGCGAGCAAACTGACGGAAAAACAGATTATGTCAGCCTTTCAAAAGAAAAAATGAAGGAATTTGCGGAGCGGATGACGGAATGGGAAAAGGTTCCGCGATGAGGTTTCAACTGATTGCCTTCGATCTGGACGGCACGGTTCTCCGGGACGACAAGACCATATCGCCGCGCACGCTGGGATCGCTGAAGGCGGCAGCTTCCCTGGGAATCCGGGTCGTACCTGCCACGGGGCGGGTTGCCAAAATGGTGCCGGACGAGCTGCTTCAGCTGCCCGGAACCAGATATGTCCTGACTTCCAACGGCGCGAGCGTCGTCGACCTCAAAAACCGGTCCGTCGTGTATTCCCGCCCGATGGCATTGGATGCATCCCTGAGGATCGTCCGCTTTTTTGCGTCGGGTGGCTTTTTTGTGGAAGCGTACTGCGGCGGGGTTTCCTATGCGGACGCCGCGGCATTGCCGGCGCTCCGCGGAGCCGGTCTTCCGGATCGCTTTTTCCGCTATATTGACGCTTCCCAGACGTTTGTCGGCAGCCTCCCGGATTTTCTGGAGCGGAAGGGGGCTCCGCTCGAAAAGGTGAATGTTCCCTATGTCCCCGCTCTGGAGAAAGAACGGCTGGCGAGGGAGGTCCTGGCAATGGGGCCGTACTCCGTGACGTCCTCCGGGTCCGTCAACCTTGAGATCAACGACGCGGAAGCCAGCAAGGGGGATGGCCTGCTTCACCTCTGCCATATCCTCGGAATTGAGCCCGGACGGGTCGCGGCGTTCGGAGACGGGGACAATGACAGAAGCATGCTGCGGTTTGCGGGGCTTGGCATCGCGATGGGGAACGCCGAACCGGGCCTTTTCCGGCAGGCCGATTATGTGACCAGCACAAACGAGGAGGACGGCGTGGCGCAGGCCATTGAAAAGTTGATTCTTTCGCCGGAACGATGATTTTGGAAATAGAAGGAACGCGGTTGGCACATACATATTCGCTATATGCCAGAACATGCTAATAAGATAAACCAAAATCAGGGAAGGGGATAAAGAGAATGAACTGGCTGCGCCACGTGAGAAGTCAGGTCTGGTTTTGTGTGGCGGCGGGGGCTGTCCTTACCTCCGCGGCTTTCAGCGTGTTCGGTGTCTGGTACCGGCACTGGCTGCCATGGCTTTTGGCGGCCGCGGGAGCTGCGGCCTGCATCAGGTATACGGCCGGGTATGGAGACCGCAGGACCCTTTTTTGTTCCGGAGCCTTTTCGGCGGCAATATCCGCCATGTTTTTGGTCGGATCGCGCATTATGGTCCAGCCCCCCGCTTTCGCAGGGATTGGGAAAAATGATGTTTTTCCGTTTGCCGGATTGTGCCTGTTAGTTTGGGCGGCGGTCCTGTCCCTGTTCCGCTTTTTGGCGCTTCATCCGTTTCCTGTGGCAAAACATCCGGCTCCGGCCGATTTCCGGAGCCGGCTTGCCTCCTGGGCGCTGTGGAGCGCCCTTTTGGCGGCGGCGTGGCTGCCGTATTTCCTGACTTATTACCCGGGGCTGATGACAGGGGATTCCTTTGCCTGTCTGGTCAGGGCGGCCGGGTGGGCGCCGGTCAACAATCAGCAGCCGGTACTTTATCAGCTTTTTCTGCGCATCTTCTATTGGGCCGGCGGTTTGCTGGGGAGCATCAACCGCGGCGTGGCGCTGTACTCTCTGACGCAGATGCTGCTGATGGCGTCCGTCCTGGGGTATGCGCTGTACTGGTGCCGCAGGCGTGGCTGTCCCATGCCGTATCTGTGGGTGACGGCGCTGTTTTTTGGTTTGAATCCCATTTACGGAAAATATGCGGTCACCATGTGGAAAGACGTCTTGTTTGGCGGCGCGATGCTTTTATTGACTCTTTTTTTCGCGGATACGGCGGAAAAGCGGGGGAAAAACCTGTTGACCCGGGGAGGGATGATCCATTTTGCGCTGATTTCCTTTGCCGTTGCCTTTCTGCGCAACAACGGGGTCTATGTTCTTCTGTTCTCATTTGTGATGCTGGCCGTTTTCTGCCGCGTCCGGATCAAAAGAATCGGGCCTGCGCTGCTTGCCGTCCTCGCTGCCATTCTGGTCATTCAGGGCCCGGTGTACCGCGCGGCGGGCATCCCGCAAAACCGGTTTGACGAGTCGGTTGGCGTTCCGCTGCAGCAGATGGCGCGGGTCGCCGCGAAAGACGGGCGGATGTCGGAGCGGGAGAGGACTTTTCTGAACCGAATGATGCCGATCGAAGCCATCAAAGCGTCCTATAATCCGTTTACGGTGGATCCGGTCAAATTCAGCCATAAATTCGATTATACGTACCTGGCGCGGAACAAGCGGGAATTCTTTCAGGATTGGGCGGGCATGCTCGTCAAAAATGGAAAGGAGTACGCGGTTGCACATCTGATGCTGACGCTGGGGTACTGGCACATCGGCACCGGAAACTGGGTTGTGGCGCCCGGAATCACTCCCTGGGGAGACGAGACGTACGGAATCGTTCCGTATAATCTGTTCGGAACACTGACAGGGGTGAGCTTAAAGCCTTACATTGAAAACTGGAACGACGATCTGGAGCATTTCGCACCGACGGGGATGAGCAATAATATCGGCGTGGCGGTCTGGCTGACGGCGTTTTTGGCGGTTTACGCGCTGGCGCGCCGAAGATACGGCAAACTGGCCGCGGTTGCGCCGCTTGCCGGCCTGTGGCTGTCCACCATGGCCGCGGCCCCCACCTACTGCGAATTCCGGTACGTGTTTTCCATTTTCCTTTGCGCGCCGTTCCTGCTGTTTTTTATTCTGGGGAGATCCGGGCCAGGGGAATCCGATTCATAAAACAGGAACGGCGGCGAAGAGAGGGTATCCCTTCGCCGCCGTTCAAACAATCTTGACTATTTCAATGCGCTGTGGTAGATCTGTTCCAGCTCTTCGTACTGCGGAGACACGATCATCGCGGCAAAATTCCCATCCCGTTCCACTTTGCATTTCTGCAGCATCGCATACTCCTCCGGCAGGTAATCCTTCATTTCGGTTTCTTTCTGGCGGTAGCGGTCGTTCAGCTTTTCTTCAATCCGGTCGGCGGCCCCGTCATCGGTCCCTTCGAAAAGAAGAATTTCATCGCCCTTGGTGCCCGTGGAATCCACATAGGCGGCAAACTGTTTGACATCTTTCGCGTCGACACCGAGATTTGGTTTCAGGTCCTTCGAGGAAAGGTCCATCATCTCGGTATTTGTGATTTTCTGTTTCATGGAATCCATCACTTTGGCGAGATTTGCCTCTTTCGGAGGCGCTTTTGCGCATCCGGTCCAAAGGAAAAGGGCTGCGGCAATTGTCAGGAGAAAAAGGAGTATCCGTTTCATCGGCATCAGCCTCCGGTATGTGTCAGAATATAGTGGATCCAGACCTCGCAGGCGGCGTCTGTGAAATGAAGGCCCAAGTCGTCCGGGTCGCTGCAGTATTCCCTTTTCAGCGAACCGGTGCCGTCCCGCATCACGGAGGCGACGTCAAGAAAATGCCATCCGTCCTTTTCACAGAATTCGGATACCAATTGGTTGTAGCGTTCGAGATTCGGATTGTTCAGCGTCTTTTTCTGCTTTTCTGGAAGCATGGGGGTCGCGGACTGAATGTAAATCTTGATTCCCGGAACTTGATCGCGGAAGCGCTTTGCCAATATTTCCAGATTTTTTGCCGCGCCCTCCACACCGTAAGGCGCGACATCGTTGATGCCGAGCATCAGATAGACCTTGTCGGCTCCCATTTTGGCCGCGCTGTCTTCCAGCAGGGCCTTGTCTCCGTTGTAATAAGGATGGATGGAATCGGCGCTGAGCGGCTGCAGAGCGTTTCCGCTGCCCATGCTTCCCGCGGCGAGAAAAGCGGCGGTACCGAAAAAGCCCGGTTCGGATTTTCTCTTCTGGGTCACATAGTTTTTCAGCTTCAGCGTAACGGAGTCGCCGACAAAAACCGCGCCGTTCAGGAAAGACTGGTCTTTCTCCGCGCTTTCGGGAACGCAGTTCAGAACCGGCGGCGTATAGGGGGCGGAAGCAGAAGGCATTTTCAGAGAAACGGAAGCGGAACCGGACAACGATGATTCGGAGATAGGATTTAAAGAGGAAGCGTCCTGGCTTTCGGAAGACGCCGCGGCGGAACTGTTGACGGAAGCCGCCGCGGAAGACGAATCGGGGACCGCCATAGTCATGGCCTGTGAGCTTTGACAGCCGGTCAGCAGTCCTGCAATCATCAGGACGGAAAAGGCCCACCGCTGCATTTTCATCCTTCTTTCCCCAGGATATATCTATCCTAGTGTAGTATAGCATAGACTGAAATCCAGTTTCAACCATTGTATCACAATCGTAATAATTATATTATGACGCTTTCCATGGAAATAATTCCCATGGAAAGGCATAAATAAAGGCATGGCTGTTTTCAGCCATGCCGGATGCGGAGAGAGGTTCAATGGTACTGATTGGGGGCCTCGCCCCGCGTGTTCGGACTGCTGGCGCTGGATTCCGGGTCCGTATCCATCAGGCCTCCCAGGGGATACCCTTTAAAATTCAGGCCATCGCCTTGGCCGGAACTCCTTCCGCCGTCCGCGCCGGAGTTTCTTTCCCGGCCCTGCCTGGAATTTCTCCCGCCGGAGCCGCCGCTCCTGTTTTCAAACGTTGCGCATTCCGTTTTGACCTGGCCGCCGTTGACTTCGGTTGTCCGGATATCAATGCGGTCGGCGTTGCAGGACCTGCGTTCGTTGTAGGCGCATTTGGTCACTTCGCAGTGAACGTCGAGAGAGGGATTCGGGGAATCATGGTCGATCGCATTCTGCGGCATCCCGCTGCAGTCTTTTGCATCCATGAAGTTTGCGCAGTAGGTCTGGGTGCTCGCGCTCGCGCGCGGGCCGCCCACCATGATGTCGGGTCTGCAGCAGTTGCGTTGCTTGTTATTGCCGCAGTTTGTCACATCACAGTGTAAATTCGTCATAATACGGCACCTCGGTGTTTAAATTTTTCTTATTATGTGCCGCTGGCGTGGGTTTATTCTTGTCCCGTCCGATTTTCGCGCAGCAGAACCGCGCGGGCGATCAGTTCCTCCGCTCCTGAAATGCCGAAGCAGGAGGAGTCGACGCAGAGATGGTAATTTCCGGTTTCTCCCCATTTTTCGTCCGTGTAAAAATGATAGTATCCCGCGCGCTGTTTATCCTGTTTGGCAACCCAACCCGCCGCGCTTTCCGGCTGAACCCCGTATTCTTTTACGGCGCGTTCTTTGCGGAAGGTGAGGTCGGCGTACAGAAAGACGCTGAACACATTTTCCCTGCCGCGAAGGATGTCGTCGGCGCAGCGGCCGACAATGACGCACGGACCGTTTCCCGCGGCTTCCCGGATCAGTTTTGCCTGCAGCTGGAACAGCCGGTCGTTAACCGGCAACCGGCCTGCCGCCATGGCGCCGCTGTCCACGTAAGGGTAATTTCCCATAATCATTGCGTAAAGAAGGCTGCTCCCGACTTTTTCATCCGCCTGCTCCAGGATCTCGCGGCTCAGTCCGCTTCGTTTTGCCGCTGCCGCGATCAGTTCCCGGTCGTAGAACGGGATGGAAAACCTTTTCGCCAGCCTTCGGCCGATTTCCCTGCCTCCGCTCCCGTATTGTCTTGCAATGGTAATCACGATTTTCACACTGTTTCCCTCCGCTTCCGTCGCACTCGATTCTTTCTATTATATCATGGAATGGAATAAATTGCGCTGGTTTTTTTGTGCACCGGGGATTCTTGACTTTGTCCGGAAAACGGGCTATATTAGGTTTGAATTCGGAAAGGATCCTGAGGATGAACTGCCCAAAAAACAAGGAAAAAGCCGAAATACCGGCCCGAAAGGCCCTGGTTGAATACTGCCTTCGTCTGCCGGGGGCTTACGAGGATTATCCGTTTGACGACGACCCGTCTTCCCCGGATGCGTGGACGGTCATGCGGCACTTGGAGAACCGGAGAAGTTTCGCGCTGATTTTTGAACACGGCGGCATTCTCAACCTCAATTTAAAATGCGATCCCGCCGAGGCCGACTTCCTGCGCGGGGTTTACCGCAGCGTGATCCCGGCGTATCACATGAACAAGGAGCACTGGATCGGCGTGCTGCTGGACGGCAGCGTGCCGGATAAGGAGCTGCGCTCGTGGATTGACGCAAGTTACCGGTGCACGCTCCCAAAGCGGAAAAGAAAGTATTGACAAAAAAAGCAGGACGGAATATAATACTATCAACATAAAAAACCGGCGAGTAAGAGTAGTACTCCGGGTTGACATTTTCCAAAGAGAGCCGCAGGCGGTGGGATTGCGGCGGGACTGTTCCGGACGAATGGACTTATGAGGGCGGGACGAAAGGCGAACGAGCCGAGTAGTGTCCGACGGGATCTTCACCCGTTACCAAGGAAGCGTACATGGTGGTGTATGGAAGAAAGCGGGCGATTTTTCGCCAATGTGGGTGGTACCGCAGGAGTTTAGGCTCTTGTCCCTGTAATTGCAGGGGCAAGGGTTTTTTTATTTTGTTTTACCGACTGAAAGGAGAATTGTCATGGGCAAAATACCGTATCGCCTTACCCTATCCGAGGAGCAGATTCCAAGGCAATGGTACAATTTGCGGGCGGATATGAAGGAGCTTCCCGATCCGATGATCAACCCGGCGACGATGAAGCCGGCGGCGGAAGAGGATCTGTACCCCGTGTTTTGTCAGGAGCTGGCGCATCAGGAAATGGATTCCGGCACGCGCTATGTCGAGATCCCGGAGGAAGTCGTCAATCTTTATAAAATTTACAGGCCGTCCCCGCTGATCCGCGCGTACAATCTGGAGAAGGCTCTGGGGACGCCGGCGAAAATTTATTACAAGTTTGAGGGGAATAATACGTCGGGAAGCCATAAGCTGAATTCCGCGGTGGCGCAGGCGTATTACGCAAAGAAGGAAGGGATGACTTCCCTGACGACCGAGACGGGCGCGGGGCAGTGGGGGACGGCGCTGGCCGAGGCCTGCTCCTATTTCGGAATCCCGCTGACCGTGTTCATGGTCAAGGTTTCCTATCAGCAGAAGCCGTACCGCAAAGACGTGATGCGCACCTTCGGCGCGGAGGTGATTCCGAGCCCGAGCGACAAAACCAACGCCGGGCGCGCGATCCTCGCAAGGGACCCGGAGACCACCGGCAGCCTTGGCTGCGCGATTTCGGAGGCGGTGGAGCGCGCCGTGACCACGAAGGGATGCCGCTATGTGCTCGGCTCGGTTCTGAACCAGGTCCTGCTGCACCAGTCCGTCATCGGCCTGGAATGCGAGACGGCGATGAAACAGATCGGCGAATATCCTGATCTTGTCATCGGCTGCGCGGGCGGCGGCTCCAACCTCGGCGGTTTGATCGCCCCGTTCATGCGCGACAAGCTGACCGGCAGGGCGAATCCGCATTTCATCGCGGTGGAGCCGGCTTCCTGCCCGTCTTTCACGCGCGGGAAATACGCATACGATTTCTGCGACACCGGCAAGGTGACCCCGATGGCGAAAATGTATACGCTCGGCAGCGGGTTCATCCCGTCCGCGAATCACGCGGGCGGACTGCGCTACCACGGCATGTCGCCGATCTTGTCAAAGCTGTACCACGACGGGTATCTGGACGAAGCGCGCGCGGTGGAGCAGAGCAGGGTCTTCGAAGCGGCCGTCTATTTCGCAAAGCATGAGACGATCCTGCCCGCGCCGGAGTCCGCGCACGCAATCCGTGTCGCGATGGACGAGGCGATCCGCTGCAGGGAAAGCGGCGAAAAGAAAACGATTCTGTTCGGACTGACCGGCACCGGTTATTTCGATATGGCGGCCTATTCCTCCTATCTGGACGGGACCATGACGGACACGATTCCGACCGACGAGGAGCTTCAGCGCGGATTTGACAGCCTGCCGAAAATTCCCGGAGTTCAGGAGTAAATAGAAAAACCGCATGAGATTCCGAAAGAGAAGAGGTGGTTCCGATGCCGGACGGCTGGTGGCGAACATATAATTTTATTTCTTGTTTACTCAATTTTATTTTCAGAAGGGGATTCGTCATGAAAAACATCAGTAAAAAAATCGTTGCGGCAGCTCTCGCCGTTCTTGTCTCCGGCGCGCTCGGCGCCTGTTCCGCTTCCGGCTCCGCATCTTCCGCGGCCGGAACTTCGTCCGCGTCTTCCGTGACGCCGGCATCTTCCGGTTCTGCGGCAAAGGCGGCGAAGAGCATCGGAATCATCGAGTACGCGGTCAACGCGTCGCTTGACAACTGCCATACCGGCTTTATGAAAGGCCTGGAGGAATCAGGCTACAAAGAGGGCGAAAACCTGACCGTCGATTTTCAGAATGCGCAGGCGGACGCGAATAACGCGAAAACGATCGCGCAGACGATGGTCGCTAAAAAATACGATATGGTGATGGGCATCGCGACCCCGGCGGCGATGGCGCTGTACGGCGCCGCGAAGTCGACGGATATTCCGACGATTTTCACATCGGTCAACGACCCGGTCGCCTCTGGAATCGTGAAGTCGCTGGAAAAGCCCGGCGTCAACTGCACCGGCTCTTCGGACGTTCTGCCTCTGGAAGATCAGCTCAAGCTGATCCGCGCGTTCCTGCCGAACGCGAAGAAGATCGGCGTGCTGCACACGACCAGCGAGCCGAACTCCACGGCCTGCCTGAAGAAATTCCAGAGCCTTGCGCCGAAATACGGGTTTGAGGTGGTCGAAATCGGCGTGACGGGCTCCTCCGACGTGGAACCGTCTGTCAAAACACTGATCTCCAAAGGCGTTGACTGCATCAATAACTTTACGGACAACAACGTCGTCAATCACCTTCCCGGCTTGCTTCAGGCAGCGAACGAGGCCAAGATCCCGATCTTTGGTTCCGAGGTGGAACAGGTCAAGGACGGCTGCCTCGCCTCCGTGAGCATCGACTTCGTCGCACTGGGAGAAGAAACCGGAAAGATGGCCGCGAAAGTATTGGATGGAACGGCGGATCCGGCGACGACGCCGGTCTATACCGTCGATTTCGGCAAACCGGTTTATAACGAAAAGGTGATGAAGCAGCTGGGGATATCTCTTCCCAAAGACTACTCCAATGCGGAAAACGTTGCCGAATAACAGCCGGCGGAAAAGAGAGGGACCGATGGTATGAGTGTGTTTCTGGGACTTCTGACCGGCGTGCTGCAGGAGGGCTTTGTCTACGGCATCATGGCGCTCGGAATCTACGTGACCTATCAGGTGCTGAATTTTCCGGACCTTTCGGTGGAGGGCACGTTCCCGCTCGGTTCCTGTGTGGCCGGAGTGATGATCTCCGCTGGATTGAGCCCTTGGCTGGCCTGCCTTGCGGCGTTTGCCTGCGGGGCGGCGGCGGGGGGCGTGACGGGTCTGCTGCATGTCAAGCTGCACATCACCGACCTGCTCTCCGGAATTCTGGTGATGACGGCGCTGTGGAGCGTCAACCTGGCGGTTACCTCAGGCAGTGCGGTCGCGCCGTTTTACAACCAGCCGACCGTTTACACCGTCGGTCTTGCGGCGCTGATCCCGGATTCATACAACAGCCTGCGCGCGCTTGCCGTGGCGTTCGTATTCTGCGTTCTTGTTAAGCTTTTGCTCGACGAATATTTAAAAACAAAGTCCGGCCTTTTGCTGCGCGCTGCGGGGAATAACTCCCGGTATGTCGTGTCGCTGGGAAAAGATCCGGGCGATATGAAGATCCTCGGCCTGATGCTGGGCAACGGCCTGGCGGCGCTTTCGGGCTGTATCCTCTGCCAGCGGGAAGAGTCCGCCGATATCTACAGCGGGACAGGGATGATCGTGCTTGGGCTTGCGGCCGTCATTGTGGGGGTCAATATTTTTTCCGGACTGAAGTTTTTGCGGCCCACAACGGCGGTGGTTCTGGGCGCGGTTCTATACCGCGGGGTGCTGGTCGCCGCTTTGCAGATGGGCTTGCCAACCAACTACATGAAGCTTTTAATGTCGGTGCTGCTCACCGCTGTTCTGGTCGCATACGAAACGGGGAGGAGAAAGAAGCATGTCATCAGAAATCAGGTCTGAAACCGGCGCTCCCCTGCTGGAAGTGTGCCATATTGATAAAACCTTCAACAGCGGTTCGGTCAGTGAAATCAAATTGTTTGAGGATTTCAATCTGTCCGTCGGCCGCGGGCGGTTTGTCTGCATCATCGGCAGCAACGGTTCCGGCAAAACGACCCTTTTGAATCTGGTGTGCGGCGGCGAAACGCCGGACGGGGGGCGGATTCTGCTCGGCGGAAAAGACATTACCCATGAGCCGGAGCATGTCCGTTCCCGGCGGATCGGCCGCGTGTTTCAGGACCCGGCTCTGGGAACCTGCCCGCAGCTGACGATTCTGGAAAATCTGTCGCTCGCCGATCACAAGGGAAAACGGTACGGCCTTTCGCGCGGCGTCAGCCGGAAAAAGATCGATGAATACCGGTCGAGGCTGGAGCTGCTGAGGCTTGGGTTGGAAGATCAGCTCGACCTGCCGGTCGCGAACCTTTCGGGCGGCCAGCGGCAGGCACTCTCTCTTCTGATCTGCACGATGACGCCGATCGACCTTCTGATTCTCGACGAGCACACTGCGGCGCTCGATCCGTCCTCCAGCGAAAACGTGATGGGGCTGACGCGGAAGCTGGTGCGCGAAAAACGGATCACGGTGATGATGGTGACCCACAACCTCCGCTTTGCCTTGGCCTACGGCGACCGGCTTGTGATGATGCACCGCGGGAAAACGGTTCTCGATGTCTGCGACGGGGAAAAAGACGCGCTGGAGCTCCGCGATCTGACCGACCGATTCAATGAGATCAGCATTGAAGACGGAAACGATTTGTGACTTCGACGGAAAAAAACTGCGAAAAAACTTGACACCGCGCTGTTTCTACGGTACAATACCAATTAAATTGAATCACGGAATGCGTTGATAGGGATCAAAGCGTCTGCATTTGAGTTTCAGAGAGCCGTTGTTTGCTGCGAAACGGTGCCGGGCAGATGTATAACTCACCTTAGAGCAGTCCGCCGAAAGGTTTTGTATACCCAGTAGAGCGGAACGGCCTCTCCCCGTTAAAGGAGAACTGCATTGTTGGATGCAGGCCGAGTGGGCATTTTGAAAAATGCCAACAAAGAGTGGTACCGCGACAGGATTTCACCGTCGTCTCTTTTGAGACGGCGGTGTTTTTTGTTTTTCCCCGATTCTGCAAATCGTGATGAAATCATTTCGAATGATGGAGGTAATCGTATGTCGGAGTCCATGAGAAGAATCAAGATTTTTGACACAACCCTGCGCGACGGCGAGCAGAGCCCCGGGTGCAGCATGAATCTGGGGGAAAAACTGGAAATGGCGGCACAGCTGGAGGAATTGGGAGTTGATATCATCGAGGCGGGTTTCGCCGTCTCTTCTCCGGAAGACTTTGAATCTGTGCGGCAGATTTCGGCACTATTACAAAAAACGACGGTGGCGAGCCTGGCGCGTGCGACAAAATCGGACATCGACGTCGCTTTCGATGCCGTAAAAGAGGCAAAAAAGCCGCGCATTCACGTGTTCCTGGCGAGCTCCGATATTCACCTGCAGCACAAGCTGCACATGACAAGGGAAGAAATGCTCAGGCAGACCGCCGAGATGGTCCGTTACGCAAAGGGCCTTGTGGAGGACATCGAGTTTTCCGCGGAAGACGCGAGCCGCACGGATTGGAATTTTCTCGTGAAGGTCTATGAAACGGCGATTGCCAGCGGGGCGAACGTGATCAATGTGCCGGACACAGTGGGTTATGTGACTCCAAACGAGATGTTCCATTTGATTTCGTATCTGAAGGCAAATGTAAAGGGAATCGATGACGCGGAAATTTCCGTACACTGCCACAATGATCTCGGCATGGCGGTCGCGAATTCACTGGCCTCCGTGCAGGCGGGGGCAGAACAGGTGGAATGCACGGTCAACGGCATCGGGGAGAGGGCCGGGAACGCTTCCATGGAGGAGGTCGTCATGGCGCTGCGCACCCGGCAGTCGTATTATGATGCCGCGGCGGGCGTGGATACGACAAAGATTTATAAATCCTGCAAGAAACTTTCCGCGATCACCGGTGTTCCGATCGGTCCGACCAAGCCGGTCGTGGGCGCAAACGCCTTCGCGCATGAAGCGGGCATCCACCAGCACGGCGTTTTAAACGACCGGCTGACCTATGAGATCATGACGCCGGAAAGCGTGGGAATTTCTCACAACACGATGGTTCTGGGCAAGCATTCCGGCCGGCATGCATTTGATGAGAGGCTGAAATCTCTCGGTTATACCCTTTCGGCGGAGGCCCTTGCGGAGGCGTTCGCCGACTTTAAAAAGCTGGCGGATTTAAAGAAAAACGTGACGGACCGGGACCTGGAAGCCCTGCTTTCCGGAGCGGAAAAGATGGAGCTGGAAGAAATTTACTCGCTGGAATCTTATGTGGTCAACACGAGTTCCGTCAATTCCGCTTCCGCGATGGTGAAACTGGGCGTGAAACACCCGGACGGCAAAAAAATTGTGGAAGGGACCGGCATTGGGTCCGGTCCGGTCAACGCCGCGCTCTCCGCCATCGACACGGTGACGGGAAAGGGATACACGCTGGAGAATTTTTCAATTCAGGCCGTGACGGAGGGGGACGACGCGCTCGGAGAAGTCGTCGTCCGGCTGAAAAATTCCAATGGGACGATTGTCAGCGGCAGGGGAGTGAACGTCGACATCATCGGCGCGAGCCTTCAGGCGTATGTCAACGCGCTGAACCGTATGGAAGCGCGGATGGAATAAGGGGGAATCAAAAATGGCAATGACAATGACGCAGAAAATTCTGGCGGATCACGCGGGCCTTTCGGAGGTGCGCGCGGGGCAGCTGATCCGCGCGAAAGTGGATCTGGTTCTCGGCAACGACATCACGACTCCCGTCGCGATTAACGAGTTTGAAAAGCACAAACTCGAAAAGGTGTTCAACGGGGACAAAATCGCGATCGTGCTGGACCATTTCACGCCGAACAAAGACATCAAGGCGGCGGAGCAGTCCAAACAGTGCCGCGAGTTTGCGAGATGCCAGCGCATCACCCATTTTTACGATGTCGGCGACATGGGGATCGAACACGCGCTTCTGCCGGAAAAAGGGCTGGTCGCCGCGGGAGAGGCCGTCATCGGGGCGGATTCCCACACCTGCACCTACGGGGCCCTCGGCGCGTTTTCCACCGGGGTCGGCTCCACCGACATGGCCGCCGGCATGGCGACGGGCGAATGCTGGTTCAAGGTCCCGTCCGCCCTTCGGGTGCGCCTGACGGGAAAACCGTCCAGATGGATCGGGGGAAAGGACGTGGTGCTGGCTCTGATCGGAAAGATCGGAGTGGAGGGCGCGCGGTACAAATCCCTTGAATTCACGGGGGAAGGCGTTGCCTGTCTATCTATGGACGACCGCTTTGCCGTCGCAAACATGGCGATCGAGGCGGGAGCCAAAAACGGCATTTTCCCCGTGGACGAAAAAACAGAAGAGTATATGAAGGGGCGCGTGAACCGCGATTACAAAATCTACGAGCCGGATCCGGATGCGGAATACGATGAGACGGTTGAAATCGACTTGTCGGAGCTTCGCCCGATCGTTGCATGTCCGCACCTTCCGTCAAATACCAGGACGGCTGATGAGGTAAAAAATGTGAAGATCGATCAGGTGGTGATCGGTTCCTGCACCAACGGCAGGCTGAGCGACCTGAAAATCGCCGCAGAGCTGATGAAGGGAAGAAAGGTCGCGGAAGATGTCCGCGTGATCGTCATTCCTGCAACACAGCATATTTACCGGGAAGCGATGAAACTCGGATATCTTGATACCTTCGTCGAAGCCGGCTGTGCCGTGTCCACGCCGACCTGCGGGCCGTGCCTCGGCGGGCACATGGGCATCCTGGCGAAGGGGGAGCGCGCCGTTGCGACGACAAACCGGAACTTTGTCGGAAGAATGGGACACCCGGAATCCGAGGTTTACCTCGCCGGACCGGCCGTCGCCGCGGCTTCCGCAATTTTTGGAAGAATCGCATCACCGGAAGAACTGGAACAGGAGGAGAATTGAAATGCAGGCAAACGGAACAGTTTTTGTCTATGGCGACAACGTCGATACGGATGTGATTATCCCGGCCCGCTATCTGAACAGCTCCGATCCGAAGGATCTCGCAGCGCACTGCATGGAGGACATCGATGCCTCTTTCACGAAGAAAGTCCATCCGGGTGACATCATTATCGGCGGCAGCAATTTCGGCTGCGGCTCTTCCCGCGAACACGCGCCGCTCGCCATTAAATCGAGCGGTGTCTCCTGCGTGATCGCCAGGAGCTTCGCCCGGATCTTTTACCGCAACTCGATCAACATCGGCCTAGCGATCCTCGAATGCCCCCAGGCCGCTGAGAAGATCCGGCAGGGGGACCAAATCTCCGTGGATTTCGACACCGGCGTGATTGCAAACAAAACCAGGAACGAAACCTATCAGGCGGAGCCGTTCCCGGAGTTTATCCGGAATATCATCCATGCCGACGGACTGCTGAATTCGTTAAGCAAATGATTCATAAATAAAGGGGGCAATAGAATGGAAAAAACCATCGTATTGTTTCGGGGAGACGGCATCGGACCGGAAATCGTGGACGGTGCCGTTACAGTCCTGAAAAGAGTGGAGGAAAAGTTCGGACATCGGTTCCGCATGGAGCCGGCCCTGCTCGGCGGCGCGTCGATCGACGACTGCGGCAAGCCGCTGACGGAGGAGACGATCGCGGTCTGCAAACAGGCCGACGCGGTCCTGCTCGGCGCGGTGGGCGGTCCCAAGTGGGATCCGATTCCCGCAGAAAAACGCCCGGAGCGCGGGCTTCTCGGAATTCGAAAGGCGCTGGGGCTTTATGCGAATCTGCGTCCGGCCTATCTTTATAAAGAACTGTCCGGGGCATGTCCGCTGAAGGAGGATCGTGTCGCGGAGGGGATCGACCTGATGATGGTGCGCGAACTGACGGGCGGCATCTATTTTGGAAAGCGCGAAACGGTGACGAAGGAAAACGGAAAAAGATCCGCGGTTGACCGCATGGAATACAGTGAGGAGGAGATCGAGCGCATCGGGGAGATCGCTTTCAAACAGGCGATGATGCGCCGGAAGAAGCTGGTCAGCGTCGACAAAGCCAACGTGCTGGACACCTCGCGCCTGTGGCGGAATGTGATGCACCGCCTGAGCGGGCAGTACCCGGAGGTCGAATACCGTGACCAACTGGTGGACAGCGCCGCCATGCAGCTTGTATCCGATCCGGGGCAGTTTGACGTGATCGTAACGGAGAACATGTTCGGCGATATTCTTTCCGACGAGGCGAGCATGGCCGCCGGTTCGATCGGGATGCTGCCTTCCGCCTCGCTTGGTGACGGAACCCGCGGCCTCTACGAGCCGATCCACGGTTCCGCTCCGGACATCGCGGGACAGGATGCAGCGAATCCGCTGGCGACAATTCTTTCCGCCGCCATGATGCTGCGCATTTCGTTCAAAATGGACGAGGAGGCCCGTGCGGTGGAGGCGGCGGTCCAGTCGGCCCTGAGCAGCGGCTGCCGCACCCGCGATATTGCCGCGCAGGGACAGGCCGTAATCGGCTGCAGGCGGATGTCTCAGATCGTTGCCGAAGCCGTTTGAGGCTTCGTCCAGTAATGCCGAACACAGAAAGCGGGATGGCAAAGGGCCATCCCGCTTTCTGTGTCAGTAAAACAACTAAAAAATGCTTGACATCTGCGCCGGCATTGCATATAATAGAATTAACATAAACATATAAATTATGTATGAATACTATGAAATAAATTTTAGGAGTGATTATCAATGAAAATTGCCAAGAACCTGACGGAGCTGATCGGAAATACGCCTCTGCTCGAGCTGTCCAATTTCGAGAGTGAAAAGGGCCTGCAAGCCAAGGTTGCCGCAAAGCTGGAATCCTTCAACCCGCTTTCGTCCGTCAAGGACCGGGTCGGCTACGCGTTGATCAAAGACGCGGAGGAAAAGGGGCTGATCGACAAGGATACCACCCTGATTGAGCCGACCAGCGGCAATACGGGCGTGGGCCTTGCCTTTGTCGCCGCCGCGAAAGGCTATCGCCTGATCCTGACCATGCCGGAAACCATGAGCCTGGAGCGCCGCCGTCTGGTAGGGGCGCTGGGTGCGGAACTGGTTCTGACCGAAGGGGCCAAGGGGATGAAGGGCGCGATCGAAAAAGCCAATGAGCTGCATGAGCAGATTAAAAACTCGCTGATTCCGGGGCAGTTCGTCAACCCGGCGAATCCCGAAATGCATCGCAGGACGACCGGCGAAGAAATCTGGAGGGACACGGACGGAAAAGTCGATATTTTTGTAGCCGGAATCGGCACCGGCGGAACGGTGACGGGGGCGGGGCGCGCTTTGAAAGCGCACAACCCGGAGGTCAAGGTCGTCGGCGTCGAGCCGGCGGGCTCTCCGGTCATTTCCCAGGGCAAACCGGGGCCGCACAAGATTCAGGGCATCGGCGCCGGATTTATCCCGGAAACGCTCGACGTCAAGCTGCTGGATGAAGTGCTGACGGTCACAAACGAGGATGCTTATGCGACTACGGCGCATCTGGCGCGGAGCGAAGGGCTGCTTGTCGGCATTTCTTCCGGAGCGGCCGTGTTTGCCGCCGCTCAGCTGGCACAGCGGCCGGAAAACAGCGGAAAGCTGATTGTCGCCCTTCTGCCGGATACAGGAGAGCGTTACCTTTCCACCGGAGTCTTTGACTGATTTTTATCTGAGCTTTCAGGAAAATGAGGGCGGACGGTTGTCCGCCCCCGTTTTTTTTGCTATGATACTGATATACTAAAAACCGGGAGGTGGATTAAATTGCGGATTTCCGTCATCGGCTGCGGCCGCTGGGGCGGCTTTCTGGCGTGGTATCTGGACAGTATCGGGCACCGGGTCACGCTGTACGGCCGGGAAGGGTCCCAAAGGCTTGCCGCTTTCCGGCAAAGCGGAACGAACGGGCTTGTCAGCCTGAACAACCGTGTCGCGCTGACTTCAGACCTTGGGGAAGCGGTGGAATCTGAGATCCTGATCATATCCGTCGGCGCGCAGTCGTTTCGTTCTTTGATGGGTCAGCTGGCTTCCTATCACCTTGAGAAAAAGACCGCTGTTCTCTGCATGAAGGGTTTGGAATCGGGAACGGGAAAGCGTCTGACGCAGATCTTTGAGGAGTATCAGCCGGGAACGCCGGTCGCCATTTGGGTCGGGCCGGGCCACGTTCAGGATTTTACACGCGGCATTCCAAATTGCATGGTTATCGACAGCCGCTCCATGCAGGTGAAAAAAAATCTGGTTGAAGCGTTTTCCAGCGAACTGATCCGATTTTATTATGGCGACGACCTGCTCGGCAACGAGATCGGCGCGGCCTCCAAAAACGTGATCGGCATTGCCGCCGGCATGTTGGACGGCCTGAACAAAACGGCGCTCAAGGGTGCCCTGATGTCGCGCGGCACGAGGGAGATCGCCCGCCTGATCCGGAAGATGGGCGGCAACGAAATCACGGCTTACGGCCTTGCGCATCTGGGGGATTACGAGGCCACCGTATTTTCTCCGTACAGCCATAACCGGCGCTTCGGCGAGCTGTTTGTCCGCGGGGAAAATTACGGAGAGCTGGCGGAGGGGGTCGAAACCACAAAGGCAATGCTGATCCTTGGAAGGCAATATCAGGAAGAGCTCCCCATCAGCGACGCGGTCGACCGGGTGATCAACAAAGGAGAAGAGCCGAACCGGGTCCTTTCCGACCTGTTTCTGCGCAGCATCAAAATGGAATTTTAGTTGACAAATTTAGTATAGAATCTTAGAATAGGAAAGAAGTCCGTACGTTGTACAAAGGAGTTATTTGATATGAGTGAAGAAAGCTGCAGCCATGATTGTTCCTCCTGCGGGGAATCGTGCCCGTCGCGCGAAAATCCGCAGAGTTTTATTGAAAAGCCGAACGCGCAGAGCAAAATCGGCCGCGTGATCGGCGTTGTCAGCGGAAAGGGCGGAGTGGGAAAAAGCCTGGTGACTTCCCTTCTCGCCGTTGGCCTCAACCGGAGGGGATATCACACCGGAGTTTTGGACGCGGATGTGACCGGCCCCTCCATCCCCAAGATCTTCGGCGTCCATCAGCAGGCGCTGGGGAATGAAAAGGGAATTGTACCGGTGAAAACCAGCACGGGAATCGACATTATCTCCGTCAACCTGCTGCTGGAGGATGAAAACGCGCCCGTCGTA
The DNA here is from genome assembly GCF_004103755.1 of Caproiciproducens sp. NJN-50. NCBI lineage: Bacteria > Bacillati > Bacillota > Clostridia > Eubacteriales > Acutalibacteraceae > Caproiciproducens > Caproiciproducens sp. NJN-50. The sequence goes on along the minus strand of NZ_CP035283.1, from coordinate 2,206,509 downwards.
TGGCGCGGCCCGATCATTGCGAACGTGGTCAAGCAGTTCTGGACGGACGTAATCTGGAAAGACGTGGACTATCTGTTTGTCGATATGCCTCCGGGAACCGGAGACGTCCCGCTGACGGTGTTTCAGTCGATCCCTCTGGATGGGATCGTCATTGTAACCTCACCGCAGGAGCTTGTCTCCATGATCGTTTCCAAGGCGGTTTCCATGGCGAAAATGATGAAGGTTCCGATTATCGGCATTGTGGAGAACATGAGTTATATCAAATGTCCGGACTGCGGAAAGGAGATTTCTGTTTTTGGGGAAAGCCATGTGGAGCAGACGGCGGAGAAATTCGGCCTGAAGGTGCTGGGCAGGTGCCCGCTGGACCCCCGGATCGCCGCCGAATGCGACGCCGGAGAGGCGGAAAAGATCGAGGCCCCGTGGCTTTCGGGCGCCGCCGATGCGGTGGAACATCTGAAACAGGATTGAATTTATTCTGAATCAAGTCCGCTTTTCCAGTCGGGGAGGCGGACTTATTATTTTCTCATTCAATCACTGATTGACAAATCGCTTCGACAAGTGAATAATAGTAAAAGACGGTTATTTGATCAAAACAGGAAGAAGGCGCTGCAGTGGAGCCGGTTGATTATTGCGAAGTATTGGCAGCTTTTAGAAGAATCAGAAGAGTACGCGCTTTTTTCACTTCGCGGACCGGGTTGACGGCACGGGAAATCTTTTTTTTAAACCTGGTCGATCAGCTGAACCGCCAGCCGTCCGGCAGTTTGCCGGGGGTCAGAATATCCGAGCTGGGTTCGGCCGCCGGTATGAGCAAGCCTGCCATTTCCCAACTGGTGAGGGTATTGGAGAAGAAAGGTTTGATCCGGCGTTCCACCGACCGAAAAGACCGGAGAGTCATCCTGGTCTGTCTTTCGCAATCAGGGGCAAGGCAGCTGGAACAGTCCACGAGATCCTGCCAGTCGATGATCAATCAGATTACGGAAAAACTGGGGCCGGAGGATACTGCGGAACTCAGGCGCCTTTTTAACCGGATTCGCCTGATCCTGTGCGAGAAGGACGGAGATGCTTGTCATAAAGAATAAAATCTTCTTTCCCAATGCGTCTAAAATGGTCGCATTGGGCATTTTTTTTCGTTATCGGTTTGAAAAATATTAAAATATAAATAAAATGATAAAAAAATATAAAAATATGATTATAATTCTAAATTGTAAAATATTTATTTTGTCATATGGTTAAAATAGAAGAATGAAATGGAGGGGATGAAATGAACCGGGAAGAAAGAAAAAAGGAATATTTAAGGTCTTTTATACAAACATTCTCCGAAAATGGAATTGACCGTACTCCGATTAAAAAGCTTGCAGGCGCGGCAAAAATAAACGAAGCGTCGATTTACCAGTATTTTAAAAACAAAGATGAAATCGTCGTCGACTGTGTCCGGCTTTATATGGAGGAGGAATTGAGCCAGCTGTTGCAGGTTCTGGCAGAAGAAGGGGAGCCCTTGGAAACCAGAATGGACCGTTTTGTCCAGCTTAGTTCCAAGACTTCCGCAGAGGCAAAATTCATTATACAGGTGCTGACCAGCCCAAATTACAGTAAAATGTGCTCTCAGATTATTCATGAGTTCAGCAGGAAGATCCTGTCTTCCCCGCAGGTGGGTCTGGAAAAAGGAGCTTTTCCACACGATACGGAGGAGTCCGCCGTTTTACTCCTGCTTTTAAGCGTTGTCATCAGCGACAGAGTCATCGGAGAGGACTACCTGCTGCGTATTCAGCTTGAGTATCTTCAGCACCTTCTTTACAATGGAAATGTTTTAAACAGGGAGTGCAGAAATTCAGCTTGACCGTTTGAGCGGGTGCCTGAAACAAAAAGGACCGGCTTTCGCCGAGTCCCTGTTGTTTTGCGTTGCCCGATCGGATTGGCTTGAAATTATGACCGGCTTTCGTTTGCGGTCAAGTGTTCGCCGTCGCTGTCGATGGTCAGTTCTGTCTGCGGAGCGAGGGAAGACGATATCATTTTCCTTGCGATCAGGGTTTCCACTTTGCTTTGGATAAACCGCTTCAGCGGCCTCGCGCCGTAGACGGGATCATACCCGCGGCTGACGACGAATTCTCTTGCCGCCGGCGTCAGCCGAACGCTGAGCTGTCTGCTGTTCAGGCGCTTTTGCAGCGCGGCGATCTGAAGATCGACGATTTTGTCGATCTCGGCACGCGTGAGGGGCCGGTAAAAAACAATTTCGTCCAGCCTGTTCAGGAATTCCGGGCGGAACTGGCGCCTTAGCAGAACATTGACCTGATTTCTGGCTTCTTCGCTGATCTGACCGTCGGGACCGATCCCTTCCAGAATTTGGCTGGAGCCGAGATTTGACGTCAGAATCAGGATCGTATTTTTGAAATCGACGGTGCGGCCCTGTGAATCGGTGATTCGGCCGTCGTCCAGGACCTGCAGCAGAATGTTGAAGACATCCGGATGTGCCTTTTCGACTTCATCGAACAGGACGACGGAATAGGGGTGGCGGCGCACCGCCTCGGTCAGCTGCCCGCCTTCCTCATAGCCGACATAGCCCGGAGGCGCCCCGATCAGGCGGGAGACGGAGAACTTTTCCATATACTCGGTCATATCGATACGGACCATATTTTTTTCATCGTCGAACAGGGTTTGCGCCAGCGCTTTGGCAAGCTCTGTTTTGCCGACTCCGGTCGGTCCCAGAAACAGAAACGAACCGATGGGGCGGTTTGGGTCCTGAATCCCGGCGCGGGAACGCAGGATGGAATCCGTGACCTTTTGGACGGCCTCGTCCTGCCCGACCACGCGTTCATGCAGGATGTCCGCCAGGCGAAGCAGTTTTTCCCGTTCGCTTTCCATCAGGCGGGAGACCGGGATCCCGGTCCAGCGCCCGACGATGCGGGCAATCTCGTCCTCGGTGACGCGGTCGTGCAGGAGCGAATCGGAGTTGTTCTGTGTTTTTTCGGCGATCTCCTCCTCGGTTTTCAGTTGCTTGGAGAGTTCCGGCAGCTTTCCGTATTTCAGTTCCGCCGCCTTGTTCAGGTCGTAATTCCGTTCCGCTTTTTCGATTTCCGCGTTGACCTGCTCGATCTGTTCGCGCAGCTTGCGCACGGTTCCGATGGACTGCTTTTCATTTTCCCATTTGGCTTTCATTTCCTTAAAGAGGGAGCGGTCGTCCGCCAGCTCTTTCCGGATCTGCGCCAAATGCTCTTGGGAAAGTGGATCGGTATCCTTTTTCAGGGCGGCCTCCTCAATTTCCTTCTGCATAATTCTGCGGGAGATATCATCCAGCTCAGTCGGCATGGAGTCGATTTCCGTGCGGACCATCGCGCAGGCCTCGTCGATCAGGTCGATGGCTTTGTCGGGCAGAAAGCGATCGGTGATGTAGCGGTTGCTCAGAACCGCAGCCGCAATCAGGGCCTGGTCCTGAATCTTGACGCCGTGAAAGACTTCATAGCGTTCTTTCAGGCCGCGCAGGATGGAAATCGTGTCCTCCACGGTCGGCTCCTCGACCATGACGGGCTGGAACCGGCGCTCCAGCGCCGCGTCCTTTTCAATGTACTGATGATATTCGTTGAGCGTCGTCGCGCCGATGCAGTGCAGTTCGCCGCGGGCCAGCATCGGCTTTAAGAGGTTTCCGGCATCCATGCTTCCCTCGGTCTTGCCCGCGCCGACGATGGTATGCAGCTCGTCGATAAAAAGAATGATTTTTCCTTCGCTTTTCTTGACTTCGTTCAGGACGGCCTTCAGGCGCTCCTCGAATTCGCCGCGGAATTTAGCTCCCGCAATCAATGCCCCCATATCCAGCGAAAAGACGGTATGATCCTTAATGCTGTTCGGCACATCTCCTCTTACGATGCGCTGAGCCAGCCCCTCCGCAATGGCGGTTTTGCCGACGCCCGGCTCGCCGATGAGGACGGGGTTGTTTTTTGTTTTTCGGGATAGAATGAGGATGACATTGCGGATTTCCTCATCCCGCCCGATGACGGGGTCCAGCTTGTGATTCTTTGCAAGAGAAACAAGATCCTGCGCATATTTGGTCAGGGCATCATAGGTCTCCTCCGGGTTGTCACTGGTCACGCGCGTGTTTCCGCGCACCGTCGAAAGTGCGGAAAGGAAAGAGTTGCGGTTGATCCCATAACGGTCGAAGATCGTGCGGATGTCCGGATCAGGACGATCGATCAGCGCAAGCATCAGATGTTCCACGGAGACATATTCATCCTTCATCCGTTCTGCAATGCGCTCCGATTCGGTCAGCGCGGCGTCCGTTCCGGCGGAAACATAAATTTTCCCGGGTTCCCTTCCGGGGCCGGTCACGCCGGGCAGTTTTTCCACCAGTTCCTTTGCGTCGCGCGAAAAAGCGTCCGTGTCGATGTCCATTTTTTTAAGCAGCTGCGGAATCAGCCCGTTTTGCTGGGTCATCAGCGACAGCAGCAGATGTTCCTGTCCAACCTGCAGGTTGCTGTTTTCGATTGCGATGTTCTGGGCGAGCTGTATTGCTTCCAGCGATTTCTGCGTAAATTTCTGCGTGTCCATGTTTGCCTGCCTCCTTCTATTCCAACGAATCAGTCAAATAATAATGGATTTTTTCAGATGGTTTTGGTATTCCCACTCCAGTTTCACCTGCGTTTTTACAGGAGATTCCGAACCGGCGCAGTACTGCTTCAGTTCGCGGTCGAATTCCTGAATGTAGTCGCAAATAGCCTTGGCAATGACTTCCGCGTCGCGGTCCCGCTCCGAGGCCGGAGTCAGGAAGGTTCTGTGAAAGCGCCCTGGGCCGATCTCGCACGGCACGTGCTGAGAGGGGAAATACGTTTCAAGCCATCGGTTTTCCATTCTGCTGCGGAATTTAAAAAATTCGGTCAGCCGTTCTTCCAACCCGGGATTTTTCGTCCTCAGTGAAACTCTCAGTTCACCGATGGCAGAGCCGCTTTGGCGAAAAAGCTCCAGCGCGTATCGTATGGTTGGGTGATACCGGTACATCAGAGCGCTGCGCACCGTGAGCATGGTTTCGCTCTGGCGCGAGCGGACCTGGAAATTTTCGGCTTCAGAAAAGAAATGCTCCATGCAGCTGAAGATATCTCCGATTTTTTCTTCCGGAGTCGCATAGGAGAGATATTCGGCCAGGATCCTGTTGATCATTCCGCTTCTGCTCATGCCGTGTTCGCAGGCCAGCCGGTCCACCGCGCCGACCAACTCTTCCAACAGCACGATACTATAAACGTTGCGGTCCGTTTCGTCCACCTCTTTTCTGCAATAAATTATAATCACGCATTTATAATTTGTCAATCAATTTATATAATATACATTGCAAATTATTATTTTTTCTTCAATCATTTTTCGGCGTGCTTCCGCAGCAAAAAAGATGCAATTTCTCCTTTCGGCCCTTTAAAAGGCAATTGGCTTTTTCTATTAGAGGAAGCATATTCACTCCTAAATCCCTCCCGTGCACAGAAATTGATTGAAACGGGCGTGTGGAAGGGAGCCGAAAAGGGAAAGGACCTGAAGCAGGAAAAAATAGGATGCTTGCCAATGACAAATGGCCCGCCGGCAAAAGCCGGCGGGCCATGATCGCGCGGATGTTCAGCCGTTCCTTCTGTACCCGGTGGACATATCCACCACGTTGATCAGAGGTTCGCCGCTGAAATATCGGGAAAGATTGGCACAGATGATTTCAAAGATGCGCTCAAGATTTCCATGTTCATTCCAGCCGCCGGAAATATGCGGCGTAATGATGGTGTTCGGCGCATTCCAGAGCGGATGTTCTGCGGGCAGCGGCTCCGGGTCGGTCACGTCGAGGGCGGCGCCGTAAATTTTGCCCTCGTACAGGGCGTCGGAAAGGGCGTCGGTGTCCACCGCCGTCCCGCGGCCCACATTGATCAGGACGGCGCTTGGTTTCATCAGACTGATTTTGTCTTTGCCGAACAGATGCATCGTTTCGCTGGTGGAGGGCAGGCTCAGTGTCACCACATCCGCGCGGGGAAGAAATTCGTTCAGCCGGTCGGAAGTGGATAGCTCGTCCAGATAATCCGGCTTTTCTCCCGGCGTGCGTTTGATTCCGATCACTTTTCCGCCCAGCGCTTTATACCGCATGGCAAATTCACTCCCGATGTTTCCGAGCCCTATGACAAGCGCCGTGGTGCCGAGAATATGCCTCGATCTGTCTCTGTCCTGCCAGAGGTGCTGCCGCTGGTTGTCGCGGTAATACGGAAAATCCAGCAAAAGGCTGAGTGCCGCACACAGCATATATTCGGACATGGATTTTCCGTACGCTCCGGTTGCGTTGGTGAGGGTCACTCCCTCGGGAAGAATACCCGGGGCTATGTATTGTTCCGCCCCTGCGCTGAACAGCTGGAACCATTCAAGGCGGGCGGCGTATTTCAGCAGGGAACGGGGAGGCGTGCCAATCAGAATATTTGCCCGGGCAATCAGATCCCGTCCCAGTTCTTTGCTGTCCGTAAAGATGATTTCAGCGTTCGGGGCGGTTTCCTGCAGCTTTTCCCGGTGAATTTTGTCAGCTTTGGAACCGGCGGGTAAAACGAAGAGAATTGTTTTTTTCTCCATGGCATCCATACTCCATTCTATGATTTTTCCCCATTATATCACGGCTTTTCAAAAAACAAAACACGGTTGATCATTTCTGGCTGCAAGCCGGAGGAAAGTCCGGTTCGGAATCGCAGTCATCAGATGGAGATGCCCCGCAAACAGGACCCGGAGCAGGTAAGGCAATTGCAGAAGTGCGGGAGACCGGTTGATTTTCCGGAAGAAAACAATCATGGGGGCAAAGCTGCCAAACTTTTTTCAATGAAAGAATCATGCCGCAATCACCTCGGAGCGGCATACGTTACGGAAGAAGAAATATGTTAAAAGAACTGACGGAGCGAAAGCTCCGCCAGCTTACTCATCGTCCCTTGTCAGGTTTTCAGCATAATCTCTGAGACTTTCAATGGAATTGATACTTTGCGCCCGCTGATTGATCGCTTCCCGGACATAATTCGGGAGCGAGTGGAAATACCGCTCTGCTTCCTGGCTCTGTTGAATCAAGCCGTACAGATTATCATAGTGCTGCATCGAATTCCTCCTTTCGCTGGTTAGTATTAACAGAGTTTATGAAAATAAAATAGAAAAATGAAGGAGTCGGAACGGAGCGGTCAGCTGCCCGGGTGGATTTTTCTAGTTCCTGGTGAAAGTGTCGTTTAATCTTTAAAATGGAAAAATCACGAGGAAAAAACTGTTATAATAATTCTGCGTATAAAAAATCTAGCTAGGATGCTGAAAAACATGAGAATTAATGTCAACGAGCTTCTGATTTCTCTATCCAGAACGCTGGATTTTGCGGAAAAAGGGGTTCTCCGGAATAATTATAATCACGGAATGCGGGTTGCATACATAGCCGGAAGAATTGCGCTTGCGCTCTCCATGCCGGATGAAAATCTGTTTGACCTCATTTCCTATTCGCTGCTTCATGATAACGGCGTTATGAAGGCTTTGTTGGAATCTCCTTCCCGCGAGAAATTCAACACGGAGACAAACCCCACGCACTGCGTGGAAGGCGAGAAGAATATCGCAACATTTCCTTTTCTGAAACGGGAACGGAATGTGATTTTATATCATCATGAGCATTATGACGGAAGTGGATTTTTCGGCGTTTCCGGCAGGGAAATTCCCATGTATTCCCGCGTGGTTTCCCTTGCGGACCGGGTGGCCATCCGGTCCGCTTCCGGCTACACGCCGGATGAAATTATCTCGCAGGTCAACAAGGAGGCCCGCATTTTTGATCCCGTCGTCCGGGAAGCGTTTCTGGAAATGAGCAGGCATATGGAATTCTGGCTGGGGATGGACGACATGTTTGTTCAGAATTCCCTGACTTCCATGCTGCCGAAGGTTTCCCGGGAGCTGGATTTTCAGAACCTTCGAATCATTTCACAGATTTTTAGCAATATTATCGACGCAAAATCGCCGTTTACCGGCTCACACTCCCGGGGCATCAGTGAAAAGGTGGGTTTGATCTGCCAATATTATGAATTTGACGATACGACCTATTGGAAAATGCGGATTGCGGCCGATCTTCACGACTTGGGGAAACTTGCGGTGCCGAATGAAATTCTCGACAAACCGGGCAAGCTTGACAGCAGGGAATTCCGCGTCATTCAGTCGCATCCGTTTTATACCCGAAAGGTGCTTGAGATGATCAAGGGTTTTGAGGATATCACGGAATGGGCGTCCAATCACCATGAAAAGCTCAACGGCTCCGGATATCCATACGGCCTGATAGAGGACCGGCTCGATTTCAATTCGAGGATTCTCGCCTGTGTGGATATTTATCAGGCTTTGACGGAGGACCGGCCGTACCGCCGGGGCATGGCGCATGAGGATGCGGTCCGGATCATGGAGGATATGGCGGGGGACCATCTGATCGAGCCAGCGGTGGTGGAGGATATCAATTTTATCTTTCCATAGCGCTTTTTTTCCATCAAGCTGAAACCGCCTTCCCCATGGAAAGGGAAGGCGGTTTCAGCTGCGCTTTAAAGTTCAAATTCGCTTGGATCATGCTTTTTCAGCGGCGGAGTCGCGTAGGGAGTCCGCAGGAGAGGATCGTATTGAAAGGCGCGGCAGGACGCGGGCGTTTCGTCTTCTCCCAATTGCCGGCAGGCGCATTCCTCCGCCGGTCCGGGGCCGTGAACGCAGTAGCTGCAGTCCGGCGTAATTTCATTTCCAAAAAGCGGTTTCTTTTTCCGTCCGAACACAAAAACCCCTCCGGTCTGATGAACGAATCTTCTTTGTCATTCATTATATCATTTCCCCGATGTAATTTCCATCTTTTTGCGCGGAATGCACAGCAGAAGCGCCGAGCAGAGGACCAGAAGGGCCGCCGACGCCGGCGGCGTGGAGGAAAGGGCGCCGCTGACCGGCCCCGCGAAGTTGCAGAATGCCTCCTCCGTATCAGGAAACAGAAGCATCAGCCCCCAGGAAACAGCGGCGGAAAGAAACGCCTGCAACAGGCGGAACAAAACGAAGCGCACTTTGCTGAACTGCAATTCCGTCAGGGTCGACAGAACCTGAAAGTGGACGCAGATTCCGCCCCAGCCGATCGCGGCGGAAACCGCCCATGGAGGAACTCCGAGGCGTGCCAGATCCGAACATCCGCCCGTTACCTCCAGAAGGGCTGACACTGCCGCGGAACGGGCCGGATCAGTACAGAACATCCTCACCAGGTTCATCAGCGCCGCGAACAGAATCACAAAGCAACACATGCTGATGATGGCGCGGGCCGCGTCCGCTGCGGACAGAATCAGCGCCTGAGACACGCCGGTTTCCCTTGTTTCCTCTTTCCCATGCGTGGGAGTTTCCCTCTTTGCGGACAGACCGCACCCGACGCCGAGCAGCAGGAAGACGATCACCTGGGCGGCGAACAGGATGGCTCCCGCGCGCGGGCTTTTCAGAAATCCGGCTCCGACGGCTGTAATTACGAAGGACGGGCCGGCGTTGACGCAGAAGCCCAGCATCCGCTCCGCCTGGCGCTGGGTGATCTCTCCGTCTTCGTAAAGGGCTGCGATGGAACGCGCCCCGGCGGGATATCCGCCGATGACGCTCATCAGGATGGTCGGAGCCGCGCTGCCCGGCAGCCGGAACACATTTTGCGTGAATCCTTCCAGGCGGCCTCCGACTTTGTGGGCCAGGCCGCTTTTCACCACGAAAACGGAAAGAACCATAAATGGATAAAGTGATGGAATCAGGACTTCAAGGCAATAACCGATCCCGTTTTTTGCGCCCTGCGCCGCCTGCACGGGAAAAATCAGCAGCGAGCATGCGGCAGCCAGCACGGCCAGAAGGAGCGTTCCGGTTCTGAACTTCATGGCAAAGAATCCCTCCCATCCCTTTATGTATATGTCCTCCCGCGGATATTTACCCCTGCTCCAGCATAGCATTAGGTGTAATCACGATGGGAGCGGGGGATTCATTTTGGCAAAAAAAATCAGTCTGCTGAATCGCGCCGGACTCAACATGCCGACCCATATGGAAATAAACGGGAATACGGAAGCGGTGGTGGACGGATGCAGCGGCGTCCTGGAGTACGATACGGATGTCGTCCGCATCCGTACGGGCAAGCTGGTGGTCCGCTTTACCGGAAGGGGCCTCGTCATCAAATGCCTCACCGCTGATTCGCTGGTGGTAACGGGCTATTTTACCGGAATCGAATTTCTGGTCTGAGGTGCTGAGATGTTATCGCTGAAAATCATCCGGTGGATTCTGGGCTATGTCCGTTTTTCGGTGATCGGGGGAAGCCCGGAGCGCTTTTTCAACTATTGCGCCAGATCCGGCGTCGTCCTTTGGAATATCACCTCGCGCAGAGCCAGCGGCGCCTGCGTCTCTTCCGGCATGTACCGGAACCTGCGCCCCTTTGCCCGCAAGGCCGGGTGCCGGCTTCGGGTCAAGGGGCGGCACGGCCTGCCGTTCCTCATTCGCAGAACGCGGACTCACCGCGGAATTCTATACGGTGCCGCCGCGTTTGCGGCGATCCTTATTCTTCTGTCGCTGCGCGTCTGGTGCATCGACGTGACGGGAAACACCACGCTTGATTCGCGCGCGATTCTTTCGGCGCTTTCCGAAAACGGGCTTTCCCCGGGGGTGAGGATCTCGGAGGTCGACACGAAAAAGGTGGAGCAAAAACTGATGCTGATGTTTCCGAAGATCCGGTGGATGACGATTAACACGCAGGGCTGCACCATGCAGGTCTGCATCAGGGAAAAGACGGAAAAGCCGGAGATTGTGAAACAAAACGGGGCCTGCAATATAGTGGCGTCGGCTACGGGCCAGGTCGTTGCGATACGTGTCTACGGGGGGACGGCGCAGGTGAAAAAGGGAGACGCCGTTGCGCAGGGGCAGCTTTTGGTCAGTGGCGTGGTCGAAGACGCCTCCGGGGGGACCACGCTTGTTCACGCGTCGGCGGAAATCGTCGCGGAGACTTCGCGCTCCTGCGAAATCCGGATTCCGCTCGCGCAGAATGTCCGCGAACCGACGGGAAACCGGGTCGTCCGCAAAAGCCTGCGGTTGTTCGGGGCGGTCTTTCCTCTGACGTTTGAAGGCAAGCCGAAAGGGGATTACGAGGTCGCGGGAACGCAGACCGATTTGAGGCTTTTTGGAACCCTTTTGCCGGTCAGCCTGTATGAGGAGGACTGGAGCGGCGTGCGCACCTTGCCCGTTGTGATTTCCCCCCGGCAGGCAATCGGGCAGGCGGAGGAAAAACTTTCCGGATACGAAAAAAATTTGCCGGACGGCACGAAGGTTTTAAGCGTTAACGCGTCGAACAGGACGGAAAATAATGTGCTGATTTATTCCGCTACTTTAAAATGCGAGGAAAATATTGCGGAAGAGTCGGAAATATTAATAAAATCATAGGTTATTTTTGTATATTTTATGGTGACGAAATCCTATAATTGTGCTATAATAATCTAAAATCTATCCGGCGAAAATTTGAGTGCCGGGGTTTTAGGTGATAGGATGTTTGAACAGAGAATCAATATAGACCGCATGGAGCAGGCGGTCGCGCTTTTCGGCAGTTTTGACGAAAATATCCGGATCATTGAACAGGAGTATGGAGTTTCGATCGTCTACCGGGGGAGCGAGCTGAAGGTCTCCGGGGAGCCGGACGGCGTGGGAAAGGCGGTCCGCGCGATCGAGAGCCTTCTGACTTTGATCAACCGGGGGGAGGCGTTGAGCGAGCAGAACGTCCGCTATTGCATCTCCCTTGTAAACGAAGGAAGCGAAAGCAAGATTGAGGCCCTTGCCGGGGACTGCATCTGCATCACCTCCAAGGGCAAACCGGTCAAAGCCAAGACGCTGGGCCAGAAGCGTTATTGCCAGGCGATTCAGAGCCACACGATCACGATCGGCGTCGGCCCGGCGGGAACCGGGAAGACCTATCTGGCCGTGGCGCTCGCCGTCACGGCGTTCAGGGCGCAGGAGGCCAATCGGATCATCCTGACCCGTCCGGCCGTGGAGGCCGGGGAAAAGCTGGGCTTTCTGCCCGGGGACCTGCAGCAGAAGGTGGACCCGTATCTGCGCCCTCTCTACGACGCGCTGTTCGATATGCTGGGAGCGGAGACCTACCAGAAATATGTGGAACGCGGCAACATCGAGGTGGCGCCTCTTGCCTATATGCGGGGGAGGACGCTGGACGACAGCTTCATCATTCTGGACGAAGCGCAGAATACGACGCCGGAACAGATGAAAATGTTTCTGACAAGACTTGGATTTAATTCCAAGATGGTCATCACCGGCGATATCACTCAGATTGATCTGCCGGACGGAAGAAGATCCGGCCTTCGCGACGTCCTTCATATTTTAAAGGGCATCGACGATATCGCGCAGGTCCGGTTTTCAGAAAAGGATGTCGTCCGGCATCGTTTGGTGCAGGACATTATCAAAGCATATGAGAAAAATGAAGAAGCGGGGCGATAAGAGTGGAAAAAATCAGGGTTATTATTGACAATAAGCAAAAGGCGGTAAAAATACCGACCGGGCTGCGCATGTTGGTGCGGCGCTGCTGCAACGCCGTGCTGAAGCTGGAAAAGTTCGAGGGACCGGCGGAGATCAGCGTGATCTTTGTTGACAACGGTCAGATTCAGAAGCTGAATGCCCAGTATCGGAAAAAGGACATCCCAACGGACGTACTATCCTTTCCCATGGGAGAAAACGGGGTTTACGATGTCAACCACACCACAGGCGCCAAGATCCTTGGGGACATCGTCATTTCCATGGAGAAAGCGGTGGAGCAGGCCGAGCGTTACGGCCATTCGCTGGAGCGGGAGGTCGGGTATCTGACGGCTCATTCCATGCTCCATCTTTTGGGATACGACCATGAGGAAGGCGGCATTGCGCGCGTGCGCATGCGGGAAAAAGAAGAGGAAGTCATGGTTCAGCTCGGACTGCCAAGTACAAGCAGTTACGTTCTGGATGAGGATGAGGAATAGGATTGCGCTTTTTAAAGAGCTTTCGGTATGCGTTCCGAGGGATTATCTACTGCATTAATACAGAACGAAATATGCGGATACACACGGCAACAGCGCTGTATGTGTTTGTATTTTCGTTTTTTTTTCACCTGACACGGGCCGAATACGCAGTGCTTTTTCTGACTTTTGCCCAGGTGATTGCGGCGGAACTGTTCAATACGGTGGCGGAAGAGCTTTCCGATTTCAACGCGGCGAGCTTTAATCCGGTTGTGCGCATTGTCAAAGACATGGCGTCCGGCGCGGTTTTGATCAATGCCGTTTTCGCGGTCGCGGTCGGTCTCTGCCTGTTCTGGAGACCCGCCGTTTTCTGCGGGATTCTGCGGTATTTTCTGGCTGATCCGCTCCTTCTTGCGCTGCTGCTGGCCGCCACGGCGGCGGCTGTCTTTTATATTGCGCTGGGGCCGCTCGGAATCCGGGACCATTTAAGAAAAAGGAAAAATGGGAAATAGGGAGAGATTGTTTTGTCAGACCAGGAGAAGAATAAATCTGCGTTTATCGCCATCGTCGGGCGCCCGAATGTCGGAAAATCCTCGCTTTTGAATTCCATGCTCGGGCAGAAAGTGTCGATCGTTTCGCGTAAGCCGCAGACGACCCGCACGCGCATCATGGGCGTGCTGACCGAAGGGGAGACACAGCTTGTTTTTATCGATACGCCCGGGCTGCTTCAGCCGCGCAACCGTCTGGGAGAATACATGGTGCGTTCCGTCGTGGAGTCCGTTTCCGGCGTGGATACCTGCCTTCTGGTGATCGAGGCGGGGAAAAAGATTTCCCGGTCCGCGCAGGAGCTAATCGACCGGTTCCGGTCGCAGAACATGCCGGCGGTGCTGGCCATCAATAAGATTGACCTGCTGCGGGACAAGAGCGGTTTGATGGAACAGATTGCGAGTGTGAGCAGGCTTTACGATTTTGAGGCGGTCGTTCCCGTTTCCGCCAGGACTGGCAGCGGAATCGAGGAACTGAAACAGGAGCTTTCCAATCTTGCGGAACCCGGAGGGCATTTTTTTGACGACGACACGCTGACCGATCAGCCGGAGCGCGTCATCGCCTCCGAAATCGTCAGGGAAAAACTGCTGCGCCTTTTGAGCGCCGAGATCCCGCACGGCATCGGCGTCGTGGTCGAGCACATGTCGGAACGGGCCTCCGGCGGCGATATAACGGATATTTTCGCGACCATCTACTGTGAAAGGGAGGCTCATAAAGCGATTATTATCGGGAAAAGCGGCGCTATGCTCAAGCAGGTAGGGACTCTTGCGCGAAGGGACATGGAACAGTTTTTCGGATGCAGGGTCAATCTGAAGCTGTGGGTCAAAGTCAAGGAAAACTGGCGCAATCAGCAGTCGGCGCTCAGGGTCATGGGGTACGACGCTTCTGGATTCGACGCATGACGGCAACTTTCGGCCAAGCATATTTTCTGTGAAAATTGTGTCATTTTATGGGATAAATTCATTTATTTACCGCTCATAGATGCCTGTGAAAGGCAAATACTTTAAACAGTATCTTATAAAAGGAGCGGTAATCTTGGATAAGAATACGGCATGGGACAGTTTCAAACATACGGGAAGTGTCAAGGACTATTTGATCTACAGCCAGTTGCGGCAGGTGGACCGGGAGAGCCAGATGAAGGAGGACCGGGATGAGAACGGATGCCGAGGGATTGGTTATCACGGAGAAATGCGTGGGTGACAGTGACCGGCTGATTACCATTCTGACAAAGCGAAAAGGAATTCTGCGAGCTTTTGTTCAGCGGCCCGGGCGGGCCAAAGACGGCAGGCTTTCCGCCACGCGGCTGTTCAGTTATTCCCGCTTCACCATCTTTGAGGGGCGGGACAAATACATAATTGATGACGCCCGGCCGATCGAGGTTTTTTTTGACCTCCGCAAGGATATCGGGCGCCTTTCGCTTGCGCAGTATTTCTGCGAGCTTTCGATCGCCCTGGCCCCGCAGGACGCGCCGGCGGAGGAGTATCTAAGCCTGGTTCTCAACGCGCTTTATCTGCTGGGCCGGGGAGACCGGCCGAACGGCATTGTCAAAGCGGTCGTGGAAATGCGCATGCTCGCTTTGTCCGGCTATCAGCCGGATCTTGTCGGATGTGCGGAGTGCGGAAAATTCGGGTCCGACCCGATGTGGTTTCTGCCGGTTTCCGGCCGGATTGTCTGTAATGAATGCGGCTGCCCGCAGGGCGAGCCGTCGATCCGGCTGGGACGCGGAGCCATGGCCGGGCTGCGCCATACGATTTACGCCGAGCCGGGCAAGGCGTTTTCCTTTTCCCTGTCGCGGCAGGGGACGGAAGAGCTGGCGCGGGCGGCGGAAGCCTATGTGCTCAGCACGCTGGGGCGCGGATTTGCCACTTTGGATTTTTACCATGCAACGGCGGGAGAAACAGGGTGGAAAGGATAAAAACATGGAACATTCCGAGAAGTTGAGCATTCGGACGGCGGACCGATCGGATCTTAAGGATATTCTCGCGCTTTACGCCGGGGCAATCCAGAAAATGCGCGATGAGGGGATCGACCAGTGGGATGAGATTTATCCCGACGGAAAAATGCTGTCTGCGGATGTTGAAAATCGAGACATGCTGCTGCTTGTGGAAGACGGAAAGCCGGTTTCCGCCGTTGCGGTAAACGCGGAGCAATCGCCGGAATATGAGTCGGTTGGCTGGCGGATTTGCAGAGCGGGTCCGCCCGGCGTGATCCACCGCCTTTGCGTGAGCGCGGGAGCGCAGGGCGGGGGAATGGGCTCGCGGACTCTGAAAGCCGCCGAACGGTTTGCCCTCTCGCGCGGATATCGCTGTATACGGCTGGATGCTTTCGTGAAAAATCCGCAGGCGATCCGGTTATATGAGTCCGCCGGATACCAAAGGGCCGGAACCGTAACGTTCCGCAAGGGAGCTTTTATCTGTTATGAAAAACTTTTGGAAGGCTTGAAATGAACCTGGAAAGGGTGGCGGGCGATTTTACGGATTACATATTAATGAAGAGGGAAAGATTACGTTGCGCCGCCGCTCTTCAGGAAAGCGGCTGCCGGTTCGACGGATGACAAATTGGGAAGGAAAGAACACATGCCTGAAACAGGATTGCAAAAACACGCGCGGGCTCTGGAGCTCGACAAAATATTGAAATTGCTGGCGTCCCGCACAGCTTGCGGCGACGCCGCGCAGATTGCGGAAAATCTATCGCCGTCGACATCTCCCGAAGAAGTCGGAAGGCTTCTTCGGGAGACCGATGATGCCTATGTGATGATGGCCCGTTTCGGTGCGCCGCCGTTCGGCGGCCTTACGAACGTGACCAATTCCCTGCGCCGGGCGCAGGCCGGCGGGATGCTGACCATGGCGGAGCTGCTGAGAGTTTCCGGCCTGCTGCGCACGCTGCGGGCCGTTGCGGACTGGCGGCGCAAAAGCGAGGGGGTCAGAAGCTGCCTGGACGACCGTTTCTCCATGCTGATGCCGAACCAGTATCTGGAGGCCCGCATCAACGGCGCGATCCTCTCGGAGGAGGAGATGGCGGACGGCGCTTCGCAGGCTCTGCAGGCGATCCGGCGGAAGATCCGCACCGCGTCTTCCAAGGCGCGTGAGGTTCTCGACAAGATGACGCGGTCCGCGTCCTACCAGAAATATCTGCAGGACCCGATCGTCACCATCCGCGGGGGACGGTTCGTCGTCCCCGTGCGGGCGGAGTACAAAAACGAGGTGCCGGGATTGGTGCACGATACGTCCGCCAGCGGTTCCACCCTGTTTGTGGAACCGCTGAGCGCCGTGGAGATGAACAACCAGGTTCGGGTGCTCCAATCGGAGGAACAGAAGGAGATCGAACGCATTCTGTTGGAACTGTCCGGAGAGACCGGAAATTTCGCGGACACCATCGTCCGCGGTTATCAAACGGCGGTGGAGCTCAATGTGATTTTCGCAAAGGCGGATCTCGCCTACCGGATGAAAGCGACGCCCCCGAAGATCAACGACAGCGGCCGGATCGTGCTGAAAAGGGCGCGCCATCCGCTGATCGACCCCGCGGCCGTCGTTCCGACGGACATTGAGCTTGGCGCGGGATTCGACACCCTTGTGATCACGGGGCCGAACACGGGCGGCAAAACCGTGTCCCTGAAAACGGTCGGGCTCCTGACCCTGATGGCCATGTGCGGGCTGATGATTCCTGCGGCGGAAAACAGCGAGCTGTCTGTGTTCAGGCAGGTGCTTGCGGACATCGGCGACGAACAGAGCATCGAACAGTCGCTCTCGACCTTTTCCGCCCATATGACCAATATCATACAGATTATGAAGCAGGCCGGGCCGGACAGCCTGATCCTTCTCGACGAGCTCGGCGCGGGAACGGACCCCGTGGAAGGGGCGGCGCTTGCGGAGGCGATCCTCGAATCCCTGCGCGCGAAGGGGGCGAAAATCGCGGCCACCACGCACTACGCGGAGCTGAAAGCCTACGCTCTCCAGACGCCCGGGGTCGAAAACGCCTCCTGCGAATTCGACGTCGAGACCCTGCGGCCGACCTACCGGCTGCTGACCGGCGTACCGGGACGCTCCAACGCGTTTGCCATTTCTCTCCGGCTCGGAATGGACGGCTCGGTTGTGGAGAGGGCGAAAGACCTCGTTTCACAGGAAAACACAAGATTCGAGGATGTGGTGCAGGACCTGGAATCGAGCCGTCAGAAACTGGACGCCGAGCGGGAAGAGGCGCGGCTGGCCCGGACACGGGCCGAGGAAATGCGCCGCGAGGCGGAGGAAAAGCTGGAGCGCGTCCAAAGGGAAGCGGACGGGGAACTGGAAAAAGCGAGAGAAAAGGCCGCTCAACTGGTCGCGCGGACCAGGGCGCAGGCCGATTCCCTGATCGGCGAGCTGGAAGAAATAAAAAAGCAGAAGAATAAAATGCTGACCGCCGAGCAGAAGGCGAGGCTGAAGGCCGGCATGCGAGTTCTGGAAAGCGGAGCGGACCCGGTGCGGGAAAAGGAGAGCGGAGACTATGCTCTTCCGCGCCCGCTGAAAGCCGGGGACTCCGTCCTGATTTTCGACATCGACAAAAAAGGCACGGTGATCCGCCCGCCCGAAGGAGAATCGGGAGAGGCGCTGATTCAGGCCGGGATCCTTCAGACGCGGGTCCCGGTATCCAACCTCCGGCTGTTGGAGGAGAAAGCGCACCGTGCCCCGATCCGGGGAATTACCCGGAATGTGACGTCCCGGGCGACCGCGAAAGTGACGACGGAATGCGATCTGCGCGGCCAGGCGGCGGACGAGGCGGTGCTGAATCTGGACCGCTTCCTCGACTCCGCGCTGCTCAGCGGCGTCGATCAGCTGACGGTGATTCACGGAAAAGGAACGGGGACGCTGAGAGCGGCGGTGCAGCAGCATCTGAAAAACCATCCGAGCGTGAAAAGCTTCCGGCTCGGCACGTTCGGCGAGGGAGAGTCCGGCGTGACGATTGTGGAATTGAAATAAGATGGCGGCAAAGGGGAAAGCTATGTCCCGGGCCGTGTTCGCGGTTGGTTTCGCCGAAAACCATTGCCGCCGCCGGCATGTTGGTCCTGCTGTTCTGAATCCGAATTGAAGGAGAAAAATAAAATGTATCCAAAGCATATGCAGGGTAAAAATTCCGGGACGCGTCTCCTGACAGCGGTCCTTTCGGTCCTTGTCGTGTTTCTCGCGGCTCTGTGCGTCCTGAGCTGGATGCTGTTCAGCGACCCGAATGCCGGAAAGTCCATGCCGCAGCCGTCGGATTCCGCGGTTTCCAAGGTGGTTGCGGCTTCTGTTTCCGGCAAAGAAGTCAGCCTGACGCCGGAGGAAGTCGCCGGCTGGCTGAATTCCCTGATCCAAAAAAATGCGGATGTGAAATCCAGATCCGGGCTTTCGGCACTTTCCGTCACGGCAAAGGAGGACGGCACTGCGGATGTCTATGCCCCTGTTGCTTACAGGGGAAAAACGTTCGGCGTTGTGATGAACCTCACACCCTCTTTCGACAGCGCGGCGGACCAGATGAAATTTGACGTCAATTCGGTCCATGTCGGCCGTCTTCCGGTTCCGGTGGGAATGGCCATGAACCTGATGGAAAGCAGGCTGCCGTCCGTGCTCTCCCGGCAGGGAAACACTCTGCTCTGCGATACGTCTTCTCTGTTCCGGGCCGATTATGCCGGCGCGGCCGTACAACTCAGAATGACGGAGTTAAAATTGCAGGATCGGCTTTTTCTTTTAAAATTCCAGTTGAAGTTGGGGCTGAACGGGTGAAATTCCCCTTGACAGCCCTTCGTTTTTATAGTATAATCCCTTACTGTAAAGAAAATGACTTTACACCGCAACGGAGGCGGTCGGATGGCGAAGGATTTGAAAATTTCGCTTCTGCTTGACTTTTACGGCTCGATGCTGACGGAAAAGCAGAGGCGAATCGTCGAGTATTATTACGATGACGATCTGTCCCTTTCCGAAATTGCGGAAAATGAGGGGATCACCCGGCAGGGCGTGCGTGATTTTGTCAAGCGCGCCGAAGAACAGCTTCTGGAAATGGAGCAAAAGCTCGGCCTTGCCCGCAGGTTCCGCGAAATGATGGACGGTTTTCAGAGAATCGAAGAGGCGGCGAACCGTATCCGGGATTACAATGAACATTACATTTACGCGCGGGAGATTGATGAAAGCGCAAAGCAGATTCTTGAAATTACCCGCCGGCTCTGCGAATAGGAGGAACTGTCTTGGCGTTTGAAAATCTCTCGGAAAAGCTTTCGGCGGCGTTCAAACGCCTGCGTTCCAAGGGCAAACTCAGCGAGTCCGACGTGAAGGAAGCCATGCGGGAAGTCCGCCTGGCCCTTCTGGAGGCGGATGTCAGCTACAAAGTGGCGAAGGACTTTGTCGCGAAGGTGAGCGAGCGTGCCGTCGGAAACGAGGTCATGGAAAGCCTGACGCCGGCCCAGATGGTCATCAAAATCGTCAACGAAGAACTGACGGCTTTGATGGGAGGCGGGGAGGCCCGCCTCAACAGCCCGTCTTCTCCGCCGGCGGTGGTATTGTTCTGCGGCCTTCAGGGTTCCGGCAAGACGACCCATGCCGCGAAGCTGGCGCTGATGCTGAAAAATCAGGGCCACCGCCCTCTGCTGGTTGCGTGCGACGTGTACCGGCCCGCCGCGATCCAGCAGCTGCAGGTCCTCGGCGGCCAGGCGGAAGTCCCCGTCTTTGAGCAGGGTGCCGGCGATCCGGTGAAAATCAGCCGGGAGGCCGTCAAACATGCGAGGGATTACGGCAACGATTTTGTGCTGATCGATACCGCCGGCCGCCTGCAGATCGACGAGGCGCTGATGGACGAGCTGCGCCGGATCAAGGAAGCCGTGTCTCCCACCGATATCCTGCTGGTCGTGGATGCCATGACCGGACAGGAAGCGGTCAATGTGGCGAAGTCGTTCCATGAGCTGCTCGATATCACGGGCGTCGTCCTCACCAAGCTGGACGGCGACGCGAGAGGCGGCGCCGCGCTGTCGGTCCGGGCCGTGACCGGCCGGCCGATCAAATTCGCCGGGACGGGTGAAAAACTTTCCGATTTGGAAGTTTTTCACCCCGACCGCATGGCATCCCGCATCCTTGGGATGGGAGACGTTCTCACGCTGATCGAAGACGCCCAAAAGAATCTCGATCAGAAGGCCGCGCAAAAGGCGGCCGAAAAGATGATGCAGAACCGGATGGATCTGAATGATCTGCTCGACCAGATCCGCCAGATGAAGAAGATGGGTCCGATCCAGGACGTCATCAGCAAGATGCCGGGCCTGGGCCAGCAAATCAAGGACGTGCAGATCGACGACCGCCAGATTGACCGTACGGAGGCGATTTTGCTGTCCATGACGCCGCAGGAGCGGGAAAAGCCCGAACTGATGAATCCGTCGCGCAAAAGGCGCATCGCTGCGGGGAGCGGCATGAAGGTGGAAGACGTCAACCGGCTTTTAAAACAGTTTGAGCAGACGCGGAAGCTGATGAAACAATTCAAAAAGAAGGGCGCGCGCCGGCGCTTTGCCGGCATGGGACTGCCGTTTTAAGTGGAATTCATCCGGCTTTCGGGCCGGTGAAGATACATGCAAGGTTCGTGGAGGTGAAACAAATGTCAGTGAAAATCAGACTTCGCAGAATGGGCGCCAAAAAGGCTCCGTTCTACCGCATCGTGGTGGCGGATTCCCGCTTCCCGCGCGACGGCCGTTTTATCGAGGAAATCGGGTATTACAATCCGCTGGAAGAGCCGTCCGTCGTGAAGGTTGACGCCGAGAAGGCCAAGGCCTGGATCGCCAACGGCGCACAGCCCACCGACACCGTTAAGGTTCTGTTTAAAAAGCACGGCGTGCTTTAAGAAACGGAGGAGTGGCTGCCATGAAGGAACTGCTGTTATCCATTGCCCAGGGCCTTGTTGAGGCCCCGGAACTTGTCAGCGTGGATGCTGACGAACCATCCGAGGACGGAACGGTCGTGTATCATCTCCATGTCGCGGAAAACGACATGGGCCGGGTGATTGGCAGGCAGGGCCGGATCGCGAAGGCAATCCGCGTCGTAATGAGGGCCGCCGCTACCCGGGACGGCAGCAAGGTGGCCGTCGAAATCGACTGATCCAGATTTTTAAAATGCAGAGTAGGATTTTGCGCGTTAAGTGCCGACCGGACAGGGAGTTGCCGGACGGACGAAAAGGAAACTTGCGATGCAGAGTCCGCATCCCGCTGCTACATAGTTTGGGGGAAACCTCCTTTATGTAGCGTGAATACAAAAGGAGGTCTTTTCTTTGAAGAATTTTTTTAACTCCGCCAAACTGACTCAAAAACACACGGGTGTCCTGCTGCTTGCCGGGTGCGGCATGCTTCTTGCGCTTGAAGTGGTCCTCGGTATGTTTACCCTCAATGTATCGCCGATTTTGAAGATCGGTTTTTCCTTCCTTCCCGTGGCGGCGGCAGGCATGCTGTTCGGCCCAGTGGCGGGCGGGGCGGTCGGCGCGCTGGGAGATATCGTGTCCTATTTTATCAGCCCGACGGGACCGTATTTTCCGGGGTTTACTATCAATGGATTTGTTTCAGGTTTTTTATATGGCATATTCCTTTATCAAAAGCATGTCACGCTTTTGAAAGCATTTCTGGCTAAAACAGCCGTCACGATTGCGACCAGTCTTCTTTTGACTCCGCTTTGGCTTTCTATCTTGTACTCAAAAGCTTTTTTTGCCGTTTTGTCCGCCCGCATTGTGACAAATCTGATCCTTTTGCCCATCGATATCCTGTTGCTGTACGGATTGATGAAGGCAATGGAAAAAGAGGCGCTGTTCCATATCAGAAAAACATAAATTTTTATTTTGGGAGGAGTTATGCAAAAGAAATTTCTGGAGGCCGGAAAAATCGTGGGCACGCACGGCGTGAAGGGAGAACTCCGCGTTCAGCCATGGTGCGATTCCGCCGAATTTCTGATGCGATTTTCCAACCTGTATCTGGACAAAGGGGAAATTCCGGTCAGGGTGATTTCCTCGCGCGTGCACAAACAGCTCCTTCTCATGGTGCTGGAAGGGGTGGACTCCGTCGAAAAAGCGGATACGTACCGGAACAGGGTCCTGTACCTGGACCGGAATGACGTATCGCTCCCCGATGGCCGCTATTTCATGCAGGACCTGATCGGGCTGGATGTCTACGATGCCGACACATTTCTGTATTACGGCGCGCTGACCTGCGTGATGCGCACGGGTGCCAACGACGTCTACCAGATTACCGCTCAGGACCATAGAAATTATCTGATCCCGGCGGTTCCGGAGTTCATTCGGGAAATTGATCTGGGGAAGGGAAAAATGATGATCCGGCCAATCAAGGGGATTTTTGACGATGAGGATTGATCTGCTGACGCTGTTCCCTGAAATGTGCGAAACCGTCATGGCGGAGAGCATCATAGGGAGGGCGCGCAAAAAGGGCGCGGTGCAGGTTTGCTGCCACCAGATCCGGGATTATGCGCTGGACAAGCACAGCACGGTCGATGATTCCCCGTTCGGCGGCGGGATGGGAATGCTGCTGAAAGCGGAGCCGATCGCCCTGTGCATGGACGACCTGATCGCGCATCTGGGCAAAAAACCGCACACCGTCTATCTTTCTCCTCAAGGGAAAACCCTGACGCAAAACCGGGTCCGCGAGCTTTCGGAACTGGATGGACTGGTGCTGCTCTGCGGGCACTACGAAGGGGTGGACGAGCGTGTGCTGGAGGCCTATGCCGATGAGGAGATCTCCGCCGGGGACTACGTTGTGACCGGAGGGGAACTGCCCGCCCTTTTGCTGGCCGATGCCGTTTGCCGCATGGTTCCGGGTGTCTTGTCGGACGTCGAATGCTACACGGAAGAGAGTCATTTCCATTCTCTTTTGGAGTATCCGCAGTACACCCGTCCGGCGGACTGGCGGGGCCGCCGGGTCCCGGAGGTCCTGCTCAGCGGGGACCACGAGAGGGTCCGCCGTTGGCGGCGCGAACAATCGCTTGCAAGAACGGCGGTCAGACGTCCGGAGCTTCTTTCTTCCGCGGATCTGACGGGGGAGGATCGGGAATTTTTGCAGTCCGTCTCCGGATCTGGCGCCGGAGAAACATTGTAAATTCTTCTGCATAAAATATGAGAGCATATTCGCGCGAACGTTTTGTGTCCGTGTTGTGGTGGAATTTCCGGCATCCGCCGTTACTTTTGAACATGCTCGGATGCGGAAATCGGCAGACAGAACAAAAACTTTCAACAATTACGTTATATTGCACAAAGGAGTTCCAGCCCGGCACGCTGCAATGGGCAATCAATCCAAAGTTTTTCAATTGCGTTGACGGCTCGTCCAAACGTGATATAATAAGGATAACTATTGGAAGTGTTCTGCTGTCCGGAGTGCATTCGGATATTTTGTGTAGGAGTGGATTTAGAATGTATGTAAAAGAAGTTCTGGTTCAGAACCAGGTGGGTCTGCACGCCCGTCCGGCCACTTTTTTCATTCAAAAGGCAAATGAGTATAAGTCTTCCATTTGGGTGGAGAAAGAGGAGAGGCGCGTTAACGCGAAAAGCCTGCTGGGGGTCCTTTCTCTCGGAATCGTCGGCGGAACAAACATCAGGATTATTGCGGACGGGGCGGATGAGCAGGAAGCTGTGGACGGTTTGGTTCAGCTGGTGCAGTCCGGTTTTTCTGAATAAGCAGTTGCAACGTCATGGCGCCGCTGGAGTGCGGTGCCTTTTTTGTATGCAGAGCCTTATTCTGCCGACCGGATCGGTTTGGCGAAAGTTGGGCCTTTTCCAGTCCTAATGCCGACTTGTATGGGAAAATACGTAAGAAAAACTGTTAAACCGTACCTGTTTTGCTGCTTGATAACGTCAAAGGGAGAGGAACAATGGAATTTAAATATGCGGATGGGAGAAATAAAGATTTCATTCTGTTATGTGAAATGCTGGACGATTATCTAAATGAAATTGTCGGGGGAGAAAAACAGCGCAACCAGTATGCACAATATAACACATTAGAAAAGATTCATGACGTTGTACTGGTTTATGATGGTGTGTTACCCATAGCTTGTGCGGGCCTTAAGTATTATAAAGCGGGCGTTGCCGAGGTAAAGCGTGTTTTCCTCCGCGAAGAGTACCGAGGCAAAGGCATATCCATACTGTTACTATCTGCTCTTGAGAAAAAAGCAAAGGAAAAGGGATATCATAGCCTTATTTTGGAAACTGGAAAACCGCTGAAGGCTGCGATGGGGCTGTATCAAAAAACAGGATTTGAAATGATTGACAACTACGGGCCATACAAAAATATGGCCGATTCAGTCTGTATGCAAAAAACCATTCTGTAATTCATGTGCGTATTGGTCCGGAGGAACCGAAAAAGGAGGTGCGGGCATGCCGACCGATCAGGAAAAACATAAAAAGGAACTCAGGGCCCGCGCCATGCGCCTGCCGCTGAGCCCGGGCGTCTACCTGATGCATGATAAGTCAGGTAAAATTATTTATATCGGCAAGGCCAAGGCGCTGAAAAACCGGGTCAGCCAGTATTTCGGCTCCGAAAAAAATCACGACGCCAAGGTGCGCCGCATGGTTGCCAGCGTCGATACTTTTGAATATATCCTGACGGACAGCGAATTTGAGGCCCTGGTGCTGGAATGCAGCCTCATCAAGCAGCATTCGCCGAAATACAATATCCTGCTCAAGGACGACAAGGGCTATCATTACATCCGCGTCAGTTCCGGCCCATGGCCGAGAATCTCGGAAGCGAAGCAGATCGCGGACGACGGCGCGGAGTACATCGGGCCGTACGTCAGTTCCTGGTCTGTGAAACAGTCGGTGGACGAGGCGCTCAAGATCTTCCGTCTGCCGTCCTGCACAAGAAAATTCCCGCAGGAAATCGGCAAGGGCCGTCCCTGCCTGTACTACTACATCAAGCAATGCTGCGCGCCCTGCCGCGGGAAAGTCAGCGAGGCGGAGTACCGGGAATTTGTGGCGGAGGCCCTGGAATTTTTGCGCGGCGGCAGCGCGAAAAGCATACGCGCCCTGACGGAAAAGATGAACGAGGCGGCGGAGCGTCTTGAATTTGAACGCGCCGCCCGCCTGCGGGACCGGATCGCGGCGATCCGGAAAATGAGCGACAGGCAAAAGGTCGTCGCCTCCCGCGTAAAGGAGCAGGATGTCGTCGCGCTGACGCAAAGCGCGGAAAAAAGCTGCTTCGAAGTGTTCCGGTTTCAGAATGGAAGGCTGTGCGACAGGGAAACCTTTCTGATGGGGGAAACCGGAGGCGCAAAAGAGGCGCGAAGCGAATTCCTGGAGCGGTACTATTCCATGCGCAGCCGGATCCCGCCCCGCATTGCGCTGGACGGTCCTGTGGAAAACGCCGAGCTGATTTCCCAATGGCTGACGGAAAAGGCGGGCAGAAAGGTAACGGTCACGGTCCCTCAAAAGGGGGAGCAGGCGCGGCTGGTCGAAATGTGCCGCAGCAACGCGGCGGAACAGCTCGCCCAGACCATGGGCCGGACCGGAAGGGAAGCCTCCGCGCTGGATGAGCTTGCCCGTCTGCTCGGGCTTTCCGAGCCGCCCGCCTATATTGAGTCCTATGATATTTCCAATCTGGCCGGCGGGGAAAACGTTGCGGGCATGGTTGTGTTTGAAAACGGAAGGCCCCTTCGGTCTGCCTACCGCAAATTTAAAATCCGTTCTGTCACGGGGCAGGACGACTATGCCAGTCTGCGGGAAGTGATGACCCGCCGCGTGGAAGAATATTGGAAGAACAAAGAAACGGGCGAAGGATTCGGCCGTCTGCCGGACCTGATCCTTCTGGACGGGGGCAAAGGGCAGGTTTCCGCCGTTCGTCCCGTGCTGGAAGAGGCCGGTCTCCGGATCCCATTATTCGGCATGGTAAAAGACGACAGGCACCGCACCCGCGCCATTGCGAAAGACGGCGGTGAAATTTCCATCAATTCCAGCCGGAGCGCGTTTACGCTGGTTTCCTCCATTCAGGAGGAAGTGCATCGGTTCGCCATTGGATATCACCGCCAGGCGAGGAAAAAAGCGGCTATTGCTTCTTCTCTTACGATGATTGAGGGGATCGGTCCCACGAGGGCAAGGGCGCTCCTGAAGCATTTCAAAACCGTCGCCGCAGTGCGGAACGCCGCGGTTGAAGAGCTTGCCGCCGCGCCCGGCATGACGAAACCGGCGGCGCAAAAGGTATATTTTGCGTTTCATCCGGAAGAACCTGTGCGAACTGCATTGACAGACGAGCCGGTTCATGGGATAATAAAAAAATAAGTCGGATCGAGGTGGAGGATCTATGAGAGTCATTACCGGTTCCGCCAGAGGAAAAAAGCTTTCCGTATGCGCGGGTGATGCGGTCCGGCCGACTCCGGACCGCGTCAAGGAGGCGCTGTTCAGCATTGTTCAGTTTCAGGTCGAGGGCAGACGCGTCCTGGATCTGTTTGCGGGTTCGGGGCAGCTGGGCATCGAGGCTCTGAGCCGCGGCGCGCGGGAGGCGGTCTTTGTCGACGCGGGAAGCCGGCCCGCCTCCGTCGTGGCAAAAAATCTGGAAGGCACCGGCCTTTCAGACCGGGCGAGGGTCTGGCATATGGACTTTGCTTTTTACCTTTCGAGCGACTGCGGGATGTTTGATTTGGCTTTCCTTGACCCTCCCTACCGGACCGGGCTGCTTCAGCGGGCCCTTCCCGCTGTCGCCGGTCATATGAACCCGGGCGGCACCATTGTCTGTGAAAATCCAACCGACGAACCCCTCCCGGAGTCGGCGGGGGAGTTTGTGCGGGGACGTTCCTATCGCTATGGCAAAATCGCGCTGACCCTATATAAACACAAGGACGTGACATAAGCCATGAAAATAGCAATTTGTCCGGGCAGCTTCGATCCCGTCACGCTCGGGCACATGGATATTATCAATCGGGCCAGAAAACTTTTCGACCACACCATTGTCGCCGTTTTGGTCAACCCGGAAAAGCATACCGCTTTTACGGTGGAAGAACGCATCAATATGCTGAAGCGCTGCGCCAGAGACATGAAGGATGTGGAGGTCGTCGGGTTCGACGGGCTGATCGCGGATTACGCGAGAATCCGCGACGCTGCGGCGATCGTAAAGGGGCTCCGTGCCATGTCCGATTTTGAGTACGAATTTCAGATGGCCCTTTTCAACAAAAAACTGAACCCCGAGCTGGAAACGATCTATCTGAACACGACGGCGGAAAACATGTTTTTAAGCTCCAGCGGCGTGAAACAGGTGGCCTGCTTTGGCGGGGATATTTCCAATTTCGTTCCTGAATGCATCTTGCAGGATATTGAACAGCGTTTGTGTGTGGGAGGAAAACGAAAATGAGCGTGGACGACTTAATTAACGAGCTTTACGATATGGTCGACAAGGCGTGGAGTCTGCCGCTGAGCCGCGGCCGTGCGGTCCTTGACGGTGAGGAAGTCAAACAGGTGCTGGATGAAATCCGGGAGAATCTGCCGAAGGAAATCCATCAGGCCAAAGCGATCGTCGCGGACCGCACGCAGATTCTCGACGACGCCCGCCGTGAAGCGGAAACCGTTGTGCATGTCGCTCAGGAACGCGCAAAGGCTTTGATCGCGCAGGACGAGATCGTCCGGCAGGCGCAGCAGAAGGCGAACGAGACCACTGCGCAGTCCCAGGCAAAGATCCGGGAAATGAGAAAGGCCAGCAACGACTATATCGACGACCTGATGAAGCGCACCGACGACAGCCTGGCCCAGATCCTGGCGGAACTCCGGCGGACCAGGCAGAATATCCGTGCTTCCCAGCGGTCCGGACAGGATAAAATGGAATAGATTTATAAAAAAGGAAAAATTTTACGCCACAAGATTTTGTGGCGTTTTTTTTATTCGCAGCGCTCAAAATACAAAATGCTTGAATAAAATCTATCTGCGGTTGACATAAAGCAAAAAAATAGGTTGCATTTTTGTAACGGGTAGGATATAATCAAAACAAAGTGGTGAAAGGTGGGGGCAAGTAGCAGAATGTGGTTTCCATTTCTGCTTTTTGCTTAAAAGAGGACCGTCTATTATGTTGATCGGAGAGTACCAGCATACAATAGACCCGAAGGGGCGCGTGATTGTTCCGGCCAGATTCCGCGAGGACCTGGGGGATAATTTCTATGTCACAAAAGGCCTTGACGGCTGCCTTTTTGTCCTTTCGCCGAAAGAGTGGGACCGGCTCCAGGAGAAAATCAGCGCCATGCCGATTTCCAAAGCGCGCGGCCTTCAGCGTTTTTTCTTTTCCGGGGCCGTGGAAGCGCAGCCTGACCGCCAGGGGCGCGTCCTTTTGCCCCAGGCGCTTCGTGATTACGCTCAGCTGGCAAAAGACGTCACTTTTATCGGCGCCTCCAGCCGTGCTGAAATTTGGGATACCGACCGCTGGGTCAGCTTCAATTCGACTTTAACGCAGGATAACATCGCCGAGGCGATGGACCTTCTGGAACTGTAAAGAGGCGCGGCTATGGAATTTTATCATAAACCGGTCCTGTTTGATGAAACCATCGAAAGCCTGAATATCCGCCCGGACGGGATCTATATTGACGGCACGGCGGGCGGCGGCGGCCATTCCCTTGCGATTGCAAAACGCCTGAAGACCGGAAAGCTGCTGGCGATCGATCAGGACCCGGACGCTGTCAAGGCGGCGGGCGGGCGCCTGAAAGATTACCCCTGCGCAACGGTTTACCGCACTAATTTTTCACTGATGGACAAGGCGGCCAGAAGGTTCGGACTGGTCCCGGCGGACGGGGTCCTGCTCGATATCGGGGTTTCTTCTTTTCAGCTTGACGACCCGGCGCGCGGATTTTCCTATCATTCCGACGCTCCTCTGGATATGAGGATGAGCCGGGAAGGGGTTTCCGCGCGGGATTTGGTCAACTCCCTTTCCGAGAGGGAACTGGAAGAGATTCTGTACAAATACGGGGAGGAAAGCAACGCCCGGAGAATTGCCGCCGGCATCGTGAAGGCGAGAGAAGAGGCCCCGGTCGAGACGACGCTGCAGCTCGCGGACATTGTCAAAAATTCCGTTCCGGCCGCGGTGCGCCGGAAACCGGGGCATCCGGCCCGCAAAACCTTTCAGGCGCTGCGGATCAGGGTGAACGGGGAACTGGACAGGCTTTCGGAGGGGCTGGACGCGGCGTTCTCCATCCTGAAGCCGGGCGGCCGTCTGGCAGTGATCACGTTTCACTCGCTGGAGGACCGCATGGTAAAGAAAAGAATGGCGGATTGGTGCACCGGGTGCACTTGCCCCCCGGATTTCCCGGTGTGTGTCTGCGGAAAAAAGCCGAGGGCGGAACTGCTTTATAAGAAGGGCATCTCCCCGTCGGAGCAGGAGCTGGAAGAGAATCCAAGGAGCCGCAGCGCGCGGCTGAGAGTTTGCATAAAACTTGAAGAAACGGAAGGAGCGGACTGATCATGGCAAACAGCGGCACAGCTTACGATTTTGGGATGTTTGAACCAAAACGCCGCGCGGAGCAGGAACCGGCGCGGAAAAATAATGTCATTGAGCTTCCGCGGGAACGGCTGGAAGAGAATCGCCGGCCGAAATACAGCCGCTGGAAGATGCTTTCCACCGTCCTTTCCTTTCTGATTGTTGCGGGCATGGCCGGCACTTACATTTACGGCCAGGTTCAGCTGGCCGAACTTTCGGATTCCCTTGGAACCGTCACAAAGCAGCTGTCTGAAGACCAGAGCGTATACACGCAGATGAATATGAAATCGGAAGCGCAGACCTCTCTTGAGGCTGTGGAAAACTATGCGGCGGACAAGCTCGGCATGGAAAAAATCAACCAGAAGCAAGTGAAAAACATAGCGCTTTCCAGCGGGGACAAGACGCAGATTCTGCTGCCGGTCAAAAACGACGGTTGGTTTTCCCGGCTGCTCAACTCCGTGCGCCGCTTTCTGTCATAAAGAAGGCGGCTGTTCAATAAGTATTAATAGCGTGTTCGGGCGTCTGTGAGGCCTTCCGCCGTTTGATAAAAGGAGAGTTGAGAAAAAGTTCTTGACTCTCATTTTTGGATTCGGATTCTTTTTTCAGGCAACTGGAGGAACAAGGCATGGCAAAGGGAACAACCATAAGAATGTGGCACAGGACGGTCTTTGTTCTGTTGATGATGATCCTGGCCGGGTTCGGAGCCGTTGTTTTCAACCTGGTCCGGCTGCAGATTGTCGAGGGCGAAACGCTCAAGATGCGCGCTGTCGACAACCAGGTCAAGGATACGGTTCTGACCGCTCAGCGCGGGACGATCTATGACCAAAACATGAAAGTCCTGGCGCAGAGTGCGACGGTCTGGCAGGTTGTTCTGGAACCCGCCTATATCACCGACAAAAACCGGGACCTGATTGCAGCCGGGCTTGCCAAAATCCTCAATATGGATAAAAATGTCATTCTGGAACACAGCAAAAAGAGGACCTACTACGATGTCATTAAGCGCAAGGTGGAATCGGACGTCAAGGATCAGATCGTCGCGTTCAAGGACAAAAATGGCATCACGAACGGAGTCCGGCTGATCGAGGATTATAAACGATATTATCCCTACGGCACGCTGGCGTCCACGGTGCTCGGCTTTACGGGCACGGACAGCCAGGGCCTGTCCGGCGTGGAGGCGGAGTACGACAGCGAACTGACCGGCGTATCCGGCAAGCTGGTTACGGCAAAAAATGCGATCGGCACCGACATGCAGTACGACTATGAACAGGAGGTTCCCGCTCAGGACGGCCACAGCCTTGTTCTGACCATTGATGAGGTGGTACAGCACATCCTGGAAAAGAACCTGCAGGAAGGCCTTGTCGACAACAAGGTACAGAACCGCGGCTGCGCCATTATCATGAATGTCAAGACAGGCGGCATCATCGCCATGGCGGTCAAGGGGGACTTCGACCCGAACGACCCGTTCACCATAGCGGACAAAACTCAGGCGGACGTCATTGCCAAGATGCCGGACGGGGCGGATAAAACGAAGGCGCTCAAGGATGCCCAGCAGGCCCAGTGGCGCAACAAGTGCGTCAGCGACACCTACCAGCCCGGTTCCGTATTCAAAATGATTACAGGCGCGTCGGCCATGGAGGAAAATCTGGTTTCTGAAAATACGCCTTTCAATTGCCCCGGGTCTTTAACGATCGGAGACAGAGTCATCCACGACTGGAGGCGCGGGGGATTCGGACATCTGACCTTTGCGCAGGGCATCTGCAAATCGAGCAACGTCGTGTTCATGCAGGTCGGACAAATGCTCGGCCCCGATCTGTTTTTCAAATATTTCAACGCGTTCGGTTTTACCTCTAAAACCGGCATTGACCTGCCGGGTGAGTCCCGCAGCCTCTATTATACGGCCAGCCAGCTCAAGCCGGTCGAGCTTGCGACTTCCGCATTCGGCCAGAGCTTTACCATTACTCCGATTCAGATGATCACCGCCTGCGCCGCAGTGGCGAACGGCGGGTATCTGGTGAGGCCCCATGTGGTCGACCGGATTTTGGACAGCAACGGAAATATTGTCAAGACCGCCGACACGACGCCGAAACGCCAGGTGATTTCAAAGGACACGTCGCACAGAATATCCATGATTTTGCAGCAGGACGCGACGGACGGGACCGCGAGCAGCGGTTATATTCCGGGCTATCGGATCGCGGGGAAGACGGGGACTTCCGAAAAGCAGGAGATCAGGACGAGCAAGGAGTATATCGCTTCCTACTGCGGCTTTGCCCCGGCGGACGATCCGCAGATCGCCATGCTGGTATTTTACGATGAGCCTCACGGGAGCAGCTATTATGGAAGCCAGGTCTCGGGACCTGTGTTCCTGAAGACGATGACGGAAGTTCTTCCCTATCTCGGAGTGGAACCGGTCTATACGGATGAAGAGATGAAAAAACTGGACGCCCAGGCGCCGAATGTGACGGGACTGACGATCGCGGAGGCGAAAAACAAGGTTTTCCAGGCCGGCCTGACTTCCCAGTTCTACGGCAGCGGCGAGAAAGTGGTGTCTCAGGTTCCGGAACCCGGCAAGAGCATTCCCAAAGGGGGCCAGGTGGTCCTGTTCACCGATCAGCAGAGCGGGAAAAAGACGGTTGTCGTTCCGGATCTCGTCGGGCTGACCCTGGCTCAGGCAAATGAGCGGGCGGCGTCGGCCGGAATCAATATCAGCGTGACCGGAGCCGCTCTGTCCGGATCCACCAATGCGATATCGAAGCTGCAGGACATTTCGGAGGGAACCAAAGTGCCGCCCGGCACGGTTGTCACGGTTTCGTTTATTGAGCCAAGTCAGGTGGAATAATGAAAGTTTGGGGAGAGATTCCATGAAATTGAAAGCAGAACGCGGCCCATGCGTAAAAATGGTCGCGGTGGCTGAAAGGGGCGGAGGTTCCGCGGCCGTGCTGAGCTGGATCTTTCAGTTCTGCGGCCGGGATCGCTGCCGCGTAATGGAATACGGGAAACCGCTGCCTCGCGGCGCGGCAAAGTCGGTGCTGCTTCTCTGCGGGGACGCGGCGGAATCTGATCCGGAAGGATGGGACGTGTGCGTTGCCGAGCGCGAGCTTTCGTTCCGGGCCGCGGGCGCCGCAAAGCTGATTACCTATTCCCTGGCGCGCGACGACGCGGATTTCACCGCCCGCAACATTCGGATGACTCCGGACGGGGACGCCGCGTTTGAAATCGTCGGATTCGGAGTGATCGGGCGCGTCCGCCTGAACGGCGGCAGCCTTTCGGACGTCGAAGAGGTTCTGGCGGCGGCCTGCGCGGCGGTGGGCGCCGGCATTCCGTTTGCGGAAGTCCTGAAGGCCCTGAACAGCCTGAGGCCGGTGGAATCCGCTGCGGACCGGGTGATGTATAAACCGGAAGGACAGTTTACAGAATAAGGGTGAATCAATCAATGAATTCTTTATGGACTCTTGCGGCGGCGACAATTTCGTTTGGGGTTACGGCACTTCTTGGAAAATGGATGGTGCCCTTCCTCCATCGCCTGAACTTCGGGCAGACGATCCGCGACGTCGGGCCTTCCTGGCACAGAAAAAAAAATGGAACGCCGACAATGGGCGGGTTCCTGTTTATTGTGGGAATTCTTG
Source organism: Caproiciproducens sp. NJN-50 (assembly GCF_004103755.1). Lineage (NCBI taxonomy): Bacteria > Bacillati > Bacillota > Clostridia > Eubacteriales > Acutalibacteraceae > Caproiciproducens > Caproiciproducens sp. NJN-50. The sequence goes on along the minus strand of NZ_CP035283.1, from coordinate 2,172,976 downwards.
CGGCTTCGGCGGTCTGCCTCTCGATGTATTACGGCGCCACGGGGCTGACCCAGAGCAATCTTGCCATGAGGACCAAAACCGTCGGCGGTCTGCTGATGGCCTGCGGGTTCGGCCTGATCGGCTTTTTTGACGATTACATCAAAGTGGTCAAAAAAAGGAATCTGGGTCTTACCGTCCGGCAGAAGCTTGTCCTCCAGTTTCTTGTGGCCGGGGCATATCTGTATACGCTTTACCGGTTCGGAGCGGGTTCCGTCACGCTGGTCCCGTTTGCCGGCGGAGTCAATCTGGGCGTTTGGTACTGGGTCTTGTCGCTCCTTGGGATTGTGGGAATGGTCAATGCCGTCAACTTTACGGACGGCATCGACGGGCTGAATGCTTCCGTCACCTTTTTTGCCTCTGCGTCCTTCATGATCATCGCCGGCATTTTCAGGCTGATCCCGGTCGGGATCATGTCCGCGGCCGCCGCGGGCGGCTGCCTGGGGTTTCTGGTGTGGAATTTCAACCCTGCAAAGGTCTTTATGGGCGACACCGGCTCTTTGTTCCTGGGGGGACTGGTCTGTGCGCTCGGATTTGATGTGAACGCGCCGATCCTGATCCTGCCGGTCGGAATCGTCTATATTTTTGAAATTTTGTCCGTTGTGCTGCAGGTGGCGTATTTTAAGGCGACCCATGGGAAACGCTTGTTTAAAATGAGCCCGATCCATCACCATTTTGAGCTTTGCGGCTGGAGCGAGGTGAAAATTTGCCTGGTTTTCAGCGGAGTCACGGCTTTTTCCGGTGCGGCCGCCGTACTGCTGGCATTTTTCGGTTTCTGATAATTCCCCAGGGACCGACAGATTCGGCGGGGGGATTATGCTTTAATCATACCTGAAATGGAAAGGAGGAGACATTCATGGCACGGAATCAGAGCGCCGTTGCTCCCATGCCGGGAAACGCGGCGAAACGCCCGGTTGGAAAAATCCGCGACGCCACCGCGTACGGGAAAAAAGTGCGGAAAAGATTCCGTATCTTTTCCGTGCGCTCCGGCATGGATCTGCCCTTTCTGTTCCTTGTGATGGTCCTGCTGATTATCGGCCTGATCATGATGTTTTCCGCCAGCTATGCGAACGCATTTTATCGCCACAACGGAAACAGCTATTTTTTCATCAGCAAACAGGCGGTTTTCGCCGTGCTCGGCGTGATTGTTATGTTCGCTGTTTCCTATTTTGATTATCATCATTTTCATGAATTCGCGATCCCGATTCTGCTGGTCTCGTACGCGCTTCTGGTGCTGGTCAAGTTTATGCCGGCGATCAACGGCGTACACAGGTGGATTGATCTCGGACCTTTCGGGCAGTTTCAGCCTTCCGAAATCGCCAAATTTTCCATCGTTCTGATCTTTGCGCATCTGATATCGCTGAATTTCAACCGGATGGGAACGTTTCTTTATGGCGTGCTTCCCTATGCCCTGATTCTGGGAATGACGGCGGCGCTGCTGATGTGGGAACCCCATGTTTCCGCGACCGTCATCATCGTTCTGCTCGGCGCGGTGATGCTGTTCATCGGCGGGGTGAAACTGCGCTGGTTTGTCGGCGCGTTCAGCATCCTGGGCGCCGGCGTGGCGTACCTTGTCCTGTTCGCAAAAGAGTACGCCTATGCGAGCGATCGGATCACCGCCTGGCTGGACCCGTTTTCCAACGCGACGCCGGAACTGATCGCGGACACCTGGCAGACGCGCCAGTCCCTGTACGCGATCGGTTCCGGCGGTCTGCTCGGTTTGGGTCTGGGGCAGTCGCGCCAGAAATTTCTGTATCTTCCGGAGCCGCAGAACGATTTTATCTTCGCCATCGTATGCGAGGAACTGGGATTCATCGGCGCGCTGATTATCATCATCCTGTTCGCCATGCTGATCTGGCGCGGCATTACCATTTCCCTTCGCGCGAAAGATAAGTTCGGCATGCTGTTTGGAATCGGGCTGATTGTCCAGGTCGGCCTTCAGGTCATCCTGAACATCGCGGTTGTGACCAACACCATCCCGAACACCGGCATCAGTCTGCCCTTTTTCAGCTACGGAGGAACGTCGCTCGTGATTCTTCTGGCCGAAATGGGGATCATTCTGTCCATTTCGCGAACGTCTGCCATTGAAAAAATATAGAAAATCAGAGGGTTTGCCATGAAAGTACTGTTTGCCGGCGGAGGTACGGCCGGCCATATCAACCCCGCTCTCGCCATTGCCGGCTACATAAAGGAACGGGAGCCGGACGCCGGGATTTTGTACGTCGGGGCGAAAGGCGGGATGGAGGAACGCCTCGTTCCATCCGCCGGATATGAGTTTCGCAGCATCACGATTTCGGGATTTCAGCGCAGCCTGAGTGTCAAGAATCTCGTCAGAAACGGAAAAACGGTGATTCACCTGTTCACTTCGACACTGGAGGCCCGCCGGATCATCCGCGGTTTTCTCCCGGACATCTGCGTCGGCACGGGCGGCTATGTGGCCGGCCCCGTCGTCCGGGAAGCGATTCGCATGGGGATCCCTTCGGTCATCCATGAACAGAACGCATACCCGGGCGTCACAAACAAAATGCTGTCGAAAAAAGCGGACAGGACCATGCTGGCCGTGGCGGACGCGCAAAAATATCTCAGTCCTTCCGCCCGGTGCGTTCTGACCGGCAATCCGGTCCGGCAGGAGGTTGTCCGCGCCGACCGAAAGGCGGCCCGTGAAAAGCTCGGCCTTGACTCCAGACCGCTGATCCTTTCCTTCGGCGGAAGCCTGGGTGCCCGGAAAATCAACGAGGCGGCGGCGGACCTGCTGGTTCAGAGCGCGAAAAGCGGCCGCTTTCAACATATCCATGGCTATGGCCAGTGGGGAAAATGGTTTCCCGGTCTTTTAAAGGAAAAAGGCCTTGAATTAAAGGATCACAAAGAGCTGGACGTCCGGGAATACATCAGCGACATGCCGGACTGTCTTGCCGCGGCGGATCTTGTCATCTGCCGCGCCGGGGCGATCACCCTGAGCGAATTGCAGGCGGTCGGAAGGGCGTCCATTCTGATTCCCTCTCCCAACGTCGCGGAAAATCATCAGTTTCACAACGCCATGGCGATGGTTGGCCGCGGCGCCGCGGAAATCATAGAGGAAAAAAATCTGACCGGCGAATTTTTGTGCCGGAAGGTACAGGAGTTGTTTTCGCAGCCGGGAAAAATAGAGACGCTTGCGGAAAATGCGAAAAAAATGGCTATCCCGGATTCCTGTGAAAGGATTTACAGGCTGATCAAGGAAGTCCTGGACCGGTCGCCGCTGGATTGAGTCGTCACCGCAATCCCCCGCACAGCATAATATGGTAACAGATTATGTGGGGGTGTTGCTATGTCGAAACTGTTGATACATGGCACAAAAAAACTCAAGGGGGAAGTGCAGATTCACGGTGCAAAAAACAGCACTCTGCCGCTGATGGCCGCGTCACTTTTATGCGGAGGCGAATGTGTCCTACATAATTGCCCTGCGCTTTCGGATGTGGACACCGCCATTAAGATCCTGCGGCATCTTGGATGCAAAGTGGAACGTACCGCCGGAGATGTTGTGATTAATCCTCTCCCCGCGGAAAATTACGACATCCCCGACCACTTAATGCGCGAGATGCGTTCCTCCATCATCTTCCTAGGGGCGATTGTCAGCCGTCTGGAGCGGGCTGTGCTGTCGTTCCCGGGGGGATGTGAGCTTGGCCCGCGTCCGATCGACCTGCATCTTTCCTCTTTGCGGAAAATGGGGGTCGTCATCAATGAGGACCACGGATGCCTGGACTGCGCGGTTCCGGACGGGCTTAAGGGAGCCGTCATCAATCTTTCCTTTCCCAGCGTCGGCGCGACGGAGAATATTATCATCACTGCCTGTCGGGCAAAGGGGAAAACCGTGATCAACAATGCCGCGAGGGAGCCGGAGATTTCAGACCTGGCGGACTTTCTGAATTCCTGCGGGGCAAAAATCCACGGGGCCGGGAACAGCACCATCTGTATCGAAGGCGTCAGCCGGCTGTCCGGCTGCGAACACAATGTGATCCCGGACCGAATCGCGGCCGCCACCTATATGACGGCCGCCGCCATCACGGGGAGCACGCTGACGCTTTCCAGCGTGATTCCGGATCATCTTGCCCCGGTTTTGCCGGTCCTGGAAGAAAGCGGATGCCGGATCGACCTATACGACAATGCCGTCAGCATCGCCGCCCCGGAGCGCCTCAGCCGGATCAAGAGCGTCAGGACAATGCCGTACCCGGGGTTTCCGACGGACGCGCAGGCTCCCGTCATGGCCATGACCACGGTGGCAAACGGCACCAGTATTTTTGTCGAAAATATATTCGAAAGCCGTTATAAGCACGTTGGAGAGCTTCTCCGGCTCGGAGCGAATATCAAGGTGGAGGGACGTGTCGCGGTTGTGGAAGGCGTGAAACGCCTTTCCGGGGCGTCGGTGGAAGCCTCGGATCTGCGGGGGGGAGCGGCCCTGGTCGTAGCGGGGCTCGCGGCGCAGGGAACGACGGAAGTGCACGGCCTGCATCATCTGGACCGGGGCTATGAATGTATTGAAAAAAATCTGGCCCTGCTGGGGGCGGACATCAAACGCGTTTAGGATGATTTCTGGAAGGAACTGAAAATGAGGGACTTGAAGAACGGACGGCGAGAATTGAACGCAGACAGCCGCTGGAGCGGAACAAACAGGCCTGCCCGGAGGGGAAATGACGGCGCGCCCTCCCGGGCCGGAATCCGCGCGGAAAATCGTCGGCGCCGAAGACGCAGGGCCCTTCTGATCTTTTATTTTTTCCTGTTCTTCACGGTCGTGTCGGCTGCCGTGGCCGTTTCACTCACGGTCCTTTTTAAGATCGATACCATCCAGGTCGGCGGGACCTCGCGGTACACACAGGAGCAGATTATCGGCGCATGCGGCATCAAGAAAGGGGAAAATCTTTTTCTTGCGAAAACCAGACAGTCGGAAAAACAGATACAAGCCCGCCTGCCTTATATCGGTTCCGTAAAGGTCAGGCGGAAATTTCCGGCGCGGATCAGCATACAGGTCGCCGAGGCGCAGGTCTGCGGCGCGGTGGAATCTTCGGGGAAATACGTTGTCCTGGGAGATGATTTCAGGGTTTTGGAAATGGCGGACAAGCTGCCGCAGAGCTGTGTGCTGATCCGGGGAATCACGCTGAAAAGCCCAAAAGAAGGGAAGACGGCCGAGTTCGCGGACAAATCGCTGCAGTCGTCGCTGACGGAGGTCGAAAGGGCCCTGAAAAGCAACGGGCTGAAAAACATCACGGGCGTGGATTTTTCCTCTACTTCCAAAATTCTGCTGACCTATGAAGGGCGCGTCACGATCAATCTGGGAATGCCGTCCGACCTGGATTATAAAATCAGTTTTGCAAAAAAGCTGTTTGACGACGGGGAGATCAAAAGCACGGAAAAAGGGACTCTGAACCTCTCCACCGCGGGGGATAACGACACCGCTTATTTCGACCCGGCTTCGGGTTCGTGAGAGCAAAAGCAAAATCAGGCTTTATTTGGGCCACAAAAGAAAATATTTATTGAAATTGAGCCTGAATCGTGTATAATATTTTAATATGGGACGATATCATGAAAAGATTTTCGATAGATGCAGGGATACAAAAAATCACAGGATTTACATAAGGAGGACTGCGGCACATGCCTTTTGAAATTGAGAATGACTTTGACAATATTGTTCAGATAAAAGTCATCGGGGTCGGCGGCGGCGGCGGCAATGCGATTGACCGCATGGTTGCCATGGGCGTGCAGGGCGTTGAATTTATCAGCATCAATACGGACAGGCAGGCCCTGTACCGCTCCAAGGCAACGCAAAAGATCCAGATCGGAGAAAAGGTAACGCACGGAAAAGGCGCCGGTTCCAAACCTGAAATGGGGCAGAAAGCCGCGGACGAAAGCCGGGAGGCCATCGCGGCGGCGATCCGCGGCAGCGACATGGTCTTTGTTACGGCGGGCATGGGCGGAGGCACCGGCACCGGCGCGGCTCCGATCGTCGCCGAAATCGCGCATGATATGGGCGTTCTGACCGTCGGTATTGTCACGAAGCCCTTTGAGTTTGAAGGACGCCGCCGCATGGAGCAGGCTGAAAATGGGATCACCGCTCTGCGCGAACATGTGGATTCGCTTGTTGTGATTCCGAATGAGCGCCTGAAGCTGGTCAGCGAGCAGCGCATCACTTTGCTGAACGCTTTTTCCATCGCCGACGATGTCCTGCGTCAGGGCGTGCAGAGCATTTCCGACCTGATTAAGCTGCCTGGCCTGGTGAATCTGGACTTCGCGGACGTCACCGCGGTGATGAAAGACGCGGGTTACGCCCATATGGGAGTCGGTCGTGCTTCCGGCAAAGAAAAGGCTCAGGAAGCGGCCAATATGGCGATTTCAAGCCCCCTGCTGGAGACCGCCATCAACGGAGCCAGAGGTGTTATAATCAACATCACCTCCTCGCCCGATATCGGGCTGGATGAGATCGAGACGGCTTCCGCCATGATTGCATCCCAGGCCCATGAGGACGCAAATATCATTTGGGGCGCCGCGTTTGATGAGAACATGGACGATGAAATGAGCGTTACCGTGATCGCGACGGGCTTCGCCACCTCCAGCGGGGAAATGCCTGCCGAAGAACCAAAGGAAAAACAGGATGCAAAGCCCCGGGAAAGAGTTGCCGTTCCCGACAACAATTCAATGGAAGACGACGATTTTACAGACATCATGCAGATTTTCAACAGGAAGTCGTGAAGAGTGCAGACATACCCTTGAGTGGACCATATCAGGCATGTGTGAATTGGAAATACGCTTTGGAACGGCTTTTATGGGCTGGTTTGAAGCGTATTTTTTGTGCTTCGTTCTCCGTGGAGGCCGCTCTGCGGCCCTCTCATTTCATTTGGGACCCGGCTCGTGAATTTTCTGCCTTTGTAAGAAGCAAAATAACATTGGAAGCATCTTCATTTTTAGGCCATTCGGCTAAAAACAATCAAATAAGCGATTTGAAGTTGCTTTTAGACCGGTATGGAAAAATAGGGCTTAAAATATCGCCCGCTCTCTTGCAATCTCTGCCTTATGTGCTATAATAGCTCATGTAAAGCACACAGGGAAACGATTTGATCATAAAGAGGGGGTGGCATTGTGAATCCTGACCCTTTGGGGAAACCGCGAAGAAAATTTCATAGAGGAGATGAGCACAATGCTGTCCTATTACAAAACGGTGGATGGACGCATGACGCAGATCGAGGCATGCGAGCCCGGCTGCTGGATCAACTGTGTTGCTCCGGACGACCGTGAAATCGAGGATCTGATTGCGGACTTCGGAATTGAACCGGATTTTTTCCGCGCCGCGATGGATGAAGAGGAGTCCTCCCACATTGACAACGAGGACGACAACACGCTGGTTGTCATCGACATTCCCGTTGTGGAACAGGAGGGAAAGCACCTGGCCTATTCCACGATGCCGCTGGGGCTGATCCTGACCGAAAAAAATGTGATCACGGTTTCCATACGGGACAATTCGGTGGTGGATGAATTTGCGCGAGGCCTTGTCAAAGGGGTGCGCACCAACCTGAAGACCCGGTTCCTGCTGCACATCATGCTGCGCGTCGCAAGCCGCTATCTTCAGTACTTAAAACAGATCGATAAAATCAGCAACACCGTCGAGACGGAGCTGAGGGAGTCGATGAAAAATTCCGAGCTTTTGCAGCTGCTTGATATTGAAAAATCCCTGGTTTATTTTTCCTCGTCGCTCAAAGGAAATGAAATCACGCTGGAAAAGATCATGCGGGGCAGGGTCATCAAGCTGTACGACGAGGATCAGGACCTTTTGGAAGACGTTCTGATCGAAGTGAAGCAGGCAATTGAAATGTCCAACATTCATCTGAATATTCTGTCGGGAACCATGGACGCTTTCGCCTCCGTCATTTCCAATAATCTGAACATCGTCATGAAGGCCCTCGCATCCATCACGTTGCTGTTTTCGGTGCCGGCCGTGATTACGGGCGCCTACGGCATGAACGTCACGGGAATCCCGTTTCCAAGCTTCTGGTTTCCGGCTGCCGTTTCGGTTGGATGCATCGCGGTTGCGTATTGGATTCTTCACAAGAAAAAAATGTTATAATTATAATATACTGTATGCTGTGTTTTAAGGGGACTGCCGAGCGGTTCCCTTTTTGGCATAGGGAGAAGGGGAAACATGACACGCCTGTTGATACGGCTTTTTGTCAGGGACTATCAGAACACTGAGAATACAAAAGTGCGGGAAAGCTACGGAAAATTTTCCGGCATTGTCGGCATCGTGACCAATCTGCTCCTCTTTTCCGGCAAGATCACCGCGGGCGTTTTGTTCCACAGCATCTCGGTAACGGCGGATGCGGTCAACAACCTGAGCGATTCGGCCTCGTCCATTGTGACGCTGGTCGGATTCAAAATGGCCGCGAAACCCGCCGATTCCGGCCACCCCTACGGGCATGCCAGAATCGAATATATCAGCGGCCTGATGGTGTCTCTTGTCGTGTTTGTCACGGGCTTCCAGTTTGCTCAAACGTCTTTTCAAAAAATACTCCATCCGGAACAGACCAAATTCAGTCTGTTCGTGATTGCGGTGCTGGTGGTTTCCGTTTTGCTGAAGGCCTGGCAGGGGGCTTTTTACCGTCAGATCGGAAAGGCGATCTCATCCGCGACCGTTTCCGCGGCTGCCGCCGACAGCATGAATGATGTTCTGTCCACTTCGGCTGTTTTGGCAGGAACCGTGATTACAAAGCTGACCGGGTTTAATCTGGACGGCTATGTGGGTCTTGCCGTCGCCGTTATGATCATGTTCACTGGCTTTCAGCTGGTTCGGGAAACCAGCAACCCGCTACTCGGCGAGGCTCCGGACCGGAAACTGGTGGACGATATCTACCACACCATCGACAGTTACGACGGGATTCTCGGAATTCACGATCTGAATGTCCACAGCTATGGACCGGGCCGCTGTTTCGCAACCGTCCACTGTGAAGTCCCCGCGGAACGGGACGTTCTGCTCAGTCATGACATCATAGACAATATCGAACGTGATTTTATGGAGAAAAAGGGCATTCATCTGGTCATTCACATGGATCCGGTCGCGATGGACGATCCGCGCACCAATGAACTGAAGGGCCAGGTCAGGCAGCTGCTCGAGGAACTTTCTCCGGAAATCGGGATGCACGATTTCCGGGTGGTCTGGGGGCCGACCCATGCAAATCTGGTGTTTGACGTTTGTGTTTCCTTTGAATTTCCAATGAAGGATGAGGAACTGGTCGAGGCTATTTCCCAAAAGGTCAGGGATCTGCCGGGAAACTGTTACCCGGTGATCACGGTGGACCACGACTATGTTCCCGCGAGACAGAACTTCGATACAAAAATTTAACAATTTGTCCTCTTGAAATTTTCAGAAGGATCGGATAAAATAGGAATTAGCACTTGAGCTTATTGAGTGCTAATTCTTTTTTGCAAAGGATGGGATCTAAAATGCCGATCAAACCGTTCCAGGCGGAATCCAAGCATCTTTTGGACCTGATGATCCATTCCATTTATACCCACAAGGAAATTTTTCTGCGCGAGCTGATTTCCAATGCGAGCGACGCCATCGACAAGCTTTATTATAAAGCCCTCTCGGAGGAAAACACGGGCTTGAGCCGCGATGACTTTGTCATTCGCATTCTGCCGGACAAGGAGAAACGCACGCTGGCGATTTCAGACAATGGCTGCGGCATGACAAAGGAGGAACTGGAAACCAATCTTGGGACCATCGCCAAAAGCGGTTCGCTTGATTTCAAGAACGAGTTCGAAAGCAAACCGGACATTGAAATCATCGGCCAGTTCGGCGTCGGCTTTTATTCCGCGTTTATGGTCAGCGACCACGTGAGTGTTGTAAGCCGGGCGTTCGGCGGCGAAGAAACCTACCGCTGGGAGTCCCGCGGCGCCGAAGGGTATACCGTCGAGCCCTGCGAGCAGAGGGAAACCTCTGGGACGGATATCGTTCTTGACCTGAAGCCGGATACCGACGATGAAAAATTTAATGAGTATCTGGATACCTATACGCTTCGGAATCTGATCAAAAAGTATTCCGATTATATCCGCTACCCGATCCGCATGAATGTGGAGAAAAGCCGCTTAAAGGAAGGCAGCAAGGACGAATACGAGAGCTACACCGAAGAAGAAACGCTCAACAGCATGGTCCCGATCTGGCGCAAGAATAAGAACGAGATCACGAAAGAACAGTACAATCAGTTTTACAAGGACAAGTTCGCGGATTACGAGGACCCGGCCAGAGTGATCCATATGTACACCGAGGGCACCGCCACTTTTCACGCGCTGATGTATCTGCCGGCGCGCGCTCCATACGATTTTTATACGAAAGAATATGAGAAGGGACTTCAGCTTTACTCCAACGGCGTTATGATTATGGATAAATGCGCCGACCTGCTGCCGGATTATTTCAGTTTTGTCCGGGGCCTGGTCGATTCCCAGGACCTTTCGCTGAACATATCCAGGGAAATGCTGCAGCATGACCGCCAGCTGAAAATCATAGCGGGCCGGGTTGAAAAGAAAATCCAGTCCGAACTGGAATCCATGCTGAAAAACGAGCGGGAAGACTATGAGAAGTTCTTTCAGAATTTTGGGCTGCAGCTGAAGTACGGGGTGTACCAGGATTTTGGAACGCACAAGGATGCTTTGCAGGACCTTTTGCTGTTTCATACCTCGGCGGGAGAGAAGTATTCCACTCTGGCCGAATATGTCACCCGCATGAAGGAAGACCAGAAATATATTTATTACGTCTGCGGAGAATCGGTACAGAAGGCCGCGCTGCTCCCGCAGACGGAAGCCGTGAAAGACCGAGGATATGAAATCCTTTATCTCACCGACCCGATCGATGAATTCGCCGTGCGGGTGCTTGAGAAATATCAGGACAAGGAATTTAAATCCGTTTCCGCGGACGACCTGGATCTGGAAACAGAGGAGGAGAAAAAGGAGGCGGCTCAGAAAGTTGAAGAAAACAAGGATCTGCTTTCTTTCATGAAAGACGCGCTTGACGGCAAAGTAAAGGCCGTAGTTCTTTCCAATAAGCTGAAGTCCCACCCTGTCTGCCTGTCCACCAGCGGAGCGATTTCAATGGAGATGGAAAAGGTGCTGAACTCGCTGCCCAATGCGGAAAAAGAAAAAGTGCAGGCTCAACGCGTATTGGAAATCAACGCGAATCACCCGGTTTTTGACAGGCTGGTCAAGCTGTTTGACTCCGATAAGGAGAAACTGAAGACCTATGCGTCCCTGCTTTATACCCAGGCCCTGTTGATCGAAGGCGCTCCGATCGACGACCCGGTTGCATTTTCCAACCAGATCTGCAGCCTGATGGCGGATTGAACATCCTATGAAAAAACCGGCTTACAGCCGGTTTTTTTTGCAGCTTTCACAATGGGGGACCGCCCCATTCGAAGGCGGGGGCATGGATTGGCGAGGCTGGCTATGGTTTTCGGCTTGTTTGTGAACAAATAATTACGAAAAACCCTAAAAAAGAGTGGAAATTTACCGAATTATGTATTATTATAATACATACAGGAAAATGCTGTGCTGATAGCCGCAGGGCTTATTTTACATTGGGGGCATGTGCATATGGATATCGCGAGCGAAAACCATGAAACTACATTTGCCAAGATTATGAAAAAAATTTGGAATGGACCTTATCAGGATGCCGAGTTTGAATTGGAGGAATCAGCCCCAATGGACAGATCCGACGATTTGCATTTTAGCCGTGCCGGCACAGCGAAACGGGATGAGATTTACGAGGAAGCTGCCGAAGAACCGGACCAGACGGACCGTCATGCCGCTGCGCCGTCAGGGCAGCATGGAAATCGGTTTGAAAGCGCGTTCGCCGATGAGCAGAAAAACACTACGGTGATTTCCTCTGGGACCACAATTACGGGCGATATTAAGTCCGACGGCAACATTGAAATGATGGGCACCATGACCGGGAGCATCCTGACTTCCGGCAGTGTGAAGATCAACGGCAAGCAAGTTGGGGATGTCCAGGGAGCCGGCATCGATTTGTTCGCCTGCACAGTCCGCGGGAGCCTGAATGCCGCGGATGAAGTCAATGTGGACAGCGACTCCGTAATCGTCGGGGACATTAAATGCGGCAACCTGACCATAGACGGCAAGCTGAAGGGCAATGTTCATGTGATGGGGAACGTATGCTGTCAGGGAAACTCCGTCATTATCGGCGATATTACGTCGACGACCATCACGGTCAGCAGCGGTGCAAAGCTAAAAGGCAAGGTAGAAATTTCGGACGGCAGCATCGAGCCTGTCGAAGTGGGAACAGGTGAGACATCGGCTCTTTCTTCAGAATCGGAAGCCGCCGATGAGAAAAATCCGCAATAGGCCGAAACGGCCGGATTCTGCAGGGCTTTGGCCCATGGCTGGGAAACAGGCACCTAAAAACATGGCGGCATGTTTTTAGGTGCCTGTTTCTGTCTCTTCGTCAGTCTTTTTTCTTTTCGGCGCGCTGCTGCGCGAGGAGCAGGTCGACCATTCTGCCGTAGCTTTTTACCCCGTCATCCTGGCTGTTTGCTTTCAGATACTGGTCGTTTACGCTGTTCGACGCTTTTGAGACAGGGCCTTCGAACTGCTTCCAGTATTCCGAGTTATATGCCAAATCCCGGCGAACCCCGGGGTTGAGCGAGGAGAAAATCTTGTTTGCGGCGTCGGCATCAACGGAAAAAAGAGCGTTGGAAGCATATGTGAAAGCGAGCATGTCGCCGGAGTACTGAAAATCCGGCTCCCCGCTTTTTGAGCAGACTAAATAACCGATAAAATTCGCTTCCTCTTCGCGCATGTACCCGCGCAAGTGGGATAGCTCGTGGCACATGGTGACGGGAATGGTATATTCCGGCACGTCGGTATTCACGTTCGCTTCCAGGGTGAACGGAAAAAAGATGCCGGTGATATTGCAGCGCGACATCGCCCTGGAAAAATGGACCAGCTTCGGCGCGCCGTAACCGGAGCGCAGCAGCGGGTAATCCCGCTCCAGCCGGTTATAGGCCAGGGCCGCCTCCTGCGCGGTCATGGAAAGGCTTTTTTGGCGCAGTTCCATCACGCCCTGGTCATCGGCTTTGAGGCCGGGACGAAGCCGGTTTGCATCCGATGCCAGGGAAACGCAGAGCTCGTTCAGCTCCGTACTGGTAGATGGTTCCACCTTGAGGCCGCAGGTGTCCGCAAAGGGATAGCGATAGTAATTGATCCCGCAGTTTATGGTGAACAGAAAGGAGACGATGCTGAAAAAGACAGCCAGATTCACGGCCGATTTCAGCGCGAAAAGCGGGCGCGAGCCTTTTTTCCGAATCATTCCCGCCGCGAAAAAGATGAGAATCACGGGAATGCAAAGAAGAAGCAGGATCACCAGACACTCCGCTACGGAAAACGGGACAAGGCCCGTTATCCGGTTCACCGTCAGGGACAGGGCGGGATAGATCCTGATTGCGTACCATTGTGCAAAAGACGGTTTCCAGGCGGCGCAGGCGGTCAGGACCAGCGCTGCGGGGAGAAGAATCAGAAACCAAAGCCTCTTTCTAAGTCCGGCCCTCTGGAATATTCGATGCATAATTTCCTCTCCCATAACTGTTTTTTCATTATACCATGGACCCCAAAACCCAATAACACGCGACCGGCCCGCAGTCATGGTTCAATGTTCTCTCAGGCGTCGGAAGCTCCGCTTCCGTTTACGCCGTGAGGTTATTATAACACCAGAATCGTTCGTTTCCTGTGGAAAACAAGAAATTAAGCGAAAAGTGACAGAAGGCACGATACTAAACTATTTATAGTAAACGAATCCTTTGGAAAAAAATCTTTTCGGCGGGATTATTTTATATCGGAATATTACGACATCTTTTTCGTAATATTATTTTACATGGATTTTACAGAATTGTAACAAAAGGAGGATGTGTTTTGATCTGCGGGTCCATATATAATCAAAAAAACTTAGTAAATCAAAAATTTTGATTGGCAGGAGAGGCTATGACGCTTGATAATATTTTAATGCTGCTGGGAGGCCTGGGACTTTTCCTGTACGGAATGAAGCTGATGGGGGAATCTCTGGAGCTTGCGGCAGGGTCACGGATTAAGGAAATGGCCGAGCGGCTTACAACGAACAAGTACATGGGAGCTCTTCTTGGGTTTGCCGTAACTGCGGTCATCCAAAGTTCCTCCGCCACGACGGTGATGGTGGTCGGCTTTGTAAACGCCGGGATCATGAATCTGACTCAGGCCGTCGGCATCATCATGGGTGCCAATATCGGAACCACCGTGACGGGGCTGATCACAGCGATCAATTTTATGGCGATCGCGCCTGTGGCGGTTTTTATCGGTGTGGGGATGATCATGCTTGCCAGGAAAAGCAATACGAAACATATTGGGCAAATCATTGCCGGCTTTGGAATTCTGTTTCTTGGCATGTCCACGATGAGCACGTCGATGGAACCGCTGGGGAAGTCCACGCTCTTTGCCAACATCATCACGAATTTCAGAAACCCTTTCATCGGTCTGATGGCCGGCTTGGTTTTTACCGCCATTATTCAAAGCTCCTCGGCTACGGTGGGAGTGCTCCAGTCGCTGGCCCTTTCCGGCGTGGTTGATCTCAAGTCCGTGGTGTTTGTGATTTTCGGGCTGAACATCGGCACCTGCGTGACTGCCATCCTTTCTTCAATAGGAACGAATAAAACAGCCAGACGCACCGCCATCGTGCACCTGCTGTTCAATGTGATTGGGGCGACCTTGTTCACGACCATCACGATTCTGACTCCATTCACGCAGCTGGTGATACGAATGTCTCCCGGAAACGTGCTGTTCCAGATTTTCCTGGTCCATGTGATCTTCAACACGGTCACGACGGCCATTCTGCTGCCGATGAGCGACGTGCTGATCCGCATGGCTTACAAAATCATTCCGGGCGAAGACAACACGGCGCAGGCCATGAGCCTGAAGTACCTGGACTCCCGTATCCTGAACACGCCGCCCGTGGCGGTGACGCAGCTTTTGAAAGAAGTAGGCCGTATGGCGGACCTTGCCAAAGCCAACTTTCTCAATTCCATGGCGGCTCTGTTTGACAAGGACCCCGTCAAAATCAAAGAGCTTGAGGAGAATGAGGGGGTCATTAATTTTTTGAATAAAAGGATCACCGCCTACCTGATTCGAATCAATGCGCTTGATCTGGAGGATAACGACCGGGAGATTGTCGGCGCGTTGTTCCATGTTGTAAACGATATTGAACGGATCGGGGACCACAGCGAAAATATCGGGGAACAGGCCCAGATTGTGATTGATGGAAAAGCCTCTCTGAGCGGCAGCGCGTCGGATGAGCTGCATGAGATGCAGGATCTGATTCTGAGCATCCTCGGCGATTCCTTCCAGCTGTTTTTGAAAGGCAGCAGCGACGCGGAGCTTTCCTATAAGGTGGACCATACGGAAGAAACAATTGACGGCCGTACGGAGGAACTGAAAGAGAATCATATTCGCCGTCTGAACAACGGACAGTGCAGCGCGGAATCCAGCGCGCTGTTTAACGATCTCCTCATCAATTTGGAGCGGATCGCGGACCACGCGACGAACATCGCTTTTTCCATGTCGCATACCAAGCGGGTCCCAATTCTGGTGAATGGGAAAAGGGTGAGCGCAAAAAAGGCCTGATGATATCCGCCGGGGCAGAATGCTTCGGCGTGTTTTTATGTGCGCGGGAAAAGTTTAAGTTGCTGCCCTGAGGGAAAAATGTTATGATAGTCAAAAAGTTGTATCGGTAAAGGGGGGATCCGCTTGCAGTTTTATTTGAAGACTGTAGGGGGAACCCACTGTCTTTTTACCATTTTGAATTTTGACGGCCATCCGGTTTTTGAAGTGACGGGAAAGATCACTCCGTTTGGCTGCAGGATGTTATTGTTCGATGAGGAACACGGTGCCGTCGGACGGATTTCGGGCGTGCGTATTTCCAATTCCATCCGATATTCCGTGGCGGCCGGCGGGCAAAGAGTCAGGGTGACCGTCAATAACTCCTCTCTTCGGCGGCCTGTCAGGATGATGGGAAAGCGCTGGCGCTTCCGCGGCAGTCTTCCGATGCGTTCGTTCGACATTGTGAATGACGTTTCGCAGGTTATCATGACGCACGGCAAGTGTTGGGGAATGGCTGGGGACTGCTATGCCGTTGAAATCGCCGACCCGGAAAATGTTCCTCTTTGCCTGTGCATCGCCGCTCTTTTGGACTGCACGGTTTCGGGTGGATGCGCCGCGCCGGTTCTTGCGGGAGGATAATTGACAAAAAATGCCGAAGGTGTCATAATGATTCGGTCAAACCCGCCGTGCTTGACCGATTGGAGGAAAGTAAATGAGCAGGGAGCTAGCGAAGACCTATGACCCACAGGACGTGGAAGACCGGATTTATGATTTCTGGCTTTCCGGCGGATTTTTTCACGCGGAACGCGACCCGGGGAAAAAACCTTATACGATCGTTATGCCGCCTCCGAACATCACGGGGCAGCTTCATATGGGACACGCCCTTGACTGTACACTGCAGGATATCCTGATCCGCTACCGCAGAATGCAGGGTTACTGCGCTCTCTGGCTGCCGGGAACGGACCATGCCTCCATTGCCACCGAGGCAAAGATCGTCGAGGCCATGCACAAGGAGGGCCTGACGAAAGAAGGAATCGGCCGCGAGGCGTTTTTAAAGCGCGCCTGGGAATGGAGAGAAAAATACGGCAGAAGAATTGTAGAACAGCAGAAAAAACTCGGTTCCTCCTGCGATTGGCAGCGCGAGCGATTTACTTTGGATGAAGGCTGCTCCAAGGCGGTTCGCGAAGTGTTTGTCAACCTGTACGAAAAGGACCTGATTTATCGCGGTGAGCGCATTATCAACTGGTGCCCGCACTGCAGGACCTCCATTTCCGACGCGGAGGTGGAATTCTCCGAGCGGGACGGCTTTTTCTGGCATATCCGCTATCCTTTTAAGGATGGCAGCGGCTACATTCAGCTTGCGACCACGCGTCCCGAAACGATGCTGGGTGACACCGCGGTTGCCGTTCACCCGGAGGATGAGCGGTACAGGGGCCTTGTGGGCAAGACGCTGGTTCTCCCACTGGTGAACCGCGAAATACCGCTGATTGCCGATGAGTATGTGGAACGCGACTTCGGGACCGGCGTGGTGAAAATCACCCCGGCTCACGACCCGAACGACTTTGAAGTAGGGTTGCGCCACCATCTCGATATTATCAACGTAATGGACGAAAGCGGCAATATCAATGAAAACGGCGGTTCCTACTCCGGGATGACCGGCATGGATGCCCGCAAAAAGATTGTGGAAGACCTGAAAGCGGGCGGCTTTCTGGTCAAGGTCGAGCCGATCAAGCACAATGTGGGCGCGTGCTACCGCTGCGGCACTCCGGTCGAGCCGCGGGTCTCCAAACAATGGTTTGTCAAAATGAAACCGATGGCCGAGCCGGCCATCGCGGAAGTTCAGACGGGGAAAACGCAGTTCATTCCGGATCGGTTCTCTAAAATTTATTATCATTGGATGGAAAACATCAAGGATTGGTGTATTTCCCGCCAGCTCTGGTGGGGGCATCGCATTCCCGCCTGGTACTGCCGAGACTGCGGCGAGACGATCGTCGCGCGGGAGGAACCCCATACCTGCCCGAAGTGCGGTTCAAAACATCTGGAGCAGGACCCGGATACGCTGGACACCTGGTTTTCCTCCGCGCTCTGGCCGTTTTCCACGCTCGGATGGCCGGACAAAACTCCCGATTTGGATTATTTTTATCCGACCGACACACTGGTTACCGCCTATGATATTATCTTCTTCTGGGTTGCCCGCATGATCTTCTCCGGAATCGAGCAGATGGGGGAGGTTCCGTTCCACAATGTTCTGATTCACGGTCTGGTGCGCGACGCGCAGGGCCGCAAGATGAGCAAATCGCTCGGAAACGGCATCGAACCGCTGCAGGAGATATCCAAATACGGCGCGGATGCGCTCCGCTTTACGCTGGCAACCGGAAACAGCCCCGGAAACGACATGCGCTATTCCACTGAAAAGGTGGAGGCAAGCCGCAATTTTGCCAATAAGATCTGGAACGCCGCTCGTTTTATCTTGATGAACATCGAAGGAAAGGATGTTCCGAACAGCCTGCCGGAAGAGCTTGCTCTGGAAGACAAATGGATCGTGGATTCCTTTAACCGCGTGGCGGGAGAAATCACCGAAAATCTGGATAAATTCGAGCTGGGAATTGCCGTTCAGAAGCTCTATGACTTCCTTTGGGATGAATTCTGCGACTGGTATATCGAGATTTCCAAAATCCGCCTGAATTCCGGGGATGAACAGGCGGCGCAGGACGCGCGCAGGGTCCTGGTCTGGGTCATGACCGGAACGCTGCAGCTTCTGCATCCGTTTATGCCGTTCATCACGGAGGAAATCTGGCAGACCCTGCCGCACGAGGGCGAGTCGATCATGGTTTCCAAGTGGCCGGAACCGGATGATTCCCACAGCTTTCCGGAAGCGGCGCAGGAAATGGAAAAGATTATGGAGGCCGTGCGTGCCGTGCGCAACCGCCGGTCGGAAATGAATGTGCCGCCGTCGCGCAGAACCCATCTTTCCATCGACACATCATCTCAGAAAACTTTCTTGGACGGCGCCGCAATTTTGGAACGGCTTGCCTATGCGAATCATGTAGAGGTCGGTGTGGATTTGAACGTTTCGGACGCCGTGACCATCGTTACGCCGGATGCGAAACTGCTGATTCCTACGGACGATCTGGTAGACCGTAAGGCGGAGCGGGAACGGCTTTCGAAAGAACTGGAGTCCGCGCTCAAGCAGCTTGCGACGGCGGAAACGAAACTGAAAAATGAGAAATTCCTTTCCAAAGCTCCGGAAAATGTTGTGGACGGCGTCCGTCAGAATGCCGCGAAGCTCAAAGACCATATTGCTTTGATTCAGTCTTCTCTGGAATCTTTATCATAGCCTGGCTTGAAAGCCGGGAGAGGTGAAAGTATGGATGAACTGGAGTCCTTGCCGAATATCGGCAGAATGATGGCGCAGCAGCTTCGGCAGGCCGGAATTGAAACGCCGGAACAGCTCAGAAAGGCGGGGAGCAGAGAGGTCTGACTGCGAATCCAGGGCTTTGACTCTTCCGCCTGTTACAACCGTCTGTGCGCGCTGGAAGGAGCGGTGCAGGGAATACGGTGGCACGGCTTATCGGAGGAGGACAAACGGGAGTTAAAGGACTTTTATCGGGAGCATCGGCTTTGATGCTCCCGGTTTTCGTGTATCAGAAGGATGGATTACATGACGTATGAAGAAGCGGTCCGAAAGATTGAATCCCTGCAGCAGTTCGGCTCCCGGCCGGGCCTGGAGCGCATCCGCGGTCTGATGGGGCGTTTAGGAAACCCTCAGGACGGGCTTCGATTTGTCCATGTGGCCGGGACCAACGGCAAGGGGACGACCTGCGCACTCTTGGCTTCCGTTCTGTGCCGTGCGGGATACCGTACCGGGCTGTATCTTTCTCCTCATCTGTCGGACTTTCGCGAACGGATGCAAATCGACGGCGAGATGATTTCCCATTCCGATCTGGCTTCTCTTGCCGGCCGCGTTTTTCCGGAAATCGAAGAAATGGAATCTCAGGGAGAGATGATTACGGAATTTGAAGCCGTCACCGCGATGGCTTTCCTGTGGTATGCGGATAAGGCCTGCGACCTCGTTGTGCTGGAGGTTGGCCTCGGGGGGCGTCTGGACGCGACCAATGTGATTCAAAAGCCGTTGGTTTCGGTGATTACCTCCATTTCGCTGGACCACACTAAAATCCTTGGCGATACGGTGGAGCAAATTGCTCTGGAAAAGTGCGGGATCATCAAGGAAGGCGGAGTGACCGTCAGCTATCCCGATCAGAAGCCCGGCGCGGCGGAGACCATCCGGAGAACCTCCATGGAGCGGCACAATCGTTTGGTTGAAACGGCTGTTTCCGGAGTGAGGGAGCTTTCCACCGATCTTTTCGGGACGGAGCTTTCCTGGAATGGAATCCGGCTGCATCTTCCGTTTTTGGGAGAGCATCAGGTGAAAAACGCGGTGACTGCCCTCGCCGTGCTCGATGTGCTGCGAAATTCCGGTTATTCCATCCCGGAGGAAGCGGTGAAGCAGGGTTTTTCCGAGGCGGTGTTTCCCGCCCGGTTCGAGGTTCTGTCCCGCTCGCCTCTGGTGATTTTGGACGGAGCGCACAACCCGGACGGAACCGCCGCGCTGGCTTCCGCGGTCCGGCAATACCTTCCGGGCCGCGGCCTGATCGCCGTGATGGGGATGCTGAAGGATAAGGATGTCGATGCGGCGCTGAAAAACCTGTCGGGACTGTTTTCCTATGTGATCACAACGGAGCCCTCCAGTCCCCGCGCCATGAGCGCCCACGAATTGGCGGAGCGGTGGCGGCGGCTGGGAATCCCCGCCGAGCCTGCGGCGGGACAGGACGAGGCGCTTCGCATGGCACACGGCAGACTGAGTTCCAACGGCGCGCTTTTGATCTGCGGGTCCCTCTATCTTGCCGGGGCGGTGCGTTCCCATGCGCTGAAACTTTGGAGTCCGGCGAAAAAATAGAGCCTGTCCGCAAAATTCGAGCAATATTTCAGTCGAAATCCCTTATCTTTATTGAGTAAGGGATTTTTTTATGCGAATGTGAATCATCCGGGTAAAAACGGGAATAATAAATAAATTTATTCAACGGGGGGCTTTCATATGGGCGTCAGGCTGATTCTAAAGGAGGGGGTCCTGACAGCGGTTCTCAGCGGGGAAATCGACCATCATTCCGCAAGGGAGATCCGGGGAGAAATTGATGAAACCGCGTCAAGAATCAAGCCGAAAAAATTGATTTTCGATTTTTCAGCGGTGCAGTTTATGGACAGCTCCGGCATCGGGCTGATTATGGGACGCTGCAAATTGATGCAGTTGTGGGGCGGTAAGGTGGAAATTGTCCGTCTTCCGCCGAAAATTGAAAAAATCGTGTCGCTTGCGGGGCTGAATCAGCTTTGCGCTATTAAGGGAGGGGACTGAATTGAAGTCACTCAATGAGATGTCGGTTTCGTTTCCAAGCTGTTCGTCCAATGAGGCGTTCGCACGCGCTGCGGTTGCGGCGTTCGTCGCACAGCTGGATCCCACGGTGGACGAGCTCTGCGATATCAAAACGGCGGTGTCGGAAGCGGTGACAAACTGTATCGTGCATGCCTATCGGGATACCATAGGAACCGTATACATAACCTGCCGCTTATATGAAAACGGCGCCGTTACAGTCAGGGTCCGAGACAGGGGCTGCGGAATCGAAGATATTGAACAGGCAATGCAGCCGCTTTTTACAACACAGGAGGGAGAACGGGCCGGGCTCGGTTTTGCAGTAATGCAGAGCTTTATGGATCGGCTTCACGTCATCTCCAAACCCGGAAAGGGGACGACGGTCACGATGAAGAAGACAATTGAGCGCCGCCCTCAGAAAAATGGATAGGGATCAGGCGGTTCGGGAAAATATCGGACTCGTCCATTCCTGCGCAAGGCATTTCCGCGGACGCGGCGTCGAGTATGACGATTTGTTCCAGGCGGGATGTCTGGGCCTTGTCAAGGCGGTCGATCACTTTGACCCGGACCGCGGCGTCAAATTTTCCACTTACGCGGTTCCCGTGATTCTGGGGGAGATCCGCAGATTGTTCCGGGACGGCGGGACAATCAAAGTCGGGCGCAGCCTTAAGGAGCTCTCGCTCCGGGCTACGCGTCTTTCCTCCGAATTTTCGGAAC
The DNA here is from genome assembly GCF_004103755.1 of Caproiciproducens sp. NJN-50. Taxonomy (NCBI): domain Bacteria; kingdom Bacillati; phylum Bacillota; class Clostridia; order Eubacteriales; family Acutalibacteraceae; genus Caproiciproducens; species Caproiciproducens sp. NJN-50. The sequence continues at coordinate 2,151,150 of NZ_CP035283.1, read as the reverse complement.
GCGAGGGCAGGACGCCGACCGTCCGGGAACTGGCTGATCTGCTCAATGTGGAGCCGGAACAGGCGGCAGAGGCCCTGGGCGCGGCGCAGATGCCGGTTTCTCTCACGGCGGCGGATGAGGACGGGGGAGGCCAGATCGATGTCGAAGTGGACTCGGAGGATGACAAAATCGCCGAATTGCTGTCGCTCAAACAGGTTGTGACGGAACTGGAGCCGCGGGACCGCAGCATTATTATTTTCCGCTACTTCCAGAACCGAACGCAGGTGGAGACCGCATCCGCGCTCGGCATGACGCAGGTCCAGGTTTCCCGGAGGGAAAAGAAGATTCTGAAAGAGCTGCAGCTCAAGCTGACATAAGAAAACCGGGAGGCAGAAACGAGTCTGCCTCCCGGTTTTTGTTCAGATCGATTCGGAGATATCCTTGATATCGTAGGGCGTCTGCTGATACACATAATAGTTCAGCCAGTTGGAAAACATCAGGCTCGCGTGACTGCGCCAGACGAACGGCGGCTCTTTTGTCGCGTCGTTTCCCGGAAAATAATTTTTTGGCATCTCAGGGTGGATTCCCTTTTCCAAGTCCCGCAGATATTCTTTTTTCAGGGTGTCACGGTCGTATTCCTCATGTCCCGTGACAAAAAACTGGCGCCCGCTTTTTGCCGCGATGATATGGGGTCCCGCTTCCCCGGACTCGGTCAATAGTTCAAGTTCCGGATGAACGGCAACGTCTTCTCGGTGAATCTCCGTGTAGCGCGAATGCGGCGCCCAAAAATCGTCGTCGAAACCGCGCACCAGAGGATGCAGGGGAAAAAGGACGCTGTGCATGAAGATGCCCGTCACCTTTTTAGGCAGCAGATATTTGGGCACTCCATAGTGATAGTAAAGCCCGGCCTGTGCTCCCCAGCAGATGTGCATGGTAGAATAGACGTTTCTGCGGCTCCACGCCATCACGTCGCAAAGCTCCGGCCAGTAGTCGACCTCTTCAAAGGGAAGCTTTTCCACCGGGGCTCCGGTAATAATCATTCCGTCAAATTTTTGATCTTTTAACTCGGAGAATGTTTTATAATAAGTATTCAGGTGCGTCTGCGGCGTGTTTTTGGAAATATGAGAAGCCATCTGCATCAATTCCACATCCACCTGCAGCGGCGAATTGCTCAGCTGGCGCAGCAGCTGGGTCTCCGTTTCTATTTTTGTCGGCATCAGATTTAAAATGACAATTTTCAGTGGGCGGATGTCTTGGCTCATCGCCCGCTCCTGGGTCATGACAAAAATATTTTCCGATTCCAGCACATGGCAGGCAGGCAGAGAATTCTGTATTCTGATCGGCAAACCGATTCCTCCTTTCTAAATCGAAGAACGCTGACAAACATTATAACAAACAAAGGATTTTACTTCAAGAACTTAATCAATCAAAAAACTTTTAAAAACTACAAAAAAGCATTGACATCGGTTTTAGGACGTGATATTATAGTAAAGCCGTCGAAAAACGGAATAAAACTCAAGGCAGATTGCTGAAAGGCAAAATGATTTTGCAGTTTCTTCTGTTATATTTGACGATGGGACCTTGAAAATTAAACAACGAGAGACAGAAGAAGGAACCCGTAAAGGACGAGAGTGAAAAGTACTTTCGGACAAAAAGAGACGGAAAACTCTTTCAAAAAAATCACAAGCGATACGTTAGTGTATCGGACTTTAAGAGCCGAAGACGCTCTAAAAGAGATATAAACGCCGGAAGGCGAATATATACCAAATTTTAGAGAGTTTGATCCTGGCTCAGGACGAACGCTGGCGGCGTGCCTAACACATGCAAGTCGAACGGAACCATTTTTGAGCTTGCTTAGAGATGGTTTAGTGGCGGACGGGTGAGTAACGCGTGAGGAACCTGCCTTTCAGAGGGGGATAACGTCTGGAAACGGACGCTAATACCGCATGATATTCCGGAGTCACATGGCACTGGAATCAAAGGAGCAATCCGCTGAGAGATGGACTCGCGTCCGATTAGCCAGTTGGCGGGGCAACGGCCCACCAAAGCGACGATCGGTAGCCGGGCTGAGAGGCTGAACGGCCACATTGGGACTGAGACACGGCCCAGACTCCTACGGGAGGCAGCAGTGGGGGATATTGCACAATGGAGGAAACTCTGATGCAGCAACGCCGCGTGAGGGAAGAAGGTTTTCGGATTGTAAACCTCTGTCCTCAGGGACGATAATGACGGTACCTGAGGAGGAAGCTCCGGCTAACTACGTGCCAGCAGCCGCGGTAATACGTAGGGAGCAAGCGTTGTCCGGATTTACTGGGTGTAAAGGGTGCGTAGGCGGCACTGCAAGTCAGGTGTGAAAACCATGGGCTTAACTCATGGATTGCACTTGAAACTGTGGTGCTTGAGTGAAGTAGAGGCAGGCGGAATTCCCGGTGTAGCGGTGAAATGCGTAGAGATCGGGAGGAACACCAGTGGCGAAGGCGGCCTGCTGGGCTTTAACTGACGCTGAGGCACGAAAGCATGGGTAGCAAACAGGATTAGATACCCTGGTAGTCCATGCCGTAAACGATGATTACTAGGTGTGGGGGGTCTGACCCCTTCCGTGCCGGAGTTAACACAATAAGTAATCCACCTGGGGAGTACGACCGCAAGGTTGAAACTCAAAGGAATTGACGGGGGCCCGCACAAGCAGTGGAGTATGTGGTTTAATTCGAAGCAACGCGAAGAACCTTACCAGGTCTTGACATCCAACTAACGAAGCAGAGATGCATTAGGTGCCCTTCGGGGAAAGTTGAGACAGGTGGTGCATGGTTGTCGTCAGCTCGTGTCGTGAGATGTTGGGTTAAGTCCCGCAACGAGCGCAACCCTTGTGATTAGTTGCTACGCAAGAGCACTCTAATCAGACTGCCGTTGACAAAACGGAGGAAGGTGGGGACGACGTCAAATCATCATGCCCCTTATGACCTGGGCTACACACGTACTACAATGGCCGTTAACAACGGGAAGCGAAGCCGCGAGGTGGAGCAAAACCCCAAAAACGGTCTCAGTTCGGATCGCAGGCTGCAACCCGCCTGCGTGAAGCTGGAATTGCTAGTAATCGCGGATCATCATGCCGCGGTGAATACGTTCCCGGGCCTTGTACACACCGCCCGTCACACCATGGGAGCCGGTAATACCCGAAGTCGGTAGCCTAACCGCAAGGAAGGCGCCGCCGAAGGTAGGATTGGCGACTGGGGTGAAGTCGTAACAAGGTAGCCGTATCGGAAGGTGCGGCTGGATCACCTCCTTTCTATGGAGACATGAGTCATGAACAATGGCTCAGACATCCTAGGTCGGTTACGGAAGACGACTTCTGAACAATCGTTGTTTAATTTTGAAGGCCCCAAGCTGAGCTTGGAGGCACGGCCCGCCGGTGAGAACCGGCAGGAAAGTGCCTTTAAGTGGCGGGACAGTCTGAAAAGGCTCCCGGAATCAGTGTAGGGAACTTCAGTGAGAGAGAACTGAGAAGAACCAGACAGTTGAATCACTTCCATATGGGGGTATAGCTCAGCTGGGAGAGCGCCTGCTTTGCAAGCAGGAGGTCAACGGTTCGATCCCGTTTATCTCCACCACGGACAGACGTCCGTTTCGTCGCGCACAGAACGGGCTGGAAACAGCCGGCAGAGTGCCCGCGCAACAGAAGGAAGTCCGAAAAGTGAACAGGGTGAAGGGTAAGAACCTGAAACCGGCGTTGGAAATGCGAAGGATTGGGGATCAAACCTCTAGCCAGAGCGTCCGACAACAAAATATGGGCTTATAGCTCAGCCGGTTAGAGCGCACGCCTGATAAGCGTGAGGTCGGTGGTTCGAGTCCACTTAAGCCCACCAGCGCACGACAGTGCGCTCGGAATTAATCCATACGAGAACCACATAAGCCATTCAGGCAGAGTGTGACTCGAGGATTAAGCCCACCAGCAGACTGAGTCTGCATGCACGGCCCGCCGTGAAGAAAAGAGCGGGAGACAAACTGAATCGGGCGGGACAGTCGGAAGACGCTCCCAAAAGGTTCACAATTACATATGGTATTTTGAATCCGCGACCGTGAGTCAGGGAAACCGACGGGCGAGAGCGCGACGAGAGACACTGTGTGTCAATACATATGATGTTCCGGTTCATGAAAGTGAAAAGGAATGTTGTGTGTAATCTGCAGGCTGGTAAAGGCCGCGGCAGGTAAGGTTCTTTGAACTGAAAGCTGACCCGCGACGTGCGTCAACCTCAGGTTGTACCTTGAAAACTGAATAAAGCGAGAAGCAGATAAAGCGAGAAAAGTTGTTATTCTAAAAGATTAATCTGATAGAAAAACTACAATTTTGAAGAACCAAAAAATCACATGGTCAAGCTACAAAGAGCGCAAGGGGAATGCCTTGGCACTGGGAGCCGAAGAAGGACGCGGCAAACTGCGAAAAGCTATGGGGAGTCGTAAGCAGGCTTTGATCCATAGGTGTCCGAATGGAGCAATCCGGCCGGAGTTATGTCCGGTCACCGTAAAGTGAATTCATAGCTTTACGGGGGGAACCGCCTGAACTGAAACATCTAAGTAGGGCGAGGAAGAGAAATCAATTGAGATTCCGCAAGTAGTGGCGAGCGAACGCGGAAGAGGCCAAACCGGAGGCAGCAATGCCTTCGGGGTGTGGACAGCCAAAGAGTCTGCGATCCCGAGCAGAACGGCATGGAAAGGCCGACGAGACAGTGTGAAAGTCACGTATGCGAAGGGAAAGCGGAGCGGGCTGTATCCCGAGTACTGCCGGACACGAGAAATCCGGTGGGAACGTGGGGGGACCACCCTCCAAGCCTAAATACTACCCAGTGACCGATAGTGAAGAGTACTGTGAAGGAAAGGTGAAAAGGACCCCGGAAGGGGAGTGAAAAAGAACCTGAAACCTTGTGCTTACAAGCACCGAGAGCCCGTCAACGGGTGATCGGGTACCTTTTGTAGAATGGTCCGGCGAGTGAATGTAACTGGCAAGGTTAAGTCCTTAAGGGACGGAGCCGCAGGGAAACCAAGTCTGAACAGGGCGCATGAAGTCAGTTGTATTCGACCCGAAACCGGGTGACCTACCCATGTCCAGGTTGAAGTGGGGGTAAAACCCCATGGAGGACCGAACCGACTCCCGTTGAAATGGTAGCGGATGAGGTGTGGGTAGCGGAGAAATTCCAATCGAACCCGGAGATAGCTGGTTCTCTCCGAAATAGCTTTAGGGCTAGCCTCGTATCAGATTACCGGAGGTAAAGCACTGAATGGTCTAGGGGCCGAAAGGCTACCGAAGCCTATCAAACTCAGAATGCCGGATAATCGATATACGGGAGTCAGACGGTGTGAGATAAGTTTCATCGTCAAAAGGGAAACAGCCCAGACCCACAGCTAAGGTCCCCAAACACGGTTAAGTGGCAAAGGATGTGGGGTTGCACAGACAACCAGGATGTTGGCTCAGAAGCAGCCATTCATTAAAAGAGTGCGTAATAGCTCACTGGTCGAGTGACCCTGCGCCGAAAATTCAACGGGGCTAAAATCGTGTACCGAAGCTTGGGATGCTCAGTCATTCTCCATAACCTCAATTAGCGAAAGTGAAGAAGGAATCTGGCGGCGCGCAGCGACGCGAAATTACTTAAAAGCTGAAAAGGATTGAGAGCGTGGAGAATGGCTGAGCATGGTAGGAGAGCGTTGAATGAGAGTTGAAGTCGGAGCGGAAGCGCCGGTGGATTTCATTCAAGAGAGAATGCCGGAATGAGTAGCGAGAAATATGTGAGAATCATATTGGCCGAAAGTCTAAGGTTTCTGGAGGAAGGTTCGTCCGCTCCAGGTGAGCCGGGAGCTAAGGTGAGGCCGAAAGGCGTAGCCGATGCACATACGGTTGACATTCCGTAGCCGCAGAAGGATTTAAGTAAGATGACACCTGCAAAGGGCATGACCCGGGCGTTGGTTGACCCGGGCGCAAGGGACCGAAATTTAGTAGGGAAGCATGCTTAGAGCAGGGCGAGAAAAGTCTTATGGGATATCCGATGCGCCCGTACCGCAAACCGACACAGGTAGACAGGAAGAAGATTCCAAGGCCAACGGGAGAAGGGTAGTTAAGGAACTCGGCAAATTGACCCCGTAACTTAGGGATAAGGGGTGCCTCAGAGATGAGGCCGCAGAGAATAGGCCCAGGCGACTGTTTAGCAAAAACACAGGTCTCTGCCAAATCGAAAGATGACGTATAGGGGCTGACACCTGCCCGGTGCTGGAAGGTTAAGAGGAGATGTGCAAGCATTGAATTGAAGCCCCAGTAAACGGCGGCCGTAACTATAACGGTCCTAAGGTAGCGAAATTCCTTGTCGGGTAAGTTCCGACCCGCACGAAAGGTGTAACGATCTGGGCACTGTCTCAATTACCCGCCCGGCGAAATTGTAGTACCGGTGAAGATGCCGGTTACCCGCGACAAGACGGAAAGACCCCATGGAGCTTTACTGCAGTTTAATATTGGGTTTCGGTAATTTATGTACAGGATAGGTGGGAGACTTTGAAACTCTGGCGCCAGCTGGAGCGGAGTCGTCCTTGGGATACCACCCTTAAGTTGCTGAAATTCTAACCTGCGGCCGTGAATCCGGCCGGGGGACATTGTTAGACGGGCAGTTTGACTGGGGCGGTCGCCTCCAAAAGCGTAACGGAGGCGCTCAAAGGTTGGCTCGGCACGGACGGAAACCGTGCGGGAGAGTGTAAACGCATAAGCCAGCCTGACTGCGAGGATGACGGTCCGAGCAGAAACGAAAGTTGGAGTTAGTGATCCGGCGGTATGAGAGTGGAATTGCCGTCGCTCAACGGATAAAAGCTACCCTGGGGATAACAGGCTGATCTCCCCCAAGAGTCCACATCGACGGGGAGGTTTGGCACCTCGATGTCGGCTCATCACATCCTGGGGCTGTATTCGGTCCCAAGGGTTCGGCTGTTCGCCGATTAAAGTGGTACGCGAGCTGGGTTCAGAACGTCGTGAGACAGTTCGGTCCCTATCTGTCGTGGGCGCAGGATATTTGAGGAGAGCTGTCCTTAGTACGAGAGGACCGGGATGGACGCACCTCTGGCGCACCAGTTGTCATGCCAATGGCACAGCTGGGCAACTATGTGCGGATCGGATAAACGCTGAAAGCATCTAAGCGTGAAGCCGACTCCAAGATTAGATATCCCACAGCATAAGCTGGTAAGGCCCCTTGTAGACTACAAGGTTGATAGGCTGCGTGTGTAAGCACGGTAACGTGTTCAGCTTGGCAGTACTAATAGGCCGAGGGCTTGACCATATTTTTGGTTTGCCCGTTCAAGTTCGCTTTTCCCTTCTCAGTCTTTATTCAGTTTTGAAGGTACGATATGTATCTGAAAAAACAGTGCGGGAAAACCCCGTAAGCCGATGGCATGATCGCCGGAGGCGCGTGCCGACCGCATGGTCTATGCACCATTAGCTCAGTTGGTAGAGCACCTGACTCTTAATCAGGGTGTCCCGGGTTCGAATCCCTGATGGTGCACCAAAAGGTAAGCCGGAAAAGGGGTCAGGGACCCTGACTTCCGGACCGGCCGAAAGTGTCGGATTTGATATGGCCCGTTGGTCAAGTGGTTAAGACAGCGGCCTCTCACGCCGTTAACGTGGGTTCGAATCCCGCACGGGTCACCAAGATTTCTAGAATTCTAAAGCGGATTCGAACTCGAGAGGGTCTGAGCGTTAAGAAGTTTTGCCGGTGGCAGAACTTTAGCGAAGAGTGGTGAAGCGCGAAAGTGCAAGCCGGAAGGATGCGGAGCATCCGGCCGAATCCCGCACGGGTCACAGGATTGGTGTTTGATAATTCAATAGGTTGGAATTTAGTTGGTGCCGATTGCGATGAGGGTACACCCGTTCCCATTCCGAACACGGAAGTTAAGCTCATTTGCGCCGAAGATACTTGGCTGGTAACGGCCCGGGACAATAGGTGGTGCCAACATTTTCATATTCCTCGTTAGCTCAGCTGGTAGAGCATGCGGCTGTTAACCGCAGGGTCGTTGGTTCGAGTCCAACACGGGGAGCCAAGATCAGCAGTTCATGCAAAGCATGGGCTGCTGTTTTGTTGTAATACGAAAACTCCCGGCTGTGCCGGGAGTTCCCAAAAAGCTTTAGCGGTGATAATAGTAAAAAACCTCCTTTTGATATAATAAAAGCTGCGGTCTGCCAACTGCAACAAAACATATCAAAAGGAGGCACATTCGACATGAAGACGAATGACATAGATAGTTTAAACCATACGAGCTGGAATTGCAAATACCACATAGTGTTTGCACCCAAGTATCGTAGAAAAGCAGCGTACGGAAATATGCGGGCTGAGATAGGAAAAATACTGCGGGAGTTATGTAACTGGAAACAGGTGGAAATCATGGAAGCAGAGGTGTGTCCGGATCATATACACATGTTGGTAAAAATACCACCGAAGATGAGCGTTTCCGGATTCGTAGGATTTATCAAAGGAAAGAGCACTTTGCTGATATTTGAGCGGCACGCGAATTTGAAGTACAAATATGGGAACCGGACATTTTGGTGTAGAGGCTATTTTGTAGATACGGCAGGGAAAAATGACAAAGCAATAGCTGAGTACATCAAAAATCAATTGGAAGATCAGGTTGAAGACCAGATGACGCTTAAGGAGTATGCAGACCCGTTTACGGGTAGCAAGTAACAAACTTTTGCAATTGGCAGACCGTACCAGCGCCTTGAGGCGCAGCCAGTAATACAGGGCTTTGCCCGCATATGAAGAACCCCCGGCTGTGCCGGGGGGTAACTATTTCTTGCGGCTTTAGCAATAAAAGAACCACTAGCTTTGCAGGTGAGATGAGAATCTTTAGATACAAGAAAATCTCCTTTTGTTAGAATAGATGCAGGTCTGCCAACCGCATTAACAACAAAAGGAGATTTTGTCATGAAAGACATACAAAGTTTATCACATTCAAAGTGGAGATGCCAGTATCATATTGTATTTGCTCCAAAATATCGCGGAAGGGAAATATATGGGCAGATAAAAGCGGATAGGGTAAAAGTAGTTTGATGATATTCGATAGGCGTGCAAATTTGAAGTACAAGTATGGAACGCGATATTTTTGGTGCCGTGGATATTTTGTAGACACAGTGGGCCGTAACAGGAAAGCAATTGAAGAATATATTAAAAATCAATTGCAGAAAGATGTTGCGATCAATTGCTAGAAATCACATAGCCGCTTTGTTCAAGGGGATATTGATGGGGCACCGCAAAATTGTCTTTCATATAGTGAATCCTAAGGCATTATACGCAACAGTATCCGGAAAAATCGTGCCCTTATTTTTTCGCACAGGCGTTGACAAACAGATCGAAAATTCCCTGCATTGTCCTATCCCCATAGGCCGCCATCAACTCCGGATGCCACTGGATGCCGACCACGAATTCGTTGGATTCTTGCTCGATCTCCTCAATAATACCGTCTGTGGCAGTAGCGCTGATCCGAAAACCGGCGGCGACACGGTGAACCGCCTGATGGTGGAAGCTGTTGACCCGCACCGTATCCCCCAGCAAACTGTGCAGACAACTCTCTGCCCGGACATGTACCGTGTGGCAGGGAGCATTTGGAGCGGCCTCTTGAAAATGCTTGAGTGCCGGGGATCCGCTCTTGAGAGAAACATCCTGATACAGCGTGCCGCCAAAGGCCACATTGAGGGCTTGTATGCCTCGGCAGATACCCAAAATGGGGCGATGAAGCCGGGAAGCGTTTCGGATGGCGCAGAAGTCGGTGTGATCCCGCTCCGCGCAGAAGAAACCTTGCTTCAGCGTCGGTTCTTCCCCATACTCCAGCGGATTGACGTCGACGCCGCCGGTGACAATCAGACCGTCCATCGCTTGTACGGCGGTCACCACCACCTCGTCGTTCCACGTCAACGGTATCACCAGCGGTACCCCGCCGGCACGGATGACCGATACCACATAGGCGTTGCTCACATTAAGCCGCTGGCCGCCTTCCGGCCTGCCAGCTTCCTCTGATTGAAAATTTCCCATGATTCCAACGATTGGTTTTGACATGTTATTTCCCCAGCCTTCTAACGATCCGAATGAAATGATTAAGAACAGTTGTCGGCAACAAAGCAGATGTCCTTATGTTAGTGTTCATAACGGGTATCTTTCCTATTGAATAGACAAATACCTGGCTCGTCTCTAATTCGTAATTTTGAAAACACCACACCAGAAAATATAAGTGCTGCGCCTATGTAACTTTTCACGCCCAATTCTCCAATCCAGCCCCGTCCTTCCCTTCGTACTTATTGTATACTGGCTCTATAAATAAGTAAAACAAAAATATTTATATAAATATTGGAATTTGTGAACCATGGATCGATATTTGGAAGCTTTAGCGAAAGAAGCGTTCATTCTTTTGGAGGAAGAGCGCTACTATGAATCGCTGGAGGCGTTCAAACCCATCGGAATAACCCCAAACTAAAGGTACACCAATCATGACGATTATGCAATCGTGACGATGGTAGAAGCAGGGCTGGGCGTCAGTATCCTGCAGAGCTTATACTTCATCGCACAAATTACAATATTGCTCTGTTGCCGACTGACCCGCCTATCGGGAGACCACTTGCAATAGGTTATAAAGATAAGAATAGCTTGCCGATCTCAAGCAAGTATTTCATTGAGTTTTTACTAAACAATATTGAAGCGTTGCCGTGACGTCATCATACCGTATGAAGGAAGTGCTGCCAACAGAATGAGAAGAAAGACAGTCAGAAGCCTGGGCAAATGCAACGCATCCCAAAAAAAGGAAACAGTCTCCCTCCCGGATTAAGAAGTGGGGGGAGACTGTTTTGAAAAATCTGGAGCATGAATGTCAGATACCTGGAGAAGGCGAATGGATTTACTCCACAATGACCCTTCGGGCGTTTTCCATTTCTTCTTCACTCATCTCTTGACCGATGCCGGGGAGTTCCGGGACAGGATAGAATCCATCTGCCGGATGGTAATAATATTTACCGGCTTTTCTGAATTTTGTCAACAAATTTGCGTTGTGTTCCTCGTGAATCACAAAGTTGGGAATGGCCGATTCAACCTGGAGTGCAGCCGCCGTTGCAATGGGGCCGCCGCAGACATGAATCTGCACGCCGACATCATAGACCTGAGCCATGTCGCAGATCTTTTTGGTTTCGGTAATACCGCCGGTATTGCACAGGTCGGGTTGGACAATGCTTAAGGTGCGGTCCTCAAAGAACTGGCGAAAACCCCAGCGAGTGTAGCTGCGCTCCCCGGTGGCCAGGGGCAAAGAACAACGTTCCTTAATATGCTTGAAAACTTCGGGATTACAGGGCATGGTGGGCTCTTCATAGTACATGATGCGGTAGGGTTCCAGAGCCTTGCCCAGCTCGGCGGCTGTATTTGCATCCAGCAAAGAGTGGATTTCCACGATGATATCCAGGTCGGGCCCGCCGGCCTCACGAGCTGCCGCGATACGCTCTACCGACCGTTGCAGGTCATGCTGACGATAGGATCCCCGGTGGTGTGTTCCCTGCGTGTTGAACACTTCACCAAAAGGTTTCGTTTCGGTTGGAGCGAAGACGGGGTCGATTTTTACAGCGTCATAACCGTCCTCCACTGCGTTTTTGACCACGTCGTAATAATCTTTCGGATCGTAGAGCAAGGTTAGATTATCATTGGCTTCAATCAACTTGCTCCAGCCGAACTGAAGCTGGCTGGCGTAGGCCCGCAGCTTTTTGTTTGTTTTTCCACCGATCAGTTTATAAACGGGGACGTTAAGAGCCTTTCCTTTAATATCCCAGCAGGCTGTGTCAATGGCGGCCATAGCGGAAGTAATAACAACGCCGCCGCCCATTCCCCAGAAGGTGTGGCGGTGCAGGTGCTCCCAAATCTCCTCGGTATTGAACGGATCCATGCCGATAATCAGCTTGGCAAAGTCCTGACACTGCCCGAACGCCGCCTCCCAGGAATTTCCATAGGCCAAACCTGCCTCGCCGAATCCGCTGATGCCTTCGTCCGTGTTTATTTTCACGGTAATAAAATTGCCCAAATAGCATTCTACACTGGTGATTTTCATCTGTTTATCCCTTTCTTGTTCTTACAGTTATTCCACCGCATACTTAATGGAGTGCTCCATGGCCCAGGGGCTGATTTCAGCGCCCAAGCCGGGTCCCTCAGGCACTTTGAATCTACCGTTGACTGGCTGGAAGTCCACCGTGCACAGTTCCCGGTTATAGTCGTGAAGATTAAACACATGGTGCTCATGAATGACAAAGTTGGGAATGACCGCTTCCAAATGAAGTGCCGCGGCAGTGGAAAGCGGACTGGCGCAGACGTGGGCCTGAACACCGATATCATACACATAGGCCATATCACAGATTTTCTTGGCTTCGGTCAGGCCGCCGCAGTTTCCAACATCAGGCTGAATGACCTGGATGCCTTGTTCCTCAAAATAAGGTGCATACTGCCAGCGTGAATAAACCCGTTCGCCGTGGGAAATAGGCATGGACAGCTTGTCGGAGATAAACTTCGCGGTCTTCGGGGTGGGGGTGTTGGGTTCTTCAAAATAAAAGATATTGTATTTTTGCACCGCGCGGCCCAGTTGAACGGCGCTTTGGGCATCAGGCCGCGAATGATTTTCCATGATGATGTCCACATTAGGGCCAATGGCTTCTCGAACAGCCTTGACCCGGCTTTCCACCACATTGACATAGTAGGGAGAAAGCAGGCGGCAGCACTCCTCATCGGTGTAAGCGTGACCGTCTTTCGGATCGTAGGTGAAAAAGTCGATCTTGATGCAGTCATATCCTTCTTTTACCGCTTTCATGGCGTTGTCCACATAGTCCTGAACAGCAACAGCGTCGTGAGGGGCGCTCATAGTCAGGCTGTCTTTGCATGTATCCCGCCCCCACCCAAATTGGAGCTGGCTGGCATAGGTGCGCAGGTCATTCCGCCGCTTGCCGCCCAACAGCTTGTAGACGGGAACGTTGAAATGCTTCCCTTTGATGTCCCACAGGGCGATATCAATGGCACTGATGCCGGCGAATACCACCGGACCGCCGTTCTGGCCCCAGAAGGTGCACTTGTAAAGTTTATCCCAGATGACTTCGTTATCCAACGGGTCCATACCGATGATAAGGTTCGCAAGGTCACGAATCATACCAGCCGCCGCAGGCGCGCCATTGCAGTAGGCCAAAGCAGCCTCTCCGTCTCCGTAAGTTCCTTCGTCGGTGTAGATCCGACAGAGCACGGGGCGCCATTCAGGGCGTCGGGCCTGAACTTCAAATACTTCCACCTTTGTGATTTTCATAAAGCATTGCCTCCTTCATGGTATTAAGATTCATTTTTTACAGAACACTCTTCTTCGTCCCCGGTCCAAACCGAGGTATGGATAACAATATTACCGGTCTTAGAACGCCAAATGCCAATGATGGACAGCACCAAGATCGCGGCCACGTTGACAGCGGCCAAAGCGGGACTCATAGAGAGACAGGATTTCCATAGAACTACGATAAAAAAGGCCATTGACACCCAGCAGATGATGTAATAAACAGCATTGGGCACGTGAAAGCGGGCCTTTGCCCAAGCCTTCGGATACTTTTTGGGAAGTTTAAGATACGCCACCATATTGAGAAAGGCGAAAGCCGAGGTAATCAACTGCACCATGTTGACAATTACCTCAATAGAGAAACCGAAGATGATGGGAATCATGCCGAGAATATACATAAATGTTAAGATATATATCCGAGACCCGACCTTGTTTTTTTTCCCGAAAATAGTGGGCAGCCAGCCGTCATCACAGGACTGTCCGATATTAATGGCATTATAAGCAAAAGTGGAGTTCAGGGTGGACAGCAACGCCATGATCGGTCCGCCAATGATAAAGGCATAGAACAGCCAGGCGGGGAAGATACGTTGAGCGGCAAAAACCAAGGTAATGGAGGAACCGTACTCTTTTATACTCATAACGCCCGCGCCGGCCAAGGCCACGCCTATGTACAGAACAATCAGGGAAAGAGCTGTAGTAATCATGGCGACAGGAATATCCCTCTTAGCGTTTTTTGCGTCACGGCCATAAGCGATCGTCATGTAATAGCCTTGGCAGGAGTAGACAAACAGCAGCACTGCGCCGGTGAAGCCCCCGCTAATTTGGCCATTGGTAAAAGTAATCCCCCAACCATTGGTAAGAAAGTTGGAATCGCCGGCATCAAAGATGGGCAGTTTCATTTTGAAAATGCCGACGATTGCAAAAATGAGCAGCGCCGCAATAAGCAGCCAGGTCATGATCTTCTGTGCCTTCGCCATAATGTTAATGCCAAGAAGATTGACTATAAAAAAGAAGGTTAACAAGGCACCGCCCACAACGATGTGAGCTATTTTGCCATTGAGGAAAGGAATGATATCACCTAAATACGCAGCGGCTGATGCGCCGAAGAGGGAAAGGGAAAGACACTGAGTCAGGTAGGCAAAGGCAAAAATGCCGGCTGTTGTGGGACCGGCCAGATCACACAGCATAGAGTAGTTGCCGCCGCCCATACGCAGGGTAGAAGAAACAAAAATAGTGGGCAGCACCATGATAAAGCCCATGACAATCGCCATAAAATATGCCAGCCATGCTGAGTAGCCGGTCATCTTAATCGCTGGAACAACGAGGGTGATAACACCCGCCCCAATGACCTGACCGAGGGCCAACGCGTAGAGCTCCGTCTTTCCTAAGGTGCCAGCTTTGGGTTCCGGCTCGCGAATAACGTTGATCGCCATAATAACGTCTCCTTTTGTATGGATTGTTTTTATTAATCAGGCTGCTTTCTGCTCGAGCTGGTTCCTGGTATGGAGTTTCTGCTATGTAAATCGACAGATCTGTTGCTACTCTACCACGGCTTTTGCATCAACCCCGCTAGTCATGGCATAGTCGGATATTTCGCACGCCAATCCAGGCCCTTCCGGCACCATGAATCTGCCGTTGACCGGCTGCCAGTTTACCGTACACAGGCGCTGATTGAATTCTTCCAGGTTAATTTGGTGATGTTCATGGATGACAAAGTTAGGAATGACAGCTTCCAATTGGAGAGCCGCTGAGGTGGATAAAGGGCTGGCGCAGACATGGGCCTGAACGCTGATGTCATATACATAGGCCATGTCACAGATCTTTTTGCCTTCGGTTATGCCGCCGCAGTTTCCAAGATCCGGCTGAATGACCTGTACGGACATATTTTCAAAATAAGGGGCGTACTGCCATCTGGAATAGACCCGCTCGCCGTGGGAGATGGGCATAGCCAGCTTGTCGGAGATAAACTTGGCTGTCTTGGGTGTGGGGGTATTGGGCTCTTCAAAGTAGAAAATATTATATTTTTCCAAAGCCCGGCCGATCTGTACGGCGCTTTGAGCGTCCGGGAAAGAATGATTCTCTACAATGATATCCACATTTGGGCCTACCTCTTTTCGACAGGCCCGCACGCGATCCTCCACGATTTTAATATAGTAAGGAGAAAGCAGGCGGGTTTGGATTTCTCCCGCCATCGGTTCGTTTTTTTCCGCCTTGCCCGGACCGTTCCAGACCGTACCGTCCACGTCATAGTCAAAAAAGTCCAGTTTTACGCAGTCATAGCCCTGGGCCACGGCGATGCGGCAATTTTCGGCATAGTCTTCCGGCTTACAGCATTTATGGTTTGTGCCGGGGCCCCAGCCGTAAGTAAGCTGGCTTGCATAGGTACGTAAATTGTCGCGGCGCTTGCCTCCCAGCAACTTATAGATGGGGACGTTAAAGTATTTGCCTTTGATATCCCACAGGGCGATGTCAAGCGCACTGATTCCGGCAAACACTACCGGCCCGCCGTTCTGACCCCAGAAAGTGCATTTGTAAAGTTTATCCCAAATCACCTCATTGTCCAGAGGGTCCATACCGATGATGAGCGTTGCCAAATCCTTAATCATGCTGAAAGCCGCAGGTGCCGCAATGCCATAGGCTAAGGCGGCCTCGCCGTCACCGTAGATGCCCGCATCGGTGTGAATCCGGCAAAAAACAGGTCTCCATCCAGGATGTTCCACCGGGGCCTTTTCCAGAAACACGTCAACCCTTGTGATTTTCATTACAACTCCTCCTAATATTTATTTGGCAATCCAACCAGCGGATTTACTCAACAAGTTTATAGAGAATCGCCCGGTCAATGGCCTCCTGAAGAAATTCGTTCCCGATTCCGGGAAGTTCAGGAACGGAAAAATAGCCGTTTTCCGGTTGAAGATTGTATTTTGTTAAACCCAGGCAGGTGTCCATCCGGTTGCAGGTATGATGTTCGTGAATGACAAAGTTGGGAATGGTGCATTCTACATGAAGGGCGGCATTGGTGGCAAGCGGACTGCCCGCCACGTGGACCTGAACTCCGACATCGAAAGCATGAGCCATGTCGCAGATTTTCTTTACCTCACTGATACCGCCGCAGTTGCCGATATCCGGCTGAGCCAGCTGGAGCAGATTTTTCTTAAAATATTCCGCATACTGCCAGCGTGAAAAAATACGTTCCCCGTTCGCAATGGGAACCGAGGTATATTTTGTAATGTATTCCACTGTCTGCGGCGTGGGCGTGTTGGGTTCTTCAAAGGCCAGAATATGATATTTCTCCGCCAGCCTGCCCAACTGCACCGCACCTAAGGCATCAGGGTAAGAATGGTTTTCCATGATGATATCCACTTCGTCACCGGCAGCTTCCCGGGCCGCCTTCATGCGGGCTTCCACCATCTTAAGCTGTTTGGGAGTCAGAAATCCTGTGGTATCCAAAAAGTTTAAGGGTTTTCCTTCTTCATCCCGGTCAAAAAAGTCGATCTTCACTGCATCGAAGCCCTCTTCAACGGCCAGCTTGACATTGTGTGCATAGTCTTCCGGGGTAACCGCCCACAGATGATCGCTCACTCCCACCTGACCCCAGCCAAACTGAAGCTGGCTGGCATAAGTGCGAAGTTTTTCCCGGACCTTACCTCCCAATAGCTGGTAAACGGGTACATTGTAATACTTGCCCTTGATATCCCACAGGGCCACGTCAATGGCGGCAATCCCGGAAAATACCACTGGGCCGCCGTTTTGTCCCCAGAAGCTTTTCTTATACATAGTTTCCCAAATGAACTCTGTTCGGAGGGGGTCCAATCCAATGATAAGTTCCGCTAAATCGCACACCATGCCGAAAGCGGCGCTTCCTCCCACCCCATAGGCCATGCCGGCCTCACCGTCGCCTCGCAGCCCGGTATCCGTATGGATACGGCAGCCGATGGGACTGTTTTGTCTGTTGTTGACCGTTGAAAGCCGAAACACTTCTACTTTTGTGATCTTCATGGTCATTCCTCCAGTACATTAACCTATTGAGCTGTTCGCTATGTTATATATTATATATTTAGGTTATACGATAGTCAATGATTAATTAACATTTTTACAGATAACATTAAAAATGACTATATATTTTGTGCAAAAGGTAGATTGAACGGAAGCCTGAGAGTATTGCTTGTACTGATTCAGTCAAAGGGCATTTTTCAACAAGCTCCGTTGCTCCCTTTTTGAAATTCAGCTGGATATGCGAAAATCGGACAGGCGGTTAATTGCATACCGACTGTCCGAATAATTGGATTAGAAGCAGTTTTATCGAAAAAAATAGAAAGTGGATGACACCTGTTGCAAAATCGACTATAATAATAATGAATTTAGTGAGATAAATTCGTGACAATAATATTTAGGTGGAATAGATATGAAAATAGATCGTAACAACCGCTTCGGCGGACGAAAGGCAAAAATATCCCGCATTTCAATTGTGGATCAGGTCTGCGATTCAATTAAGCAGGACATTGCCGATGGAATCTGGAAAACGGGAGACAAGCTTCCCTCGGAAGCCGAATTTGCCGAGATTTTCGGAGTCAATCGGCTCAGTGTCCGTATGGCCCTTCAAAAACTAAATACGCTGGGGATCATTGAAACCCGTGTGGGGGAAGGTTCTTTCATACGCGATTTTTCCCTTAAGCCAATTCTCAATGAGATTTCTATCTTCTATGAGGGAAGCGACCAATATCACGATGTGCAACAGTTGCGCAACCTTCTGGAGTATGAGTGCATGAGGCTGGCAGTGCATTCCGCCACCGAGGAGGAGAAAAAAGCGCTCAAAGCGGCACTGGACGATTACAATCAGTGCGCACTGGCTTACTCCCTGAATCCCGATGACCAGCAAGCGCTCGCGCAGACTGTGGATGCAGATTTCAATTTTCATTATAGTGTAGTGAAAATGAGTCACAACAGACTTTACAAGGACATTTATTATATGGTCCAGCAGCTGATCCGGGGCCACATTACCGAACTGGTCAGCACCCGGGCCCACCGCCGCCGGAACGCCGGGCTATCTCCTTTGGGCAAGAGTGACACGCATAATAAGATCTACAACTGTATCATCAATTCGGACCTGGAGGCGCTTCATCAAGCCAATGAGGAAATGCTCGGCATTGTTCCTGTTCAGGGGCTTGACGTTTTTGATTGATCCACTGCTTGCACCCGGCAGGGCGTTTTTCGAGCGTAGGAACGGCAAGCTCTCGGACGAGGAGATATCGAGCTTGCCGCGGCACAACCAGGGATAGCCCCGTTACACGCGGTTGGGTGTTTCGATACTCTGGGCAATCCGCGCTTGATCGTGGTCAGCTGTCCCTGTTTTAGTTTATCTTTTTGGTACTATAAAAAAGGATAGCCTGTAAGTAAACAGTGGTTTTTTCTGTCTACTTACAGGTTATCACTTTACTTGCCGGAGGTCATGACTTATACAGACTCTTGACACATATCCGAAACGCGTTAGGATAGGATGTTCGGTTTTTGTTTCATTCTTCTCCAAATGGTCGACCGGCTGATACCAAGACGTTCCGAAACATTGCTCAGATTTCCGTTTTCCATCTGGATCGTACGGCGGATAACATTGTCAATGATCTCATCGAGCGTCTTGCAAGAAGAAAAAGAATCGCCGATGCCGTTTGCGGCGGGTTCCTCTTTCAAAGCTTCGGAAACGGCTTCCGCGCGGATCGTGGGCCCGTCGGAAAGCAGGATCAGTTGGAATATGATCCTTCGCAGCTGATTAAGATTCGTAGTCCATTTAAATTCGGTCAGCAACTGAAGAGCATCTTCTTCAATGGTCACAACCTGTTTTCCATATTTGAAATTTGCTTCGTTCATATAGTTGCTGGCTAAATCCTTCATATCTCCGGGGCGTTCCCGCAGACTGGGAAGATGGATGCGGTATTCGCCGAGAAGTCGTATGAGTGTTTTAGAAAAGCACCCGGTTGTGGCCGTTTCCGGCGGTTCGTTAAATGAGGACAGCACAAGATGCTTCTCGAAAAACCCCGGTTCACTTAGCAAGGGAGTTAGAAGCTGCTGGTTTTCCTCACTTAATTTGCTTGCCATTCGTATATAAAAGGTCAGCGAATGATCGGACCGTATCATTTCAATTACGCTTTCTACACTGGCCCGGTTGGCTTTTTCCCCATCCAGCGTAAGGAAAGACGCATTCCTGTTGCTAAAGGAATGAATCAGAACTGCAAGCGCATCTTTTCCTGTTCCAACTTCCCCGGTAATCAGAACGGGAAGGTGAAGGTTTCCGAATTTTAGTGCTTTCGCATATACTTCTTTCAGGTAGATACTGTTCCGCCCTAAAATCGAAACGGAAAAGTCGGAAGGATTTTTGGGATTGGATACGGAAACTCCGGCTATCTCTTCCTTCTTTGCAGGGCGCTGCGAAAGGAAGAAGACCACATAAAGATTGAGATTTTCATCCGCAATACGGCTTGCGCTTATTTCCCAGAAAATATTTTCGCATTTTAGCAGGAACTGCCATTTCCCAACTTGCAATACCTGGTTTAATGAATCCGAAAGGTTCTGAAGAAGCGCTTTTTGTTGTTCTGCAGGAAGCTTCGTCTCGACCGCATGACCTTTCGCGTCTAGGATGGTATAATATTGCGGGATGTTAGAAAGAGCTTGCTCCAGCAGATTAAGCTTCGACTGATATTCGACAAGATACCCAAAGATCTTCTGAGCTTCCTCAAAAGCTTTTCGCACGCTTTCTTCGCCGGATGTGAGCAGAATGGCCGTGAAGCCCATTTCCCGGGCCTTTTCCTGCGTGACAACGTCGCCGATGATTACCTGATAATTTTCCTCGCGCAGCTGATTCAGCAGTTGCGCAAGTTCTTCCGAACTATTTATAGTGAAGATATCAATAGAACTCTGCATGAGGTTTTTTATCGCTTGGGCTCCCGACGTAATACTGCGGTAGCCGATCATCGCGGATTTGCCGGAAAAGCCGCTAGCAAGCGTAATAATCCGCATATAGTCGTACCCTGAAATATCAATTCGCACGACTGGCACGGATACACTGCGTTCGATCATTTCGGCGGTACCGCCTCTGGACAGGATAATCTGACTGCTTTCTTGCACCCCTTTCAGGGCCGCTTGAGCTCCTTGCTCCAAGTTGGCGACGACCGTATGGATTTCAAACTGAGTGTATTCGTCTGAAAGGGACTGCACCAGTTCCTTTAGGCCCTCGTAAGGAGCAACGACAAGCAACTTGATTTTAGACATTGATATCCTCTACCTTCCAAATGTACCTAATATTCATCACGCGGCTGTATCGGATACCTTTCCCTGGGGGGAAAGTACCGGTCAGAAA
The DNA here is from genome assembly GCF_004103755.1 of Caproiciproducens sp. NJN-50. Taxonomy (NCBI): domain Bacteria; kingdom Bacillati; phylum Bacillota; class Clostridia; order Eubacteriales; family Acutalibacteraceae; genus Caproiciproducens; species Caproiciproducens sp. NJN-50. Next base: position 2,130,479 of record NZ_CP035283.1, on the reverse strand, counting down.
ATGCTATGAAGGACAGTACTCTACATCCCCTGTTTACAGGAGTGCGGAGCACTGTCCATTCGTTTATCCTTTAGGCTTCAAATTACAGATAGGGCTGATAACTCATATAAAGGTTGTCCTGTTCTTTCAGGTTGGAAAGCGTATCCTGCAGGTTCAGGACATAGGGGTTCTGCATGCAGTAGCTGTTCACTATCTTTTTCCAATCGTCGCTCTGTCCCACTTTCAGAATTGCGTCATTCATTGCTTTGAGGAGCGCCGAATTCGTATTTTTCGGCGCCAGAATAACATATTCGGTGTCGATTTTCAACTGTGGGACATATTTGCTTGCGCATTCCTGATCCGGCATAAGATCCGGAGCCTTGCTCATAACTGTGCAGAGCGATTTCAGCTTTCCGCTTTTGATATAATCGGCCGCGGTCGAATAGGGCAGGGAAGTGCAGTCGATTTCGCCGCCCAGCAGAGCGGTCAGACGGGTGGCGCCGTCGCCGGCCTCCACAACATTGAATTGAGTGCCGCCCAGGTTTTTGAGAACGCAGGATTCAATGTAAACGCCGCCGCCGGTGGAAATGCCGAATTTAATGCTGTTTGGTTTCTTCTTGGACGCATCGATCAGCTCTTTCAGGTTTGTATAAGGGGCGTCCGCGCGCGTTACGATGTTTTCGCCGGACTGCTTCCCGTAAATTGCCACGGGTTCAAAAGCCTCATAGCCGAAGTCGACCAGTTTGGTCGCCTTGTTGCCGCACAGGGCCGCCGTGTTGCCGCAGATAAAGGTATATCCGTCGGTTGGGCCGTCCTTATACTGCGTTGTGCATGTCGCGCCGTTCGAGCCTCCAACGCTGGTAACGGCAATGGAAACGCCGAGGACCTTTTCCAGAGACGATGCCAATTTCCGGGCCATGTAATCCGTATCGCCGCCGGAAGCGTGCGTGCAGTAGAAGTTGATAGTCTTTTTGGGCCAATCGACGGCTGCCGTCTGACTGGAGGCGGAGGCTGCCTGCCCGCCTGCGGAACCCGCCGGGGCACTGCCTGCGGAAGATGTCCCGCCGCTGCAGGCCGTTAATGTCATGACTACGCTCAATAAAGTCGCTAAAGCCAATACTCTTTTCATAATACAATTCCTTTCTCAAAATATTTTTATCTATAGCCATTACGTATCGGTTGCCGATGCTGCCTCCGTTTCCGACGCATTCACCTCTTTACGATAGGCGCGGAGCGAAAGAATAACCACTACGACCGTAACGGCAATAAACACAAGAAAAATGGGATGCCCCAAAAGGGAATCCGTCTGGATCAGCTGGGAACTTTTGCGTATGTTGTTTTCAAACATCGGACCAAGGATAAAGCCGAGGATCATGGGGACGGTAGGAATCTTCGCCTTGACCAGCAGATAAGCCATCAGCCCGAAGCCGACGACGGAATACGCCTCGAACACCTGGTTGTTGTCCCCGATCGCTCCGATGCAGCAAAGGACCAGAATCAACGGAAGCAGGTAATTCTTTGGAATGCGCAGAACGGAAATGAAGAATTTCATTCCGAACAGCATGAACAGCATCATGAACAGGGAAGACAGGACCATGGCGAAGAAAATGCCGTAGAGGACCGCGCCGCTGTTTTGGTAGATCAGCGGGCCGGGAACCACGTTATGGATCTGCAGACCGCCGAGAAGCATCGCGGTCGCCGCGTCGCCCGGAATGCCGAGGGACAGCAGCGGGATCATCGCGCCGCCTATGGTGCCGTTGTTGGCTGTTTCAGACGCCACAACGCCGTCGATAATGCCGGTCCCGAATTTTTCAGGGTATTTGGACATGTTCTTTGCGACGGTATAGGAGAGCACACAGGAAACGCCGCCGCCGATGCCCGGCAGGATGCCGATGCCGATGCCGATGAGCGCGGAACGGAGAATATTGAACCACTGGCCCAAGAGCTCCTTTGCAGAAACGCCGCCGCCGCGCATTTTAACGTTGGTATTGATGACGACCTTTTCCGGTTTATGGACCTTTTCGGCGAACGCCATGAATTCGGGGATTGCGAACAGGCCGATCAAAAGTGTCAGCAGCTGCAAGCCGTTGTTGAGGTGAAAGTTGCCGAACGTAAATCGGGGGCGGCTGTCGATCGGCGCAAGCCCGACCGTTGCAAGGAGGCAGCCGAGGACCGCGCTGATCAGGCCTTTCGGCATATCCCTGCCCGTCAGTGCAATGACCATGCTGAGGGAGAAAACCGACAGGGCGCAGTACTCGAAGGAACCGAACTTCAGCGCGAAGTCGCAGAGCACGGGGGAGATCAGGATCAGCATCGCGATGCCGATCAAGGTGCCGATGAAGGAGCAGATGACGCCGGTGCTCAGGGCTTTCGCGGCCTGACCCTTATCGGCCAGGGGTTTGCCGTCAAAACAGGTTGCTACCGAGGACGGAGTGCCGGGTATGTTCAGCAGGATCGCGGAAACCAGGCCGCCCGAAATTCCCCCGATGTACAGGGCGACCAGGAGGTTGACGCCTTGCGAGGAAGTCATCGAGTACGTCACCGGCAGGAACATGGCGATCGCCATGGTTGCAGTCAACCCCGGGATCGCGCCGAACACGATTCCAATCACGGTTCCGACGGCGATCAGCAGAATGATATACGGGTTCATCACAATTTGTAAGCCTTGCAGAATCACTTTTCAATTTTCCTCCTTAACGATAGAATTGGATTTTTAAAATTTCCGAATGTCCGGAAAATGTTTGTCGGTCCCTCATAGGCTGAAGATTCCGCTGGGCAGCAGAACATTTAGAAATTTGTTGAAGATCTCGAAAAGCGCAACCGACACCACGGCGGAAGTCAGCACGGCGGGAACGATGTTTTTCTTCCACTTTTCCACGGGCGTCAGAAGCAGGATTTGCAGAAACAGGTATACGATCGTGGTAATGATAAACCCAACCGATTCCATCAGCGCCACATAGAGCGTCATCAAAATGAAACTGCCGACGACCTCACGCCTGTCCCAAATACTTTCCCAAAGCTTCTTCCAGAAAGGCTCCGCCGGCGCCGCGGATTTCTCCTGGACGGCGGAACTGTCCGAAGCAGCCGGCTTCGCAAATCTTTTGCTGTTCCTCCAACCGCGGAAAATCAGGAAAAGTGCGAGGACCAGCATGACGCCTCCCCACAGCCCGGGGACGAAATGATTATCCAGCGGCGTTGCTCCGGTGCCCTTGAACGCATTAATTTTGGGAATCTGTAAAAGATAGAAAATGGAAGACAGAGCCAGAACAATACCCGGGACAATGTCAATCTTACAGCTTTTCTGCTTCATTACTTGTCTCCTCCCTTCAAAAAATCTTATGCAAAATCTATGAGATTGTCTTCTTTGTCGAATCTGAATCTGCGGGGTTCTTCCAGAACATCCACATGTTCGTTGAGCCTTGCTTCATCAAGCATGGTTTCTGAAATCATAATCGTCTGGAGTGACAAAGTGTTTTTAATGTACACGATGCGCACCTTGTTTTTATCGATCCCGGTCAGCGTCTTGATGGCCGCCTGGATCGCCATTTTATCGTTCTCGAGGATCATTGGTATTTTTCCTACGCTCAGTACCGTGGAAGTAAGCATATTGAAATAGGCTGCATTGGTATCCAGCTTTTCAAACGTGCGGTTGGTGGTTGTGTCGGCCATTCCAAGCCCGACGAAGCTCCCGTGAGATTCGTCGCTGATATCCAAAACGACTGTGCGCTGCTTTTTCAGTCCGCCGGAACAATAGGGTGTAGCAAACGTTCCCGTCACATTTGGGTCCATACCGCTCCCGGAGAAGTTTTTCCCAATCTCATGCACGATCAGGACGTCGGCCTCTGGAAAGAATATTTTCGGCATTCTGCCCTTGGCATACCGTAAAAGGGCGGGTTCCTTTTTAAAGATTTCCTCGCGTTTCAGCAGTTCGATGCGGCAGGTCTGGTCAAAAGAATTTTCGATAATACCAACGCCAAAAATAATATTGCAAGCATCAAATACTACTTTTGCGTAAGCCGGCAGGCGCTCCGCAAATTTTCCGAAGCCAGCGCTGTGAAGAGAATCCGCACCCTGGCGCTTTCCCATGCCGATTGCCATCATCTTGATCAGCCCGGATTCGTATTCCCCGCGGAATGCAGTATGCGCCTTGATGCGCCCTACCACAATAACAGCGTCGGCATCGGCTGCAAATTTGTCTGTGTAAACGGGATCGCCGTTCTCCAGATGCCCGACCAGCTTTGTTTCCATACTGGAACAGATCGGGCAGCCACAAAAGTTCTCCGTAATGCCGAGGCTCGCCAGAATCGCTTTCTGACCTTCGGCAGTTGCGCCGCCGTGACTGCCCATTGCCGGGATAATACAGGGATCGCCTCCGTGCAGCTTTACGAACGAGGCCAGTTCCCTCAAAATCACATTCGCGTTCGCAATCTGGCGGCTGCTTCCCGTTAAAACCACTTTCATGCCGGGTTTGATCCGGCTTCCGAATTCGTCATTCTGGAGTATTGCATGCATATATCCCGCAACGTCTTCAATATGGTCCGCATCGAACTTCTGCCGTACCAGACACATCTTTGGCAGTTCAATACCGGAAAGTATTTTGCGAATCTCAGACTGTTCCTTAATTTTCATGATGCATCCCTTTCAATTTCGCTTGCATTTGACATAAGCTGAACCAAATCCATTGCTTTTTTAAATTCCGGTAGCGGGTCAAATAAAAACAGTTCACTCGTAACGGGATACAGCGGATTGATGCGAAATCCTAAAAATTTTCCGCGGCAAAGCATGGTAAGCTTGTTTTCCTGTACCCTCAAATAGATATTGCCGTATTCAGAGGCCAATTTTTTTAAAAATTTATCCGTCCGGTACGTTATTTCACGTTCTTCTTCAACATTACCCGCCTTTATGCAAACGCTGGAATGAATGGTTTTCTGGAACTCGACTTGGATAAAACAGCCGTTGAACATCTCATTTTGGCGATCAATACAAATCGGGAAAGCAACATCCGCAATTTCAACGCTGCAATTTCCAGAAGAGCCGCAGACCAGCTCCCTGCTCAAAAAAGCCTTGTCGGATTTCATGGGGAAAAGGTCCGTATCGGCGACTTGTCTTTTTTGTATTCCTCGGCCCGGCTCGTAGGTATAGTCCTTTAACTTTTTACCGAAGATATTTTTTAAAACAGCCTCACGGATGCTTAACCTATACCGCTTGCCCAGTGGGCGTACCACCGTCAAATACACAGAAATGCAGACCGCGATGCCCAGATATCGCAACCTTTCGTCCGTCAGATACAAAATCAGAAGGCCGGCGGCCAGCAAAGCAAGAAAATAAGCGATATTGGCCGTCAGCATCTGCCTGCGTGCTTTCTGCAGACTTTCTAAGCATCCTTCCATCCCGAAAACCTCCCCCATCGAACCGTTTCCTGCAGTAGTTATTTATTGCTCCATTTCGGATGATTGTAAACGGATCTGTCCGCGACATAGGGCCATTTTTCACCGCGGCAGACGGTAAGGCAGCCTTTTACGCACATGGTGGCCATTTTGATAACCGCTTCTCGTGTCTGTGCGGCGGAATGAGGACTGAAAATCAGATTTGGCGCATTCATCAGTTGACCGTCCGGACTGGGAGGCTCGCTGCAGAAAACATCCAGACCGGCTCCGGCAATGCTCCCTTGCCGCAAAGCTTCGGCCAAATCACTTTCATTCACGATTCCCCCTCTGCTGCAGTTGATCAGCAGGGCTGTCGGCTTCATGCTGTCCAGTTCAGGTTTTCCGATCATGTCTCGGGTTTTATCGTTCAAAGGCACGTGCAAAGTGACAACGTCGCAGTCTTTCAGCAGGTCGCGATAGTCTTCATAATAAACGGCGCCCATGTCTTCGATCTGTTCCCTGCTGAGAAACGGATCATACCCCGCGGCCGTCATGCCGCAGCCGGTGCAGATCTTCAATACCTCATGGCCGATGGCACCTAAACCGACGATGCCGATCTTCTTTCCTTCCAATTCAAATGCTTTGTGTGCGTCCCGGATTTTCCAGTTGCCTTTTCCCATTTCCACTTGCCCTTCATAGAGATTCTTGGCAAGAGAAAACATCATGGCGACCGCGTGCTCCGCGACGCTGCGGCTGTTCGCTCCCGGAGTGATTACGACAGGAATGCCCAGCTCCGTCGCTTTCTTTACGTCCACGCTGTCGTAGCCGACCCCTGGACGGCCGATTACCTTCAGGTTCGGGCTGTTTTCAATCGCATGCCCGTCACATTTGGCGATGCGCACAATCAGTGCATCCGCGTTCTTCATCTGGTCCAGGTACTGGTTCGGATCCGGATTATCCGCGATGTAAATGTCCGCCGCGCCGTCCAGCAAGGCGAGGCCTTCCTTGCAAACGGCCTGAGTCATGACAAATTTCATGCTTTTACCTCCTTGCGATGCTGCGCCATGCGCAATGCGTAATCGATCGAATTGACCAGGCTCAGTTCGTTTGCCACGCCGGTTCCGGCGTGGCCGAAAGCGGTGCCATGGTCAACGCTGACGCGGATAATGGGCAGTCCGAGAGTGACATTGACCCCCGCCACCGCTTCCCACTTTTTTTCCTGCTTGTTATAGACGAACCCGATCACCTTGAGAGGAATATGCCCCTGGTCGTGATACATGCAGACCACGATGTCATACCAGCCGCCTAAGGCTTTGGAAAATGCGGTGTCGGGAGGAAGAGGGCCGATCGCGTTGATTCCCTCAGCCTGAGCGTCCCGGATAGCCGGCATGATCTCATCAATTTCCTCGCGGCCGAACATGCCGTCTTCACCGGCGTGAGGGTTCAGGCCGCAAACCCCAACCTTCGGCCTTTCTATGTCGAGCGCTCTGCATCCCTGATCGGCAAGACGGATAACATCCAGAACTCTTTGCCTTTTGACTCGGCCGCAGGCCTCCCGCATAGAAACATGAGTTGAAACATGGATCACACGCAAATTATCGTTCGCCAGCATCATTGCGTATTTTTCCGTACCGGTATATTGGGCATAAATTTCCGTGTGCCCGTCAAAATGGTGCCCCGCCAGGTTCATAGCTTCTTTGTTCAGCGCATTGGTTACAGTTGCGTCAATCTCTCCTTTCATCGCTAGGTCGATGACTTTTTTTACGCACTGAAACGCAGCGTTTCCGCACATTGCGCTGACCTTTCCGTACTGGAATTTGCCCATGTCGACAAGATCCAAATGGAGCACGTCCACACTGCCGAATTCATATTTGCCCTCGGAAGGTTTGGACACCCGATTTAACTTAATTTCAGGATGATTGGTTACGCGCAATGCGTCCCGCATACACTGAATATCTCCAACGACCAGAGGTCTGCACCGGTCGTAAATTTCCTTTTTGGCCAGCGCGCGAATGGTAATTTCCGGGCCGCAGCCCGCGGGATCACCCATCGTAATGCCAATGATTGGTTTGCTGTTCACTTTATACCTCCTAACGTCCAGAAACGAAAGCAAAGATCATAGGCCTGTCAGACACCCGCAATTTTTCGCTTTTGCTCCGCCAGTGGCGAACCTCTGGCGGAGCAAAGTATTTTTTGCGCGGCAATTTCGTGCTTTTTCTGCGGCCGATGAAATCACTTTTAATGATGATTCCGTTGCGTATGGTTTAACCCTGAAGGTTTTTTTTGAATGCTTCGTACTGTGCCTGGATTTCTTTGGTCTTCTTGGCAATTGCTTTCTCCTCTTCAGGAAGGATGGTGTCCTGTGGATAGATGACGCGTTTATCCGTAAAGCCCAGCAGAGAAAGAGCAAATTTGTTCGCGGCGGTTGCGTTTTTCGTCATACCGAGTATTTTTGATGTCTCGCGCAGCAGGAGATCATATCTCATCGCGAGATCGGTCTTTTTGTCGCGCCCCGCTTCATACGCTTTTACAAAAAGCTCCGGGAACAACGGCGCTATGGAAGGAACAAATCCGTCAGCTCCCAGCAGCATGCTGGGCATCGCATAGGCGGTGGTCCCTTGCAGGACTGCGAAATCCTTACCCTCAAAATAGGTCAGGCACTTCATAAAGTTTTTGAAATCTCCGGAGCTGTCCTTTAAGCCGACCACATGGTCAAATTCAGAAATTTTAAAGATTGTTTCCGGCGTAAGCTTCAGTCCGGTAAACATTGGAATATTGTATATCATCAGGTCTATGTTGGTTTCCTTTGATATCTTTTCAAAATGACGGACGGTTTCATCCTGCGAAGTATGGCGGTCATAGAAGATGGATGTAATGACGGCGCAGGTTCCTCCCATTTGCTCTAAACGTTTGATGTTTTCAATAACCCGGCGCGTGCTGGTATCCATAACGCCCGCCATGACCGGGACCTTTCCCTTGGTTTGTTCAAGCGTGATCTTGATCGCATGATCTCGTTCCTTTTGCGTCAGCGCCATGGTTTCCCCATTGCTCCCGGCGACAAAGATGCCGTGCAAACCGCCTTTTATGCAATAGTCCAATAGTTTGCGGTAGCCTTCTTCATCGACATTTTCGTGCTCGTCTACCGGGGTGATGATTGGGGGAATAACACCATAATATTTTTTTTCCATTTTACTAGTCCTCCTAAAAAAATTATATAGTAGAAACAGAATGAGAGCCTTTTATTATGGGGAGCATGATACGGACCATTGCCCTTTCACAAAACTTCCTGATAAATTTCCCTGATTTCTTCTAAACTCAGTTTCTTTCTGTTATTGTTCAGCAGCCTGGTCACTTTGCTGCCCGAATCCACAAGAAAATCGAGATCGGAAGCCGGTACGCCAAAACTTTTCAGCGATTTCGGAATCTTTGTGAACGCCACAATTTCGCTGATCCGGTCAATGACGCGGCCGGAGCGTTCTGTTTCCGACCTTTTTGAAAATGCCGGTTCGATCGCGTCGCATATGGCCGCAAGCCTGTCCGCGCATGCGGACATGTTATGTTTCATAACAGGGGCAAACAAAATGGCGTTGGAAACGCCGTGAGCAATATGGTAAGCTCCCCCCAACGGGTAGGAGAGCGCGTGGACCGCAGTAGTTCCAGACGAGGTAATCGCTACGCCTCCGTAAAAAGCGCCAATCAGCATGTTGTTTTTAGCCTGTATATCGTCCGGTTCCGCATAAGCCCTTTCAATGTTGCCGAAAATCAGTTTTGCACCCGCCAGTGCAAAGACGTCGCTGAAATGATTTGCCTTATTGGAAGTGTAGCATTCCACACAATGGGCCAGCGCGTCAATTCCGCTCGATGCGATGATTTTCGGGGGCAGGCCGGCAATCATTGCGGGGTCCAAAATAACGGCGTCGGGAATCATTTCATCGCTGACAATACCGACTTTCAGTTTTTCCTCCGGAACGGCAACGATCGCGTTGCAGGTTGCTTCCGACCCCGTGCCGCAAGTGGTCGGCACCATGACAGTATAAACTTTCTTGGCCGCGGGGGAACTGTCTTTCAGAAGATCGCGGACCCCGTATTCGGAATTTCGCAGAACGGAGACCAGTTTTGCCGTATCCATTGTGCTTCCGCCGCCGACTGCAAGGATCAGGTCGCATTTCATGTCCGAAGTTTCATCCAACACCGACTGCACGTCGTCTGCGGTTGGCTCTGGGACGACGTGGTCGATGACTCGATAACTTACGCCGCATTTGTCCAGGACGTCCGTTGCCGGCTTGAGTACACCGCATGTATGTACACCTGGATCGGTAAACAAAAGCACATTTTCAATTTTTCTTTGCTTGACTATTCCTGAGAGGATCTGAATGCTGTCGGATCCTCCATAAACAGAAGAGGGCATTTTAATTTTGTAGTTCATTGCTTTTCTCCTTCTTTTCTGATCGTTTGATTTTCAAAGTGGATAAGGCGTCGCTTAAATTTTTGAGATAGCTGATAATTCGAATCAAGATATCTCCATCGCCGAATCCGCCTGATTTTGTAACAATCGTCATGCCGTTGGCCGATCCGCCGACAATCTTGCCGATGGGTACACCGGCCGATATTTCGTCATGCAGTTCGATCCCATCGGCGTTCAGGGCTTTGCACACCTGAAAGGAAGTGTCTCCTCCCGTCGAGATCACCGTGCGGAATCTGATTTTTCGGTAAACTTCCTCCACGGTTTTTCCCAAAGCCCGCGTGATGCAGACGTCATCGCTGTCCTGGATCTGCTGCTGCTTTCCTGGCTTTTCGGGGAATAGGCTGCTCACAGCGAACAGGATCAGCGAATGCCCATTTTCAGCAAGATTGAAAATCTTGTTCCGGCAGCGTTCAATTTCACGGTCTTCCTCCGCCGGATCGTGCCCGATAAGGGCCGTGTTGATCGTGACGATAGGCGTTTGGTAAAACTCGGAAATGCTTTTAAGCTGGCGGGCGGTCTCTGGTCTCCGCGAGCCGGCTACAACCAGTATTACATCGTCGCTTTTTGCTTCCCACTGCAAAAAGTTCGCATATTTCTCCATCCTGCAGAGATATTTTGCAAATCCCGCGCTGCCGCAGAATATAATTTTTCCCGGCAGGTTTTCGGCGGCTTTGCTGATAACCTCAAGATCTCGGTCTGTTGTGGCATCGAAAACAAGAACTTTGTCACCGTTCCTATGTTTCGCTTCGATGAGTTTACTCAGTTCTTCCGGATCGCGCCGTATATCTTCAAGGCAGATGTTTCCGACCGGATAGCGGGAGAAATCCTGGAAGATCTTTATAACGTTGATCTCCGCTTCCCCGTCGGCTTTTAATACACCGCCGATCAGTTTCCGTCCGTTTTCCGGAAAGCTGGGGACCACCAGGGCGATGTCGGAATCCATGGCGTCAATTACGGCATCGAGTTCAACGGCCGGATTCCCTCGGAGAAGTGAATCGATTTTTTTGTATATGTACTTAGGGTTCAGGCGAACAATTTGCAGTGTTAGATCGTGAATCTTTCGGTAGGCCTCTTCGGAAGAAAGCAGTCTTGTATTTGCGTTGATGGACACTACATCGTATTTTTCAAGCCATGAGCGGAATTTATCGTCTTCGCAATTGTATTCTGTTTCCACAATCACGCGGTACCCGTTCTTTTCGTATTTAACGCCGGTATCGCTTGCGCCTGTTAAATCGTCCGCGATAATAAAAATCATCTTTCTCAATTCCCCTATTTTGTAAGTTTCAATTTGAAACATTATTTAGAATATTTGTAATTGTCTTTCAACATTTCTCTTGTCTAAACAAATATTATACACATAAGTATTAAATTTGCAATAGCTTTACAAAATAAAAATTTTAATTATAAACAATTTTAAATATCATATGTTTCGTTTTGAAACAATTTAAGCCGATAAGAATTAAGATGGAACAATTGGTTTATGCTCCTCACGGTTTTATACGACTGACCAACCGCTGCGCGCGCAATAAAAAGTAAGGGCCTGTGTTGATTAGATCCGGCAGCGCACTGAGTCATAATGAACCGGATCCGAGAGGGTCTGAGCGTTAGGAAGCTCTGTCAGCGGCGAACCTTTAGCGAAGAGCGAGCGGTGAAGCGCGAAATCACAAGCCCGAAAGGATGCATCCGGACGAATCCCGCGTTGGCTTGAATCCAACGCGGGGAGCCAAAGAAGAGGGCCTATGCAAAGCATAGGCCCTCTTCTTTGTTTTAAAATCTGGATGTTGGACGTACTCGGCTTCGGTGGAAGCTGTTTTGGGTAACGGTCATGGTTCCGGCGGCCCGACATGCTTTCGGGCTTCCGGGTGTCCCATTTGTTTCATTGCTGCTACAAATTTTGGGCTTCCGTTCTTAGTATGATGTTCTCATAGACATCTCTTACCGCTTCTAAGTATTGATAACCATTGTCTTTATCCGGCTCCAGGTAAGCGCTTTCGGCCCATTCATTCCATGCATTGATAAAGATGAACCTGTCGTTTCCTTCGGCGATGCATTTTTTTGCTAAATCGCCCAGATGTTTTTTGAATCCTTCCGGAGTGCTCCCAATGCAGACACTGCCCCTCATTCCCACCCTGGAGGTATTATCCCAGTCGGTAAAGGCCCCGCAGAATTTTTCCCTGTTTCCATAGGTGCTTTTACGTTCAAGAATTTTTTTCCAGACTTCATCAAATTGGAAGAGATGAAGGGTTTTGTAAAAGCGATGCTGGCTCCAGGGCGTGTACCCGCCGAACAGGGTTACGCAAGGCTCGAACTCGATGCATGCATCGGAGTTCTCCATATAAAGGGAACCTTGAATCGCGTTTAAGGTCTCAGCGATAAACAGGCCGTCGAACCCGTTTTCTTTCGCAAGCTTTTGCCAATAGTCGGCCATTGCTTTACCGTTTTCTATGTGAGCCGATAAATACAATGCAATCAAGGGCCTATTGTTGATTTTAATATATCGCTTATCCTTGAAAAAGGGCAGCAGATAATCAAAATGCTTTTTCCATTCTTCCGGACCGCCGTAAATTTGAGGCATTAAGATTTCCCTGCTGCCGCCGTCCCAATTTCTTGTCCACGGCTCGTTTGCCCAGGAAACACAAAAATTCATGTCGATCTCTTTATGCTCCAGCAAAAGTTCCATCGGCTTTTCCAGCAGCATTTTTCCGCCAAACCAGTAATGGTAAAAGCACAGGCCGTGAACATGATATTTTTTCATCAGTTCGGCCTGCCATTTCAGGGCTTTTATATCCGTAAGATCATAATAATTGTGATTCAGGGGTTCTCTTGGCTGTCTGTGGCCCTGAAAAAGAGGGACCGCCTTTCTTGTATTTGTCCATTCAGTGAACCCCTTTCCCCACCATTCATCGTTCTCCTTGATCTGATGGAACTGGGGGAGATAAAATGCGATAAATTGTAAAGCTGAATCGCTTTTTGCCAACTCAGACATCTCCTGCCGCATCTTGTAAAATCAACCCGCATTGTTTGAAATTTTGTTTGTTGTCGGGAGTTTATGTTCCGCGACATATTCTGTTTTTTTCAGTTCAAAAATAAATTGAAAAATGTTTCCGAAGTCTTGGTTTAAATAGGATTCCGGAAGCTGGTCTGCAAAGGGAGGCCGGAAGTATTCATTGATAGCATCCTCTGTCACGGGGGTGAATCCTGCTTCGGCACACATTTTTTTCAGGGAAAAATATGTATAAAACCTTAAGTGCGTCTGATCGAGCAATCCATACTCTGCATATTGGAACTGATTGTGCAGAAGCCCGTAGATGACTGAATTGTGCGCTACGTTAGGTACGGAAATGAGAATCGAGCCGTCATCTTTCAGCAGGTTTCCTGCGGCTTTCAGCACTTTTGCCGGATCTTTCAGATGCTCCAACACATCGGCAAAAATCGCGCAGTCGAATTTTACATCTTTAAATTTTTGAGTCCATTCCAGTGTTTCGATGTCGCCTTCCCAGGAATCCTGAGCGAACTGCCGGGCGAACTGAAGCGCCTGGGAGTCGATTTCGCATACATATACCTTGCACCCCAACTGGTTTTTCATGTAATTGGTCATAATGCCTGAATAGCATCCCAATTCCAGCACGGTAGACTGAGGTTTTACCATTTTCAGAATGACTGTCTGTGACCTCCGTACGTCCATATTGAGGTGAAAATCATATTTCATTGTTATCATCCCCGCTTCCGTTATAAATTGAATTTCTTTCTTATATATTATATGTGACGACTGTGGCATCCGATCATTGTCCCTGCGGCTTCGGAAAGGAAAGCTGTTCAATCGGCCGCGGTCCGTCAGTCTAATCTGGAGATGAGAACATTGGACCATGCTGGAAAAACCGCGATTATCATCCTCACCTACAACAACCTGCAATACAATAAAGACTGCCTGGCAAGCATCCGAAAATATACCGCAAAGGATACCTATGAAATCATTGTGGTCGACAACAACTCCACGGACGGAACCAGAGAGTGGCTGCAGGAACAGCCGGATATCAGGGTGAAACAAAACGACAGCAATGTCGGCTTCCCGAAGGGCTGCAACATGGGGATCGCTCTCGCGTCCGCCGGCAGCGATATCCTGCTTCTGAACAACGACACGGTGGTCACCGCAAACTGGCTGGAAAACCTCAGAACCTGTCTGTACAGCGATGAAAAGATAGGCGCCGCAGGCGCGGTGAGCAATCATAATGAAAATCTTCAGGGCGTGGATTTCAGCTATGCGGACCTTGCCGAGATGCAGCGCCTCGCGGAAAAAAACAATGTTTCGGACTGCGAAAAATGGGAAGAAAAGATTTTTCTGATCGGATTCTGCATTCTGATCCGGCGGGACGTTTTGGATCAGATCGGGCCGCTTGCCGAAGAGTATTCGCCGGGCTATGTCGAGGATAACGACTTTTCCCTTCGGATTTTGTCGGCGGGCTACAAGCTGATGCTGTGCCACGACTGCTTTATCCACCATTATCTCGGTTCGGAATTCCGGAGGGACCTGACTAAATTTTATCCGGTTCTCTCAAAAAACAGGGAGATCTTTTTCCGGAGATGGGGTTTCCAGACTTACTGTTTCGACGAGGTGGACTATGCTTCGCTGAGAATATTCAGCGAACCGGAACGGGAAAAGCGGATCAAGGTGCTGGAAATCGGGTGCGGGCTCGGACTGGACCTGCTGAAAATCAAATACGCGTGCCCCAACGCTCTGCTTTACGGCGTGGAACCCGACCGGAGCAAGGCTTCCATTGCCGGCCGTGTTGCGCAGGTGACATCCGATCCCATAGAAGCTTTTCCGTACTCTTTTTCGGAAACTGATTTTGATTACATCCTGGTCGGAAATGATCTGGAAAAGTCGGAAGCGCCTGAGCGTTTTCTCTCCGAAATCAGGAAACTTTTGAAGGAAGGGGGAACCGTTATCGCGAAATTCCAGAATGTGATGCATTACAGCGTCATTCGCGACCTTTTACAGGGAAACTGGCAGTACGCAGGGAACGGGCTGCTGAGCCGTTCCAACCGCTCCTTTTACACCCTGAATGATATTCAAAAACTCTTTGACCGCTGCGGATATCGGAATCCTTATGTCTTTCACTGGTTTTCCATGCCCTCAGAGGAGGAGAAACGATGGATCGAAAAAGTTTGTGATATAGCGGACGAAAAAAAATCCTATCTTTATTGCACCTATTTATACTCGGTAAAATATCAAAAATGATTCTGGAATGACTCATGCGGTTCCGCTTTTTTTGTATTCAGCTCGTTGAATCGGTTTTGAATCAGAGCGAGGTTCTTTTTCAGGCGTTCATCGTTCGGCGAATAGGAAAGCGCCGCCTTCGCGTGTTTGAGAGACTGATCCAGCATCCCAAGCCAATAGCAGCTGATTGCTCCGAGATCGTCCGGGGTATAGTCCCAGGAATAATCCATGTTCACGTAGGTCTTGGAACGCTGCTTGATTTTCAGAGCTTCTTCGACCATGTAAAAGGTCAGGGCCCAGTCTTGGCGGAAGTAGCCCAGCAGCGCAAATTCAATGTATGGGTCCCGCATGTGGGGAGCTTCCGCGATCGCGCGGTAATACCACCGGTAGGCTTCAGCGTTTTCGGAAAGTTTGGAATAGGAGCGCGCGATCCACCGCATGGCGGCACACCTTTCCTCATTCCATAACGCCGTCCTGAGGGTCAGATACCGCTTCAGAGTGTCGATGCATTTCTGCCACTCGCCTTTGTACATATATTCCCGCCCAAGATAATAATTCATCCGGTCGTTTTCCGGTTCTTCCTGAACCGCGGTTTCCAAAAGAGGCAAATAGGAGGAACGTGATTTGCAGTCGTCGGGATAATGGTTTAAGACCATACCTTCGATGAAGACAACTTTTTCAGGTGCTTTTCCGACATATGTCAGATATTCATGCACCGGGCACACCCATTGATAATCTTTTTTTGCATGGACTTTAAAGTATTCGAATTGAACGCCCGGGGTCCCGTCGGGCTTCAGACTCCAGTTATAGATGTACTTCCCCCTTGTGGCCCCCTTGACCCACGCTTTTTCCAGGCTTTTTCTCCATCCCCGCACAAGAACTTCGTCCAGGTCGGTACAGACGCAGATATCCGCGTCGCCGGGGACATGGGAAAGCGAAAGGTTGCGGGCCGTGTCAAACCGCCACGGCTCAACTTTTTCCTCGTAGACGACGGCGCCCCTTGCGCGGAGCTTTTCCGCGGTCCCATCCGTCGAACCGGTGTCGGTGACGATGATTTCATCCGCTTCTCCCATGGAATCCATCCAGCGGTCTACGAATTTAACTTCATTTTTACAAATGGCGTATACGCATATTTTATACTGGTTCATGGAGTCCCCCCGCTTTCTGCCTGACAATTTCCAGATTATTTTTCAGCCTTTGATCGTTCGGACTCATATCACAGGCTTTTTGAGCGTGCTCAAGCCCTTTACGGTATAATCCAAGCCAATAGCAGGCGATTGCCGCATAGTCGTCGAGCAGAAAACCCCATGCCTGCGGCTCCAGCAGATAGCTTCCTGTCTTTTTCGTGATTTTCAGCGCCTGATCCGTCATGAAATAGACAAGAGGCCAGTCGTTTTGGGAATATCCCAGCCTTGTCATCTGAAGGTAGGGCTCCCGCACATGAGGACATTCCGCAATTGCCCGGAACAGCCAGGCCTTTGCCTGTGTAAGATCATTTTTCCTCTGGTAACTTTCGGCGATAAAGCGCATGGAAGCACTCCGCTCTTCGTCCCAGGTCGCGGACGGCATTTTCAGATGGCGCTGCAGCGTGTGGATGCAGTCGTCGAAGCGTTCGTTGTACATATATTCTCTGCCGAGCCAGAAAACGGCTCTGTCGTCGTTTGGATTTTCCTGCACGGAGAGTTCCAGAAGAGGAAGGTACTGGCTTCTTGATTTTGCCGGGTCGGGGTGATGATTCAGGACAAGCCCGGGTACAAAAACCGTTCGGTCTGGGTCTTTCCCCTTGTATTCCAGAATTTCGTGGACCGGATGGACCCAACGGAAATCTTTTCTTCGGTGAATTTTCTCCATTGCAAACTGCTTCTCCGGAGTGCCGTCGCTTCGATATGCGTAAGTGAACAAATATCTCGCCCGTGTATAAGAGGGCCTCCATACGGCTTCCAGCTTTTCCCGCCATCCTTTTTCGAAAACTTCGTCCAGGTCATTTGAGACGCAGAGATCGAAATCTTTCGGAATATGATCCATTGCTTTATTTCTCGCGGTGTCAAATCGCCAGGGGTTAATCTGATCCGTATATACGGCCGCACCCCTGTTTCTGAGTTTTTGAACGGTCCCGTCGCTTGAGCCGGTGTCAAGCACAACGACCAGATCGGCTTCACTGACCGCATCCATCCAACGATCAACGAATTTTTCCTCATTTTTTGCAATTGCGTAAACACAAATCTTATATCTGCCCAATATAGCATCCCTCTTCCCAACAACAGATGAAAAGAAAGGAAAAGCGGGCCTGAGAAATTTCCCGAGGGCCCGCCCTCCTGTTTTCAACTTCAGACCAATTGATTTGACTATTTTAGGATAAGAAAATAATATCGAATTGTGCGCCGACGTTTGGGGCCAGAGACAATGTCAGACCGACGGCGGAGTTATTCACCAGCGTCAGACTGTCGCCGGTTGCAAGAGTAAGAGTTGCCGTTCCACTCAGTTCCCCGGTTGTAACCAAAGCGGAAATCTGTGTGGATGGGTCAGGCGTACCATTGACTTCAATCACAATAGACGATCCGAGTCCTGCTGTGATGGAGATTCCATAGTTAATCTGGTAACTTCCGTCGGCAGGAACTGTAACTGTGGTTGCACCGGCGGTATGCGTAACGCCGCTCAAGGGGCCGTTGTCGCTGAATGGAACGGGGTCTCCTCCTGCTATTGTGGCAGTCGCAAGGGTGGCCAGGTCGTAAACATAACCAAAGGTTACGACGCCTGCTCCGGTATCTCCGGTCGGTCCGGTGAACCCAGTTGGCCCAGTATCGCCGGTCGGCCCAGTGAACCCAGTCGGTCCAGTGTCGCCGGTCGGCCCAGTGTCGCCGGTCGGCCCAGTATCGCCGGTCGGTCCGGTGAACCCAGTCGGCCCAGTGTCGCCAGTTGGTCCCGTATCTCCGGTCGGTCCGGTGAACCCAGTCGGCCCAGTGTCGCCGGTTGGCCCAGTATCTCCGGTCGGTCCGGTGAACCCAGTCGGTCCAGTGTCGCCGGTCGGCCCAGTATCGCCGGTCGGCCCAGTATCTCCGGTCGGTCCGGTGAACCCAGTCGGCCCAGTGTCGCCGGTTGGTCCAGTATCTCCGGTCGGTCCGGTGAACCCAGTCGGCCCAGTGTCGCCGGTTGGCCCAGTATCTCCGGTCGGTCCGGTGAACCCGGTCGGCCCAGTATCTCCGGTCGGTCCAGTGTCGCCGGTTGGCCCAGTATCTCCGGTCGGTCCGGTGAACCCAGTCGGCCCGGTATCTCCGGTTGGCCCGGTATCTCCGGTTGGCCCGGTATCTCCGGTCGGCCCGGTATCTCCGGTCGGCCCGGTATTTCCGGTCGGCCCTGTGTCGCCAGTTGGTCCTGTGGCGCCGATCGGTCCGGTGTCACCCGTCGCCCCGGTATCTCCGGTCGGCCCGGTGTCACCCGTCGCCCCGGCATCTCCGGTCGGTCCGGTGAACCCGGTCGGCCCAGTATCTCCGGTCGGCCCAGTATCTCCGGTCGGTCCAGTGTCGCCGGTTGGCCCAGTATCTCCGGTCGGTCCGGTGAATCCTGTGGGTCCTGTAGCGCCGATTGGCCCGGTATCACCCGTCGCTCCGGTATCTCCGGTCGGTCCGGTGAACCCGGTCGGCCCAGTATCTCCGGTCGGTCCAGTGTCGCCGGTTGGCCCAGTATCTCCGGTCGGTCCGGTGAACCCAGTCGGCCCGGTATCTCCGGTTGGCCCGGTATCTCCGGTTGGCCCGGTATCTCCGGTCGGCCCAGTGTCGCCAGTTGGCCCAGTGTCGCCGGTCGGTCCGGTGAACCCAGTCGGCCCAGTGTCGCCGGTTGGCCCAGTATCTCCGGTCGGTCCGGTGAACCCGGTCGGCCCAGTGTCGCCAGTTGGCCCAGTGTCGCCGATTGGCCCGGTATCACCCGTCGCTCCGGTATCTCCGGTCGGTCCGGTGAACCCGGTCGGCCCAGTATCTCCGGTCGGTCCAGTGTCGCCGGTTGGCCCAGTATCTCCGGTCGGTCCGGTGAACCCAGTCGGCCCGGTATCTCCGGTTGGCCCGGTATCTCCGGTTGGCCCGGTATCTCCGGTTGGCCCGGTATCTCCGGTTGGCCCGGTATCTCCGGTCGGCCCGGTATTTCCGGTCGGCCCAGTGTCGCCGGTTGGCCCAGTGTCGCCGGTCGGTCCGGTGAACCCAGTCGGCCCGGTATCTCCGGTCGGCCCTGTGAACCCGGTGGGTCCGGTATCTCCGGTTGGCCCGGTATTTCCGGTCGGCCCAGTGTCGCCAGTTGGTCCTGTGGCGCCGATCGGTCCGGTGTCACCCGTCGCCCCGGCATCTCCGGTCGGCCCTGTGAACCCGGTGGGTCCTGTGGCACCGATCGGCCCGGTGTCACCTGTCGCCCCGGCATCTCCGGTCGGTCCGGTGAACCCGGTGGGCCCTGTAGCGCCGATCGGCCCGGTGTCACCCGTCGCCCCGGCATCTCCGGTCGGCCCGGTGAATCCTGTGGGTCCTGTGGCACCGATCGGCCCGGTGTCACCTGTCACCCCGGCATCTCCGGTCGGCCCGGTGAATCCTGTGGGCCCTGTAGCGCCGATCGGCCCGGTGTCACCCGTCGCCCCGGCATCTCCGGTCGGCCCGGTGAACCCGGTGGGTCCTGTGGCACCGATTGGCCCGGTGTCCCCGGTTGGACCGGTCGGGCCCGCTTCCGGGACATCATCTTCAATAATAATGAGGGATGCTATAACAGGGACAATAGATGCATAGATAATAGTACTTGTGCTTGAGTTGATAAGCGATAACGTCGCGGGAGCGGTACTGACTTCAATGATACCAATACCTGACACCTCATCTGTCTTTAATGGCGAGTTACCCGCCAATAAATCTCCTTGTGAGGATGATAGTGAAAAAACAGTACCGTTGATGGATTGATTTGCCTGGGTTGCCACCCACCAATTGACCGCATATCGTCCTGCTTCATTAAAAGTGATAACACCAGTCAGTGAGTTGTATGATATATTTCCAGATGAGAAAACAGTATGATCAAAGATAACGTTTCCGGTGGGTGCTACTGAACCACCGGTTAAACGTTCTATTTGCAAAGCTATATTACTCATTTTATATCCTCCAATGTTTCTACATAGTATGATACATCGGCTGCCAGGTTGAAATATCGGTAAAACGGAAGCCCGTTCCCATTGTTAAGCAAAGCTACAAAGCGTTTTGGGAACGGGCTGATTTAAATTCTAGAGTTTAAACAATTGTAAGTCCTGCACTGCAGAATCCGCTTATAATTGTTGCAATATCAATACCGGCCGTGACTGCCGCTGAAAACACCATGAGCAAGCGTGTCTGATCCGTGACCGGGATCGACAATCCTGTTGTTATGCCGTTTGTTATAGTGCCAATGGCAACAAGACCCGTAAGTGGAGGTGCCAGCGTGACGGTAGCACCCGGTACCGCGGTAAAGGTGTCATCCGGCGTTGCGGAACTGTACAACTGTGCTGTAATTGTAACTGTAGATCCAATCAACGAAACGGCAGCCCCTACACTGAAATATGCGGCAATTGAAGTGACCGTTCCAGTCCTGGGCATGCTGAAGGCCATACTGGAAAGACCAGTAATATCAATAATACCGCCTGCCAATGTTCCGGTATCATTTGAACCGAAAGCAATCAGTGCTTGAGTGCCCGCCAGTCCTCCAAGTACAGTAGTAAGCGTTGCAATTGAACCTGAGGCGAAAGGAATAATTGCACCTGCAGCCGCGGGCCCGGTATCACCTGTTGGTCCGGTAAAGCCAGTCGGCCCGGTAAAGCCAGTGGGTCCGGTAGCGCCAAGTAGTCCGGCAAGGCCGGTGGGTCCGGTAAAGCCAGTAGGTCCGGTGTCACCGGTGGGTCCGGTAAAGCCAGTAGGTCCGGTGTCGCCGGTGGGTCCGGTAAAGCCAGTAGGCCCTGTGTCGCCGGTGGGTCCGGTAAAGCCAGTAGGTCCGGTGTCGCCGGTGGGTCCGGTAAAGCCAGTGGGCCCGGTAGCGCCGGTCGGCCCGGTAAAGCCAGTGGGTCCGGTAGCGCCAAGTAGTCCGGCAAGGCCGGTGGGTCCGGTAAAGCCAGTAGGTCCGGTGTCACCGGTGGGCCCGGTAAAGCCAGTAGGTCCGGTATCGCCGGTCGGTCCGGTAAAGCCAGTGGGTCCGGTAGCGCCAAGTAGTCCGGCAAGGCCGGTGGGTCCGGTAAAGCCAGTAGGTCCGGTGTCACCGGTGGGCCCGGTAAAGCCAGTCGGCCCGGTAAAGCCAGTAGGTCCGGTGTCGCCGGTCGGTCCGGTAAAGCCAGTGGGTCCGGTAGCGCCGGTCGGTCCGGTAAAGCCAGTGGGTCCGGTAGCGCCAAGTAGTCCGGCAAGGCCGGTGGGTCCGGTAAAGCCAGTAGGTCCTGTGTCGCCGGTGGGTCCGGTAAAGCCAGTAGGTCCTGTGTCGCCGGTGGGTCCGGTAAAGCCAGTAGGTCCGGTGTCGCCCGTTGGCCCGGTAGCTCCCGTAGGTCCGGGATCACCAGTCGGTCCGGTGTCGCCCGTTGGCCCGGTAGCTCCCGTCGGTCCGGGATCACCAGTCGGTCCGGTAAAGCCAGTAGGTCCAGTGTCGCCAGTCGGCCCGGTGAAACCAGTAGGTCCAGTGTCGCCAGTCGGCCCGGTGAAACCTGTTGGTCCGGTATTGCCCGTCGGCCCGGTAGCTCCCGTAGGTCCGGGATCACCCGTCGGTCCGGTAAAGCCCGTGGGTCCGGTAGCTCCCGTCGGTCCGGTGAAACCTGTTGGTCCGGTATTGCCCGTCGGCCCGGTAGCTCCCGTAGGTCCGGGATCACCCGTCGGTCCGGTAAAGCCCGTGGGTCCGGTAGCTCCCGTAGGTCCGGGATCACCTGTCGGTCCGGTAAAGCCCGTGGGTCCGGTAGCTCCCGTTGGCCCGGTGAAACCTGTCGGTCCGGTGTCGCCTCCGGGGGCGCCGGCGGGTCCCGTTGGCCCCGTTGGTCCGGTTGGTCCCGTTGACCTTAAAAACCGACATGGATCGCAGCAGTTGCATGGGTTACAGCAATTTGACATTCCATTATTATGACATTGATTATAATAATACGTACTATAATTGCTTTGTGGATATCTGTTTTTATTGTCGTCCGGGACACAGTTGTTTGCTGAATATGGGTAGCTGGAAGAATACATATATGAATCACCGCTCACCTTTATTGTAATAGTAGGTTAAGTTTTACATTCATAGGACAATAAGAATCTCATTATGGCAAAATGACTTTTTATAAGCCCTTTATCCCATAGTATGAAACATAGTAGAATTTGACAATTTTTTCTTTTCGTAAGTTTAGCTTTAGAAGACTCTCATACAATAAAAGGACAGGAAATCTAAAAAAGATTCCTGTCCAGCGATAAATTTCCAAATGATTTGATTTTGATCGAAATTATGGAAGTTCTTTTATCTCCTTCAAATACCGGGCTAGAGCGTTCTGCCAGGCGGGAAGTAAATGGAATCCTGCTTTCTCAATGCTTTTTTTGCTCAACCGAGAATTCAAAGGCCGCTTCGCTTTTGTGGGATAAAGAGATGACGGGACAAAATTCACCTTTGTCGGGTAGCCTGCCTGTCGGAAAATCTCCATGGCAAAATCCGCCCAGCTGCAGTATCCTTGGTTTGTAGCGTGATATGTCCCAAATTTTTCAGTGTCAATCATGTCGCGGAGCAGGGGAGCGAGGTCGGCAGTGTAGGTGGGGGAACCAACCTGGTCGTTCACCACGTTGATCTCTCCGCCCTGCTTTCCAAGCCGGAGCATTGTCTTTACAAAATTATTCCCATTCTTGCCGAACACCCACGAAGTGCGGACGATGAAGTGCCGGGCCAGGATTTTCCGGACGGCGTCTTCACCTTCCAACTTGGAACGGCCGTAGACGTTAGGGGGCGCCTTTTTGTCATCAACCTCATGAGCCTGAGTGCCAGTCCCTTCAAACACATAGTCTGTGCTGAGAAATACCATTTTTGCGCCGATCTTTTTGCACGCAGCGGCAATGTTGCAGGTGCCGTCGACATTGACCGCCCTGCAGAGCTTTTCGTTTTCTTCCGCGCGGTCGACCGCAGTGTAAGCGGAACAGTGGATCACGGCGTCCGGGCGTCCGGATTCAAGGAAGGACAATACGGCGGAAGAATCCGTGATATCAAAATCATCGATATCCACGCCGACGGCATCGTCTCCGCGCTGATGCAGAACTTTCATAACGTCGTAGCCAAGCTGACCTTTTACTCCGGTCACTGTGATCTTCATCGGCAATCACCTGTTTCGATCCATTTTTCGTAGTAATCGCGGTATTCTCCGGTGGCGATGTGTTCCCGCCATGTTTTGTGGTGTAAATACCACTCTATGGTTGTATGGATCCCGTCTTCAAATTTTGTCGTTGGCAGCCAGCCGAGTTCCCGGTGAATCTTAGTTGGGTCGATGGCGTACCGCAGGTCGTGGCCGGGGCGGTCTGTGACAAACCGGATCAGGCTTTCCGGTTTGTCAAGCTCGCGGAGAACCGCCTTTACAACCTGAAGGTTTGCGCGCTCGTTATGACCGCCGATATTGTAAATTTCGCCGGCTTTTCCTTTTCGAAGGATAAGGTCGATGGCGGAACAATGATCTTCCACGTACAGCCAGTCACGGATATTCGCGCCTTTTCCGTAGACCGGAAGAGGCAGCTCCTGAAGCGCGTTTGCGATCATGAGCGGAATCAGTTTTTCCGGAAACTGATAGGGCCCGTAATTATTGGAGCAGCGGGAAATGGTGACGGGGACCTGATACGTGCGGTGATAAGCCATCGCCAAAAGATCGGCGGAGGCTTTTGACGCGGAGTAAGGACTTGATGTGTTGATGGGAGTATTCTCTGTAAAAAACAGGTCGCGCCGGTCTAGCGGCAGATCGCCGTAAACTTCGTCGGTCGAAACCTGGTGGAACCGCTCGATGCCGAATTTGCGGCAGGCGTCCAGCAGTATGCCGGTTCCAACCGTATTGGTCTGCAAAAAGAGCCCCGGGTTTTGGATCGACCGGTCCACATGGCTTTCAGCGGCAAAGTTCACGAGAATGTCAGGCCGCTCTTTCTCAAACAGCGAATCGACTTCGCTGCGGTTTGTGATGTCGCCGCGAAGGAAGGTAAAACCGGGTCGTTCGAGGATGTCCCCCAACGATTCCAGATTTCCCGCGTAGGTCAGCGCGTCAAAACAGACGACTTCATCCTGCGGGTGGTTTTTCAGCAAATAGCGGATGAAGTTCCCGCCGATGAATCCGGCCCCTCCGGTTACTGCGATTTTCAAAGCAATCCCTCCGAACAAATCGATCTGAGATTGATTACATGCCGGGGTTGCAGGTCAATCCCTTCTCTCCGGCTGATAAATGAAATTGGCGCCGCAATCACAAAATCTTGGCGCCTTCGCATCTTTTTCTGATAAAACAGGAGTCTGAATTCCCCAGTCAATGCCGATTTCAGAATCATTCCAAAGAAAATTGCGGTCGGCTTCCGGGCAATAAAAATTGTCTTCCTTATACAAAAATTCTACGTCGTCGGTCAAAGTAAGAAATCCGTGCCCGAAGCCGCGGGGAATTAACAGCTGGCGCTTGTTTTCCGCCGAAAGCTCCACTGCGATCCATTTTTTATAGCTGGGAGATCCTTTTCGCAGATCGACCGCGGCATCAAGGACAGCGCCGCGGCCGCAGCGAACCAGTTTGGCCTGAGCCACCTCTCCTTCTTGAAAATGAATGCCGCGCAGAGTTCCTTTTTTCGCAGAATAAGACTGGTTGTCTTGCACGAAGACGTAACGCAGACCGGCTTGTTCCAGTTCCCTTGCCGACCAGGTTTCCATAAACCAGCCCCGGGAGTCGCCGAAAACCTTCGGTTCAAGCAGGTAGACGTCTAAAAGATCGGTAGGCAGTAAAGTCATAGTTGTTCTCCTCTAATGAATAATTCTCTTCTCGGCAACGCGCCGCAGGTGCTTCCCGTAGGGGGTGGCTCCGTATTTTTGAGCCGCTGCCAACAGCTTTTCTCCGGTGATCCAGCCGTTCTGGAAGGCAATCTCTTCAATCGCGGCGATCTGAATCCCCTGTCTTGACTCGATGACCCGGACAAATTCAGTTGCGTCCGCAAGGGAGTCGACGGTTCCGGCGTCCAGCCAGGCATACCCTCTGCCCAAAGTAACAACATTCAGTTGATCTTTTTCCAAGTAGATTTTATTCAAATCCGTGATTTCAAGTTCCCCGCGGTCCGACGGTTTTAATTCTTTTGCGTAGCTGCTGGCCTTCCCGTCATAAAAATAGAGTCCTGTGACAGCATAATGAGACAAGGGGGAGGACGGTTTCTCCTCCAGAGAAACGGCTTTTCCTGTCTGATCGAATTCCACGATGCCGAACCGCTGCGGATTGTCGACGTAATATCCGAAGACCGTCGCTCCTTTTTCTGTCTGGGCGGCCCTGCGTAAATGGCGAATCAGTCCGCTCCCATAAAAAATGTTGTCGCCGAGGATCATGGCACACGGATTTCCCTGAATAAATTGTTCCCCCAGCAAGAAGGCCTGCGCAAGCCCGCCCGGCGACGGCTGGGCCTGGTAGGATAATCGAATCCCGTAGCTTGAGCCGTCCCCCAGCAGAGATTCAAAATGATGCAGATCGCCCGGCGTTGAAATAATCAGAATTTCCTGAATTCCCGCAAGCATCAGTGTGGAAAGCGGATAATAAATCATAGGTTTATCATAGATAGGCAAAAGCTGTTTTGATGTGACCATCGTCAGCGGGTAAAGCCTGGTACCGCTCCCGCCGGCCAGAATAATTCCCTTCATGTTTCCCCCATTGGACATCGGCAACCCAGATAATCAGCGCTTGCGTTGATGGGCCGCGATGTTGAGCATCACATTTTGTTAAAAACGGCATTGCTGTCAAAACATATGCGGACCCATGGCCGGAATATTCTTATCCGGGAGTAAAACAAAGCGGAGCTCTCTGCGGCAGAGGGAACTCATCGCCGGAATATCATAAATCAGATTCAGGTTTAGAAAAAGGATGCAGTGAGAAAATGCTTTATGAATTGAGAAAAAGCCCGCTGTTTACAGGAATGTCTGAAAGCGACGTCGAAAAATGCCTGTCATGCAGCAAATCGGAAATCGTGACCTACGAAAAAGACGAAATCATCTTTTCCCAAAAAGACATTCCTAAGAAACTGTTCGTGCTGCTGGAAGGGACCGTGGCTGTATGCCATGATTCCGTTTCCGGAAAGCGCAGCATCATGGCAAATTTCAGCCGGTCGGGGGAACTGTTTGGCGAGGTGTTTCTTTTTCTGGAGAAAAAGGGATATGATCACTATGCGCAGGCGGTCACTCCCGCAAAGGTTTTACAGATCCCGAGGGAATTTCTTTCCCACACCTGCGGAGAAAACTGCGGCTGCCACTCGAAGATGATTTCCAACATGATGGCCATCCTGGCGCAGAAGGCGTATCAGCTCAATCAAAAGGTCCAAATTTTGTCCTGCGCCTCGCTTCGCCAGAAGATTGCGAAAATCTTTCTTCAAAACTGTTCGGCCGCCGGCAGAGTCACGCTCTCCATGAACCGCGAGGAACTGGCCGACTTCTTAAATACGGCCCGGCCCTCTTTATCCAGGGAACTGATGCGGATGCAGGAAGACGGGCTTTTAAAAATTGAAAAGAAAAAAATTTATATTACCAATTTGGAGAAGCTGCAGAATATTTGATGGAACTTCTAAAATCCGTAACCGATGTTACGGATTTTTTTTATGGCGTTTGCTATGATGAACACGGTCAATGGCATATGAATGAAGATCGAGGAGGAATCCAATATGGAAAACAAAATGTTCTGCTATCAATGTCAGGAGACGGCTGGCTGTACCGGCTGCACGCAAACGGGCGTCTGCGGAAAGAAACCGGAAGTCGCCGCAATGCAGGATCTGCTGGTCTATGTGTCGAAGGCATTGTCCGCCGTCACCACGCAGCTGCGCGCGGAGGGGAAATCCGTCGCACAGGACGTGAACCATTTGGTTACAGCGAACCTGTTCACGACGATCACAAACGCAAACTTTGACGAAAGCGCCATTGTTGACCGCATTGTGGAAACACTCCGTAAAAAGAAGGAGCTTCTGCCGCAGGTGACGCATCCGGAGGTGCTGCCGGAAGCCGCCCTGTGGGAATCCGAAAACCGCGAAGGGTTCGCCGCAAAGGCGGCCGAGGTCGGCGTATTGTCCACCAAAGACGAGGATATCCGCAGCCTCAGGGAGCTGATCACGTACGGCCTCAAGGGGCTTTCCGCTTACAGCAAGCATGCGAACGCCCTGTTGGAGGATGACGAAAAGGTCGACGCTTTCCTGCAGTCCGCGCTTGCCGGGACGTTGGACGATTCCCTGAGCGTGAACGATTTGATCGCGCTGACGATCGAGACCGGCGAATACGGGGTCGCCGGCATGGCCCTGCTGGACAAAGCAAATACTTCCGCCTACGGCAATCCGGAAATTACCAAGGTGAATATCGGCGTCGGCAGCCGGCCCGGCATCCTGATTTCGGGGCACGACCTGCGCGACCTGGAGATGCTGCTGAAGCAGACCGGGGGCACCGGAGTGGATGTTTATACCCATTCGGAAATGCTCCCCGCGCATTACTACCCCGCGTTTAAGAAGTATCCGCATTTTGTAGGCAACTACGGCAATGCGTGGTGGAAGCAAAGGGAAGAATTTGAAAGCTTCAACGGACCGGTCCTCATGACGACCAACTGTATCGTCCCGCCGAAAGACAGCTACAAAGACCGCCTGTATACCACGGGCGCCGCAGGGTTCCCGGGCTGTAAACACATTCCGGGTGAGGTAGGGGAGGAAAAGGACTTCTCTGAAATCATCGCGCGCGCAAAGCGGTGCGCGCCCCCGACTCAGATCGAGCAGGGCGAGATTACGGGCGGTTTCGCCCACAATCAGCTGTTTGCGCTGGCCGACACCATCGTGGCGGCGGTGAAATCCGGGGCGATCAGGAAATTTGTTGTCATGGCGGGCTGCGACGGAAGAGCCAAATCCAGAAATTACTATACCGATTTTGCGAAAGCTCTTCCCAAAGATACGGTCATCCTCACCGCGGGCTGCGCGAAATATAAGTACAACAAGCTCGATCTTGGAGACATCGGCGGAATTCCGCGCGTTTTGGACGCGGGCCAGTGCAACGATTCCTATTCTCTTGCGGTGATTGCGCTGAAGCTGAAGGAAATTTTTCAGCTCAGTGACGTCAACGATTTGCCGATCGTTTACAACATCGCGTGGTACGAGCAAAAAGCCGTCATCGTTCTGCTGGCGCTGCTGTCTCTGGGCGTAAAAAACATTCACCTTGGACCGACGCTTCCGGCATTTCTCTCTCCCAATGTGGCCAAGGTCCTGACTGAAAATTTCGGCATCGCCGGGATCGGTACGGTGGATGATGATATAAAGCTGTTCTTCGGTGAAAACGAGACTCCAAAGGAGGTAATCTCTTCAGACATGCTGATTGGCGATATCGTTCAGCGGTATCCGGAGGCGGTCCCCGTTTTAATGAGCTGTGGGATGCATTGCCTGGGCTGTCCGGCATCCCTGAATGAATCCCTTGCGGATGCCTGCGCCGTACATTGCATTGATGCAGAAGAGGTGCTGGACCGGCTCAACGAAGAATTGAATCTGTAATCAATCAAAAAATGCCGGGGGCCTGCGAAAAACAGGCCCCCGGCATTGATCAGCTCTTTACTTCTGAGCTTTCTCATACTTTATAATTTCAACGTCCTGCAGGGTCATTAAAACGCCTGCCGTGATGGTTCCGTCGAGGAGATCGACCAAACGGCTGATCTTTTCTTCCGTGTCGACCACCTCGATCACAATCGGGAGATCTTCCGAAAGCGTCAGAAACCGCACGCTATGTATGACGCTGTTGGCGCCGAATCCTTCGATGCCGCGGACCGTGGTAGCTCCCGCAAGACCTAGTTCTTTGACTTTTTTAATAATCGTATGGTAAAGAGGCTCTCCGTGATGACCCGCGGACTCCCCAATATAAATCTTCAACAGTTTCCCGTGACCTATCATAATAAAAACCTCCTTATATCAATTGCGCGGCGATCTTTCCAAGCCAGCAGGCAAACAAAGCGGAAAACAGGTTCAGGCCTGCGTTCACTCCACCGGCCAGATAGTCCCCATCCGTTAAAAAAGAGATGGTTTCATAACTGAAGGTGGAAAACGTTGTGAGTCCTCCCAGAATTCCGGTCGTTAAAAAGATCCTGGTATTCGGTGAAACAGTCCATAGGCTGGTACTTGCCTCCATGAGAAATCCCATCAAAAATCCGCCGAGGATGTTGACGATTAAAGTTCCGACAGGAAAATCACCGAAATATTTTGCCGTTGCGTTAGAAATGATGTAACGGAGTGCGGCACCGAGAAAACCGCCCAGTCCGACAATGATAATTCTGCTCAATTTCACAGTATTATACCACCTTTATGAGAAAAATAGAAGGCTTCCACCTTAATCTCTTAAAGTAGAAGCCATCAGCAGAAACTGCATTAGGGTGAGCCTCATCACCAATTCGCCAAATTCCTTTTCCTTTAGACTATACGATTTCACCCGTTTTGTAAATAGAGAAAAGGCAAGAAATATCGTTCCTTTTTTCTGCTGATTTCATCTGCTTATTACAAAATCACTTTTATTCCTGCTCTCATGCAGCCATCTTCCCATGTTTATGATTGACAAAATCGGCGGACCGGGTTAAAATAAACACAAATAAGGTCATGAAGACCCGAATCAGTCTGGCTGGAAAAATAATTGAATTGTTGATTGAACCCATGAAGGGCCTGAAAGCCTTGCATGGGCTTAATTTTTTGAAGGAGACTATCATTATGCATGTTCCAGACGGCTATTTGGGCCCGCAGACTACGGTCCCCGGATTTGTTGTCATGCTTCCCACCTGGGCGGCTGCTTTTAAGAAAGTAAAAGCAAAGCTTCAGAAAAAAAATATTCCAACGCTTGCGCTTTGCTCCGCGTTTTCTTTTCTGACGATGATGTTTAATGCTCCGGTGGTGGGGGGGAGCTCCGCGCATGCCGTCGGGGCGGTGCTGATTGCCATTCTGTTGGGACCCTGGGCGGCAACAGTGTGCGTTTCCACGGCTTTATTGATTCAGGCGCTTGTCTTTGGGGACGGGGGAATCCTCGCTTACGGCGTCAATTGCCTGAATATGGCGGTCATTATGCCTTTTACGGGGTATTATCTTTATAAATTGTTTGCAGGCAGCTCAAAAATCGGCAGTTCACGGAATCTGGCCGCTTCCTTTTTTGGAAGTTATCTGGGACTGAATCTGGCGGCCTTCTGTGCTTCTCTGGAGTTTGGAATACAGCCGCTTCTGTTCCAGGGTGGAGCCGGCCATCCGCTGTATTGCCCTTATCCGCTCTCTGTCTCGATTCCTTCGATGATGACCGCCCATTTACTGATAGCCGGACCGATCGAGGGAATTCTTACGGCAGCGGCGGTCGCCTATATCGCCAAGGTGACTCCACAGATCTTTTCCGGCAATGGGTCGCCGACAGGACTTGGAAAAGTTTCCTTTTTTCAAAAATACCGCAATCTTCTCATCCCGATCATAGTCATGGTGGTTCTTACACCGCTGGGCCTGATCGCCACGGGGACCGCCTGGGGCGAATGGGGGACGGATGAAATCAAAGACGCCCTCGGTTACATTCCGCAGGGGCTGGCTTCCATGTCGGACAGGTGGAACGCGATCATGCCCGATTATTCGCTGCCTGTGCTTGGGGACGGTCAGGTTGGTTCTATCGCCGGTTACATACTTTCGGCGTTGGTCGGCATCCTTCTGATTTCCTTCCTGATTTTCCTGATGTCCAGACTGATTACAAAAAACAAGAAAGGCACCGGGCAAAAATAGAATGCAGCAAAGCGGATGCGGAAACAGGATTCCGGAATGGCTTTTGAAGAACGAGGATGGCTCCTTCGGGGACCATCCCGGTTCCAAAACGCATTTTCTGCGTAGAACGTTGAAAAATATATCCGGCGTCGTTGAGAATGAACTGTACTGTGAAAAATATGCGGCGAAGGACAATTTTCTTCAGATCGTTGATCCCAGAGTCAAGCTGTGCGTTTTTCTTGTCTTCATTGCCTTTGGCAGCATGACGGGCAATATGGCTGTTTTGACAATTCTTTCCGTGATTCCGCTTGTGTACGCGGGACTGTCGGGAATACCGGCAAAGACTTTTTTCAGACGGATCTGGCTGGTTGTTCCTCTGGCGGTCTTTCTTGTCTCGCTGCCGGGAGTCAGCAGTTTGCTGATAAAAGGCCGTCCCCTTTTTTATGTGACCGGACCCGGTTGCTTTGGAATCAGGGACGGCATCTATTTCAGCTCAGGAGGGTTGAAAACGGCCTTCCGGCTCATGTTTCGGACGGGAATTTCTCTATCCTTCGCTTTCCTGCTCTTTCTGACAACCAGATGGTCGAAAATCACCGCCGGGTTGGAAGCCATGCATATCCCATCCATTGTTACTTCGATCTTGAACATGACTTATCGCTATCTCTTCTTATTGGCCGAAATTGCTCAGGAAATGATGGAAGCCAGATCCCTTCGCACTCTGGGTAAGCTGAAATCTTCGGATAACCGTCGGTTTATGGCGCACAGCGCCGCGTATTTGTTTTTGAAAGGACACGGCATGAGCGAAGAAATCTATGAGGCCATGTGCTGCCGCGGCTATACGGGAGAGTCGACTGGGCTTCTTGATCTTAAGATGGAATGGAGAGACGGTGTCTTCCTTGTCATCAATGCTGCGATATTATTTCTGTTAATTGTGGGGGAACATGTCAAGTGATGAAAGACGGAGAAAATCCAATCTTTGAGCTGGAGGGAGTCTCTTTTTCCTATCCTGGCTGCCAGCCGGTCCTGGACGACGTCCGGTTCACGATCTGCAAAGGGGAGCGCGTATGTATTCTCGGCGCGAACGGATGCGGCAAATCAACACTGCTGAAATTGCTGTCGGGCTTGCTTTCTCCTCAGAAAGGGATCTTTCGCGCCTTTCACAATGTGGTATCGGAGAGAGATTGGAATGACGATCATTTTTCCGGAAAGTATCACCGTCAGGTAGGTTTTATCTTTCAGAATCCGGACGTACAGCTTTTTTGCAGCACGGTGGAGGATGAAATAGCGTTCGGCCTGCTGCAGCAAAAGCTTGATCCGGAAACAGTCAGAAGCAGAATCAGTGACATTTCCGCGCTGCTCGGCATAGAAAATCTGTTGGGAAAGACTCCCTATAAACTCAGCGGGGGGGAGAAGAAGAAGGTCGCTTTGGCTTCCGTGCTTGTGATGAATCCCGAAGTCCTGATTTTGGACGAGCCGACAAACGGTCTGGATCCCAGAACCCAGGTCTGGCTGATCCGTCTTTTGAATTCTTTGGGAGAAGCTGGAAAAACGATCATCACCTCAACGCACAATTTGGAACTTGTTTCAAAAATATCGGATCGCGGAATCCTGTTTTCAGAAGAACATAAAATTGCGGCCGATTCCCGGATTGACGATCTGATTGGAAACATTGATCTGCTGAAATCCGTCAATCTTGTTGATGAATATTACGGAATCTGAAACGGCGGTTTGCGGATACAAAATAGTGGAGGGCCATTCCCTTTCCCGAAGGAAGCTTTGCCGTTTCGTTCCGAAAACTGTATGGAACGGCCGAGGACCAAGACGGTCAATCGAAGTTGGAGGAACAAAACCAAATCACGGGCGGTCAAGCCGGGACCGTATCCGGCGAACAGAATATCCAGGAACCATGCAGGTTCCTGGATATTTTTATGGAAAAATTCAGCGAGTTGCTTTTTCTGATTGATTTTGTTTCCATAAGACATATCCGCCATCATCGGAGGACTTTCAGAAACAAATCTATGGAGATTGACGGAGTGATGATTGAATAAGAGCAAATCGTTTTAAGATAGCCCAACATTTGTTTTGATTTTACAACTTTTTCGGTGAAAATTACGAAACAGTGCTTGACAAGTTTTTCTCAGGAGTATATGATAAAAATGCGCCTGAAAAATAGAAAAACGTTTCCGCACAGCGGAAAAATGAGTGGTAAAAACAGGGGGTGTGAAAGACATAGGGCCAAAAGAAGCCTCGATGCATAATTGTTCTTGAGAAAATAGGAGGAATGGGTATGGATGCAGTTTACTTCACGCCTGCCATTACATTGTTTCATGAAGATGGCAGATTGGATCTTGTAAGCCAGAAGAAACTGTATGACAATTTGATTGAAAACGGTATTGACGGCATTTTGGTGGAAGGAAGCAGCAGTGAATTCTTCGCAATGAATATGGAACAAAGAAAAACGATGGCGAAGTTTGCAATTGATGCGATTTGCAGCCGCGTAAAATTAGTGATTGGAACAACCAGCATGGTGGCGGACGAGACGGTGTCATTTTCAAACTTCTGTCTGAAAAACGGCGCTGATGCTGTCATGATTTTACCCCCATACTATTTTCAGTTTGGCAGTGAAGCGTTGTTCCAGTACTATGACCGACTGGCATCCATGATCGACGGTCCAATGTATCTGTACAATTTCCCACAGAATACAGGATGCACGATTCCGGCGGAAACCGTTCTGGAACTTGCCGAAGCCCACGGTAATATTATCGGGATAAAGGATACGATTGCCGGAATGGACCACACCCGAATGCTGATCGAGCTTGTCAAGGGCAAAATTCCTTCATTTGAAATTTATTCCGGTTATGATGACAATTTTGCGCACAATGTTTTATCCGGCGGCAATGGCTGCATTGGTTCCCTTTCGAACGTTGTGCCGGCGGTATGTGCGGATTGGGTCAAAGCGATCAGGAAAAACGATATTGAGGGAATCGCGAAAGGACAGAAAATCATTAACCGTTTGATGCGCCTTTACACCATACGCAGTCCGTTCCTTCCCGTTTTGAAAGAGGCACTGAAGCTGCAGGGCGTGGCAACCAGCAGCACCAGCACCTTTCCCATGCCGGATGCTACGGCGGAAGATGATGCGAAAATATTGGAGCTTCTGAGACCGGGATGCAATGGCTTCTGACCAAAAGCGTAAAATCCATGACCCGGAAAATTAACTTGATAAGCTATCGACGTGGAATCCGGCGGCGAGAGCGAAACCCGGATTGAATCACCTGAGTGTGACCTTAAAATGGGAGAGATCAGTTTCAGCAAAATAGGCAATTACTTTCAACTATTCTGGAATTAATTTCCGCTCTGAGGAAATAAGTACAAAGGAGAGTTTGTAATGAAAAGTAAGAGGAAAATGAAAAGAGCACTTGCGATTGTACTGGCAGCTGCGATGACTCTGACGCTGGGGGCCTGCGGTTCGCCATCCGGCACCTCCGGTGCGTCGAGCAGCGGCGCATCGAACGCCGCCGCGAATTCTGCCGGCAGCAAAGACAAAGTGGTGATTCAGGTGGCCTATGAAAACAACCCCGGTGAGCCGGTGGATGCCGCAGCGAAAGAATGGCAGAAGCTGATTGCGGAAAAAAGCAACGGGACCATGGAAATTAAACTGTTCCCCTCCAGCCAGTTGGGGTCCAAAACAGACCTGATTGATCAGATCGTCATGGGGGAACCGATCATTACCATTTGCGACGGGTCCTTTCTGGCGGAATACGGCGCTCCGGAGTTGGCCATTGTTTCCGCTCCCTATGTTTTCCAGAATTTTGACCAGTGCTGGAAACTGATTAAGACGGACTGGTGGAGCCAGCAGGCGGATCTGCTTGCACAAAAGGGCGTTCATATTGTCACCACCAACTGGATTTTTGGCGAGAGAAACATCATGACGACGAAGCCGGTGAAAACCATTGGCGACATGAAAGGCCTGATCCTTCGCACGCCGAATACTCCTTCCTACATGAAAGCGTTCCAGTTGATGGGTGCCGCGCCTACGGCGATGGCAATCGGAGACGTTTACACTGCACTTCAGCAGGGAACGATCGACGGGCTTGAAAATACTTTTACCACCCTGTACGGCGGCGCCTATTATGAAGTGGCAAAATACATCACCATGACGAAGCACGTTGAAATGTTTGCGCAGTGGATCTGCAGCGAAAAATGGTTTGACGGCCTTACAAAAGAACAGCAGCAGATTCTGGCTGAGACGGGCGATCAGGCTGGCCTGAAAAATAATGACCTGCAGACCAACGGCACAGAGGATTACATGAACAAAATGAAGGATAAAGGCGTCACGATCATTGATCTCAGCGACGCGGAGCGGGCCAAGTTTGAGGAAGCTTCCGCAGCGCTGTACAAGGATTCCACCATTACGAAAGACTGGCGCAACGATCTCTATGGTTACATCCAGGGTTTGGTTAAATAATTCGGCTTATCTCTTCTAGTATTTCTTGATATCCACAGGGTGGAGCAGGCCGCGCTGTCACTCCAGTCCTGCTCCAGCCCTCCTATCGAAAAGGAAAGTTGGAAATTTATGAGCAATGTTGTCATAACGGGCATAGAAGTCGAAGATAAGCGCTTTCTGCTGGAAGACGGCGCCGGGTCGGACGCAGTACATACCGTCCCGCAATACGCTTACGCCGTATGCAAACTGAAAACTGAAAAAAATATGGAAGGGATCGGAATTGCCTTTACTTTAGGGAACGGAAACGACCTGGTCTGCAGGGCGATCCAATATCTCTCGGAATCTCTGGCAGGGAAAGAGATTCATGAACTGATGAGCGAATTTGGCAAGGTGTTTGCCGAACTTGCCGACTCACCCTGTTATCGCTGGCTGGGACCCCATAAGGGCGTGGTTCATCTTGCCTTGGCAAGCATCACCAATGCCTGCTTTGATCTCTGGGCAAAATCCCAGGGTGTCCCGCTTTGGAAACTGCTGACGGACCTGACCCCCGAAGAAGTGATCCGGCTTCTGGATTTTCGCTATATGGAAGACGCGATGACGGCCGGGGACGCGCTGCAGATCCTGAAAACGGCGGAAGAGGGAAAAGAAGAGCGCAAAAAAGTTCTTTCGACAGGGTATTCCGGCTACGATACCTCGGTGGGATGGTTTAACTATTCGGATGAGATCGTGGTTGAAAACACAAAAAAAGCGATTGAAAAAGGCTTCACCGCCATGAAGCTCAAGGTTGGTTCCAAAGACCCGGAAAGGGACATCCGGCGCGCGGCGCTGATCCGCAGGGTTGCGGGAACGAAGGCCACGATCATGCTGGATGCGAATCAGCAATGGACGCTGACGGAGGCCGTCCGGATCATTGGAAGGCTGAAAGAAATCGATCCCTACTGGGTCGAAGAGCCGACGGACCCGGATGATGTTCTCGGCCACCAGACTTTAGCCAGAGCGATTTATCCAACCCGCATCGCACTGGGCGAGCATGTCCCCAATAAAGTGATGTTCAAGAACTTTTTGCAGGCGAATGCGATGAGCTTTAATCAGGTGGACGCGGTGAGAGTCGGCGGGATCTCCGAATTTATCCTGATCAGCCTGTTATCCAGAAAGTATCATGTTCCGGTGATTCCCCACGTGGGCGATATGGGGCAGATTCATCAGCATATGGTGCTCTTTAACCACATCAGCGTAGGCCATCCAAGTCTCTTCCTGGAATACATTCCCCATCTGCGTGAATATTTTAAATATCCGGCGCAGGTTGTGAACGGAAGATACATGGTACCCCAGGAACCGGGCAATTCTTGTGATTTTGTGTGAGAAGTATTTTTTATTATCAGCGGAATTTAATTCCGAAATACGGATTTTGAATTTGAGGTGGCTGCATTGGTCGCAGTTTTAATTGACCCAAAGGATAATGTGGCGGTTGTATTGGACAGCGTAAAAGAGGGGCAGGAGGTGTTTTGCAGGAACGGGGCGATTCAGTTAAGCATAAAAGCAAAAAGCGACGTTCCACGTTATCATAAAATATCGGTCTGCAAAATCGGAAAAGGCGACGCGATCGTAAAGTACGGCGAACACATCGGCGTTGCGGCAGAGGAGATCGAAGCGGGAGTACACGTTCATCTTCAAAATGTGCAGAGTCGGCGGGAAGCGCTGTAAGAAGGAGGTAAGGAAAATTGGAATTTCTGGGATATCGGAGACCGGATGGCAAAGCAGGAGTCCGAAACAAAGTCCTGATTCTTCCTGCCAGCATTTGCGCTTCAGACACAGCCGGAATCGTTGCTCAGCAGGTTGAGGGGACCGTAACGTTTCACAATCAAAACGGCTGTTCGCAGGTACCGAGCGATATGCAGCTGACGATGGACGTGATGGCCGGGATGGCCGCCAACCCGAATGTTTACGGTACCGTCGTCATTTCGCTGGGATGTGAAACATGCCAGATGGACCTGGTTACGGAGGAAATCCGGAAAAGAACGAACAAACCGTTGGAGCGTTTTGTGATACAGGAAAATCACGGAACCATCACTACGGTGGAAAAGGCCTCCAGAGCCGCCAGAGCAATGGTGGCGGAAGCCTCCATGCAGCAGAGAATCCCCATCCCGGTTTCGGAACTGGTTGTTGCGACGGAATGCGGAGGATCCGACCAGACCAGTGGTCTGGTGTCCAATCCGCTGATTGGAGAAATGTGTGACCGGCTGGTCGATTTGGG
This sequence comes from Caproiciproducens sp. NJN-50, assembly GCF_004103755.1. NCBI lineage: Bacteria > Bacillati > Bacillota > Clostridia > Eubacteriales > Acutalibacteraceae > Caproiciproducens > Caproiciproducens sp. NJN-50. The sequence continues at coordinate 2,092,845 of NZ_CP035283.1, read as the reverse complement.
AGCGACGGCGGTTCTTTCCGAAACGACGGAGTTTATCGGCGCGGAACACATTCTTGCACGCCGTGCCCGGACCCCGGTGGTGAAGGATCGCATTTATGACATTGTGCATCGGTATGAAAACGCTTTGAAGCTGGTCGGTGAGGATGTGCGCGAAGGAAATCCTTCTCCCGGAAACATGGCGGGCGGGCTGACCACGCTGGAGGAAAAATCCCTGGGCTGCATTCATAAAGGCGGCCACCGGCCGATTGAAGAAGTCTACGACTATGCAAAACCGATGAGCCGGAAGGGCCTGGTCATTATGGACACGCCGGGGAACGATCCTTCGTCCGTCGCCGGGATGGCGGCCGGCGGCGCACAGCTTGTGGTGTTTTCCACAGGGCGGGGAACACCCACCGGAAATCCTATTGTCCCTGTGATTAAGATCACGGCGAATCAGGATACATACCACTGCATGGAGGATAACATCGACTGCGATGTAAGCGTGCTTCTCACTCAGCCGGAGCGCATGGGCGAATTCGCCGAACGGCTGCTTCGGACGGTTGTGGAAACGGCGGACGGCAAGCGGACGAAGTCGGAGATTCTGGGACTGGAGGAAATGGCGATTGCAAGGGTTTGCAATTATGTATGAAATGAGGGTGGCTTAACGAAATGAAAAAACGTGTGTTGAAGATTCTGGGGAACTTGGACATCACGGTGTCTGGAATTACGGCCGTAGCGCTGATTATTCTGACGTTTGCAGGCGTGATCAGGCGATACGTATTCCGTGACCCCATCACTTGGATGGAAGAGATGCAGATGATCATGTTTGTCTGGGTAATTTTTCTGGCGGCAGGTGCCGCGTTTCGCACCGGCGGACACATTGCCATTGAAATCGTGGTGGATTCCCTGCCGAAAAAAGCCAAACGGGCGGTCGAATTCATTGATGTTTTTCTTGAACTTCTGATCCTTATTTACCTGTTTCTCCAAAGCGGCATTTATTATTTGCAGCTGATGTCGACCGGCAAACTCACAACTCTGCTGCGCATTCCTTACAGTTTTGCGTATGTTGCCGTTCCGCTGGGGTGTTTCCTGATGATTGTCAGCCTTCTTTTTACGGAAATCAGCGGGCGTCTTGCAAAACGCAAGAGAGAGGATGAGGAAAAGCTATGAGCGTACAAATCACGATCGCACTGATTCTCATGCTGGTGCTGCTGTTCTTAAAAGTTCCCGTCTATCTTTCCGTGATCGCGGGAAGCGCGGTTTACTTTTTTCTCAATCCGGGCGTCAACTCGATGATATTGGCGCAGCGCGTAGTTTCAAGCGTGCAAAGCTCTTCGCTTCTGGCGGTTCCGTTTTTCGTCTGCGCGGGCGTGTTTATGAATTATTCCGGAGTGACGCGGCGCATCATGGCTCTTTGTGACGTCCTAACGGGACGCCTGTACGGCGGTCTTGCGCAGGTAAATGTCCTGCTCTCCACTTTGATGGGCGGACTGTCCGGCTCCAGCCTTGCCGACGCCGCGATGGAAGCCAAGATTTTGGTGCCTGCCATGGAAGAGAAGGGAATGTCGAAAGAGTTTTCCTCCGTGGTTACCGCCGCTTCCGCGATGATCACACCGCTGATTCCCCCGGGAATCGCGATGATTCTGTTCGGATCCCTCGCCGACCTCTCCATCGGAAAGCTGTTTGTTTCCGGTATTGGCGTGGGCCTGATGCTTTGCCTGGGCGAGATGGTAACGGTATCGGTCATTTCCAGGCGAAGAGGCTATATGCCGAGCCGTCAGCAGCGTTTAAAGAGCAAGGAAGTGCTTCCTGTCCTGAAAGAGGCGGTCCTTCCGCTATGCCTGCCGGTCATTATCATCGGCGGGATCCGGCTCGGAGTTTTTACCGCCACGGAAGCGGGTTCTGTCGCGGTGATCTATTCCGTCATTCTGGGTCTGATTTATAAAGAGCTGGATTGGAAAACCATTAAAGACGGAGTGAAGGAAACGGTCATTTCCACGACCAGCATCATGCTGATTATCGGTGCGGCGTCCGCCCTGTCCTGGATCCTGACCAAGGAGCAGATTCCGCAGTCCCTGACGAACATGATGCTTCAGGCGACCAGCAGCAAATATGTATTCCTGATTCTGTGCAACCTTTTCCTGCTGTTTGTCGGAATGTTCATCGAAGGCAACGCGGCCATGATTATTCTGGTCCCTCTGCTGTATCCGATTGCCCTGAGCTATGGGATCAACGCGATCCAGTTTGCCATGGTCTTTATCTTCAATATGGCGATCGGGTCCCTGACTCCCCCGATGGGAACGCTGATGTTTGTGGTGTGCAACGAAACAAAATGTCCGCTGAAGACGTTTATCAAGGAGAGTATCCCGTTCTATGTCACTTTGCTGGGAGAACTGCTGCTCATGACCTTCATCCCGATTCTGACGACAGGACTGGTCGACCTGATCTACTGATGAAATCCCCCCCCGACAGGGGGATAAACCAAAATGGAAAAGAGCAAGGTGAAAAAAACAATGGAACTCAGAGGAATCACTTGGGACCATGAGAGAGGCTACAATCCACTGATCCCGGTGACGGAACGGTTTTGCAGCGCGCATTCCGGGGTTGCAATTACCTGGACCAGGCGCAGTCTGAAGGACTTCGGTGATTTTCCCGTGAGCAGGCTGGCGGAGAAGTACGATCTGATCATGGTTGACCACCCCTTTATGGCCGAGGCACTGCAGGAGAAAATTCTTCTGGTGCTGAACGAGTATCTGGAACCGGCTTTTCTGGAAACGCTGGAGCGCGAGAGGATCGGACAGAGCCTGAGCTGTTACTGTGTGGACGGATTTTACCAGGCGCTTCCGGTGGACGCGGCCACACAGGTGGCGGCGGCAAATATGGAGTTTTTCAGGAAAAAGGGTCTGCCGCTGCCGCGCACGTTTCAGGACGTTCTCGACCTGAAAAATTGGCTGGGTGATTTCTGGATCGGCACGGCAATGTCCGCGACGGATATCTTCAGTATCTACCTGAGCTTTGTCGCCCAGCAGCGCGGAGAAAATTATTTTGATCTCCGGAAAGGAATTAACCCGGCTGCTGGCGAGAAGGCCGCGGAGCTGCTTTACCTTCTCGCATCCGTTTCCCATCCCGATTCTTTTGAGATGAATCCGATTCAGCTTTTGGATGCCATGTCGTCAGAGGGGAAAATCGTTTACACTCCCTATCTCTACGGATATACGAATTATTCCCGGGACGGGTTCCGGCGGCATCCGCTTGAGTTTTGGGACGCCCCCCTGCTTTGGGAAAACGCGGAGGTTTCCACGCAGATGGGCGGGGTAGGGATCTCTGTTTCCGGACAGATTGCACCGGAAAAAACGGAAAGCGCTGTCGCTTTTGCCAAGTACCTCGCTTCTGCCGAGGTACAGAAGGGAATTTATACCGAAGCGGACGGGCAGCCGGCGGCAAAATCAGCCTGGCTGGATGAAAAAAACAATCAAATGACGCGCGGCTTCTTCAAAAATACCTTCAAAACGCTTGAAACATCGTTTGTAAGGCCGAAAATAGCGCGATGGAACGACTTCCAGGAAGAGGAATCCGCCGATCTGCATCGTCAAATCAAAGAAAAGAAATCTCCGCGAATAATCGCAGAACATTTTAATCAACTGTATTATGCCGACCGCGTGCATCAATGAATCAAGGAGGATGGAATGAAACCATTAGAGGGGACGGTTGTGCTGGATTTCAGCCAATACCTCGCAGGGCCCAGCGCGGCTCTGCGGCTGGCGGATCTTGGCGCCCGCGTCATCAAAGTGGAGAACCCCAAAACGGGGGACAATGCCCGGCAGCTTTCTTTGAATAATCTGTATGCGGATGGAGACAGCGTCAACTTTTACACGATCAACAGAAATAAAGAAAGTTTTGCTGCCAACCTGAAGGATGCCGGCGACCGGGAAATGGTAAAAAAACTTATCGCCAAGGCGGATGTTTTAATCGAAAACTTCCGTCCCGGCGTGATGGAGAAATTCGGCCTGGATTACGAAAACGCCAGGAAAATCAATCGGCGGATCGTCTACGCTTCGGTCACGGGATACGGAACAGAAGGACCGTGGAAAAAGAAACCGGGGCAGGATCTGCTCATTCAGTCTCTTTCGGGACTGGCTTATCTGAATGGGAATGCGGACCAGCCGCCCATGCCGTTCGCGGTGTCGATCGTAGACACCGTGTCCGGTGCCCATCTGGTTCAGGGAATTCTGGCCTGCCTGATCCGCCGCGCAAAAACGGGGGAGGGCGGAAATGTTGAGATTTCCCTGCTGGAATCGATCCTTTCATTTGAGGTCGAAGCCGTGACCGTTTATTTGAACAACGGCCGCCGGATGCCGGAACGATCCGGTTTTAACAATGCACACGCTGCGCTCGGCGCCCCGTATGGAATCTATGAGACAAAGAACGGATATCTCGCGCTTACCATGGGGTCCGTGGTCCGCCTGGGGGAGATCCTGGGCTGCAGGCGTCTGACGGAATATACGGATCCAGAGGTCTGGTTCACAAAGCGCGATGAGATTAAAAAAGTCCTTCAGGAACACCTGAAACAGGAGGAGACCGGACATTGGATGTCACTCCTGGAGAAGGCCGGATACTGGGCTTCGGAGGTCATGAACTGGGAACAGATGACGAGTCATGAAGCATTCCGCGTCCTTGATTTTGTGCAGGACGTGCACCGCCCCGGCCAGCCCGGACTCCTGACGACCCGGTGCCCGATCCGCGTTGACGGGAAGATGCTGAAGTCAGAAAAATGGGCCCCGAAACTGGGCGAGGACAATGAGAAGATCATCTCGGATTTTCACTTGAAAGGTGAGGAGGAGAGGCGGATTTGAAACCACTGGAAGGAATGCTGGTTCTGGATTTCAGCCAGCTTTTGGCGGGACCTTACGCAGGCCTCCGTTTGGCGGATCTCGGCGCGAGGGTGGTCAAGATCGAAAATCCGAACGGGGGCGACCTCAGCCGCAAAATGGCGCTCTCCAATTTGTATCTTGACGGCGAGAATTCTTTGTTTCACACGGAGAACAGGAATAAAGAGAGTCTGGTGATCGACCTGAAAGATCCCTCGGACCGGGGCAGGCTGGATGAGCTCTTGAGCCGGGCCGATGTCATGCTGATCAATTTTCGCCCCGGAGTGGCGGAACGCCTGGGAGTCGATTATGAATCGGTAAAAAAGATCAATCCCGCTTTGGTATACGGGGAAGTGACCGGATATGGGAAAAAAGGACCCTGGGTCGGAAGGCCGGGGCAGGATCTGCTGGTTCAGGCGGTGTCCGGGATCGCGTATCAGAACGGGAACGCGGACCAGCCGCCTTTGCCGGTGGGACTCAGCGTTGCGGATATCCTGGCGGGCGAACATCTGATTCAGGGGGTGATGGCCGGCCTGGTCCGCAGGGGAGTGACGGGACGCGGCGCTTACGTGGAGGTCAGTCTGCTGGAATCCGCGCTGGATCTTCAATTTGAAGGACTGACCACCTTCCTGAACGATGGGCATGAGCTGCCGGTGCGGAGCGGGATCAACAACGCCAGTCCGTTTATTGCGGCTCCCTATGGAATCTATCGAACCAAAAACGGATACCTGGCTTTGGCGATGGGTTCCATTCCCACCCTGGCAGAGCTTTTAAAGTGCGATGAACTCAAAGGGTATACGGATAAAAGGGAATGGAGCAGCAAACGGGACGAGATAAAGATGATTTTGGCCGAACATCTTCTGAGCGGAAATACGGAGGAGTGGTTGGCTGTACTGGAACCGGCCGATATCTGGTGTTCCGATGTGATGGACTGGGACCGTTTGATGAAGACGGAAGAGTTTCAGACTTTGGATATGACACAGGAGGTAGTCCGGTCAAACGGGACGAAAATCGAAACGCTGCGCTGCCCGATCCGAATCGACGGAGAGAAATACAAATGCTCCAAGGGTTCGCCAAGGCTGGATGAACATGATCCGGATTTACCCTGATCCGTTTTGGATCTGATGTCAATAAAAATATGGTGATAAAGATAATCAAGAATCGAGGCTGATTTTTATGACAAAAGAAATCTATTATGAGGATTATAAGATTGGCGCGGAAAGAGAAACAACCGGCAGGACGGTCACGGAGGCGGATATTGTCCTTCACGCGGGCCAGACGGGAGACTTTTTTCCGCACCATATGGACGCGGAATGGTGCAAGACAACGGAATTCGGGCAGCGGATCGCGCACGGAACCCTTGTGTTCAGCATCGGTGTGGGCCTGACCGCTTCCGTCATCAATCCTGTCGCTTTTTCTTATGGGTATGATAAGCTGCGCTTTATCCGTCCGGTATTTATTAACGACACCCTTACAACAAAAGTGGTGATAAAGAATAAATACCCCAGTCCCAAGCATCAGGACAAGGGATTTGTCGTGGAGAATGTTCAGGTTTACAACCAGAAAAAAGAGCTGTGCCTGGTCGCGGATCATCTGCTGCTTTGCCAGATGAAAAACCAGTGATGCCGCGCCCGGTCCCTCTCATCGAAGCTGTGGAGGTTTACAAATGAATTTTACCTTGACCAAAGAGCAGTCGCTGCTCCGGAAGGCGATTCGGGAATTTTCAGAAAACGAAATCAAGCCCATCGCCGCCGAAACGGACCGAACCTGTGAATACCCGGCTGAAACGATTCAAAAGCTGTTCCATTACGGCTATTTGGGTCTGAATATCCCGAAGGAGTACGGGGGAGCCGGGGCGGACGATCTGTCTTCCGCGCTGGCGATTGAAGAGGTTGCAAAAGCCTGTGCAAGCACCGCCGACATTATGGCAACGCATAATGGGTTGTGCTGCGGACCGATTATTCAGTTTGGCACCGGGGAGCAGAAAGCCAAATATCTTCCCATGCTGGCGTCCGGACATCTGGGTGCGTTTGCGCTGACGGAGCCGAACGCCGGATCGGACGCCTCCAAAGGGACCACGACCTGTTTCCCGGATGGAGACCACTGGGTGATGAACGGTTCCAAGGTCTTTATTACCAACGGCTATGTTGCGGATCTTTTTGTGGTATTCGCCATGACGGACCCTTCGAAGGGAACAAAGGGAATTTCCGCTTTTCTCGTCGAAAAAGATTTTCCGGGCTTCTCCGTGGGGAAGCATGAAGAAAAGATGGGACTGCACGGCTCTCCCACTGCGGAAATTGTTTTTACAGACTGTGTGATTCCAAAGGAAAATCTGCTGGGATCTTTGGGAAAGGGCTTTAAAATTGCCATGACGGCTCTGAACGGGGGCCGAATCGGCATTGCCGCCCAGGCGTTGGGCATCGCGGAGGCCGCGATGGCGGAAGCTGTTGCCTACACGAAGGTCAGGACGCAGTTCGGCAAGCCGATTTCCAATTTCCAGAACACGCAGTTCAAGCTGGCCGATATGGAAGTCGCCATCTCGTCGGCAAGGCTTCTCATGTATCACGCCGCGGCGAACAAAATGGAGGGCCTGCCCTATGTCAAAGAGGCGGCGATGGCAAAACTGTCGGCCTCCGAAACGGCGATGAAGGTCACGACTCAGGCGGTCCAGATGCTGGGCGGCTACGGCTACACCAGGGACTATCCCGTTGAACGCATGATGCGGGATGCGAAAATCACTGAAATTTACGAAGGAACTTCCGAAATCCAGCGGATTGTGATTTCGAATAATATTTTATAAAAAAACCGTCCGGTAAGGCTAATGAAGAGAAAGGAATAAAGCACTATGAAAACAGGCGCCGAATATATGGAGGCTCTGAAAAAACTCCATCCGACCGTCTACTTTAAGGGAGAAAAAATCGACTGCGTGGTAGGGCATCCTTTGGTTCAGCCGCATATCAATGCTGCCGCGACCACTTACGACATGGCCCATGAAATGGAGTATGAAGATCTGCTGACCGCCACCTCTCATTTGACCGGCGAAAAAATCAACCGGTTTACACATATCCATCAGAGCACGGACGATCTGATTAAAAAAGTCAAGATGCTGCGTGCAATCTCGCAGCGGACGGGTTCCTGCTATCAGCGCTGCGTCGGGATGGACGCTTTGAACGCGACGTATTCCGTTACATACGATATTGACCAGAAATGCGGGACCGATTACCATGCCCGTTTCAGGGAGTTTCTGAAGTACATTCAAAAAGAGGACCTGATGATTGCCGGTGCGATGACGGACCCGAAAGGGGACCGCAGCCGTTCGCCCAGCCAGCAGGATGATCCCGATATGTATGTCCATGTTGTGGAAAAGAACGACAAAGGAATCGTCATCCGCGGGGCGAAAATGCACATGACCGGAATGGTGAATTCCTTTGAAATGCTGATTATGCCCACGGTTTCATTAAAACCGGAGGAAAAAGACTACGCGGTCGCCTGTGCGGTTCCCGTGGGTGCGAAAGGCGTTTTCCACATTTTCGGGCGGCAGACCAACGACGGCAGAAAATTTGACGTGATGGACCAGGGAAATGTCAACTACGGTGTGGTCGGAGGAGAATGCCTGACGGTGCTGGAAGATGTGTTTGTCCCGTGGAAGCGCGTGTTCATGTGCGGTGAAACGGAATTCTCAGGCAGCCTTGTGGAGAGGTTTGCTTCCTACCATCGCCAGAATTACGGCGGCTGCAAAGGCGGGCTGGCGGATATCATGGTGGGCGCCGCGGCCAGTCTGGCCGATTACAGCGGAACGGCCAAAGCCGCGCACATCCGGGACAAGGAAGTGGAAATGATCCACTTGACGGAAACTCTCTACGCCTGCTCGCTGGCCTGTTCGGCGGACGGCAGCAAACTGCCCTGCGGCTCCTACTATGTCAATCCGCTGCTGGCAAATACGAGCAAGCAGAACGTGACGCGCTTTATTTATGAGATTGCGCGGCTGTCCCACGACATTGCGGGAGGAATTCTGGCGACCATGCCCAGCGAGGTTGATTTCAACGATCCGAAACTCGGACCCTACGTAAAGAAGTACTTAAAGACCGCGAAGGATGTTTCCGTGGAAGACCGCTACAGGATGCTTCGCTTGCTGGAAAACATGACCGGGGGTACGGCTTTGGTCGAGAGCATGCACGGAGCGGGCTCTCCGCAGGCACAGCGCGTGATGCTGACCCGCCAGGCGAATTTGGAGCGGAAGAAAAAACTGGCGCAGCGTCTGGCCGGCATTGAGGAAGAACAGAAGGAGAAAAAAGATGTTTGAATCGAAAGGAAAAATCGTATTGGTGACCGGCGCCACCAAGGGGATCGGCGCTGGAATTGCGGAAGCCTTTGCGCAGAACGGCGCGGATGTTGTGATTGTCAGCAGAAATCAGGCGGAATGCGAAGCTGTTTCCGCGGATTTATCCCAAAGGTTCGGGGTGCGGACTTATGCTCACAGCTGCGACGTCACAAAGCTTTCTTCGATTGAAACGCTGGTTTCCGACACCGTGAGAGAATTTGGAAGAATCGACGTTTTGGTCAACAATGCCGGTGTGGCCGTAACAAAGCCTGCGGTCGAACTGACGGAAGAGGATTGGGATAAGGTCCTGAATACGAATTTAAAGGGCGTATTCTTCCTGAGTCAGGCGGTCGGCAAAACCATGATCGAGCGAAAGGCCGGCAAAGTGATCAATGTTGCATCAATGTTCGGACTGGTGGGCGACAAGGGGATTTTGCCCTATCTGTCAAGTAAAGGCGGAGTCCTTCAAATGACGAAGGGTCTCGCGCTGGAATGGGCCAGGTACAACATCCAGGTAAACGCCGTTGCGCCCGGCTACGTGATTACGGCTCTCAATGGCAAGATGCTGAACACGGACGTCATTCGGGAGAAGATTTTTGCCAAAACTCCGCTGAGACGATACGCTGAAGCGAAGGAAGTCGCGGGCACGGTGCTCTACCTGGCTTCCGACGAAGCTTCTTATGTGACAGGCTCTGTTTACTCGGTGGACGGGGGCTGGACCGCGCAATAATGGAACAGTTCCTCCTGTTGGAAGTAAAAATGTGCGGCAACTGCAATCCGGTCATTGAATCCTCAGAACTGGTCAGGAAAATTGCCCGGGATTTGCAGGTGAAGGTCATTCCTTATCGGCAGGCCCCCGCTCAGGCGTCCCTGATCGTCAACGGGTGTGAGACCGGATGCGTGGATGAGTCGATGGACCCGAGGGCCGTCCATATCCGAGGATACTATCTGAACGGGAGCCCCTGTGTGGGGGAGTCTGAACTGCTGACAAAGGCGGAGAAACTGCTGAAAGATCAGATTTTCGGCAATCAGGAAAAAGAAGGCCGTCTGCCGTGAAAAAACCCTGACCGTAGCAAAGGGCAGAAAGACAGGCGGGATCTGCCGGCTATTTTGTAACCGGCGTGTGTTCCGAAAACAGGACAGGATGATCCGATCCGCAGAAGACAGAAAGGATACTACGATGAAAATTATTGTATGCGTGAAGCAGGTCCCGGATACCTCCGGAGCAGTGGCCGTCAATCCGGACGGAACCCTGAACCGCGCTTCCATGCAGTCTATTATCAATCCGGACGACAAAACCGCGATGGAGGCCGCCCTGAAGCTGAAGGACGAAACCGGCTGCCGGGTAACGGCCGTCACGATGGGGCCGCCGCCCGCGGCTGAAATGCTCCGGGAGCTTATGGCCATGGGCGCCGACGACGGAGTACTGGTTTCATCCCGTGAGTTCGGGGGGTCCGACACCTTCGCAACGGCTCAGATTCTCGCTGCGGCGGTAAAGCACCTCGGGGTGGAAAAGGATGATATCGTCCTGTGCGGCCGGCAGGCGATTGACGGTGATACCGCGCAGGTGGGACCCCAGGTTGCCGAAAAGCTGAATCTGCCTCAGGTGACCTATGTCTCTGAAATTCATAAATCAGACAGTACTGTCACCTGCCGGCGAATGCTGGAGGACGGTTACATGACGGTCCGGGTTCAGACCCCCTGCCTCCTGACCTGCATCAAAGAGCTGAACGAACCGCGCTATTTGAGCGCGCGCGGCATCTTTGAAGCGTACGGTAAACCGATGTCGGTTTATGATTACGAAACGCTGAAGGATGATCCCCTGATCGATCCGACTACCATCGGACTCAAAGGCTCTCCCACCAATATCTTTAAATCCTTTACGCCGCCCCGAAGAAGCGCGGGCGTCATGTTGGAGGGCGCCGACAGGAAGAGCTGCGAAAAACTGGCCGGAATCCTTGCAAGCAGGCATTTCATCTGATGGAAGGGAGAAAAGCAACCATGTCTACGTTTCAAAGCAGCGATCTTGCCGCTTTCAAAGATGTATGGGTATTCTGCGAACAGCGCCGGGGGAAGCTGATGTCCACTGATTTTGAGCTGATTTCCGAAGGCCGTAAACTGGCGGATGAATTGGGCGTCCAACTGTGCGGACTGCTGCTTGGGGATCAAGTGGAGGGAATTGCCGGTGAGCTGGGCGGCTATGGGGCCGACCGGGTGTTCGTCTGCGAATCTTCCTGCCTGAAAGAATACACCACCGACGGTTACTCCAAAGTGATCTGCGATATGATAATGGAATTTAAGCCGGAGGTCATGCTCTTTGGAGCCACAACCATCGGGCGCGACCTGGCACCGCGCTGTTCCGCCCGTCTTCACACCGGCTTGTGCGCCGACTGTACTCATTTGGACGTCGATGTTTCTCAATATCTGGATTTTCTGCGGTCTGCTTCCACGCTGGATGTGGACGGCATGAAGCTGGACGCCGAAGACCGGAACCTGAAGATGACCCGCCCCGCCTTCGGCGGACATCTGATGGCAACCATTATCTGCCCGCGCTTCCGTCCCGCCATGGCGACGGTCCGTCCCGGAGTCATGAAAAAAGCTCCATTCGATCAAAACGGGGCGGACCACTGTGAAATTGTAAAACCGGCGGTAAAGCTCGAGAGGGAGGATCTTCATACCGAGGTCCTGGAGGTTGTAAAGGCCGCCAAAAAGCTGGTGGACCTGATCGGCGCGGATTACGTCGTTTCCGTGGGTCGCGGCATCGCAAAAGATGTTCCGTGCGGAATCAAGCTGGCGGAGGAGCTTGCCGCCGAACTGGGCGGAGTAGTAGGAGGGTCCCGCGCGGCCGTCGATTCCGGATGGCTGTCCCAGGACCATCAGGTGGGGCAGACGGGAAAAACGGTGCATCCGAAGGTTTATGTTGCGCTGGGCATCTCCGGCGCAATCCAGCACAAAGCAGGCATGCAGGATTCCGAGTGCATCATTGCCGTCAACCAAAATGCCTCCGCGCCTATCTTTGAAGTGGCGGATTACGGGATTTCCGGCGACCTGTTCCAGGTCGCGCCGATGCTGATTGAAGCAGTCCGCGCCGCTAAAGCCGCCAAGTGAACTGAGAAAGAAATTTATTTGAGGTGAAAATATGAGTAAAAAAACTGTCGTGATGGACGGAAATACAGCGGCTGCGTATGTCTCGTATGCTTTTACGGAAGTAGCCAGTATTTATCCCATCACTCCTTCCTCCCAAATGGCTGAAATTGTTGATGAATGGGCAGCCAACGGCAAAAAGAATCTGTTTGGCAACACGGTAAACGTCATCCAGATGCAGTCCGAGGCGGGGGCAGCCGGTACGGCGCACGGCTCTCTCCAGTCCGGCGCCCTGACGACCACTTATACCGCGGCGCAGGGTCTGCTGCTGATGATTCCTCCCATGTTCAAAATAGCGGGCGAGTTTCTTCCCGGCGTCTTTCATGTTTCCGCAAGAACAATCTCCATGCACGCGCTTTCCATCTTCGGCGATCATTCGGACGTAATGGCCTGCCGCATGATCGGGTTTGCCATGCTTGCCTCCGCGAACCCACAGGAAGCGATGGACATGGGCGCTGTCGCTCACCTGTCCGCCATCAAGGCCCGGCATCCTTTTCTGCATTTCTTCGACGGATTCCGTACTTCTCATGAAATGCAGAAAATCGACGCTCTCGATTATGAGGACCTGCGGCCTCTGGTTGATTACGATCAACTGCAGGCTTTCCGCAAAAACTCCCTGAATCCGGAGCATCCGTCCACCAGGGGGACCTCCGCCAACCAGGATATCTTTTTCCAGTGCAGAGAAGGCTGCAACGAGCATTATGACGCGATCCCCGACACTGTTCAGGGCTACATGGATGAAATCAATCGCCTGACCGGACGCAGCTATGGCCTGTTCGACTATTACGGCGACCCGGAGGCGACGGAAGTCGTCATCGCGATGTGTTCCGTGACGGATACCATCAAGGACACGGTGGACTATCTGAACGCGCAAGGCAGAAAAACCGGCATGATCGCGGTCCATCTGTACCGCCCGTTCTCCGCAAAGCATTTTCTGAAAGCGCTGCCTGCTACGGTGCGCAAAATTGCCGTTCTGGACCGCACAAAGGAACCGGGTGCGAACGGTGAGCCGCTGTACCTCGACGTGAAAGGCGTGCTTGCGGACTCGGACCGCCGGATCGAAATCGTGGGCGGCCGCTACGGCCTCGCCTCGAAAGACACCACTCCCGGCCAGATTGTGGCGGTGTACGATAACCTGACGAAGGACGAACCGAAAAACAATTTCACCATCGGCATTGAGGACGATATTACGTTCACCTCCCTTCCTTACGAGGAAATCAACCTGAACCAGCAGGGCGTGACCAGCTGCAAGCTGTGGGGAATCGGCGGCGACGGCACGGTGGGAGCGAACAAGAACTCCATTAAAATCATCGGCATGAACACCGATCTTTACAGTCAGGCGTATTTCGCCTATGACGCCAAAAAGTCCGGCGGCCTGACGCAGTCCCATCTGCGCTTCGGCGATACGCCGATCCGCGCTCCATATCTTGTCGGGCATGCGGATTTTGTTGCGGTGCATGATCCCTCCTATCTGAATAAATATGAAATCGTCAAGGACCTGAAGCCGAACGGCGTTTTCCTTTTGAACTGTCCGTGGGAGGAACAGCAGTTGGAGAGTCACATTCCCGCGAAAATGAAGAGGGAACTCGCCCAAAAAAACGCCCGGTTTTATACCATTGACGCGACCGGAATCGCAAGGGAAATCGGATTGGCCAACCGGACCAATACGGTCCTGCAGGCAGCCTTTTTCAAACTGGCCGACATCATTCCCATTGATGTCGCGGTCAGGGATATGAAGAAGGGAATTCATAATACCTATTACGCGAAAGCCGGGCAGAAGGTCGTGGATATGAACTGTGCGGCGGTGGACGCGGGCATTGTCCGCATCAAGCAGATTGCGATTCCGGAAGCATGGCTCCATGCGGAGGAAGAAAAGAAAGCGGAGCCCGCAATGCCGGACTTTATCAGGGAAATCGTGGTTCCCATGAACCGTCAGGAAGGCGATTCGCTTCCGCTTTCCACGTTTAAAAAATTCGGCTGCTTCGATGGCACCTGGCCCAATGGGACGACGCAATGGGAAAAGCGCGCCGCGGCCGTGGAAGTTGTGGAATGGCATCCGGAGGCCTGCATTCAGTGCAACCGCTGCTCCTTCATTTGTCCTCATGCGGCAATCCGGCCTGTTCTTGCAACGGCGGAAGAACTGGAGAACGCTCCCAAAGGTTTTGTCACGGTTCAGGCCAAGGGCGCGGGGCTCGAACAATATCAGTACCGTATGCAGGTTTCTCCTTACGACTGCATGGGCTGCGCGAGCTGTGTGAACAACTGCCCCGCCAAGGGCGCTTTGGAGATGAAGCTGACGGAATCCCAATTGCCGGAACATGAAAACTGGGAATTCGGCATCGAAAAGGTGTCTTTGAAAAAAGATGCGTTCAACGACAGAACCGTAAAATCCAGCCAGTTTGCCAAACCGTACTTCGAGTTTTCCGCCGCCTGCTCCGGCTGTGCGGAAACCCCATACATCAAGCTTGTTACGCAACTGTTCGGCGACCATATGTATGTGGCCAACGCTTCCGGCTGCTCCTCGGCATACGGCGGCGCCCTTCCGGCAACGCCGTACTGCACGGATCAAAAGGGCCGCGGCCCCGCATGGGAACAGTCCCTGTTTGAGGATAACGCGGAATTCGCGTTCGGCTATCTGAACGGACACGAAGCTGTTCATCAGGAGCTGGCGCTGAAGGCGGCGGAGCTGATGGATGCCGGTATTGCCGTGAAGGAATGCGGAGATTATCTGGAAAACAAAGAAGATTCCGCAAAGACCAGAGAAGTTTCCAATGTGATGACTGCGGCATTGGAAAAATGCCGGCCGCAGGACGGCGCGCAGAAGCAGGCGCTGGAGTATATTTTCAACAATAGGGAATTTTTAACGAAAAAAAGCGTTTGGGCTTTCGGCGGCGACGGCTGGGCGTATGACATCGGTTTCGGAGGAGTCGATCATGTTCTGGCCTCCGGACGCGACATCAATCTGCTGGTCATGGATACGGAAGTGTACTCCAATACGGGCGGACAGTCTTCCAAGTCCACCAGCACGGCGGCAATCGCGAAGTTCGCGGCCTCCGGCAAACGCGTCAAAAAGAAGGACCTGGGCAGAATCGCCATGAGCTACGGCTATGTCTACGTCGCGCAGGTCGCGATGGGCTATGATCCGGCCCAGACCTTGAAAGCGATTCGGGAAGCGGAGGCGTATCCCGGCCCGTCTCTGGTGATTTGTTACTGCCCCTGCATCATTCATGGAATCCCCAAGGGGATGTCTAACAGCCAGATTGAAATGAAGCGCGCCGTGGAAGCGGGATATTGGCAGCTTTACCGTTACAATCCGCTGTTGAAGGAAGAAGGAAAAAATCCGTTTACGATGGACTCCAAAGCACCTACGGGTGATTTCCTGGAATTCCTCCGTTCAGAGAGACGGTTCGCGGCACTTGAGTATTCTTTCCCGGAAAGAGCAAGGGAACTTTACAAAAAAGCGGCGGCGGACGCGAGAGAACGTTATGAAACCTATGTGAAGCTGTCGGAAGAAAAATAATTGAAATGGCGATGAGGGGAACCCGGCTCCCTGCCGAGACTGGAGGGCCGGTTTTCCCGAACCGTTTCAGGGAAAGAAGATGGAAAAATGCTGGAAAAAGATCCGGTAATGAATCAGGAATCTGTTATGAGCGTGCTGCCTCATCGCAGTCCCATGCTGATGATTAATGAAGTATTGACCCTCGCCCCGATGGAAAGCATTGAAGCAACCCTGTATATAGACCCGGCATGGGAAATTTTTCAAGGCCATTTCCCGGGGAATCCGGTCTTTCCGGGCGTTCTGTCCGTGGAATGCATGGCTCAGGCAGCCGATATTATGCTGATGACCGCGGAGAGATATAAGGGAAAGACTCCTTTGCTTGCCGGTGTTGATGGGGCGAGATTTTATCAGAAAATCGTCCCCGGCAGTCATGTGACGGCCAAGGTGAATGTCGCAAGGGAGAACGCTGAAAAAGCGGTTGTTTCCTGTAATGCGGAACTCTACCTGGATGAAAAACTGGCGGCGAAATGCACCGTAACTTTAGCCATGCGCTAAGGAAAGAGGAGAAGAGAGGATGGCAGTTCAAACCATCGGCGTGGTGGGCGCCGGAACAATGGGGCGCGGAATCGCGCAGGCTTTTGCTCAGAACGGTTTTTCCGTCGTGTTTTACGCAAGGCGGGAAGCCGGTGTTCGGGAAGGATACGACTATATTGTCAGTATTCTTGCATCCCTCGTTAAAAAAGGAAAACTGACGGAAGAAAAAAGGAACGAGACGCTGGACAGAATCCGGATCACGACAAACCTCGAAGATCTGAAAGATGTTGATCTGATCGTGGAAAGCGTTGCCGAAACTCTTTCGGTCAAACAGGAGATGATGCGGAAGCTGGAAGGGATCTGCCGCAAAGACACGGTTTTTGCCACCAACACATCCAGTATCAGCATCAGCGCAATCGCGTCGTCCATTGCTGCGCCGGAGCGCGTGTGCGGCATGCACTTTTTTTATCCGCCGGCCATGATGCCGGTCATTGAGATTGCCGTGGCGCGAAAGACAGCACCGGAAACGGTCCGGACGGTCCAGGATATCGTAACTTCCATCCATAAGACGGCCATTGAGGTCCAGGAGGCGCCCGGGTTCGTTTTCAACAGGCTGGTGATCCCCCAGATCAACGAGGCGGCTTACCTTTTGATGGAGGGTGTCGCCACACGTGAGAATATCGATTCCATGCTGAAACTTGCAGCTTCCTATCCGATCGGTCCATTGGCTCTAGGAGATATTATCGGGTTGGACGTGTGTCTCTCTATTATGGAAGTATTGCAGAAAGAGCTTGGGGAAGACAAATACCGCCCGTGCCCCCTTCTGCGGAGGATGGTCTATGCGAATGAACTTGGTAGAAAGACCGGCAAAGGCTTTTATGAGTATGATTCCCGAAAGTAAAATTATTAAAGTTCTGAGAAAGATATCTTAACAATAATGTAAAAATATGATATTATTTCTTTATTGAAGAAATGAAAACCTACGATAACTTTAATAGCGTTTGAATTCTAATTTTCCATATAGAATGGCCATAATGAACCGGGCTGACAAAACAATAAAAGGAGAAACAGGAATATGGAAAATCCAAACCCGGACGCGTCGAAGCATAAGGAAATTCCGATCTGGAATGCGGAAAACTGGTTTTTTGAGGACATAAAGATCGGCAGACGGATCCGTTCCATCCGCCGCACCATCAGCGAAGGCGAATGCATGCTTTTCAATGGTATGGTCATGGACTACCACCCGTATGTGGCTGACGAACTGTTCGCAAAAAACGAAGGCATCTTCGGCCGCCGGCTTGTGGCGGGCGCCATGGTGTTCAGCCTTGGCCTGGGACTGGTGGCCACCAACTGCGTGAACGCTTTCAGCTATGGTTACGACCAACTGCGTTTTATAAAACCGGTATTTATCGGCGACACTATCTATACGATAAAAACCGATCTTGAGAAAACGCCGAAATATAAGGACATGGGTGTATACCGGGCAAGCTACGAGGTGTTCAAGGAGAAAGGCGAACTGGTTCTTTACTGCGAGCATATACAAACGGTAAAATATCGTCATCCTGAGAATTTTGTAATATCCTAATGAAGGGTTGTTGCTTATGGCAAGAGAGAAAGTATCCAGCATTTTACGTGCGCTGCAAGTTTTGGAATGTTTCATGGATAATAAAACCGAGTGGACGCTCAAGGCTCTGGTCGATACATTGCATATGCCGACAACGACCGTTTTCCGCCAGATTTCCACGCTGATGGAGCGCCAGTATCTGGAGCAGGACCCGGTCCGAAAAAGCTACCATGTCGGCCCCAGGCTTCTCCTGCTCTCCAGTGCCATTTTGGGACAGTCTGATCTGCGGAGCATTGCCCGCCCCGAACTGGAGCGTCTCTCTGCCACAGTGGAAGAAACCATTAACTTGAGCATTCTTTTAGGTCATGATATCGTCTATCTGGATATCGTCGAAACGCATCGTTCCGTGGCATGCACCACCAAGATCGGCAGCCGGGAGCCCGCTTACGCTTCCAGTTCCGGGAAGGTTATGCTGGCCGCGCAGAGTGAAGAATATCTCAACGAATATTATGATTGGATTACTGCGGTCAAACCTATGACCCCGAAGACCATTACGGACCCAAATCAGCTGCGCGAACAGCTGATCCGCGCGAAACTCGACGGTTATGCCATGGACAACGGCGAGATTGAGGCCGGCCTTATGTGCTTCGGCGCGCCGGTTTATGGCCTGGACCAGAAGGTTATTGCGGCGGTCAGCATAGCCGGCCCTAACTACCGGATGAAAAAGGAACGCGAAATGATGATCGCCGAGGTCAAGAAAACAGCGGGAAGAATCTCCTGCCTGCTGGGCTACTGCCCATAATCAAAGTCGCTTATTTCCTCTTTACGGTAATAAATTTATTTTTCGGAGAACTGCGCCATAATAAATGCTTACCAGCACGGATGGGCTCCGGCTTTTGCTTTTATTCCGCATGTTTGTTTCGATGTCTTTTTCTTTTATGCTAATATGCTAAAAATCCTTCCTGTTTTAAGGCTGAGGTTGGTCGACCGCAGCCTTAAAAACAGGAAGGATTTTTTCTGTCCATAGCTTAAGCTTTTTGCAGCCTGGCATAGTAGTCCGGAGTTGTAAGTTTCAGAGGGGACCCATCCTTTGCTTGCGCGTCGGATGGGCCCTTCGACAAGCGGAGATGTTCCGGCTCACCGGGACATCTGACCGGCGATTAGAGAATCTCTCTGATTTCCAATGCCTCGTGGACCGTTGTAAATTGCCCGCTGCGCAGGTGCCCGCCGGCATAGGCGACCTCGCCGTCCTGATTATCGTATGGGTCGCTGCGAAAATGTCCGGTCGGCATGGAAAACTCATGCTGAAATTCTGAGGCTGCGGGGATTCGGAACGGGTCCAGATGACCAAAATAGAATTCACGGCGTTCCGGCGCCCCGTTTCGGAAGGCGGTCCCGCCGAACGAGCAATCCGCGAACAGCCAGCCGTAGGGCGCGATATAAAACTGTGCCCAGTCATGGTTGCCCACATCGTACGGCGTCGCATACAGGCCTGACTGCCAACGGGCCGGGATCCCGGAGATCCGGCAAAGGGTGATGAACAGCAGAGCCTGGATCCCGCAGTCCCCCTTGAGCCCGGATGCGGCATAGGAAGTAAGGTCGTCAATGGTGCTGTAGCTCCGGACAAAGGAATACATCACGCGGGAAGTGATAAAATTGTAGATTTTACGCGCTTTGAGCAGCGGATTCTTTTCCTCCCCGACGATTTCTTCCGCAAGCGAGCGGAGATAAGGGGTGAAATGAATGTGCGGAAGAAGTTCTTCCGTGTAAAAAGCCGGCTGTGCGTCCAGCACTTTTCCGAAATCCAGCTCCCGGTAGATCATGTGGTTTTCAAATTCGTATTCGACGGAAAATTCCATGCCCTTTTTCAGAACGGTTTCAAAGCAGACGGTCCGCTGCGGATACTCTTTGGGCGCAATTTCCACAGGGCCCGGAGAGGCGGAGAGGAGATGGAAGTTTTCAACCTGCGCGTATTCGACCGGAATCGGCAGATGAACCTGGATTTTCTCCCCGATCCTCTGTGCCTCTTCCGCGATCCGGATCGTGCTTCGAATGTGAAAAGAGTAATTCAGCCGGCCGTTTTTCTTCATTTTTGCGATGACGGAATCCAGAAGCTGAAAGTTTTTTGTTCTCCCTGCCTGGCTTTCCGGGAAAAGATTGCGGCCCGCCAAGGCCGGGCGCGTCTTAAACAGATTGTCCAGAAAAAGCCTGTGGAAACGGACTTTGCCGTTTACATAAATCCATTCCGCCGCATTGTCCTCCCAAAAGGTTTCCAGCTCCCCATTCCGGAAATCTTTCAGGTTCCGGCGCAGCATGTCCTCCGCTTCCTCCCAGGAATAGGGATAGTCCTCCGGGATGCGCAAAAGGATCTCCTTTTCCAACTCAAGCCTCTTTCTCAGGGCGAGCGGAAGATCCGTCTTCAGCCTCCGGTCAATTATTTTTTGTAAAAGCTCAAAATCCCCGTGCCCTTTCATTTTCTGAATGTCTTCCGGCAGGGGGACGGTCAGATACTGTAAATCAGAATACACGCTTATTCCTCCTTTGCCGTCGATTTTTCTCGGCGGCGGGGCAAAGATCAGCCGCGTTTGGGGAAAATGCGGCTCCCGTATTGGGCGCCCCAGACCCCGCGCTCTTCGTCGGAAAAGATCTGAAGAAAAGTATCGCCAAAAGGCTTCCTCACCAGCGCCTTATCCGGGCTGACCGGCACGGCGGAAAGCTCCTTTCCGTTCAGGCGCATTCCAAGGCTCCCGTCTTTTTCATAAAGGGTAAATGTGTCTCCTTCTCCGGAACGGTAATCCCCGCCGACCTTTCCGATCCACTCGCCGGACCATGGGCGGACGGGATATTCGATCCTCCGCTCTTCCGGCTCCTCCCCGTAATACATGCTCAGGGCTGCTTTTGCAAGATATCCGACGGGGACATCCATCGTGTTGCAGAGGACGGCAACCCCGACTTCACCGTCGTCCGACCACAGAAAATGCGAGGAAACGCCCGGCAGGCTTCCGCCGTGCCCATGCGCCAGGAACGGCCCGACTCTGCTTTCTTCCAGCCCATAGCAATAGTAGGCCTCCGGCGATGCATACTGACGCGGTTTGCACATTTCACGGATCGAGTACCGGCTCGCGATCTTTGCGCCGCTTAAACCGGTACCGTGGTTCAGATACATGCAGATGTATTTGGAAAGATCCGCAATCGTCGATTTCATCGCTCCGCCGCCGTTCAGGACAAAAGCGTTGTTATGGTAGTCGCGGTCGGCCCGCAGCGAGCCGTCGCCCTGCCAGCTGTAAAGGACGCTTGCGTTTTCATCCCGCGCGGGTCCGACAAAACTGCAGCCGCTCCGCGACATGCCGAGAGGCTGCAGAATGTGCTTCTCAAGGTATTCGGCGAAGGATGCGCAGTCCCCCTGCGTCCGAATGATATCGGAAAGAAGGGCGTAGCCGTCGTTGCAGTAGCTGAACCGTTCTCCCGGCCTGCCGATGAAATCGGTCTGCGCGTCCAAACGTTCCGCCACCAGCCGGACCCCCTCGTCGGCAAGGGAACGGAGATAGGCAAAATCCCCGTCCCGTTCCTCTATGGCACCGATCTTTTCAGCGACCCGATCGATCAGGATGCGGGGAAGGGGGAAATAACCGCCGCTGTGGCAGAGGAGGTGCCGCAACCGGACGGGCTCAGTCCGATTTTTTCCGGTAAAAGAGGGGATGTAGCGGCTGACGGGGTCGTCCGGACGGACGATTCCCTTTTCCGCCAACTGAAGCATCGAAAGGCTTGTAAAGGACTTGGTAACCGAGGCCAGGCCGAAGATGGTGTCTCGGTTCACCGGCAGCATCTTTTCCCGGTCGCGATACCCGAAGAAGCCCTCGTAAAGAGGCTCTCCATGCTTGCCGACAACCGCGGCCGCAAGCCCGACGGCGCGGCCGGAGTCCAGCACCCGCGCCGTCAGCCGCTCGAATTTGTCCTGAAAATCATTTGGCATATGGTTCATGAGATCAATCCTCTGTAAGACCCAGAAATCCAAATCCGGGCTTCTCCGGCAGAACCAGGCGGTTTGCTTTTTCGATCTGCATCCCGCCCCGGAGGGGAAGCCTGCTCAGGCTGAACGTGCAGTCGAGGTCCGCGCGGGTGATGTTCTTTAAGGCGGCTCCCAGGCTTGCCGCGGCGGTCACGCCGACATTGGTCTCTTCAACCATGCAGCCGAGCATGCATGGAATTCCGGCGGCTTCGCAGATGTCGTTGATTTTCAGCGCTTCCCGGATGCCGCCGCATTTCATCAGCTTGATGTTGACTACGTCAACCGCGCGGCGCTCGACAAGGCGAAGTGCGTCGGCTGACGTAAAGCAGCTTTCGTCCGCCATGATCAGCACGTCGGTATGCTTCGTAACATATTCCAGACCCGCGATGTCGTGATAGGGCACCGGCTGTTCCACCAGCTCAAGATCATACTGATTCAAACGCTCAATGATGCGGACCGCCTCTTTCGCGGACCAGCCCTGGTTTGCGTCAACGCGGATTTTTACATCGGGACCCACTGCTTCGCGAATTGCCCCGACGCGCGCAATGTCTTCGTCCGCCCCGGTTCCCACCTTGGTTTTGATGGTGCGAAACCCCTTTTCCACCCATCCTTTCGCCTTGGCCGCCATGGTTTCGGGCCGGTCGATTCCAATCGTGATATCCGTCTCGATGGAGTTGCCGAACCCGCCCAAAAGCCGGTACACCGGAAGCCCCGCCTTCTGGCCCAGCAGATCGTAGCAGGCGATGTCGATGGCGGCCTTTACGCTGGGGGCGTGTGCCTGAGAGCGGTTCATCGTGCTGTGCATTACTTCCAGATCGGTCGGATCGAGCCCGATCAGGTCTTCCTTCATGAGTTCGATTCCCTGCGCCGTGCCGGCCAGATTTTCGCCGGTGATCAGGATTCCGGGGGAGCCTTCGCCGTATCCGACATTTCCTTCGTCCGTCTCCACCGAAACAATGGCGCTTTTCGTGTGAGTGATCGCTCCGAGTGAAATATGGAACGGTTCAGCCAGAGGAACCTCCATCGTCCGTACTTTTATGTTGGTAATTTTCATCTTGTCTTTTCCTCCTCATTTTCACGGTTGCAGAAATGACACGCGCAGCAGTGCCCATTGCCGTAATCTTTAAATTCCGGCGCCTTTTCACTGCAGATGGGCTGCGCCCGGTAGCAGCGGGTGTGGAACACGCAGCCAGACGGCGGATCGGCCGGGCTTGGCAGATCCCCTTCAAGGATGATTTTCTTCCGTTTCTCCCTGCGGTCCGGAACCGGTATGGCGGAAAGCAGCGCGGTTGTGTAGGGGTGAAGCGGGCGGTCGTAAAGATCCTCTTTTCGGGCCGATTCCACAATGTGTCCCAAATACATGACGATAATCCGGTCGGAAATATGCTTGATCACGCTCAGGTCGTGGGAGATGAACAAATAGGCCATCCCCATCTCTTTCTGCAGTTCCTTTAAAAGGTTGATCACCTGCGCCTGGATGGAAACGTCCAGGGCCGAAACCGGCTCGTCGCAGACGATGACGTCCGGCTGAAGGACGATGGCGCGCGCAATCCCGATTCGCTGCCGCTGACCGCCGGAAAACTCGTGCGGATAGCGGTTGTAATACCTGGTGTTCAGGCCGACCCTCTTCATCGTCTCCAGGACGCGGTTCCTCGTCTCTTCCCTGTTCAGATGAAGCTGGATTTCCAGCGGTTCCGCAATCACCTCGCCGATGGTCATGCGCGGATTCAGGGAAGCGTAGGGGTCCTGAAAGATGATCTGCATTTTGCTTCTCACGTTCCGAAGCTCTTTTCCCCTGAGCCGCATCAGGTCCCGGCCCTCGAAGATAATTTCTCCGCCGGAAGGCTCAATCAGGCGAAGCGCGGAGCGCCCCATGGTGGATTTGCCGCATCCCGATTCCCCGACGACGCCGAGCGTCTCGCCGGCGTTCAGTTCGAAACTGACGTCATCCACCGCCTTTATGAATTCTTTTTTGCCGGAGAACGGGGAGCTTTTGCCGGAAAACCATTTTTTCAGATGGGATACCTTCAGAATCGGTTCGCCCGAACTCTTTTTTTCCGGGTCCATTATGCTTCCTCCTTCCATTCGTTCGTATACCGGAAGCATCGGACCTTCCGTCCGTCCACGTCGGTCAGGCCGGGCATTTTTTCCCCGCAGATTTTTTTTGCCATGGAACAGCGGGGGCAGAAAGCGCAGCCCCTGGGCATGTCGTCGAAACCGGGCACCATTCCCGGAATCGTCCGCAGGGTTTCGACATCCTGGTTCAGCTTGGGGATGCAGGCCATGAGCCCGATGGTGTACGGATGAAGCGGCCTCTCGAAAATCTCGTCCGTGGTGGCCTGTTCCACCACCTTGCCGGCGTACATGACCATGACGTCGTCCGCCACTTCGGAGATGACCCCAAGGTCATGCGTGATCATAATGATGGAGGAACCCGTCTTTTCCTTCAGCTCATTGATCAACTCCAGAATCTGTGCCTGAATGGTGACGTCCAGCGCGGTTGTCGGCTCGTCGCAGATCAGAAGCTGCGGGTTGCAGGAAAGGGCCATGGCAATCATCACCCGCTGCCTCATGCCGCCCGAAAGCTGGTGCGGGTATTCGTAAAAGCGTTTTTCCGGCAGCGGAATCCGCACTAGCTTCAGCATTTCAACCGCGCGCGCTTTCGCCTCGCGCTTGCTGATCTTTTCATGCAGCAGCAGGGCCTCCGTGATCTGTTTGCCAACGGTGTAAACCGGGTTGAGGGAAGTCATCGGCTCCTGGAAAATCATCGCGATCTTCTTGCCGCGGATCTGTCTCATCTCGTCTTCCGTTTTATCCAGAAGGTTTTCTCCCTCAAATAAGATCTCTCCGCCTTCGATTTTCCCCGGAGGCGTTTCGATCAGCCTCATGACGGAGAGGGAAGTGATGCTCTTTCCGCACCCGGATTCCCCAACGATGCCAAGGGTTTTGCCCTTTTCGACCCGGAAGGAGACATCGTCGACGGATTTGACGATCCCCGCGTCCGTATGGAAATAGGTCCTCAGATTTTTCACTTCCAGCAGTGCTTCGTTTTTCATTTTTCTCCCTCTTTTCAGGTGCGAAGCTTGGGATCCAGCGCATCGCGCAGGCCGTCGCCGAAAATGTTGAAGGCGATAACGGTGATCATGATCGCGACGCCCGGCATGATGCTGTAAATGGGCAGGAAGCCGATTACGGCCTGCGCCGCGCTGATCATGTTTCCCCAGCTCGGCGTGGGAGGCTGAATGCCAAGCCCCAGAAAGCTCAGGGACGCCTCGTACATGATCGCATTCGGGATTCCCAGCGTGACCAGAACGATAATGGTGGAGAGGCAGTTGGGAATCAGGTGCTTCACAATGATCCGGAAGGAGGTGCCGCCGCTGGCCCGGCTGGCCTCCACGTATTCCTTTTCCTTCAGCTGAATCACGGAGCCGCGGATCATGCGCGCCGTGCGCACCCAGGTCAGCAGCCCGAGGGCGATGTAAAGGTTCAGAATGCTTTTGCCCATGAAAGTCATGATGGCCATGGCAAAGATGAGGTCGGGGAACGCCGAGAAAATTTCCATCACGCGGGAAATGATGGAGTCCACGACTCCGCCGAAATATCCGGCGATGGCACCGAGCGTGACGCCGACCACCGAAGCCAGAAGCTGCGCGAAGATCCCGATGCTGAGCGAGACCCTTGTGCCGTAAATGATGCGCGACAGGATGTCGCGCCCGTATTCGTCGGCGCCGAGCAGGTGTTTTGAGCTTGGCCGGGCGAGGACGGATGCGTAATCCTGATAATCCGGATCGAACGGGGCCACGACCCGCGCAAAAATCGCGACCAGAATCAAAAGAAAGATGACGGCAAGGCACAGCATGGCCGCTTTATTCTTTCGAAAGCGCCTCAGGCTGTCTTTATAATAGCTGGAATATTCCATTTTGCCGCTCAGGACGTCTTCTTCAAACTTCTTCTGTTTGCTGAAAAAGGAAAAGAATTTCTTCATCACGCGGCCCCCTTCCCGTAGCGGATTCTCGGATCGATGAATGCGTAGGAAATATCGACCAGGAGGTTGACCGCGACAAAGACCAGAGCAATATACATGACGGTTCCCTCCAGCAGGGGAAGGTCCCGGTTGCTCATGGAATCGACCGCAAGCTTGCCGATGCCGGGAATGGAAAAGACCTTCTCGATCAGCATCGATCCCGTCAGCATGTTGCCAAGCTCGGTCCCGACCAGCGTGATGATTGGGATCATCGCGTTTTTCATCGCATGGTGGATGATCACAGCCTTCCGCTTGGCGCCCTTTGCGCGCGCCGTGCGGATGTAATCCTGCTTAATGACGTCCAGCATGCTGGTGCGCGTGATGCGCGCAATGCTCCCGGCGTAGCGGGTCCCCAGCGCGATGCTCGGCAGGATGTAAGCCGCCGGGGTGTCGAACCCGGAAATCGGCAGAAGGTTCAGCTTCAGTCCGAAAATAATCTGAAGAATAATGGCGATCCAGAACGAGGGCGCCGAAACGCCGACGATCGAAAGCGTCATCAGGGAGGAATCAAGCGCTTTGCCGCGATAAAGCGCGGCAATCATGCCGCAGGAAATGCCGATCACGACGGCAAACACAAAGGAAAGGGACGCCAGCTTCAGCGTGACATGAAACGCGCGGTTCAGAGCGAAAAGGACGGGTTCCTTCGTAAAGTAGGAATTGCCAAGATCCATGTGGATCACACCGTTGACAAAATTCAGGTACTGCTGCGGAAGCGAAACATCCAGGCCGAGCTGATGCCTCACCGACGCGATGGTCGCGGGGTCGGCGCGGCGGTCCAGCATCAGCGAAACGGGATCGCCCGGCACGACCTGGAGAAGGAGAAACGTTACCAGGCTGATTCCGAGCAGGACCACGGCGGTCTGGACGATTCTTTTGGATATGTAGGAAACCATGAAATTCCCCCTTCAAACGGAATTTGGCTATGGCATCGCAATTGGAATGCCATAGCCATTGAAATTGCCTGCTATTTCAGAAACCGGCTTTCCCTGTCAGCCGATGTCGGCTTTTGAGAAATCCATGCGGTTGTCGGAATTGATTTCAAAGCCGGTTACCTTCGGATTCAGCAGATAGAACTTGGTCTCGTTAATCAGGGGCGCAATTGCAAAATCCTGGCGGGTCAGTATATTTTCGGCCTGTACGTAAATTTTCTGTCTTGCCGCGCTGTCGTCGGTCTTAACCCCGTCTTCCATCAGCTGTTTAAACTGGGCGTTGTGCCAGAAGCTGGAAACCAGATCGGCACGGTTGTCGCTGACCGGATACAGCATGCTGTCCGGGTCGTTATAGTCCACGTACCAGTTGCTGACGCTGCAGTCCATGCCGCCGTTCTTTTTCATGTCGGACCATGCGGCGGAATCCACGGGTTCGACCGTCACATTGATGCCGGCCGCCTTGGCTTCCTGCTGGAATGCGGTGGCGATGGATTTGCCGAGGTTGCTTTTCGTGTTGACCGTTACGCGCAGATTATAGCCGCTTGCATAGCCGGCGCTGGCCAGCAGGGACTTTGCCTTCGCCGGGTCGTAGGCAAAAGCCTGCGCGCTGGAATCGTGGCCGGTCAGACTGGCCGGAATGAAGGACGTGGGAACCGATGCCGTACCGTGAAGGACGCTGTCGCAAATGGATTTGCGGTCGATGGCCAGAGAGATTGCCTCGCGGACCTTCGGGTCCTTGATCGTCTTAACATTAAAATTGAAATAATAACCGCCGGCCTGCTGGAAGCTGTGAATCTGATCTTTCAGAGCGGCGTTGCTGGAGTACACCGGGTAGAGGGAGTTGTCAAGGTCGACAAAATCCACGTTGCCCTTCTGATATTCCAGAACCTGGGTGTTGGGGTCTTCGATAAACTTGTAGCTGATTTTATCGATTTTCGGCGCCCCGCCGTGATAGTCGCTGAATTTGGAGAACTCGGCTCCGGAACCGGCGGTGTAGCTGTCCAGCTTGAACGGGCCGGTTCCGATCAGCGTCTTGAGGCCCCAGGTATCTCCGGCGGCTTCGCAGGCGGCTTTGGGGTAAATCGCCGCGTAGGGAGTGGACAGGACCGAGAGGAACGGCGAATACGGTTTTGACAGCGTGATGGTAAAGTGGGTGTCGTCGACGACCTTGATGCCGGAAAGCTCGGTAGCTTTGCCGCTTTCCATCGCATCGTAACCCGCGACATACGCCATCAGGCTGGCCATCTTCTCTTCCTTCACCAGGCGTTCCAGGGAGTACTTGACATCGCTGCTGGCCAGCGTCGTTCCGTCGTGAAATTTCACGGATTTCAGAGTGAAGGAATAGGTCAGCTTGTCCTCGAAAAGCGTAGGCATCTGGTCTAGAAGAAGCGGGGCCAGCGAGCCGTCTTTTTGAGAGGAAATGAGAGATTCGGCAACATTATCCGTTAGGCGCATGATAATGCTGTATGTATTCTGCTGCATATCAAGCGGTACCTGCGGATCCACGGCCGCAATGCGGATGGTTTTGGTTCCGGCGGAAGCCGTGGACGATCCTCCTGCCGACGAAGAAGCCGGAGCAGTTTGCGCGCCGCTTCCACAGCCCGCAAGCAGACCGATGATCAAACTTGCGGATAACAATACTTGCAATCCCTTTTTCACAAAAATAACCTCCTTGATACGAGATAAGACAGTGGGAATATGTCCCGTTTCGACACCCAAAATCTTTTTTCGTAAGTTTACCAAACATTATACTATATAATTTTGAAATGCACAAGAAAAAGATGATTTATTTAATTTATTAATTTTTTCTTTTAAATTCAGAGCATTTTGCTGTGAAAATGATTCATATTTTAATCAAACCTGCAAATCAATCTTATAAAAGTATATCAAAGAGACTACTTTTTGTTTTAAAGCGATATTGTTCGCCGTGAAAAATTCTTCGCGATTGCGACAAAACGCCGTTTGGGCGTAATCCCAGGCGGCGTTTTATCGCGATCCAACAACGGGGGCTCGAACTGTCGTTTGGAAAGAATGTTTGGAAGAAGTGTCTGTTTATGAGCAAAGATCGATGATGGCCTGTGCGAAAATCTCAGCGCCGAGCAGGAGCTCTTTCACAACGGCGAATTCATCCGCTCCGTGCATACGGTTCTCTGTTCCGGGCATCGAACAGCCGAAGCCGACCCCGTTTTTCAAGTGATGGCAGTAGGTTCCCCCGCCGATCGCGACGCATTCTCCCTTCCGGCCGGAATACTGCTCATAGCAGCGGAGCAGCGTGCGGACGAACGGCGAATCCGCCGGTACGTGATGGGCCGGCGACACTTCGGTCTTTTCAACGTTCAGGCCGAGTTCCGCGGCGCGCGCGAAAAACTTGTCGCGCAAATTTTCGTTGGTTGCGCAAACCGGCGTGCGGCCGTCGAAATAAGCCTTCAATCCGGTTGGACCGTATTCAAACAGGTCGAGGGCCAGAGTCAGATCCCCTGAGATTTCGTCCCGCATGGCAACTCCCGCGGCTGTGCCGGACCAGTCGCCGTGCGGGAACAGAGCGTTCAGCGAGCGAAGGGCGCGCAGGCTTTCCGATTTCGGCAGAGGCAGGCCGGTCAAAAAAGTGATCAGCCCGGTGACCGCGTTGTTTCCGCCCCCCGGAGTGGAAGCGTGCGCACAGCTGCCGTGCGCCGTAACGCGGATCGTTTCCCCTTGTCCACGAAGCTCGAACTTCACGCCGGTTTTTTCCTCGGACCGCCGCGCGCACGCGGAGGCCTCCGCCGCCG
Source organism: Caproiciproducens sp. NJN-50 (assembly GCF_004103755.1). Taxonomy (NCBI): domain Bacteria; kingdom Bacillati; phylum Bacillota; class Clostridia; order Eubacteriales; family Acutalibacteraceae; genus Caproiciproducens; species Caproiciproducens sp. NJN-50. The sequence goes on along the minus strand of NZ_CP035283.1, from coordinate 2,063,206 downwards.
CGATGCCCTCCAGCACGGCTTCCGCGGTGTCCGGGACCACGTTGTTTTTGACGCCGCCGTGTGCCGAAACAATGCGCGGCAGGGAGAAGGCTTCTTCCCAACCTGCTTTTACCCAGGTGCCGAAGCGTCCCTTTTCAATATTGATGACCGGGAAGGCCGCATCCGGAGAAAAAGTCATGGGGGCTTCCGGCTCATGCTGATAATAATAGGCCATGTCGGAGCTTCCGCACTCCTCGTCCCCACCGAGCACCAAACGCGCGTTTTTGGTCAGCGGCACGCCGAGGTCGCGCACGGCCATCATCGCATAAAGAGCCGCGACAGCCGGGCCCTTGTCATCCGCGGCACCGCGGCCGTAAAGCCTTCCGCCCTTCAGAAGAGGCTCGAAGGGCTGCGTGACGGTCCAGCCGTTCCCGCCCGGGACGACGTCCAGATGTGCGAGAATGTCCAGCTGGCGGGGCTTGCCGTTCAGGTCTATCGTGATCACGCGGTTTCCGTGACGGCCGACGGAAAAACGATGGCTTTCCGCGAGCTTTGCCGCGGCCTCCATTGCCTTTGCCGGGCCCTCGCCGTAGGGCATGCCTTCTTTCGCTTCGCCTTTGTCGCTTGGGATTCGAACCAGCGTGCAGATGTCGCGGAGCATTTCCTTTTCATGTTCGCTGAAATAATTTTCAATTCGCTTTTGATCCATTTGTGCCGCTCCTTACCTAATCCAAAATTGATGGAAATGATTTTTCACGCAGTTATTTTATCACAGCCGGTGCTTCTTTTGCAAAGGTTTCCGGCCGAAGAGAGATGTCTTTTCTTTTTTCCGGCTTTCTGATATAATAACGGTTACTGAAAAATAACAGAGTGAAAGGCAACGGCGGATAATAAAATGGAATGTGATTCTTTTCAAAATATACAAAAAAATTATCATAATTTGACACGAAAACAAAAGGAGCTGGTCGATCTGTTCCTGGCAAGCCCGGAAAGCGTGTGTTACGTTTCCCTGAAAGAGCTGAGCAGACGGACAAATTTCTCGCAGGTGACGATTCTGCGCGTCTGCAAACGCCTGGGGTTCGAAAATTTTACGGAACTGAAAAAAGCGTTCCGCATCCATATGGAAGGCCTGATGGAAACCGTTTTGAAGGCCAGTAATTTTCCAATGATCCTTCCCAATTCCGAACCGGGAAACAAAGTTGCCATCATGGGAGACATCTGCCGCGAGTCCCACGACCGAAGTGAAAAATTTTACAGTTCGATCCGCTCGGAAAACATTCTTCTGGCCGCCCGGCGTATTCTGGAGGCAAAAACCGTCCTGATCTTCGGACAGGGAACTTCCGGTGTGCTGGCTGAATTCCTGTTTCGCCGTTTGGACCCCATGATTGAGAAAGCGCTCATTGTTCCGCTGGAAGACCTGAATATCGTACAGTCAAGCCTTCTGAAGCTGTGCGGCGGGGACAATGTGATCGTTATTGATTTTCCCCGTTACTGCTCGATCGTGCGCAATGTCGTGACTTATGCGGAGCATGCGGGCGCTACGGTGACGGCGATTACAGACAGCAAAGCATCACCCATTGTCACCGAAAACAGCCTTAATTTTTATTGCGACACAAAGACGAAGGTGTTTTATAACTCTTTGTCCCTTCCGATGGAACTGCTCAACCTGATTGCCTCCGGCGTTGTTCTTGAGATGGGGCCGGCATATGACGAGCTGGTTCTTCGTTCACAGGAAGTGGTTCATTTCATCAATGTGAAGGAAAAGACAGGCGGCCCCTTGGATGAGGGGAAGGAAGATCATTTCGAAGCATAAAGCGGGGCCGGATCCTCTTCATATGCCGGTATCGCTTTTATAAGACATGGCAATGATTGCCGTGTCTTATTTTTTGCAGGCCCTTTGGCTTCACCGTGCGAATACATGAATTATTCGGTTCTGCTTATGCATCGGCCGCAGATGCTGTGCCGCCCTGGCCCCGGCATCTGCGAGGACCCCAACTCTGTGCCGGACGGGGCGAAAAGGTATTTCCCCGATATCCCTGTATCAATCAATAAATGTCAGTAACTGAGTTATTTTTTAAATAAAATGAAAGCATTTATTGACATCCAAGCATATCGATGCTATACTTTATGCAAATCAGCTCCTTTCAAAAAGTAAATAGTACCCCCATTATAAGACAAAGATGTCATTGCGCTACAAGGTAATATGTTCTTGTAGAGATGGTTGCTTTGTCTTTTTTATTACAACCGACGAAACAGTCATAAGAGAAATCGGGGAGGTGAAGGGAAAGTAAGTCGTTTTTGAAATACATATCCAAAATGCAAGGAGGAAAATTATGAAAAAATTCAAAGGAAGAATTTTGGCGGTTTTCGCGTTGACTGCAGTCCTGTTCACCGGGTGCGGCTCACAGGGCGCCGGGTCGTCCAGTTCAGCTTCCTCTCAGGGGGCTTCTTCGGTTTCAGCTTCCACAAAACGTGAGGCAGACTCCGATATCACCGTGGCAATGTCTTCGGATATCGTTACGATGGATCCGGCCGATACCTCCAACACGCTGGACGGCGGAATTCAAAGGTTAGTAATGGACGGCCTGTTTGGCTTTGACAAAGACATGAAAGTCATCAACATGCTGGCGACGGACTATACGGCCAACGACAATGCGACGGAATTTACAATTAAGCTGAGAAAAGGCGTTTCCTTTACGGACGGCGAGCCGTGGAATGCGGATGCCGCGAAGGCCAATTTGGACAAACTTGCGGACCAGAGCCTGGGACTGAAGCGGAATGGCCTGTTTGCAATGGTTGATCACACGGATGCAGTGGACGATTATACGATAAAGATCACGCTGAAATATTCGTTTGGCGCCTTTATCAACACGCTGGCTCATCCGGCGGGGGTCATGATGAGCCCGAAGCAAATTAAAGCGGGTGAAAAAGCCTGCTCTTCCCATCCGGTCGGAACAGGCCAATATGAATTTGTCGACTGGAAAGTCGGCCAGTATATAAAATTGAAGCTGAATGACAAATGGTGGGGTTACGATGCGGACCTGAGCGGCGGAACTCCTCTGGCTGCCTCAAACGCCGGTTTCTCGACGATTACCTTTAAACCGGTGACGGAAGCGGCGACAAGGGTTTCCATGATCCAGTCCGGCGATGCCGACTTCATCTTTCCGGTTCCGTCGGAATCGTTCAGCGTGCTGAGCGCGGATTCCAATGTAAAGGCCGAGAAAGCGGAGGGCATCACCGTAAACTACATCTATATGAACACGAAGAAGAAGGCGCTTTCCGACCTGAAGGTAAGGCAGGCGATCAATATGGCGATCGACCGGAACGCTTACTGCTCAGTGGTGAAAAATGGATTGGCGTCTCCCGCGACTTCTTTTGAAGCGCCGGCGGTGCAGTTCTATCAGGCACAGGGAGACGTTGCTTACGATACTACGAAGGCCAAATCCTTGCTTTCCGAAGCGGGCTACGCAAACGGGCTGACTTTGACAGCTTATTCCCCGAACAATTCCGAATCCGTAAAATGGGGCGAATTTGTTCAGCAGCAGCTGGCGCAGATCGGCATCAAGATCAACCTGAAGCCGACGGAACAGGGCACGCTGTCGCAGGAGATCAACGATTATAAGGGAGATCCCGCCAGCGCGGTTTATGACATGTATCTGCGCGGCTGGTCTCCGTCCACCGGCGACGCCGACTGGGTTTTGCGCGCGCTGTTCAGCAAGACCATGGTTCCGCCGAACGGTTCCAACTATTCCTATTTTGACGACCCGGATTATGAAGCTGCAATTGAAGCCGGTCTGTCGTCGGCGGACAAAACAGTCCGTGCGCAGGCTTACGAAAAGGCGCAGAAAATTCTTTGGGAAAAGGTTCCCGCCGTTGCGGTCGCCAACAGTTTTAACACCTGGGCCAGCGGCAAACATGTGCAGAATCTGAGTCTGTATCCGGACGGCGGAATTTACATGCGCGACGGCGTCTATGTAAAGTAAAGGCCGTACTTCAGCTATCGACGATCGGACCTGGATGATCAGACCGATACAATCGACAAGGAATCCGACCCTGGTAACCTTGGGGTCGGATTCCTCACTAAATAAATTATCGCAAGGTTGGGGGAATAGCTGGATGCTGCATTATATCGTCAAACGGGTATTGGAAGTCATACCCACCCTGTTTCTGGTGACCCTTTTTGTTTTTTTGTTTGTCAGGCTGATTCCCGGGGACCCGGCCAGAATGGTTGCCGGAGAAGATGCTTCCGCACAGCAGATTGAAACAATCCGGGAACAGCTTGGATTGAATAAGCCGATTTTAACGCAATATGCGGATTATGTGGGCGGGCTGCTGCACGGTGACCTTGGCACTTCGCTGAAAACGAAAAGGCCCGTTTCTTTTGAAGTGGGACAGCGGTATTGGAAGACCATGACACTTGCTTTAGTCAGCCTTGCCTGGAGTTGTATTGTTGGGGTTCTGATTGGCATCTGGTCAGGTAGAAACAAGTCGAAATGGCAGGATTACACCGGCATGACCCTGGCGGTTTCCGGAATTTCGCTGCCATCCTTTTGGATTGGTTTTATTGTCATTATTATTTTTTCTGTAAATTTTAAAATTCTTCCGACGACAGGAGCATCCTCCTGGAAAAGCCTGGTTTTGCCGGCGTTTACATTGGGAACCGGCATCGCCGCGATTATTGCGCGGTTTACCCGTTCCTCTATTCTGGAAGTTATGAAGGAAGATTATATTCGGACTGCGAGGGCTAAGGGCCTGAAAGAAAAGCATGTGGTTTGGACCCATGCGTTCCGCAATGCCATGATTCCGGTTGTGACGGTCGCCGGGCTTCAGTTCGGCCATCTGCTGGGCGGTTCCGTAGTGGTGGAATCCGTATTCGCCTATCCGGGGCTTGGCAGCCTTTTGTTGGATTCCATTAATTACCGGGATTACCCCACGATTCAGTCATTGATTCTGATTTTCTCGCTGCATTTTATCCTGATCAACTTGATCGTGGACATTTTGTATGCGGTGCTGAATCCGGAAATCCAATTGAGCTAGGGAGGAAAACAGCGGAATGAAAAGCAATAAACAACGATCTGATCAAGAAATAATCCGGACGCCGTTTTCCGAATTTATCCGAAAAATCAAAAAACAAAAAACAGCGATTGCGGCGGCGGCATTTATTTTGCTGCTGGTCATTATCGCGATTATCAGCTACCAAATAGCGCCTTATGGAATTAATCAGTACGACTACAGCTCCGTTCTGAAAGGGCCGAGCGCGAAACACTGGTTCGGGACCGACGAGTTTGGACGCGATATTTTCAGCCGTGTTTTGTGCGGTTCACGGATATCGCTGTCCGTTGGGTTCATTTCCGTGACCACCGCCGCTATTTGCGGTACGATTTTAGGAATGGTCGGCGGCTATTACGGCGGGTGGATCGACAGTGTCATCATGCGGATCGGCGATACGCTGTTCGCATTTCCCGGCCTGATCCTGGCAATTGCGATCGTGGCGATTTTGGGGCCGGGCCTGTACAACGTGGTCATCGCGGTGGCGGTATTCGGCACGCCGACCTTTGCCCGGCTGGTCCGGAGCACTACACTTCAGCAGAAAAAGAGCCTTTATGTGCAGGCGGCCAGGAACCTGGGGGCCTCCGATGCGCGGATATTATTTGGACATATTTTTCCCGCCTCGGTGCCGAACATCATCGTGCAGTATACCATGTCCATCGGCACGTCCATTCTGACGGCGTCCAGCCTCAGCTTTCTCGGGATGGGTGCGTCCCCTCCCACGCCGGAGTGGGGCCTGATGCTGAGCAACGGCCGGAATTATATGCTGACGGCGTGGCATGTTGCGCTGTTCCCGGGTCTTGCCATCTTTTTGACGGTGCTGAGCTTTAACCTGCTGGGAGATGGACTGCGGGACGCGCTGGATCCCAAATTGAGCGATTAGAGGTAAGTACAATGAAGGAAACAAAATCGAAGAACATTCTTGAAGTGAAGAATCTGTGTACCTACTTCTTTACCGATGACGGAGTCGTAAAATCTGTTGACGGTGTGGATCTGACGATGAAGGAAGGGACGACCCTCGGCATCGTGGGGGAGTCCGGCAGCGGAAAAAGCGTCACGGCCCTTTCCATTATGGGGCTGCTGATGGGTACCAGCGGAAAAATTGTCGACGGAAAGATTTTGCTGGACGGCAAGGATATTGTCAACGTCAGCATGGAAACCAAACGGAAGCTTCGGGGAAGCCAGGTCGCCATGATCTTTCAGGAACCCATGACCAGCCTGAACCCTGTCATGAAGATTGGCAGACAGATTATGGAATCCATCCTCCTCCACCAGAATGTGACGAAGGAACAGGCGCGTGAAAAAGCGCTGGAGATGTTGAAAAACACCGACATTCCGCGCGCGGAACAGATCATGAACGAGTATCCGTTTCAGCTTTCCGGAGGCCAGAGACAGCGGGTGATGATCGCGATGGCGCTGGTGTGCAACCCGAAAATACTGATCGCAGACGAGCCCACCACGGCGCTGGATGTAACGATACAGGCGCAGATCCTGAATTTGATGGAACATTTGAAGGATATGATCGGAACCTCCATCATGTTTATCACGCACAACCTGGGAGTCGTGGCGGAGCTGTGCGACGAAGTGGCCGTGATGTACTGCGGCCGGGTGGTGGAGTTCGGGGATGTGGAAAGCATTTTTGACAACCCCATGCACCCGTACACCCAGGGGCTGCTGAATTCCATCCCGAAGCTGGGCCAGCGCGTTGACCGGCTGGACTGTATCCCGGGGAATGTTCCAAACCCCAGACTGATGCCGAAAGGCTGCAAATTCGAACCCAGGTGTCCCTACGCGAAAGAAATATGCCGCGAAAAAGAGCCGCTCTTGGAAGGCGTCGGGCATCAGTGCAGGTGCTGGCTGCACGGCAATGAGGAGGCGGAAAAAGCGCCATGAAGAACATACTGCTTGAAGTGAATGACCTGCAGGAATATTATGCCACCCGAAAAGGGATGTTTGGGAAAGTCGGATATGTAAAAGCGGTGGACGGTGTCAGCTTCCAGGTGAAAGAGGGGGAAGTGTTCGGCATCGTGGGCGAATCCGGCTGCGGAAAATCCACCCTTGGCCAAGCCATCAGCAAATTGCTGGAACCGACCGGCGGGCGGATCCGCTTTGACGGGGACGACATCACCGGCTATACCCCCAGACAGATGCGCGAGGTGCGCAAGAAAATGCAGATGGTTTTCCAGGATCCGTATGCTTCGCTGAATCCCAGGATGTCCGTCCGGGACATCATTGCCGAACCGCTGAAAATCCACAGGCTGGCGAATACAAAAGAGGAGATCGATCGGCAGGTGATCTCCCTGCTGCGCAGGGTTGGGCTGGACGACTACCATGCAAACCGCTATCCGCATGAATTCAGCGGCGGGCAGCGGCAGAGAATCGGCATTGCCCGCGCGCTGGCTGTGCAGCCTAAGCTGGTAATCGCGGATGAACCGGTTTCTGCGCTGGACGTTTCCATCCAGTCGCAGGTGCTGAACCTGATGAACGACCTCAAAGAAGAGATGGGCCTGACTTATCTTTTCATTTCCCATGACCTGAGCGTGGTGGAGCATATCAGCGACCGGGTGGGAGTTATGTATTTGGGGAATTTTGTGGAGATCGGCGACAAGGAGGGGCTGTATTCCCATCCGCTCCACCCGTACACGCAGGCGCTGCTTTCCGCGGTGCCGGTCCCAGACCCCCACGCGCGGAAAGACAGGGCCATTTTGCAGGGGAGCATTCCCTCCGCGCTGAACCCGCCCGCCGGCTGTAAGTTTCACACCCGGTGCCCGAAGTGTATGGAAATCTGCAAAAAAGAAGAGCCGAAACAAGTGGAGATTACCCCAACTCACATGGTTCGCTGTCATCTGTACCAAGACGGGAACTCAAAGCAAGGTGAAATATAATAATGGAAGGAAAGACGATTGGTGTTCTGGGCGGAATGGGTCCTCTGGCAACGGCGGACCTTTTCCGGAAAATCATCCTGATGACGCAGGCCGACAGTGATAACGACCATATCCGGGTTATCATTGACAGTAACGTAAATATTCCGGACCGGACGGAGGCGATTCTCCACCACGGGAAAGATCCGCTGCCGGAAATGATGAAATCCGCAAAATTGCTGGAAGCGGCGGGGGCGGACGTCATTATCATGCCCTGCAACACAGCTCACTATTTCATTCGCTCCTTAGAAAGGTCGGTCACTGTTCCTTTTTTGAACATGATCTCCCTCACGGCGAACGAATTGAGAGAGAATCAAATCAAAACAGCCGGATTGTTGGCGACGGACGGGACCTGCAAAAGCGGCCTTTATGAAAAGGCCCTTACCGCCGCGGGGATTCGGACGCTGACGCCGGAACCAGGCGGTCAGGAGCGGGTGATGCAGGCGATTTACCGCGTCAAAGCGGGGAAGGAGGTCCCCGCTTCCGAGCTTTGGCCTGTTGTGGAAAAGCTGGAGGCGGGGGGCGCGGAGGGGATCATCCTCGGATGCACGGAGCTGCCGCTGATTTTGAAGCCGGCGCAGATGCGCATTCCATGTTTCGATCCCACCGCCGTTCTGGCTAAGCAGGCTGTTTTGTTTGCCGGAAAACAGATCAGTGAAAAAGCCGCCCTGTTTTTCTGCCGGAAACGGCGGGAAAATCAGGTCGGCTAATCATATGATATTTTGTTGATGCAATGGGCGATCTCATGGGTTGTTGCCACCAGCTTGTCATATTGCGGCCCCATTTCCAACACGACGCCGGAGGCGATCAAATTGATCAGGGCGAACGGAACCGAGAGCGAATTGAAAAACATGGTGGTGGAAGTCTGACAGATAAAGTTTAAACTGTTCTGTAAAATAAGGGGGGATTTAGGACTGTCCGTAATGACGATAACGGATATTTTCTTTTCCTCAACGTATTGGATAATATTCCGAATCGGAGTGTAGTACCGCGGAAAGGAAATTGCGATGCAAACATCGCCCTTTTTCAGCCGGGCGAGCCTTGTTTGCGCGTTATCCATTTCTTCAGGATCGATGGCATAGGCGTTAATCCCCAAAAGAGAGAGCCGCTTTTCAAAAAACTGTGTGAGGACTTTTGAAATTCCCTGACCGAACAGCAAGATGTTTTGAGCCTTTAAAATCAGCCCCGCAGCTTTCAGAACCTCGTCCATTTCAATATTTCTGAAAAAATCGCTGCATTTTTCGGATTCATGGTCGCAAATACTTTGCAGCAGCAGCTTTTGGTCGCCCTCCGCGAAGGGAGGAAGCTCCTCAAGGAAAAAACGGGAAGAAGACAGGTTCTTCACCAATTGCTGCGTATGCTTCCGGAAAGACTGTTTCAGCTCAATAAAATTGCGGAATCCCAGAAGTTTGCACGTACGCAGAATGGTTGCTTCTGAGGAGGCGGTTTGTTCACTGAGGTCCTTCAGGGAGATATAGCATATGTCTTCGGGATTTGCCAGTAGGTAGTCTGCGATCTTTTTCTGCTTATGGGTCAGTCTGTCGTAGCTGTCGCGGATCTTTATAATGGAATCCATTGGAGGGCCTCCTGTGGCGTTAAGTTTTTGCGCTTGGAACAATTCTTTCGTTATTATAGCAGAGCGATAAAGAAAAGAAAAGTCTGAAATGGAGGTCCGTGGAACGGGGACGGCCGGAGAAAATCGGCGGAGGCAAATGCTGCGATATGAGAAAAACGGGAGATTTGTTCCCTGAAAATGTGAAAGGAATTAAGTGAAACCATGCTTTTAATTAAAAATGTCACCATTTATGAAAACAACGCCCCGAAAGTCACCGACTTGCTGATTGCCGGTGGAAAATTGGAAGAAATAGGGCCGGGACAGGACGTGAAAGGGAAAAACCTCAGCGTGCTGGACGGGACCGGCAAAACCGCGGTGCCGGGCTATATCGACCAGCATGTCCATGTGACGGGCGGCGGAGGAGAAGGCGGATATGCCAACCGCGTGCCGGAACTGGTCCCCTCGGACTGTATTCGCGGCGGCGTAACCACGCTGGTCGGCCTGCTGGGAACGGACGCAACGACCCGCAGCGTGGAGAATCTGGTCGCCAAGGTGAAGGCGCTCAAACAATACGGCCTCACAGCCTATTGCCTGACCGGCTCCTACGAGTATCCCTCGCCGACGATCACCGGAAGCGTAAAAAAGGATATCGTATTTATTGAGGAAGTCATCGGTGTGAAAATAGCGATTTCAGACCACCGTTCCTCCAACCTTTCCAAAGAAGACATGATCCGGCTGGCGTCCGAGGCGCGGCTGGGCGGAGTCCTCTCCGGGAAGCCCGGGATTGTACATATGCATGTGGGAAGCGGAAGGCAGAAGCTGGACATGATTTTCGATATCCTGAAAACCGAGAACATCCCGATTTCCGTGTTCCGCCCCACCCATGTCGGGAAGATTTTCGACGATGCGGTACGTTTCGCCAACATGGGCGGGTATATCGACTTCACTTCCGGGGCGCAGGTGGATCAAACGGCGCAGAAGCTGGTTAAGGCTGCGGAGCTGGCGCCGAAGGACCGAATCACCATGAGCACCGACTCCAACGGAAGCCTTCCCAAATGGAATGAGCACAAGGAAATGATCGGCCTTGGCGTGGGAAAAATCACCACGATGCATGAAGTGGTAAAGTCTATGATCCTGAATTGCGGGGCGTCGGTGCCGGAAGCCATTCGTCCGGTAACGGAAAATGTAGCGAAAGCGCTGGACCTGTATCCGAGAAAGGGCGTCCTGGCGGAGGGCAGCGACGCGGACCTTTTGCTGCTGGACCGGAATTACGACATCGACACGGTGATCGCCGGCGGGACCCTTATGATGCGGGAGAAGCAGATTTTAAAAAAAGGGACGTTTGAAGCATAAAACCGACTGTACGGCAAAGAGGTGACAAATGTGACAAGCGTGGAAATGGATGCGCTGTTTTCACAATATGGGCGTGCTACGCCGGGGTGTTCCGTCGCGGTCCGTCAGGACGGCCGCACAAGGTACCGCAAAGCGTTCGGCATGGCCAGCCTGGCCTATGGCGTCCCCAATACGCCGGAAACGCTTTTCCACGCCGCTTCCGTCAGCAAGCAGTTTACGGCGTTCTGCATTTTGCTGTTGGCGGAAGACGGAAGAATTTCCCTGCAGGATACCATCCGGGACTATCTGCCGGATTTTCCGGATCTCGGCGCGGACGTGACGCTTTGGCAGCTGCTGCACCATGCCGGAGGCCTCAGGGAGCAGTGGGACCTGTTTACTCTTTCCGGGCACAGCATGGAAGACCTCGCCACGCCGGGGAATCTGATGCATCTTTTATACGGACAGCGCGGCCTGAATTTTAAGCCCGGCACCCGCTATCTTTACTGCAATTCGGGATTTACGGTTTTAGCCTGGATCCTGCACGCCGTGACGGGAAAAACGCTGCGTGAGTTCGCGGCGGAACGGATTTTTCAGCCGCTGGGGATGAGCCGTACCTTTTTTCGGGACGACCATGCCGAGGTGACGCCCGGGCGGGCTTCCTCCTATGGATACGACGGGCGGCGCGGCCGATATTCCGAAATGGCGATGACTTTTGACGTCACGGGTTCAACCGGCCTGAATACAACCGCCGAAGACTGCGTAAGATGGCTGGAACATTTGCGCAGGCCCGGACTATGCAGGCCGGAAACCATGCAGGCAATGCTGCAAAGATTCAGCCTGGCCTCCGGGGAAGAAATTCCGTACGGCTGCGGGATTCAGGCCGTGAAATACCATGGACTGGACGTTTACCAGCACAGCGGCGCGAACGCCGGATACCGCGCGGCAGTGCTGACGGTTCCCTCTCTGAAACTGGATATTGCGGTGCTGTCCAACTACCGCTTTTCATTTCCCATGGTCAAGGCATATCAATTGCTGGACGGAATCAGCGGGCTTTCCTCCACGCCGGTTTGTGAAAAGCCGCAGGTCCCCGCGCAGGCGGGGTGGTATGTGTCTGAAAATTATCACTCGCTTCGGCTGGAAAAGGCGGGGAAGGACCTGCTGCTGGAGCAGGACGGCATGACATGGACGTATGAACGGGCGGCGGAGGGCGGCTGTTATGCCGCGGAAAACGGAAATTTTCTGTCATGCGAAGCGGCGGGCACGCTGTCCCTTTGGTCCGCAGGGACGCACACCGGGTACCGCAGGGTATTTTCACAGCCTCTCGGCGAATTCGCGGCGAGGCGGATTTCCGGCCTGTATTACAGCCGGGAACTGATGACCGCTTACCGATTGTCCATCCAAAAGGACAGGCTGCTGCTTTTTCATCCCTCCGCAGGGGAACTGGTATTTGTAAAAACAGGAGAGAACTGTTATCTTTGTGAAAATCGTGACAACCTGAATCTGGCGGCGGATGAGTCCGGGGACCGTTTTTTCCTGAATACGGACCGGAGCAGGAATTTAGAATTTCGAAAGGCTTCAATGGAATAAAGAAAACCAAAGGAAAGGACAGAAAACGGCATGGAGGAACAACAGGCGATCAAAATGATAGAGGCGCTTTCCAATGTGAACGGCGCTTCCGGCTTTGAAAACGAGGTCACCAGGACACTGCGCCAATATGGAGAGGGACTGGGGGGATTTTCCGAGGACTGCATGCGGAATCTGTATCTCCGCCGAAAGGAAAACAGGGGCGGGAAGCCGGTTGTGCAGATCAACGCGCACAGCGACGAAGTGGGATTCATGGTGCAGGCTGTTCAGCCGAACGGAATGCTGCGCTTTATTCCCCTGGGAGGGTGGGTGGCCAACAATATACCCGCCCACAAGGTTCGAGTGCGCAACGCGGAAGGAAACTATATTCCGGGCATCGTCGCCACCAAGCCCCCGCATTTTATGACGCCCGCGGAAAGAAACGCCCCTGCGGAGATTTCTTCCATGGCGATTGATATCGGCGCTTCCTCCCTGGAGGAGGCGGTTCAGGATTTTAAAGTCCGCATCGGCGAGCCTATTGTGCCGGATGTGAATTTCGAATATCTGCCGGAAAAAGGGCTGATGTACGGCAAAGCGTTCGACTGCCGCCTGGGATGCGCGGCCAGTCTTCAGACCCTGCGCGGACTGAGGAACGAGGAGCTTGCCGTGGATGTCGTCTGCGATTACTCTGTCCAGGAGGAAATGGGACTGCGCGGGGCCGCCGTCACCGCCAATACGATCAAGCCGGATCTCGCGATCGTATTTGAAGGATGTCCGGCGGACGATACGTTCACGGAACCCTTTATGATCCAGACGGCCATTCGCCGCGGGCCCATGCTCCGGCACATTGACAAGAAGATGATCACCAATCCGCGCTTTCAGCGGTTTGCGCTGGATCTTGCTCGCCGGGAAGGCATTCCGGTCCAGGAAGCGGTCCGTACCGGCGGCTCCACAAACGGGGCGCCCATCCATTTGTCCGGCCGCGGCGTGCCGGTCATTGTAGTCGGGCTGCCGGTCCGCTATATCCATACCCATTACGGGATCGCCGCTTTTTCGGATTTTCAGAACGCGGTGAAGCTTGTGTGCCGTCTTTTAAAGGCGCTGACGCCGGACCTGATCCACAGCTTCTGATCCGCCGGATGCGCAGGCAGTCTGGCTTTACGATGGCAAATTACGCATAAGCTGTAATAAGCGAAGATGCGCTCCGACCGGCTTTTTAAGCCGTTTCGGGGCGCATCTTTTTGCACATATTTACAGGTTGGTTCAGACCGGCGGAAAAGGCCCCGCGAAATCGCGAGGGCGGAGCAGTGCCAAGGGATCCGTCTCTTCAGACATTTGCGGTGTTTACTTCAATATGGCTGTGCCAGCCTGCTTTAACGCGGTTTTCAAGTCCAGGCAAACGCGTCCGCCGCGTCCCTCGGTGGTTTTTGCGTGAACCAGCGAGCTGAGAATGGATTCCTCCACAACCGACGCGGTCATGCGGAAAATGTCGTTGATCCGGTTTTCGCTGAGCTGAGTTACGGGAACGATATCCCGCTTTTCGTAGTGCGCGACGCGGTTCGCCGTGGAGAAAGCCACGGCGATTTCCCCGCTGCCGTTGCCGATAAAAGAGCCTGTCCGGGTGATGCCCACGCTGGCGCGTCTGCAGATTCGTTTGAGCTGCCGGTCGCTCAGGGGCAGATCCGTCGCCAGGACAACGATAATGGATCCCTTTTCCTCTGGGAGCTTCCGTTCCCGCGACAATCTGCGCCCGACGGCGTCCCCCCCGATGGTCAGGTCCCTCATCACGCCGAAATTGGAGAGAACGAGACAGCCAAGCGTGTATGTTTTTCCGTTGTTCAGCGCGATCAGCCGGGAAGAGGAACCGATGCCGCCTTTCAGGCCGTAGCAGCGCATGCCGGTCCCGGCCCCGACCGCTCCTTCCTCGAAGCCGCTCCCGGCGTTCTGAAGCGCTTCCAGCGCGTGCTGTTCCAGGACGGGCATTGCCCGGATATCATTCAGATATCCGTCGTTGCACTCCAGCACAACCGGATTGACCGTGCCGGTCGTGTCCCCGATGTCGGGATTTTGCCCGAGCATATATCGGACCAGCGCTGTGCCGGCTGTTCCCACCGCAAAGGTGTTGGTCAGGAGGATCGGCGTTTCCAATGTGCCCAGTTCATCGATCTGAACCAGCCCGATGCTTTTGCCGAACCCGTTGATCACCTGTGAGGCGGCGGGAAGTTTTTGTGAAAACAGATGATCCGGCTGCGGGAGAATGGCGGTTACCCCGGTTTTCTCATTGCCCCGGTTCAGTGTGACATGACCCACCGCCACTCCAGGCACGTCGGTAATTAAATTGCGCTTTCCCCGCGGCTTTTCACAGATATCGTTTTTTAATGGATGTTCTAGTCCCATAATTCCCGTGCGGCTTTGCCGCTCTATGCAAAGATTTTGCATAGGCTTGTGCAGCCGCACTCTCCTTTCCGGCGCCCTTTTCTTGTGAGAGATGTCCGGCTATGAAGCGCGGCGTCAAAAGACCGGCGGTTATGCGGTGAATACATATTGATCCAGACGTTCCATCGCTTCCTTCACCCGGCTCAGCGGCAGCGCGAGGTTCATGCGGATGGAATTGGTCCCATGGAACATGCGGCCGTCCTGCCAGGTCACGCCGATGTCCCATCCGCTCTTTTCCAGCTCGTCGATGGTCCTGCCGTGTTTTTTGCACCAATCGGTGCAGTCCAGAAACAGCATGTAGGTTCCCTCCGGCTTAGCAAATTTTACGCCATGAAAATGTTTCGCGATATAATCGCAGACATAATTCATGTTGCCGCTCAGTACCTCGCACAGCTCGTCGACCCATTCGGAGCCTTCCGGGCAGTATGCGCCGATCAGGGCGTGCATGCTCAGGACATTCATGCTGTTGTAGTGCGGCTTGCTGCTCTGGGCGCGCACGCGATCCCGCAGATAGCTGTCGTAGATGATGTGGTAGGAACCGATGAGCCCCGCCAAATTAAACGTTTTGCTCGGCGCGTACAGCGCCACGGTGCGGCGGCGCGCATCCTCGCTGACCGACTGGGTGGGCGTGTGCCGGTGACCGTTCAGAAGGATATCCGACCAGATTTCGTCCGATATAACGATACAGTCGTTGGCCCGATAGACTTCCATGGCTCTTTCAATTTCCCATTTTTCCCATACGCGGCCGCAGGGGTTGTGGGGGCTGCAAAAAATCGCGACGTGGATCCTGCCGGCCTTCAGTTTGGCATCCATATCCTCGTAATCCATGCGCCACACGTTGTTTGCATCCAGCTTCAAAGGACTGTGGACAATTTTTCGGCCATTATTCTCCACGCTTTTAGTAAACCCGATGTAAGTCGGCGAATGCAGCAAAACGGAGTCGCCGGGCGCGGAAAACGCGGTCAAGGCGGAAATGACCCCGCCCAGCACTCCGTTTTCATATCCGATGCATTCTTTTGTCAGGCCGGTGATGCCGTTTCGGGTCTCATGCCACCGGATGATCGAGTCGTAATATTTGTCTGTTGGCTGAAAATATCCGAAAGCCGGATGTCCGGCGCGCTTAATAATCGACTCCGAGATATTCGGCAGTGTGGGGAAATTCATGTCTGCAATCCACATCGGGATAATGTCGAATCCCTCTTTTGGCGTGCCAGGGGACCCGTCCGAGGAACCCGGACCGTCCACCGCGACCGCATCTTTTCCGTGACGGTCCATGATTGAGGTAAAATCGTATTGCATGGCAGTTTCTCCTTTTCCGATCGGAACAAAAAATTTCGTCTGTGCGCTGGAAAACCGATTGTAATTGCGCATGCTGCGTTCCGTTCCGAACAACGGTGTATTTTCTTTTTGATGATGATAAGACCCGTCTCAATCGGCATGGTAAGATAACAACGAGGCCTTCTCCTTATGGAAAAATCCTCGTTGCTGCGATATCTTTTACTATAACTCAATTTTCCTTATATTTCAACATTTTTATGCTTGCCGTTGCGCACCCATGGCCGGCTTCCGCCGGAATGTATCAGCCGCTTCGAATGTGCCGATGGATGTCCCCAAAAAGCAGTCAACTTTGGAGTCCGCCGGGGAACAGCGATGGGCATTTGTGAGCCTTTCCTTCTTTTTCGGAGACGAGCGCTGCGCAGCCGGGGAGTGGGCGCAGAATGCAAAGAGGTTGGCATCGAAAGGATTTATTGACTGATATTATAAAGTATGATATGCTTTTTATGAAAATGGGAGGTAGATGATATGGCGACATTAAAAGATGTTGCGAAAGAGGCTGGTGTCAGCATTGCAACTGCCTCACGTGTTCTGAACAACCCTGATAAAGTGGCGAGCAAGTCACGAAAAAAGGTTTTGGAAGTTGTTGAGAGATTGGGATATTCGTCAAATCTTATGGCGAAGAGCTTACGGCAGGAAAAGCTCAATGCCATCGCCGTTCTGCTTCCGAACTTTTCCGATCCTTTTTTCGCTCAAATGCATCAGGGAATCGCGGATGTATTATCTTCCAATGGCTATCTTATGATTTCTTACAGCACCGAGGGGATACAAACCAATGAATTGGATCTGCTGTCCAAGGTTAAATCGGCAGGTATTTCCGGAGTTCTGATTTACAGCCCCAATCGTTTTGAACCGGATACTTCAGGTGCTTTTTACCAGAAGGCGTGGACGGTGTTTTTATCCGGAAATAATGCGAAACGTATCTCTCAGGTATCTGAAATTGATATCGACCGGAAAAAAATAGGTTCAGAGGCGGCGGATTATCTGCAGCGTGAGGGCAAAAACAGAGTAGTGTATATGATTGACAGTTTAAAGAGCATTGATATGGATTATTTTGCAGGCCTTCAGGAAACCCTGATGAAAAAAAACGGCGCCTGCGAAATTTGCGTTGCCGGCCGCTCTTTGGAGGATGCTTTCAGAAAACTGCAAAATTACTCCGTCAAGCAAAATTTCAGTTACAACGCGGTCTTAACACAGTACAATACACAAGCGATTGGCGCATTGTCTTATTTCCGCGAAAAGAGAATAGAGGTTCCAGAGAGCGTCGCGCTGATGAGCATAGGGAATACGGTCCTTTCACGGCTTACAACGCCGCAGATCACCATCATCGGACCGAACGGTTATCAATTGGGCGTTTTAGGCACAAAATATTTGTTGGAAAAAATTTGCGGCGAAGGCGGGAGCAATGGCAATAAACCCGGCGAAGTGGACACGAGATTGATTATAAGGGGGTCAACCTATGCCGGGGATGGAATCGCCTAAAATTGTGTCGTTCGGTGTCTTGAACGTAGATTTTGTCATGGAGCTTGGCAATGAGACGATTGGGAAAAAACGCATCGGGAAGCAAATTTCCATCAATGCCGGCGGGCACGGCAGTTCGCAGGCCATTGCGGCAGTCAGGGACGGAATCTCTACAGCTGTAATCGGCAAAATCGGAGATGACGCCTTTGGCCAGCAGATTGAGGCCACGCTGCGAAAAGAAAAGGTGGACTGCAGATTCTTGAGCAAGATGCAGGGCGTTCACAGCGGGTTGGCTACAATATTGGTCGAAAATCAAAAGGAGAATATATTTATTGATTTTCTCGGCGCCAATTATAAGCTGACGAAAGAGGATATCGATCTTTGTTGCCATGTTATTCAAACCGCGGAACTGGTGATGATCCATATGGGGCCCGCTATGATAGATGTGGCCTATCATGTGGTTGATATGGCCAATGAATATCATGTGCCAGTATTGGTTTGTCCTTCCATGTCCATTAAGATTCCGCAGCAATTTCTGGAAAAAGTCGATTATCTGGTATTGAATCTTTCCCAGGCTTCCTCTATATGCGGCCTGAATGATGAAACCGTTAGAAGCGGGCGGATTGCGGCCAGCCTTTTATCCAGTATCGTCAGGAAAAATGTCATCGTTCAAATGGATGCGAATGGCGTTCTGGTATCGGACAATGGCTTATATTCTATCATGAATTCGGTTCCGGAACAGAAGATCGTCGATTACTCCGGAGCCATAGATTTTTTTGTCGGTGTGCTGGCCGCCGAAATCGTGAAGGGAAAGACAGTTCAGGAGGCGGCCATTAAGGCGCATAAGGCTGCGATCCTATGCATGCAGACGGTTGGTGTTTATGCTTCTTTTCCTTCTGCGGAATCGCTTGAAACTTTATAGAGGATTTCCATGTTTCGATTTCGGCGCGGACGCTGCCGCAGGGCGTGCTTATCCGGCTTCATATCGGGACCCTGATGAATTGAATAGAACGCCGCAAAAGTGCGTTTCCGTATCACGGAAACGCACTTTTTGGCTCCGTGGAGGAAAACGGAAAACCCAAAACTTTGTCCAATAAAGGAGTGCGGGGCAGGTTTACCCGCGGAGGAGTGAAGCGGCATCTTTATGATTTTCATAAAAATACTTCAATAATTCGACAAAAGCCATTGACATTTACTAACCACAATGATAAAATACAGTCGAAAAATAACGTTTTCATAACATGTAAATTAAATCATTATAAATTTGAAAACGTTATTAAAAGGGAGTGTAAGCATTGACATCTTTTGAAAAGTTCAATTTGGCTGGTAAGACCGCCATCGTAACCGGCGCAACGCGGGGCCTGGGTCAAGGCATCGCGGTCGGTCTTGCGGAAGCGGGAGCGGATATTGTCTGTGTCGGCCGCAGCGATGACAGCGAAACCAAAAATAAAGTTCAAAGCCTGGGAAGAAAATATTTGAACCTCAGATTGAACGTCGCCGCCGAAGACGCCCCTGACCAGATTGTGCGGGAAACAGTGGAAAAGTTCGGCAAGATTGATATTCTTGTAAACGCTGCCGGCATAACCCGCCGGGTTATGGCTCTTGATATCAGCAAAAAGGACTGGCAAGACGTGCTGGATGTAAACCTGACCGCTACTTTCTTTATTTGTCAGGGAGTTGCCCGTCAGTTCGTGAAACAGGGCACTGGAGGGAAAATTATCAACATAGGGTCAATGACCTCCTATCAGGGGGGCTTCAAGGTAATACCTTACACGGCCAGCAAAGCGGCCGTCCGCAATATCACGATGCATATGTGCAACGAGTGGGCCCGCTACGGCATTCATATCAACTGCATTGCTCCGGGATATATGGTCACGAATATGACGGCCCCCATGCGCTCGGAGCCTGCAAGGATGGCGGAAACCAACACCCGCATTCCGATGGAACGCTGGGGGAAGCCAGAGGATCTTGCAGGAGCCGCAATTTTTCTGGCTTCCGAAGCCTCGGACTACGTCAACGGCTTTACCATAGCGGTGGACGGAGGTTTTTTGGCAAAATCCTGAAACAGGGAAGCAAACGTTTAGGAGATTTGGTTATATGGAAAAAAAGTTTAGGGTCGGTCTGATCGGGGTCGGGTCCATTGCGCACATCGCGCATCTGCCCATCTTGGCGGCGCGCGACGACGTTGAAATGGTCGGTGCCATTGCGAAGGAGATCGAAGACGTTCAGGAATGCCAAAAAAGTTACGCCATCGAACACGCCGCGCACGATATCGGCGAACTGATTGATCTTGGTTTGGACTGCGCGTTCGTGCTGTCTCCGAAGGATGTCCATGCAGAACAGGTCGTCCGCCTGCTTCAGGAGGGAATCGACGTTTTCTGCGAAAAGCCGATGGGGATGACGCTGAAGGAAGCTGCGGCAATGGCGGACGCCGCTGAAAAAAGCGGGAAAAAGCTGATGATCGGGTTTAACCGGAGATACGCTCCGGTTTATCGGAAGGCAAAGGAAGCGATGGGCCGGTCGGCGCCGGATGTCCTTGTTGCCCAGAAGAACCGCCCTGCCAGCGAATACCGCGCCACCTTGGAAAACGCGGTGCATATGGTGGACATTCTCCGGTACTTCTGCGGTGAGTGCACCCGGGTAGAGGCCTATTCGAAATTCACGGATCCCATGTACGAAACGCTGACGACGGCGCAGCTTCAGTTTGAAAACGGCTCCGTGGCGATGCTTGTAGCGGACCGGGCCTCCGGTCAATGGATGGAGACGCTGGAAATGCACGGCCAAAACAAAAGTATACAGGTCACCTGTCCGGACACCGTAACCATAACGGATCAGGAGCAGTTTCATACGACATCCATGACGCCGTTGGCATACGGCTGGGCGAAGGTGACCGATAAAATGGGATTCACTCAGGAGGACGGCCACTTTTTCGATTGCCTGAAAAACAACAGGCAGCCTCTGACCAACGGGGCCGACGCATATAAGACGCAGGAACTCATGCACCGGATCCTGACGGCTGCAGGTCTTCCCGGGCTGGAATGAGGTGGGAAATTGTTCTTGATCGCCGGGCACACGATGGGGACGCCGGAATATTCGCTTCCTGATGCCATTCGGCTTTTTAAAAAAATCGGGCTTGATGGAGCCGAAATCGTCGTGCAGGATGGGTATCGCTGTGCGATCCCGGAAAAAGCCGCTGCGTCGGAGCTGCAGGAGCTTCGCAGAACTGCGGAGGCAGAGAGCGTAAAAATTATTGCGCTGACACCGTATTATTCCCGATTTAACGATCTGCGGGAGGACATCCGTCAGCGTGAAATCGACGGCGTCCGCCGCGTCATGGAATATGCTGCCTTTTTGGGAGCGAAATATATTCGGATCTACGGCGGAAACTTTTCACAGGAAGAGAAGGACGACGGCGGCAGAAAAAGAGACTGCCTGATCAAAAACATGAGATGTTTGGGGGCTGAAGCGCAGTCCGCCGGAGTTTGTCTTGTCATTGAAAACCACTTTAACACCATGACGGTTTCGGCGGCGGACAGCATCGCGGTCTCGGAAGAGATCGACTGCCCTTCGGTCGGGATTCTATACGACCAGGCAAATCTTTCCTTTACGGGAAATGAGCCGTTTGAAATCGCGCTGCCGGTTCAGTTCGGAAAAATCAGATATGTCCATGTGAAGGACTTTGTGTTTCGGAATGAAGATACAAGATTCTTGTCCTCGAGTGTGTCCCGCCCCGCCGAGTCGGAGCGAAATGTTTTCACACGCATCGTAGGCGAGGGGATTGTGCCCTGGCCGGAGATCCTTCAGCAGTTGAAGAATCTCGGCTACAACGGCTGGCTTTCCCTCGAATACGAAAGAAGGTGGCACCCGGACGATATTCCGGACGCTTCCGTCGGGATGAAAAAATCGGCCGACTTTCTAAGAGCTTGTCTTAGTAAATTAACATAGACAAATTATAAGGAGGATAACTAATGAAAAGGATTTTAGCAGTTT
Source organism: Caproiciproducens sp. NJN-50 (assembly GCF_004103755.1). Taxonomy (NCBI): domain Bacteria; kingdom Bacillati; phylum Bacillota; class Clostridia; order Eubacteriales; family Acutalibacteraceae; genus Caproiciproducens; species Caproiciproducens sp. NJN-50. The sequence continues at coordinate 2,041,585 of NZ_CP035283.1, read as the reverse complement.
TATTGGCAGCAACCCTGTCCGTCACCACCCTCTGTGCTTGCGGCAGCAAGTCGTCCGCTGGCGAGGGCAGCGCCGCCGCGAGCGGGTCCGGCAGCGCGGCCCTGGATTACCCCAAGCAGAACGTCAATGTGATCGTGCAGTACTCTGCAGGCGGCGGGACGGACCTTTCAGTTCGCGGCGTTTTGTCCGGCGTAAAGGATTTTCCCGTCAATTTATCCGTTTCCAACGTGGCCGGTAACGGCGGCCTGATCGGGCTGACGCAGGTATCCAACTCCAAAGCGGACGGCTATACGCTGGGCGTCGTCAACACAGACTTCGTTATCAACGGTATTTTAGGAAATACCGAGCTGACTCTGGATGATTTCTCCCCTCTGGCCTGTGCGTTAAAGGATCCGTTCGTCCTGATTGTTGGAAAAACGGATAAATATTCCGACCTGAAAGGATTTGTGGAATATGCGAAAAACCATCCCGGAGAGGTGAGCATCGGTGATACCGGAACCGGCGCAGCGCCGACCCTGGCGGTCACGGCCATTCAGAACGCTCTGGGGATTCAGCTCAAAAGCGTCACCTACGACGGAAGCGCGGACTGCGTGACGGCTGTGGTGGGCAATCATATCGACGCGACCATTGCCCAGGCCTGCAACGCGTCGGCTCAGGTCGAAGCCGGCAATGCCAAAATCATCGGGGTCCTTGCGAACGACCGCCTGAAAACCTACCCGGATGCGCCCACATTCAAAGAAACGTTTCCCGATCAGGTCGATTTTGAAATGATGGGTTTCTGCATTATCTCCTGCCCGTCTAAGGTTGACCAGAACATCCAGAAATATCTTTCGGAGCAGCTTCGGACGGCGGTTGACAGCACCAGCTTTTCCGATACTTTGAAAAAGTTGAATATGCAGGACACAAACATGACGGTCGATGAGATGAAGCAGTTCCTGGACGAGCAGAAAAAGCTTTACACCAAGCTTTGCTCGAAGACCAAGAAAAGCTAACAGGAAAAAGAACGGCGATTCGGCTTACCTAAAACGGACTATGACGTCAGGGTGTTTGAACACCGGAGCGGGGTCTGTCTTCGGTGCTCAGATCCCGCCTTTTCCGGCACAAAGGAGTTTTTACCCGTGAAAAAATATAATTACATTCTGTCCGTGATCGTTATTGTTATCGCTTCGGCCGGCCTTTATATTACCACAACGTTTCACACTGTTTCCAGTAATGCCAACGATCCGGGCGGTGCGTTCTGGCCGAGGATGCTGCTGGTGGGCCTGATTTTGTGCGCTCTTGGGCTGATTGTGCAGAGTGCGCTGGCGAAACCGGAATCCGGTTCGCAGGAAGCTCCCCTGATCGATTATAAATCCGCCGGGGTACACTGCGTCCTGATCATTTTCGCTATCATGGTCGCCTATGCGGTCGCGCTCTACTTCTTCGGCTTTATTCCTGCGACGCTCTTTTTTGTCGTGGCTACTATGCTGGCCATGGGCGAGCGGAAAGTGCTGAAGATCGGTCTGACGACCGTTTGCGTTACAGGCTCTATTTATCTGATGTTTGCGACTCTTATGGGAGTCATTCTTCCGCAGGGCATCATTTTCTAAGGAGGTTACGCTTGTGAATTTGGCAATTGCTTCAAGTCTGTCCCTGATCCTCACGCCCTACGGATTGCTTTCCATCCTGGGTGGCGTTCTGTGCGGGATTTTTGTCGGCGTCATGCCGGGACTGTCCTCCGTCATGGGCATGGCGATCATGCTGCCGGTGGCGCTTACCATGAGCGGCGACTACGGCATCCTGATGATGCTCGGCATCTTTTGCGGAGCCATTTACGGCGGTTCGATCACCGCGATTCTGATCAACACGCCCGGCACCGCGAACTCTGCGGCGACCTGCCTCGACGGTCACCCTCTGGCGCTGAAACATCAAGCGGGGCGCGCCATTTCCATTTCCACCACGGCTTCGACTTTCGGCGGGCTCTTCTCCACGTTCATGCTGTTATGGACCTCGCCGGTTCTGTGCAAATTCGCCCTGTCCTTCAGCGCGCAGGAATCCTTTGCGCTGGCTCTGTTTGGAATCAGCATTGTCGCCGGCATCTCCAGCCAGAACATCGTCAAGGGCATCATGGGAGCTTTGATCGGGCTGCTCCTCGCGACGATCGGCGTGGATTCCACGACGGGAGTCTACCGTTTCACGTTCGGCACGGTCTACCTGACGGGCGGCATTTCCAATATTCCGGTTCTGATCGGTCTCTTCGCGTTTTCTCAGGGACTGATCAATATCGAAGAGAATTTTAAAACGAAACGCGTCAAGGTACAGGAAAAGCTCGAGCGGATCCTGCCTTCCGGGAGCGACCTCCGGCGCATTTTCCCGACTTTGATCCGTTCGAGCGTAATCGGCACGATCATCGGGGCCATCCCGGGTACCGGCGGAGACATTGCGGCGTGGGTCGGCTATAACGAGGCAAAGCGCTGGTCAAAGCACCCGGAGGAGTTCGGGCACGGCGCCATTGACGGCGTGGCCGGGCCGGAAGCCGCCAACAACGCCATTTCCGGAGGGGCTCTGATCCCGCTGCTTTCCCTCGGCATTCCGGGGGACGCCTGCACCGCCATCATGCTCGGCTGCCTGATGATGTTGGGGATCACGCCGGGCCCGCTGCTGATGTCTGAGAATCCCGAGAAGGTCTATCTGATTATTCTGGGCATGTTCGCGGCGAACATTTTCATGGCCATCTGCGGTTTTGGCGGAATCAAGATCTTTACCAAGATTTCAAGCGTACCCGAAGTTATTTTGGATCCGCTGATTTTTGTGTTCTGCTTCGTCGGCACATTCGCCGTGAACCACACGATCGGCGACGTTTATCTCATGATCATATGCGGCATTTTAGGCTATTTCCTGATCAAAATGGATTTTTCCGTGCCTCCGATCATTTTGGGCATGATCCTCGGGAATATTCTTGAGAAAAATTTCAGGCGTTCGCTGGTTCTTGCGGGCGGCGACTGGACCACATTTTTCACCCGCCCTATCTCCTGCATCTTCATCGTGCTCTCCGTCCTTTCCGTGTTTTATCCTTTCGTGCTGCCGCTTGTGAAAGAAAGGGCCGCCAGGAAAAAAGCAATCAAAGCCGGGGGCGGAACAAATGAGTGAAATCTGTAAATTCTGCGGCGGTGACGAACTGCGTCCGGATTTGATTCGGATCGCCGCCATGCCGGGCGGAACGCTGTATTTTCACAAGGACCAGACGCATCCCGGCAGACTGCTTTTTGCCGCCGAGCGCCATGTCAAAAGGGCGACCGATCTGCCGCCCGAGGAATTCGGCGCGATTATGCGGAGCGTCCATCGGGCCGCCTGTGTTCTGAACGGGATTTATGCGCCGGACAAGATCAATTATCTGATTCTCGGCGATCTCGGCACACACCTGCACGTCCACATCGTTCCAAAATACAAGGACGGAAAAGATTGGGGAAAAATGTTTCTGACGGACGAGCCGAGGCCGGTCTTTCTGAAACAAAGTGAATATCAGGAAAAAGTTGAAAAAATCAGAAATGGTTTAAATCGGAACGATGCTTAGAAAGGAGCGAAGAAATGGGGAAAGTTTTGATTACCGCTTCGCATTTCCAAAGCCTGTGCGCGGATGCCCTGAACCTTTTAAAAGAGAACGGCCATGAGGTGATTCTAGGCGACAGCGATATCCCGTATTTTTCTTTTGAACAATTAAAACAGTGGGCGCCCGTGATCGACGCGGCCATTATCGGCATGGATCTCTGGGATGAAAAGGTGTTCGGCATCGCGCCGAAACTGAAGGTGCTGGCCCGCTTCGGCGTTGGGACAGACAACATCGACCTTCAGGCCGCGAAAAAGCATGGCGTTAAGGTGGTGAATGCGCGGGGGATGAATTCCAACGCCGTTGCGGAGCTGGCCGCCGCGCTGATCCTGAACGCCCTGCGGAATATTCCTGATCTGAACCGCAGACTGAGCGGGGGAGAATGGGCGCGCAGGGTCGGTCATGAGCTGAAAGGAAAGACCGTCGGACTTCTCGGCTTTGGCGATATCGGCGGCAAGGTGGCGAAAAAGCTTTCCGGCTTTGAGGCGCGCCTTCTGGCCTATGATCCTCTGCCGGATTTTGCGAAGGCAGAGAAACTCGGCGTCCTCATGACGGATCTGGATACCATCCTTTTGCAGAGCGACATTTTGAGCATACATATGCCGAGCATCCCTTCCACTTATCATATCGTAAACGCTGAACTGATCGCTAAAATGAAAAGGGGAGCCTATCTGGTCAATACCGCGCGGGGAGTCCTGGTGGACACCGAAGCTCTGTGCAGGGCGGTCAAGGAGGGCGTTTTGCGGGGGGCGGCTTTGGATGTTTATGAAAAGGAACCCCTGCCGCCGGATGATCCCGTCCTGCATACGGAGGGGATTTTATGCACCCCGCACACGGGAGCGGAGACCGCCGAGACTTACAAGGCGATCAGCATGATGACCGCGCAGGCCGTGATCGACGTCCTGAACGGCGGAAACCCACAGAATTGGCTGAACCGGTGAAAGGAAGATAAAATAGATGAAAAAGATGTTTGGTGTCATTACGGCTATGACAACCCCGTTCGACGCGAACGACAAAGTCGATGTAAAAGCGCTGGAAGAACAGGTCGAATTCGACATTTCCAAAGGCGTGGACTGCCTTTACCCATGCGGAACCACCGGCGAAATGTTCAACATGACGCCGGAGGAACGGGAACTGGCCGCTGAAACCGTGCTGCGCGCTGCGGCCGGAAGAGCGACCGTCTTTATCCATGTGGGAGCGATGACTCTGAAGGAGACCGTCCGGCTGGCGCGGCATGCCGAAAAAATAGGCGCCGACGGGATCGGAGTCGTGACGCCCGCCTTTTTTGGAGTCAAAGACAAAGCCATGCTGCAGTACTATCAGAAGGTTTCGGCCAGCGTGTCGAAGAACTTTCCCATATATCTTTATTCCATTCCCCAGTGCGCGGCCAACGACCTCAAACCGAGCCTGGTGGCTGAACTGATCGAGACCTGCCCAAATATCGTTGGGATTAAGTACAGTTATTCGGATATGATCCGGCTGAAGGATTACCTGAATCTGAACAACGGAAATTTTTCCGTCCTTTTTGGGGCGGACCGCCTGTTTTTGCCGGCACTTACCATGGGATGCGAGGGCACGGTATCCGGCTGCTCCGGGCCGATGCCGGAACACTTTGTCAACATTTATAAGGCCTATCGGGAAGGCGATATGAAAAAAGCCTTACAGGAGCAAAAGATTGCGAATGAAATCTGTGAAATCATGCAGAGCGGAGCGGATATGGGAATCTTTAAAGCGGTTCTGCAGTTCAGGGGGCTTGCGGGCGGGCACATGCGCGCGCCGCTGATCGATCTGGATGAGGCGGAGAAAAAAGAGCTTTACGCCCGGATCACTCCATATTTAGAAAAATGAAAATTCTTTGCTTTGGCTCGATGAATTTCGATCATATTTACAATGTCAGTGGATTTGTAAGCCCTGGAGAAACCTGTTCTGCGCTGTCGGTGGAAAACCACTGCGGGGGGAAAGGCTTTAACCAGGCGGTCGCGGTGGCCAGGGCCGGGCGCAAAGTCTGCCTGGCCGGGTGCATCGGCACCGACGGAGCTGAATTCCTTGAGAAATGCGCGGAAATCGGAGTGGATTCCACTTATATCCGCACTCTTTCCGTGCCGACGGGCAGCGCCGTCATCCAGATCGACCGGCGGGGCGAAAACTGCATTTTGCTGTTCGGAGGGGCAAATCAAGCGGTATCGCGAAAAATGATCGACGAGACTTTGACCCATTTCGGACCCGGCGACGTCCTGATTGTCCAAAACGAAATCAGCAATCTTTCCTATCTGATCGGGCAGGCGGACCGGGCCGGCCTGCGGATCGCGCTGAATCCGTCTCCGATGAATGAAGGAATCACGGAGAAAATGCTGGAGACAGCCTCCTGGCTGTTTGTCAACGAAGTGGAAGCAAGACAGATCGCCCGCGAGGCGACGGAAAAAGCCTGCCTTGGCCAGCTCCAGAGAATATGCCCCCGTGGGACGGTTGTAATGACCATGGGAAAAAATGGCGTATACTGTGTCCAAAATGGGGAGATCCTCTATCAGGATGCATTTCCGTCCGTAAAACCGGTGGATACAACTGCCGCGGGAGATACTTTTACCGGTTACTTCCTGGCTGCCGCGCTGGAGAACAACGATACCCGGGAAGCGCTGCGCATCGCGGCGGCTGCGTCCGCCCTGTCCATAACAAAAAAAGGGGCTTTCGATTCTATTCCGACAATGGCCGAGGTGGCAGGCACTCGTTTTTGAAATGGATCAAGTGCGGCAAAACCGGAGCAGGCGCGAAAAACGCGTGAGCAATGCGCATGGAAAACAGTTTGGGCGTTCGGTTCAAGTAATAAATTTCTTGATTAACATGCGTCCGAAATGCGCTTTTTTCCAGTGCTTCAACGACAAAAGGGAGAGCTTCCCAAGCGAAGCGATCCCTTTTGTCGTTAATAACGCCGTTTCATCAGTGAGTTATAAAAAATTTTGCTGTGCTTTTTGTGTTGCATGACTCCCCAAATGCGATAAAACAATCCGTTTCATTAATTTTTAGAATAATATTTTCTTATTCAACATAGAAAAGGCCCGCATAAACGCTGAAAACCAGTATCCATGCGGGTTTTGTAGTGGCAGGGGCAGAAGGATTTGAACCCTCGGCACGTGGTTTTGGAGACCACTGCTCTACCAACTGAGCTATACCCCTATTTACATTTTTATATGGCGTGACAATTATTCTATCATTTTTCACAGTGCGTGTCAAGAGCAGAAGAAGATTTCAGTGATGCCGGGTCCCGTTTTAAAAACAGACGGCCTGTGTCCGGGGACAATGTGGTCAAGCGAGTGTTTTATAATTCATTAAATTTTATTTTTTAGGTATACTATTTCGTAATCTCATGACTAAATCCCTCGGCAGCCCGCGAATCTGCCATATTTGACTTGACAGATTCAGGCAATACCTATATAATTATTCTATGTAATATGACTTACAAAACCCCTGCCTTTCGGCGGATGGGAGGGAAGATAAATGGCTGAAATCCGAGTAAAAGAGAATGAGTCTCTGGACAGCGCCCTCAGGCGTTTTAAAAAGCAGTGCGCCAGAGCCGGTGTGATCGCGGAAGTTCGCAAGAGGGAAGCTTATGAAAAGCCCTCTGTCAGGCGGAAGAAAAAATCCGAAGCGGCACGCAAACGCAAGTTTAAATAAGCAGTGCTTGTTGCCGAATGATAGTGAAAAAGCGGGCTTATGCCCGCTTTTTTAAACGGAGTTACAGTATGCGTACAAGGGGGGTGTCTTTTTGTCGATGCTTTTGCCGACCGTTTCCGTTCAGAAAGCGACGGATATCACTCCGGAACTGATCCACGCGATGCACGCAACTGCAATTCTTTTGGATGTGGACAACACGCTTGCCCTTCACGGTTCCCAAACGCCCTTTCCCGGTACGATCGAATGGGCAAAGTACATGCGGGGGGCGGGAATCCGCCTCGTTTTGGTTTCAAACAATTTTAAAAAACGCGTGGAACCCTTTGCGGCCCAATATGGGCTGCCGTTCCTTTCCCTGTCGCTGAAGCCGTTTCCGGCTGCGTACCGCCGCGCCGTAAAACGGCTGAACGTCAAACCGGAGGAGGCCGTAGTGGTGGGCGACCAGATTTTTACGGACGTTTTTGGCGCCAACTGGGCCGGCCTTAAATCGATTCTGCTGGTTCCGGTCGGCACGGAGCAAACTCTTTCTTTTCGTCTGCGCCGCGCTTTGGAGCAGCCCATCAGAAAAAAGATCAGAGAAATAAGCTGTGGAAGTCAATACCTGAAAAAGGAGTGACGCATTTTGGGCCGTAAAAAAATCCTGGTTCTTCTCGGGCCAAATATGAATATGGTCGGCATCCGCGAAAAGGGTGTTTACGGCGACGAGACCGCGGAAAGCGTCAGCCGTCAGATCACGGAGCATGCTCAGAGCGTGGGCTTTGACTGCGACATTTTTCAATCCAACCATGAGGGTGATCTGATTGACCGGATCCATGCGGCGAGGGGGGTGTACGACGGGGTCGTCATCAACGCGGGGGCGCTGACGCATTACAGTTATGCGCTGCGCGACGCGATTGCAAGCGTCAGGATTCCTTTTGTCGAGGTTCATATGAGCAATATTTACTCCAGAGAGGAATTCCGTCACAAAAGCGTCATTTCTGCGGTTTGCGCGGGGCAGATTGCCGGATTTGGAAAAACCAGCTATCTTTTGGCGCTCGATGCGCTTTGTGATCTGATTTAGCGAATTCTTTTCCTTCTTTTTGCGGGCAATTTTGTTAAAATCCGCTTGAAAAAGCGTCTTAAATATTATAAACTATCTTACAGGAAAAAATAAACGGAGGATTAAACCAATGATATCAGCAGGCGATTTCAGGAATGGCGCGACGTTTGAGATGGACGGCAACGTTTATTCCATTATTGAATTTCAGCACGTTAAGCCCGGCAAGGGCGCGGCTTTTGTACGCACCAAGATCCGCAACGTCATTTCCGGAGCGGTGACGGAACGCACCTTCAATCCGAACGATAAATTCCCGACCGCGTTTATTGAACGCAAGGACATGCAGTACCTTTATAACGACGGGGATCTGTACTATTTTATGGACCCGGATTCCTTCGAACAGATTCCGATCAGCGCTTCGGTCCTTGGCGACAACTTTAAATTCGTGAAAGAAAATATGGACTGCAAGATCCTTTCCTATAAAGGGAATGTTTTCGGGGTTGAACCGCCGAATTTTGTGGAGCTGGATATTGTTAAAACGGATCCGGGCTTTAAAGGGGACACTGCGACCAATGCGACCAAACCGGCCACAGTGGAGACCGGCGCCGAAATCAGAGTGCCTCTGTTTATCAACGAAGGCGAAAAAATCCGTATTGACACCAGAACCGGTGAATATATGGAACGTGCTTAACTGATACTATTCTTTAAGAAACCGAACAAATAATAGAAGGGGGCGCTGTTATGAAAAACACAGAACGGGTATCCTACATCAGGGGTTTGGCGGAAGGTCTGGAGCTCGATGAAAACAAAAAGGAAGTCAAAGTTTTGAATGCGATCATTGATCTTCTGGACGACATGACGCTGACCATGACGGAAATGGAAGACAATATGAACGACATGGCGGATCAGCTGGACGCCGTTGATGAGGATCTTGGTTCCCTTGAAGACGATTTTTATGACGACGGGGATGAAGAGGACGGCGTTGAGGACGATGAGGATGCCGATGATGACGAGGAAGACATCGGCGATGCCGAATGCTACTATGAGGTCACCTGTCCGAATTGCCATGAGACGGTTTGCCTGTCGGAAGATCTGGCCCGCGACGGGCAAATAGATTGCCCCAACTGCGGCGAGACGCTGGAATTTGATTTGGATGAGGCGCAGGAGGCCGAGTGCACCTGCGAATCCTGCACCAAGGACGAATAAATTACTACTTCTTTCGCATTTTTTGGCACCGCCATCGGCGGTGCTTTTTTTATCCGGCTTTCTGCGCCGATTTTTATGGCTTCCATTGACTAATTTAGGGTTTTCTTTTATACTATGCAAGGACGGCTGTATCAAATGATACAGTTTGGAGGAAATATGAAAGAGCTGAAAAAAACAAAACAAGACGGGCAAATCCTTTCCGGCATATTTCTGTTCCGCGGAGTCGGTGCGGAGCTGTCCGAATCAGCGTTTGCCTCTCCTTCCTGTACGTGCGCAGAGTTTGAAACGGGAGAACCTGTCTACACGAGAACAGATTTCCGAAAAAGCATCGGCATAGTTTTGTCCGGCAGGCTCAGGGCGGTCAAAGGGGAAGAGGATGGACAGGGGATTGTCCTGAACACCTTTGAAAGGGGCGGTGTTTTCGGGGTGGCGGGAATGTTCGGAGACTCCGGCAGGTATGTTTCGGATATTGTGGCCGCGCGCCGCAGCCGGGTTTTGTTTTTACCTCAGAGTCTGCTCAGGGACCTGATTGATCGGGAGCCGCGCGTCGCGGAAAATTATATCGCCTTTCTTTCCGGCAGGATCCGTTATCTGAATACCTGTATTGACCATTTCACCGGAGGATCGGCCGAAACCAGACTTGCACAGTTCCTGGTCACTTTGGAGGAAGGCAAAAAGAGTTCCGTGAAACTTCCATATTCCCTGACACAGCTTTCCGACACGCTCGGCGTCGGCCGTGCGTCCCTGTACCGGGCCCTGAATGCGCTGACGCAAAAAAGGCTGATCCGGCGCACCGGCCGGCTGGTTGAGATTTTAAATCCGGAGGGTTTAAAAAACGTGGGTTTCTGACAGGAATCCTGAATTGCGAAAGGGGTATTTTTATGAAATTATCGAAACGGATCGCGGCTTTTGCACTTGCGGTCTCGCTGCTGCTGACAGGGGCGGGCTGTTCCGCAAACGGAACCGCATCTTCGGGTTCCGCGTCTTCCTCAGAGGCGGCTTCCTCAGCCGGAAGCAGTATGTCCGCTGCCAAAACGGTGATCCGTATTGCCGGCCTGAAAGGGCCTACGGGCCTGAGCATGGTGAAGCTGATGAGCGACAGCAAGGCTGGAGCCGCGTCCGGGGACGATCGGTTCACCCTGGTTTCTTCCCCGGATGAAATCGTGGCGAAGATCAGCAGCGGAGAAGTCGATGTGGCGGCGGCGCCGACCAATCTTGCGGCGACCCTGTACAATAAGACGAACGGCGGCGTTCGTCTTGCTGCCGTGACGACGCTGGGCGTCCTGTATGTTCTGACCGAGGGAGGGGAAACCGTAGGCAAAATATCGGATCTGAAAGGAAAGACGGTCTACGCCTCCGGTCAGGGAGCCACGCCGGAGTACGCGCTGAACTATATTCTCCGCCAGAACGGGCTGGAACCGGGGAAGGATGTTCAGGTGGAATATAAATCGGAGCATGCGGAGCTGGCTTCCCTGATGATTGCCGGAAAGGCGAAAATCGCCGTGCTGCCGGAGCCTTTCGTCACGCAGGTACTGGCAAAGGACAGCTCCGCGAAAATCGCGTTGGATCTGACGCAGGAGTGGAAGAAAGCGGCGGGGGACAAGAGCGTGCTTACCATGGGCTGCCTCATCGTCAGGAAAAAATTTGCGGAGGAAAACAAGGCGGCGTTCGACGCTTTCCTGGACGATTACAAGGCTTCCGCGGAATATGCGAATTCCAATGTGGAGCAGGCGGCGAAGCTGTCCCAGGATTTCGGGATCATGGACAGTTCCGTCGCGAAGAAAGCCATTCCGAACTGCGCGATCGTCTATCTGGACGGAGCGGAAATGAAGGAAAAAATTCCTGATTTTCTAAAGGTCCTGTATCAGGAGAACCCGAAATCGGTGGGAGGAAAATTGCCGGCAGATGATTTCTATTATCAGAAATAAGAAAAGGTTCCGGCGGGTTGCCGTCGGAGCCTTTTCCGCTTTATTTTGGATCGGCATTTGGCAATGGGCTTATCTGGCGGCAGGCCAGGAAATTCTGGTCGCTTCCCCGGCGGAAGTCCTGTGTCGGCTGCTCGATTTGGTCCGTCAGCGAAATTTTTGGCTGACGGTCCTTCTTTCCGTGTGCCGAATTACGGAAGGCTTTTTTCTTGGAGTGATTTTAGGATGCGGAGCCGCTGTCCTGACGGAGACCAGCTCCGTCGGAAATGCGCTGCTCCGGCCGGTCATCGGCATCATGAAGGCGACTCCGGTTGCCTCTTTCATTATTCTTGCCCTGGTCTGGATGAAAACATCTCAGGTTCCATCCTTTGCATCCGCGCTGATCGTGCTTCCGATCCTGTGGGCGAATGTATCGGAAGGGATAAGGAAGACGGACCGAAGACTTTTACAGATGGCGGAGCTGTATCGTTTCGGAAGAATCGGAACCGTGCGCAGGGTTTATCTGCCGTCCGTCCTGCCGTACTTCACCGCCGCCTGCACCACGGGGATGGGGATGGCCTGGAAGGGCGGGGTCGCAGCGGAGGTCCTTTCCTCGCTTCCCCTGTCTCTTGGCGGCGAGATCTACAATTCAAAGATCTATCTGGAAACAGCGGACCTGTTCTCGTGGACCGCGGTTGTCATCGTTCTCAGCGTATTGCTGGAACAGGCGTTGCTGCGCGTGGTAAAATATGCGGGGAGGCGCTACGGATTTTATTCCGGGGAGGAACGCAATGGGGATTGAAATTCGAAACGCGTTTAAGTCGTATAAGAGCGTTAAAGTCCTGGACGGGCTGTCCCTGTCTTTTCCCGACTCCGGCACCGTCTGTCTGTTCGGGCCTTCCGGCTGCGGCAAATCGACGCTTCTGAATTGCATCGCCGGACTGGAAACACTTGACGCCGGATGGATCTCCGGAGCGGAGAACCTTCGGATTTCGTATCTGTTTCAGGAGGACAGGCTGCTGCCCTGGAGCACCGCGGCACAGAATATAGCCGCCGTCCTGCCCGGACGGAACAGGATGCCGCAGGCGTTGGAATGGCTGCGCCGCGTGGGATTGGACGGCGCACAGGATCAATACCCCTGTCAGCTCAGCGGGGGGATGCGGCGCCGCGTTGCGATTGCCCGGGCTCTTGCGTTCGGCGGCGACCTGTTCCTGCTGGACGAGCCTTTCCAGCGGCTGGATTCGCGCAGCAGAAGGAAAATCGCCGATTTGATTGAGAAAACGACGGCCGGAAAGCTCAAAATACTCGTCACCCATGACCGGGAGGAGGCGGACCGGCTTTCAGAAGTTATTTGCATTTTGAGTGGAATCCCTCTTAAAATTTTGGACAAAATAACGAATAAAGACTGAAAATGGACAAATACTCCATGTCTCACTTCAAAATTTAGAAATTGTTTGTTTATTTCATAGGGAGTTTGTGCTATACTAAACCGGTTAAAAACTTAAGTATTGGAGTAATTCGATGATCAGTAAAAGGGACGGGTTCAAAAAGCTGATCCCGCAAATTATCATTGACGCGATCTGCGTCTTTTTCAGCTATTGGATTTCCTTTGTACTTCGTTTTTTTGACGAGGGAGGAGTTCCGTTTTTCTATATTGATTCTTTCCGTCTGTGCATTCCCTGGATGACTTTGATCTGCCTTGCCGTCTTTGCCCTTTTTCGCTTTTACAGCACAATGTGGCAGTTCGCAAGTCTGGATGAGCTGCTGCAGATTTTTTTTGGGACCACGACGGCATGCCTGATCGTTACGATGATGGGGTACACCGTGTTTCCCCGCATTCTCAGGGATTCTTTCGGCGACCCCATCCAGCGCTTTCCGATCACCGTTTATGTGATGGGATGGGTTTTGACGCTGTTCTTTATCGGCGCTTCACGCTTTGGCTTCCGGCTGGCACACAGGCGGATGAACAAAGTTCTGCGCGGGGATTCCAACCAGTTCAGCAGGGTTATGGTGATCGGGGCGGGGGAGATGGGCTCCATGATTATCAAGGATCTGAAGTCTTCTCCCCAGTCGCAGGGAACTCCCGTCGTTGCGGTGGACGACGACAGAAAGAAGCGCGGGACCCGCATCAACGGCGTGAAGGTCGCCGGCGGCCGGGAGAGCATCCGGAAACTGGTCGACCGTTACCGCGTCGATCAGATCATCCTGGCGATTGCGACCGCGCCGAACAGGGACAAGCAGGAGATTCTGCGCATCTGCGCGGCGACGGGCTGCAAGCTGAAAACCGTTCCGGCTCTGTATGAAATCCTGGAGGGGAACGCGGACCCGCACAAGGTCCGCGATGTGAATATCGTCGACCTTTTGGGCCGCGACGAAATCCGGCTTGATGTCGAGAGCATCAGCGGATATCTGAAAAACCGCACCATCCTCGTCACCGGAGGCGGCGGCTCCATCGGCAGCGAGCTTTGCCGCCAGATTGCACTCTTTCATCCGAAAAAACTGATTGTATTCGATATTTATGAGAATAATGCTTATGATCTTCAAAATGAACTGCACCGCAGGTTTCCAAAGCTGGACATGGACGTGGTGATCGGTTCGGTGCGCGACAGGGCGCGCGTGCGCAGCGTCTTTTCCGCGTATCGGCCGGATGTTGTGTTCCACGCGGCCGCCCATAAACACGTTCCCCTGATGGAGCTGAGCCCGGGCGAAGCGGTGAAAAACAATGTGTTCGGCACGTTGAATGTCGCTCAGACCTGCGATGAATTCCAGGTCAGGCGCATGGTTCTGATTTCCACGGACAAGGCGGTCAATCCGACCAACATCATGGGGGCGACCAAACGGATCTGCGAGCTGATCATGCAGTATTTCAGCCGGCACAGCAAGACGGGGTTTGTCGCCGTGCGGTTCGGCAACGTTCTGGGCAGCAGCGGAAGCGTGATCCCGCTTTTCATGCGCCAGATCGAGGAGGGCGGCCCCGTCACCGTGACGGACCCAGAAATCGTGCGCTTTTTCATGACGATTCCGGAGGCGGCGCGGCTTGTGATTCAGGCCGGGGGCATGGCCAGGGGCGGAGAGATTTTTGTCCTGGACATGGGCCAGCCGGTAAAAATTGACGACCTCGCAAGGAATCTGATCCGCCTTTCCGGCCTGAGGCCGGACGAGGACATCAAAATTCAATACACGGGTCTGCGGCCCGGGGAAAAATTGTATGAGGAACTGTTGCTTGACAGCGAGGGCGGCTGCCAGAAAACTTCCCACGAGCTCATTTATATCGGGAATCCGATTCCATTTGATGAAAATACCTTTTTATCTCAGCTGGAGGAACTTCGGCGGGTGGCCGGAGCCGACAATCTGAAAATGATGGAATTGGTGCATGAGTTGGTTCCCACCTATTCGGGGCACGCCGAAAAGACCGATCTTCTTGCCCAATGACCCGTCTCCCGTTTGCGAAAGGTCTGGACGGAACCCGTGGATTTTGGTACAATAGAAAGAACTGATAGTTGAGGTGAATATATGGCTGAAGAAAAGCGATTCGCGGTTTTGATTGACGCGGACAATGTCTCCGAGAAATATGTTAAATTCATTTTGGATGAAATATCGAACGACGGAGTTGCGACCATTAAGAGGATTTACGGGGATTGGACCAAGCCGACAATGAGTTCCTGGAAAAATGTCCTTCTGGACAATTCCATCACGCCGATCCAGCAGTATGGGTACACCACGGGGAAAAACGCCACCGATTCGGCGATGATCATCGATGCGATGGATCTTTTATACGCCGGCAACATCGAGGGCTTCTGCATCGTGTCGAGCGACAGCGACTTTACCCGCCTTGCTGCCAGATTAAGGGAATCGGGAATGTATGTGGTCGGAATGGGAGAAAAGAAGACCCCAAACGCTTTTATTGCCGCATGCAACAAATTCAAATATCTTGAGATCCTTGCGCAGGCGCCGAATCTGCCGGATGACCAGACTTCGGTGGTGCCGGCGGAAGTCAGCGGAGTGGACCACACGTCGCTGGACGAGGTACGGAATACCATACGGACCATCGTGGACGAAACATCCGACGATGACGGCTGGGCCGCGCTTGGGGATGTGGGCAATATCCTGAACAAGCGTTATCCGGATTTCGACGTGCGCAATTACGGGTTCAAAAAACTGACGCCGTTTATCAACTCTTTAAAAGTGTTTGAGATCCGATGCAGCCGCAGCAAAGACGGCCATGTCCGTCTGATCTTTGTCCGTGAAAAGGGACGGCGCGGAGCAAAGGCATAAAGAAAGACCGGAAGGGGATCTGAAAGATTCTTTTCCGGCCTTTCTTCAAAATTCTATTCCGTAATAAGTTTCGCCTGTTTTGAGTACGGCTCTTCGGACGATTCTTCCGTCAATTTTTCCCGCTCCGCCATCAGTGCCGCAATCAGCCAGCAGACGATACTTTCCGCCCCTTCGTTGCGGTTGACGCCATTCTTCGTGAGCCCGTCGCGGCAGCCCCCGGTTTCGGGGTCGATCATCGGCAATCGCAGGGAATTGTCACCCAGGTACCAGCGGTAACAATTGGCTGCGGAATCCCGGTATTTTATGCTGCCCGTCAACCTGTGTGCGGCCAGGCAGGCCATCATCGTGCAGCAGGCCTCCACGGGCTGCCCGTCGAATTCGGCGGGAGTTCCTCCCTTGGGATACCAGCCTTTGCATCCGATCGGGCGGAAAATGCCGTCCCGGATGGTAACGGACAGCAGAAAGTCCAGACTTTCCAGCGCGACGCGGAGGGTTTGCTTCCGGCGGGTCCTTTGGTAGGCAAACAGCAGGGAAAGGGGGAGGATGCCGCTGCAGTACGTCATCTGCTCCTCGAACCATCGCCAATCCTCTCTGCGGCACTGCGCATATGTATCGACGATGGATTCTGTCAACATTTCAGTTCCCGGCAGCCCCGCGGGGTCCCCCCACAGCAGCAGCCCTGTCAGCGCATACGCTTTTCCCTTCAGAAAAGACAGGCTGGAACAGCTTTGGTACGTTTTAAGCAGCAGCTTTTTGGCTGTCTGGCCGATTGAATCGGGAAGTTCCGCGCAGGCCGCGGCGTATCCGAGAGAACAGATGCAGCGGCCGAAGGAATCCTCCGAGCCGCGCTTTTCCAGAAATCTTCGGTCATATCCCATGAAGTTGCGGAACCAGCCCCGCTTTTGGGCATAGAGAAGAAAAGAAGTGTAGCGGTAAAGAAGGTCTTCGTACTTTTTTTCCGGTGATCTCTGATAGAGCAGGGCCGCCATAATCAGCGCGCGCGCGTTGTCGTCCAGAGTGTAGCCTTCCGTTGGGTCAGGTACTCCGCATACGGCGTGCTGAAACATACCGGTGTCGTCGGTCATGCGGAATACATGCCGGTCGTCGATCATTCCATTCATTCCTGCGGTTCCTTTCCGTTTTGCAGTTCGGTTTGAAAAATGCGGAGATAATTGTGGGCAACCTGCCCCCAATACATTGTTTTTCCGAGTTCGAGCGTGCGCTTTTCCATTTCCTCCTGTTCCTCCGGGTGGTTCATCACCTCTTCGATTTGCTCCGCCAGCGCCGCGGGACTGCGGAAATCAGCCAGAAGCCCTCTGCCGCCGGAAAGCATTTCCTGGGCGTACAGGTAAGGCGTTGATATGATGACGCGGCCATATCCGGCCGCGTAGGCCAGAGTTCCGCTGACGGCCTGGTCTTTGCCCAGGTAGGGAGTCATATAGACGTCCGACAGCTGAAGATACCGGATGATTTCTTCGATTTTCAAATAGCGGTTGACGAAACGGACTTTTTCCTCAAGTCCGAAATTTTTCACGGTCCGTTCCAGCTTCTCGCGGTATTTTTCACCGTCCTTCCGCTTGATCACAGGATGCGTCTGGCCGAGAATCAGATAAAGGATCTCAGGGTGCTTTTTTGCCACTCTTGCAATTGCTTCAATCCCGTATTCCAGCCCTTTTCCAGGGCTGATCAGACCGAAGGTGCTGACGATAAAACGGCCGGTCAGTCCCAGTTCCTTTTTCAAAGTATCCCGTTCGGCGGCCGGATATTCAGGAACCCCGTGGTGAACCACTTCGATTTTTGCCCGGTCGATCTGATAGACGCTTTTCAGGATATCTACGGTATTGCCCGCCATGGTGATGATTTTCCGGCTTCCCGAAGCCACATCCCTCATGATTTCCCGCTGCTGTTCGCCTGGACTGGGCAGCACCGTGTGCAGCGTGACAAAATAAGGAATTTTCAGGCGGCTGGTAAGATTCAGAAGGTAACTGCCCCATTTGCCCCCAAAGATCCCATATTCGTGTTCCACCATTAAAAGATCGAAGCCGGAGCTGTTGATTTTCTCCGCGGCTTCGGCATAAGCGTCTTCATTCTGCTGTTCAATTGTAAACCGCACTTTTGGGGGATAGGAATATTCCGAATCGCTGACCGCCGCCACCGCGGCGTTGACGCGGCCGGTTTTTTCCAGTTCGCAGATCAAATCCTGTGTGAAAGTGGCGATTCCGCAGGCTCTGGGCGGATAGGTGCTTAGAAACAGGATGTTGATTTTCTTTTCTTGGTTCAATTTGTACAATCCTTTCTTTTGTGAGTAACGGCGGCTCAGATCACCAGATGCCGTTTGCTCTCCTGCGAATAGATGGTGTTCGCGCACTGGATTCCGCTTCCAATATGACACCCGGCCGTGACGACCGATTTGGAAATGCTGACTCCGCTGCCGATCGATACGTCGTTCCAGAGAATACTGTCGGTGATCACACATCCCCTTCCGCTTTCAAAGCCGTCGCCCACCACGACGTTCGGACCTATGGTTACGTTGGCTCCGATCCGCACATTTTCTCCAAACCATACGGGGCCGATCACTTTTGAGGTTCCATGAATCTCAGTTTTTCCGCGGCCAAACACTTTATTCGCCCTGAAGTTATTTTCCGGGACCCTGCACAGGCCGCTGAAGATATCGGAATGGACCTGCATATATTTTTCGGGTGTTCCAATGTCGATCCAATAGGTCCCTCCCCGGTATACCGCAATTTTATAGCCGTTCTGCAAGAGGGCAGGGAAAATTTCCTTTTCGATGGAAACGACTCTCCTGGAAGGGATCAGATCCAGGACTTTCGGCTCAAAAACATAGATGCCGGCGTTGATAAAATCGGATTTTTCTTCTCCCGGCTTCGGTTTTTCCGTAAATGAAGTTGCAAAACCGAATTCGTCATATTCAATTACCCCGTAACTGGACGGGTTCGGGACCCGCGTTACGGCGATTGTCACATCCGCGTGTTTTGATTTATGGAAACGGATCAGAGCCCCTAAGTCGAGATTGCTTACAATGTCGGAGTTGAAAATCAGGAACGTATCGTCGAAATAGCCTGCGCAGTTCTTGATTGCTCCGCCGGTGCCCAAGGGGATATCCTCACAGACGTATTTAATCGTCATGCCGCGCCCCTCGTTTGCGGAAAAATATTTTTGGATATCGTCGGCACGGTAGCATGTGCTGAACACAACCTCGCTGACTCCGCATTTCCGAAGGTCCTCCAGGCTGCGCTCCAGCAGCGGACGGCCCATGACAGGCACCATCGGCTTCGGAAGATGATCCGTAAGGGGCCTGAGGCGCGTGCCTTTTCCTCCCGCCAAAAACAGTGCTTTCATATAAATTCCTCCTTCGTTAGGTTTTTATTTTTCCCGGCCGCAGATCACTCAAGTTCTTTCGGTTCCGGGCAGCTTCTGATATATTCCAGCAAATCGCTGATGGATGCGCTGGCAAGGGCGATGCAGGTATCCGCGCAGCCGTAATACATCTTCACTTTGCCGGATGCTTTATCCATTACCCAGCCGCACGGAAAGACGACATCGCGGACGTCGCCCTCGCGCTCGTAGCTTTCCTCCGGCCCAAAAATCCATTCGTCCCCCCGGTGAAGCACTTTCCAGGGATTTTCAAGGTCGAGCAGGGCGAGGCCCAGCCGGTAGATGGAACCGGAGGCGGTACGCCTTACTCCATGGTAAAGGATCAGCCAGCCCTCCGAGGTTTCCAGAGGCTGGGCGCAGAGGCCGACTTTGTTCGCATCCCACCAGCCGCCGTTTCGGGCGTTGATCAGGATGCTGTGGTCGCCCCAATATTTCAGGTCGCCGGAGCACGAGACCCAGATGTGCGCGCCCGGCCCAAGCCTGGAGACGCTTCCGATGTGCGTCCCGATCGGACGGTGAATCAACAGCCATTTGTTTTTGAACTTTCTGGGAAACAATGCGGCGTCCTTATCTTCCGGAGGCATGATGGAGCCCGTTTTTTCAAAGTTGACGAAATCTTTGGTCAGGGCCAGGGAAACCGTCGGGCCGGAGCGCGAAAAGGAAGTATAAACCACGGCCCAGCGGTTCATCTCGTCAATTCTGGTGATGCGCGGGTCCTCAATTCCCCAGGCCTCCTCCGGATAGTCCGGATTTGCCTCCAGCGTGGGGCATTTGTCGATCTGCCAGTTTGTTACGCCGTCGTCACTGACGGCTTTGGTAAAATGGGAAAATCCCCTGCGGTCCTCCACTCTTGCGAGCAGCAGAATTTTGTTGTTGAATACGGTTGCCGCGGGGTTGAACACGCTGTTGACCGCATACGGCCAGTCCTTCGCGGTCAAAATCGGATTATTTGGATAGCGCAGAAACAGCTCCTTGTACGTGTTGTCGTTGTTTTTCAGCCTTGTCTCAAAGTTACTCATAATTCCTTATTTCTCTCCCCATGGCTTACAAGAATAAACTGCATTTTAGCAGTTAACAATAGGTGAGTGCTAATTATCTATTTCAATTTAGCACTTTAGGGAAATTATGTCAACCGAATATTTGTTCTAAATAGAATGCTTTATCAAGTAAAATCTGTCTCGCGGATTTTTTGCAAGTGCTAACATCCATAAATAGTATTAATCCAAAGTAATAAATCATTCCTGAAAATTCTGGACGTTTGATTTATAACAATAAAAACGGAAAACGCCTTCAGATTTCTGAAGGCGTTTTCCATTTTGTGAAAAGAAGTATGTGTCCAATGCTACTCTTGTAATCAATATTAAAGTGAATCGGGGGTCATCGTTTTAAACTCCCAAGAAGTCATTTTACATGTTTTGTACAAAACTGTCAATATAAAACAAAAAAGCTTTTTAAAATAAAGATTCTTTTATATAAATCAATAAATACTGTATGCTTTTTTTGTGATAATCACTTATTATATCAATTATTCATCAAAACTATGCTATAACTTATTCTGGATAAATTCAAGCGATTTTTAAACTTTTTTTCCTGCGGCTTTTTCATATGATTCTTATTCGCCGTTTTACCATGAGATGCAATATTTATTTTCTGTAATGCAGCATACGAAGGAGGAAAATATTTTTTCTCCATTTTTGAGGATTTTTAAATGTTTACTATTGAATGGATAAATGGAACATGATAAAATAAAATTCATTGGAAGAAGGCGTTTGACAGGGAAATAGGTCAAACGCCTTCTGTTCATAGTAAAATTTGAAAAATGTTGGGAGTGTTATGAAATTGAAGAAAATGAACAAGTGGATTCCAATTGTGCTTGCCGGTGCAATTGCATTCTCGTCTCTTGCAGGATGCGCCGGAAATGGGTCCGGTTCCGGCTCCGCGGCGTCCGGTTCTGCGTCGGGGGCTGCCTCCAGTCAGAAATCCGAAGCGAGCGATACTCTTACCTATGCTCAGGGCGCTGAGCCGAGAGGCCTGGACCCGGCGCTTGTCGACGATGGAGAATCGGCGAAAATTACGTGCAATATCTACGAGGGTTTGCTAAAATATGACAAGGATTCCACAAAGGTAGAGCCTTGCCTTGCAAAAAGCTGGGAGGTCAGCGGCGACGGACTTACCTACACCTTCAAGCTGCAGGAGGGCGTAAAGTTCCAGGACGGCACCGACTTTAACGCGGATGCGGTTGTCTATAACATCGAGCGCCAGCTTCCGCCGAAGGTGACAAGCGACATGTCTTACGCTTCGTTTGTTTACGGTTCCGTGAAAAGCGCCGAGGCGGTAGATGAAAACACCGTTAAAATCACGCTGAAAGCCGCCTGCACGCCGCTCCTGAAAAATCTGGCCATGGTGTTCGGTGCCCCCGTCGTGAGCCCGAAGGCTCTGAAGGACAACAACAATAACGTCAACCAGGCTCCCTGCGGCACGGGACCCTACAAGTTTGTCCGCTGGGATAAAGGCGAGGATGTCGTTTTGGTCCGCGATGACAGCTATTGGGGCGACAAGGCGAAGACCAAGAACGTTGTCTTTAAATTCATTGCAGACAACTCCGCGCGCGTCGTGGCTCTGAACAACGGCGAAGCGGACATGATCGACGGGATTGACGCGACGGTTGTCAATCAGATTGAAAGCGCGGGCAACAAGCTATTTCAGGCCAAAGGCATGACGACCAACTATATGGCTTACAACACCAGCAAGGCGCCGTTCAACGACGCGAAGCTCCGCAAGGCGATCTCGCAGGCGGTCAATGTTCCGGAACTGGTCAAGAGCCTGTACCAGGGATATTCCGACCCGGCCACTTCGATCCTTCCGACTTTTATCGATGGCTATGACAAGAGCGTTACGCAGACCTCTTACGATCCGGATGCTGCGAAAGCGGCGCTGCAGGCTGCCGGACTGACTCAGGTACATATGATCACCTATACGAACCCGAGACCGTACAACACGGCGAACGGCCAGGCGCTTGCGGAAGCGATTCAGGGATATCTCACCAAGGTCGGAGTCACCTGCAAGATCGATTCTTATGACTGGACCACCTATAAGTCGAAGGCGACCGAAGGCGACTACGATATCTGCTTCTACGGCTGGACCGGAGACAACGGCGACCCGGACAACTTCATGAGCCTGCTGTCCGTGGACGATCCCAGTCAGAATGTGGCGCGTTATAAGAATCCGGAGTTCAACAAACTGATCGCACAGGGCCTTGCCGCGCCGGAGGGCGATTCCCGAAATGCCATTTACACCCAGCTTGAAAAAATTGCGGCCGAAGAAAATCCCTGGCTGACGATTTCCCATTCCCAGAATCTTTGCGCTTACCGTCCGGATGTCCATGACTTCTATTATCATGTGACCGGTGTCGTTCCGCTGGCCGGCGTCTCCAAAGATTAATCAATTCAGTCAAAAGCCGGGCACCGCGCGGCGGTGTCCGGCAAAGATTGTTATTAGCGCAAAAAAAGATTGATTCTGTCAAAAGCCGCAGGGCGTTCGATTTTAAACAGCGGGCTGCTGTTTAAAATCGAGTGCCTAAGGCGGAAAGGCTGATGCAAATGATCAAATATATCATCAAGAGGATATTGATGCTGATACCGGTTCTGATCGGCGTTTCCATCATCGTATTTCTGATTATGCGCGTGTTTTCTCCCGATCCTGCGCCGATTGTCCTGGGGGAGCATGCAACGCAGGAGTCCATGCAGGCCTGGAGGCAGGCCAACGGACTGAACGATCCGGTTTGGCTGCAGTATGTCAATTACATCAAGGATGCGCTGACGGGGAATCTCGGAACTTCCTATTATACAAAGGCCCCGGTTACCCAGGAGATTTTCTCGCGTTTCCCCGCAACGATTGAACTGGCGATTGCGGCGATTATTTTTGCTTCCGTCATCGGAATCCTGCTTGGGGTTGTCTCCGCGGTAAAAAAGAATTCTATTTTTGACAACGGAGGAAGAGTCCTGGCTCTGATCGGCGTTTCCATGCCGATTTTCTGGCTGGGCATCCTGTTGATCATTCTGTTTTCCGGCACGCTGCACTGGCTGCCTTCAACGGGGAGGCTGAATCCTCTCTATCAGCCGCCCGCGATGACGGGCTTTTATCTGATCGATTCAATTGCTTCCGGAAATACGCAGGCGTTGGCGGATTCGCTTCGCCATCTGGTTTTGCCGGCGCTTGCGCTCGGCATGTACTCCATGGCTATCATCACGAGGATGACTCGCTCCAGCATGCTGGAAAGCCTGGATCAGGATTATATCCGGACCGCCAGGGCGAAGGGAATTTCCAATCGGAAAGTGATCCACAAGCATGCGCTCCGCAATGCGCTGATTCCGATCGTGACCGTGATCGGCCTTCAGTTCGGCAGCCTTCTGGGCGGCGCCGTGCTGACGGAAACCGTTTTTTCCTGGCCGGGAATCGGGGCTTATACCGTCAACTGCATCTTGAAATCCGATTTTCCTGTCGTTCAGGGCGTGGTTTTGCTGGTCGCGGTTGTCTATGTTCTGGTCAACCTTGCGGTGGATATTATCTATGCGTTCCTTGATCCCCGGATCAAATACGCGAAAAGGGAGGTCTAGCCTGTATGAGCCAGGTAGAAGAAGTCAAAAACACAGTACAGGCTGCGAAGGATACGGATAAGCCGGAATCGCAGGTCAAAGCGATGTGGGAGGCTTTGAGAGCCAATAAAGCGGCGGTCGCCGGAATGTATCTGATCCTGCTTCTTTCGATTGTCGCGCTGGTTGTCTGGGTCAGCGAGCTGATGGGGATGCAGATCCTTCCGTATGATCCCAATTCCTCGGATATGTCTCAGAGCTTTATCGCGCCGAACGGCCAGCACTGGTTCGGAACCGATCAGCTCGGCAGGGATATTTTCAGCAGGGTGCTCGACGGGACGAAAATTTCACTGTTTGTCGGAATCGCGGCGGTGGCGATCTCCATGACGATCGGGGTTGTTTTCGGCTCCATCGCCGGATACCGGGGCGGAAAGACGGATACAATCATCATGCGCGTCATGGATATGATGCTGGCGATTCCGTCCATTCTGCTCGCCATTGCCTTTATGGCCGCTCTCGGCAAAGGGATTGACAAGGCAATCATCGCGATCGGCCTCGTTTCAATTCCTGAATACGCGCGGATTATCCGCGGGAGCATCCTTTCGGCGAAGGAAAACGATTATGTGCAGGCGGCGCGCGTCATCGGAAATAATGATTACAGGATCATCTTTAAGCATATCCTTCCCAACATCGTCTCCTCCATCGTGGTTCGTGCGACGCTGGGGATCTCGTCCGCCATTCTGGACACGGCCGCGCTTGGATTCCTGGGGCTCGGCGTCCAGCCGCCCTATGCGGAATGGGGCGATATGCTGGGCAGGGCGCGCGGGTTTATCTTTTCCGCTCCTTACACGCTGATCTTTCCCGGTGTGGCGATCACCATCACCGTTCTGGCTTTTAACCTGTTCGGCGACGGACTTCGCGATGCGCTCGATCCAAAGTCCAGAATAAGATAAGGCGGTGCGAAATCATGTTGCTTGAAGTAAAACATCTGAAGACGGATTTTAAACTAAAGAAAGGGATCGTACACGCCGTCGACGACGTCAGCTTTGGAATTGACAAAGGAGAAATTCTCGCGATCGTCGGCGAATCCGGCTCCGGCAAAAGCGTGACCTCTCTTTCCATTATGGGACTGCTGCAGGAACCGGGCAGGGTGGTAGGCGGAGAAATCCTGTATAAGGGCGAGGACCTCCTGAAAAAGAGCGAAAAGGAACTCCGGAAAATCCGGGGCGATCAGATTTCCATGATCTTTCAGGAACCGATGACGTCCCTGAACCCGGTTTACCGGGTCAAGGACCAGATTATGGAAAGCATTATGACCCACCTGAAACTTTCCAAAAAAGAAGCGCTTGCGCGGACGGTTGAAATGCTGAGAACGGTCGGAATCCCTTCGCCGGAACAAAGGATCAACGATTACCCTCATCAGATGAGCGGCGGAATGCGCCAGCGTGTCATGATCGCCATGGCGCTGTCCTGCAACCCGGAGCTGCTGATTGCGGATGAGCCGACCACCGCGCTCGACGTGACGATCCAGGCGCAGATATTGGAACTGCTCTATTCATTGAGAGAGAAATTCAATATGGCCGTCCTGCTGATTACGCACGACCTCGGCGTTGTCTCCGAGGCGGCAGACCGCGTCATCGTCATGTACTGCGGCCGGATCATGGAGGAGGCGGATGTCAAGAGCCTGTTTGCAAGGCCGATGCATCCCTATACGCTTGGGCTTCTCAATTCCATTCCGAAAATTGACGACGAGAGCGGGGAACGCCTGTATATGATCAAGGGCATGGTGCCGAATCCGCTGCACATGCCGGTGGGCTGTCCGTTTTCCGACCGCTGCGACCGCTGCATGGAACGGTGCACGCGCGAGATGCCGGAACTGAAAACGGTGGATGGGCATAAAGTCCGATGCTTTCTCTATGACGGGGAAAACACAAGGGAGGCGGATGACCGATGAGTGAAACTTTGGTGGATATTCAGCATTTGTCAAAAAGGTTTACAGTCGAAACGAACTTCTTCGGGAAACCGGTCTCCGTTCTGAAAGCGGTCGAGGATGTTTCCTTCTCCATCAACAAGGGGGAAGCGTTCGGCCTTGTCGGGGAGTCCGGCTGCGGGAAAACCACGCTCGGAAAAATGCTGGTGAACCTCTATCAGCCGAGTTCCGGAAAAATATTTTATGAGGGAACGGACCTGACCGCTCTGAGTGAAAAAGAGCGAAGAAAGTACTGCAAGGATATTCAGTTGATTTTTCAAGACCCCTACGCCTCCCTGAATCCGAGAATGACGATCGGAGACATCATCGCGGAGCCGATCCGAATCAATCATTTGCTGCCGGAGAACAAGGTGGAAGACCGTGTCGTTGAATTACTCAACTGCGTCGGCCTCGCGCAGCATCAGCGCAACCGCTACCCCTATGAATTTTCCGGGGGCCAGCGTCAGCGCGTCGGGATTGCCCGCGCGCTTGCCGCGAATCCAAAGCTGATTGTCTGCGACGAACCTGTTTCCGCGTTGGATGTTTCCATTCAGGCACAGGTGCTGAACCTGCTGGACGATCTGAAGGATGAATTCGGGCTGACGTATTTGTTTATCGCGCACGGGCTTAACGTGGTGAAGCATATCAGCGACCGTGTCGGCGTGATGTATCTGGGCAAGATGATGGAAATCGCGCCGGAAAAGGAGCTGTATTCCAATGCGCTCCATCCCTATACGCAGGCGCTGCTGTCCGCCATTCCGCTGATCGACCCGACCAGGAAAAAGGAACGGATCATTTTGCAGGGTGAAGTCCCCAGTCCGATCGATCCCCCCTCCGGCTGCCGGTTCTGCACGAGGTGCAGCCGGGTGATGGATGTCTGCCGCAAGGACACGCCGGAGCTGAAAGAAATTTCGCCGGGGCATTATGTGGCCTGTCATCTGTTTGACAAATGTGCTGAATCGGAACAGCAATAGATAAAAAGAGCCCGGACGCATTGCGTCCGGGCTCTTTGCCTGCCGATTTAAAATCACCCTAATCTGGATTTAACGTGGATTTAACATCGTTCCAATACAATAAAAATGAACTTTTATGCCCGGGTTTACCCCAAATAGATGATGCGGAATAAATATCCGGAGAAAGGGTACATCATTAATATGCAAACGGAAACAAAATTGGTTTTAAAAAACCTCAATCTGTATTATGGGGAATTTCAGGCTCTGAAAAATATTTCGATTGAAATTCCCAAAAATCAGGTCACCGCGTTTATCGGCCCTTCCGGGTGCGGCAAGTCCACGTGCCTGAAAACAATCAATCGGATGAATGATCTGGTGGAGAACTGCAGGATTGAAGGATTGGTTGCGATTGACGGGGAAGACATTTACAGTCCGCACATGGATGTGACATTGCTGAGGAAGAGGGTTGGAATGGTCTTTCAGACCCCGAATCCCTTTCCGATGACATTGTACGACAACATCGCCTATGGTCCCCGGATTCACGGCATCCGGTCAAAAAAGCAGCTCGATGAGATTGTGGAGCGCTCTCTGCGGAGCGCGGCTCTGTGGGACGAGGTGAAGGACCGCCTGAAAAAATCCGCGCTGGGCCTGTCCGGAGGGCAGCAGCAGCGTCTGTGTATTGCCAGGGCCCTGGCGGTGGAGCCGGAAGTCATCCTGATGGATGAGCCGACCAGCGCGCTGGACCCGATCTCAACTTTGAAAATCGAGGACCTGATGGATGACCTCAGAAAACAGTACACGGTGATCATCGTCACTCACAACATGCAGCAGGCGGCCAGAATCGCGGATAAAACCGCATTTTTCCTGCTGGGCGAGGTCGTGGAATTTACCGATACAGTCCTGATGTTCAACCAGCCGAAGGATGAGCGGACGGAACGCTACATTACGGGCCGCTTCGGCTGACTTGCTTTTGCGCGGGTTTCAGCTATACTGTAAGGAGGAAAAACCATGCCCAGAAAAATTTTTGACCGGGAACTGAATAACCTGATCTCCAAAATGACGGAAATGGGGAATGCGGTTGACCGGAAAATTGAACAGACGATTGTTTCGCTGAAGAAAATGGATTTGGAGCTTGCCGCGGAAGTGGCCGGCTCAGACAATGAAATCGACCGGATGGAACACAGCATAGAAAAGAACTGCATGGATCTGATTGCGCTGCAGCAGCCGATTGCCGGCGATCTTCGCATCATCGCCGCCTGCCTTAAAATTTTGACTGATATCGAAAGAGAGGCCGACCAGTGCGCGGATATCTGCGAAATTCTCACCGTCGGCGAACTGAACACGAACAGCCTTGCCGCCGCTCATGTTGTTCAGATGCTGGAGACGGCGAGAGAAATGTTCCGCCGCTCGATGGATGTCTTTTTGAGCCGGGAGGTTGACGAGGCCAGGGCAATCTGCAAAAGCGACGACGAGGTCGACTCCATGTTTTCCAAAATCATTCTGGAGGTTTGCGGAATCATCACGGAGAACCCGCAGAGCGTCATGCGCGAGGTGGACCTTTTGTTTATCTCAAAATATGCGGAGCGCATGGGGGATCACGCGACCAACATCGCCGAGTGGGTTATCTTCATGGAAACCGGAGTCCATCCCGATTTAAATGAGGGCGATCTGTGACGGGAGGAAAATATGGCTCTGATCTATATTGCGGACGATGAACCGAATATCAGGAATATTGTGTCTATCGGTCTGCAGGACAGCGGATACGACACGGAAGAATTTCCAGACGGGACCTCTTTGCTGAGCGAAGTGAAGAAGAAGCGCCCGGATGCGATCATTCTGGACTGGATGATGCCGCAGCCGGACGGGCTGACCGTCTGCCGTTCACTCAGGGAAAGCGAAGACACGCATTCCATCCCGATCCTGATGCTGACGGCGAGGGGAGAGGAAATCGACCGCGTGCTCGGACTGGAAATCGGGGCTGACGACTACATTGTCAAGCCGTTCAGCATCAAGGAGCTCTGTGCGCGCGTCAAGGCGGTCTTAAGGCGTTCCGGCCGGCGGGAAGAACCGGACGGTGAAATTTTCCGCCATGGTTCGCTGGTGGTGGATGTGATGCGCCATCAGGTTACCCGCGGCGGAAAAACGATCGACCTGACCGCGAAGGAATTCGACCTTCTGGTCATGCTGATGAAAAACCGCGGCAGGGTCATGACCCGCGACACCCTCCTTGACAAGGTCTGGGGAGTGGAATATTTCGGCGACACAAGAACGGTCGACGTTCATGTGCGCTATCTTCGCCAGAAAATCGAGGAGGACCCGGACGCGCCGGTCTGTATTCAGACCGTCCGGGGAGTCGGATACCGCTTTTCCGAAGAATGACAAAGGGGAGGCCGCACTTTGAAAAAAAGATTGATTGCCGTCAACGCGGTCATCGTCATTATTGGGTTTACGGTAGCATTTGCCATTGCGGGGGTGAAAATGCAGGAGCAGTATCGCACGGAGTTCACCAACCGGCTGGACACCGCCCTTGCAATTCTTCAAACCCGCAGGGAAGCCATTTTACAGGACCCAAAATCTGTCGCGGAGGATGTTGGAAAGCAGCTTTCCCGGTCAGGGCAGCAAATACGGATCAGTATTGTCGATCCGTCCGGAAAAGTGATTGGTGACAGCGCGAAGGAAGAGATTAACCAAAATCATCTGACCCGGCCGGAGATCCAGCAGGCGCTGCGCAGCGGAAAAGGATACGATACCCGGATGAGCGCGAGCGTCCAGCAGAGGTATTACTATGAGGCGGTTTATCTTCCGGGGGATTTCTATCTGCGCGCGGCGCTGCCGACGGCGGAGCTTGACGCCGCGCTGAGGCGCCTGTGGACGACGGCGCTTCTCAGCATGCTGTTCGGCATCGCGGTCGTCTGCGCGCTTACGGGCTACGTGGTTTACCGCGTAACGGAGCCGCTTCAGAAGCTGTCGTCTGCGGCGAGACAGATATCCGGGGGAGACTATTCCTGCCGGGTGGAAGGCAATTTCCGCGATGAGGTGGGGGAGCTGGCCCTGTCTTTTAATCGCATGGCGGAAAGCACGGAAAATGCGGTCGCTCAGCTGACCAGTCAGCAGAAGCAGCTTGAAGGCGTGCTGCAGGGGATGAACGACGGCGTGCTTGCCGTTTCCGGGAACGGCACGATCCTGTTCCTGAATCAAAGCGCCGGCCGTCTGCTGGGCAGCCCGTCGCTTTCCGCCGGACAAAAGCTGGAGGGAAGCCTGCTGATCAACAGGATTGCAGAGTGGATGAAAACCGCTTTGAGAGGAGACCGCTCGGAAAAGCTGGATCTTGAAGCGGAGAACGGCAAACAGTATTCGCTCTATACGGCGGCGATCCCGAGGCAGAAAGATGCCGCCGCGCTGGCCGTCATCACGGATGAGACCAGAATCCGCAAACTGGAACGTTTGAGAAGCGAGTTCGTGGCGAACGTCACGCACGAACTGAAAACCCCGCTCACTTCGATCCGCGGAAGCATCGAGCTGCTGAAAAGCACGGACCGGGACGAGAAGACCAGACGCTATTTCTACGATGTTCTGGATATCGAAGCGGAACGGCTCCAGCATCTGATTGACGATATGCTGGTTCTGTCACAGATTGAAAATGCGAAAGAAGACCCGTCGGCCAGGCCATGCGCGGTAGCCCGCGCGGCGGAGAACTGCGTTGCGAGGCTGAAACCGATTGCTGAAAAATCGGGAATAGCCATTCAGATGCAGGTGGACCCGTCCCTGGTTGTGTCCTGCTCGCCGACCAGGCTGGAACAGCTGCTCGGAAATCTGATTGAGAACGCGATTAAATATAATCGACGGGACGGCCGTGTGGACATTATCGGCGTGCGGCAGAGAAAAACGGCGGTGATCCGTGTCAGGGACACCGGTATCGGCATTGCCCCGGAACATTTTGCAAGGCTTTTCGAGCGGTTTTACCGGGTCGACGCCAGCCGGTCCAGAGAAATAGGCGGCACGGGCCTTGGCCTTTCCATTGTAAAACATCTTACGGCGCTGTATGGCGGCGAGGTCGGAGTGGAAAGCCAGGTGGGGAAGGGAAGCACGTTTACCGTGCGCCTCCCTCTCGCGCCGGATGTGCCTGGCCGGAACGGGCAGGAAAAACAGTAGGACCAAAACAGGGACAGCAAAAGCGCTGTCCCTGTTTTTCTTTTGCTCTATTTTTCCTTGATGGCGCCGTTGCGGTAGGACTGCAACAGAGCGGAAAGCTCCTGAATCTGCGAATCCAGCTCTTTTCCCGTGTCGGTGTCCGCTACCGTGACGCGCTGCTTGATTGCTTCAACAACCATAACTTTCGGGGAGTCTTCCCCGTACAGGCTGCCCGGTTTGAGGGGCTGATGCTCGGCAAGCGCCAGATAGCGGGAATTTGCGATGAAGGTATAGCCCCCGATGCCGGTCTGCTTCTGATAGGACTTCGAAATTCCGCCGTCGATCATAAACAGGAGCCCCCGGCCCTTCACAGGGCTTTCGCCCTCTTTCAGTTTGACCGGAACATGGCCGTTGATGATATGGGATTTCGACGGATCCATGCCGAATTCCCGCAGGATTTTTTCGCATGGCTCACGCTGCTCGATATAATGATAATACGGATTCATTTTCTCCTTATGGGTTTCCGGCGCCTCGATGAAATACCGCTCAAAAGTGGTTATCCTGTCTTTGCCGAACAGCGGAGATTTGGCGCCGCACCAAAGATACAGCATCATGTCCCTCGCCTTTTCGCGCTCCGGGGTGCTTTCCGGGGCGAAATACGCCTCCCTCGCCACGGAGTCGAGATATTCCAGAAGCTCGCGGCCTTTCCGGCCCCGGCCGCCGAGATGCACCTCGTCGAATTCGCCGTCCTCCTTCAGCGGAATGCAGCCGTGATACAGCAAATTGGAGTTGATGCTGAGATACATGCTGCCGTGCGAATACAGGAAGCGGATATGCTTCTGAAGCCGTTCGCTGTGGCGGAAGGAATAGGCGATCGCCTTCATCAGCTCTTTTTCCTCCTTGCTCAGCTCCAGAGGATTTTTTGGGTCGACCGTGGGAAATAATTTGTCCCGCATGGGATAAACTTTTCCCCTGACCGTTACGGTGCCTTTTTCAAAATCAATGCGGCGCAGCAGGACAAGATCGTCCATTTTGTATTCCGGATGCTTTTCAATCAGCTGCCCCTCCAGCTTGAACTGGATGATTGCGATTGCCTTGTGCATTTTTGAGGCAAGCTGCAGGTCGACCGGATCGTACAGATTTTCGTCCAGAATGTGCGGAGCGAAAAATTCGCAGGGATCATTCCCATAAACCCGCTCGGCGAAGGCGGAAAGAGGACGCAGGTTGATTCCGTATCCGTCTTCCAGGAGGTCGAACGTATTGTACCGGATTCCGATGCGGATGACGTTTGCCATCAGAGCCTTGTTCCCGGAGGCGGCACCCATCCAGGAGATGTCATGGTTTCCCCACTGGATGTCGATATCGTGAAAATCGCTGAGTGCGTCCATAATGGAATCGGGCCTGGGACCGCGGTCGTAAATGTCGCCGATAATGTGCAGCCTGTCGATCAGAAGTTTCTGGATCAGGTGGCATAAGGCGGTGATGAATTCGACGCTCATGCCGGTCTGCACGATCGATTTGATAATTTCACTGTAATAATGCGGCTTGTTTTTTCCGCCGTCGGCGTGCAGGAGCTCGTCGATGATGTAAGCGAAATTTTCCGGCAGTTTTTTGCGGACTTTGGAACGCGTGTACTTGGACCCGGCCTCCTTGCAGACCTCCACCAGCCGGTAGATGGTGATGCGGCACCAGTCGTCAAAGCCGGATTCGCGGCGCGCGGCCCGCGCAAGCTCCGGCTCCGGATAATAGATCAGCTTGGCGAGCGCTGTGCGTTCCTCTTCCGAGATGGACTGCTCAAACAGTTCGTCTACTTTTTTGCGAACGACTCCGGATGCGCTTTTCAGCTGAAATAGAAAGGACTCATGCTCTCCATGCAGATCGCTGAAGAAGTATTCGGTGCCTTTTGGGAGGCTCATGATCGCCCGGAGATTGATGATCTCGGAGGCGGCCGCCTCCGCATTCGGATACTTCTTTGCAAGTAATTTTAAATAATGTTCATCTGTCATGCCTCAAACTCCATTCATTTTTCCTCGTTTCTTTCCCGCCGGCGGGCAAAAGGTAAAGAAACGGTTACAGGTACTGGTTTGCACTGTGAAAACAAATGAAACTATGCTATACTTAAATCATGATTCATCAATCATGAAACTTCCGGGAGGGAATTGAATTGGGCTATAAGGAAGAGTTCGAAGAGATATATCTGGAGAAAATCAAAAGAAACGGCGCGGCGGAGCTGCTTGCCTGGCTAAATTCCACGGATTTTTTCACGGCGCCCGCAAGCACGAAATTCCATTGCGCCTGTCTGGGCGGGCTTGTGCAGCACAGCGTAAGCGTATATCATGTGATGATGGAAAAACATTTTGATCCGGAGACGGACAGTGAGGAGAGCTTTGCCATTTGTGCCCTGCTCCACGACGTATGTAAGGCCCAGTTTTACAAAAAGGGGACCCGGAATGTAAAAAACGAGGAGACGGGAGCCTGGGAAAAGCGCCCTTATTACACCATTGACGACAGTTACCCCTATGGCCACGGGGAAAAGTCGGTGTTCCTGATCGAACGCTTTCTGCGCCTGAAGACATCGGAGGCCATTGCCATCCGCTGGCATATGGGAGGTTTTGACGACTCGGCCAGGGGCGGCAGCTTTGCCATCAGCCAGGCATACGAAAAGTATCCGATCGCCGTCAAGCTCCATTTGTCGGACCTGGAAAGTACATATCTCCGCGAAAAGGGAACCTCTGCGGTCCACCGCCGCTGAGGAGAGTGATGACAATTGACGGCTGCTGAAAAAAAGCTGAACCGGCTGCTGGAAAAATTCGACTTTTTCACAGGGATTACTGTTCGCCGGAAGAAAACCGCGCCCTTGGGAAAAGCCAAAAAGCCAGCCAGCCTTTGGAAGATGATTTGTTTCGGGATGTTAACGGAGAATTCTATCGACTGAAACGTTCCGGCTTTTCGAAAGAGGATTTCAACTTGTATCTGCGCCTGAGAACCGTTCACATTTTTTCCGGAATCCGTGCCGCCGCAGTTGCCTGCGCGGTGATCCTTTTTCTGATTTTTGTCTGGCTGTTGAGCCGTATGTAAAAAATTTTGTGGAAAACTTCCGTATCCGCCGATGATTCGGCGGTTTTTTTAATAACTTTTATGCTGTTTCACGATTCTATTATAACATAAAAAGTAAAAAAAGTATTGACAAAATATAAATATATTGTATTATTGTATTAGATGAATAGTACAATAATACAAGGAGATAAGAAAAGATGGAAGAGACTGTTTTTCAATCGCGGTCGCTTGTGCGGCGTTTTGGAACTTTTACTGCGGTCGACGACCTGAGCATGGATCTGCGAAAGGGCGATATTTTTGCTCTTGTCGGCCAAAACGGCGCAGGCAAGACGACCCTTCTGAAAATGATCTGCGGATTGACTCCGCCGACCTCCGGCTCGCTGGAGCTGTTCGGAAGCTCCGGCGCGAGGGGACTGGAACGCGCGCGCGGACGGATCGGCAGCATTATTGAGACGCCCGGATTTTATCCGTACCTGTCGGCAAGCCAGAATCTTGAGTATTACCGGATTCAGAGAGGAATCGACGATAAAAACCTCGTGAAAGAAGCGCTGCATTTTGTTGGCCTTGCCTCCGGAGAGAAAAAATTCAAAAGCTTTTCCCTGGGAATGAAACAACGGCTGGGCCTCGCGCTTGCGATCCTGAACGATCCGGACTTTCTGGTCCTCGACGAGCCGATCAACGGCCTGGACCCGATGGGAATCCGCGAGTTCCGCGAGATCTTATTGAAACTCAACCATGAAAAAGGAACGACCATCCTGGTCTCCAGCCATATTCTTGGGGAGCTCTCGCAAATTGCGACCCGCTACGGCTTCATCAGCGGCGGCAGGCTTGTCGAATGCATCGCCGCGGACGAGCTTGAAAAGAAATGCCGCGCCGCCCTGCAGATGGAAGTGGACGATTCCGCCAAAGCCGCCGCTGTGTTGAGGGAGCGTCTGTCGCTTCAACAGGTCCGGATTCTGGACGAAAGCAGGCTTCAGGTTTCCGAGGAGATCGACCGGCCGGAGCTTGCCGTGAAATGTCTTGTGGAAGCCGGCGTGATGGTTTCACAGGTTTATCGGTCCGGCGAAAGCCTGGAAAATTACTTTATCAATCTGATCGGAGGGAAAAAAATTGCTTAAAATGATTAGAGCCGATCTGTACAAGGTCTTTCACCGCCCGTTCTTTTATTTTCTGCTTGCGGGCATGTCCGCGCTTGCGCTGCTGGTCAACTTTTCCATTTCAAGGCTTTCGGCCGGAAACACCGTTTATAACTCATGGATGGTGGTGCTCGCCTATTTTCTTTCCTGGCCGGTCCTTCTGATGCCGGTGCTGGTCGATCTGGTCGGAGCGGAAGAGTTCAAGGAGCATACGCTCAAAAACTCGGTTTCCTTCGGCCTGAACCGCACAAAGCTTTATTGCTCCCAGGTCACGGTGTCGGTCATTCTGGGCATCCTGGTCGGCGCCGTTGCCCTGGGGGCCTACTGTGGAAGCTCGCTGCTGCTCTTAAAACAGGACCCCTCCTTTACGGGAGCCTTTGCGGCCGATTTTTTCCGCAGAGTCGGCGTGAGCTGCATCGGTTACGCGGCGGCCATTCCGATTGCCGCGTTCCTCGCCATGATGCTTCAGAAAAATTCGCTGTTTGTATTCGCCTTTTACGCGGTGATCTATCTTCCACAGCTTCTGCTGAACCTGTTCCACCTGTCGGGCCTGAGCAAATATTTTCTGCTTATGCCGCAGTTCAATCTGATTGCCGCCGGTACTCCCGGTCAGATGACGGCTTCGGCCGCGGTCTTTGCCGCCACCGCCGTTTTCTTTGTCATGATTGGCGCCGTTTTCTTCAGAAAAAAAGATATTTGCTGAAACTGCTTCGGAAGTACTTGACAGAAAGGGAAAAGTATTGTATAACTGTATTAATGTATTAGTACAATGGTCAATTCGGAGGTGAGAAAATGGCATGGGATCTAAAATCCGACAGACCGATTTATTCCCAGCTGGTTGAACGGATCCAGCTGATGGTCGTTTCGGGAATCTACGCAGCCGGAAGCAAGCTTCCCTCCGTGCGCGACATGGCCGCCGAGGCTTCGGTCAACCCGAATACCATGCAGAGGGCGCTTTCCAGGCTGGAGAGCGACGGACTTTTATATTCTCAGCGTACAAGCGGACGATATGTCACGGAGGATGTACAGAAAATCATGCAGACGAAAAACAATCTTGCGGCGGATTTAATACAGGATTTTATTCAGAAGATGAACCGGCTTGGATTCGACAGGGAACAGACGGTCAGCTTACTGAACCGTATGATTAAGGAGGAAGGGCAGAATGGATGACAGCATACTCGAGTGCCGCAGCCTGGTGAAGTATTTCCCGGGGTGCCTTGCGCTCAATTCCGTCAGTATTTCCGTGCCGAAAGGCCGTATTGTGGGTCTGCTCGGACCGAACGGAAGCGGAAAAAGCACATTGATTAAACTTGCAAACGGGCTTTTGACGCCCAGCTCCGGGCAGATTCTGGTCGGTGGCATGGCACCGGGCATTGAAACGAAAAAAATCGTTTCCTATTTGCCGGAGAGGACTTACCTGAACGACTGGATGAGCGTCCAGACGATGATTGATTTCTTCGGCGATTTTTATGCGAACTTCAACAAGTCCAAAGCCTATGATATGCTGCAGAGGCTGCATATCAATCCCGGAGACCGTTTAAAGACGATGTCAAAGGGGACCAAGGAGAAGGTGCAGCTGATTCTCGTGATGAGCCGCGAAGCGGAGCTGTACATCCTCGACGAGCCGATCGGCGGCGTCGATCCCGCCGCAAGGGACTACATTTTGGATACCATTATCAGCAATTACAGTGAAAATGCCACGGTGCTGATTTCGACGCATCTGATTACGGATGTGGAGAAGGTCCTGGACGAAGTGATTTTCATCAATATGGGCAACATCGTCCTGACTTCCACCGTCGACGAGATACGGGAGAGGGAAGGAAAGAGTGTCGACGCACTTTTCAGGGAGGTGTTCAAATGCTAGGCAAGCTTCTGAAATATGAAATGAAAGCGACGGCGCGGACTTTTCTTCCGATTTACGGATTGATCCTTTTGCTCGCCATCGTCAACAAGCTGATCTGGAATGCCGACGTACAGAACTTTGACATCCCGCGCATGGTTTCGATGAGCGTTTATGTGATGCTGATTGTCGCGGCATTCGTCATCACGCTGGTGGTGACCGTCCAGCGCTTTAATAAAAACCTGCTGGGCGACGAGGGCTATCTGTCCTTTACCCTGCCGGTGAAAACGCACAGCCATATCGACGCGAAAATGATCATCACGCTGCTGTGGTCCGCGCTGAGCATTCTGGTTTCGGTCATCTCCGTCTTCATTATGGTGGCGGACGAACAGACCCTGACGCAGTTCAGCCGCGGATGCGCGGAATTGGGAGAATTATACCGGCAATACGGATTATCCGCACATCTGATTGCCATAGAGATCATCGTCCTGATCGTAGTCGCTTTTCTGTCCAGCATTCTGGAGATTTATGCGTCGATTGTAGTGGGCAATCTGGCCGGACGCCACAAGCTGCTGGCGGGCGTGGGCACGTTCCTCGGCTTTGGCATCGTCGAGCAAATCATTTCCTCCCTGCTGTTCAAAGGATTTGGCCCGCGGATTCAAATCTATTTCGAGTCGTTTCATTACTCGCTGGGCCTGTTCCCGGCCGAACCCGCGGAGGTTGCGTTGCTGATCGTGATCCTTTACACCGCGGTTTTCGGTGTTGCCTTTTACTTTTTCACCAATTGGATGCTCAGCAAAAAACTGAATTTGGAATAAGCCGTAAAAATAAAAAGGACCTCCGGATGCAGTTCATTCTGCAGCCGGAGGTTTTTTCATACCCGGGATGGGACTCAACCCGGATTTTAATCAATTATTCTGTGGGCAATTATTCAGTCAACGCCCTGTTCAGCCAGACATCCGCCAGATCCATCGCGCGGTAAAGCCCGTCTTTTTCACTGGCTTTTACGATTTGTTTCCGATTGCGCACGGTCTGGTCCGTCAGCATCAGCTGAATGCTGACCCGGTCCGCCACATCCATGTCCTTTACTTTTTTCTTGCTTTTAATTTCCAGCCTGACGACATAACGGTCTTTCATGCTTCCGTAATAAATCACATCGCCGCAGCGCACCAGTGGTTTGCCCTTGTAGGTTGGAAACTGCGGTTCCCCGTCTGTTTGTTTGTCTGCCATTCGCCGTCCTCCTCTTCTTTTATGTCGTTCGGACCCGAATTATTCGCCCAGATACGATTTTACCAATACCTGCAGCAGCTCATCCCGGTCAATCCGGCGGATCAGGCTCCGCGCGTTGTTGTGAGTTGTAATATAAGTGGGGTCCTCCGAAAGGATATATCCCACAATCTGGTTGATGGGATTGTAGCCCTTTTCCTTCAGAGCGTCGTATACAGTTGTGAGGATTTTCTTGATGCCTTCCTCCCGGTCGCTTCCCAGTGAAAAAGTTACCGTTTTATCGAGCATAGAAACACCTCCAGTATTTTTCATCATACAACAATGGGCAATGAAATGCAAGAAGTAAATGCAAATTAAGAGCGAAGGACGGCTCCGATGCTTTCAAGCTCTCTCACGGCCCGTTTCATCGCAGCCGTAATCTGGTCTTCCGTCAGCGTACCGCTTGAGGAACGGAGCACGACGCGGAATGCTGCGCTCTTTTTGCCTTTTTCAATCTGTTCCCCGCGGTACACGTCGAAAAGCTCAATTTTCTCAAGCAGGGGACCGATTCCGGAACGGATCGCACGCTCCAGAGTCATGACCGGTATCCTGTCGTCGCAGATCAGGGCGAGGTCCCTCTCGACGGCGGGAAACCTGGGAAGCGGGCGGTAAATCTTTTCCATTTTGGCGTATTGATACAGTGTGTCCACGTCAAGCGTAAAGCTGATGACCCTGCAGTCCATGCCGTAGTTTTCCGCAGCTTTCGGATGAAGCTCCCCAATGACGCCGAACAGGCTGCCGCCGATGGATAATACGGCGCAGCGGCCGGGATGGTAGCTGAATTCGTCCGATGAGGCGGCAATGTCCCAGCCCGTTACACTAAGTTTTTCCAGAAGGTCCTCCACCATACCTTTCGCGGTGAAGAAATCGGCGCCGTCGCCGTACATGCCGCAGATGAGCTTCAGCTTTTCTTCCGGCAGCCGGTCCGCCGAGGTCGGGAGATACTCCGTCGCCAGCTCGTAAAGACAGGCGGAGCCGTTGCGGTTATTGTAGTTTCGGGAGAGGACGTCCATCATGGAGGGCAGGGCGGTGGTGCGCATGATGCCGGTGTCCTCGCCGAGGGGATTCGAGATGACGACGGAATTGCGAAGCGGGGAATCCTTTGGCATCAGGATCTTATCGTAATATTTCGGGCTGATGAAGGAGTAGGTCATGATCTCGCTCGCGCCGAGCGCCAGCATGGTGTCCCCGACCAGCCGCTCAAATTTTTGCCGTGCGGTGTATCTTCCCTGCGCCCCGCCGCTGAGCGAGGTGGAAGCAATTTTGTCGTATCCGTAAAAACGGGCGATTTCCTCCGCAATATCCGCCTTATGAACGAGGTCGGGACGGAAGGAGGGGACCAGGATCTCGTCGCCGTCGAATCCGCAGTCCAGCTTGCTTAGAATCCGCTTCATCTCTTCCTTGTCAAGGGAGATGTCGAGAAAACGGTTGATCCAGTCCGGCTCCAGGCGGATTCTGCGGGGCTCCTCGGAAAAATGGCGGTCTTCGATGATGCCGTCGGTCACATCGCCCGCGTCCAGCAGTTCCACAAGCTCGCACGCCCGGTCCAGCGCGGGGATGCAGTTGTTCGGGTCCAGCCCTTTTTCGTACAGGGAGGAAGCGTCCGTGCGCATGCCGAGGTCGCGCGCGGTCGTGCGGACCGAAGAACCCTTGAAGCAGGCGGATTCGAACACGATGGTCGTGGTGCCGTCCACGATTTCACTGTTTTCGCCGCCCATGACGCCGGCGATGGCGACCGCGCGGCTTTCGTCCGCGATGACCAGGTTGTTGGAATGAAGCATGTGCGGCGCGCTGTCCAGCGTGGTGATCGCTTCGCCGTCCCTTGCCCGGCGCACCGTGATTTTGTGCCCCTCGATGAACCGGTAGTCGAACGAGTGCATCGGCTGGCCGTATTCCAGCATCACATAGTTCGTGATGTCGACGATATTGTTGATCGGGCGCACGCCCATCGCGCGAAGGCGCTCGCGCATCCAGCGCGGGGACGGTTTCACCCTTACGTTTTTCACGACGCGGGCGGAGTACATCGGGCAGAGGTCGGGCGCTTCCACCGAGACGCTCAGCAGTTCTTTCCCGGAGCCGTGGCCGCCTTTGACGACGGGCACATGGAGTTTCAGGGGCTTGTGGAACGTTGCGGCGGCTTCGCGGGCCAGACCGATGACGGAAAAGCAGTCCGGCCGGTTGGAGGTGATCTCAAACTCGACGATCGTGTCGTTCAGGCCGGCGGCTTCCCGGATCGGCTGGCCGGGGCGGCAGTCTTCCTGTAAAACAAAGATCCCGTCCTCGATCGCATAGGGAAAGTCGTGTTTGGTCAGGCCGAGCTCCGAAAGGGAGCAGAGCATCCCGTTGCTCTCCAGGCCGCGCAGCTTCCCTTTTTTGATCTTCTTGCCGCCCGGAAGGCTGGAATTGTGGAGCGCGACAGGCACGAGGTCGCCGGCTTTCAGGTTCTGCGCTCCGGTGATGATCTGGAGCGGTTCGTCGCCGCCGACATCGGTCATGGTGATCCACATGTGATCGGAATCCGGATGGCGCTCCAGGGAAAGTACTTTTCCGACCACCACGTTTTCGATTTCGCTGCCTTCCGTCCTCCAGCTTTCCACCTTGGAACCGCTCATGGTCATTGCCTCCGTGAAGAAACGGATCGGCATATCGTCAAGCTCAACGAATTCCTTGAGCCATTTCTTGGACAAATCCATATTGCTTCCCCCTTAAAACTGATTCAAAAACCGCACGTCGTTTTCGTAGAACAGACGAAGGTCGTCGATGCTGTATTTGCGCATGACGAGGCGTTCCAGCCCCATGCCGAAAGCGAAGCCGCTGTACTCCTCCGGATCGATGCCACAGTTCGAGAGCACCTTCGGATGGACCATGCCGCAGCCAAGAATTTCGATCCAGCCTTCGCCCTTGCACAGGCGGCAGCCTTCGCCGTGACAGTTGAAGCACTGCACGTCGACTTCCGCGGAAGGCTCCGTGAACGGGAAATGATGCGGGCGGAACCGGACGACGGAGTCCTCGCCGTACATGCGCTTGATAATGGTTTCCAATGTGCCTTTCAGATTCGCGAACGTGATCCCCCTGTCGACCACAAGCCCCTCGATCTGATGGAACAGCGGGGAGTGGGTGGCGTCCACGGCGTCGGAGCGGTAGACGCGCCCGGGGGAAATCACGCGGATCGGCGGTTTCTGCGTTTCCATGGTCCGCACCTGCACGGGGGAGGTCTGCGTGCGGAGCAGAATGTTGTCGGTGATATAAAACGTATCCTGCGTGTCGCGCGCGGGATGGTCCTTCGGGATGTTCAGAGCCTCAAAGTTATAGTAGTCGTACTCGACCTCCGGCCCGCTGACGATGTCGAATCCCATTCCGATAAAGATTTCCTTGATTTCGTTGAGTTCCAGGCTCAGCGGGTGCCTGTGGCCCAGGGCGTGCCGTTTTCCCGGCATGGTGACGTCGATTTCTTCCCTTTTCAGCTTCAGGGCCGTCTCCGCCTCGTGAAGCTCGGCGGCCCGGTCCGTCAGTTCCTTTTCGAGCAGGGCGCGCAGTTCGTTCGCGAACTGCCCGATGATGGGCCTCTCCTGTTCCGACAGGCTGCGCATCTGTTTCAGAATGGCGGTCAGCTCGCCCTTTTTTCCCAGATATTTGATGCGGAGAGTTTCAAGGCCCTGCCGGTCCATCGTCCCTTTGAGCTCCTCCTCCGCCTTTTTGCGGAGATTCTCCAGCTGCTCTTTCATCATATGGGTCATCCTTTCTGCTTC
This sequence comes from Caproiciproducens sp. NJN-50, assembly GCF_004103755.1. Taxonomy (NCBI): domain Bacteria; kingdom Bacillati; phylum Bacillota; class Clostridia; order Eubacteriales; family Acutalibacteraceae; genus Caproiciproducens; species Caproiciproducens sp. NJN-50. Next base: position 1,999,823 of record NZ_CP035283.1, on the reverse strand, counting down.
AATGCAAAATAAAAACGCCTTCCTCCCGCAAGGGACGAAGGCGAAAGCTCCGTGGTACCACCCTAATTGTAACTTTAAAGGACTTTAACGGCGCCGCCCGTCACGGCCTACTGCGTTCGGTTCAGCCGCACCGCTCCAAAGGGAACTTCGCCGCTCTATTCCGCAAATGCGCTTCCAGCCGATGACGCATTTTCTCTGATCGGAATGAAGAAAGGTTACTTCCTTTTTCATTGCGTTTTTGATTTTTACAAAATACAATATAACACGGATCATATCCAAATGCAAGGGAAATATCCATTTGTCCGCGGAACGGGCGGGACCGGCGCTTAAAAAACAAGGCTGAAAATTGTATTCGATTCCAGCATGTGTTAAAATATAAAAAAATGCTCTGGAGGGGGAGATCCGTGGACATTTTTATTGAACAGCTGGTTAAAAAGAAATCAGGCCCGCGGGATTATCTGTTTTTCACGGGGATTGTGCTGATTGGGGCGCTGGTGGTTTTTCTTTCCATACTTTTTCTCCCGTCTCTGGCGATTTTTGTCCTTGCCGCCGTCTGCTGCGGCGCTTATCTCCTGATTACTTCGCGGAATCTGGAATTTGAGTACAGTGTGACCAACGGCGATCTCACGATCGACAGGATTATTGCCAAGCGGAAACGAAGACGGATGATTTCCGTCGATGCCCGCACGGTGGAGAAAATGGGAAAATATGACCCTCAGAAGCTTCGCTCGAAAAACTTCGACGCGCGGATCTTTTCGTCCGAAACGGAAAAAGGGACGGACGCGTGGTATCTCTGCGCACACCATTTCGAAAGGGGGAACGTGCTGATCGTTTTCAGCCCGAACGAAAAGATACTGAACTCGATCCGGCCGTTTTTGCAAAGGCAGGTGGCAAAGGATGCTTTTGGTCGGTACTGATCTGGTGGAGATCGCCAGAATTGAAAAATCCATGCGGAACCCGTTGTTCTGTGCCCGGATTTTGGGGAAAACAGAATATGAACAGCTTTCCCGGCGCGGCTTTCCCGTGCAGAGCGTAGCGGCCAGTTTCTGCGCGAAAGAGGCCTTTTCCAAAGCGGTCGGGACGGGCCTTGGAGGTTTCCGCCTGCGGGAGGCGGAGCTTCTGCGCGCGCCGAACGGCGGGCCGGAGCTTCGCCTTTCCGGAAAAGCGGCGGAACTTGCGGGGAAAACACGTTTTTCCGTCAGTGTGACGCACACCGCAACATCCGCCGCCGCGACCGTCGTCGGATGGGGGGAGGAAGCGCTTCCGGTGGAGCAGGCGTTGCCGAAGGAACTGCCTGAAGGGGAAAAAATCCTGCGGGACATGCTCAGGCCCCGTGATCCGGAAAGCAACAAGGGGAATTACGGCCGCCTTCTGTGCGTCTGCGGCAGCGATGGCATGGCGGGCGCCGCCGCCATGAGCACGCTTTCGGCCCTCCGCTGCGGCGCGGGGATCGTGGAGACCGCTCTCCCGCGGACGATTTATCCGATCGTCGCCGCCCTTGCGCCGGAGGCGGTATTTACCCTGCTCGAAATTTCTTCGGAGGGCGGCATGGCGGACCGGACCCCGCAGGAGATCCGTTCGGCGCTCTCGCGGGCGAGCGCGTGTCTTGCCGGCTGCGGACTGGGAAAAAGTCCGTTTGCGCGCGGCGCCGTTTCCCTTTTGCTCAGGGAAACGCGGGTTCCGCTTGTCCTGGACGCGGATGGCATAAATCTGGTGTCGGAGCATATAGATGAACTGAAAACAGCCCGCGCCCCGCTCATTCTGACGCCGCATCCCGGCGAGATGGCCCGCCTTTTGAAGACGACGGTGAGGGGGGTCCAGGAAAACCGGGAGGAATGCGCCCGCTCGTTTTCACGGGAATACGGGGTGATCCTGGTCCTGAAGGGAGCCGGAACGCTGGTTGCCTCACCGGAGGGCCGGCTGTACCGGAATACGACCGGGAATCCGGGCATGGCGAAGGGCGGAAGCGGCGACGTGCTGGCGGGGATGATCGCGTCCTTTGCCGCGCAGGGGATCGAACCCTTCAGCGCGGCGGCCGGGGCGGTGTATTTGCACGGCCTTGCCGGGGACCGATGTGCGGAGTCGCTGTCGCAGAGCGCCATGCTGCCCACCGATCTGATCGGGAAACTGCCGGAGCTGTTTTTGAAATTGGGGCGGTAGCGTGTACGCCGCCCGAACGGGGGAATGCCGGTGCGCCGGTCTGTGATTGCCGCGGCTGCGGCGCTGTGCCTGCTGCTGAGCGGCTGTGCGAGCCCCAGAATGGAAGCCGGGGACCTTGACTTTCAGTTCGACTGCAAAGCGGAGATCCATTATCCGGGCGGCAGCGTCACCTGCTCTTTTCAGCGCGCCGGACCGGAGGACGCGGGGCTGGAAATCCTTTCAGGAGGGCCCGCGGGTCTGTCCTGGAGCTGGAGCGGCAACGGCTTTACCGCGCTGTACCAGGGACTGGCCGCCTCCGGGGAAAACTGCATCCTTCCACAGGATTCTTTCGCCTCCGTATTGGTGAATACACTCGATCAGGCGGAAAAAACGGATTCCCTGACTCCCACGCACGACAATGAATTTTCCGGGAACGCGGGGTACGATTATACGCTGACCGCCGATCCGGAAACAGGGAAGATCCTGACGCTGAACGTGCCGGAATGCGATGTGAAAGCGGAATTTTACGATTACGCCCAAAAAACGATCAGCGCCGAGCTCAATCTGGATCCTGTTCCGGATTAGATTTTTGAATGAATTTTTAAAAAATCCACAGTTAGCCAATCAAAAAGGCCGGCCCGCAGAACCGCGGGCCGGCCTTTTTGATTGGCTTGTATTCGCCCGGGTGCGGTCGGGAACCGCTTGTTCCATTGCTTCAGAGGCCTGAACATATCTGGAAACCCATAAATTTACTGTCAACCGCTCCCATCCAATAATATTATATAACAGGTTCCTCAAAGCGAATAAATCCTTATTGGAATGTCAATACTATTCGCGAAGCCAAATTATGTTATATGATTTATTCGGAGTGTGAAAAATGAACATTCGAAGAGGAGATATTTATTATGCCGACCTCAGCCCGGTGGTCGGGTCCGAGCAGGGCGGAGTGCGGCCGGTTCTGATCATACAGAACAATATTGGAAACAGGTTCAGCCCAACCGTGATCGCCGCCGCGATCACCAGCCAGCGTTCAAAGGCAAATCTTCCGACGCACATTATGCTGAATGCCAGCACAACAGGGCTTGCAAAGGATTCGATCGTTCTGCTGGAGCAGGTGCGCACGATTGACAAGCACAGACTGAAGGAACGCATGGGACGGCTCGACAATACGGCGATGTCGATGGTGGATCAGGCCCTGTCTATCAGCTTCGGCCTGAACGAACAGGAGCAGGTGCGGCAGGCTACATAGACCGCCTGATTTGCAAACAAAAGCGTATATTTATTTCATTCCATCGGATACTAAAAACACAAATTTTTTATAAAGGAGTGTTTTCAATGATATCCGAGAAAGAGCTTTCGGCGATTGAAGATCAGCTTGCCCACGAGCGCGTTCTGATCACCAAATACAATGCGTATTCACAGATGTGCAACGACCAGGAGCTCAAGCAGAAATGCAGTTCCATTGCGCAAAAGCACCAGTGCCATTACGACACACTCATGGGATTCTTAAACTGCTAAAGGAGGAGGAAAACAGGAATGAATTTAAATTTAAATCAGAATCAAAATCAGAATCAGCAGATCAGCGGCACGCAGCCTACCGCTTCGATGCCGGAACGGGAGATTATGGATGACGCGCTCGCATCGCAGAAATATATGACGGACACCTACAACACCTATTCAAACGAGTGCGTCACGCAGAATGTCCGGGATGAGTTTATGAAAATCCTGAATGAGGAGCATCAGATTCAATCCGATGTTTTTGATACCATGAAGCAGCGCGGCTGGTATAACATTCCCGACGCCCAACAGCAGAAAATCCAGCAGGCCAAGCAGAAATATCAGAACGAGAATCCCGGCGCTCAGGGCTGACAAAGTTTATTTCAAGGGGACGGACCAACCGGTCCGCCCTCTTTTTCTATACGGCTTTTCAGCCGCATGTGCCCGGCATGAAAGAAAAAGTTGAATAAATGCCTGCGGAATGCTAAAATAATCAGATATGGGGCAGGTGTGGTGTTTGAGTGTGAAAAAATGGCGGATTCGTCGTTATGACGAATCCGCCGCTTCCCAAATTGCAGATGAATTGAAGCTGCCGCGTTCCATTGCCGCGATCCTGGCTGCGCGCGGGCTGGAAGATGTGTTCGAGGAACCTTCTGCGCCGCCTTTTTCCGACCCGTTTCTGCTTCCGGACATGGAGCCGGCGGTGGAGAGGGTCAACCGCGCTCTGGACGGATTTGAGAAAATCGCGGTTTACGGCGACTATGACGCGGACGGCGTCACCGCGACGGCGATGCTGTATTCTTATCTGGAATCCTGCGGCGGAAACGTGATCTATTATATTCCGGAGCGGGAAGGGGAGGGATACGGCCTGAACCTCGGGGCGGTCGATACGCTGCGGGAGCAGGGTGTCGGTCTGATCGTCACGGTGGACAACGGAATTTCCAGCGTGGATGAAATCGCCTACGCGAACAGCCTGGGAATGGATACGGTCGTCACGGACCATCACCACCCGCGGGAAACCCTGCCTCCTGCCCGTGCCGTGGTCGATCCCTTCCGGAAGGACAGCGGAGCGCCGTACGACGGATTCGCCGGCGTCGGGGTCGCTTTCAAGCTGATCCAGGCGATGGAGGGTCCGGAATGCGACGTGGACGCTCTGCTGGAAAACTACGGGGACCTCGCGGCGATCGGAACGATCGGGGACATTGTCCCGCTGACAGGAGAGAACAGGGCGCTGGTTTCGGCGGGCCTTCGATATCTGCCGAGGACGGACCGTCCCGGTCTGCGGGCGCTGCTGGAGCAGATCGGAATGGAAAACAGGGAGATTTCGGCGGAGCAGGTTGCCTTTCTTCTGGTCCCCCGCATCAACGCCGCGGGGCGCATGGAATCTCCGGATCAGGCGGTGCGGCTTTTGATTTCGGAGTCCCCGGAGGAAGCGGGATTCCTTGCGGGAAAAATCTGCGAAGACAACGAATACCGCCGCAGCGTGGAAAATGAAATTCTGGAAAAGGCGAAGGAACGCTTCCGGGCAAATCCATCCCTTTTATACGACCGCGTTTTGGTCGTCGACGGGGAGGACTGGCATCACGGCGTGATCGGGATCGTCGCCGCGCGGATCGTCGACCGGTTTGGAAAGCCGTGCATCGTCATTTCGCGCACGGGGGAAGAGGCACGCGGCTCCGGAAGAAGCGTGGAAGGCTTTTCCCTGTTCGACGCGGTTGATTCCTGCCGCGACCTTCTGACCCGTTTCGGAGGCCATCCGATGGCGGCCGGCCTCTCCCTGCCGTCGGATCGGATCGATGAATTCCGGGCGCGGATCAACGCCTATGCGGCGCAAACCGGGCGGCCCATGCCGGCACCCGCGCTTTCGATCGACTGTCTGATCAAGCCGAGGGAACTGTCTCTTGAAATCACCAGGGCCATGCGGTTCCTGGAACCGTTCGGGACGGGAAACCCGGAGCCGGTCTTCGGATTGGCGGATATGACGATTGCCGGCATCACGCCGGTTGGGGGCGGCAAGCATCTGCGCGTCAGCGTGTCCGGGGACGGCTGCACGGTGCGCTGCATGAAGTTCCGCACAACGCTTGAGGAGTTCTGTTACCGCCCGGGCGACCGGGTCGATCTTGCCGTGACGCTTCAGGAGCGGGAATACGGGGGCAGAAATCTTCTGTCCATTGTCATACGGGACATAAAGTTTTCCGGGATGGATCAGGACGGGATCATTCAGGCAAGGGCGCTTTACGACCGATTTCACAGGGGAGAACCGCTTTCCGCGCAGGAAGCCGGCCGGTTGAAACCCGGTCGTGCGGAATTCGCCGGGATCTATCGGACGCTGAGGGACGGAAGCGGGTACTGCGGAGCGCCCGAGAACCTTTTGCCGAGGGTCCCGGAGCCCGCGCCGGGAATGGAAAAGCTTCTGATCGCGATGGATGTTTTTGAAGAGCGGGGACTGATCCGGCTGGAAAAATCGGACGATACATATCAGGTGGAGCTTGTTCCGCAAAAGGGAAAAATCAATCTGATGGATTCCAAAATCATGCGTACCCTGGAACAATTTGAAAAGGCGGGTGAGAAAAATGGCGTGGCCGCTGAAGACCTTTGATGATCTTCTGTCCCTGATCCGGGCAAGCGAGCGCGATTACAACCTGGATATCATCACGCGCGCCTACCGGCTCGCGGAAAGTTCCCATCACGATCAGAAGCGCCTTTCCGGCTCGCCCTATATTTCTCATCCGGTCGCGGTGGCCTGCATCCTCGTTGAGCTCGGCATGGATACGGAATCGGTCGCGGCGGGCCTCCTTCACGACGTTGTGGAGGATACTCCCATCAGCCTTGATCAGATCAAAAAAGAATTTGGGGCTGAAATCGCCGGGCTGACGGACGGCGTGACAAAGCTGGGACGCATCCCGTACTCCTCCCGCGAGGTACAGCAGGCGGAAAACCTGCGCAAGATGCTGATCGCGATGAGCGAGGATATCCGCGTGATCATCGTCAAGCTGGCCGACCGCCTGCACAACATGCGCACCAGCGAATTCTGGTCGCCGCAGAAGCAGCGTGACAAAGCGCTGGAAAACATGGAGGTCTACGCGCCGATCGCGCACCGTCTCGGCATCCGGGCCGTGAAGGAGGAACTGGAGGACCTGTCCCTCCGCATCCTGGACTCCACGGCCTATGAGGAAATCGAAAGCGGGCTGGAGCTTCGTTCCGGCGAACGGACCAAATTCATCGAGTCGACCAAGAAAAAGATTTTCGAACGCGTTTCAACCATCATTCCCAACGTGTACCTGGAGGGACGTGTCAAGAGCATCAACGGTATCTACCGCAAGATGTTCGTCCAGGGCAAGACCATGGATGAGATTTACGACATCTACGCCGTGCGAGTGATCGTCGACACGGTGAACGACTGTTATAATGTGCTGGGAATCATTCACGATATGTTCCGCCCGATCCCGAACCGCTTCAAGGACTATATCTCCACCCCGAAGCCCAATATGTACCAGTCGCTTCACACGACCGTGATCGGCACCGAGGGGATTCCGTTCGAGGTGCAGATCCGCACGTGGGAAATGCACCACACGGCGGAATACGGCATCGCGGCCCACTGGAAATACAAGCTCGGCCTGTCCGCGAAAGGGCAGGACCAGTTCGAAAAGCGCCTTTCCTGGATCCGCCAGATGCTGGACAACGAAAAGGACAGCGAGGACGCGACGGACCTGGTCCGCATGATCAAATCCGACCTTGTGCCGGAGGAGGTGTTTGTCTTTACGCCGCGCGGCGACGTGATCAGCCTTCCGGCCGGAGCGACCGTGATCGATTTTGCCTACGCGATCCACAGTGCCGTCGGGAACCGGATGACGGGCGCGAAGGTGGACAAAAGGATCGTGCCGCTCGATTACCGGGTCAAGACGGGGGAGATCGTCGAGGTCCTCACCAGCAAGGAAGCGCGCGGACCCAGCCGCGACTGGCTGAAAATCGTCCAGACCAGCGAGGCGCGCAACAAGATCCGGACCTGGTTCAAGCATGAAAAGCGGGACGAGAATATCGCGGAGGGAAAATCGGAGCTCGAGCGGGAGATCAAACGGAACAACATCCTCCTTTCGGAGGAAGAACTTAGAAACGTGCTGGAAAAGCTCGGCCCCCGGCACAACTGCCATACGGTGGAGGATGTCTATGCCGCGATCGGCTACGGCGGAGTTCAGGTGTGGAAGATCCTTCCGAAGCTCCGGGAAGCGGCCCAGAAGGAACGTCAATTATCCGCGCCGCCCGCCCCCGCGCCGGAAAAACCGCCGAGGTCTGTCATTAAGACGAGCGCGGGCATTATCGTGGAGGGAATGGACAACTGCCTGATTAAGATTTCCCGGTGCTGCAATCCGCTGCCGGGCGATGAAATCATCGGCTTCATCACAAGGGGATTCGGCGTTTCCATCCACAAGCGGGGCTGCTCCAATGTTCCGAAAGATCTTTCCGAAGCGGCGGAACCGGAGCGGTGGGTCCGCGTACACTGGGCCGGAGAGGTTCGGGAGGAGTTCAAATGCACGCTTGAGATCACGGCGGAGGACCGTTCGGGCCTGCTTGTGGACATTACGCAGCAGATGTTCAATATGCACCTCTTTATTCATTCGCTGAATTCGCGTGAATTAAAGGACGACAGAGCGGTCATCACGGCCACGATTACCATCAACGGGCTGGACCAGCTCAGGAATATCATTGACCGCCTTTCCAAAATAGAAGGAGTTTTGACGGTGCGCCGTCCGTAGCGGGACCATTTCCAGTTAGGAGGAATAATATGAGAGTAACCAAAATTCCGGGCGGACCCCTTCCGACGAACTGCTACCTGCTGACGGAAGAACAGACCGGTTTGACCGCCGTGATCGATCCCGGGTTCGAAAGCGGGGAACTGACGGAAAGCGTCCTTGCGGCAGGAAAGGGAAAGGTGCCGATGATCCTGCTGACGCATGCCCATTTTGACCACATTACGGGAGTCGCGAAAATAAAAGAACTGACCGGAGCGAAGATTTATCTGCACTCGGAAGAGCTGATGTTCGTGACCGACGGTTCGCTCAACGCTTCGGGCGTTTTTTACGGCGCGAAAGTTCCGCCCTTCCGGGTCGACGTCCCCATGGGCGACGGAGACGAGATCGGGCTTGGAAGCCTGAAAATCCGCGCGATTCATACGCCGGGCCATACCTCCGGCGGGTGCTGCTTCCTTGTCGAAGACGCTCTTTTTACCGGCGACACGCTGATGAAGCTGAGCTGCGGGAGGACGGACTTTCCGACCGGAAGCTACCGCCAGATGCTGGATTCGCTGCAAAGGCTGGCGAAAATTCCGGGTAATTATCATATTTATCCGGGACACGGGCCGGAGAGCACGCTGGACTATGAACGGAAAAACAACTCGTTTCTCCAGGCCGGGGCGGATTCGTATGACCCTCTGTATTGACGGCCACGAGTTCCGGTATGAAATGGAAAACCTCTGCCGCGTTTTTTTCCCGGATCGGAAAATCGACTTGGCGGAGGAAGGAAAAGAGCCGGATATCTACACCGGCGTAACGCCCTGCGGCGACGGCATGCGGATCCGCGTCTCCGTTAAAATCAGCGGAGAGTACAAGAGTGCGGAGAAACTGCTTTCGCCCGGCGAGGCGGCGGATTCCCGGGAAGTGGAGCGCCGCATGGGGGTTCTGTTGTACGGCCTGCTTTCGCAGGCGTGCGGTTTCCATCCTCAGTGGGGAATCCTGACGGGCGTCCGGCCGGTAAAGCTCTTTGCACGGCTTGCCGGGAGCATGGGGGAAGAGGAGGCCGTCCGGTATTTTGAAGAAAAGCTGCTGGTCTCGCGGGAAAAAGCGGAGCTGTGCCGCATGACCAGCAGCAACCAGACGGAGATTCTGTCCATCCCGCGTCCCCGTTCCTTCAGCCTGTACATTGCGGTCCCGTTCTGCCCGACGCGCTGCGCCTACTGTTCCTTTGTGTCAACCTCGGTGGAAAAAGCGTTCCGGCTTGTTCCCGATTACGTGGAACTGCTGTGCGCCGAACTGCGCCGGACTGCGGAAATCGCCGCGGAGCTCGGCTTGACCTGCGACTCCGTCTACGTCGGCGGAGGAACGCCAACAACGCTGTCTGCGGAACAGCTGAAGCAGGTGCTTGACACGGTGAAAAACAATTTCGGCCTGTCCCGCTGCCGGGAGCTTACGGTCGAGGCCGGACGTCCCGACACCGTGACGGCGGAAAAGCTCGCCGCGCTCCGGGAAGGCGGGACGACCCGCATCAGCATCAATCCGCAGACGCTGAACGACGAGGTGCTGCGTGCGATCGGGCGCGCCCATACGACGGAGCAGACGCTGAACGCTTTTTCGCTTGCGCGGAGCTGCGGCTTCGGGAATATCAACATGGACCTGATCGCGGGTCTTCCGAAAGACAGCGAGGACAGTTTTCAAAAGACGCTGAGCGGCGTGATCGGCCTCGGGCCGGAGAGCGTCACGGTCCACACGCTCGCGCTGAAACGCGCGGCAAAGCTGTCGCTGGACCCCGCCGGACCTTACAGCGGCGACGCGCGGACGGCCCAGAACATGCTGGAAGAGGCGGATGGGAAGCTGTTGAACAACGGATACAGGCCCTACTATCTTTACCGGCAGAGCCGCATGGTGGGAAACCTGGAAAACACCGGCTGGTCAAAGCCGGGCTGCGAAGGGTATTACAACATTTTTATCATGGAAGAAAAAGAGACCATTCTGGCCTGCGGGGCGGGTGCGGTCACAAAACTGTTCGACCCCTCGTCGAACCGTCTGGAACGGGTTTTTAACTTTAAATATCCGTATGAATATATCGGTCGTTTTTCGGAAATGATGACAAGGAAAGACAGGGTGAAAGAGTTTTATGGCAGCCTTTCGGACTGATTTTGTCGAATATCAGAACAGCGTGCAGCAGATCAACCGTTCGGTCAGGGAAGACCCCGAGGCGTTTGTCGCAAAGGGGGAAAGGGCCTATCACGACAATCTGAGGAGGATCGCGGACAGCCTTGCGATGGAAGAACCGCCCTGCCGCCTTGTTATGCTTGCGGGTCCCTCCGCGAGCGGCAAAACGACGACCGCGCACCTTCTTGCGGAAGCGCTGCGCGAACGGGGAACCGGCGCGGAGATCATCTCCCTGGACGATTTTTACCGCGGGGAGCATCAGGCGCCGCTGCTGCCGGACGGCAGCCATGATTATGAAAACGTGGAGGCCCTGAATGTTCCGGAAATTCTTGAGTGTCTCGGCGACCTGATCGCAAGCGGGCGCTGCAATATGCCGGTTTTCGATTTTACCATCCGGCTTCCTTACCCGCACAGGCGGCAGGTCGTTCTCGAAGACCGGGAAATCGCGATTGTGGAAGGGATTCACGCTTTGAACCCGCTGCTGATCGCCGGCCTGCCCGCCCGGCACATTCGCCGCATCTACATCAGCGTGAAGCAGGGAATCCGGGACGAAGCGGGGGAACTGCTTGGGCCGAATGACATGCGGCTGGTCCGCAGAATCGTGCGTGACAAGAACTTCCGCGGAACGCGGCCCGGGACAACGCTCGGCATGTGGCGCAATGTGATGGACGGAGAGTACAAATATATCAAGCCGTTCCGCACCACCGCCGACTACACGATCAATTCCTTTCATGCGCACGGGCCCTGTGTGCTGAAAGACCAGGCCGCGACCCTCCTACATACCGTGCCGGAGGACGACCCGGGCTGGAAAACCGCGCGAATGCTGCTGAATGCTTTGGAGCGGTTTGAGCCGGTGGATTCCTGTCTTGTGCCCAAGAACTCGATTCTGAGGGAATTTATCGGCGGCGGGATTTATTGACCCGTATTCTTGCATTTGCCGCCGCTCCGGTGGTATAATAAAACAAATGAAAAAGAGGTGTGCTGTCATGGGACTGTTTGAAGATGTCGTAGTCAATGCGAAAACGGCGGTAAATGTCGTGGGGAAAAAGGCCAGCCAGATTGTCGATGTTTCCAAGCTGAGAATCAGTGCGGCAGATTTGAATAATGAAATTTCAAAACGGTACGAGGCGATCGGCCGCACGGTTTACGAGGCAAAAAAAACCGGCAACGATACCTCCGATCTGATTGCCGAGAGTGTCGCCGCGATCGACGACCTTTACGAGCAGCTGGACGCGGTAAATAACCAGCTTGCTTCCGCCCGCGCGAAACTGGTGTGCAAAAACTGCGGGCAGGAAAACGCGCAGGGTTCGGCCTACTGCTGCAAATGCGGGCAGAAACTGTCAAGTGACTGAAAGGCGACCAAGCGGGAAAAAAGGAAAGCTGCCGCAAATGAAAACGGCAGCTTTTTCCAGGTATGCCATACTTAGGACAACCCGAAGGAAGCCGGACTGCGGATAAAAATCGGGCGGAGGGCGCAAAACCCTCTTTTTTTATTTTCATAGGTGCTTGAATCCCGCAGTATAATATTTTATAGTTGTATTTGTCCTTGACAGGAACGCTGATTCACTGGAAACGGATGTGTTGCAATGGAACAAAGGAAGAATCCTCCGGCACGGCGGCAGAGCTTTCTTCACGGCGCCCTGATCCTGATGGTGGCGTATGCCGTTGAAAAGCTGATCGGCGCTTTTTTTAAGATCCCTCTGACCTGGATCCTGACCCCCACCGGGAACGGTTATTTTTCCAACGCCTATTCCCTCTATGCTCCCCTGTACAGCCTGGCGACGGCCGGGTTTCCGATCGCGATTTCCAGACTGGTGTCGGAAAATTCGGTGCGGGGGCGCTTTCGCGACGTGCGGCAGATCCACCGGGCGTCGATCCGGATCTTTCTCATCCTCGGGATTCTGTCCTTTTCGATTATGTTTTTCGGCGCCCGGCCCTATGCGAACTACGTCCTGAGCGGGAGCCCGCAGAACGCTCTCCCGGCCATCTATGCTCTTGCGCCCGCCGTCTTCTTCACCAGCATGATGTCGATTTACCGCGGATACTACGAGGGCCTGCGCAACATGGTTCCGACCGCGATTTCCGAGGTGTGCGAGTCGCTGTGCAGGCTGATTTTCGGCCTCAGCGCCGCTTATCTGGTCGTCTGGGAGGGAATGAGGGAGTACGCTGCTTCCGGCACCGTGTTCGGAGCGCCCATGAAGTCGGCGGAATACGCCAAGCTTGCCACGCTGCCTTATGCTTCCGCGGGCGCCGTTTTCGGCGTAACGCTCGGAGGAATGACCGGCTTCCTGTTCCTGCTGTTTTACCACAGGCATAACGGCGACGGGATTTCCAGAGAGATGCTGCTGCGTTCCCCGAAGCCCCTCCCGATGCGGGTGACCTCTTCCAGACTGATCCGGACCGCGGTGCCGGTTGCGCTGGGGTCCCTTGCGGTCAATCTTTCCACTCTGGTGGACAGCACGTTTCTGCAGATGCGGATCAAGGATATTATGGACAGCAGCCCGCAGGTCCTGCTCAATATGTACAAGGGGATTATTCCCCAGTCGGACATTCAGCTGAATCTGGTTCCGTCCTTTTTGTTCGGCTGTTTCAGCAATGCGACCGTCTTCTTTATGCTTGTGCCTGGGATCACGCAGGCGCTCGGCGTCAGCGCCCTGCCGAGCGTAACGGCCGCCTGGACGCAGGGGGATCCCAAACGGATCAAGCACAGCATCGAGTCCGTCCTCAGGATCGTCACACTGATGGCGATTCCGTCCGGGCTTGGGCTTTCCATGCTCTCCACGCCGATTGCAAAGCTGGTCCTCCGGTCGGGCAACGCGCCGGAAATCACCGGAAAGATTCTCGTCATTCTGGGGCTTGCCGCGATATTTGCCTCCATCAGCACGCCCATCAACAGCATGCTTCAGGCAATCGGCAGGGTGGACCTTCCGGTCAAGCTGCTGGCTGTCGGCCTGGTGGTCAAGATCATTCTGAATTATACTCTGGTGGGCATTCCGGAAATCAACGTGATGGGTGCCGGCACCGGGACTCTTGTGTGCTATTTCCTCATTACCTTTCTCTCCTTGTATTTCTTGATCCGGGAGACGGGGGTCATGCCGAATCTCTTCGCCATCTTTGTCAAACCGGCTCTGGCTTCCGGCATCAGCGTCGGCGCCGCCTGGATGCTCCAGAGGACGGCGGCAAAGCTCATACCGGAGGACTTGGCGACCGTACTGGCGATTCTTGCTGCCGCGTTTCTGTATTTGATTTGTATTCTTTGGTTCCGCGCGCTCAGCCGCCGGGATATTATAATGCTGCCAAAGGGACAAAAAATTGTGAAAATACTTGAAAAACACCATTGGATAAGGTAGAATAACAATGGAGTTTCAGAGTATGACAGGGCGGAGGACAGACTGATTTGTATGATCTGAAAAAGCAAACATATACTATGGATGATCTGCTGAATATCATGGAGCTTCTTCGTTCTCCGCAGGGGTGTCCCTGGGACCGGGAACAGACTCACCAAAGCATCCGCAACAATCTTTTGGAAGAGGCTTATGAGGCGGCGGAAGCGATTGACACGAATGACGCCCGGCTCCTTCGGGAGGAATTGGGGGACGTGCTTCTTCAGGTCGTTTTACATTCGCGGCTTGAAGAGGAAAAGGGCGGCTTTCGGTTTTCAGATGTCGTGGATGGAATCGCCAGGAAGCTGGTGTTGCGCCATCCCCATGTCTTTGGGGACTGTACCGTCCAAAACAGTGAGGAAGTCCTTTCAAACTGGGAAGCGATCAAAAAACAGGAAAAAGGGCGAAACACCGATACACAGGTCCTCCAAGGCGTATCCAAAGCTCTTCCCTCGCTGATGCGCGCGCAGAAAATCTCTAAAAAAGCCGCGAAAGCGGAGGGAAAACCGCAGGTTCTTTCCGAAGCGGTGGATTCATTGCTGGAAGACGCAAAAGAGCTGGCGCTTTCGGCGGACTCCGGGCAAACAGAGGAACAGAGAAAAAAGCTGGGCCGGCTTCTGTTTTCTGTGGCTGAGGTTTCCGGCATTCTGAAAATTGAAGCCGAACAGGCTTTGTCTGAAGCGTGCGACCGGTTTATTTTGCAGTTCGAAGAGCGCGAAAAGCAATCCGCCGGCGTGGAACCCTTGATTGAAAAGTAAAGGACCGATCTGAAATTCTCAGCGATTGCTGTTGAATAATAAAAAACGGAGGTCAATAAGATGAATAAGACAGAATTAATCTCTGCTGTTGCTGAAAAAACCGGGCTTTCGAAGAAAGATGCCGATAACGCAGTCAATGTCATGCTCAGCACGATAGTGGATACGGTTGCCAAGGATGAAAAAGTGCAGATTGTCGGGTTCGGAACATTCGAGCTTCGCAGCCGCAGTGAAAGGCAGGGCCGCGACCCGAGGACAAATTCCCCCATTACGATTCCCGCATCGAGAGTTCCGGCGTTCAAGGCGGGCAAGGCATTCAAGGATTCAACCTCCATCTGATCATATATTTACAATGAATCGGGACTGTAACGTGTTTCCTTGTTACAGTCCTGTTGATTTATTGGAAGGGAAATCATGAGACTGGATAAATATTTAAAAGTGTCGAGGCTGATCAAGCGCCGGACCGTTGCAAATGAGGCCTGTGATGCGGGCCGTGTGCTGGTCAATTCAAAACCGGCGCGCGCTTCCTATGAGATCAAAGTGGGCGATCTGATCGAAATCGGCCTTGGCTCCCGCAGCATCCGGGCCAAAGTTCTCAGCGTCGGTGAGACCGTTGGAAAGGGCCAGGCGTCGGACCTGTACCAAATTCTTTCGGAAGGGCCGGCGGAGCATTAAGTATATGTCCAACCGCCTTCGCATACAATTGGAACAGTACGAAGCGGGAGGGATTCCTTTGGCCGAACAAAAAGCGGTAAAAACCCCACACAGTTTGATCCTTGAAGACCGCAAAACGCTCACAGCCACTGGCGTTTCCAATGTCGACAGCTTTGACGAGCAGACGGTGGTTGCCTACACCGACTTGGGGGAGCTTGTTATCCACGGTGCGAATCTGCATATTGACAAACTGAATATTGACTCAGGGGAACTGACGCTCAACGGCGAAATCACTTCGATGACCTATTCGGAGAACCGGGCGACAACGGGCGGGCTTTTTAACCGTCTGTTCAAATAGGGGCGTGAAATGCCTTGATCACAGCTTTCCTTTCCTATCAGGTGTTTGGTTTTGCCGTCTCTGTCGCCGGAGGTTTCCTTCTCGGCGCGTTTTATGATGTTCTCAGGATCTGGCGGGATTTCTTTCATTCCCGGGCGCGCGCCGTGTTTTTCCAGGATTTTTTCTATATGGTCCTCTGCGCTTTCTTTTCCTTTTTGCTGGCTTTACCCCTCGGGGGCGGAGCGGTCCGCTTCTACCTTCTCGCGGGGGAGGCCGTCGGCTGGTTTGCCTATTATTTCACCGTTGGACAGGTGACGGCTTTCATTTTCCGGGCTGTTTCGGACTTTTTATATCGCCACTTTTTCAATCCGGCCGCCGAGCTTTTCCACCGTATTTTCAGATGGTTTGGCAAAAAAGCCGCCCGGGGGATAAAATTCTTGGAAAAAAAGGTTCTGGGCCTGAAAAAACGCTTGAAACGAAGGGCGAAAATAGTGTATAATCGTCCTAATGGATGGCGCCTGATTCGGCGAAATCGGCGAAAACGTAAGGTCGTGCGGAAAAATGAAGGTGCTAGAAAATCAAAAGCCTAAAAAGAGCTTTTTGCTGCGGCTGGCAGTTTTCGCTTTTGCGGCATATATGCTTGTCGCGCTTGTAAATCAGCAGATCAAGATCCAGGAAAAGCGACGGGAGCTGGAAGCTGCCAGACAACAGATACAGATTCAGGAAATACAGAATGAAGATTTAAAACATGCTTTCAGCACGGGAGCAAACGACGAGAGCGATTATATTGAGCGCAAGGCCAGAGAAGAGCTCGATTACGCCAAACCGGGCGAACGTGTTTTTGTTAATATAGCCGGACATTAAACAGCTCTGTCTAAGGAGGAAAACACTTACATATGCAGCTTGAGGTAGGAACGGTTCTGGAAGGGAAGGTTACGGGCATCACGAAATTCGGTGCGTTTGTAGAACTTCCGGGGGGAAAGACCGGCATGGTCCATATTTCGGAGGTTGCGCCCACCTTTGTAAAGGAGATTCGCGATTTCGTATCGGAAAACCAGATGGTCAAGGTCAAGATCCTGAATATCACTCCGGAAGGAAAGATCAGCCTTTCCATGAAACGGGTTGCGGAGCCCGCCCGGCCAAACGGCGGCGGCGCGGCAAGGCCATCCAGGCCGGGCAGCTACGAGTGGCAGCCGAGCAGGCGAAACGAGCCTGCCAACTTTGAAGACATGCTGTCCAAGTTCAAGCAGACAAGCGATGAAAAAATGCTGGATCTGAAACGGTGCATGGAATCGAAACGCGGCGGCTTTTCCAGGCACGGCGGCGGGTCCAACCAGGCGAAATAGAAAAACAGAATGGCAGCGGAGTGCACGCACTCCGCTTTTTTATTGGAGGCTGTTATGCTGATTTGCAACGCAAAAATCCATACCATGGCGGGAACTGCCATACCGGAGGGCTCCGTCAGGATTCGGGACGGAAGGATCGAGACGGTCTGCGCCGGTTCCCTCGCCCCTTTTTCCGGTGAAAAGGTGCTGGACCTGCGCGGCGCGGGGCTTTACCCGGGCTTTATTGATGCGCACACGCACCTGGGCATGTGGGAGGACGGGCTCACCTTTGAAGGCGACGACGGAAACGAGGAGACCGACCCCGTTTCCCCGCAGCTGCGCGCCGTGGACGCCATCAACCCGATGGACCGGTGTTTTTCGGAAGCGCTGGCCGCGGGAGTGACCACGGTGGTGACCGGGCCGGGCAGCGCGGACCCCATCGGGGGGCAGATGGCGGCGGTCAAGACTTACGGCACCAGGATCGACGACATGATCGTCAAGGCTCCTCTCGCCATTAAAATGGCGCTTGGAGAGAACCCCAAAACCGTCTATCACGGAAAAAACGAAGCCCCCTCCACCCGGATGGCAACGGCTTCCCTGATCCGGTCCGAACTTTTCAAGGCGAAGCGGTATCTGGAGGACCTGGAGCGCTCGGAAGCCGACGAGGAGACGGACCCTCCGGATTTCGATATCAAAAGCGAATCCCTTCTTCCCGCGCTCCGCGGGGAGATCGAGGTGCATTTTCACGCGCACCGTGCCGACGATATCTATACGGCCATCCGGATTGCAAAGGAATTCCGTCTGAACTATGTGATTGTCCACGGAACGGAAGCGCATCTGATTACGGACGGACTGCTCCGCGACCATGTCAGGGTTTTGTCCGGCCCCATCCTCTGCGACCGCAGCAAGCCGGAATTAAAAAACCTGACGCCGTCCTGTCCGGGGATTCTCGCGAAGGCCGGCATCCCGACGGCGATCGTCACGGACCACCCGGTCACGCCGATCCAGTACCTGCCGCTCTGCGCCGCCCTCGCCGTGCGCGAGGGAATGGACCACGAGGAGGCGCTCCGCGCGATCACCGTCAATCCGGCGAAAATCTGCGGCATCGACGGGCGGGTCGGCACCATTGAGGAAGGAAAGGACGCGGACCTCGTGGCGTTTGAAACGGATCCTCTCCGCCTGGAATCGAAACCGCTCTGCGTGATTGCGGGGGGAAGAATCGCTTTCACGGCGATTTGAGAGCTTTCTATTTCTTTTTCCTTTGGCGTATGTTATAGTATAGGCGGGGAATGATTTCCTTCCAAGTACGCTTAAGGAGATGTTGTCATGAAGATCACGATTACCGGCAGAAAAGTCAGCCTGCGGGATCATTTCAAGGATCTTGCAGCGAAAAAACTCTCTCGCTTTGACCGCATTTTCGATGAAGATGCCGAGGCGAAAGTCGTCGTAACCGTACTGAAAAACCGCCAGACCGTGGAGATCACGATCCGGTCACGCGGGATGTTTTACCGCGCGGAAGCGACTGCCGATGAGATGAACGACGCATTGGACGACGTGATTGACGCGCTTTCGAGCCAGATCCGCAGAAACAAGACACGCCTTGCGAAACGGATTCACGGTCTGGCTTTTGATGAGGATTTTAGGGAAACCCCAGGGGAAAAGGAAGAGCCGGAGGAATATAAAATTGTCCGGACGAAACATTTTTCCGTCAAGCCGATGAGCGTGGAAGAGGCGATCCTGCAGATGAACCTGTTGGAACACCAGTTCTTTATGTTCCGCAACCAGGAGGACAACCAGATCAATGTCGTCTATCAGCGGAAAAACGGGGATTATGGGCTCCTGACGCCGGATGCGGAATAAACTCTTTTGAAAAAAAGAATACTAAAACAAATGGAAAGGGGCTGCAGAGCGCGGCCCCCTTCTTTCTGAGGAGAGGTATGATGGAGGATTTTAAACTGGTTTGTCCCTGCATGCTTGGGGTCGAGGGCCTTGTCGCGGACGAGCTCAGGCGCATGGAAGCCGAGGAGGTGGAGGCACAGAACGGCCGCGTCGTTTTCGCCGGATCGGAGGAAATGCTTGTCCGCTCCAACCTTTGGTCCCGGTGCGGAGAGCGGATCCAGATCCTGATGGGCGAATTCCCCGCCCGGAGCTTTGAAGAGCTGTTCCAGGGAGTCCGGGCGCTGCCGTGGGAACGCTGGATCGGAAAGAGGGACGCGTTCCCCGTAAAAGGGTCCAGCCTGTCCTCCCAGCTTGCCAGTGTGCCTGACTGCCAGTCGATTGTCAAAAAGGCGGTCGTGGAACGCCTGAAACAGAAATATTCCCTGCAGTGGTTTGAAGAGACGGGGACGAAATACCAGATTCAGTTCCTGATTCTGAAGGACCGGGTCAGCCTGATGATCGACACTTCGGGGGAGGGGCTGCACAAGCGTGGATACCGTGCAAATTCGGCGGTGGCTCCGATCAAGGAAACGCTTGCCGCCTCCATGGCGTCGCTTTCGCGCGTCCGCAGGGACGCCCGGCTGATCGACCCGTTCTGCGGTTCGGGGACCATCCTGATCGAGGGCGCGATACACGCGCGGAACATCGCCCCGGGGATCGGGCGCAGCTTTGCGGCCGAAGGGTTTTCCCGCATTGGGAAAGCGGTCTGGCAAAGGGAGCGGGAGCGTACGAGGGAGCTGGAAAAGCGGGACGTTTCATTTGAAGGCTTCGGCTATGACAGCGACCCGTCGGCGGTTTCCCTGACGAAGGAGAACGCAAAAAAAGCCGGCGTCGGGGACTGCATCCGCGCTGAAAAAAAGGAAATTTCCCAATTCCGGGCGGACGGCGAATCAGGCTGCGTCATCTGCAACCCTCCCTACGGAGAACGGCTTTTGGATGTGAACCAGGCGCGGGAGCTTTACCGGGCGATGGGGAAGGTTTTTGAACGCAGACATTTCTGGAGCTATTCCGTCATCAGTCCGGACGAGACCTTTGAGGCCTGCTTCGGGCGCAAAGCGGACAAGCGGAGAAAGCTCTATAACGGGATGATCCGGTGCCAGTACTACATGTATTTTAAATAACGGCTGCGTGAGGCGCCGGAAATGGGGGAGCAAGAGTTGTTTCAGGATGACTGGGTGATGAGGCAGATCGAGAGCATCGTCAATTTTCTCACGGTAGCCGTGCTGAATAAAAAAACTCCGGAGTTTGAAATTTCGGAAGCAGAGAAGAAAGATTCGGCATACCGGCTGCATCAGACGCTGGTGAAGCTGATTCGGGAAAATCAGATCAACGAAGCGGAAAATCTGCTGTTCGAACGGATGGATTCACGCGACCGGCGGTATCTGGAGATGGCCGTCGACTTCTATTCGAGGCTGAACGCGCTCGACGACGACACGCTGGAGCGCTGCGGCTTTTCACGCGGGGAGATCGGCGACGGCCTGAAAGAAGCCGCCGGCCGGTTCGGGATTCCGCTGTCCGACCTGTTTCAGTCGGCGCCGGGGGAGGAACCCTGATGCGCTATGTCCTGATCGTCAATCCCGCCGCGGGCAAACAGAACGCGGCTGAGACCGTCCTTCCGGCGGTCCGGCGCTTTTTTATGGCGCAGGAACTGAATCCCGCCTGTTACCTGACGCGGGAGCCGGGAGAGGCGATCCGGCTGACCGAAAGGGAAGCGGAAAAAGGGGACCCGGTCAGAATTTACGCCTTTGGCGGAGACGGGACGCTCGGTGAAATCGCCCAGGGCGCCGCGGGGAAAAAGAATGTGGAGATCGGAATTTTTCCCTGCGGGTCCGGCAATGATTATATTAAAATTTTCGGCGCGATGGAAGATTTCCTCTCCCCCGAACGGCAGCTTGCGGGGGTTTCGCGGCCAGTCGACCTGATCCGCACGGGGCTTGGGCTCTCGATCAACCTGTGCTCCGTGGGCATGGACGCGATGGTGGCTTTGTATATGGAGCGCATCAAGCGCCTTCCGCTTGTCAGCGGTCCCGCCGCTTACGATCTGGCGCTTCTGAGGGTCCTCCTCGGCCGGATCGGGGACAACCTGCGCGTCAGGATCGACGATTCCGAAACCTTTGAAGGGTGCTTCGTTTTCGCCCTGGCCGCCAGCGGGCAGTACTACGGAGGGGGATACCGGGGCGCGCCGCAGGCGGTCCCGGACGACGGCCTGCTGGACTTTATCCTGATCCGGAAGCCGCCGCTTTATCAGATCCCGAGGCTTGTCGGCCTGTACAAGGCGGGGCGGCATATCGGGGCGAAGGAATTCGAAGAAATCCTGACCTTCCGCCGCGGGAAAAAAATGGAGATCGTCGCGGAGAAACCCGTCGCTTCCAACCGGGACGGAGACGTCGCTTTGATCAAGGCCGCCCGTTTCCAAATTCTTCCCGGAGCCGCACGGTTTATCGTTCCGGAGAATGGGACGGAAGGAATTTGTAAATAATTTGTGAAATCCTGCTTTTTCTCAAAAAACCTCTTGATTTTTAGTGGGGAAGCAGATAAAATAATCTTAGCACTCAAGGTTAATGAGTGCTAAATGCAATAATGATTAAGGAGGACATATTATGACTGTAAAACCTTTGTTGGACAGAGTGCTCATTAAAATGGAAGAAGCGGAGGAAACCACGAAGAGCGGCATTATCCTGGCCGGCTCCGCGAAAGAAAAGCCTCAGATCGCTGACGTCGTCGAGGTCGGCCCGGGCGGACTGGTGGACGGCAAGGAGGTCACCATGTACGTGAAAAAGGGCGACCGTGTCATCTGCAGCAAATACGCCGGGACGGAAGTCAAGCTGGACGGTACGGACTATACTCTGGTCCGCCAGAACGATATTCTCGCGGTCGTGGAATGAAAAAACTGCCCATGCCTTAACAAATATTAAAATTTGGAGGAATCAGATTTATGGCAAAACAGATTATCTACGGCGAGGAAGCCAGAAAAGCGCTGCTGAACGGCGTAAATCAGCTTGCCGATACGGTTAAGATTACCCTTGGCCCCAAGGGCCGCAATGTTGTTCTCGACAAAAAGTTCGGCGCTCCGCTCATCACCAACGACGGCGTGACGATCGCGAAGGAAATCGAACTGGACGACGCGTTTGAAAACATGGGCGCGCAGCTTGTCAAGGAAGTTGCCACCAAGACAAACGACGTGGCCGGCGACGGCACCACGACCGCCACTTTGCTCGCGCAGGCGCTGATCCGCGAAGGCATGAAGAACGTCACGGCGGGTGCGAACCCGATGGCGATCCGCAACGGCATCCAGGACGCCGTCGATGTCGCGGTGGATGCGCTGAAGAAGAACTCCAAGAAAGTTTCCGGCCCGGACGACATTGCGCGCGTTGCGGCGATTTCCGCATCAAGTGAGTTTATCGGCAAACTGATTTCCGAAGCGATGGCGAAGGTCACTTCCGACGGCGTCATCACCGTTGAGGAATCCAAAACGGCGGAGACTTACTCCGAGGTTGTGGAAGGCATGATGTTCGACCGCGGCTATGTCACCCCTTACATGGTAACGGACACCGAGAAAATGGAAGCGGTCATTGACGACGCTTACCTTCTGATCACGGACAAGAAGGTCTCCAACGTGCAGGAGATCCTGCCGCTTCTCGAGAAGATCGTCCAGTCCGGCAAGAAGCTGGTCATCATCGCTGAGGACATCGAGGGCGAGGCTCTTTCCACCCTGATCCTCAACAAGCTGCGCGGAACCTTTACCTGCGTCGGCGTGAAAGCCCCGGGCTTCGGCGACAGGAGAAAAGAAATGCTGCAGGATATCGCCATCCTGACCGGCGGCCAGGTGATTTCCTCCGACCTCGGGCTGGAGCTCAAGGATGCCACGATGGATCAGCTCGGACGCGCGCGCCAGGTCAAAGTGGACAAGGAGAACACCATCATTGTCGACGGTGCGGGCGACAAGAAGAAGATCTCCGACCGCGTCGGCCAGATCCGCTCCCAGATCGAAAAGACGACCTCCGATTATGACAAGGAGAAACTTCAGGAGCGCCTCGCGAAGCTCTCCGGCGGCGTAGCCGTCATCAAGGTCGGCGCAGCGACCGAGATCGAAATGAAGGAAAAGAAAATGCGCGTCGAGGACGCCCTGGCCGCGACCAAGGCCGCGGTGGAAGAGGGAATCGTCGCCGGCGGCGGCGTCGCCCTTCTGAACACGATCACGGATGTCAAGAACTTTGTCGAGAAGTCCGAAGGCGACGAAAAGACCGGCGCGAAGATCGTTCTCCGCGCTCTGGAAGAGCCGGTCCGCCAGATCGCTGCCAACGCGGGTCTGGAAGGCTCCGTCATCATCAACGACATTCTGAAAACCGGCAAGGCCGGCTACGGCTACAACTTTGAGAGCGACAAGTACGGCGACATGATCGGCTTCGGCGTTGTGGACCCGACCAAGGTCACCCGCTCCGCGCTGCAGAACGCGGCTTCCGTCGCGGCCATGGTGCTGACCACGGAATCCCTCGTCGCTGACAAGAAAGAACCCACTCCTCCTGCGGCTCCCGCTCCGGACGCCGGCATGGGCGGAATGTATTAATCCAGCACAATACGCACACAAAGGGGAGAACGGACGCGCCGGACGCGTCCGTTCTCCCCTTCTATGAGTCCATCTTTTCACAAACTTATCAAAGGCATGCCTGCGGGAGGACGATCTTTGGGGGATCTCCCCCGCAGCGCGCCGATGATAAGGCAGCAAAAAAGAGCGCGGTTACGGAATTCCATTCCCATAACACAGCGCCCCGACGGACAAGTGCAACAAACAGAATACTTGCCTCTGTACAAAATCGGCAGTTGGAAGTATAATAAGGTTGCATTGCGCGGATATTCCGTTGCGTATGGAGGGCCTTTCTCCGTATGCAGGGAGCAGGGTGTGCTAGCACCTTGCTCCTGCTTTGCACTTTTTATTTGTGCCTTATAAAATCTATTATAACGCTTTTCCATCTTTTTGCAAGACCCGTTTCCGATTTTTCCCAATGGAAAGCCGCCGCGCTCCTGAATGGGAGAGCGGCGGCTTTCGCTGCTTTGAGGTCTATTTGGAGTGTTTGCGGAACCATTTCAGCATCTGATCGCTCAGGGCGCGGACGCAGCCTTCCTCCATCGGGTACGCAAGCCCCGCGGATTTGACCAGCTCCTCGTAGGTCCTGCTTCCGCCGGCTTCCACAAAGGCGAGATAGCGGGAAAAAGCGCCGTCCCAGTCTTTTTCCGAATCGATCCAGAACTCCAGCGCCGCCGTCTGCGCGAGGCAGTAGTCGATATAGTACAATGGGAACGAGTAGATATGGTGCTGGCGCTGGTAGCCTCCGCCGTCCTCGAAGAACGGAAGATGATCGAAATCGATCCACGGGCGGTATTTTGCTTCCAGCTCCTTCCAGACCTGTTTCCGTTCCTTCGGCGTGAGGTCCGGCTGCTCGTACATGGCGGTCTGGAACTCGTCCACAAGGCAGCCATAAGGGATGAAACCGATGGCTTTCTCCAACTGATACAGGTGGAATTTTTCCGTATCCTCCCCGAAAAACAGCGGGTCCCAGCGGCGGGAGAAAAGCTCCATCGACATGGAGTGGGTTTCCGCGGCGTCCATCGTCGGCGTCCTCAGCTCCAGCAGCGGAAGCCTGCGGGCCTGATAGCTGGCAAAGGCATGGCCTGCCTCGTGGGTCAGGACGTCCACGTCGCCGGCCGTCCCGTTGAAGTTGGAAAAGATGAACGGGGATCCGAAATCCGGGATTTCCGTGCAGTAGCCGCCGCCGGCCTTCCCCTTTTTGCTGTCAAGGTCAAACAGCTCGTTTTCCACCATGAAATCAAAAAATTCTCCGGTCAGAGGGCTCATTTCGCGGTACATTTTCTGCGCCTGGCTCACCAGGGTTTGCCGGCCGCCCTTCGGCGCGGGGTTTCCGTCCGGGAAAAGATTGTTGTCGTCGTAGAATTTCAGATCGGGCAGGCCGAGGCGTTCGGCCTGTCCCTTTTTGATTTCGGCGATTACCGGGACGAGGTCCTCCGCCACCTGGTCGCGGAACTTTTTCACTTCGTCCGGACCGTAGCAGTTGCGGCCCAGGCGGTCGTAACCGAGGCGGACGTAATTGTCGTACCCGAGAAGCTTCGCCTGGGCGGTCCGGTTTTGGACGAGCTCCGAGTAGATCTGGTCCAGCCGCGCGGAATTCGCAAGGAAGAACCCGGCGGTTTTTTCCCACGCCTCTTTCCGGGCCGGCCGGTCCTGCGAAACCTGGTATTTCTGGATTTCCGAAAGGTTCAGGGTCTCTCCGCGGAATTCGATCTTCGCGGAGGCGAGGAGCTTTTCATATTCCGTCACCAGCGCGTTTTCCTTTTTCTTCAGCTCTATGACGGCGGGAGAGAAAGACCGGAGAGAGATTTCAAGATTCCGGAAGAACAGGCTCCCGGTTTTTTGCTCCAGCTCTTTCCTGAATTTGGACGCCGCGACGGCTTTGTAAAAGCTCTGTACGGATTCCTCAAAAACGGGGTTGTTTGAGTCGAAGAAGGCCATTTCCTCCTCGTAGAACGGGTCTGCGGTGTCGATGCTGTTGCGGATGGAGGCGATGGTTCCCATCGACTGAAAACGGCTCAGAAGCGCCTCGTGCCGAAGAATGAGATCATATTGTTCGGCCGCGCCGGAACAGGCAGGGAATTTCGCCGTGATCTCGCGATAGCTTTGCTGTATGGCCCTGAGATCGGGACGCTGATATTCCATCTCGGAAAATTTCATACTATCTCTCCTTTTCGTTGCATCTTCGCCTGAAACGGTCCGGATTCGTATTTCCATTATAATACAATAAACGGAAAAACGGAAGCACGCGGCTTTTGCCGTTTTGGATCAACCGGCGGATTCCGCAGGCCGTGCCAAAGTCATGAAACGGAAAAACGGCCATATAATGGTGATAAACGAATCAATACCGCTCAGCCCCAAATTCAAAGGGCTGTGACCGGAACTCTGAGGAGAAGATGAATATGAATGAATTTTTTTCCTGGTCAACTCTGGTGACTTTTACCGGATGCTCCGCGGCGACGGGAATCATCACGCAGTTTTTGAAAAATACGTTTCAGAGGCTGCCGACGCAGTGGCTGAGCTATTTCATCGCCCTCGTCATCCTTTACGCGGCCACCTATTTTACCGGCGGGCTCACAGTGCCGACCGCCGCGGCGATCCCGCTGAATTCGGTCCTGGTCGCGCTTGCGTCCAACGGTGCTTACAGCGCGGTGCTGAGGGTCAAGAACGGCAAACCGTCCAGATGAAGCCGGGGAAGGTCCGCCCGGCGCCTTCCCGGCCGCCGATTTTTTCCATTTCCGTGGCATAAATAAGACAAAACCGGAATAACAATTACGTAGAAATAAAAAAAGGAGAGGGCCTTTATGGATTATATGCTTGACCGCGAGGCGATGGCAGTCGGCGAAGTCGTCTTCGACGGATGCCAGGAGCAGCCTGTCGATCTCAACATCAGTCTGCCGGATTACTGCCCGGATATACAGCGTATTTTAAAATGCCAGATCTACCCGAGAATCGGGTCACGGTCGATCTCCGGCGACCGTCTGATGCTGGAGGGAGGCTTTACCGTAAAGGTCTTTTATCTCGACCCGGACGGAGCGCGTATCCGCTTCTGTGACAGCACCGACACATTCTCAACGGAAATCGCCCTGAAACAGGCGGTTGAAAACGCGGAGATTTACGCCTTTCCGCGCGTGGAATATATCAACTGCCGCGCGACAAGCCCGCGGCGTCTGGACATCCACGGCGCCTTTTCCGTCTGCGCGAAGGTCGTGGTTCAGGGCCGTTCCGAGGTCGTCGGGAATATTGTCGGCTCCGATATCGAGCAGCAGAAGACCGCAATGAAGGTCAACAACCTGGCCGGTTTCTGCCAGCAGCAGTTCAGCGTGGACGAAATTCTGGAGCTGGGGGGAGGAAAGCCGCCCGCGGACAATATCATGCGTTCCGACGCCTTTGCCGTTCTTCAGGATTTCAAGATCACGGCGGGAAAGCTGATGGTCAAGGGCGAGGTGTGCGTTAAATTCCTTTATGATACGACGGAAGAGAACAGTATGCCGGAAGCGATGGAGTTCACGATTCCGTTTACGCAGATGCTCGACTGCGCCGGGGTCACGGAGGATTGCCTCTGCGACGTGAAGCTAGAGGTGATCGGCGTGGAAGCGCAGGTTAAAAACGATTATTCCGGCGACAAGACGTTCTTCGATACGCAGGTCCGCCTGTTTGCCAGCGCTGCCGCTTATCGGGGGGCCGAAGTGACGGCGGTCAGCGACGCCTATTCCAGGGATTACGACCTGAAGATCGAATCCAAGCCGAAAACGATGGATAACCTGACGGAGCTGGTCGGAGACACCACGGTACAGAAAAATACTTTGTCTGTGGAAGACGGAACGGTATCGAAGGTGATCGACGTCTGGAATGAAATGAGCACTGCGTCCGCCGAGACAAAAGGCGGTCAGATCACGTTCAAGGGGAAATTCAGCCTCTGCGTTCTGGCTCTGAACGAGGAAAACAAGCCGTTTTATTTCGAGCGCCTGCTCGATTTTGAATATACCCGCGCCTGCAACAGTTCCGGCGATAACCTGAAATGCGAAGCCCAGGTGGGAGTCGGCGGAATCAGTTTCCGGATCATGGGCAGCGGGGTCGAAGCGAAAACCGAACTGCGCCTCACGGCGGAAATCTACAGCCGGCAAACCTTTCAGGCGATTACGACGGTCACGGCGGACGAAGAAAAACCCGTCGCCCGCGACAATTCCGCGGCGCTCTGCATTTACTATGCGGAAGCCGGAGAGAACATCTGGAATATTGCCCGGGATTACCGCACCTCGGTGGACACCATCAAAAAGGAAAACGGCATGACCGGCGACGTGATGGAAAGCAGGGGAATGTTGCTGATTCCCATGTAGAAAGCGGTTAACCGGCACCGGAATGAATTCATCTCAGCCTGAGGGGGAGGTAAAATGGAAGAACACAGCAGCAATATCTACAAAGATATTTCGGAGCGAACCAACGGCGATATTTACATAGGGGTTGTCGGACCGGTCAGAACCGGCAAGTCCACTTTTATCAAGCGCTTCATGGACACCATCGTGATCCCGAACATGGATACCGACTACAAG
Organism: Caproiciproducens sp. NJN-50; assembly: GCF_004103755.1. Lineage (NCBI taxonomy): Bacteria > Bacillati > Bacillota > Clostridia > Eubacteriales > Acutalibacteraceae > Caproiciproducens > Caproiciproducens sp. NJN-50. The sequence continues at coordinate 1,971,752 of NZ_CP035283.1, read as the reverse complement.
CGCGACCGGGCGGTTGACGAAATGCCGCAGTCGGCGGCAGGGCGGACCATCATGACCACGGAGCCGAAATTTGTCCCGGAGCAGGCCGTGACCGTCCGCATCGACCAGACGGCGACCTTCGCCGTGCGAATGATCGACTGCGTCGGCTATATCGTCCCCAGCGCGCTGGGGTATATTGAGGACGACAACCCGCGCATGGTCCGGACCCCGTGGTACAACGACCCGATCCCGTTCAACATGGCCGCGGAGATCGGCACCAAAAAGGTGATCACAGAGCATTCGACCATCGGCCTGGTCGTCACCACCGACGGCAGCATCAGCGACATCCCCCGCGAGGAATACGAGGAAGCGGAGGAGCGCGTCGTCGACGAGCTGAAAAAGATCGACAAACCGTTCATCGTTCTGCTGAACTGCGTCGATCCGGAGACAAACGAAGCCGCCGCCCTGTCGGGGCAGCTTCAGAAAAAATACGGCGTGCCGGTACTGCCCGTCAACTGCCTGAGGATGGAAGAGAAGGAAATCCGGACGATCCTCGCGAAGATCCTGTTTGAGTTCCCGGTCCGCGAAATCCGCATCGACATGCCGAAATGGCTTTCCGGCCTGGAAAAAGACCATTGGCTCCGCAGCGCCGTTTACTCCGCCATTCAGTCGGCCGCCTCGAAGGTCGGCAGGATCCGCGAAGTGGAGAACATCATCGGGGAAGTCGGGCAGTGCGAGTATGTCGATTCGGCGAAGACAAAATCCATCGAGCTCGGCTGCGGACACGCGCGGATCGGCCTTTCGCTGCTGCCGGATCTGTTCTACAAGGTGCTCGGGGAAAAGACCGGGCTGGAGATCAGCGACGAAGGCAGCCTGATGGACCAGGTGCTCAAGATGGCGGAAATGAAGAAGGAATACGACCGCATCCGGGACGCCTACCGGGATGTGCAGGAGAACGGCTACGGGATCGTCATGCCCACCATCGACGAACTCAGCCTGGAAGAGCCCGAAATCATCCGGCAGGGCGGAAAATATGGAATCCGCCTGAAGGCGGCGGCGCCATCCATCCATATGATGAAGACGCGCATCACGACGGAGATCACGCCGATCGTCGGCTCCGAGCAGCAGTCCCAGGAGCTGGTGGAGTATATCCTCAAGGAGTTTGAATCCAATCCTTCCCAGATCTGGGAGTCCAATATTTTCGGGAAAAGCCTGCATGAGCTGGTCAACGAAGGGCTTCACAACAAGCTGACCCGGATGCCGGAAGACGCGCGCGACAAGGTTCGGGAAACCATTGAGCGGATCATCAACGAAGGCTGCAATGGATTGATCTGTATTATTCTTTAAGAAATCCTGATTCAGGCCCGGCACAGGTTTCGGCCATGTGTCCGGGCCTTGCCCGTTTGCACATCATTGAACGATAGAACGATGCAGATTTGTTAAAAAAGACGAAAAATTTGTCTGAAAATTGACAAAGTTCGAAAAACAATTAACAAACACATACAAAAATGATTGTTAAATTAACTACTTTATTATATATTATTTACAAATCCGATCGAAGGCCTTATACTAAGAACAGAAAACATGAAAGGAGTCTGTTCAAATGGAAAAATTTGCAGCTGATCGGTACGGGCTGTATCTGGATGGAAAGTGGGTCGAATCCGATGAAGGAGGGACCTTCCAGTCCGTTTGCCCTGCAAATGGGGAAGTTCTTTCCACCTGCGCGGAAGCCAGCAGAAAAGATGTTGACAAAGCGGTGGATGCGGCGTGGGCTGCCTGGGACGGCTGGAAAAAAACAACCGCGTCGGAGCGCGCAGACTTATTGATGAAGATTGCGGATGTCATCGATCAAAATAAAGAACGCCTCGCCACGATCGAAACGCTGGACAACGGCAAGCCGCTCCGCGAGACCATGGGGATCGACGTTCCGATGTCCGCGGACCATTTCCGCTATTTTGCCGCCTGTATCCGGGCGGAAGAGGGGTCGGCATCCATGCTGGACAACAATACGCTCAGCATGATCCTCCGGGAGCCGATCGGCGTGGTCGGCCAGATCATTCCGTGGAATTTCCCGTTCCTGATGGCGGCGTGGAAACTTGCGCCGGCGCTTGCCGCGGGGGACTGCGTCGTTTTGAAACCGTCCAGCCAGACCTCGCTGAGCGTTTTGGAACTGATGAAGCTGATCGACGGAATCCTGCCGAACGGCGTCGTAAATGTCATTACGGGCAGAGGTTCCAAGTCAGGAAATTACATGTTGGAACATAAGGGGTTCCGCAAGCTCGCCTTTACCGGCTCGACGGAAGTCGGCCTGAGCATCGCCAGAGCCGCCGCGGATAAACTGATTCCTTCGACCCTGGAGCTCGGCGGAAAATCGGCGAACATTTTCTTCTCGGACTGCGATTGGGATATGGCGATGGACGGTCTCCAGCTCGGCATTCTGTTTAACCAGGGCCAGGTCTGCTGCGCGGGATCCCGCGTGTTTGTCCAGGAGGACATCTACGACCGTTTCGTAGATGAGGCAGCCAAGGCATTCGGCCGCGTCAAAGTCGGCCTGCCGTGGGAATCGGGCGTACAGATGGGCTCTTTGATTGACGCGGCCCAGATGAAGAAGGTCCTTTCCTATGTGGAAATCGGGCAGAAAGAGGGCGCCACGGTCGCCTGCGGCGGAAAGCGGATCACGGAAAACGGTCTGGACAAAGGCTATTTCATGCAGCCGACCCTGCTGGCCAATGTTGATAACAAGATGCGCGTGGCGCAGGAGGAGATTTTCGGCCCTGTCGCCGTCGTCATCAAGTTCAAGACGGAAGAGGATGCCGTGCGCATGGCGAACGACAGTGTCTATGGGTTGGGCGGCGCCGTCTGGACCCGCGATATCAACCGCGCGGTCCGCGTTGCCCGCGCGGTGGAAACCGGGCGCATGTGGGTGAATACCTACAATTCCATTCCGGCCGGCGCACCGTTCGGCGGTTACAAACAATCCGGCATCGGCCGCGAGACACATAAAGTGATTCTGGACCATTACAGCCAACTGAAAAATATTATGATCAACCTTTCTGAAAGCCCGTCCGGATTTTACCCCAAGGCGTGATGTTTGCCCGGACGTTTGGATGATGCGGAAATTGAGGCGGGCGTGCTGCGCCCGTCTTTTTCCATTGTCACGGTAAAATCCGATGGCGTTTTGTCAGCGTTTGTGCATCCCCAATGCCCGATATGCTTTAAAACAGTTTAGGGTAAACTTTCTATTGCAAAAACAGGAAGATTATGCAATAATAGTTTGTGTAAAATTTATCAATCACAGTGGGAGTGAAACTAATGTTTTCTGTTATAGAAAAAAGAAAACTCAACGACTCCATGACCTTAATGGTGGTTGACGCGCCTTTTATCGCAAAAAAGGCAAAAGCGGGTCAGTTTATTATTCTGCGGGTCAATGAGTTCGGTGAAAGAATTCCGCTGACCATTGCGGACTATGACCGGGAAAAGGGAACAGTCACCATTATCTACCAGATCGTGGGGAAGACAACCATGCTGCTCGACCAGCTGAACGTCGGCGACGGGATTCTCGATTTCATCGGGCCGCTCGGCAAAGCCTCCGAACTGGAGGGTTACCACAGAGCGGCTGTGATCGGCGGAGGCGCGGGCTGCGCGATCGCGTATCCGCAGTCCAAGGCGCTGCACCAGATGGGCGCAAAGGTGGATATGATCGCCGGTTTCCGCAGCAGGGACATCATCATCCTTGAAGATGAAATGCGCGCGGCGAGCGACAGCCTGACCGTCATGACGGACGACGGTTCCAATGGAAACAAAGGGTTCGTCACCGACGCGCTGAAAAAGAACATCGAAAAGGGAGCAAATTACGACCTTGTGGTCGCCATCGGGCCGTTGGTCATGATGCGCGCCGTTTGCAACCTGACGAAAGAATACGGGATCAAGACGATCGTCAGCATGAATCCGATCATGATTGACGGGACCGGAATGTGCGGCGGCTGCCGCCTGACCGTTGGCGGGAAGACCAGATTCGCCTGTGTGGATGGCCCGGATTTCGACGGCCACGAAGTGGACTTTGACGAGACGATCAAGCGTTCCCGCACTTATGCGGAGATGGAAAAGCAAGCGGCCCATGACTTCAAATGCCATTTGATGGAGAGTGTGGAAAATGCCTAATATGAATCCGAAAAAGACGCCGATTCCCGAACAGGAGCCCGGCGTCCGCAGCAAGAACTTCGAAGAGGTTTCCCTCGGCTATACGGAAGCAATGGCGAAGGAAGAGGCTGAGCGCTGCCTGCATTGCAAGAATCAGCCCTGTGTTTCGGGGTGCCCGGTCGGTGTCCATATTCCCGATTTTATCCGCAGCGTTGCCGAGGGGGACATGGAGGGCGCTTATCAGACCATTAAGCTGACCAATTCGCTGCCCGCCGTCTGCGGCCGCGTCTGCCCTCAGGAAAATCAGTGCGAGCAAAAATGCGTTCGCGGAATCAAGGGCGAACCGGTCGGAATCGGCCGGCTGGAGCGTTTCGCGGCGGATTGGCATATGAAAAACGGCAAAGATGAAGAATTTCATGTGGAGAAAAACGGACGCAAGGTCGCGGTGATCGGGGCCGGGCCGGCCGGCCTGACCTGTGCGGGCGATCTTGCCGCCATGGGATATTCCGTCACGGTATTTGAGGCCCTGCATGCCGCCGGCGGCGTGCTGATGTACGGGATCCCCCAGTTCCGTCTGCCGAAGGAAATCGTGCAGAAGGAAATTGACGCCCTGAAACAGAAGGGGGTCGAAATCCAGACCGATATGGTGATCGGAAAGGTCCTTTCGGTCGACGAGTTGTTTGAAATGGGCTATGAGGCCATCTTTGTGGGAACGGGAGCGGGTCTGCCCAGCTTCATGAACATCCCGGGCGAAAGCCTGATCGGGGTGTACTCCGCAAATGAATTTTTGACCCGCATCAACCTGATGAAGGCATACAAACCGGAGTACGATACGCCCATGATCGAGCCGAAGCGCGTGGCGGTCGTCGGCGGCGGCAATGTCGCGATGGACGCCGCGAGAACCTCTCTTCGCCTTGGCGCCGAAAAAGTCTATATTGTTTATCGCCGCGCGGAAGAGCAGATGCCGGCCCGCCGCGAGGAAGTACATCACGCCAAAGAAGAGGGAGTCGAATTCAATCTGCTTTGCAACCCTGTGGCGATCCATGGCGACGAGGGCGGCAAGGTGGAGTCCATTGAATGTATCAGAATGGAACTGGGCGAACCGGACGCTTCCGGCCGCCGCAAACCGATCCCGATTGAAGGTTCCAACTTCAAACTTCCGGTCGACTGCGTTGTGATGGCGATCGGGAATTCCCCCAATCCCCTGATCCGCTCGACAACGGAGGGCCTGGAAGCCAATCGGCACGGCTGCATTGTCGTCGATGAGAAAACCATGCAAACTTCCCGCGAGGGGGTTTATGCCGCGGGCGATGCCGTCAGCGGCGCGGCCACGGTGATCCTCGCCATGGGCGGCGGAAAGGACGCGGCCCGCTCCATCGATCAGTACATCCGTTCAAAACATTGATGCAAGCAAAATATTTGGGCTTTTCAATTTGCGGCAGCCGGATAACTCCGGCTGCCGCAAATTTGTTGCAGCTTCAGCGCAAAGAACCACCAGCTTTGCTGGTGGGATAAGAATCTTTAGATACAAGAAAATCTCCTTTTGTTAGAATAGATGCAGGTTTGCCAACCGCATTACCAACAAAAGGAGATTTTGTCATGAAAGACATACAAAGTTTATCACATTCAAAGTGGAGATGCCAGTATCATATTGTATTTGCTCCAAAATATCGCAGAAGAGAAATATATGGGCAGATAAAAGCAGATATAGGCAAGATTTTAAGGAAGCTGTGTGAGCAGAAGGGAGTGGAAATCCTCGAAGCTGAGGCGTGTCCAGACCACATTCACATGCCGGTAAGCATTCCGCCGAATCTCAGTGTGGCACAATTCATGGGCTATCTCAAAGGAAAGAACAGCCTGATGATATTCGATAGGCATGCAAATTTGAAGTATAAGTATGGAACGCGACATTTTTGGTGCCGTGGCTATTTTGTAGACACAGTGGGTCGTAACAAGAAAGCAATTGAAGAATATATCAAAAATCAATTGCAGGAAGATATTGCCTCAGATCAAATAAGTTTCAAAGAGTATATTGACCCGTTTACGGGTAGCAAGGAATCAAAGGCATAAAAGAAGGCCGCTTTAGCGGCGGCCTGTAAAAGTAATGCGGTTGGTAACCTATTTCAGTGCGTCTTGAGACGCGCGCCAGTACTATGCCCTTTCAGGGCTTGTGCATACCACGCGTTCAACGCGTGGTTTTGATTTTGACGATCAAATAAAAAAAACCGGCGCCAGATCGGCACCGGTGGATTTTACAGTCCATTTGAAATACAGATGCTGATTACAATGGGCTCTGTGCTTCATTTTTCACTTTAACGGCCCGGAACCAGGAAACGATTTCCCGACGTTCAACCGCTGAGATGACGAAGAGGAGCGCAAGCGTAGTGATTCCGCAGAACAGAAACCCCGAATCTCCCGGAACCCGGTCCATCACGAGTCCGGACAGAAAATTCCCAACCGGAGTGGAACCGAGGTTCAGAAAGGAATAAACGCTCATGACGCGGCCCCGGTATTCGTCGGAAGAATTGATCTGGAAAATGGAATTGCCCGTGTTGATAAAGAGAAGATTGAAAAAGCCGGTCAGAACCAGCATAATGGCGCAGAACGCATACCATCCGGTCGCAATGGTGAACAGCTGGGCGACGGCGGTTCCCACTCCGCTGATCAGCAAAAGACAATTGACGACGCCGTTTTTGCTGAGGTAGGCCATGATCACCGCCGCGATAAACGCGCCGATGCCGACCATGCTGAGAAGAAAGGAATACCCGGTCGCGCCCCGGTTAAGCACCGCTTCGGCGTACACGGGGATGATGACGTCCGTATTCATCGCAAACGTGCATACGGCGGCCATCATCAGGACATTTGTGACCAGAGTGCGGTTCTTTCCGATGTAGCGGATGCCGTCCGCCACCTGCGGGAGCATGCTGCTGTGCGCGGATACGGATACGGTGCCCGAGACATGAATCATCAGGATGCCGAGAATCACCGGCAGATAACTGACGGCGTTAATAAAGAAGCAGAATACGGTGCCGTACCGCGCCATGATGATCCCGGATATGGCCGGCCCGACAATTTTCGCCAGATTCACAATGGTTGAATTCAGCGAAATTGCGTTGGTGAGGTCTTCCCTTCCGACAAGATCGATAAAAAAGGACTGCCTTGCGGGCATATCCAGTGTTTGTGTCAGGCCAAACAGAAAGCTCAGTGCAAGAATGTGCCAGTACTGGATGATCCCCCAATAAGTCAGCATTGTCATAACGATTGCCTGAAAAAGAAATAGCAATTGCGTCAGGACAAGCAGTTTCTTTTTGGAGAAGCGGTCTACCACAACTCCGGCGAACAGAGAAAAGAGCAGGAGAGGCATAAACTGCGCCACGCCGAGCAGCCCGACTTTCATGGGAGATTTCGTCACCGTATACACCAGCCAGGTTTGGGCTGTCCTCTGCATCCAGGTTCCGGTCAGCGAGATGCACTGCCCGAACCAGAACAGGCGAAAATTGCGGTATTGGAGGGAACGGAAAGTAGTTTTAAGCAGATCTTGTTGTTTTTTGAACAGTGCGATCATTCTTTCTCCTAGGTTATATATGTAAAATTAAAACGGTTTTTCCATCGGGCCGGATCAACAGATTTCCGGTTCGTTTGGGCCGCACGAAAAGTTATAAATAGATTATGAAAATATTATCCTCTGATTAAGCCGGTCTGTCAAGCGGCAAAGGATATCCCGCGGGAATAATAGAAAGTTTCTTAGAGGCCTTGCCAAAAAACAAGCCGGCCAATGCGCTACCATTAGCCGACCGCCACCCATTTGTTTGCCATAGACTGCTGCACGCTGGCCTATTTTTTTACATTGAGCAATTAACATCCGATAAAAGTCCCCTGACAAGCGACGCAATGTAGCGATTGCGCTTCTTTCGCAATCTGCACTTCTTTCGCGGTAGGTGTTCCGCTTTGTTAGGTTTGCCCCGTCGCAAGTGCGGCTATGTAGGTGGGCGTCGACCACTTACAAAGTATGGTGCAGGGGCAAATACAAAAGCTTCGTCAATCATATCGTCACCTCTTTTGCAATGCCCTTAGGGCTAATTAATTCTATTCGGAAATTAACATAAAAATCAAGGCGAAAAAGTCAGAATTAGAAAAATTTACAATTCATTAATAAATTGACAAATTGGAATTTATTCTATCCGTAAAGAAGAAAATACAAGAAAATTAGGCTTTTAAACATTTGACAGCAATTCCCTCACCAGATATACTTATATTTGAAAATCCCATTAACTCTGAATTGATTACCCTGATTTTTCAAGGAATTTAGCGGCGGACAAATGGAACGATATCCTTAACAGCACATTGAAAGCGAGTTCATCGTTGAATCCGGAAAGGGATGGTGACGCAGTGAAAACCGGTCGGAAATTGATAAAGCGGCCTTTCTCGTTGTTTCTTGTTTTGATTTTGCTTTTCTCCTGCATTCCGTTTGCCACAGGGGCGGATGCTGCCGTCAATGAGGATATGGTCCTTATTGCAAATGAAGATCTGGCGGAAGGCATCCGATACACGGAAGAAGACATTCAAAATTATGCGGGAACGACGGGATATCGGGTGCGCTTCAACCACCTTGCCGTGAATCCCGGCGCGCAGGGGATCCGGATCATAGCCGGAAAAGCAAAGGGTGCGGTCAATGCGGTGGAGACCGTCGGCAGTCAGGCCCAACGCGAAATCTCGATGGGCAATCAGGTTGTCGCCGGGATCAACGCCGATTCCTACGATATGGATTATGGCAGCAACCGGGGCATCATGGTACAAAACGGAGATATTATCACCAGCCAGCCGTACAATTCATACACGGAAACGCAGCCCGCTTTTTGGGTCGATTCATCCCAAAAGGCGCATATCGGCGCTCTCCGGACAGGAGGCACCATTCGGATCGGCAGCAGTTATCAGGCCGAAGCCGATTTGATCAACCGGAACCATTTTATGGGCCCGGCCGGTTATCTTTCCCCCGCAAATTCCACACGGATTTTCACCAGTAACCTCACAACGGACCGTGTCATGGCCAACGGCGCGGGAAAAGCGCCGGCCGATCAGGCGTATGCACTGATTCAAATCGCCGGCTTTTCAGGTTTCCTGCATGTGGGGACAGAGTACAGCGGAAAAGTGACCGCCCTGTATTCCTCGGCGGGCTTTTCGATCCCCAGCGACTGCATCGTCTACGCCGGATACGGCACGAAGGCCGCGGAGGTGCGTGGGCTCGCAACGGGTATGGACGTTTCCTACGTCTGCCATCTTTACTCGGGCTCCTATACCGAGAACCCGGACGGTACTCTGGATAACCGCGGCACTTTGCAGGACGACGCAGTGACCGCCGTCAACAGCTTCCAGCTTCTGGCAAAGAATGGAGAGCTGAACCATTCCGTAGTCGATGCGACGGGGACCGACCAGAACGCCAGGACCGTGATCGGCCTGACCAAAGACGGAACGATCCACGTCCTCGCCGTCGCCAAGGCAGGCGCCTATTTCAGCGCAAGCCGGGGCTCTGCCATGAAAGACGCCGCCGAATACATGCTGCAAAAGCTGCAGTGTACGGACGTGATCAACATGGACGGGGGCGGCTCCACCGAGATGATCGCACGGCGCGCCGGCAGCGATAAGCTGACTACGGTCAGCTATCCGAGTGACGGCAGTTCCAGAATCGTTTCCAACTCCCTGCTGTTCGTCAGCGACGCGAGGCCGGCCGGCGTAGTCGGCCAGGTGCTGGTGGACAGAAATACCAGCCTTTACAAAGGCTCCCGCACGAGTTTTTCCGTCCGGCTGACGGACCGGTACGGCAATCCGATCCCTGCGCAGGGACATTCCGTCGTCTGGAAAGCGGAAAAGGGCGCGATCGATCAAAATGGAAATTACACGGCGCCCGGCGGCGCCTGCCAGGATACTGTGACCGCGGCGGTGGACGGCGTTTCGGGGACGGCGGATGTCCGGGTCGTGGATCTGGGCGGCATGAACTCAATCGGGCTAAGAGAAACCGGCGCGGCCGCGGTTCAGAAGGGTGCGAGAAAGCAGTTCGCCCTTCAAGCCTGCGACTCGGAAAATCAGATGGTCCTCATCGATCCTTCCGCGGTAAAATGGTCCCTGTCGAACTCGAAAATAGGGACGATTGAAAACGGCTTGCTGTCCGTTACAGCGGCCGGCGGAACGGCTGCTGTTTCCGCCAGTTTCGGCGGAAAGACCTATTCGATTCCGGTGGTTGTCGGGCCGAAGGGACAGACCATCGACAATTTCGAGCAATTCCCGATCGAAGGATATTATGCCGGCAGCGTGCTGTATGGAAGTAAAAATCAATACGGCGGAAAAAGCGGGATGCTGGGGTTGGAGACAAAAAGCATGCCGAACAGCCGGGTCAGGGATGGCAGCCGCAGTCTCCGGCTGACCTATGACACGTCGCTGTGGGCGTGGGACGACAGCAACCAGAAGCGGACGTCGAACGGGACTGCCAGTTTGATTCCGCTCTGGGATACCGGTAAAGATTACGCGGGCGGCGGCAAGTGGAACGAAAAAGAGCGGGCGGCGATGGAATCAAATTTTACCGCGAAGGCCATGCCGAAAAATTTCGGCGTATGGGTGTACAGCGGGGATGGAAACCATGACGGCGTCAGCGACAACAAAAACTGCATGCTGAGTGTGTCCCTCTATGCGGACTGCGCGGGCGGCTATCGGAACGAAAACAAGGCGCAGCCGAAGACCCTGTTGCTGACGGACAGCATGAACTGGATCGGCTGGAAATATCTGCAGGCGGATATCCCGCAGGACTGGAGGATGCCGATTGTCTTCAATTATCTCTCCCTTTCCAACAAGGAGAGAATTTTAAAGCCGTCTCAGAACTATAAAACCGATTTGCTTTTCGACGACCTTCAATTTAATTACGCGGATTAAAAGCAAAATTACGGCGGGAGCATCGGAGGTCTTGGTCCTGTTCCGCCCGCTATCTTTTTACAGAACTAAAAAGGCATTGATATCAGAGCAGTTGATATCAATGCCTTTTAGACCACAGTGTTTCTTCCGAGCTCTTTTGCCCGGTATAAGCGTTTGTCGGCAATATCCAGGATTTCGTCAACTGTGGGGGATATGGAAAAGTCGTCGATTGTGACGACCCCAAAGCTGCAGGTGATCTTGATCTCTCGTCCGTTATGGCGGAAGGTGTGGCCCATGACGGCGACCCGGATCCTCTCGGCGATTCCCCTGGATTTTTTATATCCGATGCCGTTGAGGAATATGATGAATTCTTCTCCGCCGTATCTTGCCACCCAGTCTTTTTCCTTGCGGACGTTGCAGGTCAGAATGCCGGCCAATTCGCACAGGATAGAATCGCCGGCAGCATGTCCGTAGGTGTCGTTCACCTGTTTATAAAAGTCGAGATCGGCAAAGATGACCGAGAGAGGGCGTTTCTTTTTCATGCAGGCAAGAATTTCGGAGGGCAGGCGTTCATCGATGTACCTTCGGTTAAAAAGCCCGGTCAGTTCGTCCGTTACGGCCTGCAGATGTAGCCGTTTTACTTCATTCAGCAGTCCCCGTTCGTCGTTGAGATCAATGTCGTTTAAAAAGATGTGGCTGGTCATATCCATCAAAGACTCTGACAACATGGTTTTGTTTGATATCCGGAATGGGGAAGACATCAGCAGAAATAACCAATTCTTCTCATGGATAAAATTTAAAACCGGCTTTCCCGTGGACGTACTGAGACAGAGATATTTTCTGGTCTGTGAAAGCGTAAGGTCAGGAAAATGCCCTGTGAACGAAGCCGCATGTTTTTCCTGAACCACCCGATTGCTGTCCGGGTCCACAATACGCACGGCATCAAAGGCGATAAATTCACCTAACTGGGTACATACAGATTCAAAGATATCCATCATCGTTCTCCTGCTTGCCTTTTGTGAATCACTTGTAGAATTAAAGGTTTTCCTGTCGTATTCCTCATTATACCCTATCGGTGATACATTATAAAGCACTAACGGATAATTTTAGTCTCCTATAGGGTATATTAAAATAACACTATTAGGAGACGAGGTGGCAGGATGGATCATCTGCTTCAGGAAATCGGGTGGCGGATTCGAAAGAAAAGAGACGATCTGGGGATTTCCCGCGAACAATTTTCGGAAATCATCGGGATTACTCCCCATTTTCTCGCGCAGATCGAATGCGGGAAAAAGGGCATGTCGACGTACACCCTTCATAAAATATGTTCCGGGCTGAACGCGTCGGCCGACTATATCTTAATGGGCAGAGAGACGAAAAACGACACCTCAAAACTGAACGCCTTATTGGAAAATGTGGATCCTGAATATCTGCCCTATATCGAAGAAGTTGTAAAATCCCTTATATTGGTACTGAGTAAGAAAAAGTAAATTTTTTATCCTGCGGATTCCGGCTTTGTCCGGAATCCGTATTTGTTTGATTGCTTTTTCTGGTCCACCTGAAGATCAAATGATTCACAGCCTTTTTAAAAGCCGGACGCAGCCTTTTTCTCCCCGCAGGCGGAGGTAACTGATCTGCCCGGCGGCTTTTTTAAAATTTCGTGATGCACGTCGGGATATTCCCGTGGGAACGGAGATGCCGGGGGGAAAAGACCAAATTTGTCCCATGGCCGATCGGCGTGCTGGCATAATGTCTTTCCCGATTTTGCTCTTGAAATGCGGTGAAGGCTGTTTCTGTTGCAGCTTGTAAAGTTTTATGATAATATATCTTTGGGAAACAATTAGGCTAAACTTGGAAATTAGTATCCCTATAAGGAAAACAACATGAAACTTATATTTCAGACTTCACCCGAAAGGGACTATCAGGACGGAATCATAACAGTGACGAATGTAGGCGCCTGCCCAGGCGGAGAAGCTTTCCTGATTGTAACAGAGCAAAAGGCCGCGCTGGTCGACTCCGGGTTCTCTTTTTGCGCGGATAAAATGATTGAAAATATCAAAAAGTTGCTGGGGTCCCGGACGCTGGATTATGTCCTTCTGACACATTCTCATTATGACCACGCTTCCGGCAGCGCTTCCTGCCGCCTTTACTTTAAGAATGTAAAAATTGTGGCAAGCGCCTACGCCGCAAAAATATTTTCAAAGCCTTCGGCTATTGCCGTGATGCGTGAGATGAACGCGAGCGCCGCGCAGGATTACGGTATCCTGGAATTTGAGGATCATCTGGACCAGCTCCATGTCGACCTCACGGTCAGCGAGGGGGACACCATTGACCTCGGTGATATTTCCCTGCGGGTAATGGAAGCGCCGGGCCATACGAAATGCTCGATTGCATTCTATATTCCTGAAGAAAAAATGCTGATTTCCTGTGAGACAATGGGAGTTTATGCCGCGGAGCATTTGGTGTCTCCCTCTTACCTTGTGGGCTATGAGATATCTCTGAATTTTATCAAAAGAGCGCTGAATATGGAAATTGAAAAACTGCTGGTTCCCCATTATGGAGTGCTGACGGGGAAAGCATGCGGGGATTTTTTGACGGACGCCCTGCGTTCGAATCAGCAGCTGAAAGAGATGATTGTTGAGGATTACCGGAAAGGAAAAACGCAAACTGAAATCATAGATCACTACAGGGATATTTTCTATACGGAAGAATGCCGAAGAACCCAGCCGCTGAGAGCATTCAACCTGAACGCAAGTCATTTGGTTCCTATGGTTTTAAAAGAAGTTTGGCGCAGAAGCAATAGCACCCCTGAAAAGCCATGACAAATGCCCCTTGAATGCAGGATCGTTAAACTGCATTCAAGGGGTATTTGCTATGTTACCGGAAGAGCGGCATTCGCGGGAAAAGCCGCGCATTGCCGTAAAAAACACGTCTTGTTGACAACAATATAAAATAAATGGTATTATTTTTATAAATAGATTATTTTACGCCTAATTTGAACCGCACAATATGCACTGTAGAATTCAAGGCCGATCTTCCAGCTTTTTAAACTGACATGGTCGGATTATGTTTACAGAAAGGCGGTTTGTCTCTGGAGGATTCGTATCTTATGAACTTGATATCCAACGATGTCATTGTAAAATGTCTGAATGAAAGCCATGAAGGTGTGCTGATCAGCGACAGCCGCGGAATTATTCTGTATGTAAATAATAGCTATTTAAATATTACGCGTCTGCAGGCGGACATTGTTGGTAAAAATATGGCTTCGGTCATACCGTCGGCGACGCTTATCAAAGCATTGCAGCAGGGACAGGATCTGACGGGTATTCACACGGATTTTGGAGCTCAGCTGGTCTCGATCGTCCATTTGATTCGAAATCAAAACGGCGAAGTCGATTACGCCATGGTGGCCGTCTATGACATTACAGAGGTTGTGGCGCTGAATTTGGAGATCGCGAAAACACACTACGATGCAAAACACAAAGTGTATTCGGGAATCGATGGCGGATTGATCGCATCCGACCCGGTCTCTATGAGCATAATGGACAGCGCAAGACGAATGGCCTTGTCGGATTCCAATATTATGCTTATGGGTGAGTCCGGCGTTGGCAAAAATGCTCTCGCCGATTATATCCATCAAAACAGCAACAGGAAAGACAAGCCTTTCGTAACGGCGAAATGCGGAATATTGTCGGAGCGGGAAAGCGGGGAGGCCATTTTTGGCCGCGAGGGCGGAAAACCCGGCTTGCTTCAGCAGGCGGAATCCGGCACGTTATTTCTCGATGAAGTGGGAAATCTGCCTTTCGGCATTCAAACGCAATTGATTCAGACATTGGAAAATAACACATACACTCCCGTGGACGGCAATGAACCGATATCTTTTCATGTGCGCATCATTGCGGCCAGCAACAGCGATATCCGGGTACGGATCCGCAACGGGACATTTCGCGACGATCTGTACTATCGCCTTGCCGTGCTCAGCCTGGTGATCCCTCCTCTGCGTGAACGGCGGGGAGACATTGTCCCTATGAGCCTGTATTTTCTCAAAGAGTTTAATCAAAAGTATAATACGGAGAAAACGATTCCTACGAATACGCTGCTCTATCTGAGGGAGCATGATTGGCCTGGCAATATCCGTGAATTGCAAAACGCGATCGAACGGATGGTGGTTCTGAGCGAGAGCAATGAACTGCTATTTACCCCGTCGGATATATCCACGTTGGAACAGCTTGAGATTAAGCCTTTGAAGGAAAGCCACGCCGAATCGGAAAAGCAAATGTTGCTCGATGCGAAAGAACTGTACAAGACGACGCGAAAAATGGCAGAAGCACTGGGAGTTTCCCATTCCACCGTGGTCCGTAAAATGAAAAAGTATGGGATCGCCAGTGACAGATGATCTGTAAAACAAGAGGAATCATGCCATTCCGGTTATTGAGCCGGAATGGCATTTTTACGCTTATAAGATGTTATATGGCTGACGCGCTGCCCATATAGGAATTTCAGGCAGGCTGTTCGTTTTACAAGCGACCACAAGTGAACCGTATGGTGCGAACATTTTTCAATATGCACCATACGGTTCACTTGTGGTCCAACAGAAATGAAAGATATGCCCAAATTGTGTTATTATAATTCTTGACATTTTGACCATATAGCTGTTAAAATTCTAACATAGACGTGCCGAAGGAAGATCAATTTTCATAGAGCGGTGCACAGCTTTGGAGAATGGACTCTTTTGGTTCACCTAAGTGCTTGCATGGACCAGATGCGCGCGGATTGGTCCACGTCCGAAACATCAGAGGAGGAAAAAGCAATGAACAGCAAGAAGCAAATCGTTCCGATTGGACTCCTTTTCAGCGTAGCGGCTACTTGGTTTGGCATTCATGCAGGCGGTGGCTTTGCCAGTGGTGCACAAACGATGTCTTTTATCGTCAGATGGGGCAGGTACGGTACCTGGACATTTGCAGTCACCTTTGTCTTTATCGCACTGGTTTATCGTGAACTCGTCCTTCTGGGCCGGAACTATCAGGTATACAACTTCCGCCAGATGGTCGACGTCCTGTATCATCCGTATAACAAGGTAATGTCTCCGCTATATGAGATCTGCTACAACATGGCTAACATTCTGGCAATCGCTTCTTGTGTTGCCGGCGGGGCCACGGTTCTTCAAAATTTGTTCGGCCTGAACTATACGGCCGGCATCATCCTGATCGGTGCGCTGATTTTGGTACTGTGTATCTTTGGCGCCGGTCTGGTCCGAAAGGCCAGCACGGTCTTCTCCATCCTGATCATTCTTTCCGTTCTCATCATCTCTTTCACCGCCTTCGGCAGCAGCGGCTTCCACCTCGGCGCATACCTGGCCTCGGACGCGTCCAATACGACTACCTTGGGCAACGCTCTGTACCGCGCCTTCTGCTACACCGGCTTTCAAATGTGGTGCTTCGCCGGTGTCCTGGGTGTCAGCCAGGGCCTGATCACCAAGAAATCCATTAACGCGAGCATGGCCATCGGCTTTATTATCAACATTCTGGGCCTGGGCCTGACCTGCTACGTAATGCTCGGCTTTATGCCTCAGGCTCAGTCGGCTACTCTGCCTCTGTATTATGTATGCGAGACCCTCAACCAGAGAATCGTCCTGATTGCCTATACCACCTGCCTGTTCTGCGCTTACATATCCACCGGCGTCGGCGTGATTTACGGCATGGTTCTCCGCTACACCGAGCTCTTTACCCGCAACAAGCCGCAGGCCAACAAGACCGCTGTGAACGCGGCCCTGGGCGCCGTCTACATTATCGCGTGCGTTCTGTGCTCGACCTTTGGCCTGACCCCGATCATCAACATCGGTTTCAACTACATGGGCGTCGTCGGCCTGTTCGTGGTTACGCTCCCCGCCCTGATCGCCGGCCATATCAAAAATAAAAGGTTTGAAGAAGCGCACCCGGATTACGAAAAGGAGCTTGTGGCGAAATCCGAGCAGGAAGAAAAGAAGGAGCCGGCCTGAGCATGTTCCGCGGCCTTTATGCTGTTGAGCGGATGAAACGAAGCGCCGGTTAGGGCATTCCTCGAATCCCGCAGGGGTGTGAAATGGAATGCACCCCTGCGGAATGAGATCAAACGGTGAATCTCGGTTTAGCTTCAATACTCGAAAAGGGGCTGGAAAAATGTTTATTCAGTTTCCTGAGGCGCATGTTCAGATTCAAGGTCTGGACGGTGTCAGAATTCCGGAAATGGTAAAGGTTAAGCAGCTTTATCATTCCGATCGGATCGAGGATCCGGCCGCTTTTATCCGCCGGGCGATCGAAAACGGAGTCGCGGACAAAAGCCGTTATGCCGGAAAAAGCATTTGCATTACCGTGGGCAGCCGCGGCATTCCCCGCTTGGATGAGATGGTTCGGGAAATGTGCCTTGTGCTGAAGGAATGGGGGGCAAGGCCCTTCCTCATACCGGCGATGGGGAGCCATGGCGGCGCCACTGCCGAAGGGCAACTGGAGATGCTGGCAGGCTACAACATTACGGAAGAATCCATTGGCGTTCCGATCAAGTCCTCCATGGAAGTCCTGCAATACGGCACCCTGGAGGGCGTCCCTCTCTATTGTGACAAATACGCTCTGGAAGCCGACGGGATCGTGATCTTCAACAAAGTCAAACCGCACACGGACCTGCGGGGCGAGCACGAAAGCGGCTTGGCCAAGATGATCGCCATCGGCATTGCAAAGCACAAGGGAGCGGCAATGTTCCATTCTTTCGGCTGGGAGCGTATGGCCGAACTTCTGCCCAAAGTGGCGGCGAGCTTTTTGGATCACTGTAAATTCGCCTTTGGGATCGGCGTTGTTCAAAACGCGTACGACGATATTTGCAGCATCGGTTTTTGTGATAAGGATCATTTGATCGAAGCGGACAGACGGCTTCTGAAAACCGCAAAAGAAAAAATAGCCAAGTTTAAATTTGACGACATCGACGTCCTGATTATCGATGAAATCGGAAAAAACATCAGCGGCACCGGCTGTGACCCCAATGTCATCGGGCGGAACCTGTCCGATACGTTTCACGGCATGCTGAATCTGCAGAAACTGTTTATCCGTTCCCTGACGCCCGAGGCTCACCATAACGGCTGCGGGCTGGGCATGGCGGACATCACCACCAGAGCCTGCCTCAACGATGTGGACTGGGACGTTACCTGGACGAATGCTTCGACGACGGGGTATATCGCCGGCGGACGCATCCCCATGTATGCGAACACGGACAAAGAAGCCTTACTGCAGGCGATCCGCGCCTGCCATCGTACGGATCCTATGAACCCGCGGATTGTACGCATCAAGAATACGCTGGAGATGGGGACCATTGAGGTCTCCTCCAGCATTTACGAGAGCATCAGGAATATAGAGGGGATTGAATTCATCGAAGGCCCCTATCCTATGGTATTTGATGATAACGGCGGATTGATTTGACTTGGGTGGTCCGAACGGGATTGGAGGTGAGCATAAAAGCCAATTACTTATTTTTGAATGGGCAATCGTTGTTACTTGTTGAAAGGAGAAAAAGCAATGATTATTACGGATGAAATGAAAGATCTGCAAAAGACGGTCAGGGACTACATGACCAAAGAAGTGGTCCCCGTAGCGGGTGATTACGATGAGCGCGGAGAGTTCCCCGAAAAAATTTACAACGACCTGGTCGGCATGGGCCTCAACCTGATCTCTGTACCCGAGGAGTACGGCGGCCTGGGTTTAAACCGTCAGACGGAGATTTATCTCTCCGAGGAGATCGGAAAATATGAAGCCGGCATCGGCTCAGCCATCGGCGCCAATAACTCCGCGGCTTCCACCCTTGAACTGTTCGGCACCGAGGAGCAGAAGGCCGCTTATTACGGCATCATGACCGGCGGCAAATGGGCGGCTTTCTGCCTGACCGAGCCCAACGCCGGCTCCGACGCGGCGAGCGTGCGCACCACGGCAACGCTGGACGGCGAAGAATACGTGCTGAACGGCACAAAGTGTTTCATTACCAATGGCGGGATTGCAGGCGTATATACCGTGTTCGCTTCCACGGACCGCTCCAAGGGCACCAAGGGCCTTTCCGCGTTTTATGTTGAGGCTGACCGCAAGGGAGTTTCTTCTGGAAAACATGAAAACAAAATGGGCATCCGCCTTTCCAACACGACGGAAGTGATTTTCGACGAAGTCCGCATTCCCAGGGATCATTTGATCGGCCAGGAGGGCAAGGGCTTCATCTACACGATGAAGACGCTGGACACTTCGCGCCCGTCCGTGGGCGCTCTGGCCACCGGGCTTGCCCAGCGCGCGCTGACCGAGGCAATCGAGTACTCCAAGGTCCGCGTCCAGTTCGGCAAACCGATCTGCGCGAATCAGGCGATTCAGTTCATGCTGGCCGATATGCAGATCCAAGTCGAAAGCGCCCGCCAGGTGGTCTATCACACCGCCGAATTGATGGATGCAGGCGAGCCTTATTCCATATATTCCGCCATGAGCAAGGTGATCGGTTCCGATACCGCGATGAAAGTCGCCACGGATGCCCTGCAGATTCACGGCGGCTATGGCTACATGAAGGAGTATCCGATGGAGAAACTGATGCGCGACGCCAAAATCCTGCAGATTTATGAAGGCACAAATCAGGTCCAGCGGATGGTGATCGCAAACAACCTGCTGAAGTAGATAAGACCGCGATCCGGCGCCGCCTAAAGGCGCCGGGCAAGAACAACGGTGGAGCACGGTTGCTGCCTTTTTACCTTACTCCGCGGTTTTGGAGGAAAACTATGCAACTGACAATGGGCGTCGATATCGGTTCGGCGTCTTCCAAAGCAGTGATCCTTCGCGACGGCAGAGACCTCGTTGCGCAGGCTGCCGTTCAGTCCGGCACCGGTACCAGCGGCCCCGACCGGGTGATGGAAGAAATCATGTGTGTCTCTAATAAAAAACAGGAAGACATCGCCTATACGGTCGTCACCGGCTACGGCCGGTTCAGTCTGGATGCGGCCGACAAACAAATCAGCGAGATCAGCTGTCATGCAAAGGGAGTACACTTTTTTCTTCCGGATGTAAGGACAATTCTGGATATCGGAGGGCAGGACGTGAAAGCCATTTCAATCGACGAAAACGGCGCGGTGCAGAATTTTTACATGAACGACAAGTGTGCGGCCGGTACCGGGCGCTTTATTGAGGTGATGTCCAGAATCCTGGAAATCGACATAACCGAGATGGGAAACTACGATAAACTTTCGCAGAATCCCGTCACCGTCAGCAGCACCTGCACGGTGTTTGCTGAGTCTGAAGTGATTTCTCTGCTGTCTCAGAAAAAAGCGAAAGAGGATATCATCCGGGGCGTGCATGAATCTGTTGTCAACCGGGCGGCCGGTTTGCTCTACCGGACCCGCATGGAAGAGGATTTTGCCCTGACCGGAGGGGTAGCCCAGAACAGCGGAGTGGCGCGTGCCCTGGAAAGGGAATTGAAAAGAAAGATCTATATTGCCGATCATCCCCAGATGACCGGGGCCGTGGGGGCCGCGCTCTTTGCCTGGGAAGCTCTGCATGGAGAAAAGCGGATTTGATATTTAGGAGGTGTCACGAATGAATAATAGCGAAATCATCAACGATTCGATGACTTCAAAGGAAATGCTTGATATTCTGGTCGCAAAAAACATGGAGGATGCCCGCCAGGCGAAGAAAAGCGGCGGGCTGGTCTGTTGGTCCAGCTCCATCGCGCCGTGCGAATTCTGCGAGGCGATGGGCATTTATACGGTTTATCCCGAAAATCACGTGGTCGGCATCGCCGCGAGAAAAGGCGCGCCGGAGCTGCTGGCTTATGCGGAGCAGAAGGGCTACAACAACGACATCTGCGGCTATGCCCGCGCCAACCTGGCCTATATGGACGTGCAGAAATGCATTTCGGAGGAGATGCCCCTTCCCGATGTCGTGCTGCTGTGCAACAACATCTGCGACACGCTGCTGAAGTGGTATGAGAATATCGCCTATACTTTGAATGTACCTCTCCTGCTGGTCGACGTTCCCTTTAACCATGAGGATGAGGTCACACAGGCAAACGTGGACTATGTCAAGGATCAGTTTGCTGAGATCATCCGCCAGCTTGAGAATCTGACCGGACGTCCTTTCGACTACGAGAAATTTGGCGAAGTGATGAAAGTCGCCTCTCAGAACGCAAACGACTGGTATGACGCCACCGCCCTCTGCTCCGCGGTCCCGTCCCCCCTCAGCGGCTTCGACATGTTCAACTATATGGCGCTGATCGTCTGCATGCGCGGACGCCCGGAGTGCGGCATGACGTTCCGCAAGCTCAAGAGCGAGCTGGAAGAAAAAATCAAGAACAAGGAAGGCGGCCTAAGGGGCGCCGAGGAGAAGTACCGCATCATGTGGGACGGCATCGCCTGCTGGCCCTATCTGTCCCATACATACAAGGTGCTCAAAGGCTACGGCGCCAATATGGTTGGTTCCACGTATCCTTCCGCCTGGGCGCTTCGCTATACTCCGGGCAATCTGGAAGAGATGGCGAGGGCATATACCAGCATGGGCAATAACATCTCTCTGAAAGGCCAGATCGATCTGCGCAAAAACATCATCACGGAAACCAGGTGCGACGGCGTTGTGATGCATCTTAACCGCAGCTGTAAGAACTGCGACTTTCTCCAATACGAGATCGGCCAGGAGTTGCAGCGGTCTCTTGGAATTCCAATCACCACTTTCGACGGCGACCAGGCGGATCCCAGAAACTATTCGAAAGCTCAGTATGAGACGCGGATCCAGGCGCTTGTTGAAGTAATGGAACAGAAAAAGCAAAACGGTTGAGAAGGGAGGATCATCAGATGAGTCTGAATGATGCAATTCAAATTCTGGCGGAGGTTTCGGATTCTCCGAAGAAATCGGTTGAAAAAGCGTGCGAAAAAGACGGGAAGCGTGCCGTCGGCTGGGTGGAACCTTATGCGCCGGAAGAAATTATTTATGCCGCCGGGTGTATCCCGATCGGCCTGTGGGGCGGTCCGGCGCAGCTGAAAAATGCCCGCATTTATCTGCCGGTCTTTGCGTGCTCGATCATGCAGTCCGTGATGGAATACGAAGCGAACGGTACTTACGATGTCCTTTCCGCGGTCCTGATTCCCGGCATCTGCGACACGCTGAAGGATTTTGGTCAGAAATGGAAGGGCAAATGCCCGGCCATTCCGTTCGCTCATCCTCAGAACCGCAGGCTGGACTGTGCAAATACATACCTTGTCAGCGAGTATGAAATGATCCGGAGCAAGCTCGAAAAGTGCCTGGGTGTGACGATTACGGACGAACAGCTGCAGGACAGCATCGTTTTTTACAACGGCTACCGGGCAGCCATGCGCGAATTTACCGATGTGGCGGAATCACATCTGGACGTCATTACCCCGAAAATCCGCCATCAGATCGTCAAAGCCGGTTATTTCATGGACAAAAAATACTATAAGCCCCTTGTGGAAGAAATCACCCGTGAGCTGCGCAAGCTGCCAGACGGCAAGT
The DNA here is from genome assembly GCF_004103755.1 of Caproiciproducens sp. NJN-50. NCBI lineage: Bacteria > Bacillati > Bacillota > Clostridia > Eubacteriales > Acutalibacteraceae > Caproiciproducens > Caproiciproducens sp. NJN-50. Next base: position 1,949,226 of record NZ_CP035283.1, on the reverse strand, counting down.
ACGATGGGAAAAAGGTTGTTGTTTCCGGCCTGACTCTGGAGCCGAACAAGCTGCTGGACATCTTCTCCGGGTTTGGCCTTGCCGTCGTGGCCGACGACCTGGCCCACGAATCCCGCCAGTTCCGCACGGATGTGCCCTACATGAAGAGCCCCATGAGCGCCCTCGCGAAACAGTGGCAGAACCAGACCGGGTGTTCGCTGGCTTTCGACCCGTACAAATCGAGGGTCAAGAAGCTGGTGGAAATGGTCCGCGCCAAGAACGCCGACGGCCTGGTCCTCGCTCTGATGAAGTTCTGCGACCCGGAGGAATTTGACGTGCCCATCATTATGGATGCGTGCAAGGAAGCCGGCATCCCACTCTCCGTCATCGAGATCGATCAGCAGGACGAGGGCCTTGAACAAGTCAAGACACGCCTTCAGGCCTTTGCCGAGAGCCTTTAATCCAGGCGAAAATAGGATAGAAAGGGAGTTTTATTATGAGCGATAATCCATATGCGCTTCTTAGCGGAGCACGTATTATCGAACTGGCCACTTATGTGGCGGCGCCGTCCGCGGGACGGATCCTGGCCGATTGGGGCGCCGATATCATCAAGGTGGAGGCTACCCCGAAAGGAGATTCAACACGCTTTGCCGTTCCTCTTCCCGGCATGAAATTCATAACCTATGATGTTCATAATGCAAACAAGAAGAGCATCGCGGTGAATCTGAAAACACCCGAGGGCCAGGAGATCATGCACAAGCTGCTGGCTACGGCCAATGTTCTGCTGACGAACACCCGCGCGACTGCGCTGAAGAAGCTGGGAATGGATTATGATACCCTCCATAAAGAATATCCCAATCTGATCCATGCTCAAATGACCGGATATGGCGAGACCGGCCCTATGGCGAACGAGCCGGGATTCGACAATGTGTGCTTCTGGGCTTTGGGCGGCGCGATGATCGCCGGCATGGAAAAGGACACGGCGCCTATTATTCCTCCCAGTTCCTTTGGCGACAACGGAATCGCCTCCACGATGGCGGCCGCCGTTTGTGCCGCACTGTACAGACAAAAGTCTACGGGCGAGGGCAGCAAAATCGTGGTTTCTCTCTACGGGCAGGCGATTTTCGATATGACGGAGCCGATTCTTTCCATCCAGTGCAGCAACCTTGATAAATACCCAAAAAGCCGTCTGGAGAACACGCCGCTGAATAACACTTACAAATGCAAAGACGGCAAGTGGATTATGGTTTGCTGCCACGAATACGAGCGGTATTTCCCGTATTTTATGAAAATTATCGGCCGCGAAGAGCTGATTCACGATGACAATATCAATACTTTTGCAAAGGGAAATAAAAACTGCCGTCAGGTGATTCAGATCATCAGCGAAGGCTTCTCCAAATTCACGAGGGATGAGTTGGATAAGATTCTCGCGGAGAACGACATTCCCCATGCCATCGTGACCAATGTGCCGGACCTGCTGGAATCCAAACAGGCTTGGGAAAACAAATACCTGAACGAATTCACCCTGCCAAACGGAGACAAATTGGTCGAGGCTGCCACTCCGGCAAAATTCGGCGGCGTGAATTTTCCTCCGCGCCAGCGTGCGCCCTTCCTTGGAGAACAGACATCCGAGGTCATGAAGGAAGTCGGTTACACCGATGAGCAAATTCAAGACCTTGAAGCGAAGGGTATCGTCATCAAAAAGGATACTTACGACTGAGCTGGCGAACCGATATTTAACAGGCAGCCCTGTACCAAATGTCCTGCGCATTTTGCCTCTTGTGAACTGATCAAAACAGACATAAGCAGCCGGTTGCAGCCTGTTCTGCAGCCGACTGTTCCATATTGGAAATATTCGTGCAGCAGCTGTCAACTGCCGGAGTATAGGAGAAATAAAGATGGAACTGATGTGTGTGACGATTTCGGAACTTACGAAAAGAAATGCAGAATTGTACCCCTGTGATATTGCTTACATCTTCGATGAGCGGAAATATACTTGGGAAGAAGTTGAGGGGATTACAGACTGGCTCGCCGTGGATATGCTGAACAAGGGGATCCGAAAAGGCACACACGTCGGACTGTGGGCGGTAAACTCCGTTCAGCTGGTGATGCACCTCTTCGCGGCGCAGAAGATCGGGGCGATTCCCTCCGTCTTCAACTACTCTTATAAGGCCCTTGAAATGCAGAGCGTCCTCTCTTATGCTGATATTGAATATTTATACATAGGTGAAGAAAAATCCGGCATGGATTATTGGAAGACCCTCGAAGAGATCAGGGAAACGCTGCCCTGTTTGAAAGCGGCTTTTGATATGCTGGAGAGCATGGGAAAGGCGGATGCGATCCGGAGATCGCAGGGTCTCGTTACAGGCGAGACGGCGGCGCTCCTGACGGAAAAAAAGGCGCAGGTTACCACGGACGACACGTGTTGTCTGATGTTCACTTCCGGAACAACCCGTCGCCCGAAAGGGGTTTTGCTGAGCTATTTCAGCGTGCTCAACGACGCAAACGAACTGGTCCGGCTGCTTCGGTGGAAGCACGGGGAAGATATTTTTTTAGCTGCAATGCCTATGTTCCACTGCTCCGGTTTGACCTGTGGCCTGATGCTGGCGCTGTGCGCGGGGATTCCTATGATTATTCATCGAATTTTCAATGCCGAGCGTGCCATGCAGGACATTGAAAAATATAAGGTCACAGCATTCAACGTCGTTCCTTCCATGCTTATGCTCATGGTACAGAATCGATCTTTCGGCAAGTACGATATTTCATCTTATCGCTCCGGTACTTCGGCCGGCTCCGGCTTTTCCCCCGAGGACTACCGGAAAATAATCCGGAAGATCGGCGTCCGGCATCTGCAGATGGGGTACGGGCAGACGGAGACCTCGCCGCTGGTCACATTCTCACTGTATGACGACGGCGTGGCTCTCAAGTCAGAGACCATCGGGAAAGAGATTCCAAATATGGAGGTTCGGATCTGGAATCTGCAAGACGGCCGCCTGGCGGAAACTGATGAACACGGGGAGATTCAGGTGAAAGGCTTTGCCGTAATGAAGGGCTACTACAAATTGGAAGAGGAGAGCCGGAAGGCTTTTACACCCGACGGCTGGCTCAGGACCGGGGATCTGGGGTTCCGTGACGCTGACGGCTATTTCCATTTTGTCGCGCGCATGGGGGATATGATCATCCGCGGCGGAGAAAATATCGCTCCCAGTGAAATCGAATGCGTGATCGGGCATTACAGCGGTGATCTGGCGGGCGTCAAGGTCGTCGGCGTGCCGGTAAATGATGTCGTTCAGGAGGAGATTGTTGCGTTCGTGGTCATGAAAAAGCCTATGACAGCGGATCCGGAGGATATCCGCCGTTTTGTGAAAAGCAGGCTGGCCAATTATAAAGCTCCCAAATATGTATTTCAAATCGATTCCTTTCCCATGACTGGAAGCGGCAAAGCTGATCTGTCCGCTTTGAAGAGGCTGGGAGCTGAAAAAATTGAAGTGCTTCAGAAGCGTGCAATATGCAAAACCTGACCGACTGATCAGGGATATCTTGACATCGCAGACCGGGAAAATTCTATACCGTAAGCAATGACGGCAGCTTTTATAAGCTGCCGTCATTGCCTGTCAGAAAACGTGTTTCGCAGCCTCACTTCGCGCAAAACAGAAGAATGACTTTTAAGCTCAGGTGTCTTCCTTGTCGGAGACAATGCCGGCGATATTCCTGGCCAGCTGCTTCTTGCCCTGAATGTTGCCCTGACGGCCGATCATGATGCGCTGTGCCTGCGGAGATCCCGCGCCGTGCAGGGATTCGGTGCGGTAACCGACGGCCGCCGCGCCGAGACAGATGTTTTCCAGAAAGCGCATCACGCGCTGGCGGTCCTCGGTAGAGACACCTTCCCGGCCCGCGAAATACTTGTTGCAGATATCTCCGATGGTCTCACCGCTGCTGCCGACTACCGTGTCGGACCCAAAGTCTTTCTGAGACGGCATGGTGACCATCAGGCCGCCGGCAATGTCCTCGGCCAGACGCACGATCTCATAGGGGAAACGGGTGACATTCTGCTTGCAGACGTTCGCCAGCAGCAGATCGATCTGGTAGTTGCCCGCCTTTGTGGGGCAGCCTTCACAGGAGCAGGCGATACCGCAGGAATACAGCGTCTCATTCAGATGGGTCATTTCGATGAGCTTATCCTTGACGGCGGAGGCCTTCTCCACGCCGTTGTACTCGGCGGCGAGCGCCGCGGCGCCGATGACCACATCGCCCACGCCGACCTTGCAGCCGCCGTAGCTCTGGCGGTGGTATCCGGCGAATCGCTCCACCATCATACCGGCAAACTCATGCTCGCCGTTCAGGAAGATGTACTCATTCGGAATGAACACGTGGTCGAGGACGACCAGGGCCTCCTGTCCGCCGAACTTGGCGTTGCCCACATCGATGTTGCAGCCTTCCAGCTTTCGGGTATCGCAGGACTGACGGCCGTAGATCAGGTACATACCCTTGACGTCCGTCGGACAGGCAAAGCTTACCGCCCAGTCTTTGTCTGCCTCCCCCATGGCGATGGTGGGCATGAAGATGTGCCAGTGAGAGTTGACGGAGCCGGTCTGGTGTGCCTTCGCGCCGCAGACCACGATACCGTCCGGGCGGCGTTCCACAACGTGGACAAACACGTCCGGATCCGCCTGCTCATGGGGGGCCTTGGAGCGGTCGCCCTTCGGGTCCGTCATGGCGCCGTCCACAGTCAGGTCGGCGTCCTGCATCTTAATCAGAAACTTCTTGAAGTTTTCATGGTAGCTGGTGCCGTACTTTTCGTCGGTCTCGAACGTGGTGGAATAGACGGCGTTGAACGCGTCCATACCCACGCAGCGCTGGAAGCAGCTGGCGGTCTTCTGGCCCAGCAGACGCTGCATCTTTACCTTCTTCACCAGATCCTCGCCGGACTGGTGAAGATGGGTGAAACGGTTGATCTTGCGACCGGTCAGGCTGGAGGTCGCGGTCATCAGATCCTCGTACTGCGGGTCCTGCGCCAGGGCATACGTCATGGCAACGCAGTTGATGGATGGACGGATGATGGGGTCATCCACCCAGTTGTCGACCTTTTTTCCGAACAGATACACCCGCGTCTTCAGCTTGCGCAGGCTTTCGATGTACTCTTGTGCGGTCATTAAAGGCATTGATAAAACCTCCTTTTATTTTCCGGCCAGATTCCGGTAGCTTTCCAGCCGCTCTTTAGCGTCCCTCTCCGCTTTGGAATACAGCGTTTCGGCCTTGTCCGGGAAGGATAATTTTAATGATGCGTAGCGGTTTTCACCCTGCAGGAACTTCTGGAAGTCGCCGGTGGGTTCCCTGGAATCTAGGGTAAAGGGATTTCTGCCCTCCGCTTTCAGATCGGGATTGTAACGGTACAGATGCCAATAGCCGGCCTCCACCGCTTTCTTCTCCTCCAGCTGGCTCAGCCCCATGCTGGCTTTCACGCCGTGTTCGATGCAGGGACAGTAACAGATGACGAGGGACGGGCCGTTGTATGCCTCGGCCTCCCGGATCGCTTTCAGCGTCTGAGCGGGATCGGCGCCCATGGAAACCTGCGCCACATATACGTAACCGTAGCTCATGGCCATCAGGCCGAGATCCTTCTTCTTGGTCACCTTGCCGCCGGCGGCAAACTTGGCGATTGCGCCCGCCGCTGTGGACTTGGAAGACTGCCCGCCGGTGTTGGAATACACCTCGGTATCCAGAACCAGCAAGTTGACGTCTTTGCCGGAGGCCAGCACGTGATCCAGTCCGCCGTAGCCGATGTCGTAAGCCCATCCGTCGCCGCCGAAGGCCCAGACGCTTTTCTTGGTCAGGTACTCCCGATTCTGACGGATGAAGACTGCTTCCTCACTGTCGTCGTTTTTCAGGGCGGCCAGCAGCGTGTCGCTGACGGCGCGGGATTCCTCCGCGGCATCGCCTTTTTCCAGATAGGCCGCGCAGGCGTCCTCTGCAACGCCCCGTTCCAACAGCCGCTGGATGTTCGCGCGCAGCTGCCGCTTGACGGCATCCTGCCCCAGCAGGTAGCCGTAGGCATACTCCGCGTTGTCCTCGAACAGGGACATGGCCCAAGCGGGGCCGAAGCCCTTTTTGTCGGTGCAGTAAGGAGAGGACGGCGTGGAGCCGCCATAAGCGGAGGAACAGCCGGAGGCGTTGGTGATGTACATCCGGTCGCCGAAGAGCTGGGTTACCAGCTTGATGTAAGGGGTCTCGCCGCATCCGGCGCAGGCACCCGAGAATTCAAAATAGGGCTTTGCAAACTGGGAACTTTTCACCGTTTTTGCGTTGGCGGCATCCTTCTTGATCTCAACGTTCTCCACGGCGAACGTCCAGTTTCCGGTCTCCTTCAGCTGGCTCTCCAAGCTCTCCATCACCAGAGCCTTCTCCTTGGCCGGGCAGACGTTGACGCAGCTGCCGCAGCCGGTGCAGTCATAGGGCGAAACCTGAATGCGGAACTGGTACTGGTCCAGGCCGGGGCCGACGGCTTTCCTGGTCTCGAAACCGGCGGGAGCCGCCTTAATTTCGTCCTTATTCAGCAGAATGGGGCGGATAGCGGCGTGGGGGCAGACCAGAGAGCACTGGTTGCACTGGATGCAGGCGTCCATCTTCCAGGCGGGGACCTCGACGGCGGCGCCGCGCTTTTCATACTTGGAGGTGCCGGCGGGCCAGGTGCCGTCCTCAAGACCATATTTCTTTATCATGGAGAGCGGCAACGCGTCGCCCTCCTGGCGGTTCATGGGAGCCACGACGTCCTGGATGAAGGCGGGCGCCTTATCCTCGGCGGCATCGTCCCGCGCGGTGAGCCAGGCGCCGGGGATCGTTACTTCGCGCAGTTCGTCGATGCCATGCTCGATGGACGCGTTGTTCATGTCCACCACAGTCTGGCCTTTCTTTTTGTAGTAGGTTTTGTAAATGGCGTCTTTCATTTCGGCAACGGCCTGGCCGATGGGGATCACGCCGGTCAGCTTGAAGAAGGCCGCCTGCAAAATGGTATTGGTTCGGTTGCCCAGACCCAGCTTGCGGGCAATGTCGATCGCGTCGATGGTGTACAGCCTGGCGTGCTTGGCAGCCAGAGCCCGCTTCATGGATGCGGGAAGGTTCTTTTCCAAACCGTCCGTGTCCCATGCGCAGTTCAGCAGGAACGTGCCGCCGTCCTTCAGGTTTTTCACCATGTCGTATGTATGAACATAGGAAGGCGTATGGCAGGCCACAAAATCCGCGGCACGCACCAGATAGGGGGACCGGATCGGCACCTTGCCGAAACGCAGGTGGGATTGGGTCAGGCCGCCGGATTTTTTGGAGTCATACACGAAATAAGCCTGGCAGTAAAGATCAGTGGCATGGCCGATGATTTTGATGGAGTTCTTGTTGGCGCCGACAGTGCCGTCGGAACCCATGCCCCAGATCTCCACATTCGTCTGGCCGGCCGGGGAGGTCTCGATCTCCCTGGTCACCGGCAGAGAAGTGAAGGTCACGTCGTCCACAATGCCGATGGTAAAGTTGTTCTTGGGCCGGTCCTTCTTCAGGTTGTCGTACACGGCCAGAATCTGCCCCGGCGTAGTATCCTTGGAGCTCAAACCGTAGCGGCCGCCCACGATCTCCATGGGAATGCCTCTCTCTTGATAGAGGGTGCAAATATCCTGATACAGCGGCTCGCCCCTGGCGCCCGGCTCCTTGGTTCGGTCCAGTATCGCCAGGCGCTTGACCGTGGCGGGCAGGCTGGCCAAAAAGTGCTCCGCGGAGAAAGGACGGTACAGATGGACGTTGAGAAGGCCTGCCTTTTCGCCCTTGGCGGCCAGATAGTCCACGGTTTCCTTGGCGGTTTCGGCGGCGGAGCCCATCAGGATGATGACCTGTTCGGCGTCGGGAGCGCCGTAATAGTCGAAGAGGTGGTGGGTTCGGCCCGTGATTTTGCCGATCTCCTTCATATAGTGCTCCACTGCGTCGGGAATCTGGGCAATTTTCTCATTGCAGGCCTCGCGGCACTGGAAGAAGATGTCCGGGTTCACGGTGGTGCCGCGGGTGGCGGGATGCTCCGGATTCAGGGCGTGTCTGCGAAACGCCTTAAGTGCGTCCTGGTCCACCAGGGGGCGAAGATCCTCGTAATCCAGCGCCTCGATCTTCTGGATCTCATGAGAGGTGCGGAAGCCGTCGAAGAAGTGCAGTACCGGCATCCGGCAGTGGATGGCGGCCAGATGTGCGACAGCGCCCAGGTCCATGACCTCCTGAGGGGAGGAGGAAGCCAGCAGGGCGAAGCCCGTGCTGCGCACGCCCATGACATCAGAGTGATCGCCGAAGATAGACAGCGCGTGGGCCGACAGCGTGCGGGCGGAGACATGAAATACGCCCGGCAGCATTTCACCCGCGATTTTGTACATATTGGGAATCATCAGCAGCAGACCCTGAGACGCGGTATAGGTGGTGGTCAGTGCGCCGGATTGCAGGGAGCCGTGAACCGTACCGGCGGCACCGCCCTCTGACTGCATTTCCACCACCTGCACCGGCTGACCGAAGAGGTTTTTCTTCCCGTTGGCCGCCCATTCGTCCACATATTCCGCCATAGGTGAAGACGGAGTGATTGGGTAAATGCCCGCTACCTCCGTAAAGGCGTAGGAAACATATGCGGCCGCCTGGTTTCCGTCCATCAACTCAATTTTTTTCGCCATACAGATTTCCCCCTTGATGTTTTAGTTTGCTGTGCAGCTTTCGGCGCGCAAGGCAGAAGAGAGTCTTATTGCGGCAGATCGGCATGCAATCTCACACATTAAATTCTACAAGTGAGATTGCATACAATAATATCAATATGAATTCAATTTGTCAATATATAAAGTAAATTTCCAGCGTAATGCATAAAGCAAAAGAATAAAACATGTGCAAAAGAATCCGAACATTCAGTATAAAATGGATTCAAAAAATAAAATTGACTCTGGAAACAAAATATTGTATACTGTATTGACATATAAGGGACACAGGAAAGAAGGAGGGTGTTTATCTATTACTTCGCAGAGTGCAACTGCTTATCAGCAGATCAAGGATATGATTTTTCGCATGGAACTGCTTCCCGGCGCCCGGATCCCGGAGCTGCAGATTTCGGCCAAGCTATCCATCAGCAGAACCCCGATTCACGATGCGCTTCGGCGCCTGGAATCTGAGGGGCTGGTCACGATCGGACATAACCGCGGCGCTACCGTGGCATGTTTTACTGATGATGAAATCAAAGAGATTGGTGCGATCCGCCTGTCGCAGGATATCCTTTCTGCGCAGTTGGCTTCCTATTATGGAAGCGCGTCGGATTTCGATGACCTTGACCGTTTAGCCGATGACTGTGAAGCGGCGGCGTCTAAGGGCGATATTTACGGACGGATTAAAACGGACTGCAACTTTCATCTGGCAATTTCAAAAATTTCCGGCAATTCTCATCTGATTAGCCAACAATATGCCATTTATCAGCAAATACATCTCGTCCAGGTGTCCAAATATACGGATATTGAGCACAGCCTGCTCCAGATTCATCACCATAAGCCGATTATTTCAGCGATGCGCAGCGGAAACCTGGAAGATGTACGCGCACTGATCTGCCAGCACATTAAAGATTTTTATCACATCGACCCGTATCTTTTGAAATGTTACGACGGAACATCCCGGACCGCGAATCCGTAACCGCCGCGTGCCCCGGCGAAAAGGCATGCGGTTTATATGACCTTGCTTCAGAAATGGGGTGGCAAACGATTTGAAAAAAGACGCTGAGAACGCTCTCCTGACAAAAGGCCCTGCGGAGAACGCGAGAAAGACCAGGCGTCAGCTTCAGGCAATGGAGACAAAAAACAAAATTTATAATGCTGCCGTGAAGAAAATCAATGAGCTGGGCTTCAGTAATGTCAGCATTGAGGATATTACGACGGAAGCCAACGTCTCAAAAGGGTCTTTCTATACGTATTTTGAGTCCAAGAGGGCTCTTGTTTTTTATACGTTCACGCAGTCCGATGAAATTTACAAACAGGCGTATGAAAAGGTCAAAGGTTTGGACTTTTTATCCATGATTACGCGCTTTATGAGGATTTCCTACACCGAGTACGAAAAGCGCGGCAGGGGGATCATTAAAGCGATGATCGCAAATTATTTTACCCTGGAGGGGTATAACTTCTACGGCAAAGATCGCCCTCTGCTCAAATGTCTGGAGAAGATTGTGGAAAGCGGGAAAAAAGAGCAGGTTCTCGATATGCGGACAGAGACAGACAAATATGTGAATATCCTGCTTTCCACCATGGTTGGCGTCGAAGTGATGTGGTGCTTTGAGAGTCAGGATTTCAGCTTGGCGGATATGATTGAAGACGCCGTCCGGGTGGCGGCGAAAGGCATGATGATGCGATAATCAAGTGTACGTGGGACAAACGGGAATCACGATATGACAAAAGCAACCCCCAAATCCGGATGGAAGACCGGATCTGGGGGTTGCTTTTGTGTAACGAAACCACCGGCGGTGCCGGTGAGACCAGAAGAACTTTAGCTTCAAGCGTTTTTCTTTCCACTCCTGCCCCCTCCCGTCTAGACCCCTTTCTTTCCGCACACGCTTTTAAAAAATTTCCTGCGGGTGGATGGTGTGCGGAGGGGGTTAGGGAGTGAGAATGTTCCTGCGAAAGGAAGAAGTCAATTGCCTTTTGAAAGGCCGCGGGGAACAGATTGCGCCTTTGGCGCTGCGCGGGTACCACCGGCTTGTCGGCGGGTATCTATTGTCGATGCGATCGAATTTTCCGTCCCCAAAATCCGGATGAATAGGGAGGTATCGTCAGGCATTAGGAGAAATGCATAATGAAGCCAGCATATTTTTATTGATTTTTATGGCTTTACAAATTTAATCGCCACGCCTATAATAACCTAAAGTCAATGAATTAAAGTCAATGAATCATAGTCAGCAATTTACTCCTATGGCTGCAATCGGATGCCGATCAAACTCCGAAGCAAGAGGAGGGCCGTCTGACTTCATGAGGGGGAAAAAGGCATGGCTGCCGCGATGCCTTCACCATAAATTTACAACAGGAGGAACATTATTATGGACATGAGTTATCTGAAGAACAAACCCATTGCAGTTCTGGGTGCGGGCGGTGTTGGCAAAACGATGGCCGGAGACTGCGCGCTGGCCGGGGCAAAGGTGCGCATCTGGGACCAGCCCGGTTTTGCTGAGAAAAATTTCCGCAACATTGAGAGGACGGGCATCAAGCTGAGCGGCAACCAGTTCAGCTACTATGGCTTTGAGCGCCGCGGCGTCGGCCATGTGGAACTGGCCACCAGCGACCTGGCCAAAGCCGTCAAGGGCGCGGGCATCATTATAGTAGCCACTGTGGCCATGGCGCATGAGAATATCTTCCGCCAGCTGATTCCACTGCTGGAGGACGGTCAGGTCATCCACATCTTCCCGGACAACTGCGGTACTTTTGTCTGCCGCAAACTGATGCGTGAGATGAACTTCAATAAGAAGGTGGTCGTCGGCGCGTGGTATACCGCCCCTTACGGCGTCCGCATTGTCAATCGCGGCGGCGTGACCACCAACGAGTGCAAGGTGGAAGACCGCATCACCACCATTCGCGGCTGCGCCCTGCCAATGACCGATACCGGCGCATTCATCGAATCCGCAAACTACATACCGGCCCTGGACGCGATCCGCACCGGCGACGGTTTTGTGGCGGGCAACACCGTTCTGGACATCAACCTTTCCAACGTCAACCCGGTCATCCATGTTCCCGGCACGGTTCTGGGCGTTTCCACCATGCAGAACTTCGGAACGGTTCTGGGCCAGGACCCGAAGAACTACTCCCTGTATGGGTTCGCTCTCTGTCCGGCAATCGCCGAGGTTCAGGCAACTTTCTGGGAGGAGGAGAAGGCCCTGGCAAAGGCGATGGAGATCGGCCTGTGCACCGTGAACTACGAGGACTTTTTCTCCCGCACCACCATGTACGGCAAGGAGTACATGGGTCCCGACTTCGCCGTTCCCTTTGAGGAGAAGTACGAGAATTTCTACGGCGACGGCCCGTTCAGCCTCGAGAACCGCTACATCACCGAAGACGTCCCCGTCGGCTGCTATCTGATGCAGCAGCTTGGCAGAAAGTACGACGTCCCGACTCCGACCATCGATTGCATGATCCATCTGGCCAACGTGATGATCAAGCGCGATCTGATCAAGGACAGCAAGTATACGCTGGACTATCTGGACATCGGTCATATGACCCACGACCAGCTGCAGAAGTATCTGCGCGAAGGCGTGTATACCGCAAAGTAAAACTTAAGGGGAAATAGTTTGAATATCGTCCGGCCCCGCTGGCTCATGGGTTTGGCCGGCAGAATCCGGGTGTTGTTCCAAATGCGGCGGCATTAGTGCTGCAGCCTGACATAATAATTCGACTCCTGAACTCTCTGACCGTGTTTATGCGGAGCGCGAAACGCTGTTTTGCACTCCGCATATCTTTATATCCGCTGATTTCGACGACCTTTCAGGGACTGAAACGGAGCGTAAAAAATTCAATCTCTCAGCGATGCCGCAGCTCATCACCGAAACAGTGACCGCAATCGAAGCCCTGATCTTGTATTGTGTGCAATCCAGCAGAAGACTTCGAACCGTTGTGCAATTTGCCGTGACGGCGGAAAAAATCCGCAAATATTTTTTGCACTATGCAAAAACGCAAAATTTTTTGCGCAAAAATAGGGGGAATACCGCTGCACCGCCCGATATTCAGAGCGGCTGCTTTTTTATGCAAACGGACGGAATGAGCGCTTAAAATCCGCATGAAAAGTCATGTGGCATCCCAATATCGCGCAAGAAAATTCAGCATTTGCACAAAAGAAGCCGCGTATGTGGACACGAAATAGCAAATTGGCACAAACATTGCTTTGTTTAAGACGAACAAATCTATTTGGAGGAGGTTCATCTGAAAAATGGCAAAAAAGTATATGGAACGTATCGAGGCTCTGCGCAAACAGTACCTGGATACCCGGGTGGACATGGACGTCTACAATGCCAAGTATCTGACCGAAGGCTTTCGGGAAACGGAAGGCCAGCCTTGGAGCATACAGAAAGCAACCGGATTTCTCCACCAATGCCGCAAGAAAAACATCTATATCCTGGACGATGAGCTGCTGGTAGGTGGTGCCGGATTCAAACCCCGATGCGGTATCCTGTGCGCCGACAGTTCCTGTTCCATTCTGGACAGGGAGTTGGACACCATCAGCACTCGCAAGTTCGACCCCTTTTACCTCAGCGAGGAAGGCAAAAAGATCTTTAAGGAAGAGGTTTCGGATTACTGGAAGAACAAATGCTTGTTGGACCGCTGGCGAGCCATGGCTCCCGATGACATGGAGACCCTGCGGGATAACGGAATGATCTATATCGACCGCAAGGCCGTCCGCGGCTACGGCGAGACCACGCCCGGCTGGACGCGCCTGCTGCAATTGGGCATCGGCGGTATTCGCAAAGAGGCGGAGGAAGCTCTGGCCAGGCTGGACGACGCCCATGTGGGCGATCTTGAAAAAATCATTTTTTTAAAGTCTGAGCTCATCGCTTGCGAGGGCATCGTCACACTGGCCAACCGCCATGCCGATCTGGCCGGGAAGATGGCTGCCAAGTGTGAGGACCCCATGCGCAGGGCCGAGCTGGAAAAGATCGCCGAGGTCTGCCGCTGGGTGCCGGAGCATCCCGCCCGGAATTTCTACGAGGCCTGCCAGAGCATCCTGTTCTACGAGTATGCCATCTACATGGAGCAGAACGCCTCGTCTTACAACCTGGGCCGTCTGGACCAGTATCTGTATCCCTACTACAAGGCCGACAGGAAAGCCGGCATCCTGGACGACGACGGCGCGCAGACACTGTTGGACTGCCTGTGGATCAAGGTGGCCGAATTGAGCCTGTTCCAGGACGAGGTCACCGCGCAGTATGCCGCCGGCTACTGCATCACCGTCCAGGTGTCCGCGGGCGGCATCGACCAGTACGGCAACGACGCGGTCAACCCCGTGTCCTACATGCTGATCCAGGCCGTTATGGACGTCCGGTTCAAAGAGCCCAATACGACGATCCGCTACAATATTTCAAAGAACCCGGACTCCTTCCTGCGCAAGGCAGTGGAGGCCATCCGGATGGGGCTGACCATGCCTGCCGTCTACCATGACGACGCCGGCATCCGCATGCTTCTGAACAAAGGCGTGCCGTTGAGCGAGGCCTGGGACTGGAATCCCTGCGGCTGTGTGGAGACCAACCTGTCCGGCCGGATGAAGCAGTACACCGATATGGCCGACATCAACATGGGCGGCATCGTCGAAATGGCGCTGAACGACGGCGTCAGCCGCAAGACCGGCAAGCGGGTGTCCGTTTCCACCGGCGATCCCAGCAGCTTCAAGACTTTCAACGATTTCTTTGAAGCGGTCAAGACTCACATCCGCTACTTTGTGGACGTGGTTGCGTCCGGTAACCAGCTGCTGGATTATCTGAGTATGAACTACCGCCCTGTGCCCGCTTTGTCCCTGACCTATCCTCACTGCATCGAAAGCGCCACGGATTACAGCATGGGCGGCGCCAAATACAACTGCGGCGGAGGCGTCATCACCGTGGGCCAGGCGGACATCGTCAATTCCCTGGCGGCTGTGAAGTACCTGATTTACGATGAAAAGGCAATCACCATGAAAAAGCTGTGCAACGCGCTGGCGGCCAATTTCGATGGGTACGAGGACGTCCGGAAGATGTGCATGGAAGCCCCCAAATACGGCAATGACGATGATCGGGCCGACTTCTGCGTGGGCGAGGTGTTCACCTACGTCGTCGACCAGTTCGAGAAGTATGACACCAAGTTCGGCAGGATGACTTGCGGCATGCTGCCCGTTTCCGGCAATACGCCCATCGGCGAGTGGGTCGGCGCCCTGCCTTCCGGCCGCCGGGCCTGGACACCCCTGACCGACGGGATCGGCGCCACCGGCGGCACCGATACTCACGGCCCTACCGCTCTGCTCAAGTCCGTCAGCCATATTCCTCACGCGCGCTACACGCAGGGCACTCAGTTAAACATGAAGCTGGAGCCCGCCATTCTGGCCGGCGAAGACGGCCTTGTCCACGGGATGAACCTGCTGAAGACCCTGTGTACGCTGGATGTGTATCATGTCCAGTTCAACGTAGTGGACCGCCAGACGCTGCTGGATGCCCAGGCCCACCCAGAGAAGCATAAGGACCTGCTGATCCGCGTGGCTGGGTACACCGCGTTCTTCGTGGAACTGGGCAAGGACGTTCAGGATGAGATCATCGGCCGGACTGAAATCAGCAGCTGGAGCAGCTGCGGCTGCGGCAGATAACGTCAAAATTGGAAGGGAAACACGGTAACGCAATGGAATTATTAACGAAGAGGTTATTTGACTTTGATGATGGAACTATTCGATAAAGACAGACAGGGGATGGTATTGAGGATTGAACGGTCCTCAGTCTACGACGGAGAAGGCTTTCGCACGGTCGTATTTTTGAAAGGCTGCCCATTGCGCTGCCAATGGTGCTCCACTCCGGAAAGCCAGTCTTTTGAAATCGAACGGACGGCTGACAACGTATACGGAACCGTGATGACAGTGGAAGATGTGGTGAGGGAACTCCGAAAAGATTCTCTGTTCTTTTTTATCTCCACCGGCGGCATTACCGTGTCGGGGGGAGAACCCCTGGCCCAGCCGGAGTTCACTTTGGCCCTGCTGAAAAATTCCCGGATGGAGTGCATGAATACCGCCATCGAAACATCGTTTTTTGCGCCCTGGGAACGCGTTTGTATGATACTGCCCCATGTCAATACGGTGTTTGTGGACCTGAAGCTGTTCAGCAATGATCTGCATAAGCGCTACTGCGGCACAGACAACGATTTGATTTTGCAGAACCTCCTGAAGACCAACGAGGCGGAGGGCAGCTTCCGTCTCGTAGTCCGGAGGCCCATCATTCCAGGTATCAATGATTCCCGGGAGGAACTGGACAAAATGGGAGAATTTTGCGCCAGGCTGCGCCGTTTGGATCATGTCCAACTGCTGCCGTACCACCGGCTGGGGGCGGAAACCTATAAAAAATTAGGACGGCCCTACCCGCTGGAGGCGCTCCAGATTCCCGCACCGGAGCACATGCTTTGGTGCCGGGAGGAGGTAAGACATTTTGTGGACCAGGTTCTATGATGGGACGACCGTGTTAGGCACCTCGCGCCTGGTAATTTATGCATCCAATCGGAAATAGACTATGTTCTTTTCAGAACTGCTGTTTGGGGTGAGAATCTCACGAATCAGAAAGTAAATATCCATGTCTTTCGTGAATGCAGCGGAGAACATATCCATGATTATCCGCAGATCCTTGTGCCGCTGCAGGAGACGATGAAAATCCGGGTAGGAAATTCTGAATACGAGGTGACACGCGGGGAGCTCTGCTTTATTCCGGCCGGCATGGCTCACCGGTGCGATTATCTGGGTAAACTGCTGGTCATCAATCTCTCCGGAGACATTTCAGAAAACCGGGACGCCGCGCTGCTGTCAAACCCGATGATTGTCCCTATGCGCGAACAGGTTACGCAACTGGTGGAGTTAATCCAGACGGAACTGAGACAGAACCCCGACAGCAGATCGGTGCGCTACTTGTACAGCTATCTGTACAGTAAGCTGATTGAGAACTGTGCCTCGCCGTCGATCCGCTATATCGGTGAGCATTATGATCGGCCTATTACCGTCAATCAGCTGGCGGAGATTGAAAGCTACAATGTTACTTATTATAATAGCTGGTTCAAGCAGCAGACCGGTTTTTCTCCCAGCTTTTATCTGCGCCGCATCCGGATTGATCGGGCAAAAGAGCTGTTGGAAGGGACCAGTTTCAGTGTAATGGAAATTGCAGTCATGGTGGGATACAGCAGCAACTCCACATTTACCCGCGCTTTCCACGGTATCACTGGTATGACCCCCAAAGCATATCGGGATTGCCCCTGTTTCAAAAGAATCGGCTGATATCTGAACAAAGACAGAATCATTGCGACTCTGACCAGAATGCGCTGTTTTTATAAGTGCTCAAATATTTTATAAACGGGGAGTGTACTAAGATGAAAAATGCAAAACGGCAATTTAAGTTAGGCATGCATAGTTATACCCTTCACCTGAGCGGCTGCGGCGAGAGTTGGGGGTTCCAGACCTATGGAGAACATCACGCCTTTGAGAAAGTGCTCTCTTTTGACAAATTGTTGGATTTGGCTGTGGAGGTTGGGCTGGACGTACTGCATATCACCCTGGTGGATCTGGACAACGATTTGAGTCCGGAGCATCTGGCAGCCGTTAAGGCAAATGCCGAAAAGCACGGCCTGGATCTGGAGCTGAACATATCCTTCAATGCCCCCAGCGATCCCCGGGTCAACGCCACGGTGGAGGAAGCTCTGAGGGTAGGCCATGCCATCGGTGCCAAACTGGTAAAGTTCAGCCTGGACACGGAACATCCCAAGCCCGCCAGCCACTCCTGCATGTGCCCGGAGGTCATGGTTCAGCTGTGTGACCGCTATGAACAGTTCAAGAAAAATATTCCCCTGATGGAAAAGTACAACATGAAGGTAGCGATCGAAAACCACTGCGATACCTTTGCCGACGAAGTTATCTGGCTTGTGAAACAACTGGCCCATCCCCTGATCGGCGCCTGCTGCGATACCATCAACTGCCTGGTTCTGATGGAGGGAATCGAGGAGTGCGTGCGCAAGATGGCTCCTTACTGCTACTGCGTCCACTTCTGCGACAACAGGATCGTCACCGACCCGGACGGCACTCATTCCTTGGGCACCGCCATCGGTCAGGGCGACGTGGACTGCTTGAAGATTATGCAGATTTTGCGGGCCGAGGCCCCCGAGGAGCTGGATACCATCGACCTGGAGATCGAACTGCCGCTGAGCGGCTACAGCATCGAAGAGGGGAGGAAACTGGAGCTAAAGAGCCTTAAGGAGAGCATCGAGTATATGCACAACGTTCTGGACATCGGCGTGCGCGGCCGGTAATCAACACAATCCATATAGAAAGAATGGAGAATGAAAAATGGATTTTGCATCGTTCATTTTTAAAGTTGACAACATGCTATGGGCAACCCCGCTTATCGCGCTGATATTTATTACGAGTATCTGCTACTGCATTGCGATGAAGTTCGGCACTGTGAGACACTGGAGGCTGCAGTGGAAACTGCTGAAATCCGGCGGCGGGTCTGTGGAAGGCATTTCTCCGTTTGAGACCTTTTGCACGGTGGTAGCGTACCGCGTCGCGGTCGGCAACATCGGCGGCGTCATGGTCGCGATCATGTACGGCGGACCCGGCGCTCCCTTCTGGATGATTATCACCGCGCTGCTGACCTCCGCCATCGCCTACGCGGAGAACAGCCTTGGCCAGATCTACAAGGTCCGTCAGGACGGCCAGTACCGCAGCGGTCCGTACAACTATATGGAAAGGGGACTCGGCTGGAGGCCGCTGGCAATCGTTTTCGCTCTGCTGGCCCTGATCGGCGTGCCTCTGATCGTCACCGGACCCAGCGCAAACAACATCGGCATGGCATTCCAGAACAGCCTGGGCATTAGCCCGGCAATCTCCGGCGCAGTCGTGGCGGTCATGCTGTTCCTGGTTATCTCCGGCGGCGTGCGCAGAATTGCAAAGTTTTCGACCATCATTGTTCCGATCATGACGGTCGTCTATGCGATTTTGACCATTATTGTTCTGGTGGCGAACGGCAGCAAGATCCCCGGCCTGCTCAGCCTGATTTTCACCAGCGCCTTCAGTACCCATGCCGTTTTCGGCGGCCTGTTCGGCGCGGCGTTCTCTTACGGCGTGAAGCGTGCCGTTAACTCCAGCGGCTCCGGTTTCGGCGAGACGCCTCCGTCCGCAGGTGCGGCAGAGTGCGCGCATCCCGCTACTCAGGGCATCGTCAACGCATCCTCTGTTTACATCGACGTGACGGTCTGTCTGTGCTCTGCGGTGATGGCTCTGATCACCGACTGCTTCAACGTCCTTGGCCCGGACGGCACCTACATGTACATTGGCAAAGGCTCCCCCGTCATGGCAAGCCAGGCTGCCACCGGAACCGCGGGCGTGGTGTGGGTTCAGGAGGCTGCCAATACCGTTATGCCTCATATCGGCGGCTTCATCGTCGCGCTGTCACTGGTGTTCTTCGCGTTCTCGACCTGCATCGCCTATTATTATGAGGGCGAGTCCGCCTTGGCATATCTGGCCAGGAGCAAGAGCCAGGAAGCCCGCAATAAGATGATCTGGGTCATCCGCATCATCATGCCGGTTACGTTCTTTATCTGGGCGAACATCACGGCATCCACCGCCTGGGCGATCAGCGAGGTTATGTTCGGCATCATGGCGTGGGTCAACGGCATCGCGCTGGTCTTCCTGTTCCCTAAGGTCGTGAAGGTGTACAGCGACTATGTGGAACAGCGCAAGAAAGGCGTAGAAGAGCCGTACTTCAACCCCCAGAAGCTGGGTATTAAAAATGTGGATGTATGGATGGACATAAATAAAGAACAAATTGAGAAGGATAAGCGGCAGGAAGCCCGGACGGAGGCGGAAAATCCATCATTCCATCCGGATAACCAACCTGATTTATAAAACAATTCCCTAAATTGCACCGTTCTTTGGCAAGTTGGGCGTTCCGATGCCAAGTTCAGTTACATACAGTGGTTCGGTATTCCTTTTGTGCGGGTAACGTCACCGGTGTTGTGTTCTGGAACGCCTTTGCGGAGACCTCTTGGTGCGAGAGGAAGCTACATCTGAGCGGCAATCACTATGTCTTCGATATCGGAGTGCGCGGTCGGCAAGTGGCAGATACATGAACGGAGGGCTGTGCTTATGAAAAGCACAGCCCTCTGTGATATCATCCCGTAACGAATCTTCAGGAGGCAAAAATTAAAGAGTGCAGTCTGCTCCTGTGGAAAGTACGCCTTAGGATTGAATAGAAACCAGTCAGGGATAGTCTTCCGAGACGTCCATCTCTACATAAACGATGGTGTGCAGCTGCACGGGAAGGCCGCAGCCAATGTATGATTTTTTTAAATATGGTCACCAATCCGGTTATGATTCTATAAAAGGCTGCAGAGGAATCTCTTGAAAAGCGATAACCGAATGGTACAATAGAATCATGTGTATCTTTAGGACTTTGTCCCAGATCCGAGGATATCATATTTATTTGTACAAATTAAGACATATTATATCATAAATTCAAATCTATGGCGGGGAGGGGTACTACATGACGAGTGAAAATGTGATGGAAACGCTCTCTCAATGCGGGCTTGGCGCAATGCTGATCGACGGTGAAGATCGGATTCTTGCAATCAATGACGCCGGGTTTCAGCTTATGCGGGGAAAAGGAGAATTGGGGGCTTCATTACGGGAAATCGTTCCTGTTTTTTGTGGAAAAGAGCCATCAAAGGAATATTGGAATATTGATTTTGGAGAATATCTGCTGCAGTGTCCAACACCCGAAGTAACCGATCTGGCACCAAATACACGTATGATTGTTTTTCGAAACGCAAGAAACGACGCCTGCCATGACATGCTGATGTGCATTATCAATCAGGTGAGCGATTCTGTGATCCTGTGCGATGAGCAGGGACGGGTTTTTTTGCTCAACGATGCCGCCGTCCAGATGGAATCTCTTTTGCAGCAGGAGGTATCCGGAAGGCACCTGCACGACCTTTATAAAGTACTCAACGAAAATGATCTGGAAATTCCGCGCGTGATGGAAGAACGCCGGCCCCGCTTGAACATTCGGCAGCGTTACGTCACCTGGCACGGAAAAGAAGTGGACGTTGTCGACGATTCATACCCTATTATTATGAGCGGCAAGGTCCTGGGCGGCTTCAGCGTGATGAAAGACTGGACTCAGGTCGATGAACTGCACAGACAGGTAATTGAATTACAAGGGAAGCTACTGGGACAAAATGCTGCCGGAGGAAATAATAAAAAAAGTTTTTTATCAGCCAAGTATCAGTTCAAAGATATCATTTACAGCAGCGCGGTGATGTTTGATGTCGTCAAAAAAAGCAAAATGAGTGCCAAGTCTGACTCCAGTGTCATGATTTACGGAGAAACCGGAACCGGAAAAGAACTGTTTGCTCAGAGTATTCATAACGCGAGCCGGCGTGCCAATGACCCGTTTTTGGCAATTAACTGCGCAGCCATTCCGGAAAACCTGTTGGAATCGCTTCTGTTCGGCACTGAAAAAGGCGCCTATACGGGAGCTGAACGCAGGGCCGGGCTGCTTGAACAGGCCAACGGCGGGACCCTGCTTTTGGACGAGATCAACTCGATGCCTCTTCCGCTTCAGCCCAAACTGCTGCGGGTAATACAGGACGGCCTAATTTGGCGGGTTGGCGGGGTATCTGCAATCCATGTGGACGTCAGAATCATTTCAAATATCAATATTCCACCCTGGCAGGCTGTAAAAGAGAAGAAATTGCGGCCGGATCTGCTTTACCGGTTGGGCGTAATCAATCTTACGGTCCCGCCGCTAAGAGAGCGGGCGGAAGATATTCCATTGTTTGCCAAGCACTTCATCCTTGAATTTAATAAGATTTTGTTAAAAAACATCAAGGGGATCAATTCGGACGTAATGGAGGTATTCCGCGCATATAGCTGGCCGGGGAATGTGCGTGAGCTTCAGCATGCGATCGAGTATGCCATGAACATTTTGCCGGATGACGCACTGGAAATCACCAGAGACGTTATCCCGGACCATATTTTAAATGGAATACCGGAATTGGGATTTTCTGAATCTAACGAAGAAAGAGCGATAAATCCGTCATCGTATCAAACAATCCACGATATGGAACGAGACATGCTGGTTAAAAAGCTGAAAGAGAATAACAGAAATATCTCCAAAACAGCCCGCGCATTGGGAATCAGCAGACAGGATCTGCAATACCGGATCAAACGGAACAATATCGATATCAATGAAATGAAGTAGCAGTATATGCTGATCCTTCTGTGATTTCGGAGGAGCCTTCAGAAAACCCGTTCGATCAGTACCCTTTCGGACGGGGCCATTTTTTGGTGCCTTCCAAAAAGAATAAACGGATATCCAGAGATTTTGACCGGTGTGCAACAAACCACAATGATGCCAGCAGATAAAACACCGCGCCCGCTATCAGGTCGATCCAATAACCGAAATACATTCCAAACAGCGTTGCTCCTGCAATCAGTGCCACAAGGATTGCAGGTATGGGATGCCATGGAGCGGTATAGCCTCTTTTTATTGTTCCCAGAGGATACATTTTCCTGAATTTAATCATCATTACAGCTGTAAGAATGTATGTAATAAGCGCGGACATGATCGAAAACGTAATAATATGGTCGAGCAGGCCCGTAAAGCCGAACGCAATCGAGATAGGAAGTAAAAACAGGATCGCCCGGTAAGGGGTCCGGTACTTGGGATGCAGTTTTGCAAATATTTGAGGAATGAGCGTATCTTTCGCCATGGAATACCATGCTCTGCCCGCGTCCGCGATACAGCCGTTCGCGCTGGCCAGGCATGACAACATCGTGCCCGCGAATAAAACGTCTATGATAAGAGGCTTTCCCGTGGCGAGTGCGGCATCGTATAGCGGATAGGTCGATTTGCCCAACTGATCGGCGCTTACCAGTCCGGAGCAGATAAACCAGGTGATTGTCCCGCTTATAATTAACGTGATCATGCCTATGACGGCGCCCACTGGCAAAGAACGCCCTGTCGAGCGGCATTCGCCGGCCGCGAGGGCGGTGCCCTCAATCCCAAGATAAAACCAGCAGCCAAATTGCAGGGCACCCAGAATCCCGATCCATCCGAACGGCAGCCCGTTGGTCAGCTTGGAAAGATGGAGCAGTCCTCCTGCCGGCAAATAGAATTTTGTGCTGAACAGAAGCATGAGAATCGTTATAAAGGCGATTCCGGTAATAACAATATTTAAGTTGAGCGTAGCCTGCATCCCGTGATAGTTCAGATATGTAAACAGCAAAAGGCTTAAAATGACGAACGGAGCAGGATTTATATCCGGGCTCAAAGTCTTTAAAAGCTGTCCGACGACAAGCGCATCGGCGGCCTCCAGCATGATATACTGCAAAACGAGCATCAGCCCCACGTTAAAGGCAGCCAGCGGGCCGAGGAAATATTTGGCCATTGAGTATTGCCCGCCTGCTTCGGGAACCACCGACCCCATTTCCGTATTGATCATCACGAGAGATAGATACAGTATGCCGGTGATCCAGCATGCAATGATCGAGCCTAACGAACCGCCTTTGGCTATGGTGAAATTCCACCCCATAAACTGGCCGACAAGGACAATTCCCACACCCAAAGCCCAAATATGCGACGGACCAAGACTTTTAGACAAACTTGGGTCCTTGCTGCTCACGATTGAATCCCCGCTTTCCCATGAAGCTAAAATCAGTCTTTCTTACCCTTTTCTACATTGATCAAGTCTTTTAGCAATAATACCAGTATAAGTGCGGATAAACCCCACGCGGCGTAATTCAGCAGGCACCAGACGCTCAATTTTTATACCTTCTCTCTCAAATATGTTAAGACGGCTATTTTTTATAAACTTCTTTTATGATTTTTTTCAGACTCTTATCTGATTTGGTTATAATGAGAGTCAGCACGGAAATAAGTCCCAAACAAGTTATGATAAGGGTACGCCTGTTTACAGAATAATTAAGTATGCCCTCAGTATTAACCCCGAGCCGCATCGCCAGAAAAAGCGTTAAAAAACATAAAAGCATCAGAAAGAGCGAATCAAATATTTCGAACATGGTGTTATGCTCTTTCGCCGGCGCATCCACATCATGAAATTCTTCATCGTCATTACAGGGCGGCTCTTCCTTATATAAATCGCTCCGGTTTTTCTTCAGATGACAAACAACTGCGATGGAAGCCCCCGTTGCAAAAGCGCATACAGCCAGGCCTACAGCAAGAACTGCAATCTTTCCAGCATTTCCGGACAGCAGAAAACAAGCTTTCACCATCACGAATGTTAAAACCAGCCAAAGAATCAAGGTTGAAAAAAGGACAGCAACGCAATCGTGCAGGAATGTTCTCTTCATAGTAATTTCACCTCTGCTCTTACAGTGGATACCGTCTGCCTCTCGCTCCAGAATGAGACGGAAGGACATGACTAAATTCCAGCAATAATCATGCCAACTGTTTCGTAAATACAAAATCACAGAAAAGACAGGGAAGATTTTTAAATACATTCTGGTTTTTGATAGCCTTTCAGCTCATATCATGGTGTAAATTCAATGTTTTCCATAGCGCGTTCACCGGATGTTCGTGCAAAGAAATGCAAAAATTTTTGCATTATCCGATCAATAATTGCAAAAATTTTTTGCTTATCCCGCAATCCTCTCTCTTTGATCCAGAGGTAAAAGTCGCAATATGCAATATTTTAACGGAGTATTCGTTCGCTTTTTAAAGTTGGCATGTCTTTTGCTCTCTTTATTCTTTAGCAGCGAAGTTTGGAAATCCCTCTCCGTCAATTGGAAAGGGAGGCTGCACTTAGTACATGGCGCAAATGCGATTCGGGGAGGAGAAACCGTGCGAAAGCGATATCAAATTGTGAAGAAAAGGGTATTGACGCCGGAGATCAGCCAGATCTCGGTCCATGCGCCGCTCATCGCCGCCAAGGCGAAAGCCGGACAGTTTATTATTCTGCGGGTGGACGAGAACGGGGAGCGCATCCCGCTGACTATTTCCGGTGTGGAGGAAGGACTTGTCATTGTGATTTACCAGAAAGTGGGCGCCACTACTCTGGTTCTGGATCAGCTGAACGAGGGAGACTGCCTGCATGATTTCGTCGGCCCCCTGGGGCAACCCACCCACATTGAAAGCTATGGAAGGGTGGCCGTGGTGGGAGGAGGCTTAGGCTGTGCCATTGCATTGCCGGTTGCCCGGGCCCTGACCGAGGCGGGAAACACGGTGGACCTGATTGGCGGATTCAAAACAAAGGACATTGTCATCCTGGAGGACGAGATGTCCAAGGCCTGTACTGCCCTGCACCTCTGCACAGACGACGGCACTTACGGATACCACGGTTTCGTCACGGGTAAGCTGGAGGAACTGATTGGCGGCGGAGTGAAATTCGACCATGTCTTTGCCATAGGGCCCTTGCTGATGATGAAATTTGCCTGTAAATTGACCGGAAAGTACCGTATCCCAACTACCGTCAGTATGAATCCCATCATGGTCGACGGCACCGGCATGTGCGGCGGGTGTCGCCTGACCGTAGGAGGGGAGACGAAATTCGCCTGCGTGGACGGTCCGGATTTCGACGGCCATCAGGTGGATTTTGACGAGGTTATCGCCCGGAACGCCACTTACAAAGACTTTGAAGATCGGCGGAAGAGAAAGCATTTCTGCCGCATGGAAGGGGGTGCCCTCCATGCTGAATATGCAGATGAATAAGACCCCTATGCCGGAACAGGATCCCCGGATCCGCAATCGTAACTTTTTAGAGGTGGCTCAGGGTTACACGCTGGAACAAGCTATCAATGAGGCCAAGCGGTGCCTGAACTGCGGAAAACCCGCCTGTGCAGGCGGGTGCCCGGTGGGAATATGGTCATCGGCAGGGTCCTGACGATCCCGGAGCTATTTGAGCGGGGCTACGAAGCCGTGTTTATCGGCTCCGGAGCCGGTCTTCCCATGTTTATGAAGATCCCCGGCGAGAGCCTGGTGGGCGTCTATTCCGCCAATGAGTACCTGACCCGGATCAATCTGATGAAGGCTTACAAGGAGGGGAGTGCGACTCCGATCCTCCGCAGCAAAAGGGTTGCCGTGGTGGGCGGCGGAAACGTAGCCATGGACGCTGCCCGCTGCGCCAAACGACTGGGTGGAGAGGTACATATCGTCTACCGCCGGGGAGAGCGGGAACTGCCCGCCCGCCGAGAGGAGATCCACCATGCCAGAGAAGAGGGCATTCTTTTCGACCTGCTGACGAACCCCATCTCCATTGAGGGTGATGGAAAGGGCTCCGTGGAGTCCGTGACCTGCATGCGGATGGCTCTGGGTGAACCCGACGCGTCCGGCCGGCGCCGCCCCGAGTCCATCCGGGGCAGCGAGTTCAAGATGGAAGTGGATGCCGTCATCATGGCGCTGGGCACTTCTCCCAACCCCATGAGCACCAGGGGCACCGAGAGATTGGAGAAAACGCGGAAGGGCTGTGTAGCTGCGGATGAAGACGGCCATACCAGCCTCGAAGGCGTCTTTGCCGGCGGCGACGCAGCTACCGGGGCCGCAACCGTGATCTTGGCCATGGGTGCGGGAAAACACGCAGCCAGGTCAATTGACGAGTACTGCCGGAACAAAATTCAGAAGAAGCGAGACACGGCAAAAAAGAGATGTAGGTAAGCACATCACGGGCGTTGTAAATCGACTATCCTAATTGCAAGGCGGTCGGTTTTGAAAAATATATCATTCTATTATCAACTACTTAATTCAGGAGGTTTTACTGTATGGAAAATTTTACGTTTTACAGCCCTACATACTTTGTTTTCGGTAAAGGCACCGAAGAACAGACCGGACAGTATGTCAAGCGCTACGGCGGCCACAAGGTCCTGATCCATTACGGCGGCGGCTCTATTGTGAGGTCCGGCCTGCTTGACCGGGTGAAGGCTTCCCTGGATGCGGAGAACGTCTCTTATATCGAGCTGGGCGGCGTGAAGCCCAACCCCAGAAGCGGTTTGATTTATAAGGGAATCGAACTGGCGCGCAAGGAAAAAGTCGATTTTCTGCTGCCGATCGGCGGCGGCAGTGTTATCGACTCCGCAAAGGCCATTGCCCTGGGCGTTCCCTATGACGGGGATTTCTGGGACTTCTACTGCGGCAAGCCTGTGACGGAAGCCCTTCCCATCGCTGCGATTGTGACCCTGGCAGCCTCCGGCAGCGAAGGATCCACTGACTCCGTCGTCACCAATGAGGATGGTATGTATAAGAGATGCGCCGACGGCGATGTCCTCCGTCCCAGGTTCTCCATTATGAATCCTGAATTGACTACTTCGCTTCCTCCCTACCAGACGGCCAGCGGAATTACAGACATCATGTCTCATTGCATGGAGCGCTATTTCTCTCATTCCAAGGACGTGGAGCTGACGGACCGTCTCCTGGAGGCCGTCATGCTGACCATGATCAAAGAAGGCAGGCGCGTCATGGCCGATCCCGGCAACTATGGGGCGCGCGCCAATATCATGTGGGCGGCCATGGTGGCTCACAACAACATCACCGGCGTGGGCCGTCAGCAGGATTGGGGTACACACCATATGGAGAACGAGCTGTCTACCACTTACGGCTGCTCTCACGGTGCCGGACTGGCTATTTTGTTCCCGTCCTGGATGACCTACGCGATGAAACATCAGGGTGTTGGCCGTTTCGTACAATACGCGACCAGAGTCTGGGGGTGCCAGATGAACTTTGAAGATCCGGAGACCACGGCTAGGGAGGGTATCGCCGCGTTCCAGAAGTTTGTAAAATCCATCGGCATGCCCACTGCCATCAGTGAGATTGGCGGCAAGGAAGAGGACATCCCGGGCCTGGCCAGGAACATGTTCCACGGGGCTCCAAACCATGGCAGTTTCGTCAAGCTTACCGAGGAGATCGCCAGGGAGATTTATCGTATGGCGCTTTAAGTCCGATTGCTTGTTCGGGTTGTTATCCGTAAAGGCCAGATTCCCGTTTCGTTTGTCTATGCGGAAAAGAAAGCGGCGCCTCCCAACCGTGCTGCTTGAGGTGTTTTTATTGTCATCCTGCTTTGGAGTATTAGTATATGGCAATATACGGACAGCGATATTGTGTTCCTCTTGAAACTAGCTGGTATCAGGCCCTTTCCAGGGCTGTTCAAGTCCTCGGCAAGCTGAAGAAATCAATAGTCAGCAGACAGAAAAAGCCAAATTAAGCAAAACCAATGCAATTTGCGTTTTCTGGTATCGGCCTGCTCTTTGGTGTCGCTTGCAGCATCCTGATCTTGAATCATGGAACATTCACAAAGCAGTTCATTATGAAAAAGCTTAACGATCAAAACAGAATCCGTTTGATCTTCAAAGTTCTTGTATGAAAATAAGCTGATGGGTAGCTGCTGAATCGCGTTCCAATTGAGGAGAATAACAAAAAACCTGCAAGGCCCAGAGCCATGCAGGTTTTTTTATGTTTTGGAACCGATCGCCTGTCTTACCTTTGAAGGATACAAGTTTGCCATGACGGCCACGGAGGCGGCTTTGTTTGATCAAAAATTTACAGTCAAAGATGGTGTCCGTTTCGCATCAAAATCTGCCGCTCTCCATATTCCTGCAAAAGGCGGATATGGGATATCCCGCCTATTCCGGTTCGACCAGCAAGCTTCAGTCTGATTCGACGGTCATCAAGCAGCTCGGCCTGGGCATTGCCAGCGATCGCAACGACACCTTCTCAACCCCGACCGTTCCTTCCCCAGAAGATTGGTTAATAGGAAAATTTTAGTGGGAATCGGCAAATTAGGCTTACTAAAGCGCAGCAGGAGCTTGTGGCTGATGACGTGCGTCCGGACTCAAAAAGGACGCGGAAGATGCCGCCCTATTCTGATTATAAACATTATGCGAAGTTCGGGGAATTTACAGCCTCAACAAACGTATTTAGCAAATCATATATAAACAATTTTATGGGAGAGAACCTAAAGCCCAACTTTGATGCAAACTCAGTATTTAAACTATAATCTATTTCACCGTTGTACGGAGCGACGTCACCATCTTTTGATAAAATCGCGTTCTTTCCTGCTTTTTCCTCGACATATTTAATTATATCATTTAGCGATATCGTTCCGCCATTGCTTCCGTTAATTACACCTGTATACTCTTGCTCTGCCAAAAAGGCCAGAAATCTACCTGCTTCATCTGAACTAACAAATCCCATCCGAGCATCTATGTCGTCAATAAACATTGGGATCCCTTTTACAATATGCTCAACATAAAAATACAGCCGCTTTGTATAGTCATCTCTTCCGATAACAAATGGAAGCCGTACGGCCACGCTGCTTTGTGACGGATATGCCTGAAATAAAGCACATTCTGCAAGCCGTTTGACTTCATCATATGGGTAATCTGTTCTGTTACACCATTTTAGTGACTTTTCGAGAGGGTTAAAGTCATTTTCTACTGTATTGACATGCAGTCGATATACAGATGCTGAGGATGTCATCAAATAGCGCTTGCAATGTACAGAATCCAATACATATTTCACATCGTTAGAACAATAAGCAAGGCTGTCACATACCACATCGAAAGTTTTGCCGTTAAATGCGTCCGCTATGCTTTTGGGTGATGAGCGCTCAATAACCACTCTATGAACGCTATTTCCAAAATCATCTTTTTTTCGTCCTCTTGTAGCGATTGTAATATTGTGCCCTTTTTGTATGAGCGCTTCAACCATATGAATACCGAAATATCTAGTACCGCCAAATACTAATATATTCATTCTACCCTCCCAGATAAATAAAGACTATATCACCCAATTTTACTTTCGTCATTGATAAATACGTGCCTAACTCTCATTATTCCGCTTATGCGAAGTTCACTTTTCTTTTCGAATACTGATAATGTGTATTTCAATCCACGCTCCCGCATGGGGAGCGACAGAAAAAGTAACTAAGGCAGACAAGAAAATCAGATAAATTTTCACTGATTCCCTAATAACAAGAAAGCACGCAGCCGGCCGATAAAAGCTTTGTTTCAAATAAGAATATAAAATGCGGATAATCCGGTGCGAAGCCTCCTGTAAATCGTTGGAAGCTCCTGGTTCGCACCGGAAGCCGCAACTCAGACAATTAAAGGTCCTTCCACATCAGGGCCGGGCTGGCTCCGGTAAAACCGAATGCGACGATGCCGTCCAGATTGTGCAGCGGAATCCGCCGCAGTTCCTCCTTTCCCTTCTGGATGACGATGTTTTCGCCGTCCAACGCGAGGCAGGCATCCGGCGTCATGACAAAGGGGAGTGAAACCGCCGAAAAGCTGGTTTCCAAGTTTGATACAATACAATCAAGCGATTTTTAATGCTCGTGTTAAACCTAGGTGAGGATACGGCGAGTACTGAGGCTTGCGCCATCGAGCATTCCATCTGTAATGTGACGCTTGGGAAAATGGCGTCTTTGATATCAAGAGACCTACAAAGTGACAGGAGTATTCCCGTAAAGGGTAAAATCTAAGACTTGCTGAAGAAAGATACCTTCTGGAATCAAAGTATGAACAGGGTCATAGCCCTAATAAGATGAACATTCGAATGGGATTTTGCCAATTTTTAAGTTGAATTGCTATATGATAACTGTCTCTAGATTGTCATATTCGGTGGCGCTTTTTATGCTGCCACAACGACGGTTCTATAGTATAATTGAAAAGCCGCCGAATTATCCAACCAATTTTCTCCCCGTTTCAAACGCCTTATCCAATAGTTCTTGTGGTATTGAATAATCAGGTTCGGTACTACCGTAGCTAAGCAGACTATCTATAAACTCCCAACCGAACAGTGTAAAAAAACTTATTATTGCTTCGATGGCTCCTTTAAACATATCCTTATCAATATTTGCCTGCGAATAAATCGTTACAGCTTTTTTTCCCAGGATAACGTGGAGCAAAATCTGCGCCGATCATGGGGTACATCCGGTCAATTAACTGTTTGGATTGTCCGCCGATATTGCCGAAATAGATTGGAAAGCCCACCACTATGCCATCCGCTTGTTCTATTTCTTCGTACATAGGCGACAGCTTATCCTTTGTATCACAGCCCTCGTGAGTTCGACAGTAGAAGCAGCCTTGGCAGCCTTTCAGAACGGCATAGACGATGAGCATCACATAAAACAGCACTAAAAGGATTTTCTTCCCCAAAGATCCCCTCCTTTTTGGCCTATCCTACATCTTCGGCGTGAAATCGTTCAGGGTTTTGCGCTCCGGCTTTTGTCCTTCACTGAGATGCAGAGCCTTTCCCCAAGTCTTTCCGGTCTCGTATTTCAGGAACTCGAACAGCGGCTTCAGTTCCTCTGCTTCGTCATATTTTTGCAGGCAGTCGTAATATAGCCGCTTGTCCTCATCGTAAACGATCAGAGGCGGGTGGCCGTGAATCATCAGATAATAGTTTAGGAGGGTACGACCGACCCGGCCGTTTCCGTCCGCGAAGGGATGGATGAACTCGAATTTGGCGTGCAGATATGCGGCGGCCTTCAGGACCTCCTTTTCGTTATAGGCATTGACCTCATCAAGAAGCTCCAGAAGGTCGCTCCCCACGCTCTCCGCCGGTGAGCCGACCTCGTATACTCCGGTGACATAATCGTGCTTCTTGAACTCGCCGGGCCTCTCTCCGTTCTCAACATAACGCCGTTCGTCATAGGTGCCGCCCGTCAGGATACGGTGGATCTCCCGGATCAGTTCCAGGCTCAGCGGCGCTTTTTGGACGATCTTCTCCTTCAGGAATTCATAGCAGATCTTCTGATTCTGCTGTTCGAACAACGCGCGCGGATTTCCGGTATAATTGGACACCCTGCCGTTTTCAAAGATCTCTCTGGTGTCGTGATAGGTGATTTCCTCATTCTCGATCTTTCCGGAATGGTAAGCGAAAAGGATTCGGAAGCTGTCCAGATGTTTGTCCAGATCAGCCTCGGAAGTAATTCGATAGGACTGCCAGAGCCGGACCGCCTCATCGTACTGTTCCAAAAGTGCCGCCTCCTTTTATGGTGTTTTTTATATTATACCACATTTCAGCCCGGCATAGGCATTGATTTCCCTCCTGTCCCCATGGTCGGGGCTTCGATTTGGTTGTCTGCCAGAGCCTGGTCAACTCCGACAGCCTTTCTGTCGGGACGCCGCTTATAACGATTTCCGTTCCATAGGCTCCCGGCCGGATGGCTTTGATCGGAGCGTCCAGCAGGTCGGTAAACCGTTCCTGAGCCTTTTCGGAAATATTTCCGTCTTTCAGCCCGCCGACAGGGATAAATCCGGCATTATAATCGTCATCGACAAGATAAGTGTTTGCGGGCAGGCCAAGTAGAATCAGGTCGCGGAACCGCAGAGAAGGTAACCCAGCGGAGATGTACTCGAGCTCCTGCTGCTCGGCGGCGACGAGTTCCCGAGCCCTCGGTACAAGGCTCGCGTAGCGGGCGTAATCAGATCCTTCCGAATTGACCAGCACTCCTTCCGAACCGCCTTCGCCTATGACAAGAAGGCAGTGGGCGACGCCGTTTTGATCGGCCGACATCCAGTCCCGGTTTTCCGCTATGAACGGCATATCACGGGATAAATGGTTTCTGCACTCACGGTATTCTGCCTTCGGAAATTCCAATGCCCTTTCGACGACACATTCGGTTTCCGGGAAACGCTCAGGCCCTTCTCCACACAGCGTCTTAGGCTTTTTCCGGTTGAGTTCCTCCAGGAAACGCTGGTCGACTTTTCTGCAATATCGATTCTCTCGCTCAACTTCCACCTGCATTGCCTTATAGATCAGATCCTCCTTGCTCGCCATGATGTTGGTGATGTTCCGCAGGCTGTTGGCGCTATGCGGCGATGCGTCAACATGGATATGCAGGCCGCAACTGGAGTTGGCGATCGCCCCGGCACCCCGAAACTTACGGACAATTTCCTGAGTCGTTTCGATATCGGCATACCGGCAGATGGGGCTGACGAGTTCCACCCGATAGGTGGCATTCGAATCTCCATGTCTGTTTTCCTCATCGATACTGGAATCGCTGACGATTTTCCACCTGCGGCTCTCGCTGTCCGGGACGGAATAGGCGTCATACGTACCGCTTTCGTGGCTTCGTGGGGTACCGAAGTATTCCGATAGGACCTGTGCGGCCCTCTGGCGCGTCAGCCCGGTCAGCTCGATTCAATCCCAAAACGCTGATCCTTCATCTCCCCGATGCAGAATCCGGGTTGCTCATCTTCCTCCGGCTGTTCCAAACAGCTTTGCCATTCTGCTTTACCCCGGACTGGGAGCTGGATGCAGACTCAGTCTGCTCGTCCCAGGTTTTGGGCTCCAGAACATTGATGATGTACTCTCCGGACATCAAGTCGATGAAACAGCCTCCGAGATTATTGGTCAAATCCTCAAATTCGATTTCAGGATCAAGGCAGATGACATTCATTCCGGCTTCCCGCAGGTTGCACAAAATGAGCTGTAGCAGGTATGATTTGCCCTGTCCGGAATTCCCGAGGATCAGAATATTTGCGTTAGTCTTATCGTCCGCGCGGGCGTTGAAATCCACAAGAATATTGCTGCCGAACTTGTCACGCCCAAGATAGAAGCCGTGAGCGTCGGTTTTCCCGGAATATGCGAAAGGATAGAGGTTGGCCACGGAGCTTGCCAGAAGAATCCGCTCAAACTGGTCACAGAACACATTCCAGCCGCTTGGCATCGCACAAAGGAATCCTTGATGCTGCCGGAGCAGGAGCCGGTCGACGTTTAACTTGCTTCGGATCAGCTCGGCCAAGACCTCGGTTTGCAGAAGCTTCAGCTGGTTAAGGCCATGGGTAGACAGCTCGATGTAGACTGCGGTATGAATCAGGGGTTCGCGGTTGCGGTGCGTGGCAGTGACGACCTGGGCAACGTCCCTGAGGTTATCCTCCACGGTGATCGTTTGCTGCAAATCATTGGTATTGCTTTTCTTCATGTAATTTTTATTCGCTGCATTCGCAATGATTTTCTTTTCTTCATAAGGTGTGACATGCCGGGTGTAGATGTGAAGGGTGATCCCGTCCTTTTCGCCCAGGTGCCGCAAGATCGCCTGCTCGTCGGTGGAAGTGGGGTATTCCCGTAGTGCCCAAATACACCGGAAGGTGTTGCCACAGATGAGGTAATCCGTGAAAAACTTGACCACCGAGGGCGCGATCATGTCAATGAAGTCTTGCAGATGAACACTGTCCCTCTGTACAGGGGCTGTTGATAAGTTGTCCGAGGCATGAAAATTTCCTCCCTTGAGATTTTAGATACAAAAAGGCCGCCACATTTGCTGTGACGGTACTGAACACTTTTTGGGGAAAACATGGGTATAATAGGCGCATATTAAATTCGTATTGTTTATATGCTCAAATTAAATCCCGAAGAAGGAAAGAAAAAAAGAAGGATGATTATTCTTTTCATTTTATCTGTTTTGGGAGTTATCTTTGTGGGAACGGTCATTCTAAGTTGGATGGATGTTCTAAAGCGCGTTTAATGGGCAAATTGGAAAGCTGATGTACTACGTCGACTTCCAATGCCTCTTTCATCGTCTATAACTTATCATGTCTGGTACTCACAATTAGAGCGGGTCAGGATGGATTCGATCCTAATATGCATACCCTTCACGCTAAGTTAAAATACTTTTTTACAGGAGCTAATGATATGAATTATATAAAACAAATAATTAAGGTTATATTCATCACGTTTCTGCTTGCAACGGTAGTAATGTTGGCCTTTATCTTTATAATATCTGCCAAGGGCGAGGTGGACGCTCCTGCTTTGGGCAACCTCTTTGGCGAATTCTATCTGATCATCCTGTGCGCTGCGGTCCTTGCAATTATCGTGGCTATTCCTATGGGAGTAACAATCTATGTCAAGAAAAACGGCGTTAAGAAGTTTATAAAGATCACAGCATGCGCCTTTGCTGCTGGTACAATTTTTTCTGTGGCAGTTTCTCTGATAAAGTATCGAACCATTATTTCTATGGAGGTTATTTATTTGCCCATTTTCTGCATCTTAATTCTTCCTATTGCAAGCCTTTTTGGAGAGAAAAAATAGGTTGACATCTATAACTACCATGTCGGGTATTCACGCAAGGCCCAGACGCATCGGAAGGTGTTGCCGCAGATGAAGTAATCTGTGAAAAATTTGATCACGGAGAGCGAAATCATGTCAATAAAGTCTTGCAGGCGCACGACGTTCTCCCTCACGGGAACTACTTTCAAGTTTGTACGGGGCATGTAGTTTTCCTCCTTTTGAGATTAGAAATAAAAAAACCGCCGCATTTCTGCGATGGCGCTGGACACACAAAGGGCAAAGCATGGTATAATAGAGGCAATGTAACTTCGTATTTTTAGGCAGGTGGAATAAATGTCAAAACAGGATGAAGATTTCAACATAGATAAAAATTTGGAACAAAATTCTTTTAAGGAATCGCAACAGGAAGAACAAAATTATATAGAAGAGATGATTGAAAATCAGAATAATCAGTTTAATCCTGGATATTATGTAGGCACAGGAAAAATACCCCCCGCCATTAAAGCTTCAGGTAATGCTATGCCTCTTGCTATTTGGATGTTTATTCAGGCAGCGGGTTTAATCATTTTCTATTGTTTCTTAATAAAATTTCTATTTCTCAGCAATACTCCTTATTTTGTGGTTTCATTTGTTGACGGTTCTCCTTTATTTAACTTTATCGTTATTACCGTAGTTTTTTTGGTAGCTACTTCTGTTTGCATATGGTTTGGAATAGTTTACTTAAAGAAAGCTAAGTTATATCGGTTTAAAAAAAAGCAATTAGAAAAATTAGACTCATCAGATAATATAAAAGGGGGAAATCAAATTGCGCAAAGGACTTGCCCCGAATGTGGAAAAAAACATGATATAGATTATCCTAAGTGCCCATATTGTAAGCACTCATACACAACTAAATGAACACACAGAGAAGCCACAGGGTTCAGATTGAACTTCGTGTAAGAGCAAAATTATATATAAAAGAGACCAGGACCTTTCGGTTCCGATCTCTTTTGCTGCATAAAAATCAAGTTGACTTTGAACTGCCTTATTGACAGCGATTGTGTGGCGCTTTATAATAAAACACATAAACATGTGCTTAATTGTTTAAGGGGTGACTGCGATGATACCGGATAAGGATGAAGACGCACTCTGCAGTTGTACCATCATCCATGAGGATATTGTGCGGAAGGTGAAGGGCGAGCTAACGGAAGATTCCCAGCTTGTTAAGATCGCTGAGCTTTTTAAGGCCATGAGCGACCCGACACGCCTCAAAATCATCAATGCCCTGATTCTTTCCGAAATGTGCGTGTGCGACCTTGCCTGTCTGCTGAACATGACCCAGCCCGCCATCTCGCATCATCTGAAGGTTCTTCGGCAGACCCAGCTAATCAAATACCGGCGGGACGGCAAGATCGTCTATTACTCCCTGGACGATGCGCACATCGCGCCCCTCTTCCAGCAGGGGTACGAACACATCACCGAAAAGTAGAGAGGTGACAGCAATGCCTGCAAAGAGGTTCGAGATGCGGATGAAATCCAGCAATATGAGGAGGTTCCCGGGCGCGGTACCAGGGCGGTTGTCGGCGGCCGGGAAATCCTTGTCGGCAACAGCCGGTTGATGGAGGACAAGGGTATCCCCTCCCCGAAAACGGAGCCGGTCGGCACGGTCGTTTCTGTCGCGGTGGAGAAGCGGTTTGCCGGATATCTTGTCATAGCGGACGAGGTGAAAAGCGATTCCGCCGAGGCTATCCGCAAACTCAAAGCGTTGGGTGTGAGGAAAACGGTCATGCTTACTGGCGACAGCCGAAGCGTGGGTGAAGCGGTCGGCCGGCAACTCGGGATCGACGAGGTACATGCCGGGTTGCTGCCCGATCAGAAGGTCGAGGCGTTGGAAGCCCTGTTGAAAGAAAAATCCCCCAAGGGCAAGCTCGCTTTCGTTGGCGACGGCATCAACGACGCGCCGGTGCTCGCCCGTGCGGACATCGGCATCGCTATGGGGGCATGGGCTCGGACGCGGCTATCGAGGCCGCTGACGTCGTCCTGATGACGGACGAGATGAAGAAGCTGGTCGGCGCGATGAAGATCGCCCGGAGAACCAAGCGGATCGTCTGGCAGAACATTGTCTTCGCGCTCGGGGTCAAGGTCGCGGTGCTGGCGCTTGCCGCACTCGGCTTTGCTTCCATGTGGGCGGCCGTATTTGCCGACGTCGGCGTGGCGATGATCGCGGTGCTGAACGCCATGCGCGTGCTGCTGATTAAAAAAGCGGACTGACAGGCATCTTTGGAGGAGGCGGTGATGTGAAAAGAAGGCTGATTCTGCTTGTCGCGACCTTTTTGCTGCTTCTCCTTACCGGAGCAACCCTGCGCCGCACCTCCACTGTGGACGCTGTGTCCGGCGCGACCAAGCTCAAAAAGCTCAAAGAGAGCGCCATTACCAATTCGTCCCTTCCCGGACTTGAAGCTGAGCTGAAAGGATCGGAGCTGAAAATCGCGGGCCCCTCCTTTCCATCGGATCTGGACCCGGCGCATGGGAACGGCTGCTACACCCTCGCCTACGGCGTGGGAGAGACGCTTTTTTACATAAATAACGGGGACATTCAGCCGTGGCTTGCGCAATCGTGGAGAAACCTTGGCCCGCGCACCTGGGAGATCAAGCTAAGTCCCGGCGTGAAGTTCCAGAACGATAAGACCATGACCGCGCAGAGCGTCAAAGAGTCGCTGGAGCGCGCTGTCCGCCTGGATACCGACGCGGCGAAGCTGCTGCCCGTTTCCTTTGTCCAGGCGGAGGGTCTGACGCTAACAATTCACACCTCAGCGCCCTGCCCAAGCCTGATCCATAACCTTGCCGCCCCGGCCTTCACGATTGTGGATGCCGCGTCGGACCAGAAAGAAAGTTTTTCGTATTTTCCCGTCTGCACCGGGCCGTTCATCCCCACCACATTCATCGGGCAGGTGGAGGTGGTCCTGCGCCGGTTCGACGATTACCACGGAGGGACGCCGAAGCTCGGCGGTGCGGACATCCGACTTGTAGCAGATACGGATAAACTCGTACAGAACCTGAAGAATCGGACGACCGACGCAGCGGTGGGATTGCCGCAGGAGGATATCTCTACTCTTTCCAAAAGTGGATGTCAGATTGAGACTAAGGATACCGCATGTGTGGAGCTTCTAATGATGAACCAACAAAATGCAGCTTTGTCGAATTCAGCCGTGCGGCAGGCCGTTGCGCTGGCCATCAGCCGTCAGGCGGCGGGTGGCGCTTTTGCCCCGGCGCTGCCTTACATGGATCATACCGACCCCTATCCTTACGACCCTGCCGCTGCCAAGACTCTGCTGGCACAAGCCGGATATGCCGGCGAGACGCTTTCATTCCGGCTCGCCTTGCCCGCAGGGGATGCGGAGCTTCTGAAACGAGCGCAGACAATCAAAACGCAGCTCGGACAGGTCGGCATTGACATCACCGTCCGGATATACAACGACGTTTTCTTCACCTCCCGTGCACGTTACGGAAAATTTGACCTGCTCCTGATGACGGCGCAGACCGCAGAAAACGGCGACGCACAGAACTTTTTTGAGTCGTATGTTGCCTCCGAAGGGAACCTGAATTATGGTCATTACCGGAATGAGCAGGTCGATGCGGACCTTGCTCAACTGGAACGAGAATTCGACTCGAATCGGCGGGTGCTGCTGACCGACCAGATCCAGTCGCTGGTGGTGAAGGATGCCGCTTTCGTATTCCTCGGCTACCCGCAGACTGATGTTGTGGCTTCTAAAAGTGTTTCCGGCCTACCTGTCAGTTCTGCCGGATACCGGCTGACGGCCGACACATCCAAAAAATGAAGGAGGAGAATCATTGCGCAGAATTAACACCATCCTGTCAGGCGTGATCCTCGTGGTCTTTCTTACCCACGGGGTGATGGGCAGCTTCCTTCTGCTCGGTATCGGCTCCGACGCGGCGACGACGCTCGCTTGGGTCGGCTTCGGGCTGATCCTCATCCATGCAGGGCTGGGCGTGGCGCTGACGGTGCAGGCAGCGCGCGGGGGCGGCGAATTCGGCCGCTGGTATCTGCGACAAAACGCAACATTCTGGACGAGGCGCTTCAGCGGTGTTGCCATCCTGATTCTTCTATTCTTCCACTTCGGCGCCTACGGCGAGACGGTGAATGGCGCGTTCGGCCTTAAAGAATTCACCATGATCAAGCTCGTCACACAGCTTCTGCTGATCGCCGCGCTTTTCATTCATGTCTTTGTCAACCTCCGTCCTTTACTGATCTCGCTGGGAGTGATCAAACAGTGGGAGCGCCGGGTGGATCTCTTTCTGATTGCCTCCGTCTTCCTGCTGTTTTTCACTGGTGCGGTCCTATTTTACTATATCGGGTGGCAATACTTATGAACCAGACGATCCTCATTATCGGTGCCGGGCTTGCGGGCCTGTCCGCCGCACTCACAGCAGCCGAAAAACAGTACCAGGTCCTTCTGGTTTCCTCTATGCCTTCGGAACGGGCACAGTCTGTCATGGCCGAGGGCGGCATCAACGCCGCACTCGATACCAAAGGCGAAGACGACAGCGTGGAAGAACACTTCAAGGACACCATGGCGGCGGGCGTCTACCTTGCGGACCCCAACGCGGTGAGCGCGCTTACGAATGCCGCGCCTGGCATCGTCCGCCATCTCGCGGCCTTGGGCGTCGTGTTCAACCGGGACGAACACGGCAGCATCGATCTACGCAATTTCGGAGGACAAAAGAAAAAGCGCACCGCCTTCGCTATGAGCAGTACGGGAAAGCAGATCATGACCGCGCTCATTCAAGAGGTCCGCAAGAAGGAAGCCGAAGGGAACATCATCCGCTACAGCGACCATTCGTTTGTAAGCCTGATCTTGGACGAACAGAAACGCTGCCTCGGATGCGTGGCGCTGGACAATCGGACGCAGGAGTTGCTCTCTCTACAGGGGGATGCTATTATCGTCGCGTCGGGCGGCATTAACGGCCTGTTCGGAAGGACCACCGGCTCCCAGCAGAACACCGGGGTGGCGGCGGCCGAGCTGTTCCGGCTCGGCGTGCCGATTGCGAACGGCGAGTTTATCCAGTACCATCCCACCACGGCGGCCTGCTTCGGCAAACGCCTGCTCATCAGCGAGGCGGCGCGCGGCGAGGGCGGACGGCTTTTTACCGTTCGGAACGGAAAGCCCTGGTACTTCATGGAGGAGAAGTATCCCGAAATGGGAAACCTGATGCCCCGCGACGTGATTTCGCGCGAGATCTGGCGGATCATGAGTGCGTCGGGCGGCCCCACTTCCGTCTTTCTGGACATGACGCACCTGCCCCCCGAAGTGATGGAGAAGCGGCTGGGGGATTTAGTGGAGGACTGCATCACCTACCTGCATGTGGACCCACGGAAGGAACCGGTCCCCGTATCCCCCGGAATCCACTATTTCATGGGTGGCCTTCAGGTGGACGAACAGCACCGGACCACCTTCCCGCGCCTCTACGCTGCGGGGGAATGTTGCTACCAGTACCACGGAGCGAACCGCTTGGGAGGGAATTCCACGCTGGGCGCCCTTTACGGCGGCGGCGTGGCAGCAAGGTCGGCCACGCAGGATGCCGCAGGCTGCACCAACGACTTTAAAAAATACGGCGCACAGGCCGTTGAAGAGATCCGGCAGAAGGTGGCATCCCTGCAGGCGGGCAACCGGCATTTCCCCCTTCCGGGTATCCGGGCGGAGCTGAGCCGCATCCTGCTCAACAGCCTCGGCATCGTTCGGAATGGGCCGCAAATGGAAGCGGGGATTACGGCGCTCGACCGGCTGCTTGCGGAAAAGGTCGTACGTAATTACGATCCCACCAGCGGGCCGTATGAGAACCTGAATCTGGAGAGCCTGTGCCTGCTGGGCAAGGCGCTTTTGTTGAGCGCCTGCAACCGCCGGGAAAGCCGGGGTGCGCATACCCGTGGCGATTACCCGGACCGAAACGACGCGGAATATTTGAAGTACAGCGTCGCCCGATATGACGGAAAAAAAGTTGTGGTCCGTCTCGAAGATATCCCGGAAGAGAGGTGAACAGCATGCGCTTTGATCTGAAAATCATGCGACGGAAGGACGCCGGCAGCCCCTCTTTTTTTCAGACCTTCGCCTACGAAGGCATTCCGGAAGACTCCGTCGCTTTTGCGCTGAATGAGCTCAACGGCCGCGACGTGCTGGAAGATCATGAGGGCAGACCCGCGGACCGGATTATTTGGGAATGCAGTTGCCTGCAGAAAAAATGCGGAGCCTGTGCCATGCGGATCAACGGCCTGCCGCGCCTTGCCTGTTCCTCCTTCCTGGGGGAGCTTGCGGGAAGAAAACATATTATTGTTCTCGAGCCTCTGAGTAAATTTCCCATTGTCGCCGACCTGAAGGTGGACCGGAGCATCCTGTTTGCAAATATGAAGCGCATGAGGCTGTGGCTGGAGGAAAACGCCTCCATGAACCAATGGGAACATGAGAATCAGTACCAGTCCTCGCGCTGCCTGATGTGTGGCTGCTGTCTGGAGGTCTGCCCGAACTTTCGGCCGGACGGAAAATTCACCGGCGCCGCTTCCATGGTAGCCGCTTCCAAGCTCATGGATCAGGCCGAGTATGGGGGACACCGGAGCGAGATTTTAAGGAAGTACCGCCAATTCTACTTTGGAGGCTGCGGTAAGTCTCTGTCCTGCCAAAAGATCTGCCCTCTCAACCTCCCGCTGGAGGACCTGCTCGTCCGGTCAAACGCCGCGGCGGTCTGGCATAGATAGGGGCGGGGATGATGTGGAAAAATCGGCTATCGGATTTCATTGCGGGCCGATTGGGGGCGTACTGAACCGGGCAGATCTGAATTTTGCCGCAATGGGTACTGAATGTGCCTCACGGCATATGGGCTGCACGCACAGGAAGCCCTCGATGAATCGGCCGTCTGCATCCGGAAGTTGGATTTTTTGCTGTCCAGAATGAAAGCGGACAGTGATATCGGACAGCTCAACGCATCGAAAAGCGGCGGTTGGGTCGGGTAGCTCCCGAAACCTCCGCCGTTCTGAAAGAGGCCCTGTTTTACTCGGATCAGACGGGCGGCGCCTATGATCCTACAATCGGGGCACTGGTAGACTTGTGGCACATCGGGAAGCGCCAAGGAAAGATTCCGAGCGATACCGAGATTCGTCGGGCATTGTGTTCCTGCGATCCCCGCTCTCTCCAAGGAGACGGAGGTGGTCGCTTTCGGCTGCGGCGGCATCGCCAAAGGCTATGCCTGCGGCCGGATCAAGAAACTGTGCGGGCGGCGAAGGGTTTCGTCCGCGCTCTTTTCGCTGGGGACTTCCTCGATGCTGGCCCTAGGACAAAGCCGGACGGTTCCGTGTGGAGGATCGGCCTGCAGAACATTGATGGGGCGAAACCTCCTACTTCGGGATCGTTTCTCTGCGCAATCAGTTTTTATCCACCTCCGGCGATTACGAGCAGTCCTTTATCAAGGATGGACGCCGATACCACCATATCCTCGACAAAAGCACGGGATATCCCGCGGACAGCGGCCTGCGCGCGGTTAGCGTGATCGGAACCAACGGTGCACTGTGCGAAGCCTACTCCACGGCCTGTCATGGGGCCGGAGCGGGCACTGGCTTTTCAAAAAGAGGTGGGCGGCTTTGAGGCGGTTTTCGTTACGGTGGATAAACGGGTCGTCTGCACGTCGGGCTTAAAAGGGCGTTTCGAGTTTACCGGAAAGGGTTTGAGCTATCGCTATCGGTAGGAGCGACTTCATATCGGGAAAGAAAGGGGAAAAACATTGCACTTTGATGGAGTATGGATTGGTGTCGGGGCATTGCTGATCATCGGGATATTGCATCCGGTCGTCATAAAAGTGGAGTATTATTTCGGCACCAGGGCGTGGCTGGCTTTTTTAGTTTCCGGCCTGGTCTGTGTCGGAATTTCATTATTCTTGGAATCGACGCTCATGTCCTCCCTTCTGTCGATATTAGGATTTTCGCTGTTTTGGAGTATCCATGAGCTTTTCCTTCAGAAAAAGAGAGTGGAGAAAGGGTGGTTTCCAAAGGGTCCGAGAAGGGGAAAATAGAATCTATTCCCATTTGAAAGCCAAGATATCGGTGAAACTCTCTACAGAATTCACCATTTCTCGGCTGTGGCGATACCAATGGCAGACCCCAAATTGATAAAATACATCATTTGGATGAAGCATACGAATTCGGGCAAAAATTGTACAGCGGGGAAATTTAATTGCACAGACAAATTACAAATCAGAGAGCAACTTCGGGTATAATGCGTCATTCAGATTATTTGTAAAACAGAAATTTGACGGGCAGTTTTTCATTGAGCATTATAAGACATTTAGCCGTATTGAGAAGAGGAAAAATGAATAAGAAGTTGCTATGCATAAAACTGATTCATACAATCATCTGGGTATTTTTTGTCGTAGTGATTTTCTATATCCTGTTTGCAGGTATATTTGACAGGGTCAATGTATATACCTTTATCGCCATTGGGCTGGTCATAATAGAAGGATTGATTCTTTTGCTGTTTGGTTGGAGATGTCCATTGACGGTTGTGGGGGAGAGATATACCGATGATCATGAAATAGGCTTTGATATTTTCCTCCCAAAATGGATTGCCAAGAATAATAAAGCTATTTTAGGAGCGTTTTTTGGGATTGGGGTAATTATTGTGATTTTGAGGTTGCTTAATATTTTCTGAAGTAGATTTTAATTGAACGCGTCAGCTTCCCGGTCTTTTTCGTCATCTGTAACTATCATGTCGGGTATCCATTACAAGTCTGAGGTAATTTGCGCCTTATCTCGTAATACTCTCAGCGTATGTGCCATAAGTATTAGGAAAACTGCAAAATAGCCCGGAATAAGGACAAAAATTAAAATTGAAGCTATCACATTACACAAGGCGCTGCCCAAGCGAGATTATGGGCAGTGTTTTTGTATATAGAAATCACTTCGTGCCAAGTTCGAGGTGTTGACAAAGTTCCAAAAGGAGA
Source organism: Caproiciproducens sp. NJN-50 (assembly GCF_004103755.1). Lineage (NCBI taxonomy): Bacteria > Bacillati > Bacillota > Clostridia > Eubacteriales > Acutalibacteraceae > Caproiciproducens > Caproiciproducens sp. NJN-50. Next base: position 1,905,524 of record NZ_CP035283.1, on the reverse strand, counting down.
GGCAAAAATGGTATAATGTAGGCAAAGAAAAAGCAGTGGGATGTGTTTGGGAATGCTGACGGAGCGAGACGGGATACAGATAAAAATGCATTGTGTCACCCTTGAGGACCTGGTGCCGCAGGAGCACTTTTTGCGCAAGCTGGAAAACGCCGTGGATTTCAGCTTCATCTACGACGAGGTTCGGGATTTGTACTGCCCGGATAACGGCAGGCCCGGAATCGATCCGGTAGTGCTGGTAAAATATCTACTGGTGGGATATCTGTACGGTATCGAATCGGAGCGTCGCATTGAGCAGGAGATTCAGGTGAATATGGCCTACCGGTGGTTCCTGGGGTTGGATTTGGATGATCGGGTGCCCGATCATTCTGCAATTTCCCAGAATCGGCGCAGACGGTTTCATGGAAAAGAGGTGTACCGTCACCTGTTTGAACATATTTTGCATCTATGCATGGAAAAGGGATTGGTGGATGGAAAGATCATTCTGACGGATTCCACGCATGTAAAAGCGAATGCCTCATTTAAGGCGAATACAAAAGTACTGGCCCAGCGCGAGACAACGGACTATATGGAACGGCTGGATCAGTATGAAGCGGAGGAACGTGCGCGGCTGGAGTCATCCGGCGCCATCAAGCCGCAGCGCGCGGGGCGTGAGAAAAAGGAAAGCGAAAAGGTGCAAAAGACGGTCAGCACCACCGATCCGGACGCTGGAATGCTGCAGCGGCCCGGAAAACCGGAAGGAATGCATTACCTGGATCATCAAAGCGTGGATGCCGCTCACGGAATTGTGGTGGATGTGGCAGTGACACCGGGAAATGTGAACGATTCGGAGCCATACCTGGGACGCATTGAATACATGCGGAAGCATTTGGGACTGGATATTCAAGCAGCCGGCGCGGATAGCGCCTATGGCACCAGCATGATTTACCGGGCGATGGACGATATGGGCATCTGGCTGTACACGCCCGCAGCAACGGGCGGGGCAACCTACAAGGTGGAGTTCAGGCGCGAGAATTTTCAGTATGATGCGGAAAAGGACTGCTTTATTTGCCCTGCTGGAAAACAACTGACCCTGCGGAATCTTGAGAGGGAGCACTACAACGTCTGCCGGGTATACAGAGCCGAAAAGAAAAACTGCCGGGCCTGCCCGATGCTAAGCAAGTGTGTAAGTGGCAGCCATCAAAGCCGCGCGATCCGAAAGAATATTTTTGAGGAATCCGTAAAAAAGCAGCGGGACACGGATGGTACATTCACCCACAAACATATCCTGAGTCTGCGCCAGATTTGGTGTGAGGGCAGCTTTGCGGCCCAGAAATGGATGCACAACTTAAGACGTCTGTTCAGACGGGGAATCGAGGCGGCGGAAGATCACTGCCTCTTGTCGGCAACCGCCTTAAACCTAAAGCGCATGGTTAAGTGCCTGGGATAAGTCCCAAGGCGCTTCTTTTTTTGCCTGTTCCCCCTGGATTTCTCATGGCTTCGTCCCGAATGATGGGGGTTTGTCAACACCTCGAACTTGGCCCGAAGACCGTATACGGGGCACTGCCCCGTACCCCGACAAGGGGCAGTGCCGCACGGAGGCCGGAACCAATGAGTGCGATTGAAGCCTTTGTCACTAATCTTGGGCGCTACAATTAAGGGTATTTGGACGGAGAGTTTTTGAAGCTCCCCGCTACTGAGGAAGTTCAGGCGCTTTTCCGGCGTATCCATATGGACGGGGTGCGGTATGAGGAAATTTTCATCACGGACTACGAAACCAACATTTCCGGTCTGTATGACTGTCTCCCCGAATACGCCGATCTGGACGAGGGCGACCGGGAAAAGTTTGAAGCCGCCCTTTCTTGCGGCGACCATACAAGCGACTTGAAAGAGTTAATCAATCTCGCACAAAACCTTGACTGCTATGAGTATTACCCCGGAATCTGCGACGAGGACGATTTGGGCCGCTATATGATCGACGAAATGGGCGCGTTGGAAGTGCCGGAGTATCTGGAAAATTACATTGACTACGAGGCTATGGGCGGGACGTTTTCTTGGAGGACGGCGGCACATTCACTGAGAACGGCTATATTGTGGACACCGGCGACCGCTTCGTAGAGCTTTACAACGACAGGGACAATTTGCCGGAGAAATGCAAAATTTTTGCGTACCCTGATCCTGAAAAATCTATCCGCGACACTCTCAAACAGTATCAGCAGCTGATCGACGATGCACCGGTTCCCCAAAAAAACCGGCCCGCCAAAGCAGAGGAACGGTCTTAAACGGGAACGCAGATTTCACACAGGTGCCTGTCGATCATGGTGGGGATGTACCGTTCGAGGATGGGGCGGAAAACGTCGGGCTGTTGGCCCTGAGCCGATAGCTGAACGAAGATTTCGCCCCATGCTTTCTGGATTGCTTCTGCGGTATGGTCAATCGTAAAAACGACGTACTTGCCGCCGGGTAGTTTTGCTACGTCTATATCGGTGTCCGTAGTTGTGAAATCTTCGGAAACAACGATGCCGACATCATAGCGGCAGTTTTCAGGCGGCATCACTGCGGGGTTGTCTTGTGAAATCCCCAAGATAACCGCCGATTCTGTGAACAGGCTGTTAGCTTTCGCCCATGGTATGGACGTTTCCTATTTTAGTCGAACAGGTAATCAAAAACAACATGACTACGGTTTTCCCCGTGTGTATCACGCTGATTGCCGGTTATATCATTGCGCGTGAACAAAAAGACGATACTCTAAAAAACATACTGACGGTTCCGCTGACGTTTAAGCGGCTGCTTGTCAGAAAGCTGCTGGTCTGCGGATTGATATCGCTGTTTCTCGGACTCGTATGTACAGTCTTTACGATCCTTGCAGGATTGCTTACGGGATTTCCGGGGTTCTCGACGGGGGCCGCAGTACAAGGCCTGATGCAGATCACGTTTCTGAACCTTTTTCTGTATATTTCTGTCATGCTTATTATCATTTTGACCAGCCGTTCCGCGAATGGTTTCCTGGCCGGTGTCGTGATTTCCCTTGTCTATGGTTACGGTGGCATGTTTGCCGCAGGCAGTATGAAGCTGGCAAACCTTTATCCCATCACGGCAAGTCTGGGAATGATCCATTACCGGAGCTATGAAGTGCATTGGAACATTCCACTTTGCTGCTTGAGTATTGCGGTCATGCTGGCAATTTCCACAGTTCTGATCTTGTCGATGTCTGGCAATGTCGAGTCAAAGAAACCTGTGAAAAATAAGGCAAAACACAAAGCCCCCCTGAAAAAGGGATGGTAGTTCAAAACAGGAGGTTATGCTGATGAAAATAGCAAAATCGGTTATCAAATTCGGGCTGATAGCAGTTGCTTCCTGTCTGATACTTGGCGCGGCGGGCTGTTCTTTATTGAATAACATTGATAAGGACAAGGTGCTGGATACTTATAATGACGTGATCCAGTCTGCCGGGAAAGCCACACTCACAAAAAGAATTTTTCTGAAAGGCGACCGCGAATTCGGTGCTGACAACTATGTAGGAACCTACAAGGCTGATTATAAAAGTTTCACCGGAGCGGAGTATTTATTTGGAAACACTTCTATCGAGCGGGAAAGCGGTAATTCTGTGGTCATTACCTGTGCATTTGATGTTAAAAATGGAACCGCTCAGTTATTCTGGCTCAGTGGTGACGATGACCCTGTGGTTCTTCTTGAGGGTTCCGGCGAATATTCGGATACTGTTGAACTGCCGGAGGGCGGAAACTATTTTGGAATCACCGGCGACGGGCTAAAAGGTTCCGTGGAGCTTACGATAACGGATGCGAAAATAGAAGCAAATGAATCATAAAAAAGAAAATACTGATCATACCGGCTGTGGTATTGGTGCTTGCGGCGGGTGCGTCGTTCTTGTACCTGTGCAACGACGATCACAGCACCGTTTATTATACGATGGTTGATAACAACCGTGTTAAAGAACAGACAACAGCAGCTTCGAGCGGCGCGGGCAGTTATGAATATCATCTCGATACTTACGATGCAGATGGGAATATGAAAAGCCTTTCCTTCAAAACAAGCCGTGAGCTGCGGGAAGGTGCTTATCTAAAATTGGAAGTTATGCCTGTACGCGGCGTCATCAGTTGGGAAGAATATGAAGGATTTACCCGAAACAGTAAAAAGCGTTTATCTGAACTGTCCAATTTAGTTATAGATATTTTTTATAATCTAACAATATTATGTTAATTTGTTCACTTCGTGCTTGCGCTTGTTGATGATGCCGCTTTTTTCAAGGTGGTAGCCATACGGAGGCGTGCCACCGCGGAAGCGTCCCTCCTGAACCATCTGCCCGAGAGCTGTTTTGGTTCTTATGGAGGTTTTCTGGCTTTCTCCGTCGGCCTGCCAGAAGCGGATGTAGTTTGTCAGGCGATCCGTATGTGATTCAAACCGCTGTTCTCCCTCGTTGACGCTCCATACCTTGATTCCTTTTTTTGCAAACCATTCAACTACAAATGGCGTTTCGTCAGATTTTCTGCCGAGTCGGTCAAACATAAATACTAATAAAATATCGAATTTTCCTTTTTCGGCATGTTCTTTAATAAGTTGAAGTTTATCGCGGTCTGCTGCGCTGACCTTATATCCGGAAACGCCGGTTTCCTGTTCCTCACGAACGATGGTCCAACCCATACGCTCCGCGAATTCACGGCATGCTTTCCTCTGCATAGGGATATCAGCCTGATTCTGCTCATCGTGGTCTACCTGTTTGGCAGTAGAAACTCTGTATAAACAATAAACTCTTTCAGCCATTTTGTATCCGTCCTCTCATATAAAATATTGTGTGAGAGACCGGACACTTGATATATGAAATTGTCAAGGTACCGATGGCTTTTTCGCCAACGACATTATCTCACACAAAGCAGGAGAAAGCTATATAAATAGCTGTGTTTTTCGCATATTGGCATTAGAAAAAACCGCCTTTAAGTTATGTTTTGAAATTACGCAGTCCTAATTACATAAGCATTTATCAATGCCTTTTTTATGAAATCAGCCGCTTCTTTGTTCGGTTCCGGAGCAAAAAACAAGGTAACAGGTATTCCATTTATCTGGATTTTTATGGTTTCTACCTTCTTATCCTGTTGAGTTGTATTCATAGCGAGGCCTCCTATTCCGTGCCCATGGTAAGCCCATGGATCGCTTCTATATCTTTGAGCAACCTGATTTCGCCTTCCAATGGCGAATAAAGCTTGATGCCCAACTGATCCAAGCCCTGGAGAAATTCAAGCATTTTTACGGTGTCTCGCCCAAGACAGTCCAGCCTTCTTACCAGCAGCACATCCATTTTTCCATCTCCGGCCGCCTTCATGACTTCCATAAGGCCGGCACGATCAAAATTCAGCCCGCTGCCGAGATCTTCAGACACCCCCGCGATTTCAAGGTCCATCTGTTCCGCATAATCCAAAAGCTCCCTTCGCTGTCCCTTCAAGGCACCATGAGCATCCTCCGGAGCGTCGATGCGGCAGTACAGCCATGCTCTTTTTTTCTGTTCCATATATAATATTTTACCTCCGTCCTTTGTGAATGCGGTTTGATCTTACAAGGGCGCGGCAGGGCGTACTTTCCCTGCCGCGTAGTTTCTAAGATCAAACAATCTGCTTGTTCTTCATTTCAATGCTTCTATTCGGCACTGCTTCCCGAAGCGTGGGCGGCAGCATAAACGGTTTGCCGGTTAAGCAAACGCCATAGGAATTTCACCTCTCCCAGGATCTCTGCGAGCCGCCCCCATTGCTTGAGTCTGTGGCTGGACGGAAGTAGCGTTGGCACTGTCCGTTTCATTGCGAAACAACCCACTACGGGCTGCTTTATGACCGGGCTTTGCCGCTCGTCGCCTTCGATGCCATCGGTTCGACGGATGTCTGTCACCCATCCGCAGGTAGTCTTGGCGCGCCCGTCATTGTCGCTGCCGCTCATCACGGCCGGACAGATCATGTATTTATACTGCCGGATATGAAATTTTCAAGGAACAATGAGGGAATACAAAAACCCCCTCACTTACTTACCCGTTGAGTGAGGGGATTGAGCGGAAAAATTTTTACTTTTCCATAAATTTTTTTAATTTTGTCAGGGCTTTTTACCTTTCTGTCGTGAATCGTCCGCTGTGGCATGCTGGTGTCTCTGGACAACTGACGCTCACTTTTACTATTAAAAAACAGATATATTGCACCATAGGCTTGTTCTCCATTTTGTGATTGCAGAAATTTAGAAATTAAGAACGATTGGGGGGGAACTCGGCAACGCAACATGATTATGTGCAGAAAAAAGAGCATACCAGTGGGCATATGATACCCATGGATATACTCCTGTAAATTATTTTACCTGTGGTTGGCGTCGTTGCATATAAGTAGCATAAGCCTTTTCGACGAGCTACAGTAGAGAATACCTTGTGCATAATTGCTTATAAACTTGTAAAAAGGCGGTATCCATCAAAAAGGAACATTTTCATATTGACAAAACTTGATTTGACGCATATACTAGTGGCATATCAAATAATTTTGATATGAGGTGATAATTTGGCAACCATTTATGAAGAACAGGCAAAAGTGTTCAAGGCATTTTGCGACGAAAAACGTTTAAGAATACTCAAACTTCTGCGCGGCGGGGAGAAATGTGCCTGCGTTTTGCTGGAGCAGCTGGACTTGGGGCAGTCGGGACTTTCTTACCACATGAAGATTCTGATTGAATCGGGTATTGTGGAGAGTCGGCAGGAAGGCAAATGGACGCATTACAAAATCAGCGAAAAGGGCAGCGCTTATGCTGGTACTCTACTGAAAGAACTGACAACGCCGAATGCGGCTACAGAAGAAAAAATCTGTTGTGCATCGAAAAAGCCATCCTGATGATGGCTTTTTAAGAGCAGGATACATCAAAATTATTTGATATAATTGTCCTTTTATCGAAAGTGAGGTTTTTATCCAATGCAAATACTAAAAACAATTTGGGATTTCTTCCAGTATCAAGTTCTTGCCATGAAATGGCTGGATGGGATGATTGGAAGAGGCCTATCCGCTATTGGACTTGATACGTCGGCACGGCTGGGTGGAAGCATTGAATTTTTCCTGTACGATGTAATCAAGATTACGATACTTCTGTGTTCTCTGATTTTTCTCATCAGTTATATCCAAAGTTACTTCCCACCGGAGCGCAGTAAACGGATTCTCGGTCGTTTCCATGGTGTTTGGGCAAACTGCATTTCGGCGCTTCTTGGTACGGTAACACCATTCTGCTCTTGTTCCTCTATACCGCTGTTCATTGGGTTTACATCCGCAGGGCTTCCGGTTGGGGTAACGTTTTCGTTCCTGATATCTTCCCCAATGGTGGATCTCGGATCGCTGCTTCTGCTGATGAGCATTTTCGGCGCAAAGGTAGCAATTATTTATGTAATTGTTGGTCTAATCGTCGCAGTCGTCGGAGGCACGATTATTGAGAAGCTGCATATGGAGCGGTATGTTGAGAGCTTTATCCTGTCAGCGGGCAGCGTGGACATTGAATCGCCGGACCTGACCAAAAAAGACCGGTTGGTTTATGCTAAGGAGCAGATGTTGTCCACCTTCAAAAAGGTGTTTCCCTATATTTTAATAGGCGTGGGCATCGGTGCAATTATCCACAACTGGATTCCTGAAGAATGGGTTTCACTTGTTCTGGGAAGCAAAAATCCCTTTGGCGTTGTTCTGGCAACCCTGATCGGTGTTCCAATGTACGCCGACATCTTTGGCACCATTCCGATTGCGGAGGCACTGTTATACAAAGGGGCGCAACTTGGCACGATACTTTCATTTATGATGGCCGTTACCACGCTGTCACTGCCGTCCATGATCATGCTCCGCAAAGCAGTCAAGCCGAAGCTGCTGGCACTGTTCATCGGTATCTGTACCATAGGCATTATTCTTGTAGGCTACTTCTTTAACACGATTCAGGCATTTATCATATAGGGAGGAAAGTATTATGGCAAAGACATGGTATCCAGTTATTGATTATCTCACCTGCGCGGAGTGCGGCACCTGTAGTGCAACGTGTCCTCACGGTGTCTATGATCCCTCAAAGGCTCCGTCACCCGTCATAAAAAATCCGGAGGCCTGCATTGACCATTGTCACGGCTGCGGGAACAGCTGTCCGGTTGGTGCGATTACCTATGTTGGCGACGATACCGGCTGGACACCGCCGAACGGCGCACAGGAATCTGAGGGAGACGGCTGTTCCTGCGGATGCGACACATCTTCTGAAAAGAAGATTGTCGTTGAGTATCTCTATCTTGATTTGCATACCTGTAACCGCTGCATCGGAACGGACACTGTGCTTGATGAAGTAATGGAGACGATTACCCCCGCGCTGCGGCTTGCCGGTTTTGATATCGAGTATGTTTGAAGCCGCCGATCTTAATATCGAAGAGTTGCTCTGCTTTTGCTTCCGGCCCGAAACCAAGAACGGCGGTGGTGACCTTATATACCTTGCAACAGCCGGAAAGATCATAAAATACCGTGGGACCGGACAGTTTGCTCATGAAACTGCCGTCATGGAAGCCGCTGACGGAAAGATAACCTATGCTGATAATTTCGATGTTGATATAGATCGCCTCATATGCGCTTTTATCTGCCGGCTTGTTGAAGAATGTGTTTATCGGATTTACGATGTTGACGAAATACTCAGCCATGAGCGTATCGAACTGCCGCATGACAAATATGGACTGACTGATGTGACGGATACGGAATTTTTAAGGCAGGGCTTCAGGTTGAACGATAAGTACTATCTCTACAATATCTTCCTTGATACGTCTATCGGAAGTATTAACCCCGAAGCGCCGAACACAATAGAGATAATGCAGCACATAAAACCGCCAGCAAGAATACTCACGCGATGTGACAATAATCTCGCCGTCCCATATTCACAAATGGTCGGGACCGCAACTTGGGACGCTCAGAAATATCGTGGGATCACCTTGAACTTCGAGAATATTTCCGAGCAGCTCCGACGCGGAAAAGAAACGATTATCCACTACGATCCTAAGACGAATCATCGAATACTTTTATATATAAAGAAAGCTATTGAAAACGGTACAGAGCTGTATCATCTGAATGTCGAGCAAATATGGAACCCTGATATTTTCGTCGGTACTGAACCGGTTATAATGACAAATTACCTACACGGGACGTACTATCCGTCGCTTGAAAAATTCGAGCATATCGACTTCTCTGTTAATCAGTACACCAGGGACGTCTTTGAATTAAAATACCGTGATGCCGAACAGCAGACCGGAATCTCCATCGGAGAGTACGCCGACGAGCACTATAAAGTCTGGTGCGTAAAAGGCGGCAACCTCAGCACCGAGGTTTGGGCTCAACTCGTTTGCGCCACGCTCGATGAGCCATTCCGTAATATTTTCCTTGAGACAATCGGCGGTGGCTATACCGAGGAAGAAACTACCTAAGGAGTTTCGCAATATTTCGCTATGTTTCAGGAGCACTCCTTAACGCTCAACTTATGAGCATACTGGGAAACTGAAAGTATAGTTTTCAATTTTCTATCTTTTCCCTTGATTCAACTTGACTTTTCTTTTGATCAGAGTTGATATAGACATCAACGGGAGTTGCCCGGAAAAATAAAAGCGTCATGGCAGGCTGATATGATTCGAGCATATCAGCCCTGCGCAAAGGTGAATAGGCCACCCTGCACAACCGTAAACGGCGCCACGACAAGGTTATTGTACCTTGTTTTTTGTGGCGGCACAAGAAGAATCTTTCGCGCGTGCAAGGGAGTGGACAGAGGAACCCCACCTTTGCACGCGCTTTTACGCGCCGGAGATTCCCGACTTCAAAGAAAGGTCGGGGTACAAATGAACTTTTTTCAGAATTCGGAGGATCTGCTGGGCTCCAAGGAAGCGGAACAGCCCGGTTCCGTCACGGATCTCCTGCGGCTTGCCGCGGAGATCCGGACGAAGCTCGGCGGGGAGGGATATCTGATCGAGAGCTACCTGTCCCGCTTCTTTCAGGCGGTCATTGCTTCCTGCAGTCAGGAGGCCGTGTCTGACGGTTATGAGGCGTCATCGGAACTGAGAGACCTGTGCTTCTACGCTCTGGATGCTGCCTCCGGAGATTCGTCCCCACACAAGCACCGTTCGTTCCAACTGACCGATACCGACGCGGAGGCGGAGACGCATCCCTTTTACCCGGAGGTCAAGCAGCATTTCGAGGAGAGCCCGGATCAGTCCGCGCAGCGGTTTACGGTTGTGAACTGGCATTACGCGCTGCTGTCGGAGGAGTTCCTCCAATACGCCATGTCCCGGTTCCTGTCGGATAAAAAGGAAAACATCACCGAAGTTCTCCAGAATGCCGATCTGAACATGCTGTATGACGGAATTTCCGCTGTCGTCAGGGAACCCCTGATGGAGCGGTTAAACCGGATGCTGAAGGAGCAGTTCCTTGCCGTTCCCGCTTCCATGGGATTTTCCTACGGGCTCTCCTGCGCCTTGCTGGACAGCCTGGTTTATGAGGACAGCGAAACGGGAAAACAGATGTTTCAGCTTCTGATGGACGACTGCTCCGAAACGCTGAAATAAACCGTCAGTCCTCTGGCACGATCCAGCGCTCCCCGTCGTAGTCCTCAAATTTTTCCGTTGTCACATTCTGCTCGAAATAAATGGCAAGAATGCGCTTGATGTCCTCCTTGCCGGCGCGTTTTGTGGAAAAGCCCTGCTCACGCAGGGTTTTTTCTATACGGTTCAGGTAAGAGAACACCTCGCTCTGCTTTTCGTTCCGGAGCCGGATCACCACCAGAAACTCTCTGGACGTCGCCATCTGCACCTGCATCCGGTCGAGCTGGGAGAGATCCTGCTCAAGAAGCCGCCGCACAGCCGGGAGGTTTTCCTGCTCCAACCGTGCCCGGAGAAACTGCTTGTTATCCTCAAAATTCTCCCGGCTGTTGAGGCACAGAAATTCCAGCTCCGCGATGCCCTTGAGAACGGTCATCAAGGCGTAGATCCGGGCCGAGACGCTTTTCTCGGAAAGCACTGAGATGTTGGTGGGCTTGATGATAAAATACACCAGTTCGTCGCCACGGTTGGTCGCAAGGCTGTAATCGGTGACGGCCTTCGTGTTGATGAGCTGGCGGGTAACCTGTTTTTGCCTTGCGTTTTTCTTCTCTGCCTTATTCATGTTTTCCATACCCCCATTCGTAGACCTGCTGCCTTGTGAAAAAGAAGGCGCAGGCGTTTTTAATGAAGTCGAGGATGCTGGTATCGTCGAAACGGATGGTCAGAAACGCGTAAAGGGTCGTGATGACGATGGGAGGCAGAAACCGGAGCTGCGCCAGCGCGAACACGGAGATCAGCAGGCCGACACCGATGATCCCGATGTCCCGGAGCTGCCACAGCCACAGCGTCGCCTTGGATTTCAGGTTGTCCGGATAGATGTACATGATGGTTCCTCCTTGAATTTGCGTAAAAAATAAGCGACTCCCCGGAGCACATGCTCCACGCAGGGAATCGCCACGCTGTTGCCCAGCGCCTTGTATCTGGCGCTGTCCGAAGCGCCGGGAATGTCTGTCCAGTGATCCGGAAAGCCCTGAAGCCGTTCGCATTCCAGCGGAGTCAGCCTCCGGATCAGCTTGCGGACGCAATGGGGATGCGCATGGGTTTCCGACACGTCGGCTTCGCTTCTTTCACACACAAGGTCGGTGGCGTCCTTGTACTGCCGGGCGCTCTCTGTGCTTACCACCTCGTTCGGCGCATATTCGTCGCTGCGCTGCTGGGAAAACACGCAGTGCCGGTCTAATCCCGAAGATTGAGTTATCCCGATGCTGTCAGGTAAGGGTAGGGCTATTTGTTGAGAATCAAGTATTTTCTCTTCCGTTGTCATCATAAAACCTCCAGATAATAGATTAAAAGCGGACTGACAGTTCAATTCTGCCAGGACCGCTTTTTTCGTATTCATACTAATTGTTGATTTAATTTTCCTTTAGGCATATATTGCGTTTAGAATGGCTTTCCCACTCAATGTTTTAAACATTTTACTCCCGATACTGTGAACGGAGTCATTCGACATATTATCTTCATAAGCATTAACAAGAAAGTCCGCCTCAACCAGTATTTGATAATCGATTCCCTGAATGTCGGTATAGGTATGATGATGCGCGATAAGCCAGTATACGCGGTCAATAACACCTGATTCGATGCCTACCCCCTCCAGAAGCTTTTTTGCTTCAGGCGGACCTTCAATCTGCTGATAGTTCCCAGCGGAGCTGTTGTACTTTTTCTCACTGTTTTTAATCCCAATGTCATGAGTAAGCGCCGCGATTTCAATAATCTCCTGCGTGCTTTCGTCTAATCCTTCCATCTCTCCGATTGCCTTGGCAAAACCGAATACCTTCAGAAAATGGTTGATTCGCCGAACATCCCCGGCGTAATACGCGATCATAGCATTTATTACTTGCCCAATATGGTTCATTTTACACCCCTTGCCCTCTGAGAGTTCCAGTTAAAGTGCCCTTCTGAACGGCCAAAACCTTTCAGAAGGGCGCTGATTCTGGCTATTCTACCATGATAACAGAGACGGGACAGTTATCACGCGCTTCTGCTGCCGAGTCTTCCGCAGATTCAGGAATAGGGTCCGCGCAAACCTCCGCGTGCCCGTCATCAGCCATCCGAAATACCTCCGGACAGGTTGATGCACATAGCCCGCAGGAAATACAGCCTTCTCTGTCGATCGTCGCTTTCATATGCTGATATTCCTTTCTCTATCAGGCGTTCATGAACAGTTTGATGTCATCATCAACTGTTCCGACACCCGCGATACCAAATTTTTCAACCAATACCTTGGCCACATTGGGAGACAGGAAACCCGGCAGCGTGGGGCCGAGGTGGATGTTCTTCACGCCCAGGTACAGCAGAGCCAAGAGAACGATAACGGCCTTTTGTTCGTACCAGGCGATATTGAAGGCAATCGGCAGTTTATTGATGTCATCGAGTCCAAACACCTCTTTTAACTTCAGCGCAATCACCGCCAGAGAATAAGAATCGTTGCACTGTCCGGCGTCGAGAACTCTCGGAATACCGCCGATATCGCCCAGCTTCAGCTTATTATAACGGTATTTCGCGCAGCCCGCCGTAAGAATCACCGTGTCCTTCGGGAGCTTCTCGGCAAACTCGGTGTAGTATTCTCTGGACTTCATGCGTCCGTCACAACCTGCCATGACAAAGAACTTTTTGATCGCGCCGGATTTGACGGCATCGACGACCTTGTCGGCCAGAGCCATTACTTGATTGTGTGCAAAGCCGCCGACGATGCTTCCAGTTTCGATCTCATCTGGCGCGGGAAGGGTCTTGGCAAGCGCGATGATTTCTGAAAAATCCTTTTTCCCGTTCTCGTCGGCTTCGATGTGCTTGCAGCCGGGATAGCCCGTGGAACCCGTGGTATAGATTCTGCCCCGGACCTCTTCGCTTCTTGGCGGGACGATGCAGTTAGTGGTAAAGAGAATGGGGCCACGGAAGGATACAAATTCATCGAGCTGCTTCCACCAGGCGTTGCCGTAGTTGCCCGCGAAATTATCGTATTTTTTGAAAGCCGGGTAATAATGGGCGGGCAGCATCTCGCTGTGGGTATATACATCCACGCCGGTGCCTTTGGTTTGCTCCAAAAGCTGTTCCAGATCGGTCAGGTCGTGGCCGGAAATCAGGATCGCGGGATGTTTTCTGACGCCGATATTGACCTCGGTGATTTCAGGATTGCCGAACCGTGATGTGTTGGCCTCATCCAGTAGCGCCATAACTTTGACGCCGTATTCTCCGGTCTTCAGCGTCAGTGCCACCAGATCATCGGCGGAGAGGGAATCGTCCAGCGTTGCCGCCAGCGCCTCATAGATGAAGGCGTTGATTGCCGAATCTTCTTTTCCGATGTTTTTCGCGTGCTCGGCGTAGGCCGCCATGCCCTTAAGACCGTATGTGATCATCTCGCGGAGAGACCGCACGTCCTCGTTTGCGGTTGACAGCACACCGACGGTAGTGGCTTTTTCCAGCATAGACGCTCTGGAGCTCACCATGAAGGTCGCCGCATCGTGTAAACCCGCAGAAGCATTAGAATTTCTGAGTTCGTCTCTTACGGCGATCATTTTCATGATCTGCTTTTCAATAGAGCCGTCGTCAAAATTCGCGTTGGTGATGGTCATAAACAGGCTGCTGAGCACCTCATAATTTGTTTCGCCAAGGGTTTTGACGTCCAGCTTTCTTTTGACTACAATTTCTGAAATGCCCTTGAGGGTGTAAATCAGAAGATCCTGAAGCTTTGCTACTTCTTCGGTTTTTCCGCAGACGCCGCGCACCGCGCAGCCCTTTCCTCCGGCGGTTTCCTGACATTGATAACAAAACATACTCATTTTTGTTTCCTCCTTTAAAATTTAGTCTTCAACAGGTTCAAATTCGTCCTTGCCGACAAAACAGATCGGGCACTGCCAATCATCGGGCAAATCTTCAAATACCGTGCCGGGCCCGATGCCGCTGTCGGGATCGCCAAGCGCTGGATCATAGATATACCCGCAGGGAATACACCTGTACTTTTTCATCCGGTTTCCTCCTTCGCTTTCTCAGCTTTTCGGAGCGGGCGCCTTTACGACAATCAGCTCCAGCGTTTCGTCATGCACATTTTTGACATTCATTTTAGTTTGAAACGGGATTTTCAGCAGAGTTCCGGCCTCATACTCATGGATTTCCTGATCATCAAGTCCGATGGAGAGCCTTCCGCGAATGACGGTCATATACACGTTTGAATTGGATAAGTGCTCCGGCAGTCCCTCGCCCTGGTTGAACACCATGTGGAGGTAATGCAGGTTTTCGTCAAATATGACTTTTTCTATCGCTTTTTTATTGGTTTTGGACAGCTTATACTCTTTTTCTATCATTATGATACCCTCCTGTCAATCAAGAATTTTTCCGTCGGTTGAAATCGTCACTACCTGCCAGGGAATCATTTTGCCGCTGTTTTGAAGCGCCCGTTTTACCGCGTTTTCGATCCCGCCGCAGCAGGGAACTTCCATTCTGACTACCGTGACGCTTTTAATGTTGTTACTCCTAATGATCTCCGTGAGTTTGTCGCTGTAATCCCCTTCGTCAAGCTTGGGACAGCCGATCAGGGTCACTTTGTTCCTGACAAACCTGTTGTGAAAATCGCCGTAAGCATAGGCCGTACAGTCGGCGGCCACCAGCAGATTGGCGTCCGCGAAATACGGAGCGTTGACCGGCGCAAGTTTGATTTGGACTGGCCACTGTGACAACTGGCTTTTATTTTCGCTGATATTGGGCTGGACGGCCTCACACTCATTTTCCCGATGGATTGCTTTAGACTGCGTCCCCGGGCAGCCGCAAGCCAGCGTTTCTCCCTGTTTGCTCAGCTTGCTTTTCTTCACGGCGGCTTCGTCGTATTCCTTCGCTTCGCGTTCCTCAAAGCTGATCGCGTCCGTCGGGCAGGCCGGCAGGCAGTCGCCGAGACCGTCGCAATAATCGTCGCGGAGGAGCTTGGCCTTTCCGTTTACCATGCCGATTGCCCCTTCGTGGCAGGCTTTTGCGCACAGACCGCAGCCATTACATTTTTCTTCATCAATTCTAATAATCTTTCGAATCATGTTCCGTTCACCTCTTTTTCCGAGTGCGTTATTTCAGGTTATTATTGACTTTCTGCCTTAAGTTTACTATTCTTAAGTCAATAAGTCCGTTGGATTTCCAACGAAAGAGGATATTATGAAAAATTATTTGGATGTGCTGAAAACAGTACGATTATTCAAGGGCATTGAAGAATCAGATTTACTGCCACTTTTGTCATGCCTGACCGCAAAATCGGTTCGTTTTGAAAAAGGGCAAACCGTGTTTTTCAGCGGCGAAAGCATCGAAAAATTCGGCATCGTTCTATCGGGACAGGTTCAGGTTGTGCAGGATGACTATTACGGAAATAGAAGCATCCTTGGAAAAATTGACATTGGGAATCTGTTCGGGGAATCCTTTGCCTGCGCGGAAATAAAAACGCTTCCGGTCAGTGTGATTACGATGAGCGAAAGTGAGCTTCTCTTTATCGACTGTCACAGGCTTGCAGTCCCGTGCGCGAAGGCGTGCGGTTTTCACAGCAAGCTTATTCAGAACATGTTAAACATCGTATCCATGAAAAATATATCACTGACGCAGAAAATTGAATTCACCTCGAAACGAACCACCCGTGAAAAACTCCTGGCCTACCTTTCGGCTGAGGCCAAGAAATCGGGAAGCAGTCACTTTTGCATTCCATTCAACCGACAGGAACTCGCGGACTACCTTTCCGTCGAGCGTAGCGCCATGTCGGCTGAGCTTTCCAAGCTCAGGGACGATGGCGTTCTAAGGTTTTACAAAAATCAGTTTGAGCTGTTATAGCTGAATCGTGCGGTTATCAATTTCAATGATTCCCTCGTCCTTCATTTTTTTCAGTTCCCTGAACAGCGACGGTCGTTGAACGCCCAAGTAGTCTGCCAGTTCTTTTTTGCTGAACGGAAGGACGATTTTCGAAGAGCCTTGAATAATAGATTGTTGCTTGAGATAGTCCATTAAGTTCTCACGCAGCGTTTTTTGGGTCAGCATTTTAATCTTCCGATTCATACCTTGGGAATTCAGAGACAAGGATTTTATAAACCGCATGACAAAGTGATAGTCATGCAGGAATTCCATAACCGCTTCTCTCGTTATATGAAGCACGTCCCCATCTGTTACGCCATAAATATTTAACGGATAGTTGGTATTTTCTCCAAACAGCAAATTAGCTCCGATAATACTGTTTTTTTGAAATTCGAACATTGTAATCGCGGAACCATTTTCTGATAAGGAATACGCAACCAGCTTTCCCGATAAAACAACGTCGAGCACAGAACAGGCTTCATGCTGATGGTGTACCGTCGCGCCCTTTGAGTAATGCCTGACAAAAATTTGGTTTTTCGCAATACATCTATCCAAAACGGCGGTATCCATTTCCGAAAGCAAGGGTATGCGCCGTATTTTCTCAATTATCATATAGACCGCTCCTTTTTGAATATTATAACAAAAAGAAACATGGGTGTCTATTTCAATTGAATAATACCCTTTATAATCTGATCAAACAGATTATAGGAGGTATCACATGGATGTATTGACTTTGGCAATGTGGATCGGAACCGCCATATTCCTAATATTTTCTTTTGCCAAGGATAAGGGAAAAACAAAGCAGGCCCTCAAAATGGCGTTTGGCATGGGCAAAGGAATGCTGGGCAGTATTTTGTCCATTATTTTTTTGATTGGTTTAATCCTGACTGTATTCCCGCCTGAGAACATTGCCGAATTTGTCGGCAAGCAGTCGGTACTTTTGGCCACTGTTATTGCTGCCGCGTTCGGAGCAATTACCCTGATTCCGGCATTTATTGCTTTTCCGCTTGTCGGTACGCTTGTGCACGCGGGCGTGGGGATAGTTCCATCCGTCGCTTTTCTGACAACGCTTACGATGGTTGGTATCGTCACATTTCCGCTTGAAAAGCGTGAGTTTGGCTTAAAATTTACCGCCGTGCGAAACGGGCTGAGTTTTCTATTTGCGATTATTATTGCACTTGTTATGGGGGTGATTGTATGAAGGTTCTGCGTAAAGCAAAAGAAAACCTGTTTATCCTGTTCATTGCGGCAGCTTACATTGCTATGTTTATTATAAACCAGAACATGGGCATTGCCTCTGTCAAGAACAGCTTCTATTACATAAAAGAAATGATTATGATCATGCCGGTCATATTTGTTCTGACAGCTCTCCTGGATTTATGGGTTCCCAAGGAAAAAATCATGAAGTATCTTGGAAAAGAAGCAAAAACAAAAGGCGTTGTTCTTTCTCTTGCGCTTGGAAGTATATCGGCGGGCCCAATCTACGCGGCGTTTCCACTATGCGTGATGCTGCATAAGAAAGGCGCTTCAGTCAGAAATCTGGTTATCATTTTAAGCGCTTGGGCAGTGATAAAAGTCCCGATGCTATTAAATGAGTTGAAATTCCTGGGATTTAAGTTTATGGCGGTTCGCTGGGTTTTGACTGTCATCGCCATCGTTGTTTTTTCTTGGATCACAGCGAAAATTGTAAAGGATGATGACCTGCCTCAGCTCAGGGCAAATCAGAGCGGCCCTTCTATCAACAGATCCGCCTGCATGGGGTGTTCTTTGTGTACAAAAAACTACCCGGAGTTATTTGAAATTCAGAACAAAAAAGCTTCTCTCAAAGAAATTAGCGAAGAGATCGATCAGGAGAAGCTTATGAAGGCAGTAAACTCTTGCCCGGTCAAAGCAATTTCTATTTCTGCAGATGAAAATTAGCGACAACTGAATAAGGAGTTTAAACCTTCTTTTTACTCGTATGGTTTCAATAACTAAATATATCGAAAGCACCTCTATAATGAAGTTGACGGTCATAGGCCGATCCACAATATTATGGAGGTACTTTGTTATGCAAAAAGAAATTGAACTAAAATGTCTTTGCGACGGACTGCTCAATGCGTTACGCAAGATGGGGCTGGGAAAATACAGTCTTCGTAACTATTACTATGAGGGCATGTGGCCTCTCATCAAGGCGTACCGAAAAGCCGGGAAAGAGTTATATGATCCTGTGTTTACAAATGAGGTAGTTCTTGGTATCCAGAAGCAATTTCAAGAAGGTCTTATTGGGAATCACATAAATATGCGCGTTCGTAAGATGGCGGCGATGATGGAAGAATATTCTTTAAGGCGTTGCATCGTGTGGCATAGAATCAAGCCTTGTCCAACTTATCAGTTATCTGCCTATTATGAAAACATTACGCTGGAATTTAAATTTTGGGAAGAAAGAAGAAAGATGCGTACCCCTAAAGGAATCCAAAGTTTTGTCGGGATAACGCGCAAATTTTTCAGATATCTCGAAACGAACGGGCATTCTTCATTAAAAACGATAACGCTCAAATCGATCAGTGATTTTCTACTGTTTGTTGCGCCGCAACATAAAGGCAGCATGGAGCGTGTGCTAAGTGCGCTAAAGAATCTGTGTGAATATCTGCTGGGCTGTATGGACTGCATTGATTTTAGACCTTCATTAACGGCGCGGCCGTCGCAGAGGAAAAAGCTGATGCCGGTATTTTCAACGCAAGAGGTTGTGGCGATTACAGATTCCGCAATGAAGTATTCCAGCTTGTCCAAGCGAGACACTGCTGTTTTTGCTATAGCGCAAAGTGTTGGCCTGCGTGCGGTCGATATAGTAAACTTAAAATTAGTGAACATTAATTGGAACAGCCATGAAATCAGATTTTGTCAGCATAAAACCGGAGTGGAATTGGCACTGCCTTTGGAACCCGCAGTCGGAAACGCCATAGCAGACTATATTCTTAATGAACGCCCAAAAACACAATCGGAATTTTTGTTCGTTAGAGCGCGATTTCCTTATGGTGCAATGACCCCCAATGCGGTTGGTGATCGACTGAGATTGCATATGCGCAAGGCTGAGATGAACTACGATCCGGGATGTCATAAGGGCTTTCATAGCTTTAGAAGATATGTGGCCACGCAAATGATTGATGGCGGAGTACCGATTGATACCGTAAAAGAAATATTAGGTCATACTCAAATTGACTCAATGAAATCATATGTACGCATCAGTAAAAAGCGGCTACTTGTCTGCGCATTAGACCTTGACGGAATTGAAGTTACGCAGGAGGCACTTCTATGAGATATGACTTTACCGGAGCGTTCGCTCCGTATATATGTGGTTTAATCGCACAAAAGCGTGCCTTCGGTTTCGATTATCTGGAAAGCGAACGTATTTTGTATATGTTTGAACGGTTTTGCCAAGAACAATTCCCTAACGAGACACAAATAACGCAGCAGTTGGTTCTAAAATGGGCCGAATGCCGGGACTGTGAACGGAATCTGTTTCGACTCAACCGAGTCTCCGTTATTCGTGAGCTTGCCAGATATATGAACGGTATAGGCATTGCGGCCTATGTCCTTCCAATGGAGCTGATGCGCAAAACCGAACGTCACATCCCGCATATCTACACCAAAGAGGAACTATCTACCATTTTTAGTGTGATTGACCAATGTCAACCATCAACCCGAACGCCAGTAAAGCACTTAGTTGTTTCCGTGATGTTCAGAATGATTTACTGCTGCGGATTAAGGCCAATTGAAGCTCGTCGCCTACGTCCGGAAGATGTTGATCTTAATACTGGCTGTGTAAAAATACTGGAATCCAAAGGTCATAAAGACCGCATCGTCATGCTTTCGGGCTCAATACTGGAATTATGCCGCCGGTATTCTAAAAAAGTTGGGTTGATCTATCCGGAAAGAAGATTCTTCTTTCCCAGTCCAAGCAGTCGCGGAGAGGGGATGTATTCCCAAGAGTGGATCATTCCCACCTTCAGGAAATTTTTGATTGAGGCCGGACTATATCACCATTGCGCAGGGAACGAACCCAGACTTTATGATCTCCGCCATACATTTGCCACACATCGTTTGTATCAATGGATGAAGGAAGGACAGGATGTCAATGCCTGTCTTGCTTATCTCAGCGAGTATATGGGACACAAAAATCTGTCTGACACCGCCTATTACATTCATCTTGTGCCTGAATTTTTTCCACAAATGTCAGATCTTCACCTTGAAGATTACGTAGATATGATTCCGGAGGTAGAACAATGCTGATGAAAGACGAACGCTTTTTCAAAACAATTAAAAATTTTCTTGAGATATATTTACTCAAGCAAAAAAACTACAGCAAAAATACGCAGAAATCCTATCGGGAATCATTGAGTCTCCTGCTTCAATATTTTAAGGAAGAACTTGGCCTTGGGTATGCTCGGATAGGTTTCGATGATCTGACTTATACAAATGTCTGCGGCTTTTTGGATTGGCTCACAGTTTCGCGGGGATGCTCACCTCAAACTGTAAATCTGCGCTTGATGGCGATCCGCTCTTTTGCAAAATATTCAAGCATTGTCGATCCGGCAAAGATCTATTTCCAGGTCGAGTTAGCAAACGTACCCGTTAAAAAAGCCCACGGTAAGGTAGTGGAATTCATGAGCTTGCCAGCTCTCGAAGCATTATTTCTGCAACCTAATACTAAGAAGACAACAGGTTTTCGGGATTTTTGTTTTATGATTTTAATGTATGACGTTGCCGCACGGTGTCAGGAACTGTTGGATTTGCGGATTGGCGATTTGGAATTGCAGCAGAATACTCCGTCTGTTTATCTTACAGGCAAAGGGGCTAAAATGCGAAAACTACCCATTTCGTCCAAAGTTGCTGGGCATCTGAAGAATTACCTCAATACAGCTCATCCTGCAATATCAAGGAAAGATGAGGATTTTCTGTTCTATACAATCTCTCATGGCCACAGAAACAAAATGTCCTCGGATGCTGTCTCGCTGTTCATGCGCAAATACGGAGAAACAGGCAAAAAGTTATGTTCAGAATTTCCGGATAGAGTTCACCCACACCAGTTGCGCCATTCCAGAGCGATGCACTTGTATCGGGGAGGTATGCCTCTGGTTTTACTGTCCGAGTTTCTCGGACATGCCGATGTAAACACTACTCGGATCTATGCCTGGGCCGATACTGAAATGAAAAGGCAAGCCATACAAAAAATTACAGATAAATGTGAAGCCAATGCTACAATCGAGCTGATTTGGGAAAATGACGAGCAGATGATCAAGCGTTTGTATGGTCTTGCATAGTCTGTTAAAACAATATGATTCAGTCCAAAAGTGGCCGAGTCGGCATTAGCCTACCCGACCACTTTTAATATTATTATCTGGAGGTTTTATGATGACAACGGAAAAACACATACTTGATTCTCAACAAGTAGCTCCGCCCTTACCTGACAACATCGGGATAAGTCAACCCTCGGGATTAGACCGGCATTGTGTGTTTTCCCAGCAGCGCAGCGACGAATATGCGCCGAACGAGGTGGTAAGCACCGAGAGCGCCCGGCAGTACAAGGATGCCACCGACCTCGTGTGTGAAACAAACCAAGCCGGGGCGCCTGAACCTCGCGGTGCGTCAGCCGAACCACATGTGCATCCCCATCGCATCCGCAAGCTGATCCGAAGGCTGACCCCGCTGGAATGCGAACGGCTCCAGGGGTTTCCGGACCACTGGACGGACATCCCCGGCGCTTCGGACAGCGCCAGATATAAAGCTCTTGGCAACAGCGTTGCGATTCCCTGCGTGGAGCATGTGCTCCGGGGAGTCGCTTATTTTTTACGCAAATTCAAGGAGGAATCATCATGTATATCTATCCGGACAACCTGAAATCCAAGGCGACGCTGTGGCTGTGGCAGCTCCGGGATATCGGAATCATCGGGGTCGGCCTGTTACTCTCTGTGTTTGCGCTGGCGCAGCTCCGGCTTCTGCCGCCCATCGTTATCACGGCCCTCTATGCGTTTCTGACGATCCGTTTTGACGATACCAGCATCCTTGACTTTATAAAAAACGCCTGCGCTTTCTTTTTTACAAGGCAGCAGGTCTACAAATGGGGGTATGGAAAACATGAATAAGGCAGAAAAGAAAAACGCAAGGCAAAAACAATATACCCGTCAGCTCATCAATACGAAGGCCGTCACCGATTACAGTCTTGCGACCAACCGCGGCGACGAGCTGGTGTATTTTATTATCAAGCCCACCAATATTTCCGTACTTTCCGAGGAAAGTGTTTCGGCCCGGATCTACGCCCTGATGACCGTTCTCAAGGGCATCGCGGAGCTGGAGTTTCTGTGCCTGAACAGCCGGGAAAACTTTGAGGACAACAAGCAGTTTCTGCGGACACGGCTGGAACAGGAGAACCACCCGGCTGTGCGGCAGCTCCTGGAGCAGGATCTCTCCCAGCTCGACCGGATGCAGGTGCAGATGGCAACGTCCAGAGAATTTCTGGTGGTGATCCGGCTCCGGAATGAAAAGCAGAGCGAAGTGTTCTCCTACCTGAACCGTATAGAAAAAACCCTGCGTGAGCAGGGCTTTTCCACAAAACGTGCTGGCAAGGAGGACATCAAGCGCATCCTCGCTATTTATTTCGAGCAGAATGTAACAACGGAAAAATTTGAGGACTACGACGGGGAACGCTGGATCGTGCCGGAGGACTGACGGTTCATTTCAGCGCTTCAGAGCAATCGTCCATCAGAAGCTGAAACACCTGTTTTCCCGTTTTGCTGTCCTCATAAACCAGGCTGTCCAGCAAGGCGCAGGAGAGCCCATAGGAAAATCCCATGGAAGCGGGAACGGCAAGGAACTGCTCCTTCAGCATCCGGTTCATCCGCTCCATCGGTGGTTCCCCAACGACAACGGAAATTCTGCCATACAGCATGTTCAGATCAGCGTTTTGAAGGACTTCGCTGATGCTATCCCTTTTATCTGACAGGAACCGGGACATGGCGTATTGGAGGAATTTCTCCGCCAGCAGCGCGTAATGCCGGTTCACGACAGTAAACCGCTGTGCCGATTGATCCGAATGTTCCTCAAAATTTTGCTTGACCTCCGGGTAAAAGGGATGTTTCTCCGCCTCCGCGCCGGTGTTAGTCAGTTGGAACGGGCGGTGCTTGTGCTCAGACGAATTTCCTAAGGCTGTATCCAGAGCATAAAAGCACAGGTCTCTCAGATCCGATGACACCTCATACCCGTCTGACACAGCCTCCTGACTGGAGGAAGCGATGACCGCCTGAAAGAAATGGGACAGGTAGCTCTCCACCAGATATCCCTCCCCGCCAAGCTTCGTCCGGATATCCGTGGTAAGCAGCAGGAGATCCGTGATGGAACCGGGCTGTTCAGTTTCCTTGGAAACCAGCAGATCCTCCAGATTCTGAAAAATGTTTATTTGTACCCCGACCTTTCTTTGAAGTCGGGAATCTCCGGCACTTAAAAGCGCGTGCAAAGGCGGGGCTTCTCTGTCCGCTACCCTTGCACGCGCAAAAGATTCTTCTTGTGCCGCCACAAAAAACAAGGTACAATAACTTTGTCGTGGCGCTGTTTACGGTTGTGCAGGGTGGTCTGTTCACCTTTGCGCAGGGCTGATATGCTCGAATCATATCAGCCTGCCATGACGTTTTTATTTTTCCGGGCAACTCCCGTTGGTGTCTATATCAACTCTGATCAAAAGAAAAGTCAAGGGCCATTGCGGCAGAAAGGGAAATTACGGGAAGAAAGAAATTTTTTGAGCCTCATAATGCGATCACGCAAGCGGTGCCTGTTTCCGGTAAACTCCAAAATGGATCAGGAGTGCGGCAAGTTGAAATACAAGTCCAACCACGCAGACTCCATGCCAGCCGAAGTGCTGAAAGCATAAAGTCCCCATAAAAGACCCTGCCGCACCACCGATAAAGTAGGAAAACATATATACGGTGTTGTTTCGGCTGCGCATGCCATCACCCAATGCCTGCACACGGGCCATGTTTGAAACCTGACCGGACTGATTGCCGAGGTCCAGAATAATCACGCCCGCGATCAGGCCCCATAGATGAAAGCCCCAAAAAGTGAAACAGAGATATGCGAGCGTGGAAAGCAGGATGCCGATTCCAACCGTGAAACGCGGGCTTTTGTGATCCGCTGCCTTGCCAATCAGCGGAGCGGCCAACGCCCCGGCAACGCCAGCCAATCCGAAAAGCCCGGCTTCTCTCGTTCCCATACCATAGTGTGGGGTTTCCAGTAAGAAAATGAGAGAAGTCCAAAATGCGCTGAAAGAGCCAAACATAAAAAATCCGTTCAAAGCCGATTCTCGAAGTGGGCGTTGCCTTTTGATCAGGCCGGGCATGGATTTTAGAAGATCCGAATATGATATCTGCGCACTAGATTCGCTCTTTGGGAAGGCAAAACGAATGACCAGCAGGAGTACCAGAGTCAATCCTGTTGCAATATAATAAACAGCGCGCCAACCCACGGTTGCTCCGATCAGGCCGCTGAAAGTCCGGGAAAGCAAAATCCCAATCAGCAGACCACTCATCACGTTGCCAATGGTTTTGCCCTGTTCTTCCGGCTTAGATAGCTGGGCTGCGTATGGTACGATGAGTTGCGGAACGATAGTCGTCATCCCAATTACGAACATGGCGATCAACAACACGGCATAGGTCGGTGCTAAACCGGCCAATAGAAGCGAGGCTGTAACCAGCAGCAACATTCGCAGAATGACTGAACGGCGTTCCGCCATGTCGCCAAGCGGGACAAAAAGTAAAAGTCCGAGCGCATAGCCAATTTGCGTGAGCATGGCCGCCGCCCCGGCCGCATTCTGTGAGACATGGAAGGCCGACGCAATCTGCGCTTCAAGCGGCTGTATGTAATAAAGATTTGCAACCGTTACTCCGCAGACGACAGCCATAAGAAATATCAGTGGTTTTGTCAAAATGAACTCCGGATATTTTTCGCTTTTCAATTAAAAGACCTCTTTACTTTCGAAATATGTGTAGATACTATACAATCTTAGCAAAAAATTAGCCTTGCTTCAGCTTTTGTTCCAATCGACGCAAAAAATCTGAGAGAAATTGCCTCTGACCGGCATCCGCACCGGCCAGAATATCTGAAATGAGGGCATTATATTTTTCATGCGCGTCTTTATGGTTTGCAACTGCCGTTTCTCCTTTTGAAGTCAACCGGAGAACGATTTTCTTATTGTCACCGGGACTTGCCTCTTTGATAATCATACCTTTCCGCTCCAGCCGCTTAGCCGTTTGTGAGGCCGCACCGCGAGTGACATCCAGAAGCCGGGCGAGGCCGGAAATGTGCAGATCCGGGCGTTCGGCAATACACTGAAGCATGTGGATTTCAGAGTGATAAAGCTCCGTATCGGTGCCGAATGTCCGGGCACGGCTGTCGTTTTCATAAAATTCGGTGATAACATCAAGAAGCAGTTCACAAATATTCATCATTTCTTTACCCCTAAAATATTGTATAGCTGATATACAAAAAAGTCAACTTGCCGTTACAGAACAGAAATGTAGCGGCTTTTTTATATTCAGAATCAATTTGGAAAGGAAGAATGCCCTATGGCAAAACAACCGAAAACCAACGCGCCTCCGCGGGAAGACGCCCGTATTCAGGAATTCCTCGATATGATCGCACCCTCTATTATCAAATTCAGTACCGACTACTTTATTTGCGGCAACACTTTCCGCTGTGTGTGGGCGCTGCGGGAATACCCCACCTCCACGGAAGAACAGGCGATCCTGCGCTACCTTGGAGAAAAGGATGGCGTGACGCTGCACATCTATACCCGCCATGTAACCCCGCTTGAAGAAAAGAAGATCATCAGCAACGCGGCCAACAAGAACCGGATGCAGCGCAGCAGCACTCAAGACCTCCAGCAGACGGTCACGGCCGAAAGCAACCTGCAGGATGTGGCCACCATCGTGGCGCAGATGCACCGGAGCAAGGAGCCGCTGGTTCACACGGCGGTGTACATCGAGTTGTCCGCCCACGACCTCGACCAGCTCAAGCTCCTGCAGACGGAGGTGCTGACAGAACTGGTACGCTCCAAGCTCAACGTGGACCGGCTCCTGCTCCGCCAGCAGCAGGGCTTTCTGTCGGTGATGCCCTCCGGCTGGAATGTGTTCGGGGACCAGTTCGAACGGGTGCTGCCCGCCAGCTCCGCCGCCAATCTGTATCCCTTCAATTACTCCGGAAAGACTGACTCGAAGGGCTTCTGCCTGGGCCGGGACAAATTCGGTAGCAATATTCTGGTGGATTTCAACCGCCGTGCTGACGACAAGACCAACGCCAATATTCTCATTCTCGGCAACTCCGGTCAGGGGAAGAGCTATCTACTGAAGCTGATCCTGTGCAGCCTGCGGGAATCCGGCATGCACATTCTGGCCTTAGATCCCGAGATGGAGTACGAGGATCTGACCCTGAACCTCGGCGGCTGCTTCATCGACCTGATGAGCGGCGAATTCATCATCAACGTGCTGGAGCCGAAAAGCTGGGACGAGCAGCCGGAGCCTGCGCTTAGCCCGCATGCGAAAACGTCACCGGATCAGAGCGCCGACGACGGCGGGTTTGTGCCGGAAGCCTTCCGCAAAAGCAGCAAGCTCAGCCAACATATCAGCTTTCTCAAGGATTTTTTTCGTGCCTACAAGGATTTCACAGACCGGGAAATCGACACCATCGAAATCATGCTGGGCAAGCTCTACGAGAAATGGGGCATCACCGACCATAGCAACTTTGACCGCCTAAAGCCGGAGGATTATCCCATCCTATCCAACCTGTACGATCTCATCGAATCGGAGTACAAAAATTTTGACGAGAGCCGACGCCAACTTTATACGGCGGACTCCCTGCGGGAAATCTGCCTCGGACTCCACTCCATGTGCAAAGGAGCGGAGTCCAAATTTTTTAACGGGCACACGAATATCACCAGCAGCGAATTTGTGACCTTCGGTGTGAAGGGTGTGCTCAACGCCAGCAAAAATCTGCGCAACGCCCTGCTGTTCAACGTTTTGTCTTACATGAGCAACGAGCTTCTGACCATCGGCAACACGGCGGCCAGCATTGACGAACTGTACCTGTTTCTCACCAACCTGACCGCCATCGAATATATCCGGAACTGCATGAAACGCGTCCGCAAAAAAGAGAGCGCCGTCATCCTCGCGTCGCAGAATCTGGAGGATTTCAACGTGGAGCACGTCCGCGAGTTGACGAAACCTTTGTTCTCGATTCCTACTCATCAGTTCCTGTTCAACGCCGGTTCCATCGACGCGCGGTTCTACATGGATACGCTCCAGCTGGAGAAATCCGAATACGAGCTAATCCGCTACCCCCAGCGCGGCGTGTGCCTCTACAAGTGCGGCAACGAACGGTACAACCTCATGGTTCAGGCGCCGGAGTATAAGGCGGCGCTGTTCGGAAAGGCGGGCGGACGGTGATAAAGCATGGACATGAAGGATCAGCGCTTCGGCATTGAGGTGGAGATGACCGGCCTCACCCGGCAGCAGGCCGTGCAGGTGGCTGCTGAGCATTTCGGCTCGTCCGTCCATTTTGACGGTACCTATTACGGTATTTATTCCACGCTGGACAGCGAGGGGCGTCAGTGGAAATTCATGAGCGACGGCAGCATCGACACGCAGAAAAAAAGCGGACGGCAGATCGTTTCTGCTGACAACGACTACAGCGTGGAGATGGTCAGCCCCATCTGCCGCTACGGGGATATTGAAACAATACAGGAGCTTGTGCGGAAGCTGCGCGGGGCCGGGATGCTGGTCAACAGCTCTACCGGCATCCACGTCCATGTGGACGCGTCGCCTCACGACGCGAAGACGCTCCGGAACATCACCAACATCATGGCGTCCAAGGAGGATCTGATTTACAAGGCCCTGCAGGTGGAGGTGGCTCGGGAGCGGCAGTATTGCAAAAAAGTGGAGCAGAGCTTTCTCGATGAAATCAACCGGAAGAAGCCCAAAACGCTGGACGCGGTCAGCCGCATCTGGTACGGCGGGGAATCCCGCAGCAGCCAGCATTACGATAACAGCCGCTATCACTGTTTGAACCTGCATTCGGTGTTCCAGAAGGGCACGATTGAATTCCGCCTCTTCAATTCTACGACTCACGCCGGGAAAATCAAGGCGTACATCCAGCTCTGCCTCGCCATCTCCGCTCAAGCCCTGAACCAGAAGTGCGCCAGTCGGCAGAAAACGCACAGCACCAATGAAAAATATACCTTCCGAACCTGGCTTCTCCGGTTGGGCTTGATCGGAGATGAGTTCAAGACCGCCCGGCTTCATCTTCTGGAGCATCTGGACGGATGCATCGCGTGGAAAGATCCGGAGCAGGCCCTGCGGCAGAAGGAACGGTTAAGGCAGAAAAAAGAAAAAGAGCTGGCCGAGGCCGCACAGATGGTATCGGGACAGCCGGAACCCACAACTGAAAACGGACAGGAACAGGCCGGGGAAGAAAGCCCCGGCTTTACTCTGTCCATGTAGAAGGAGGAACCATTCCGATGAAATCCGAAACCCTGTACATCGCCTACGGCAGCAATCTTAACCTGCCGCAGATGGCATTCCGCTGCTCCACCGCCAAGGTGGTCGGCGCCAGCGAAATCAAGGACTACGAGCTGCTGTTCCGCGGAGGCCGGAGCAGCGCGGTTGCCACGGTGGAACCGCTCCAGGGCTCCAGTGTTCCTGTCCTTCTTTGGAAACTGAAGGACAGGGATCTGCAAGCTCTCGACCATTATGAAGGCTATCCGAATTTTTACCGCAAGGAGCTTCTGCCGGTGGAGCTGAACGGAAGAATAGCCTCTGCGATGGTCTATATCATGAACGACGGGCATCCGTTCGGGGCTCCGTCTGACTACTACCTGAACACTATTTTGGAGGGCTACCTCACCTCCGGCTTCGACACAGATTTTCTGGAGCGGGCCGTGGAGAAGTCTGCCCGGCTGGCGCAGGAGCAGCAGGAAGCGGAGCCGGAGCAGGGTATGCTGTTCGGGCCGAAATGGCGGTGACAGCATTATGGCAGCTCCCGCAATTGCCTTGGCGGTCAAGGCCGCCATCGCCGCCGCCACCGACAAACGGACGTGGAAGGCGGCCGGAATCCTGATCGCGGCCATTCTGACACCCGTCATTCTGGCAATCGTCATGATCCTCAGCCTTCTCTCCGGTACTTCCCAGCATAACAACGCCGCCGTTGACCTGTGTTTCAATGGTGGCGCTTTCTCGTCCTCCGCGCCCGCCGAGTATACCGCTCACATTGAGGATATGAGGAACTGTTTTTCCGCGCTGGATCAGGCAATTTTCGGCGCTGAGGCGGAGATGGACGGCGGCACGTTGGACAGTGTTCGGATCAAATCCATTTTTTACGCCCTGAATTTCGGTGCCGACCACTTGTCCCTGTCCGGCGCGGAGGCCAGATCCTTTGTGGACTGCTTCGTCAGATATGAGGAAAGGACCAAAACTGTGAAGGATGAGGCGACCGGAGAGAAAAAAACGGAAACCGAAACGGTCGCTGTCCCGGTCAATCTGGAGACGGCCTACGCGAACCTCTCGGCGTCGGGAATCTCGGCAAGTGGAGACGACAGAACCAACGCGCAGAAGATCTACGAAAAGACCGCCTGCGGCGGGGCCGGATCGTACAGCGGCGGGATCGAGCGAGGCGGCGGAAGCGGAATCGCGTTGGACGGTCTCACCCTGCTCCACCCGGAAACCAAAAACAACCTGGACCTGGTCATCTACGCGAAGAATGCCTATGACTCCGGCTGGGGATATGTTTGGGGCACCTACGGCGACGTGCTGACGGATTCGCTGTTTGCGTCCAAGCTGAAGCAGTACCCGGACGGCGTGGGTAGCTACGCGGATTTCATTCGTGAAAACTGGCTGGGCGGCAGGACAACAGACTGTGTCGGGCTCATCAAAGGTTACGGCTGGTTCAATCCCGACACAAAAGCCATTGAATACGGGACCAACGGCATGAAGGACGTGGGCGCGGACGGCATGTACAGCGCCGCCACTGTCAAGGGTTCCATGGATACCATGCCCGACACGCCCGGCCTCGCCGTCTGGAAATCGGGGCACATCGGCGTCTACATCGGAAACAGCGAGGTGATCGAGGCGATGGGCACGAAATACGGCGTGGTAAAAACGAAGCTGGCGGGCCGCGGCTGGAGCGCGTGGCTGCAGATCCCGTACATCAGCTACAGTACGAAATAGGAGGAAAAACCAATGAGCACAACGGAACTGAATCTGTCCTTCCCCACGGAGAAGCTGGACGCTCTCCGCTTTTTTATGGACAAAAAGTAGCAGAGCATTGAGCATGAACTGCAGGATTATCTGGACAAAACCTATGAAAAGCTGGTTCCCGCGCAGGTGCGGGAGTATGTGGAGAGCCGCATGGAGCCGGTGTCCGCACAGCGGCAGGAATCCCCGGCGCCAGCCAGAGAGCGCCACGCGCACCAGCCCCGCCGTTCAAGGCAGGCGGCATCCGAGGCGGCGCTGGTGCCGGAAGCTTCTCCCGAGCCTGAAGGCCCTGACGAGCAGGAGGGTCAGGGCATGACCTTGAGCATGTGATTCACAGAAGAAGGAGGTGCGAGCTATGATCAAGCTCGGTGTGGACAACGGAAACTACAACACCAAATCCTCGGAGGGGATGCTCTATGCCTCCGGCTACGCGGTGAGCGACAAGGAATTCATCACGCCGGAGATGCAGCTTTTCTACGAGGGAAAATATTATGCTGTCGGAGAACGCCGCCTGCGCTTTCAGCAGGATAAAACCAAAGAGCCGGATACCTTCATCCTGACGCTCCCGGCCATCGCGGAAGCGATGAAAAGGACAGGAGCCGTCAATGCGGAAATCATCCTCGGTGTGGGGCTTCCCATCGACAGCTATGGAACGCAGAAGGACGCATTCCGCCGGTATTTTCTGCGCGACGATCTCTCGTTTGTGTTCGAGGGTACAACTTACCGCTGCCGTATCGCGGACTGTAAAGTGTTCGCCCAGGGGCACGCGGCGCTCTGCCGGTACTATCAGCAGCTGAAGGAATACCGGAGCATCACGCTGGTGGATATCGGCGGGTACACCGTGGACGTTCTCACTGTTCACAATTTCAGATTAGACAGATCCAGCTGCGCCAGCCTGCGCATGGGAACCATCACGCTCTACAGCCGGATTCAGGACGCGCTTCAGAAAAACGACATTCTGCTCTCAGACGAGCTCATCACCGACGCCATCCGTGGGCAGATTCAGCACGCCGACCGCGGGCGGATCGAGACAGTGGTGGAGCGGTCAGTCGCGGCCTACTGCAAGGAGCTGTTCAACGCTCTTCGTGAAAGAGGGCTCGACCTGAAGCTTCCCACCGTGTTCGCGGGTGGCGGCGCGGAGTTGCTGGAATCCCGGCTGCGCGGCGAGGGCATCAATACAGTGACGGTCCTGAACCGATTTGCCAACGCGGACGGGTACCGCCTCCTGATGGGGTGAGCCTATGAGAAAGCGGTACTATCTTTCGTTTGACATGGATGATCCCAGGCATCGGGAAGCCGAAGCCCTTCTTGCCGATCAGGGCAGCCGCCAGCGCACCGAGTGTGTGGTTTCCGGCCTACTGGCGGCGAAGCAGGCAGATCACATAGAGCGGATTATCCGGCAGGCAGTCAGTGAGGAACTAAAAATCCTCCAATGTCGGTCATCCCCTCTACTGGCGGATGCGGCCGATGAAATGCAGTTGGCCGATCTCCCAGACAGCCTCATCCACGCGCTGGACGAAATATAAACCAAGTTGGCTCAACTATTTCGTGCCTTCCGGAAGTCGCACGGAAAGTTGCACCAACCTGGCTCACTTCTGTTTGAAATCGATACGGAAAGGAAGAAACCACTTATGAAAATGTCAACGGTTCAGATCCGGTATGACAGAGAAAAGCTGAGCGCCCTTCGGGAACACATAAGCGAAGCTGAACTTCGCGCCGGACTGGAGGAACACCTGCAGGAACTCTATGAGAGGAATGTTCCGGCGGAGCTTCGAAAAGCTCCCGGCCGCCGGGATGAAAGCGCCGCTGTCTGAGAGATACGGCGGGCTCGCTATTTTTCTCTCTGCCGTTCGCGCCGCAGGCGCCATGGCATCCCGCTGAATGCGTACTGCGGCAGCATCCAGGCTGAATCGGAGAATCTGACGGGTCAAATGACACAGCAGATATGAAAGCCCGCGTCACCGCCCATGTGCCCCTGTGCCGCGTTTTCCCCACGGGATGGCACGGTTTACACCATCAAAAACGGTTGCGCCCCGTGTCGGAGCCGTGCACGGAAATTTGGCAGACAGCCGACCGGCAAGGCTCCGGAGCCGGAGGTGAACCATGGGGTCGAAAACGATGCGGGTTAAAGAAGCGGGGTCGCAAAACGCCCCCGCTTCGGCTTACACCGCCCCGCAACGCGGGTCGGGGACGTTTCTCACCGGGGTCAGAATCCGGCCCTTGGAGTCGCTTCCGGGGTTATGAGAAAAGCGGAATGCCGAAAACACAGGGAAAATCAAGGATTTCAAAGGGGTTGCGACCGGAGTTGCGGCCCTTTTTCACAGGAATGGAGGTTTTTGCATGCCGGAAGAAACAAAGAACAAAAAGAAGTTTCCGCTGTGGATGTATCCGGAAACAAGAAAGCTGGTTTCGGACTGGTATCGGCGGGATAACTGCCAGAGCCAGAGTGAATTCATCGAAAAAGCAATCAAATTCTACTGCGGCTATATCTCCGCGGAGGAAGGCGTGCGCTATCTTCCCGCCGCCATCACCACGGCCATGACCGGCATGGTGGACGGCATGGAGAACCGCATGGCCCGTCTGATCTTCAAGCTGGCGGTGGAAATGAGCATGATGATGAATGTCCTCGCCTCCACCGCTGACGTGGACGAAGCCACTCTTCGCCGTCTACGGGGCAAGTGCGTCAGTGACGTGAAGAAATCGGTCGGCACCGTGACCTTCGAGGACGTGGCAAGATTCCAGAAGGGTGAATGACCATGCCCCGGATTATTTTCAAGTGCCGGTATCTGAAAAACGCGGCGGCACACGCGGAAAATCTGGTGACCTATGTGGCAACACGGGAGGGTGTCGAAAAAATCCCGCAGAATAGGCAAAACCTCCCGGCCACAGTCAAGCAGAAGCTGCTTATCACGGACATTCTCGCGCGGTTTCCCGACTCCGACCGGTTGTTTGAATACGAGGACTATCAAAACAGCCCGACCGTGGAAAACGCCTCGGAGCTGATCTCGGCGGCGCTGGATCAGAATCTCGATCAGCTGTCGCACCAGGAGGTCTATGTCAATTATATCGCCACCCGCCCACGCGCCGAAAAGCTTGGTGCCCACGGCCTGTTTTCCGACGAAAATACGCCGCTGGTGCTGTTGCAGGCTGCGGAGGAAGCGGCCCGGCACACCGGAAACATCTGGACGCCGATTATTTCCCTGCGGCGTGAGGACGCCGCCCGGCTCGGCTATGATAACGCCGCCGCTTGGATGGCGCTCCTGCGGAAACAACGGAACATCTTCGCGGAGCAGATGAAGATCACGCCGGAAAATCTCCGCTGGTACGCCGCTTTTCACAACGAAGGCCATCACCCGCATTGCCACATGATCGTCTATTCCGCCGATTCCCGCGAGGGCTATGTCACCAAACCGGCCATCGAAACGATGCGGAGCAGCCTCGCACGGGAAATCTTTCAGCAGGATCTGCTCCAGATTTACTCCGAGCAGACTGTGCGGCGTGATTCTCTGACTGCGGAGAGCCGGGATACCCTGCGGGAGCTGCTGGAGCAGATGGAAGACAGAATCTGCGCAAGCCCGGTTATTGAGGATTTGATGTCCCGGCTGGCGGAGCGGCTGAAGTACACGGCTGGGAAAAAACAGTACGGCTACCTGAAAGCCCCGCTCAAGGAGCTGGTCAATCAAATCGTGGATGAGTTGGCGAAGGACGAACGGGTGGCGGCGGCCTATGCTAAATGGCAGGAGCTCCGCAACGAGGTTCTGCGCACCTATAAGGATCAACTGCCCGAACCCCTGCCGCTTTCCCAGCAGAAGGAGTTCAAACAGATCAAAAACATGGTGATTGCCGAAGCGGTCAGCCTCGGCGACCGCCATGTTACGTTTGAAGGGGATGAGGATGTCGGGCCGTCTTCCGAAGAAGAAAACGGCGCTTTGGAAACGGAACCCAAGCTGCCTTTGCCGGAGCCGCCTGAAATAGTCGTGAATCAGGATGATGTACCGGACGACACTCCGGACGATGCCCCGCCTTCGGATTCCGACAGAACCGCATCGGGTAAGCCTCATATCGCGTGGAATGACCGTTATAAACAGGCCCGCACGTTCCTCTTCGGCAATGATGAGACGGAGCCGGACTTTGAGCAGGCCCTCCGGTTATTTCTGGAGGAAGCGGAGGACGGCAACGTCCTCGCCATGCACGACCTTGGCCGAATGTATGCGGACGGGCTGGGCAGGGAGATCGACACTGGTACGTCTTTCAGTTGGTACGCAAAGGCGCTCTCATCTTTTGAGGACATCGAATCAGAGAAAGAAAACCGGTATGTGGAATACCGGATCGGAAAAATGTACGCGGCGGGGCTCGGTACGGAGCAGGATTACGAGGAAGCGGCCGGATGGTTTGGTGAGGCAGTTTCAAAAAATCATAAGTATGCCCAATATTCCCTTGCCGGGTTGTATTTCCGCGGTCAGGGTGTGAAGCAAAATTATGAAACCGCGTTCAGCCTGTACCTGCGCGCCGCGGTGCAGCACACGCCCTACGCCGATTACGAGCTGGCAAAAATGTACCGGGACGGCATCGGCACAGTGGTCAACAGCGCGGAAGCCGCGCGGCATTTCAAAATCGCATTTCAGGGATTTCAGCAGATGGAGAAACAGAGCCGCGACGATAAGCTCCAGTACCGCCTCGGTCAGATGCTTTATACCGGAACCGGGACGGAAAAGGATGTGGAGGCAGCGCTCGGTTACTTTGAGAAATCCGCTCGGCTTGGTAATGTCCACGCACAGTACATGCTCGGCAGAATCTATCTGGACGCGGACGGCGGTCATGAAAACACGGAGCAGGCCGTCCGGTGGCTGACAAAATCCGCGGATGGCGGAAACGCCCTCGCGCAGTACGCGCTCGGCAAGCTCTGCCGGGATGGAACCCATGTGGAGAAGGATA
The DNA here is from genome assembly GCF_004103755.1 of Caproiciproducens sp. NJN-50. Taxonomy (NCBI): domain Bacteria; kingdom Bacillati; phylum Bacillota; class Clostridia; order Eubacteriales; family Acutalibacteraceae; genus Caproiciproducens; species Caproiciproducens sp. NJN-50. Next base: position 1,869,917 of record NZ_CP035283.1, on the reverse strand, counting down.
TTTCGAGAGCTATCTCTCTTTTTACGCTGGCCGCGGAACAGGAAAATTCCTACGCAGCCTATGCCCTTGGCAGGCTCTATCTGCAGAACGAGGATATTCCAAAGGATGTGGACGCCGCCGTAAAATGGCTGGAGAAATCCGCAGACCTCGGTAATCAGTTCGCCCAGTATACGCTGGCAAAGCTGTACCTCTCCGGAGAAGATGTCCCGAAGGATATTCCGAAAGTGCTGGAGCTGTTTCAGAAATCGGCGGCGCAGGGAAATTCTCTTGCGCAGTACCGGCTCGGCAGGCTTTATTTGCTGGGCGAAGACGTTCCAAAAGACGTAGAAGCCGCCATTCGCTGGCTGACACTATCTGCAGAGCAAGGCAACATTTACGCGCGGTTTTTTCTCGATCATCCGGACTCTTTCCAAGATCCGCCGCTTTTCCTCGCGGCGACAAGGCTCCTGCACCATCTGAGCCGAATTTTCCGGGAGGAACAGGAGCGGCTTCCCGGAGGTCCGCGCATGCAGGTGGAAAGCAAGCTGCGGCGGAAAATCCGCCAGAAAAAGATTGCCCAAGGCCATGCTCCGGACGATCATGAACAGAAGCTCATCACTTACTAAAAATAAAAGGAGGGTTCCTATGCACAGGCCGTTTGAAAAACCGTGGCAGAAAAATGAAACCCTAATCATGAAAAAGCATATCAGCAGGCCGCCTGTTCGCCAACGGGCGGCCTTTTTCCGTCGCTGCGGAAAGCGCAAGCGCTGACGAGGGAGGAATTCCGGTATGGACTATGTGTATTTCACGGACGAGCAGAAGCAGCGGGCCAACTCCGTGGATCTGGTGGATTTTTTGGAGCGTCAGGGCGAAAAGCTCGTCCGCTCCGGACATGAGTGGCGATGGAAGCGCTATGACAGCGTTACCGTCCAAGGAAACGAATGGTTCCGGCACAGCCGCAAGGAGGGCGGCCATGCCATAGACTTTATGCAGGAGTTCTACGACATGAGCTTTCCCGAAGCGGTGCAGTGGCTCCTGGGCGGCGAGAGCGGCGTGGAATGGAACCAGACGGACAAGAACGCTCCGGCGCCGAAAAAAGAGTTCGCTCTTCCAGATGCCAATCCAGACATGCGGCGGGTATTCGCCTATCTCATCAAACAGCGTTTTATTGATCGTGAGGCGCTGTCCCGGTTCGCCCATGAAAAGCTCATCTATGAGGATAAGCAGTATCACAACGCCGTGTTTGTGGGGCTGGATGAAAACGGGATTGCCCGCCACGCCCACAAGCGCGGCACTTATACCCAGGGAGAACCTTACAAGGGAAACGTGGAGGGCAGCGATCCCCGGTACAGCTTTCACTGGATCGGCAAAAGCGACAGGCTGTTTGTCTTTGAAGCGCCGGTGGATCTGCTGTCCTTTCTTACGCTGCGCCCAAAGGACTGGATGAATCACAGCTACGTCACGCTGGACGGCGTGTCGGAACATGCCATGCTCCGGCAGCTGGAGCTTCACCCGAATCTGCAAAAAGTCATTCTCTGCCTGGACCATGACGAGGCAGGCATCGAAGCCAATTGGCGGCTCCGGGACATTTTGGCAGAACGAGGATATATGGATACTGAAGTCCTGCAATCCGTCTGGAAGGACTGGAACGAGGACTTGAAAGCACGACATGGTATCACCCCCATTCCAGCGTCAGAGCATCCGAAGTTGGCGCTTTTGCCAAAGGTGTGCGAAGGACTTTCTGGCCTGTGCGAAACGCTCGCCCCGCAGAAGGGTCTGCGCGCTTTTCTGGAAGACTGCGCACAGGAACTGGAACCGCTCACCGCATCCGGAAAGGTAACGCCTGAGAATACGGGTACGGCCATGGACTGTCTGGAGTGCATGGCGGCGGGCTCCCTGCTGCTTTTAAAAGACCTGTGCCGGACGATGGAACGGCCCGTGACCGCGGAGCAGCTGGTGCGCAAGCTCCAGTCGGAATACAAGCCCCATGAGGACAGAGGCTGGCTGCGCTCCAGAATGGAGGACATCCGGCGCAATTTGGCGGACATCGGCAGGCAAATCGACACGCCCGGTATCCGAAGCGAGGACGATATGAAACGGCTCTGCCGGTCTTACCTGAGCCTAGCTCTGGATTGTGTCAAGGCCCGAATGTTTGTGAAGCTGGAATCACCCGAGCTGGTTCCGGAACAGGAGCAGGCTGTAAATTTTACGATGATCATGTAGGACGCGCTTCCTCCTAAAATATAATTTTATCTCTTGATTGATTTCGTGCTGAAATGGCGTATAATATTAGCATGAAACAAAATTGAGAGAGGTGATCCTGCGTGTACGCGGAAACCCTGCAATCCCTTTGTGAACAGAGCGGCGGCATCCTGCTCACAAAGGATATTGCCAACGCCGGCGTTCCCAGCAGTTATCTGACGGCATTTCTGAGAGAAGGCAAACTGGAGCGTGCCGGTCATGGCGTGTATATCACGCCGGACGCGATGGAAGATAAAATGTTCACCCTGCAGGTCCGAAAAAACCGACTGATTTATTCTCACGACACCGCCCTGTACCTGCACGACCTGACCGACCGCGATCCGCTTACCTACAGCGTGACGGTGCCGACCGGCTACAACACCAAGCGGCTGACGGAAGAAGGGCTCAACGTGTTTTCCATCAAGCCGGATTTATTCGGCCTGGGAATCACGACGGTCCAGTCTCCCTTTGGCAGACCAATTCGGGCTTACGACGCGGAGCGCGCTCTATGCGATATGCTGCGAAGCCGGCATCAGATGGACGGCGCGCTTTTTCCGGAAGCCCTAAAGCGGTATGTCCGAAAAAAAAATAAAAATATTCCCCTGCTGATGCGGTATGCGGAATCGCTCCGCGTTGACAAACTGCTCCGGCAGTATCTGGAGGTATTGCTATGAAAACATCCCGGCAGCTTAACGCCCTCATCCGGAATATGGCGAAGGACAAAAGCATCAACGCGCAGATCATCCTCCGAAACTTCATGCTGGAGCGTCTGCTGGAACGGATTTCTCTGTCCCCTTACCGGGAGAACCTGATTCTGAAGGGCGGCATGCTGGTTGCGGCCATGGTGGGGCTGGACACCCGCGCCACCATGGACATGGACACCACGCTGAAGGGATACCCGCTGACCGAGGAATCCGTCCGCTCCGTTTTCACGGACATTCTCGCCGTCCCAGTGGAGGATCATGTGACCCTCACGCTGAAAAAGCTGGAGGAAATCCACGACGAAGCGGAATATTCCGGCATTCGCGTCACGCTGGAGATGCTCCTGGACGAAACAAGGCAGACCCTCAAGGTAGACATCACAACCGGCGACCCAATCACACCGGCCGCGGTCGATTATTCCTTTCGGCTGCTGTTCGAAGACCGGAGCATTCAGATCAAGGCATACAATCTGGAAACGGTGCTTGCGGAAAAGCTGGAAACCATCTTTTCCAGAAGTACCGCCAACACCCGCATGAGAGATTTTTATGACGTGTACGTTTTATGGCACACGCGAAAAAACGATATCCGTCTTCCCGTCATGAAGGAAGCGTTTGAGAGAACAGTCAGAAAAAGAGGAAGCGATTTTCTGCTGCGCGGCGGCATTCTGGAAGGTGCGAAGGCGCTGTCCGGCAGCAGGGAAATGAAGGAGCTGTGGACGCGCTATCAGAAAAAGTATTCCTATGCCGATGACATTACCTGGGAGGACACCGTTGCCGCGGCGAAGGAATTGTATGAGAGCGCCATGGTTGTGACAGAAAAGTAGAAAACAGAAATCATACATGAGGAAACCGCCGAAGAGCCTGAAAAACTCTCCGGCGGTTTTTTGCTGCCTAAAGCAAGGAGGTATCGTATGCAAGCATCACAAATTATCACCCTGATCGCCGCCGGACTTACCATGTTCGGCGTGATCGGCTTTTTATCTCTTCTGGCTCATTACTACACCCTGAACGGTATCAAGTCCAAGACCGTGGGCGACGGCCAGCACGGTACGGCACGCTGGGCAACCAAACAGGAAATTAAAAAGACCTATACGGAAGTCCGGTTTGAGCCGGAAAAATGGCGCAAGGGAGAGAACCGGCCTACGGCGCAGGGGTTGGTGGTCGGCTGGCGAAAAGCGTCCCTGTTCGACAAAACGTCTCCCCATGGTTACGCGCTGGTGGATGATGATGACATCCACTGCCTGATGATCGGCGCGGCCGGCGTCGGCAAGACCGCAAATTTCCTCTATCCGAACCTGGAATACGCCTGCGCCTGCGGCATGTCTTTCATCACCACCGACACCAAAGGCGACCTCTACCGCAATTACGCGGGAATCGCAAAGGATTATTACGGCTACCATGTTGCGGTCATCGACTTGCGCAACCCCACCCGCTCGGACGGCAACAACCTGCTCCATCTGGTAAACCGGTACATGGACCTGTATCTCGAAAATCCTGATCATTTGGCGTACAAAGCCAGAGCGGAGAAATACGCCAAAATCACGGCCAAGACCATCATCAACTCCGGGGGCTTCGACACTGCCTCTGCCGGACAGAATGCCTTCTTCTACGACGCGGCCGAAGGTTTGCTGACCTCCGTTATTCTTCTGATTGCCGAATACTGCGAACCGAAGCAGAGGCACATCGTGTCGGTGTTCAAGCTCATTCAGGATCTATTGGCTCCCAGCGGCGTGAAGGGCCGGACGCTTTTCCAGATGCTTCTGGCGCACCTGCCGGACGAGCACAAGACCAAATGGTTCGCCGGTGCCGCGCTCAATACGGCGGAGCAGGCCATGCAGAGCGTCCTGTCCACGGCGCTCTCCCGGCTCAACGCCTTTCTGGATTCCGAGCTGGAGCAGGTGCTGTGCTTCGATACGGCTATTGACGCGGAAAAGTTCTGCACGGAGAAAAGCGCCGTCTTCCTCGTCATGCCGGAGGAAGACAACACAAAGTATTTCATTATCAGCTTGATCGTCCAGCAACTCTACCGGGAGATTCTTTCCGTGGCCGACGAGTACGGTGGCAAGCTGCCGAACCGCGTAATGATGTTTCTCGACGAGATCGGCACCATCCCCAAGATCGAGTCGGCCGAGATGATGTTCTCCGCCAGCCGGTCGCGCCGGGTATCCATTGTCGCCATTATCCAGAGCTTCGCGCAATTGGAGAAAAACTACGGCAAGGAGGGCGCTTCCATCATCATCGACAATTGCCAGGACACCGTGTTCGGCGGCTTTGCCCCCAACAGCGAATCGGCGCAGATTCTCTCAAAAGCCCTTGGCAATCAGACCGTCATGAGCGGCTCCATCAGCCGTGGGAAAAACGATCCCAGCCAGTCCCTGCAGATGATCGAGCGGCCGCTGATGACGCCGGACGAGCTGAAATCCATGCCCAAAGGTCGGTTTATCGTCACGAAGACAGGGGCCTACCCGATGCGTACCCGGCTGAAGCTGTTCCTCGAATGGGGTATCACCTTCGGAAAACCGTATGAGATCGCGGAGCAATCCGCCCGAAAGGTGGAGTATGCGAACCGGCATTCACTCGAGGAAGAAATCATCCGGCGCAATGCCGCGTGCGAAGCCGACCCGGAGGAAAAACCGGAACCCGATTCTCCTGCTTCCGTCGGTATCCAGCACACCCCCGCGTTGGAGCATAAGGCGCCGGAACAGCAAAAGTCCTTGATACGGATATAGCGGGAGGTGATCCTATGAGCTATTTTTCCTCGCTCTATTCCTCGGAACTGCCTCACCGGGCAAGGGCGGTGTACATGTATCTGCGCGACCGTGCCGACCAAGACGGCAAATGTTATCCGGCGATTGGTACCATCGCCAGGGAACTGAAGCTGTCCCGCAGCACCGTCAAACGCGCGATTGCCGACCTTGAAAAAAGCGGTTACCTGCGCAGGGAGCAACGCTGGCGGGAAAATGGCGGCAAGAGCAGCAACATGTTTTATCTGACGAAGGTCGATTCCAGTTAGCGCTGAAAAACGGACATTCCTCCAAGGGAGTAGTCTGTCCATACACTGAACTGTGGTACGGTCCATGGTGAACCATCAGTGAAGGTCCCACTTTAACAGAAAGCTAACGTCAGAGAAAAACAATCTACTCTACGGGAAAGGGCTATCTCCCAAGTAAGAAGATAACCCTTTGACACCCTTTTTTTCACCGTTTGCAAGCCTGACAATTTTGCCGTTGGTGGTTAGGACCAGGCGCCCGCCGCAATGTCCACAGAATACATTTCCGGACAGAAGCGATTGACCTGCGGTGTTTAGCGGAACCGTTCTTTCGTTTTTCTTCTCATTTACCCGCTCAGTCATAAGCCTTTGCGCTAAATCAAAAGTAGAGGGATCAACGATTTGAAGTTTCTCGAACGGCTCTGAGAAAGTGGTGCCACTCCGGAGGACGCCCTTGTATATCACGTTGTGCAGAATCGCGCCTACCGATGCGTCATGCCAATTGGTTCCCTTGCGAGTCTTGATTCCCTTATCATTCAGGAACATGGCAAGCCGCCAGCGTCCGTATCCTGCCGATACGCATAAATTAAACATCATGCGTACTACTTCGGCTTCTTCCTCGTCAATGACCAATTTGTAGACTTCATGCTTGCGCTTGTTGATGATGCCGCTTTTCTCGAGACAATAACCATATGGAGCAGTGCCGCCGCGGAAGCGTCCCTCCTGAACCATCTGTCCAAGAGCAGTTCTGGTTCTGATGGAGGTTTTCTGACTTTCGCCGTCAGCCTGCCAAAAACGGATATAGTTTGTCAAGCGGTCGGTGTGGGACTCAAACCGCTGCTCTCCTTCATTGACGCTCCATACTCTGACACCCTTTTTTACGAACCATTCCACTACAAAGGGAGTTTCATCGGCTTTCCTGCCGAGCCTGTCAAACATAAAAACCAGAAGGATATCAAATTTGCCTTGCTCTGCATGTTCTCTTATGAGCTGGATTTTGTCACGCTGAGCGGCACTGACTTTATAGCCGGAAACGCCGTCTTCCTGTTCTTCATGAACAATGGTCCAGCCCATGCGGTCTGCAAATTCATGGCAGGCTTTGCGCTGCATGGGAATGTCGGCCTGATTCTGTTTATCATGGTCTACCTGCTTTGCGGTAGATACTCTGTATAAACAATAAACTCTTTCAGCCATTTTGTATCCGTCCTCTCATATCGTTGGTGTTTTGTGTGAGAGACCGGACACTTGATTTTATTCAATTGTCAAGGAGCAGTTGGCTTTTTGCCAACGCCATTATCTCACACAAAGCAGGAAAAAGCTATACAAATAGCTGATTTTTCGCATATTGACATTAGGGCAACACCGCGTAACGGCACAAAAAGTCCGCGCCACCTGCCAAATTCAGCAAGCGGCGCGGATTACGCCTGATGTTACGCTTTTGGGCAACTTAAATCAGACCGCCAGACAGGGTCTGTCAGCCAGAATCAGATTTGCCAGCGCAAACAGGATATTCAGTTTGGCGGTCTGTTTTCTCAAACCTCGGTATCGTGTTTTCCGGTACCGGAACAGTCCCTTGACCACGGCGAACACATGCTCAACTTTAGCGCGTACGGATGATTTTTCGTGTTCTCTGCGTTTCAGCTGTGCCTGGGATTTGGTTGAACTCTCCCGCATCTGCGAAGGACGGCGGTTAAGCTTGTACCGAATATGCTTGCCGGAATTGTTTTTGATCGGGGTATCTTCACGTTTTGCGGCTCCGAGATAACCGCTGTCTCCGTATACCACTGTTTCCTCGCCGGTAAGCAGTTGGGACGTCATGGTAACGTCATGGACATTGGCTGCTGTTACCTTAACCGTATGAACCAGCCCGCTGTCCTTGTCGGCACCAATGTGCGCTTTGTACCCGAAGTGCCACTGATTCCCCTTCTTCACCTGATGGGCTTCCGGATCTCGCTGATGCTCCCGGTTCTTTGTGGATGACGGGGCTGAAATGATCGTGGAATCCACGATGGTTCCTTTTTTCAGCAGCAATCCCTTGGTCTGAAGCAGCGACACAACCTGAGTGAACAACTTTTCCTGAAGACCGTTGCGCACCAGAATGTTCCGAAATCGCCCCAGCGTGTCGCCGTCCGGCACCTGATTGCTGGAGTCCACACCGCAAAACTCTGAGAAGGCCCGGCTGTCGATGGCTTCGGAAACGGTCGCCTCGTCCGACAGATTGTACAGGTTTTGCAGCAGATATAGCCGCAGCATCAGTTCCAACGGATAGGGCTTGTTACCGCGCTCTCCTTTGTAATAGCACGGCTTGATCAGAACAATCCATTCATCCCACGGAACAATGCGCTCTATCTGCGCAAGAAATTCTTTTTTCTTTGTCCTCACCTGAGCCAGTTCATCATTCAGGCCGGACAGACTCATTTGCTTATCCATAGTTTCTATTTTAACATGTTTTGCGCATTTACACACGTACGTGTTTTGTGCGGTGTTGCCTTAGAAAAAACCGCCTTTAAATTGTGCTTTGCGTTTATGCTGTCCTAACTACATAAGCATTTATCAAAGCCTTTTTTATGAAATCAGCCGCTTCTTTGTTCGGCTCCGCAGAAAAAAGCAATGTGACAGGTAGTCCATTTACTTGGATTCTTATAGTCTCAGCTCTTGTATCCGGCTGCTTTGCCTTCATAGTGAAGCCTCCTATTCCATGCCCATGGTGAGCTCATGGATTGCATTGATATCTCTGAACAATCTGATTTCTCCTTCCAGCGGTGAATAGAGCTTTATGCCCGACTGCTCCAGCTTCCGGAGAAAATCCAGCGTTTGTGCCGAATCTCTCCCGAGGCGGCTTAGTTGTTTTACCAACAAGACATCCATTCTGTCTTGTTCAGCGGCACGTTCGACTGCAATCAGGCCGGGGCGATTATATTTCAGGCCGCTTCCCAAATCTTCGGAACAGCCAACAATGATGAATCCCAGCTGATCCGCATAGTCATAGAGCTCTTTTTTCTGACCTTTCAGCATGCCGTGGGCATCCTCCGGCGCGTCAATGCGGCAGTACAGCCAAGCTCTTTTTTTCAGTCCCATTATAAAAACCTCCTGTTCCTAAATAATGTGGTTTGACCTCACAAGGGCGCGGCAGGGCGCAATTGTCCTGCCGCGTAGTTTCTAAGGTCAAACGATTTGCTTGTTCTTCATTTCAATTTAATGCTTCTATTCGGCACTGCTTCCCGAAGCGAGGGCGGCAACATAAATGGTTTGCCGGTTAAGCAAACACCATAGGGATTTCACCTCTCCGTGGTTCTCACCGAGCCGCCCCCATTGCGTGATCCCGCTTTCAGGCGGGGCTGTGGCTGGACGGAAGTAGCGTTAGCACTGTCCGTTTCATTGCGAAACAACCCACCACGGGCTGCTTTATAACCGGGCTTTGCCGCTCGTCGCCTTCGATGCCATCGGTTCAACGGATGTCTGTCACCCATCCGCAGGTAGTCTTGGCGCGCCCGTCAATGTCGCTGCCGCTCATCACGGCCGGACAGATCATGTATTTATGCTGCCGGATATGAAATTTTCAAAGAGCAATGAGGGAAGAGTAAAACCCCCTCACTTATTTCCACGTTGAGTGAGGGGGTTGAGCGGATAAATTTTTATTTTCCCATAAGTTTTTTTAATTCCGCCAGGATTTTTACCTTTCTATCGTGAATTGTCCGCTGCGCGATCCCGGTTTCTCTGGATAGCTGGCGCTCGCTCTTATCCATAAAAAAGAGAGCCGTGATCAACTCCTGTTCTTCCGGGGCGAGATGTTTGAGGCAGGCCAGCATTTTCCCGATCAGCACCGTCTTGATCGCGGCATCCTCAACACTTTCAATCTCGGTGACAAACTGTCTGTTTTCCTCCAGAAGCCGCTCGTAGGAGTCCTCCCGGCTTGGAATGTATGTAACGGTCCCACTGCCATAATCAATCCTGCACCGTTCGACTTTGATGTCGTACTGCTGGTATTCCATCAGGCGGTCGCTTTTCTCCAGAACCTCGATAATTTCTTTGCTTACATCGGGATATTTATCCCGGTAATTTGTTTTTCTCCGATACTTTGCCATAAGCTTGTCCTCCATTTCGTGATTGTTGAAATCCGGAAATGAAGAACAAGCGGAGGGGATCGGCAATGTCGATTCGACACGCTTCTACAAAAAGAAAAGAGCTTAAAATCGAAACTGTTCTTTAGCGGTCGAGGCGGGGCTTTTGTTGTCGAAAATAAAAAATCAGCACTTTGCTCGGGACGGCAAAGTGCTGATTTTTGAATATATTCAGTTAATGGAGGCGAGTGTGTACGGGATTCGCCGTCTTTATTTCAACCTCCGGAAAAGGAAGAAGTAAAGAATACTCATGGGTTCCCCTTTCACCAAGGGACATAGCAGAGCCATGAATGATCTTTGTTCAAATTATCCGTCAGAAGCTATAAAAACAATGAAAGCCTGCCCGTAAAAAGGGCAAGCTTTCAAGTGCGACTTCCGGCAGCCAGGCTGTCATAGCGCGCTTTTACGCACTTTAGACCCTATGGCTTTGCGTCCCCATCGTTAAATGGGTTTGCCCTTGGTTTGACTATTTTGTTGTTTTAACATCTTTCGGCTTGTGCTTCCGTATGATAGGCGCACGTGATTTGCAGGGAATGGGGGGATTCCATATTACTGTTTCCATCAACAGCAGCATGACTGATCGTCCTGAATGGTCAGCTCGCCATTTTCAGCTGCAAGTGTCACAGCCTCTGTCCTTGTTTGAGTCTGGTCATCCATCATAACAGGGACCCCGTCAATGGAGACGGACTTCTCGCCTGCTTGCAATTTGATCAGTTCAAATTGCAAGGATGTGCCGCAGCAGGATTGCTGCTGTGATACTTTTAAACAGTCACAATCATTGGAATCAAATGCCGCCTGAATCAAGGATTTTGCTTCTTCTGTAATTTTCATCTTTCATTTCTCCAGTTCTATCATTTTATGATATCTTTATAATGACACAATCGTCCCATTGGAAAGTGTTAGCTTATATTGTCAGCAGTTTATCTCCTTCGATTTCCTCAGCGCTCCATGCAATTACCGCAAAATTTCCCTTGGAATGTTCATCCACCTTGTTGATCCACTCGATTTCGTTGCTCACCTTTGCGGAAAGTATTTGATTCGTTGTACCGGTCCGGTAGAAAGACGAATTGATTACCCACCATTTTGTTTCGATGCTGGCGCGCTTTAAATCTTCCTCCAGGCGCAGTGCTTCATAGACGGGCGTATCCTCAGCCAAAGTCACAATAATGACCTCGGTTTCATCAGAATTGCGGAGGCGCGGCAGAAGCTTCCGTGCGGATTCGGGGATTTCGCCCTGGGAGCGTTTGATCTCCTGATTGTAGCTTTGTGTGGAATCCAGCAGCAAAAGGGTATGCCCTGTCGGAGCGGTATCGATCACGACGGTCTGGTCTTCCGCTTTCTCTACAACTTCGGCAAAAGCCCGGAATACCGCAATTTCCTGCGTACAGGGAGAACGTAAATCCTCCTCGATATAAGCGATATCATCAGCGGACATGGTTTTCTTTGCCTTGGAAAGCACTTCTTCCTGATATTTTTTCAGTTCGGCTTGTTCATCAATATGGCTCATGGTGATGCCGCTGGCCTCGCTGATTACGGATTTCAGGTGCCCGGCCGGGTCCGTCGTAGTCAGATGAACTTTCCTTCCTCTTTTTGAAAGGCCCAGTGCAATTGCGGCCGCAACGGTGGTTTTCCCGACACCGCCTTTCCCCATGGTAAAGATGACCTTTTTATTTGTGCGATACAGATCGTCAATGACATCTTCCAGATGAGGAATCGATTTAGCCCTGACTTTTTCATCGCGGATCTTATACTGATCCTGATCCTGGGTCAGAAAAGCCCTGACATTGTCAATTCCGGTGATGTTATAAGCCCGCAGCGGAATCCGGTATGCGGTCAGTTTTTTCAAGCCTTGCGGGATGTCATGAAGCGCGTCTTGCTGTTTCCGATACAGGCTCTCGGAAACGCTGTCGTCGTAGGAAGTCAGCACGCCGTTGATCACCAGTGTCTGATTGTTGATACCGATCTCCGCCAGTTCCCTGGATGCCCGTTCCGCTTCTTTCAAAGGTGCTTCTTCCGGACGCGAAACAAGAATCAGCGTCGTCTGCTTCCCGTCGGACAAGGTTCTGACGGCTTCTTTATAAACTTCTTTTTTACTTTCCAATCCCGAAAGCTGACCTAAACAGGAAGCTCCATGCGTATTTTCACTGATGAAATTGCTCCAAGCGGACGGCAGTTGCAGCATTCGAAGCGTATGCCCTGTCGGAGCGGTATCGAACAAGATATGATCATAGTCTTTCCGCACCGTTTCATCTGTGATGAATTTTGAAAACTCATTGAAAGCTGCAATCTCGACCGTACACGAACCGGAAAGCTGTTCCTCCATATTTTTAATCACCGCATCAGGCAGCTTGCCGCGATAGGGGCCGATGACACTTTCCCTGTATTCTGCTGCTGCCTGTATGGGATCAAGGTTGGAAACAACCAAATTTGGAACTTCTTTAATCGCTACCCCTTTGTTCGTAAGCTCCGTATGGAAAACGTCCTGCAAATTTGAGGCGGGGTCCGTACTGATTAAAAGCACCTTTTTCCCTTTGTCTGCAAGGGTGACGGCCGTGGCGCATGCTGCCGATGTTTTTCCGACTCCACCCTTTCCCGTGTAAAACAAATATTTCGTCAACCTAATTAATTGTGGATTAAAATTCTCCATGATGATACCTCCAATCTTTTATAAAAAGATAAGGAGCATCCTCGTCCCTTGTGAAAAATTCACACAACTGATTTGGGAAGATGTGCTCCTATCGTCTTGTTAGAAGTGCTAAATCTCTTTCTCAGCAGAAAGTATGAACCAAATCAGCAGCACTTTCCTCCCGAGCAGCCGCATCCGCCTGACCTTCTCGGAGTAACTTTAACGGCCTTCGGCTTTCCGCCGAACAGAGTTTCCGGAACGCCGAGCAGGTTGGCAAATTCTTCATTGGTCGGATACCGGCCTGCAATCACGATTTCTCCATCCAAGACAGTGACGGGCAGCCCTTCAACGCCCTTTGTGTTGATAAAGTGATTGACTGCCTTGTTGTTTACGAACTGCTGCGGAGCATTTGACAGATTGAACCGTTCAACATTGATCCCGTTTTTCTTGAGTGTATTCAGGGCAGTCGAAATCCTGAGAAGTTCGGGGTCCACTCCAACTCCGCAAAGGCCAGTCGAACAGCACATGGCAGGTTCAAAGATTTGCATTTTTTTCATATAAGACATCTCCTAAAATAAAATTAGTTGTTAACGGCAGGTTTAGAATGCCAGCCTTTGTAATACCAGTCTTTGGTTTTCGTAATGATTCTGACAAGCATCAGCATCACAGGGACTTCCGTAAGGACGCCGACGGTGCAGGCCAGCACGACCGGCGAGTTTGGGCCGAACAGCGAGATTGCTACCGCGACTGAAAGTTCAAAGAAGTCGGAAGCGGCAATCAGGGATGCCGGCGCCGCTATATTGTGCGGCTGTTTTGTCCATTTGCACAGCAAATAGGTAAACGTAGAGGAGATAAGATTCTGGAGGATCAGCGGTACGGCGATCATCAGGACATAAAGCGGTTTTTCCAGAAGGATGTTGCCTTGAAATGAGAAAATAATGATCAAAGTCAGCAACAAGCCCAGCGTCGTTACATTGTCAAACTTGGAAACAAATTTTTCATTGAAAGCCGTTTCTCCCATTTTTTTGATCATCGTAACTCGTGTAACAGCACCCCCGACCAAAGGGACTACAACAAAGAGCACGACTGAGAAAATAAGGGTATCCCAAGGGATCTGAACGTTGTTCACGCCGAGCAGGAAGGAAACCAGCGGTACAAACAGGACAAGAATCAGCAGATCATTGACCGAAACCTGTACAAGGGTGTGCGCCGGGTCGCCTTTGGCAAGATTGCTCCAGACAAACACCATCGCTGTGCAGGGAGCCGTCCCCAACAGGACCGCGCCTGTAACAAAATTTTGTGCCAAGTCGGCGGGGATAAAGGCGCTGAATACTATTTTAAGAAAGAGAGTTGCCAGCCCCAGCATCAGGAAAGGTTTGATTACCCAACTGCTCCCGCTCGATATGAGGATACCGAGGGGATGCTTTCCCACGTTTTTGATGGATTGGAAATTGATCTTCAGCATCATGGGATAAATCATGATCCAGATCAGAATCGCGATCGGAATATTCTGCTGCGCGTACTGAAGTTTTTCCAGAAATGCAGGAATTACCGGCAGGAATTTACTGATCAGAATACCTGCCGCCATACAGAGAAGCACCCAAACCGTCAGATACTTCTCAAAGAAACCAATGCCTTGTGTTTTTTCATCACTCATCATAATCGCCCCTAAATATCATACTAAAAAACTTGAATTGTAATCTTAATGTTTCTGTTGTGGAGAAATCGTGTCACATAACTTTTGGCCGCTACACTTTTGATACTCTGCCAGATCAATTTTGTAAGTTGGAAGTTCCCTCAAATGATACTGGAGATACTCCCACAGTTCAGCATGATCCCGTTTGAAGCGGTCGTTGATTCGATAATAAGTCCATTGTGCTTTTTTGAAACTGTCAAGAATTCCGCTATTTTTTAAGGCGGTCAGATGACGTGAAGCATTGGACTGTGTCATTTTCAAGGATGCTTCAATTTCACACACGCACATCTCTCGTTCAAGCAGCAAAGAAAGAATCCGCAGTCGGCTTTCTTCCGACAGGGCTTTGAAAAATTCAACCATTTACAACTCCTTTCCTATGAGCTCCTATGAGCTTTATATGTTTTCTTTTGGCTGGATCGTAACCAAGTCCGAAAATTGCCCATATAAAATACCGTTCATTTTATTTATACTGTAAGAAATATCATCTCTATTTGAAACGCCGTTCGTGTCATTAAAGCTTAAGGAAATATCATCCTTATTTGTAATTCCGTTCATGTTAATAATACTAAAAGAAATATCATCTCTGTATGAAACACCATTGAAGTTGTTAATACTCAAATCGTTTTTCATACCAAAATCCTCCTCCTTTCAGTTAAATAGGATTCACCTTATTACAATTCTTTCATATAAGGCTTTTATACTTGAATGCTCATATACGCATATTATATGTTCTCGTTGACCATTTGTTACAAGAACATAATAACCGATTTATTTCTCTGAATGCATTTTACAATAATGCTTATGTCCTCCGGAGAGGTTATACACTTTTCGAAATCCATCGTTGATCAGGATGTTCTGCGCTGCGTTTCCGGTCACGCCCTTATTGCAGTAGGTAACCGTGATAACGTCCCGATCCAGTGACTCAGCCGTGGCTCTTACTTTGGCGTGGGGGATGCTCTTCGCGGTTTCGATATGTCCCTGTTCATATTGCGCGGCAGCTCTGGCGTCGATCAACGTATAGGGTTTCCCTGACTGCACCAGGGTATCGAGCTCTTGCGCCGTAATCAGCGGCCTGCCCCTGTGAATGGCATTGTCCAGGATCATGCCGGTGTACATCACCGGATCCTTTGTGGTGGAAAACGGTGGGGCATAGGCCAGATCGAGATGGAAAAGATCTTCCACTTTCGCCTTGAAGGTGATCGCTGTCACAAACACGTCGATTCTCTTGTCCACGCCCTCATACCCGACAATCTGGGCACCCAGGAGTCTGCCGCTCACGCGGTCGGCGATTCCCTTGATGACCATTTCCCGGCCGCCCATGTATTCCGGCCTGTTGGGCTTGATGTTGTGGCACACCGCAGTTTGATAGCCCAAAGCAAGCGCTTCACGTTCGGAAAGGCCCGTCTGTGCCACCGTCATACCGAAAATTCGGAAGATTCCCGTCCCGAGAATGCCCCTGAATTCCAGGCTTCCGCCCGTCAAGCTGTCTCCGGCGATTCTGCCGGTCTTGTTAGCCGTAGAACCCAGCGGCCGGTAAACCGGTTTCCCCGTCACCGTATGAAACTGCTCGATGCAGTCGCCGCAGGCATAGATGTCCGGCTGGCTGGTTTGCATCTTCGTGTTCACACGGATCGCACCGGAAACACCGAGTTCAATCCCCGCCGCCTTCGCCAACACTGTGTTGGGGCGGACCCCGGCGGAGATCAGGACCAGATCCGCGGGAATCTCTTTGCCGTCCGATAGGATGACACCGCTTTCCGTGATCTCCACGACAGAAACGGCCGTCAGGACGGGAACGCCGTTCTTTTCGATATGGTCCCGTACATAGACGGCCATATCGCTGTCGAGCCCCGGCGTCACCTGCGGTAATTTTTCCAGCAGGGTCGCCTCCAGGCCGAGCTTTTTCAGATTTTCACACACTTCCAGCCCAATGAAGCCCGTCCCGATGATCGCCGCACGCTTCGGACGGTTTTCATCGATATAAACCTTGATGCGGTTCATGTCGTTGATATTGCGCAGGGTAAAGACATGTCGTCCGTCCGCGCCCTTGATCGGCGGAACAACCGCCTGCGCGCCGGTTGCGATCACCAGCTTGTCATACGAATCGGAAAACACCTCTCCGGTGGTAAGGTTTTTGACTTTCAGAACCTTTTGATCGGGGTTAATCGAGAGCACTTCATGACGGATCAAAATATCCACATTGTATTTACTTTTGAAAAACGCGGGATCGCGTGGGGTGAGTTCGTCTGCGTTTTCGACTTCGCCGCCGATGTAATAGGGCATACCACAGCCGGAATAAGAAATAAAGCTGTCTTTGTCATAGACGACGATTTCGGCGCTTTCGCTGTTCCTTCTCGCTTTTGCCGCCGCAGAAGTTCCGGCGGCAACCGCACCTATGATTATGATTCGCATTTTCCTGCCTCCTCGACATTATTACAGATACAATCCCGATGTTCCGATGTGATTCCGTCCCAGAATTTTTTTATGGCGGAAACCTTTTTGACGTTGATTGTATACCTCATCCAAGCTCCTTCGCGCCTGCCGTTCACAAGGCCGCAATCCGTCAGGATCTTCATGTGGTAGGAAAGAGTAGGCTGCGTGATCTTGAAGGATTCCAGTATGTCACAGGCGCACATTTCGCCGCAGGAAAGCATCTCGACGATCTTCAGCCGCGTTTCGTCGGACAGCGCCTTAAACACCGGGGCATATTCCGCGTGGGAATATCTCATTTTCTGTACACCTCCCAGTTTTGCGCAAGATAGACATGCATCAATTTCATTCAAATTCATCTATATTATATACTTATATCGATGAACGTCAATATGTCGGAGAAAAATTTTTATAAAATAGAACCCAAGGCGGCAAGCTGTTTCTGCGGCCTTGGGTTTAATTTAGTTCAGTTCCAGGTTACCCATTGCTTTTTACTGGTGCTGGCTTACTTTCCCTCTCTAAAATATCAGTTAATATTTCTACAGCACCTCTGACATATTGCTCAAAGAGCTGATGATGCTCCGGTTCTCCCCATTTTACTGATCTCGTCAGCACACGGCAGCAGGTAGCTTTATATCTTTTTTTAAACTCATTATGCAATTCCTGAGTTAAGGAAAACACCTCATCTACATTGCCTTCTGTACTTGTTCTGCCTTTCACGGCGCTTAAAACCATCACTGCACCTGTCAGCGAGCCGCAGCAGCATTTCGACGCACCTAAACCTGCGCCAAATCCGGTTGCCATTTTTATGGCAGTGTCATTCAATCCCAGGCCAAGCTCCTTATTAAAAACCTGAAGAATTGCTTCCGAACAATAGAGCCCATTTCTGAATAGATCAACGGCTTGGGTGGCCAACACTTCTTTTTGTAATGTCATTGCTGTTGCTCCCCTCTAAATTAAAGTAATCAGATATGTAATATATATTATGATACAGTATAAAGTCAATATCGATGATTGTCAATATCTTTAAATCGAAAAATCGAATTTATAAATATTTTTAGAACTGGTAAATGCCTGACAAGAAAAGGAGCTTCACGAATTTTGTTCGTGAAGCCGCCTTCTGACTAATTCGACGATTTCGGAAATCTCCTGCTCCAGCATTCCATCCGGCAATATTCCTCATAATCGGAGTTGCTTTCCCTTGGAGTTACCGCGACGATGATCAGTAAAGTTATGAAAAGAAGAACCATTTTATGCCACTGCTTTCTACTTGAAATAGATTGATTCAGCCAACAGCTTTGCTTCTGCGCTCCATTAAAACGACGTCATGCCATTTTTCATTTGACATCTGTCCTAATCTTTCTCTGAAGCCAAGCTCCCGAAACTCGCATTTCTGATGTAATTCTCGGCTGTGGGTATTTTCTTTGATGATTCCGGCTTGCAAAGACCAGAAACCTTCTTTTTCCGACTGCTGAATTAAATTTTTCAGGAGTTTAGTTCCTATGCCCTGATGTTTATATTCCGGATCGATGTATATGCTGACTTCGGCTACTCCCGCATAGACACATCTGCTGGAGGTTGGGGATAAAGCTGCCCATCCCAAAATCACATCATTGAATCGTGCAACAAAACGGCAGGAATTCAGATGGCTTTGATCCCACTCCTTCCAGCTTGGAACGTCTCTTTGGAAAGTTGCGATCCCGGTTTTGATGCCTGCCGAATAGATGGTAGAAACCTGAGGCCAGTCGGCCGGTTCCATCTTCTCAATCGTAAAGTCCATTTCAAAGCCTTTCTCTATTTATATGCCTTTACATGTGCGCCCGCAAAAGCACCGTCCAAGGCATCTTCGTTTAGGTGGGAGTAAATCTCACCAAGTTCCTTTTCTTCCGCAATACTTCGGATGATTTCTTTTGTATAGATATTGACAGGCGTAATTTCTACGTTTGTAAAGCCGACTTTTTTCAGAATTCGTTCATATTCTGCGACGCTCAATGCCCCGGAAATGCAGCCGACCCACATTTGGACGCTTTTGCGAATCTCATCCGGAACGGCTTTCAGTTCAACAATATCAGCAATCGCAAGTCTTCCGCCCTTTTTCAAGACCCGATAAGCCTCTCTCAGAGCGACTTCCTTGTTCTCAGTCAGGTTGATTACACAGTTCGATGTAACAACGTCAACAGATTCGTCTGGCAGTGGAATATTCTCAATGTATCCTTTAATAAATTCAACATTTTTCGCGCCGATCTTCTCCTTATTGCGATTCGCCAGTTCCAGCATTTCGTCGGTCATATCCAATCCATAGGCTTTGCCTGTTTCGCCCACAAATTTTGCGGAAATCAGCACGTCTATCCCGCCGCCGCTGCCCAAATCCAGCACCGTTTCACCCTTTTGCAGGTTTGCAAGGGCAACCGGATTCGCGCAGCCCAACGAGGCCCGGATCGCTTCTTCCGGCAATCCGGCAACATATTCTACGGAATACAGATCATTCGATATATCACCGCAGCAAGACCCGCCACCGCAACAGGAACTTTTTGCGGTTTCAGACACTTTTTTTGCAATATCGCCGTAATGCTCCTTGATTTCTTCCCGAATGTTCTTCGACATAAAGATAGCCTCCTTAAAATTAGCAATAAAATCATTTCCGATTAACAGCATTTGTTGCGTTGCGCCGCGTCCGCCAGGAGCTTCAAGCTTTCCAGCACCTGACTTCTTTTATCCTCTGGAATGGAACCGAATATCCCTTTGTAGTAGCTCTCCATGCTTTTTTCAATATTCCGGAATACATCTTTGCCCTTTTCTGTCAACTGAATTGTAACATATCTCCTGTTTTCAGCATCCAGTTCCCGCACCGCTAAATCCGCTTCCACAAGGTTATTGACAGTCCGGCTCATGGTACTTTTGTCCACGCCCAATAAGTCGGCAAGGTCCACCAGTGATATTTTTTCTTTCCGGCCAATTTCGACAATGGCGTGACATTGCGTGATCGTAACGCCGCAGCAAGAGGCATCGCCTTTTTCCAGGATGCCTAAGTTCCTTACAAGCACCCGGATCAGCTCTCTCAGGATTGCGCTCCCTTGGTCAATCATTTCATCACCTCGTGCATATTCTATCATACAACAGTTGTATATTGCAATAGTTAAATAAAAATATTTGCCTACGTTGGGGGTAGGGAGTGGGGGCCAGCTTGCTACCTCTGCCGGCAAAAGACTATCTGCGGCGGCGTCCGGCGTTTTTCGGAAGAAGACCTGGAGTGGCTTGGTCTGGTTTTTTGCCTGAAAAACACCGGAATGCCAATCAAAAAGATCAGGGAATTCGTCGATCTGAGCCGCAGGGCGGAGCAGACTCTGCCTCAGCGCTGCGAAATTCTAATGGCACATAAAAGGGATGTGGAAGGTCGCATCGCCTCCATGAAAAGCAATTGGCCAAAGTGAACCAGAAAATTCAATGTTTCAGTTCCCAGTCCAAGGCTTTCTGTGTCAGCGGTAAAACCCAAAGGCCGTTGGTTTAAATTCTGCCTCCGCAACCAAACAGAAGGGGCTGTTGCAAAATGGCCCCTTTTCCTATGTCCGGGGCAAAGGCGAAAAATTGCTTTTTGCCCTATACCCGGCAAAAAGCGGCCCTTTTGCGGCGATTCTGCCCCACACGCTGGAGCAGTCCGCGAGGGGCCGTTTATTTTAAAAGCGCTATAGCAGTTGCTTTCTCTCATTGAAGAAGGTCCGGTAAGAGAGAAAGCAGGCCATAAATGAGGAAATCGCCGTCGTAGACAGCAGCATGAATGTCACCATGATCTGGTACCGGATCGCCATGAGAGGAGATGTGCCGGCAAGGATCAGCCCAGACATCATGCCGGGAAGGGAGACGATTCCCAGCGTCTTCGTGGAGTCGATGGTGGGAACCATCCCCGTGCGGATCGAGTCCCGGAGAATATCCATCGAAGCCGGAAGAAGGTCCGCGCCCAGCGAAAGCTTGATTTCCACTTCGCTCCTCCGGCTTTTGAAATTGCCGGTGAGCTGCCGGTAGCACAGGCCGATGGCGACCATGGCGTTGCTGATGATCATGCCGCTGATCGGAATGATCTGGTTCGCCTCGTACCGCACTGCGCCGGAGAGGACCAGGACGGAAAGCGTGGCGCCTGCGCCGACCAAAATGGAAAGGAAAGAAATCAGAATCCCGTTTTTGATCCCTTTTCCCCGCTTGGCCGCATTCAAGGCCGCGTTGAAGGTCATGAAGAGCACAATCAGCGTCGTGACGGCCGGGTTGCGGAGTCCGAAGATAAACTGAAGGACATATCCCACCGCAAAGAGCTGGATGACTGCCCGGATCACGCTGATGAGGGTCTCTTTTTCCAGCCTGAGTTTCTGAAAATAGGAAAACAGCAGGGAGACGAGAACTAACGAAGACGCCATCAGAAGAGAGACGTCGCTGATATTCGCACCGTTCATTTGATTTCCTCCGATGATTGAATTCGGCCGTTTTCCAGAGTCAGCAGCCGGTCGGCGTATTTCCGGCTCTGGGCATCGTTGTGGGTGACCCACAGGACCGTGACGCCCTTCCGGTTCATCCGCAGAATTTCCTTTTCAACCAGCTCCGCGTTCTCGGCGTCGAGCGCGGAAGTCACTTCGTCCAGCAGCAAAATCTCCGGCTCGAAAAGCAGCGTGCGGACCAGGGAAATCCTTTGTTTTTCCCCTCCCGACAGCCCTTTGACCTCATGCGAAAGATAGCTTTCGTCCAGATGGAAGCGGGCGAGCAGCGAAACGATTTTTTCCCGGTCGATCTTCCGGTCCCTGACGCGGTAGGGAAACGCGACGTTGTCTTCCACCGTATTCCCCCAGAGGACCGGCTCCTGAAAACAGTAGCTGATTTTTTTCCGCAGCCCGATCGGGTCTTCCTGAAGCATATCCTTCCCATGGAAGAAGATTTTTCCTTCCGTCGGACTGATCAGATGGCAGCACAGCCGTAAAAAGGTGCTTTTTCCGCTTCCGGAAGGGCCGACAATGGAGACAAAGTCGCCGGCTGAAAACTGTGCCGAGACGTCTTTGAGAATTTCTTTTCCGCCCTGTCGGTAGAAAACATCCCGGAATGTGAGCTGTTCCAACTCTTTCACCTCAAGATCAAGATTTTCTGCGGCGGCAGCGGCCGCTTTTTCTGAAGATTCTTTTCCGTTCCAGTTTCAAACCGAACGGCTCATCGCTTTCCGCCCTTTCCCGGAGCGGAGGATGACGGCGATCAGCAGTGCGGAGACGATGCCCAGAACGCCGCCGAACCAGAACGGCGCGTCGGAGCCCCAGACATTCCACATCCCGCCGGCGATCATGGAGGAGAACAGGAGGCCGAAGCCCTGCAGCATGCCGTAGATGCCGAGCACGGTTCCCTTATATTCCGCCGGCGACGCTTCCGCGATCAAGGCCCGTTCCGCTCCGCTGATAAAAGCGGTATAAACGCCGTAGGCGACAAACAGAATCAGCAGGGAGACTTTCGAGGTCAGCAGGGCAAACCCCAGATAGACCAGTCCGTAGATCAGATAACCGGGAACCAGAATCCTGCTTCTGCCGAACCGGTCCGACAGCCGGCCGGCCGGGATCGCCAGGATCGACGCGGAAACGTTGAAAATCAGATAGAGCAGCATCACCTCGGAGGTGGAAAATCCGCGCGACTGCGCCTTGAGCAGCAGAAAGGCGTTGGAAGAGTTGCCGAGACAGAAAAGGAAGATAACGGCAAAATACCATTTCAGCCTTGCGTCCAGTTTCAGGCCCCGAAAGACCAGCCTCCGTTGTTTTTGGACGGCACCTTTTTCTTCCCGGATCAGCGGAATGATTGCCACGGCGACGACGCCCGGAATGACGGACCAGAGGAACGCCGGGCGATATTTCATTCCGAAGGCGATAAACAGAAAAGCAAAAAGGGCCCCGAGGGAAGACCCCGCCATATCGAGCATCTTATGTAAACCGAAGGAACCGCCCAGTTTCCCTTTTTCACTCGACTGCGCCACCAGGGCGTCGCGCGGGGCGGTCCGGATCCCCTTGCCGGTGCGGTCGATCACCCGCGCCGCCAGCACGCCGCCCCACGAGCCGGCTATCAGAAGGACGAACTTATAGAGCACCGAGGCGGAATACCCGAGGAAAGCCAACCGTTTTTTATTTTGATATCGGTCCCCGATGTAGCCGCTCGCCACTTTCAGAAGGGAAGCGACGCTTTCCGCAACGCCTTCGATCACGCCGACGATGGCCGGCGTCGCCCCGAGAACCGCCGTCAGGTACAGAGGAATGATCGGGTAGATCATTTCCGTACTCATATCCATAAAAAAGCTTACCAGCCCGATCAGAAAAATATTGGAAACAATCATTGTCTTTTTTTTCGACAAAACAAACGCCTCCCCGTATTTATGACACTCTGTCAAAAAGCCGACCGCGCCGGCACAATCCGCCGTCATGCCGCCGTGAAAACAGAGAATTACAAATTTATCTTATGATAGCGCAGATATGGAATAAAGTCAACACAGAACGGAATATAATCATATGATAAGCGTACTTAGTGCCAACATCAATTACAATAGTGGAAAATTGAAAGAGCAAAGCCGACTTGTCCGCCGAAGATGCCGGAAAGGCGTTGGAAAAGATTAAAAATACCGCCAGATTACCGTTAAGTTCTTTCATAATGAATTTAATTTCCGTTCGGCTTGCCATCTTAGGTTGGAAGTATTATAATATTTCCGCAGACGGTTCGGGAGGGTGAAAAACATGGACACCAATATCTTAAATCTGAGTCAGGCATCGGAATTTTTGGGGATCAGCGAGAAGACGCTGATCAAGCTGCTCCGGGAGGAGCATATTCCCGCCCGGAAAATCGGCCGGGAATGGCGCTTCAGCCGGGAAGCGCTGGTCCGCTGGCTCGCCGCCGGGGATTCGACGAACTATATCAACCAAAACGAGCGGTACATGGTTTCCGAGGACACGCCCGGCAGATCCCCCGACCTGTTCGACGGCATCGGAAGCAGACTGGACTCTCTGCGAAAAAACGGAAACCGCATCCAGGCGTTGCTGCCGGATCTGGGCAGGGACGTCACGATCCCGCGGGAAGCCACTCTGCGCGTCAGCTATAAGCAGCAGCGGGAGATCGAAAAGCTGGAGTTCAAAATTTTCTGGAGCCTGCGAGAAGAATGCAAACTGGAAACAAATCAGAAGTCCGGAACTTTTCCTCAAAAGAAAAATCGATAATACGTTCGCCCGGGCCGCGCGGATATCCGCCCCGGTTCAGACCTCCATGCAGCGAGCTGCCGGCTTGTCCGGCAGATTCGCTGTTTTTCCATGTTTTCGCCGGGAATCCGAGGCAGGACACGTCCGTGAGCTGATTCGGGGCATCGACCGATTCGACATTCGCAAAAAGGCCGCTTTTCACTTGGGTGATAGCCATCGCCAAAAACTGCTATCTTGATTGAAAGGAAGTTCAAAATGCAGGAATGGGTCATCCATATTATGAACCAGTACGGATACGTGGGGATAGCACTGCTGATTGCAATCGAGAACCTGTTTCCTCCCATTCCTTCCGAGCTGATCCTGACTTTCGGCGGCTTCATGACCACTTACACCAGCATGAACATCTGGATTGTCACCTTGTCCGCCACCATCGGGTCGGTGGCTGGGGCAATCGTCCTTTACGGTGTCGGACGGCTGCTTCCGGCCGAGAAAATGGACAGGTTCATCGGGAAATGGGGACATGTCCTCGGGCTGAAAAAAGGGGATGTGGAACGGGCGGAAGGCTGGTTTAATCGGCGCGGTGCCTCCACCGTCTTTTTTTGCCGGTTTATTCCATTAGTCCGAAGCCTCATCTCCATCCCCGCGGGGATGGCGCGGATGCGCAGAGGCAGGTTCCTTTTGTACACCACCCTCGGCTCCGCAATTTGGAATGTGGTTCTGGTGGCGCTGGGTGCTTTTGCCGGAGCCGGCTGGGAACGCGTCAGCCAATCCATG
Organism: Caproiciproducens sp. NJN-50; assembly: GCF_004103755.1. NCBI lineage: Bacteria > Bacillati > Bacillota > Clostridia > Eubacteriales > Acutalibacteraceae > Caproiciproducens > Caproiciproducens sp. NJN-50. Next base: position 1,845,167 of record NZ_CP035283.1, on the reverse strand, counting down.
AATCTCTATACCTACATTACTCTCGCCGTGATGGCGGTCGGCGGGGTTGGTTTTGTTGTTTGGATTTCTAAAAAAAGGAAAAAGAAAAAATAGGTTTTCTCTCAGGATCCGCCATAAAATTCATGATGGGAATCTTATCTTTTTGTTTTTAATCACTTGACGCGAGTAAATGAATATGATAGAATATCTTTCATCTCTTTGCGCTGCATTTGATCTACAGTACAAACTGAGCAGGCGATAAACCCGATATGGGTTTATGGGGCTGGGCCTCGCGGCAACAGGTTGATCAGAACCTGTGGGACAGTATGTTGTCTCACTGGTATTTTTGTACCCTTTTGAGACTGCAGCTGTATCTTTGCAATGCCATGGAGCTGTCGCATAAATGCTTAAGAAGCATTATGGAGGTAACTTTTATGACAGAACGAAAGAACACCACAAATCCAACCGGCCTGACGACGGCGGAAGCCGTGCAACGTCAAAAGCGATTCGGCAGGAACGAATTGATTCCGAAAAAGAAGAAGAATGTTCTTCAAGAGATTTTGAAAGCCTTGTCGGAACCTATGTTTTTGCTGCTCATCGTGACGGCGGTCATCTATTTTTTGCTGGGTGAGCCGCGCGACGGAGTTGTTATGCTGATCTTTGTATCGGGTATGATCAGTATCGATGTGATCCAGGGCTGGAAAACCGACAAGACCCTGAACGCCTTAAAGGATCTCGCGGCACCGCGCATTACGGTGCTGCGGGACGGAGCGGAGCAGCGGATCGACAGCGCTGATCTTGTCCCGGGAGATATCATGCTGATTGCCGAAGGCGACAAGATCCCGGCGGACGGGGAGATCCTTCAGGCAAACGATCTGTGCGTCGACGAGTCGTCCATGACGGGCGAAGCGGAAGGCGTTTGGAAGGTCGCGCTCGGGACCGCCGATACAGACGGCGGGCACTGGCGGTGCGACCACTGCTACGCGGGGACTCTTGTGACGCAGGGAAGCGCGCTGGTCCGCGTGGATCAAATCGGCAAAGCCACCGAGTTCGGGAAAATCGGTACAAATGTCGTCGGCGCGCCGGAAGCCCCGTCGCCGCTTCAGAGGCAGACCCGCGGGCTCGTGAAGCTTTGCGCGGTTATTGCGGCGGTCCTGTTTGTATTGGTAGGCTGCTTCACTTGGCTGAATATCCCGGACCACCAATTTACCGACAGGCTGATCGAAAGCATCCTTTCCGGCGTCACGCTCGCCATGGCCATGATCCCGGAAGAGTTCCCGGTTATTTTGACAGTCTTCCTTTCCATGGGCGCATGGCGGCTTGCAAAAAGGCATTCGCTTATGCGCAGGCTGGCTTCCGTAGAAACGCTCGGCGCCGTGTCGGTTCTTTGCGTTGATAAGACCGGCACCATTACGATGAATCAGATGACCGTATGCGATACGTGGACGGAGGAAAACAAAGAGCGGGACCTCTGCGCGGTCATGGGGATGGCCTGTGAACCGGACGCATATGACCCTATGGAAAAGGCCATGATTTCGTATTGTGAAGGCAGGGGCCTGTCCAAGGAGTTCCTTTTCGGCGGCGAACTGATTCAGGAATATTCGTTTACCCATGAAGCGAAAATGATGGGCCACGTCTGGCGGCGCGGCAACCAAATTCTGATCGCCGCGAAAGGCTCTCCGGAAAAGATCCTCGCTTTATGTAATCTCAATTCGGACGAACGGGACAAAGTACAGGAAAAAGCCGCCGATATGGCGGCACGCGGGCTCCGTGTGATTGCGGTTGGCAGAATGGACGTTGGAACGGCGGACGAAGTTCCCGCTTCTTTGGCCCAGTGCCGCCTTCAGTTCTGTGGGTTGGTTGGCCTTGCGGATCCTCCGAGGGAATCCGTAAAAGCGGATATTCTCCGCTGCAGGAAGGCAGGCGTCCGCGTTGTGATGATTACGGGCGACAACGGCATCACGGCAAGCGCGATCGCGAAGCAGATCGGCATGCCATGCGGGGAATCCGTCACCGGCGACGAGATCGACCGGATGACGGATGAGGAACTTCAGAAACGGGTCCGTTCCGTCAGCATTTTTTCCCGCGTCGTCCCGGAGCATAAGATGCGCATCGTGAAAGCTTTCAAGGCAAACGGCGAGATCGTGGCAATGACGGGCGACGGGGTCAACGACGCCCCCGCGCTCAAATATGCCGATATCGGCATCGCGATGGGAAAGCGCGGTTCGGAGGTGTCCCGCGAAGCCGCCGATCTCATCCTGCTTGACGATAATTTTTCGACGATTGTGGATACCATCAGGGACGGCAGGCGGATTTACGACAACATCAAAAAAGCGGTCGGATATGTGTTCACGATTCACATTCCAATCGCGTTTTCCTGTCTGTTGGCCCCTCTCCTAAAAGTAAATCCGGCGAATCTTATGTTACTGCCCATCCATGTCGTCCTTTTGGAACTGATTATCGATCCGACCTGCTCCATCATTTTTGAACGACAGCCCGCGGAACAGAATGTGATGGAACGCGATCCCCGTGATCCGAAAGAAAAACTGATGAGAGCGAAAGGTCTCTTCAGAAGCATTCTGCAGGGGCTGACGGTTTTTGCCTCTTCTTTTGGAACCTATTATACGGTTCTTATGGCAGATCCAGCCGTAAACGCTCCGGTTGCCCGTGCAATGGGCCTTTCCATTATTTTTCTAAGCAATCTGCTTTTGGTTCTGGTCAACAGTTCCCAAACGGATTTTGCATTCCAGTCATTCCACCGTCTGATCAAAGACAAGGTGATGTGGGCGGCCTTTGCGGGAACCATTTCCATGCTTGTCCTGCTCTTATACACTCCGCTTTCAGCCTTTGTGAAGCTGGCTCCGCTGACCGGACCGGAAGCGATCGCCGTAATCGTGATGTCGGCGGCGTCGGTACTTTGGGTCGAAATCGTAAAACTTGTAAAACATCTGAGAAAGAATTAACAGGAAAATCAGAACGGCTGTGTCATCCCAACGGATGATGCGGCCGTTCAAGTTTGTCGGTTCCCTGAAATGCCCGGAATCAAACCAGTTCATCATACGGATCGACGTCATATTTTAGCAATAGCCTGGTAAGATGCTCCGCGTGCCCTTTTTCGTCATCAATCACGGCCTGCAAGGTGGTGCGGATATCCCGGTATGGATATTTTGGCAGCTGCGCTTCATACAGAATCACGGCCTCGAGTTCTCCCTTGATATCGTCCCGGATATCGTTCAGAATGGCCGCACCGCCGGACTGGGAATGGGAGAGCGACACCGGTGTCTGGGGCCCGGGGTTGTCGCCCTTATGAGCTAAAAACTGTTTATACTGCTCCGGATCATATTTGCGGAGCAGCTTCAGAACCCAGCCGTAATGCTGCTTTTCGTCGAGCATAATACTGTGCCAGGCATCGTTTATTTCAGAAATGTCCGAGTTGGCGATGTGGGTTTGGTAACCGTTAATCGCGATGATTTCACTGATCAGGATTTCCCTGAGTTTATCCGTAAACTTCTGTGCCGTACCCTGCGGCTGTCCGTTCGGATGCGTATAACTCATGATAATCCTCCGCCTTTCATATAAATCTGCCTTCAGCCGCTGAGAGGCCCTCCCTTTTAGCCTCAAAATTGGACAGGCAGGAATAGCGTACAGTAGGCTGATCCTGCCTTAGTCATCTGTTCAAATCTTTTTCTGCATCATTATTCCAATGAGACTTGGGCCCGAATTCAAATACTCCAAAGCGCTTGATGATACCGTTATTTTATGTCCCTGTTGCTATTGCGTCGTCTTTCGTTTTGTGAACGGTTCCCCAAGGATGTTGGGGAGGTGCATAAATCGAATATACTTTTAAGGGTACGGTGCCTACATTGACGACGTTATGCCATGTCCCGGCCGGTATGACAATGGCATCGCTTGGCCCGACTCGCTTTTGAAAATTCATATTGTCTCTCCGGTTTCCGAACTTCGCAAGCCCTTCGCCCTGCTCGATGTGGATAAACTGGTCAACATCAGGGTGCATTTCCAAGCCGATATCATCGTTCACACGAATGCTCATCAGCGTAAGCTGCAGATGATTCCCTGTCCATAAAGCGGTACGGAAGGTATTGTTTTGCTCCGTAACCGCTTCAATATTCACTACTATTGGTATGGGGCCATAGTCTCTTAATTCTTCATCAGGCATATCTTCCGATCCTCTCCCGTTGATTTTAACCCATAATATGAATTATCTGCCGGAAAAGTGCTTTTCAAAACGATATGGGTTTCGAGCGTTGTTCCATGTTATTGCCGCGCGATTGGCTCAGTTCGTTTCAATCTGTTCCGCTGAGGGGAACGGAAACCTTGCTTAGACCCAATAAACCTGTAGACGGAAATTCATCCCCAATATTTGCATCTTTAAATGAATCATTATGCTTGAGCCAAGGCATTGGAAACTGCATCCATAATGCCCCCGCTGCTGTATGTCGCGCCGGATACAGCGTCCACTTCCGCTGTCTGGCTGCTGATGATTTCATTGGAAACCATTGTGTACGCAGCATTGAAAAAGCTCGGAGCATCCTCGCTGGAATCCACTTGGATTGCAGTAATTTTCCCGCCTGAAACTTCGACCGTCACCGTCGTTGTGCCTCCCCGAAATCCGGCGCCAAGTCCATGATAAGTACCGTCCTTATACCGCCCCGATGACTGAGCGGAAAGTGTATGGACATAAAAGAAAGCACAGCATCCGGCCGGCAAAATATACGGCCAGTTGGGCGTGGATCACGCTCCAGTCCTGCCGCCTGCCGGTCAATTTTTTCGTGATGTCCATCATGGCCAGATACAGCATCTTGAGCAGGCTGTCATCCGTCGGAAAGACCGATTTCGCCTTCGTCACCTTTCGGAGCTGCCGGTTGAAGCCTTCAATAACATTGGTGGTGTAGATCAGCCGGCGCACCCCCGCCTCATTTCAGCTAAACTAATACCTGTATCATTATTTTTTGATATGCGTTATACATAGATCAAACATCATTTTAATATGTGCATCATTCAGTGAATAATAAGCGATTTTCCCGTCACGCCTGTATTTAATTAAGTGGGTTTGCCGTAACGATTTTAGATGATGCGAAATAGCAGGCTTCGACATATTCAGCAAAGCTGCAATATCACACACGCACATTTCAGAAAGCATAAGCGCATTTATAATTTTTAGGCGTGTAGGATCGCTGAGTACTTTAAATATACCAGCCATATTATACAAAGTATCATCGTCAGTTATTTCTTTTTTCACTTTATCTAATATATCCTGATGAACAATAGTGATATCACACATTGCATTTTCTTGATCTGTCATGTTTTCCTGGTTTTCAGACATTATAGCCACCCTTGTATTATAAAGTAGTAGTTTATAGAGCCCCTCTCCAAGGGCTGTGCTACACTGTAAGGGATGCTGTGGATTGGTTATTGTCTCCTACCACCAGATGGTTCCTGAAAGGTTCCGACCACAGCCCTTTGCAGTTTTTTGTTAATCAGTTAAATACCGCCGGACGGTTTATGTGGAACAAGGTTACAAAGCAAAGCGTTCTGTGGAGGCAGCATCACAATTTTACCGTCGGAGGGCTTGTTATGATTTCTGTTGGAATTGACGTTGCCAAGGACAAGCACGATTGCTTCATCATCAACTCGGAAGGCGAAGTCCTCGCAGATGTATTCACCATCCCAAACAACATGGATGGTTTTCATCGCCTGCTGCAAAGGATTCGAGACTGCACCTCACCTCAAGACAAAATAAAGGTAGGGCTTGAGGCAACCGGGCATTACAGCTACAACATCCTCGGGTTTCTTCTTGACAATGGGCTACCCACCTATGTCTTGAACCCCCTGCACACCAACCTTGTATTATAAAGTAGTAGTTTATAGAGCCCCTCTCCAAGGGCTGTGCTACACTGTAAGGGATGCTGTGGATTGGTTATTGTCTCCTACCACCAGATGGTTCCTGAAAGGTTCCGACCACAGCCCTTTGCAGTTTTTTGTTAATCAGTTAAATACCGCCGGACGGTTTATGTGGAACAAGGTTACAAAGCAAAGCGTTCTGTGGAGGCAGCATCACAATTTTACCGTCGGAGGGCTTGTTATGATTTCTGTTGGAATTGACGTTGCCAAGGACAAGCACGATTGCTTCATCATCAACTCGGAAGGCGAAGTCCTCGCAGATGTATTCACCATCCCAAACAACATGGATGGTTTTCATCGCCTGCTGCAAAGGATTCGAGACTGCACCTCACCTCAAGACAAAATAAAGGTAGGGCTTGAGGCAACCGGGCATTACAGCTACAACATCCTCGGGTTTCTTCTTGACAATGGGCTACCCACCTATGTCTTGAACCCCCTGCACACCAACCTTTACCGAAAAAGCCTCAGTCTCAGGAAGACGAAGACCGACCGGGTCGATGCGCGAACGATTGCAGCTATGCTTTTGTCCGATGTGGGCCTCAAGCCCTACACAGGTACAGCATACCACAACGAGGAGTTAAAGTCACTGACGAGATATCGTTTTGACAAGGTGAAGGAGCGTGGAAAACTCAAGCAGTCGATTGCCCGCCTGGTCTGCATCCTGTTCCCTGAACTGGAAAAACTGGTGCCGACGCTTCACATGGTCTCCGTTTACGCTTTGCTGGAGGAGTTCCCTGGTGCAAAACAGATTGCGGAAGCTCATCTGACGCGGCTGAAAACACTTTTGCATGACGCTTCCAGAGGCCGCTATGGTCGGGACATGGCTGTGGATATCCGGGAAACGGCCAGAAAATCCATTGGCTCGGTGATGCCCGCAAAGTCGTTAGAGCTTTGCCACACCATCCGTCTCATCCGGGAGTTGGACGCCGAGATCGATGAAATCGAGACTGCAATCCAAAACATCATGAACAAGCTGCATTCTCCTATTACTACCATCCCCGGCGTTGGCACCCGGATGGGAGCTATGATACTTGCCGAGGTTGGCGACTTTTCCCGGTTCGGGTCTCCCGACAAGCTGCTGGCCTACGCCGGACTTTCGCCCTCGACCTACCAATCCGGGCAGCTTCATAACTGCTATGCTCATATGGAAAAGCGCGGTTCCCGGTATCTCCGATTTGCCATCTTCAATGCCGCCAAGTACGTTTGCCATTGGGATCCGGTTTTTGCCGCTTACCTCGCCAAAAAGCGGGCGGAGGGCAAGCATTACAACGTCGCCGTCTCTCACGCTGCCAAAAAACTGGTACGCCTCATTTACGCTTTAGAGAAATCCGGCAAGCCTTACTGTCTGACAGCGTAATTTCCTCATGATAGCCCATGCGGCATTCAACCGGACGCCTGCTTTGCTATACCCTTTTTGAACCATCTGTTTTTTCACCGCTTTCCTCAATTTCAAGCTTGACTTTTAATAGTTAATCTTTCATATAAACAATATAAGATATAACCATAAAAAGATTCATATTTTTTTCGTATTCAGAGCTCTCATTGCGTTAACAACTGCAATCAGAGCAACCCCCATATCTGCAAACACGGCCGCCCACATGGAAGCTAACCCCAATGCTCCTAATACGAGGAATATGGCTTTAACTCCTAATGCAAACACGATATTCTGAGATACAATGTTTCTCGTTCTTTTCGCAATTTTTATCGCTGATGCTACTTTATGAGGTTCATCAGTCATAATCACTACATCTGCGGCCTCAATCGCAGCGTCCGAGCCCAAGCCTCCCATAGCGATACCGATGTCGGCTCTTGCAAGTACCGGCGCATCGTTAATTCCATCACCAACAAATACAATCTTTCCCTTGTGAGATTTTTGGGCTTCCAGGGATTCAACTTTTTCAACTTTATCGGCGGGTAACAGTTCAGAATAAACCTTGTCTAAACCTAATTCCTTGCCGATATTGTCTGCCACCTTCTTCAAGTCGCCAGTAAGCATAACTGTTTTTCTAACGCCAAGCGCTTTCAACTCTTTAATTGTTTTTGCAGAGTCTTCTTTCACCTCATCTGAAATTATGATACTGCCCGCATACTTTTTGTCTATGGCCACATGTACTACTGTGCCTAACGTATCCACATCAGTGTATTGGATGTTTTCACTGATCATTAATTTAGTATTTCCAACGAGTACTTCCTTTCCATTGACATTGACCTTAATTCCATGTCCCGCTATTTCCTGATAATTTTCAATTTTATATTTATCAATTTCAGCATGATAAGCAGCTATAATTGAAAGTGCAATCGGATGATTTGAATAGCTTTCAGCATATGCCGCATATTTGATCAGTTCATCCTCTGTATAACCGTTTTCAGAAATCGCTTTTGTAACCTTGAATACACCTTTGGTTAAAGTCCCCGTCTTATCAAAAACAACTGCTTCAACATTGTTCAATGCTTCAAGGTAGTTGCCGCCTTTTACTAATATTCCCTTTTTTGAAGCTCCCCCAATTCCCCCAAGGAATCCCAATGGTATTGAAAGCACTAACGCACAGGGGCAGGAAACCACCAAGAATACTAACCCTCGGTAAATCCAGTCAGAGAAGGATGCTCCTGGAATAACCAAAGGCGGAATAATTGCTAATGCCAATGCTCCAAATACAACAACCGGAGTATAGTAACGCGCAAATTTTGTTATAAATTTTTCAGTTGGCGCTTTTTTGTTGCTGGCATTCTGTACTAAATCCAAGATTTTTGAAACTGTAGATTCTCCGAATCCTTTTGTAACTTCAATAGTCAAAACGCCATTCTTATTTACAAACCCGCTCAAAGCATCACTTCCGGGTTTTAACTCACGTGGAACGGATTCTCCGGTCAATGCCGCTGTATCAACCATTGAAGTGCCTTCTATGACCTTGCCGTCAAGAGGAATTTTTTCTCCCGGTTTTACTACGATCTTATTACCGATATTTACTTCATCAGGAGATACTTTTTTGAGTTCTTCGCCAACCTGTAAATTTGCATAATCAGGTCTTATATCCATTAATTCACTGATTGACTTTCTGGAATTATCCACGGCCATATCCTCGAATAATTCCCCAACCAGATAGAACAACATAACGGCGACGCCTTCCGGATACTCTCCAACAAAGAAGGCACCGATTGTAGCAACACTCATCAGGAAGTGCTCACTGAATACCTGACCTCGTACGATCCCCTTTATTGCGCTTAAAACAACTTTTCTGCCAACAATGATATAGCTTATTAAAAATATGGTAAGTTCAAGCCAGTTTTGAAATTTAAAAATCAATCCAACAACAAATAAAGTTCCTCCAATCACCAGTTCGACTATCTCTTTTTTATGCCCTTCTTCATCGTCGTCATCTTTTTCTTCTATTTCAGATTTAGAAGGATTTTCCACTAAAGCAATTTTCACATCCGGTTCTATTTTTTTTACGATGCTTTCTATCTTCTCCACTAACATAGGAACATTGGTATTCGACTCAGCTTCCCAAGTAAGTCTCTTAGAAACAAAATCTACTGAAGCGAACTTAATCCCTTCAATGTTTTTAATTTCTGTTTCTATTTTTGCGGCACAGTTGGCGCAGTCCAACCCATTAAGCATAAATACCTTCGTCGACATGGGTGAGCCCCCTTAATATAACGATTAAACGATTGCTTAATCGTTATATTATCATTATCATAAATTATTGTCAATAGAAAAATAAAAAATATCCCGGATCTGTTGGATGCCGTGTTTGTGGTTGAAAATCCTGGCCCACCGTTCGTAGCCGATGCCCTTTCCGGCGCGGAGTTTGGCCCGAATGTACACCAGCAGATTGACTCGTTTTCCCGGCGCGGATCTGATGACTTTATTGCGCGGCTTGTGTACCTTTTCCCGGAGAGTACGGCTCGAAGCACTGCTGGCCTGCAGCCAGCCGGATGGAGAAATCATCGCCGATCCGTGAACGGTATTTGCTGAACTGGATCCCCCAAAAGAGGCACCAACTACGGGAGCCGTCGTAACAACCCGCTTCGGGAAGCAGGGGTGGAAATACAGAATGTGGCATCGGTTTCCACCATCAGCGATGTTCTGCGCGCGCTCAAAAGCAAATATCTGCCACCGGATTTGCCGGACATTCAGGGGCAATGAAAACTTAACGCGACACCAATTGATTCTGTCAAGGTGACGGCGTTTTGACACTTACTTAAAAACAGTTGTTATCCCCGCTGCAATGAATACTGGTGAACCGCTCCGGCTCCGTTCTGGCGGTTTACAAAGAACAGATGCTCGTTTTTGTGGAATCTGCCGCTCATCTCATTACATATGCCAGAGAAAAGAACAAGGAAATTATTCTGATTGACCCGGATACAGCGGAGGTTACTCCCATACCGGTGAAAGAAAGGAAGAAAGAAAAAAAACCTTTCCGCTTGTCTTTTCTCTGATTTAGATCTGCTTAGAGTAGGAGGTTCGCTTTCATGGTTCAACATGAACCGTTCCACGGTTCACCTGTAGACAGACTTTCTCCCTGGCGGAAGTGATGCCTTTTTCAGCGTTATTTGATGTGATACAGGTTGGAGGATTTTCCGCCGTTTTCGCGCCACCTCGGCTCTTTGCAGAGATGGCCGCTTTTTTCAAGGTCGGAAATTGCCCGCTTGACCGTGCTTTTGGACAGCTTCAGTTCCCGTGCGATGGTACCGATCGCCGGGTAGCATTTGCCGTCCTTATCGGCTCGGTCGCGCAGGTACATATACACGGCAACCGCGCGGTGAGGAAGCTCAGACGCGTAAAGGGATGTAAAATACCCCATGATATATCACTCCTATTCAATGCGAACGGGATCTTTTCTTCGCGGAAAATTGCGTATCTCCTGCGCAGGCGCATGCTCGATCCCACCGTGTGCACTGGGTTCACCTTCAGCTATGTCCGGGTCAACCGTATAAGCCGCATTCCTGCGGATGAGTTCTTCCTCCAGCTCGAACCGGTCGGCGTACTCCACCTTCCGGGCCGACTTTTCCTCAACCTCATAAGGTTTGCCGAAGGTGATACCCCAATCCTTAAACAGCTTGAGCCGGGTGCGCATTGGATAAGCGCCGGTTTTCGTCACAACGAATCTGCCCTTGGGCATGGATTTGAGTTCGTCCGGCGAAAGGAGCGGACGCTCGATCATTTCGAGGTTCTGCGAGCCGTCGCTTTTGCCTCGATTAACGGTCCCGCTCATCACCGTTCGGGTTCCCAGCGATTTGGACAGGGTTTCCGCCGACTCGCTGTTGGGCGCGAAACCTCCGAAAATCGTGTCCTGGCAGTTATCCACGATGATGGCGGCGCCTTCTTTTCCGTAATTTTTCTCCAACTGAGCAAGGCTCTGGATGATGGCTGTTATAGACACCCGCCGGGAGCGACTGGATGAGAACATCATCTCGGCTGACTCTATTTTTGGAATGGTCCCTATCTCATCAAGGTACATCATGACACGGTTGGGCAGCTTGCCGCCGTGCTCATCAGCTACGGCAAGAATTTCCCGGTAGAGCTGCTGGACAATCAGGCTGATAATGAAGTATTTGGTGGAATCCTCTTCAGGCATCACCAAAAATATCGCGGACTTGGTATTACAGAACTTCTCCGCGTCGATCGCAGTGTCAAAACACAGAACCTGCTCCAGTTCGGAATCCAGGAATGCGTTGAGCCTGGAAAGCGCCGTGGAAAGGACGCTCTGCATCGCCATATCCGCGCTGTTGAGCGCCGCGCCCGCGAACCATTTTGTCTTGTGGTCGTCCGGAAGATGCGCCATCAGCAACTGGAACAGAGTCCTGCCCTTCACGCCGCTCGGTGCGAGCAGGTCCTGAATCAGTTTGAAGACGGAGACGATATGACGCTTCTCCGGAGGGCAGAATTCCGCGAGCAGAAGGATGACCGAGGTCAGCAGACCTTCCGCCGCGTCGTAAAAGAAGGCGTTCTGGCCGGCCGTAGCGATATCGAAACCTCCCGACCCGATGATGGTCTTCGCCGTAATCTTAGCATACTTTTCGGCCTTTGCCTTATATGCCAGATTTGCATAGTCCCGCAGATAGGCGTCCATGTACCGGTTGACCAGATGATTCAGGTTGAACCCGTCGCTCCGGGTCGGGTTGCGCAGATCAATTACGGCCACGTCGTAACCGTAACACTCTTTTGCGATCCCCCCATAATTGCGATACAGATCTCCCTTGGTATCGGTCGTAAGAAAGCTCATGCCGGCCGCACATGCGTATTCGAGGTTGGGATATAAAAAATTTGCGGTTTTCCCGACGCCGGCCGCACCGATCATGAGGCAGTGGATATCGTCGTCATCAATCAGCGCGTAGCCGTGGGGAGCCGTCCGGTCAAACAGCGGCGCTTTATGCCAGCCGATAATCAGGCCCTGTGCGGAGGGAAGGTTTTTGCCCTGCCGCCAGAGTTCCGGCTCAAAAGGGACTTCCGAATAGGTGTGCTTGATTTCGGATTTGGTCGCCCAACGGGCCGTACCGTGCTGGCCGTCGCCCACCGTCCGGGATTTGATTCCGTTGAGGGTATAATAATGCGCCAGCAGGGACAGAAGCCCGATGACGGCGAACATCAGAAATCCGGCGATCAGCAGTGTGACAACCGGAGATATTTGCATAGAAAGACCTCCCTTACATGCTCATTCTAAAATTTGGCGCCGCTTCCTCCGGCGCCTGGAGCGGCTGGGACAGTTCCAGCCGGACAAAAAGCTGCGCCTTCACGCAGTCAAGCGCGAGGCGCCTGTAATCCGAAACCAATGCCAGCCGCTCCTGCAGCGTGCGGATGCCGGGTGCGAATAACTGCCGGTCTATATTCACCGCATCCTCGCGAATATCTTCCGCTTTGGTTCGCATCCAGCCCCGGTCCAGGTGGGGCCTGTAGCTGTCCCGCAGGTTTCCGACCAGCTGCCCGAGCGTTTCCGGTCGTTCCATTTGCCGAAGCTCCCGCTGAGCGGCCAGCAACGCGCCCGCCGCCATCTTCTGCAGACAGGCTCCCACGATTTCCGGATTCGCGGCAGCGAGCTTTTCGGAATCGACCAGCGGCGTCAGCCTCCGGTGATATTCCCGAATGACAGCGTTCGGATCCGGAACGGCCGACAGGGTTTCGCACGCGGAGAACAGATTCTCGCAGATCTCCGGCAGCAGGACGAGCTTCGGATGCTCCCCGGCAGGGATGGGGGTAATGCCGTGTTTTGCCTTGATATCCTCGTTCCAGTCCTTGTACCGGGATTGCAAAACAGGAATGTCCATATAAGCGGGGGCGTAATAATCGTGTTCCGCAAGGATGTCCTTCAGTCTGCCGGTGGCCTCAATCCCGGCCTCGTCGTGATCAAGGCACAGCACAATCTTTTTCAGGTTCGAATGGCTTTTCAGCTGTTGCAGCATCGCGTGCTCAGACACACCGTCCAGCGTGACATAGCTGTGTTTTTGCCAGTCCTTCAGGTGAAGGGAAATAAAAGAGAGCATATCGATCGGCGCTTCGAACACATAAAGGGTGTCGTCCTCGCCAATGTAGTGAAAGCTGTATTTCGGATCGCTTTCCTCGACATTACCCTTGTAAGGCTCGCCCTTGGTATAGGTGCCGCGCTTGTGCGCATGCCGGGCGGCACCATCCTCATCCAGACCAACGAATACGGCGTTATGGTATTCTTTGTCCTCGTAGATCAGGTGTTCGCGCGCGAAATACGACAGCACGCTCGGGTCGATGAACCGCTGTTTGAGAAGATAGGCAAACACCCGGCGCATGTCCGGATTGGCCTCCGGAAGCGCGAAGTTCTTTTTGGGCGGCGGCGCGCTTTTCGCGGTCTGGTTCCATTCCAGGCCGCCTTCGCCTCCGAGCAGAAAGGTGACCGCTCCGGGGAAATCCATGTCGTAAAACCGTTGGACGAAGTCAATCGCGTGGCCTCCTTCCTTGCGGGAATGCCGAAACCACTCGCTGCCGCGGATCGTCACGCTGTCGTGCCGTTTCCAACGCCACTCATGCCCGGAGCGGACGAGCTGCTCGCCCTGCCTCTGCAAAAAATCCACCAGGTCAACCGAGTTGGCCCTTTGCTTTTCTTCCTCTGTGAACGGGATATAGGACATGAAGGATCCTTCCTTTCAGCGTTTGCGTTTCCCGCACCGGCGAAAAAAGGCCGTCCGCTGATGTACGGACGGCTTTTCCGGCACCATATTGATTTTGGCGGGCGGGATCTCTTTTGCCTGTGGATAATGCTTTTGCATCAGGTGTGCATCTCCTTTTAATAGGTTTGTTCGGGCGCCCGCTCGTCGGGCGCATGGCCCATTGCCATCTTCTTCTGTCGAAGCCGGCGGCGGAGCTTGCTGTCCGTCTCCATGGAGGGGCCTCCGTACAGTCTGCCTTGCTGCTGCCGGAAGATCCGGCTCAGATGGTGCAGGAGCCGGGTAACCGCCAGCATCGGGGACGGATCACGGAACGAGTCCAGATGATTGAGAAAAATTTGGGCGTATGGATTGCCCTGCCCGGCGGAAGCCGTCAGCCATCGGGCGGCGGCCTCGCGGTCGCGGGGAACATCCTGCCCCATCAGATAGAGCTTGCCGAGCATGTACTGGGCATATTGGTTGTTCTGTTCCGCTGCGTCTGTGAGCCACCGGAAGGCGGCATCCATATCTTTGGAAACTTCCTCTCCCAGAAGGTACAGCTTGCCGATCCGGTATTGGGCAAAGGAATTGTTCTGCAGGGCCGCCTTTGTGAGTAAATCCACCGCCCGCGGAACATCCTTTGGCACATCTTCGTCGGCCAGATACAGCTTTGCCAGCGCGTACTGCGCATACGCATTGCCGAGGCCGGCCGAGAATGTCAGCCATCTGGCTGCGGCACCCGTATCCTTTACGACAGCCGTTCCTTCGAGGTACAACTTTCCCAGGGCGTAGGCGGCGTAGGGGTTCTTCTGTTTGGCCGCCGCGGTGAACAGTGCGACGGCTTTTTCCGAGTTCCGCTCCACATACAGGCCGTCCCGGTAGAGCTTTCCTAATAGATACTCTGCGGAGTCATTTCCGGCATCCGCAGCTTTGGTGAGCCAGAAGATGCCACTTTCGGGGTTCGCATAGGAGTTTTCAACCGGATTCAACGGACTTTCAACAGCCAGATAAATTTTTCCAAGCAGACATTGGGCATAGGCATTCCCGAGCTTGGCCGATTTCTCGAGGTATTGCACCGCCGCGCCGATATTCTGTTCCGTTCCGGTGCCCGTATAAAGCATTTGTCCGAGGCGGTACTGGAGCTTATCGTCGCGGCTCTGAGCCTCCAGTTGCTGAAAGCCGAGAAAGGCTTCCCGGAAGCAGGCGGCGGCCGCATCATGATTTTTTGCCGTGCCGATACCGTCGCGGTACATCTTCGCCAGTTCGTAGGACGCATATGGGAAGTGCTGCCGCGCCGCTTTGTCATAGAGAACAAACGCCGTATTGTAGTTCTGTTCCAAGCCCTGGCCACGGTAATACAGGCCGGCGAGGGAATACTGCGCGTACTTGTAATTCTCCGAGGCAGATTTCTCAAACCAGCCCGCCGCTTCTTCATAATCCTGATCGGTGCCGTTGCCAGCCGCATGCATCTTGCCGATGCGGTATTCCACATAGCGGTGGCTTTTCCCCGTTTCAATCTCATAAAAGGCTGTGAGGGCCTTTTCGTACCAGGTGAAAGAAATCCCCGCATCGGCTTCTATCCCCAGTCCGTCTGCGTACATGCGTCCGAGATCATGCATGGCGAGTGCGTTTCCAGCATCGGCTTCTTCTTGAAACAGCCGGAGCGTCTGAGCTAAATCCGGCTCCATATCGTCTTTCCCGTACAAAAATTCACGGGCCTGTTTGTAGCGGTCGCTCCATTCGATATATGGGTGGGGTGTCGCGGGCGGACTTTCAATGGGTTCCGGGCCTTCTGATGTGCTGTCCGGAAAATTCCCGTCTTCTGGGGATTCATCGTCTGGCTCATCCTCCGGCTCATACACCCGATCGGCCTGATCAGCTGCCGTATCCGCCTGAGCCTCAATGCCCTCGTCGCCCTCAAACGTGATCTGCCGTTCATTGATGCGCAGGGCTTCCTCGATCACGATGTTCTTGATGTGCTTGAATTCCTTCTGTTGGGAAAGCGGAAGCGGGCCGGGCAGCTTGTCGGCGTAAGTGTGCAGAACCTCGTTTTGTAGTTCGTACCATGCCTGGTAGGCTTCCGCCACCCGCGCGTCCTTTGACAGCTCATCCACGATCTGATCGACGATGGTCTTGAGCTCGGCCTTGAGGTAACCGTACTGTTTTCTGCCCGAGGTGTATTTCAGGCGTTCGACAAGCCGGGAGATCAGATCTTCAATAACCTTGTTTTCGTAGACACCGGATTCCATCTGCCCGATGATTTCGGAAAGCGCGGCACGGCTCTGTTCGGCGAGCTCGTTGCGGCGTGCGGTCTGCTCCGGATAGATCTGCATCAGGTCCTGCTGGAAGATTTCATGCGCCAGCGTACTCCGCATTTTGTTGATGGCGGGTTTGGTAACGTAACCCTCACGGGGATCGATGGAATAGACGATCATGTGGCAGTGTGGATGATGGCCCTCATCGTGAAAAGCCGCGTACCAGCGCAGGTTTTCCGGGGAGATCTTCATCTGCTCGGAGAACAGGTTGCGCTGTTTGCGCAGAAGCGCCATCCACGCCGCGGCATGGTCATACCCGAGCCGGGCGGCGTCCTCCCGCCGCAGGCTGATAATCGGCGTCCAGACGTTTCCCGTGTGATGGGAGACTTCCTCCGCCACTTCGGACAATACTGGTGGCGCCCCGGCATCTGAAAACAGGCCGTGCGTGCCGGATTTCTCCACATGAGGGCGGGTGGCGATATATTGCACGTACACGTCCTTGTGCCCGAGCTGATCCAGATTTTGTTCCAACGCCGCCGTGATGAATTCCGAGGCGTTCTCAATGGTAGACCGCTTCTGGAAGTCCTCATATTCGAACAGGTCCGCGGTATCGGGAAACTGAGCCAACAGATCACCGATGAGCCGCTGCTGTTTTGCCGTGGAGGGCAGGGCGCGGATATTCGCCGGAAGCTTCTCCACGCCCTCGCGCGTCGCCATGTATTCCACGAGGTTGGCGGCATGGGTTCCGTCCTTGAGATACCGGCACTTAAAGATGATTTTCGGCATGGCCGTTACTCACCCTTCTGGAATTTCACCACATCCTCGAAGGTGACGGAACCGACAGACCTTTTAACGTCGTTCACGCACTTGCCACGCAGCCTGCGCAACATGGCTTCGTCCACATCTACGTTTGCCGCGAGGATGTTCATCATCATGCTCATCTCGACAGCCAGTTTGAAAATAAGGCGAGCCATCCGGCTTTCCAGACTGTCCACCATTCCGGTCATGGCGGACGTGATGGCGGCGGGCAGATAGCGCACGCCGTCCTCCGCCGAAATGTAGCCGCAGTAGAAACGGACGGCCTTTTCGATGAACTCGCTCTGGCTCTGGCAGTTGTCCTGTTTGTACCATTTCTCGATCAGAGTGCGTGTTTCCGGGTACATCCACAGCGGGAATTTCTTCTTGTTTACTCTTTCTTCCGGCATTGTTTTCCTCCATTCTGTTTTATACAAAAAGGGCCATGACTCCTGTCATGACCCCTCTGTAAAGGCGTAAAGATGCGGGTTTACGGTTGTTTTTTCAGCCGCCGACCCCGGAACCGACCCCAGGGGCCGAAATCCGACCCCGGAGCAAATCGTTCCCCGACCCGCATTGCGGGGCGGTGTGAGCCGCAGCGGGGGCGCACCGCGACCCCGCTGCTTTAACCCGCATCGTTTTCGACCCCATGGTTCACTCCCCGAAAGCGGAGCGTTTGGCTGTGCAGATTTCCGCACAAAGCCCCAGCACCGGGCCTTACCGTCTCACGGTGCAGCTGTGTGACCTCTGCGGAGAAAGTGCGACACGGGGCCACACGGGCGGCGACATGGGCGAGGAGCAGGCTTTTCTGTTTTCAAACCAACGTCTACGGCCTTTGATCCTATGTCGACACTTTACATTCGTATCTCGGGCGCCTGGGTCGGCTGGCTCAGGGAGGGATCATCTGTCAGCAGGTTCCAGCTTCGGTCAGCCGGATGGTAATGGCAACTCTCGACAGTCTGGCCCCTCAATTCCTCCCAAGTTGCCGGGATTTCCGTATTGGTCCTGCAACTGACAGAGCTTGAAGGGTACAAGGCCAGACACCTGACAGGGTGCATACAGAAGTTGAGCAGGCGCGAATTGTTGCTCCAAACACCCAACAAGGCGTATGAGCGGAGTTATGGGTCATCCATCGCGTGGAGCAGGCTGTCCGGCACATCCGAAAGATTTGCCTCATCCAGTTGCAGAACAGCAGAGAAGGCAGGCGGGTCGGACGGCGCTTGGTAATCGGTGAAATACCGCAGTCCCTCCTGAATGGTCATGCGGACGATCTTTTCCAGTTTCACCGCCTGGTCATATCGCAGGATACAATCCACAATAAATTCCGTGCGCTGCCCGACGGGCTGCTCATCGAGCAGGCGGGCCGCTTCTCTGTGCCGCGCGGCTTGCAAATCGAAGGAGACATTGAAGCGTTTTCTCATCCTGCTCACCCCAACAGCAGACGATAACCGTCCGCATTGGCGAAGCGGTTCAGAACGGCCACTGTATTGACGCTGCTGTCACGCAGCATGCCGCCGAGCAGTTCCGCGCCGCCACCCGCGAACACGGTGGGGAGCTTCAGGTCGAGGCCCCGTTCCCGCAGCGTGTTGAACAATTCCCTGATATACTTCTGCATCTCCTGCTCCACGGTCTGCCGGATGAAATCCTGATCCGCGTGCTGAATTTTACCGCGGATGGCGTCGGTGACAAGCTCGTCGGTCAGCAGGATGTCCCGCCGCCGCAGGATGTCCTGAATGCGGGTATAGAGCGTAATGGTGCCCATCCGGAGGCTTGTGCAGTTTGATCGGTCCAGCTTGGAGCCATGCATGGTTAGAACATCTACCGTATACCCCCCGATGTCCGCCAGAGTGATGCTGCGGTATGCCCGGAGCTGAGGGTAATACCGGCACAGCGCCGCATGCCCCTGGGCGAACACCTTGCAGTCCGCAATGTGGCAGTGGTAATCCGTTCCTTCAAACCGGAAAGTCAGATTTCCGCGCAGAAAATATTGGCGGAAGGCGTCTTTCTGCATTCCGTATGCTTCGATGGGCAACCCTACGCCCAGAATGACATCGGCTTCCCGAACACCCGCCTTTTTCATGGCGGACGCAATGGCCGGCAACGTCAGAAGAAAGGTATCAGGAGCTTTCGTCTTATCCTGCTGAAACCGCACTCGCTTTTCACCGATGGCGTAATATCTGCCGCCATAGCAGAGCTGCATCTCATCCGTGATGAATTCCTTATCGCTTGCCGCGTACCCGGAGGCGTACAGCATCCCCTCTGAGGATTTGGTGTTGTAGTTGCCGTTATCCACACCGAGTTTGATCACCATCTGAATCACACCTCTCTTGAAAAATATAGACAAGTCGCATGGCCTGCCTCCATATGATTGCTTCCCGGATTACATGCCACTGAGTTCAGCATGCTTTACCTCCTTCGAAGCACAAAAAGCCGCCTCCCAAGAGACGGCTTCGATCGTTTTATATTAAAAGGTCTCCTGTATATACGGGGCTTGCTTTACGGCAGATACCCTCTGGGGTTGACTGCCTTGCCGCCGATGCGCACTTCAAAGTGCAGGTGGCTGCCTGTGCTGTGGCCGGTGTTTCCAGAAAGTGCGACGACGTCGCCGGCTTTGACAGCTTGCCCTGCATGGGCGATAATTTGGGAGCAGTGTCCGTACAGCGTGACCAGCCCGCCGCCATGGTCGATCATAAGATAATTCCCATAGCCGTCAGGATCCCAGGCAATCTTGGAAACAGTTCCATCCTTCGCCGCATGGACCTGTGTGCCGGTCGGTACGCCCAGATCGATGCCTGTATGGACAGTGGCTTTTCCGTTGATCGGGTCAATGCGGGGTCCGAATTCCGAGGTGACCAGTGCTCGCCAGTTACTTCCGACAGGGGAAATCAGGCCGGCAGTGGAGGGGACTTGCGATGAGACGGTGGGCCCTGTGCCGGTTTCGCCCAAAGCTCTTTTACAGATTTCATCGGCATTGGATTTTTCATCGTCCGTGACGGTCCGGCCGAGGAGTCTGTCAAGATTCTTATAGACCTGATTGAGATCAGTCAGCGGAACAGCTGCGTCATAGCTCTGTTCAGTATGGGTTCCATCCGGATTCTGAACAGTGCGGGTGCGGGTTTCCGTTTTTGCAAAGCAGCCGGCAAACGAATCGTAGTCCACCCCCTGCAGGGAGTCGGCGCCGAAATACAGAGAATAAAAAGCAGCCTTGACCCGCGTGGAGTCGAGGCTTCCGTCCCCGGATTCAATATGTAGCTGTGCGATCGCATCGTCCAGCTGGCTGAACGCATCTTGCATTTCTTCAATATGCTGCCGATATTCAGAGGGAACATCCGAGGAGATCGTCCCTCCGTGGAAGGCGAGATTCACAGCGTCGTTGTTGTGTGCCGCGCCCCCGGAGAGAAAACTCATGAGTAAAAGTACGGCAAGAATAAAGGGCATCAGGACAGCGGTGATGGTTACTGCGATCACCTTCCACGTCCGTTTGTCTGTGGCGGCGGCAACCGCCGCCTTAACTGCAAGGGCCACAGCGGGTGCGGCCATGAAGCATTCCTCCTTTGGGCAGAAAAGAACAGACACCCCGGCGGGTAGTAGGGCGTCCGCTTTACGCTCCTATTGCAATAATCGATTGAGCGTTATTTCCATTTCATATTGAACAGACTGCCTTGTTCCAGATCCGATGATTCCTGTTCGGACTGCTCTTGTTCTTCGGCCAGACGGATGGACTTTTCCACGGACCTTTCCAGAAAATCCGTATCAAAGTTCGCCGTTTTATAACCCTCCATGATGACTCCCAGGTAGTAATCCGAAGGGGTCCCGAAGGGATGCCTGTCGTTCATGATGTAGACCATGGCCGGTTGTGTCTTTCCCCCAAGTTGCACCGGCAGGATCTCTTTGTGATAAAAATGGGGGTATCCTTCATACCGGTCGAGTGCCTGCTCGTCGGCAGGCCGGATCTTCCATAACAGAATGGGAACATTTGCCCCCTTGAGCGGCTCCACGGTGGCAACCGCCCCACGGCGTCCGCCGCGGAACAGCAGTTCATAATCCCTGATCTCGCTTGTTCCAACCACTTTGGCGGTCGGGCAGCGGTAAGCCATCTGCGGAAGGTTAAGGTTGCTGCCGTAAGCGATATACAGCATAGATTTGCTCACAAAAACACATCTCCTTTATATGTTTACATACGCATGACAAGGGCCGGGGACTCGTCCTCCCCGGCCGGTTCCTGCTGTGGAGTGGCCGTTGCAGTCTCCTGTTGGGCTTGGCTTTCTGCGGCCGATTCCAGTTCTTTTTCTTTTTTCTGCCGTAACCTTTGCTTTTGCTGTATAGCCTGCTCGGGGTTTTTCCACGCGATACAGCCGTCCAGATGCTCCAGCAGATGCAGCCGGGCGGTTTTGAATTCATCCCCAATCAGCCCAAGCCGTAAAAGCCAGGTGCGGAAAGTATATTTTTCATTGGTGCTGTGGGTTTTCTGCCTGCTGGCGCAGCGCTGGTTGAGGGCCTGCGCGGAAATGGCGAGGCAGAACTGGATATATGCCTTGATCTTTCCAGCATGAGTGGTGGAATTAAAAAGCCTGAACTCAATTGTGCCCTTTTGGAACACGCTATGTAAGTTCAGGCAGTGGTAACGGGAATCGTCGTAATGGTGGTAGCTCCGGTCTGCGCCTCCGTACCAGATGCGGCTGACCTCATTGAGCGTTCTGGGTTTTTTGCGATTGAGTTCTTCAAGAAAACGCTGATCGACCTTTCTGCAATATTGGTGCTCGCGGGCAACCTCCACCTGCATGGCCTTATAGATCAGATCCTCTTTCGCAGCCATGATATTGGTGATGTTGCGCAGAGTGTTCGCGTTGTGCGGAGAGGCGTCCACATGCACATGGATCCCACAGCTTTTATCGGCGATCATTCCGGCGCCGCGCAGTTTCCGCACGATTTCCTGGATGATTTCGATGTCACCCCAATGGCAGATGGGGCTGACCAGCTCCACACTGTAATCATGGTCCGCGGGAACAAGCCTGCCTCCTTCTTTTTTCTGACAGGTGATGCTGCCGTCGCTCATGACCTTCCAGCGGCGGCTCTCACTGTCCAAAACAGAATATTCGCCGTAATACCCCCCGTCGCGGCTGACGGGATTCCCGAAATGTTCGGACAGCACCCGTGCAGCAGCCTCACGGGTCAAGCCTGTCATCTCGATTTCAATCCCGAACCGCTGTTCTTTCATGTCCAAAATTTTTCATCTCTTTTCCGATGATCAGCGGCCTCCGGCCGTACCGAAGAGTTTTGATTTGTACTCCGGTGCGGTGACCATCAGGTTATACCGCTCGTTGCCGCATTTATACAAGCAGACGCCCCGCTGGGGGTAACGGATCAGGTTGTACTCGGATTCCTCGAGCTGCAGGGAGTCGATGTAAAAATGCTTGTCGATGTTGCCAGCGTTGAAGAGGAACGCGTGCGTGGGGATGGAAAACAGCGGCTTCGTCAGCTCCCTGATGCCCTCGATGTTGAAATCTTCGAGATTCTGCGAGGCCAGAATCATGGCGGAGTCCTTTTTCCGTACCCGCTTCATGCAGCTTCGAATATACTCAATGACCACATAATTGTTACCGTTCCCGCCGCCATTGTTGGTCAGGAACAGATACAGCTCGTCGATGCTGGCGGCCGTATTGCCTTCGGTCAGCAGTTTGTCGGACATAAAGGAAAGGACGTTGAACAGGAGAGCGCTCTTGACATTCCGGCTGGCCTGCAGTAATCCCTTGACGCCAAACACAATAAAGCGGTTGGAAGTCACATTGGTATGGCCGTTGAAGAATTTGCTCTCGGCGCCCTGGCACATGGAGTGGAGCCCCAGCAGGATTTCCTGCAGGAGCTCGGCGGTGTAGAGCTGATATTTTGCCTGGTCGTAGCTTTTGTACTCATCCTCAATCAGCGCGTACAGGTCGGAAAGGATGGGGTAATCAGCGGCCTCCAGCTTGCTGAAATCGGTGCGGTCGCTGAGCCCCCATTTTTCATAGAGCTTACCCAGCATGATTTCGATAACATCGATGTGGCGGTCGGAAAAATTCTTGTAACAGCGGAAAAAGTCCTTCAGGAAAGAAATATGCTGGCTGAGCTTTGTGCGCTGCCGGAATGCCTGGGGCGCTTCCTTGTCCTCGGGGCTGCCGCCTTCGTCCCAGGTCTTGGGTTCCAAAGGGTTGATCATATACTGGCCGCTCATGAGGTCGGCAAAGCATCCCCCGAGGTTTTCGGCCAGATCAACGTATTCATGTTCCGGATCGAGGCCGATCACGCTTTTTCCGGATTCAAGGATATTGCAGAGGATCAGCTTCAAAAGGTGGCTTTTGCCCTGGCCGCTATTGCCAAGGATCAAAATATTGCTGTTGGTTTTATCATCGTCCCGCTTATCAAAGTCCACGATTACGTTTGAGCCGAACTTATCGCGGCCCAGGTAAAAGCCATGGGGATCTGTTTTGCCCGAATAGTTGAACGGGTACAGGTTGGCGGCGGAGCTTGCGGGCAGGACCCGCTCAAATTGGCTGGAAAACGCATTCCAGCCGGAGGGGATGACGCTCTGGAATCCCTGCTGCTGGCGGAGCAGGAGTTTATCTACATTGAGCTTGGAACGAATGAGTTCTGTCAGCACTTCGGTTTGAAGCAGACCGAGCTGTTCCAGACTGTGGGCGGAGAGCTCGATGTAAACCGCCGTATGCAGAAGCGGCTCCTTACTCCGGTGCATCTGTGTGACAAGGGTGGTGACGTCTTGTAAATTCGACTCAGCTGTGACGGTTTGTTGAAGATCCTGTGTGCTGCTCCGCTGCATACGGTTTTTGTTCGCAGCATTTGAGATGATTTTCCTTTCCTCCATGGGTGTGACGTGCCTGGTGTAGAGGTGCAGGGTTACGCCGTCTTTTTCTCCGAGATAGCGTAAGATGGCCTGCTCATCGGTCGTCGTCGGGTATTCACGCAAAGCCCAAACGCACCGAAATGTGTTGCCGCAGATAAAATAATCCGTGAAAAACTTGATCACCGAGGGTGCGATCATGTCCAGAAATTCCTGCATGCGGATATCCTCCTGCGGCGGCATTTTCGTCTTCTGCTGCTTTGCCATTTGGCATCTTCCTTCCCGATTGGATTTTGGATAAAAAAACCGCCACATCTCTGTGACGGCACGGACCCTCTTGCGGTTAAGCATGGTATAATAAGTGCGATGTTAAATGCACTTTATCAGACATTGTGAAAACGCTGAAACAACTTGGTTTCTAATTTTAGGGTAATGTACTATATATTTCAACGAATGGTACCCCTGAAACGTGGTTTTTCATGAAGCATAGTGGGGAAACGTAAAATGGGAACTCTGTAATTTCAATCTGCAAACAGATGACTTTTAAAGGAGGAGGCCGGAGAATAAGCATGGAGAACAGGACCTATATCGCAATCGATCTAAAATCCTTCTACGCTTCGGTCGAGTGCGTGGAACGAGGGCTTGATCCGCTGACCACCAACCTCGTTGTCGCTGATGCAAGCCGCACCGAAAAAACCATCTGCCTCGCCGTCTCTCCTTCCCTCAAAGCATACGGCATCCCCGGCAGGGCGAGGCTGTTTGAGGTCGTACAGAAGGTCAAGGAAGTAAATGCGGGACGGCTGCGCAAAGCACCGGGACGAGCCTTTTCCGGTGCCTCCTGTAACGATACCGAACTGAAATCCTCACCGGGTCTTTCGTTGGATTATATTGTCGCAACGCCGAGGATGGCCTATTATATAGAGTACAGCACACGGATTTACAATATTTATTTGAAGTACATCGCACCCGAGGATATTCATGTCTACTCCATTGACGAGGTATTTATTGATGCCACCGCATATCTGAACACCTACAATCTCTCAGCCCGTGAGCTTGCCAAGGAAATGATTCTGGATGTACTCAAAACAACTGGCATTACAGCAACGGCTGGAATTGGCACAAACCTGTACCTCAGCAAGATCGCTATGGATATCCAGGCAAAGCACATACCAGCTGATAACAACGGTATGCGGATCGCCGAATTAGACGAAATGAGCTACCGTCGCCTGCTGTGGTCGCACCGGCCTTTAACAGATTTTTGGCGTGTTGGAAAAGGATATGCCAAGAAGCTGGAGGAACACGGCCTCTTTACGATGGGGGATATTGCGAGATGCTCTCTCGGTAAACCTACCGATTACTATAACGAGGATTTACTGTACAGGCTGTTCGGCGTCAACGCCGAGTTGCTGATCGACCACGCATGGGGGTGGGAGCCATGCACGATTGCCGATATTAAAGCATATAAGCCAGGCTCAAACAGTGTTGGATCGGGGCAGGTGCTGCAATCCGCCTATACTTTTGACAAAGCGAAGCTGATCGTGCGGGAAATGACCGATCTGCTGGTGCTTGATCTGGTGGATAAACGGCTTGTGACCGACCAGCTTGTCTTGACGGCCGGATATGATATCGAAAATCTGACAAATCCGACGATAAAAAAATCATATCACGGAGCAATTACCATGGATCACTATGCAGACAGTGCTCTTTTCTTTTGACACGTCGATACCCACGCTGATCATTCCGAACCTCCTGAATAGATGTTTGTAATTGTTGCCCATCTGCGCTTATTGCGATTCAGTTTGGTTCGTTACGCGAAAGCCCCGTAGGGTTTCAACCTGCTTAATCGAACGTTTACAATAAGGGATGGCCGGCAGTTTTTATGTCGGAGGCTTCGCTCCAAAAAGAGCCACGCCGGACCAATTACTCTCTTATTGTAAAAGAATAAGCGCAAATGCGAAACGCCCGTCGGCGTCTTACATCTACGCTTTTAGAGTACCAAAAAGAGCTATGTCCTCCAATTGGAAAACATAGCTCTTTCCTCGCTTTTGGTAATGGGATTGCTCTATGAAAATGAGGATATCAGGGAGTACCCATCATGAGATGACTGATCTCCGCATTCCCCTGATATTTATCAAGTGCCCGGTCACCGTAGATAAAACGCAAGCCACAAGGTTTTGGCCTTGTGGCTTATTGTTTTTGGTGGAGATAAGCGGGATCGAACCGCTGACCTCCTGCATGCCATGCAGGCGCTCTCCCAGCTGAGCTATACCCCCATTTAGCAATACCCCCTGACTTTGAGGCATTTGCGGCATATTCAATTTTCTGACTTGCTTACTTTTGAGGTGTTGCACAGCCGATACGTTGCGCTCCCAGCTGAGCTATACCCCCATTTAGCAATACCCCCTGACTTTGAGGCATTTGCGGCATATTCAATTTTCTGACTTGCTTACTTTTGAGGTGTTGCACAGCCGATACGTTGCGCTCCCAGCTGAGCTAATGCCCCTCATGTCAGAAAACCTAGTATTCATGCGGTTTTCCGGATTTTCCAATTTTTCGTTTGTCTTTTTCTTGTGGGGGAGTACAGGTGGCAGCTTGCGCTCCCAGCTGAGCTAATACCCCGTCTGTCATGTTTTTCGACAGCTTTAACATAGTATCATATTTACGGATTGTTTGCAAGAGTCAAAACGAATTATTACAAAAAGTTTCTGAGAATAAAATGAAATTGAAAAAATATGGAAATTATGATAATATAAAAAAAACTTTAAGAGTTAAGGGGACCTCCATGGATAAATCCACGTCTCAAATATTGTTGATCCTGTTGTTTATCCTTATGTCAGCGTTTTTTTCAGCAAGTGAAACAGCGTTTACTACTTTGAATAAGGTGAGAATTAAAAGCCTGGCCAATAACGGAAATACCCGTGCAGCCGTCACACTAATGCTTGCGGAAAATTATGACAGCCTGCTGTCCACCATACTGATTGGCAACAATATCGTAAATATTGCCAGTGCCTCCGTCGCAACCATTCTTTTTACAAGCCTGTTCGGGGGCGCAGGTGTCACTGTTTCGACGGCCGCTATGACTGCAATAGTATTGATTTTTGGTGAGATATCGCCAAAATTTCTGGCGAAAGAAAGTCCTGAAAGTTTCGCACTGTCGGCAACACCGATTTTAAACTTTTTTGTAATGCTGTTTACTCCTCTGAACTATCTTTTTTCCGGCTGGAAAAAACTGCTGGGCCACGTTTTTAAACGCAGGGATGAAAAAAAAGTTACGCAGGAGGAACTGATGACTTTTGTCGATGAGGCCCAGAGTGATGGGGGAATTGACGAACGCAACGGTGAACTGATCCGCTCCGCAATAGAATTTAATGATTTGGATGCAAATGACATATTGACTCCAAGGGTTAATATCGTCGCGGTAGACCGAAAAATGCCCATGGATAAAATTACTGATCTTTTTCTTGAGACAAGTTACTCACGGCTGCCGGTCTATGAAGATTCCATAGATAACATTGTTGGCATGATTCATGAAAAAGACTATTTCCGGGCTCTTTACAAAGGGGAAACCGCAATCGCGCAGATAGTCAAAAAAGTTTCCTATGTTGGAACCGGCATGAAAATATCGGACCTTCTGCGCCTTTTACAGCAAATGAAAACCCATATGGCGGTTGTTGTGGATGAATTCGGAGGGACGGAAGGCATCGTCACAATGGAGGATATTTTGGAAGAGCTCGTAGGCGATATCTGGGATGAACACGATGAAGTGATAGATTATTTTAAGAAAATAAATGATTTGTCCTATGAGGTAAACTGTGCCGTCAGCCTTGACGATATGTTCGATTTCTTTAAAATAGATCAATCAGAGGACGAGTCCGACTCCGTAACAGTCAGCGGGTGGGTCATGGAGCGGCTTGGCAAAATTCCGGCTGCAGGCGATAATTTCGAATTTCAAAAGATGAAATTCACGGTTACAAAAGCGGCGGCCAGACGGGCCACGATGGTATCGATCCAACTTCCTGAGCCCATTCGGGAAGCAGCGGACTGAAAATTTGCTTTTCAGACATTCAGCCGGGAAAGGGGACGCTTATGTCAGAATCATTGATTACGAAAAAGGCGATTGCCCAATCCGTTAAGGAACTAATGAAAAAAGAGGACCTAAGAAAAATATCGGTTTCAGATATCGTGAAGAAATGCGGCGTCAACCGCCAGACATTTTATTATCATTTTAAAGATAAGTATGATTTGGTCAACTGGATTTATTATAACGAAGTGGTCTCCGCCGTATCCTCTCAAAAAACTTTTCATGACTGGAGCGACGTCATGCTGGATATTCTGAGCACAATGAAGAGGGAAAAATGCTTTTACAGAAACGCATTTAACGTGACAGGGCAAAATGCCTTTCAGGACTACTTCTTCAACCTCACCAAAAGCCTGTTGATTGAAATCATAGGGGAGATGGAGGATGGGAAAGGAATTCGTGAGAACGATAAAAATTTTATCGCCGAGTTTTACACGTACGGCCTTGTCGGAATTGTGATACAATGGGCGCGTAACGGAATGAAGGAACAGCCGAAGGAACTCGTCGATAAATTAAAATACTTTATCGATGACAGCAAACAGTTTACAGCCGCCCGATATTTGGGAAAGCTGACAGGGGAAAGCGGCGGGTCGGACCGCCGTTGATTTTACCGCGCTTTCTGGGTACAATACCGGCACCGGATGCCCTGGCTGGAATCAATCAGATAGCACCGCCCTCCGGTTACAAATCTCTTTAAGATCATGCGGTCCGTTTCGGGACTGAGGAGGAGAAGAGGCTTGCTGCGCGAGGTCAGAGAGGAATTCATCAGCTTACTTACCGCCAGACGGCAGGAATCGATCTTCTGTCCGGCTTTTGAAATATAGTACCAGCCGAAAAGGCAACCGTAATTTGCCATGCAGTTGATGAAACCGTCGCTGCAGCATGATTTTGCAGCGGGTGAGCCGATTTCCGCGATGTATCCGAAGAGACATTTCCTGCTTTTTAGAATATGAAAAGAGCGGCCGCACCCTTCCGCCATTTTTTCCGGGTCGGCGAAAGTGTTGATCCTCACGGATAAAATAATATTTCCGGTTTCGATGATTTTCTGCGCCAGGCTGTCGCTGATGTCGCAGCCTTCGGAAGTGATATAAAACACACAGTCGTGGTTTTTTCTGCACGCTTCGAAAATCTTGTCCTGGTAACGGAGGGGGTGTAAACCGCAGATAACGAAAAAATAGACCCCCTCTTTTTTAATAAATTCTACCGCTTCACATAAATTTTCCGGTGAGATCCTCCACAGGTTTTTTCTTTCCGCCGCCTCCGGCTCCTGGACCTGGTCCGTAAGGACGGCCGCCCGGTTAAAACACATGTTGGTTCCGATTTCCTTTAAAATGGAATGGTCAACGTTCTGAACCATGGAGGTAATCATCCGATAAAAACAGCTCCTGGGATTTTTCGCTTCTTGGCGGACTTTTGAAATAATGCTTTCACCGAAAATATCTTCCGTCAGATAGCTGAACAAATCCACCGCGTTCTTCATACTGCGCCGTGGATCGGTTACAATCCCGTGAAGGGAAAGGTCCACTGTCGCACTGATGGCGGCACGTTTCATTACCGCGTCAAATTCCATATCGGTCACTCCCAGACAAAATTACATTCTTTTCTGTGAAGATAAAATAGACAATTTTACAAGAGTGTAACAAATTCTTACGCTTTCGTCGGATTGTTTCATTCCAAGTGGAAATCAAACAAGAAAACTGAAATTCCACCAATCGATCTGTGTAAATTAAGACTTTTATCCCGTGGATAATATGGTATACTTTGTTTGCGGATCATGGCTGATAGAAGCAGAGGTGTATATTACAGTGCAGGCTATGGAACTTTCTTTGATCTTGCCGGTTAAAAATGTGGAAGAAGAGATTGTCGGGATCCTTCGTTTTGTTCAGAAGCAGGCTGAAGAACTGAACTCGGAACTGATCGTTGTCGATATGGGTTCGGTGGATCGTACCGTTTTGCAGGCGGTGCGGCAGATGAAAGAGATGGGACTCCACGGTTATGTGATCCAGAATGGGAATTCGACGGCTTCCGCGGCGCTGAATACGGGAATTCAGAAAGCCGACGGCAGTTATATTTCTTTTATTTTTGCCCGCAGGCTGTATGAAAACTTTGTCCCTGCTTTTTTGGAAACCGCAAAGCGGACCAAGGCGGATTTTGTATTTGGCTGCACCGGCCGCGAGGAAGCCCGGTCGGCGGAACGGCGTTCGCTGAGCAGCGCGATCCTTCACCACGGCGGAAATCAGTATCTGAAAAGCTGGATTCTGCGGGGCGCGGCGATCGATATCTCCGCAGTGCTGATTCGGCGATCCTTCCTGCTGGAACGACAGATTGAATTTGAGGAAGCCTGCCGCTACGGGTATTCGGAGGAATTCATCGCCCGGTGTCTGCTGCTTTCTGACGCCGTGGTTCAGGCGCCTGTGGTGCTTAGAAGGAATGAAACCTGCGAGCTGAAACGCGGCAAGCAGAAGCCCGCCGGGACGGATATTTTCCAGCGCGTGGAGTCGGTCCTCCGCATTGCGGACGCGGTCAGGAGCAACTGCCCGGAGGATGCGGAACTGCTTCGGCTTGTGGAACGGATCAGAGTGCCGCAGGCCGTTATGAACGCGGTGGACGTCCTTCTGCGCGAGGGCAACGATGCGCGTTCCGTCCGCGGCTGCCTTCAGGCCTTCGGATATAACCGTCTTCTGACGGCGGACCGCAGAATGGACCCGAAGCTTCGTAGGAGCATCCTGCTGTGGCGTTTTTCCCCCGGGCTGTACCGTCCCCGTTAATTGCGTCGGCAAGCCGGCTGTTTTTAGTCACAACGGGCCAGCTTTTGAGCGCAATGACCGACGGAGTGAGGTCCCACACCAGCGGCGCCGCCAGCAACCTGTGAAGCCATTCCGGCGGAAACAAAAGACTTTCCGTCAGCACGTCAAATGCAATGATCAGATTCAATTCCAACAAAATCAAGAGATCGCCCCGAGGCTCCAAATTGGAAAGTCACGGGGCTTTTTCCGCTTTTTTCTTGAAGCCCGTTTGGCGCTATGCTATAATAACCTCACGGCGTAAGCGGAAGCAGAGCTTCCGACGCCTGAGAGAACATTGAACCATGATTGCGGGCTGATCACGCGTTTTTATGCGGCTCCGCGGTTCATGTTATAATAATTTGTAATCCAAACACATGGGAGGAATTCCGTTTGCCAGAAGAAGCCCCGTTCCTGTCTCATCTACCGGCGCCGGATAACGGCGAAGCCGTCCGGCGGGTTCGAGAAATCATGGCGATGCGGACGCGCGGCGGCCCGCCGTTGGCGCTGGTGCGCACTTACGGCTGCCAGCAGAATGTTTCCGACAGCGAAAAGATCAAGGGCTTCCTTGCTCAAATGGGATTTTCGTTTACGGAAAACGAGGAAGACGCGGATTTTATTTTGTTCAATACCTGCGCGGTGCGCGAACATGCGGAGGACCGGGTGTTCGGAAACGTCGGCGCGCTGAAGAATGTGAAACGCCGGCATCCGTCCACGCTGATCGCCGTCTGCGGCTGCATGATGGAGGAGGAAAAAGCCGCCGAGCGGATTCGTTCCGTGTTTCCGTTTGTCGGTCTTGTGTTCGGGACCCACGTGATCCACCGCTTCCCGCAGCTTCTGCTGCGCGCGCTGACGGAAAGCGGGCGCGTGTTCGAGCGCGGGGACGACAGCGGGGACCGCGAGATCGCGGAGGGCCTTCCGGTCCAGCGGGACGGAAAAGTCAAGGCGTGGCTCACCGCCATGTACGGCTGCGACAATTTCTGTTCCTACTGCATCGTGCCCTATGTTCGGGGACGGGAGCGCAGCCGCGAGCCGGAGGCGATTCTGGAGGAATTCCGGGGGCTTGTCCGGGACGGATACAAAGACATTACCCTGCTGGGCCAGAATGTCAACTCCTATG
The DNA here is from genome assembly GCF_004103755.1 of Caproiciproducens sp. NJN-50. Classification (NCBI taxonomy): domain Bacteria; kingdom Bacillati; phylum Bacillota; class Clostridia; order Eubacteriales; family Acutalibacteraceae; genus Caproiciproducens; species Caproiciproducens sp. NJN-50. The sequence continues at coordinate 1,813,285 of NZ_CP035283.1, read as the reverse complement.
GCAAATCCCTTGCACACCCGGTCAGCTTTGCCGCTCTCCTGCGCATGCTGGACGAAGCCGAGGGCGATTACCGCATCCGTTTTATGACCTCTCATCCCAAGGACCTGACCAAAGAGCTGATCGATACCATCGCGGCGGGCAGGCATATCAGCCATCATCTCCACCTGCCGTTCCAGTCGGGAAACAACCGGGTTCTGAAAGAGATGAACCGCGGTTACACGAGGGAGCAATACCTGGACCTGACTGCTTACGCGAAAGAAAAAATTTCCGATCTTTCCCTTACTTCCGACGTGATTGTCGGATTTCCCGGGGAAAGCTATGAAGAGTTCCTCGATACGGTCGATCTGATCCGGCGCGTGGAATTTACTTCCCTGTTTACTTTTATCTATTCGCCCCGCACGGGGACAAGAGCGGCCGGATTGCCGGATCCTGTGCCGATGGGCGAAAAAACCAAGTGGTTTCAGGAACTGTGCGCGGAGCAGGAGGCGATTGCCGCAAGGCGCTGCGCCTCTTCCGTCGGGACGGTGCAGAGAGTGCTGATCGAAAGGCAAAATCCGAAGACGGGGCTCCTGACCGGCCGCACGGACGGAAACATCGTGGTCGATTTTCCGGGCAAACCCGCCCTGACCGGCGGGTTTGCCGACGTCCGCGTCACCGGCGCGCGCAACTGGATTCTGAGCGGGGAACTGATCTGACATTTTTATGAAGGAGAGACGATATGGATATTATTCAGATGACAAGGGATTTGGGCAAGGAAATTCAGAAGGACGACAGATACCTGAAAATGCAGCTTGCGGTTCAGAATACGGATGACGACGAGGGCCTGCAGGACCTGATCGGCCAGTATAACCTGAAAAGAATGTCGTTGGAATCGGAGGCCAGGAAACAGGACCGCGATCAGGAAAAGCTTCAGGCTTATCAGCAGGAGCTGAACAGCCTGTATGAAACCATCATGAAGGTTCCGAGCATGGCTGCGTACAACGAAGCCAAGGCCCAGATGGACACCCTGCTGCGCCGCGTCAACGCGATCATCGAGCAGAGCGCGAACGGCGCGGACCCGGAGACGGCGGATTACGTCGAGCATTCCTGCGGCGGCGAATGCGGCTCCTGCAGCGGATGCCACTAATGAGTGGGATTCATCCCGCAAAGACGGAGCGAATGCGGATTTGAAGGGAAATGGAGGCGGTCAGCGAGTATGGCGGAATTATCCCCCATGATGAAGCAGTATTTTGAAGTGAAAAAACAATATCCGGACACGATCCTGTTCTTCCGCCTCGGAGACTTTTACGAGATGTTTTACGACGACGCGAAGCTTGCGTCCCGCGAGCTGGAACTGACGCTGACGGGGCGCGACTGCGGCCAGCCGGAGCGGGCGCCGATGTGCGGCGTCCCGTTTCACAGCTATGAGACTTACGTCGCGCGCCTGATCGCGAAGGGGTACAAGGTCGCCATCTGCGAGCAGATGGAGGATCCGGCGCTTGCGAAGGGGCTGGTCAAGCGGGACATCATCCGCGTCGTGACGCCCGGAACCGTTCTGGAAAGCAGCATGCTGGACGAATCGCGCAACAATTACATCTGTTCCCTCTGCGTTTCCGGCACGCAGGCCGGCGTCTGCTTCGCGGATGTTTCCACGGGGGAACTGCACGCGACCACGCTGACCGGGAAAAACGCGGAGGAACTGACCCAGCGGCTGATCAATGAACTGAGCCGCTTCTCTCCGAGGGAAATCCTGATCGGACAGGAGGCGCTTGACCTGAGCACGCTTCCCGATTTTATCAAAAAGAGGCTGAGCGTCAGCCTGGAGCTGCTTTCCGGCGACGATTTTGCATCGGAGACCTGCGCGCCGCTGGTCCTGGAGCAGTTTCACAAAAACAGCCTGGAGGACCTGGACCTTTCCGAAAAGCCGGAGATCACGCGCGCGGTCGGCGCGCTGCTCAAATATCTGAAGCGGACCGAGAAGACCGGACTGGAGCGCATGGAGGAGCTGGACCTTTACAGCGGGACCCAGTACATGCGCCTCAGCCTGAACACGCGGCGAAACCTGGAACTGCTGGAAACCATGCGCAGCAAGGAAAAGCGCGGCTCGCTTCTGTGGGTTCTGGACCGCACGAAAACCGCGATGGGCAAGCGCCTGATCCGCAGCTGGATTGAAAACCCGCTGCTCAGTCCGGCGCAGATCGGCCGGAGGCTGAACGCGGTGGAGGAGCTTTCCGAGGACAGCATCCTGCGGGACGGGCTTTCCGGCCGGCTTTCCGGCATCCACGACCTGGAGCGGCTGATGTCCCGCATTGTTTACGGGACTTCAAACGGCAGGGAGCTCAAAAGCCTTTCCTTTGCGTGCGAATCGCTCCCCATGCTCAAATCCCTTTTGAAGGATTCCCGCTCCGAGCTGCTCCGGGGAATCTGGGCGGATCTCGACGAGCTTCAGGATGTCCGGGAACTGATCGAGCGGGCGATTGTGGACGAGCCACCGTTTTCCATCCGGGAGGGCGGCGTGATCCGCCCCGGCTTCAGCGCGGAACTGGACCTGCTCAAAGGGGACATGAGCGACGGGCGCGGCGTGATTGCGAAAATCGAGGCGCAGGAACGGGAGAAAACCGGCATCCCGAAGCTGAAAGTCGGTTACAACCGCGTCTTCGGGTACTACATAGAGATCAGCAACGCCTATAAGGACCAGGCGCCGCCCGAATACATCCGCAAACAGACGCTGACGAACTGTGAGCGTTTCATCACCCCGGAGCTCAAGGAGCTGGAGGGCCGCATCCTCGGCGCGCACGACAAATCCGTCCAGCTTGAGTATCAGCTCTTCGACTCCGTCCGGAAGCAGGTCGCCTCCCAGATGAGCCGGGTTCAGAGAACGGCGGCGGCCGTCGCCCGCCTGGACGTCCTGCTTTCGTTCGCACAGGTTTCCGTGGACCGCAAATACATCCGTCCCGTCGTGAACCTGAGCGGGAAAATCGTTCTGAAGGAAAGCCGCCACCCCGTCGTGGAGGCGCTTTCGGAGGAACCGTTCGTTCCGAACGACGCGGAGCTGGACCGGGAGGAAAACCGGGTCGCGATCATCACCGGGCCGAACATGGCGGGAAAATCCACTTATATGCGGCAGATCGCCCTGATCGTCATCATGGCGCAGACCGGCTGCTTTGTTCCGGCCTCGGCCGCGGAAATCGGGATCGTGGACGCGATCTTCACCCGCGTCGGCGCGTCGGACGATCTGGCCTCCGGCCAGTCTACCTTTATGGTGGAGATGTCGGAGGTGGCGGAGATCGTCAGGGAGGCGACAAAGGACAGCCTGCTGATCCTGGATGAGATCGGCCGCGGGACCTCCACGTTCGACGGCATGAGCATCGCCCGCGCGGTCCTGGAATATGTGGCGGACCGAAAGCAGCTCGGCGCAAAAACGCTGTTCGCGACCCATTACCACGAGCTGACCGAGCTCGAAGACCTGATTCCGGGCGTCAAAAATTACAATATCGCGGTCAAAAAGCGCGGGGACGACATCACCTTTCTGCGCCGCATCGTGCGGGGCGGCGCAGACGACAGCTACGGCATCGAAGTCGCGAAGCTCGCCGGCGTGCCGAACCGGATCATCACGCGCGCAAAGCAGATCCTCTCCGAACTGGACAATGGGGACGAGATTTCCCCGCCCAAACGGCGCGCGGCGAAATCCGGGGAAGAAGAGGACGATCTGCAGATGGCGCTGACTCCTCCGAACCATTCGGAAATCCTGGACAGGCTCGGAACGCTGGACGTCAATACCCTGACGCCGATCGAGTGCATGAACGCGCTGTTTGAACTGACCAAGCTTGCAAAATAGCCGGCGGACTCCGAAAAAGGGGGAATCATTTTGACAAAGTCGATTTTAAGAGACGGCCGTGAACTTTTGATCCGCCGGGCGGAGGAAAGCGACGCGGAACAATTGATCGCATATCTGAACCTTGTCGGCGGGGAAAGCGATTTCCTCACTTATGGAAAAGACGAATGCCGCTTTACCGCGGAGGGGGAAAGACAGTTTCTCCGGGATCAGAAAAGCAGTCCGTCCAGTCTTTTTCTAGTCGGCTTTGTCGGCGGGGAGCTGGTTTGCTCCGCGAATCTTGCCGGGGAAAGCAAGGAGAGGCTTGCCCACAACTGCGAACTGGGCATCACCGTGCGGGAAAAATACTGGAACCAGGGTGCGGCGAGCGCCCTGCTGGCCGAACTCATCCGTTTTGCCAAAGAGAATAAAATTCTGAAAGTGATCCATCTTGATGTCTACGGGAATAATGAAAACGCCATCCGGCTGTATGAGAAGTTCGGGTTTCAGACCGTGGGGCGGCTGAAAAACTATTTTCGGGTCGGCGGCCATTATTACGACGATCTCATCATGGATCTGTATCTGTAAACATCCTGCGAATCGGAAAGAAGGGCGCGCTGTGGGAAAAATCAATGTGCTGGACAAACATGTCGCGGAGCTGATCGCCGCGGGCGAAGTGGTGGAGCGCCCGGCCTCCGTCGCCAAAGAACTGGTGGAAAACGCCGTGGATGCGGGCGCGTCCGGCGTCACGGTCGAAATCCGGAACGGGGGAACCACTTTTCTGCGCGTGGCGGACGACGGCTGCGGCATCGCGCGCGAGGATGTGCCGCTCGCGTTCCTGCGGCATGCGACCAGCAAGATTTCGGGCCGCGAAGACCTGGACCGCATCGGGACGCTCGGTTTTCGCGGGGAGGCTCTGGCCTCCGTCGCCGCCGTGGCCCATGTGGAACTCCTGACCCGCACGGAGGGCGAGCTTGCGGGCACCCGCTATGTGATCGACGGAGAAGGGGAGAAGGCCTGCGAGGACGCCGGATGCCCCCAGGGGACGACCATCGTGGTGCGCGACCTGTTTTACAACACGCCGGCCCGGATGAAATTCCTGAAAAAGGATGTGACCGAGGGAAACGCGGTCGCGGCCGTCGTGGACAAAGCGGCCCTGTCCCATCCGGAGGTTTCGTTCCGGCTTCTTCGGGACGGAAGGGAAACGCTCCACACGCCGGGGGACGGTCGGCTGAAATCCGCCGTTTACGCGGTCTATGGAAAGGAATTCACCGACGGTCTGATTCCGGCTGACTACGAGCTGAACGGAATCGGGCTCAGCGGTTTTATTTCCAGGCCTTCCGCCGCCCGGCCGAACCGGAGCATGCAGAATTTCTTTATCAACGGCCGCTATGTCCGGACGCGGACCGCTTCCGTCGCGCTTGAGGAAGCGTTCAAAGGCTCGCTGATGGTGGGGAAGATTCCGGCCTGCGTGCTCCACCTGGAAATTCCGCTCGGCACGGTGGACGTCAATGTCCACCCGACCAAGATGGAAGTGCGTTTTATCAATGAAAAGCCTGTGTTCGACGCGGTTTATCACGGCGTGAAAACGGCTTTGAACCGCGGAGACAGACCGCCGGTGATTAACCTGCCGAAGGAGCGGCAGGAGCCGCGCTTTCAGGAGGAGAGCGTCACGCAGGTGCGCTTCGCGGCGCAGCGGGAACGGGAGGACGGGGAAACGCGCTTTCCGCAGGTTCCTCCGCCGGTGCGGGAGAGGAGCTGCGCCGTGCATGATTCCGTCTGCGACATCGAAGCCGACGACCTTCCGGATCCGACGCCGCCCCGCGCGGTGCCGGCTTCCAGCTTCGCAAGTGTCAAGAACGAAGGAAATTTGACGGAGCCGCTTCCCGCTTCGTTCTCCGGCACAGCCCCCGGAATTCAAGCCGCTCCGGCCGATGCGCCGCAGCCGGAAAAGCAGGAAGAGGAAGAAGTTCCGGAGCGTCTGATCGGGGAGGCGTTCGGGACTTACATTGTTCTGGAACGCGGCGACTGCCTTGTATTTGTCGACAAACACGCGGCGCACGAGCGGATGCTGTATGAAAAGCTGAAAAGCGGAGGCGGGGAAGCGTTCTGTCAAATGCTGATCGAACCGGTCCCCGTCACCTTGGAAAAGAACGAATACTCGGCGGTTCTCGAGTCGCTCGAACTTTGCAGGCAGGCGGGATTCGAACTGGAGGATTTCGGCGGCGGGACGGTGCTGGTGCGCAGCGCGCCGATGATCCTCGGAAACGAGGACGTCTCCGGGGCGGTGATGGAAATCGCGGGTTATCTTGCGGAAAACAAAAGCGACCTGACGACTCAGAAGATCGATTGGCTGTATCACAACGTGGCCTGCCGCGCGGCGGTGAAGGCGGGCGACGACACTTCTCCGATGGAGCTTGCCGCGCTTGCCCGGAGAGTGGAACGGGAGGACGTCCGGTACTGCCCGCACGGAAGACCCGTTTCCTTTTTGCTTCGGAGGAAGGATCTGGAGCGCCAGTTCGGGAGAATCCAGTGATGGAACGGATTCCGGTCGCGGCGGTCGTCGGGCCGACCGCCACGGGCAAAAGCCGGCTCGCGGTCGAACTCGCCCTGCGCTTTCACGGGGAGGTCGTTTCCGCCGATTCCATGCAGATTTACCGCGGCCTTCCGATCGGGACGGCCCAGCCGGCGAAAGAGGAAAGGAAGGGCGTTCCTCACCATCTGATCGGATTCCATGACCCGGAAAAGCCGTTCAGCGTCGCCGATTACGTCGCCCTGGCTTCGGAATGTATCCGCGGGATCCGGGAGCGGGGCCGCCTCCCCGTGTTGGCGGGCGGGACCGGCCTGTACGTCGGCTCCCTGCTTCGCCATCTGAGTTTTTCGCCGGAAGGGCGGAATGAGGCGCTGCGCGCGGAACTGCTCCGGAGAGCCGGGAAGGAAGGCCCGAAGGTCCTTTGGGAGGAACTCAGAAGTTTTGACCCGCAGTCCGCGGAGCGGATCCATCCGAACAACGTCGGGAGGCTTGTGCGGTCCATTGAGATTTACCGCGAAACCGGGATAACCATGACGGAACAAATGGAGCGTTCCCGCCGGGAGCCTTCGCCCTATGACGCATGTCTGATCGGCTTGGATTACCGTGACAGGTGTAAATTATACCGGGCGATCGATCTCCGCGTCGACAAAATGATGGAAACCGGGCTTCTGCCGGAGGCGGAAATGGTTTTGAATCTTCCCGAGGGAACGACTGCCCGCCAGGCGATCGGTTATAAGGAATTCCTCCCTTATTTTGAAGGAAAATGCGGCTTAACGGAGGCTGTGGAACAGGTGAAGCGGGAGAGCAGGCGCTATGCCAAGCGGCAGCGGACCTGGTTTCGGAGGCAGGAGCAGGCGGAATGGATTGAGATCGATGAAGAACCGGATTTTTTATCCGTTTCCCAAAAAGCGGAAGAGATTCTTTGCAGAAAGGGATGGAATCGGTCATGAACAACCCTCTTCTCCGGAGGATCGCCGCGTCGGCGATTGCCTTTTTGCTCCTCTTCTATGTCGGCTATCAGATTTACCGGTCCCATCACACCGGCATCCAGACGGAAACCGCCGCTTACTTTACCGCGTCCGATTCCGTGATGGTCAGTGGAATCGCCGTGCGCGACGAAGCCCTGCTGAAGGGCGGGGACGGCGGCGTGATCGATTACGTCCTTTCCGCCGGCGACAAGGTCGCCAAGGGGGGAACCGTCGCGGAAATTTATTCCAGCGCGCAGCAGGTGGCCGCGCGGCATGAGATGGAAACCGTGAACAGTGAGATCAATCAGCTGGAGGCGCTCCAGTCGCCGGGCGACACCTACGCGGCCAGCCCGGATTCCCTGGATGAACAGATTCACCGCCAGATATCCGAGATGGCCGGTCAAACGGTTGCGGGTTCCTTCCTTTCTCTGACTCAGTCGCGGGAGGACCTTCAATACCTGCTGAACGAGCGCCAGATCATCACCGGAAAGGTGACGGATTTCAGTTCCAGGCTGAAAAATCTGCAGGCAAAGCTCGACGAGCTGAAAAAACAGGCGGGCGCCGCTCTCGGCAAGATCGTATCCCCGGCTTCCGGATATTTCATTTCCTCCACCGACGGACTGGAAACGGCAATTGATTTTACCAAGGTCCAGGGGCTGACCTGTGATCAGATACAGACAGCGCTGGGTGCCAAGGCGGCTGCCGGCGGATCCCCTGGGAAAATCAGTAAAGATTATGAATGGTACTTTGTTTTCAACGTATCCTCGGGGCAGGCGACCGGTTTCCGGCAGCTGGCAGACGGAGGCACCGTTTCTCTTCAGTTTCCGTTTGTTTCCAACCTGACGGTTCCGGCGTCCGTCGCGGCGGTAAACCAGTCGGGCTCCGATTCGCCGGCAGCGGTGATTCTTGAATGCAACTACATGAATTCGGAGCTGGCAGATATTCGCAAGGAGACGGCGCAGGTGGTGGTACATCAGTATACGGGAATCCGCATCAGCCAAAAGTCACTTCATTTTGAAACTGTCTCCAAAACGACAAAGGACGAAAAAGGAAAAGCAAAAACGGTAAAGAAGGAAGTGAGCGGGGTATACATTCTACATGGAAATCAAATTAGTTTTCGCCAGGTCGTGCCGCTTTACAGCACGGACGATTATGTCATTTGCGACCCAAACCCCAGCTCGGACGGCCTGATGACGGACGAAACGCTCAAACTGCACGATGAAGTTGTTGTGGAAGGGACCGATTTATATGACGGAAAGGTTGTCCAGTGAACTGGAACGGCGTTTTTTGGATGTGGAAGAGAATCTGAAAGCGGTGCGCGGCAGGGTCGCGGAGGCCGCCGTAAAAAGCGGCAGGACACCGGAGAACATCACTCTCCTGGCCGCGACCAAGACTGTGCCGGCCGAGGTCATCAACCACGGGATAGAGCTCGGGATCGACCATATCGGAGAGAACCGGGTGCAGGAGCTGTGTGATAAATATGATTCTTATGATCTTTCGAACTGCGAGCTTCAGTTCATCGGCCATCTGCAGACCAACAAGGTAAAGTATCTGATCGGCCGGGTTTCCATGATCCAGTCTGTCGATCAGCTGAAACTCGCAAAAGAAATTTCCCAGTTAAGTGAAAAGCGGAGTCTTGTAACCGATATACTGATTGAAGTCAATATCGGGCAGGAACCGAATAAATCCGGCGTTTTGCCCCAGAATCTTTACGAGCTGCTCGAATCTGTCCGTTCCCTTCCCGGGATTCGGATCCGCGGGCTGATGGCGATTCCTCCGGCGGGGGCCCCGGAGCGGGAGACAATGAATTATTTTTCGCGGATGAACCAATATTTTATTGACATAAAGAGCAAAAAAATAGATAATGTAACTATGGACTTCCTGTCGATGGGGATGTCCGCGGACTATTTTCAGGCAATTCTGACAGGCGCAAACCTGGTTCGCGTGGGAACAGCGCTGTTTGGACCGAGAAATTATAACAGATAGGCTTATGGAGGTGTTCGTTTATGCCCGGATTTGTAGAAAAAATCAAGGATATGTGGAATCCGCCCGAGGACGAATATGAATACGGCTACGAAGAAGAACCGGAAGAGGTAAATTCAATGGCTGGCGAAAAACAGGAAAGTGAGTCCGAGCTTCAGCAGCGCGAAGCGGTCAGGCGCATGCAGGCCATCAATTCCGGAAACAAGGTGGTCAACATCCACGCGACGGCCCAGCTTCAGGTGGTGCTTTTCAAACCGGAACGCTTTGGGGAGGAGACCTGCGCAATCGCGGACGAGCTGCTGAAAATGCACACGGTGGTTTTGAATCTGGAAAACACCAACAAGGATGTTTCGCGCAGAATCATCGACTTTCTCAGCGGTGTGGCCTATGCGAACGGGGGTAAAATCAAGCGCGTCGCGACCAGCACGTTTATTATCACGCCGTACAACGTCGACCTGACCGGGGATGACGTTCTGGACGAATTGGAAAACAACGGCGTTTATTTTTAGTGGAGCGGAAACCGGGTGCCTCAGTGCTGGAAACAAGGTTCCGCGACCTCGTGCGCCTTTGTGCAGCCGGAGGCAGGGCCAGGTTTTCAGCCTTTCTCGATGAGAGGGAAGCTTTTGAGGCGCGGAAGCTTGCAGAGCGCGAAAAGGCCGGAAATATTCTTCTGTGGGGAGGCTATCCCGAAGCGGAGCGCGTGATGCTCGGCGTGTTTCCGGATTTTATCCGGCCGGATGAAGCGGAGTTTCCCGTCGATGCCGTTACGGCGGTTTTCCGCAAATGCGACAGGCTTTCCCACAGGGATTTTCTCGGCGCGCTGCTTCACACGGGAATGGAGCGAAGTGCGCTCGGCGATATCCTTGTCGGGGAGGGCCGATGCGTTTTTTTCTGCCGCCGCGAAATTTCTGATTTTCTGCTTTTGCAGATTTCTAAAATCGGCGGCACCGGGGTGCGGATGACGAAGGGCTTTGACGGGCCTCTGCCTGAGGCGCGCCGCTTTGAAGAATGGGATGCCGTGGTTGCTTCCGCCAGGCTGGACTGCGCTGCGGCTGCGGCTGTTTCCACCAGCCGGGAAAAGGCATCCGCGATGATCCGCTCCGGCCTGGTACAGCTGAATCATGAAACTGTTGTCTCCCCCTCTGAAGAAGTGCGGGAGGGCGATACGATTTCCGTAAGGGGAAAAGGCCGTTTTGCCCTAGATCAGGTGGGACCGGTTACGAAAAAAGGCAGACTGATCTTACGGGGCCGAAAATATTTGTAGTAAGGGTGTGTTTTTTATGCTTTCGATGAACGACATTATCAATGTCAGTTTTCGCAAATCTGGTTTTTCCGGATACAAAACCGACGATGTGGACGTTTTTATCGATCAGGTCAGGGACACTGTCGACCAAATGCAGAAGAAAGAGGTCGAGCAGGATGAACTGGCGGAAAAGCTGAAAGCTGAAAATCAGCAGCTGACCGAAAAGGTAAAAATCCTTGCGGACAGGGTGGAACAGTTCCGTTCTGAGGAGGATGAAATCAAGAATGCGCTGATCAGCGCCCAGAAAGTCGGGGATGCTTCCGTGCGCGAAGCGCGCCACCGGGCCGAGATCATCCTCAAGGACGCCAATCTGAAAGCGGAACACATCGAACAGGAAGCGCAGGAGAAGACCGTGGAGCAGAAAAGGGAAATGGAGCGTTTGCAGCGGTCCGTTTCGGATTTCCGCGCCCGTCTGCTCGCCGCTTATAAGGAGCATCTTACGCTGATTGACGCCCTGCCTTCCAGCAAGCCGGAACCTCAGCAGGAAACATCCCCCGCCCCAACCGCCGCCTCCGAGCCCCAGCCGGAGCCGAAAGAAGAGCCGGAAGCCGCCGCCACGGAGGAAGCCCCTGAGATGTTTCAGGCCGACATTTCCTGTTTTGAGGCCGAGCCGGCCCAAAACTGATCTTGCTCGCATGAATTCTAAATCTTAAGGAGAGAGTCAACCGATGGATTATAAAAGCACCCTGAACCTTCCAAAAACGGATTTTCCGATGCAGGCGGGTCTGCCGAAACGGGAACCGGACCTGCTTGGAAAGTGGCGGGAAGACGATATCTATGGCAAGGTAATGAAGAAAAACGAAGGCCGGCCTCTTTATGTGCTTCACGATGGCCCGCCCTATGCGAACGGAAACATCCATTTGGGAACCGCTCTCAATAAGATTTTGAAGGACATCATTGTACGCTACCGCAATATGGCCGGATACAAGTCTCCCTATGTTCCAGGATGGGACACGCATGGCCTTCCCATCGAGCGCAAGGCGATCGAAAGCGTTGGATTGGACAGCAGAAGCGACGATCCCGTTTACTTTCGTGACCAATGCAAAGATTTTGCTCTGACGCACATCAAAAGCATGACCGAACAGTTTCAGCGTTTGGGCGTGATCGGCGACTGGGACCATCCTTATGAGACGCTCACCCACGATTTTGAAGCAAAGCAGATCGAAGTATTTGGAGAAATGGCCTTAAAGGGCTATATTTATAAAGGACTCAAGCCTGTTTACTGGTGCGCGCACGATGAGACGGCCTTGGCCGAAGCGGAGATCGAGTACAGCGAGGACCCCTGCGATTCCATCTATGTCAAATTCCGCGTGACGGATGACAAGGGTCTTTTGACGGCGAAAGGTGCGGATCTTTCCAAAACGTATTTTGTCATCTGGACCACCACGACGTGGACGATTCCGGCCAATACGGCGATCTGCCTCGGCCCGGATTTCGACTATTCGCTGGTCAGGGCGGGGGACGAATACTATGTGATGGCCACCGCGCTGACCGAAGAGACCATGAAGGAAGCCGGAATTGGCGAATACGAAAAAATCGCCGAATATAAAGGGAGCGAGCTTGAGCATATCCGGACGGCGCATCCGTTTATCGACCGCGCGTCTCCGATCATCCTGGGCGATCATGTTACGCTGGAGAGCGGCACCGGCTGTGTCCATACCGCGCCGGGACACGGCATCGAGGACTACGATGTCTGCCATAATCATTATCCGGAAATCCCCGTGATTGTCCCGGTCGACAGCCAGGGAAGGATGACTGCGGAGGCCGGAAAACGTTTTGAAGGGCTGACGACCGAGGAGGCCAATCCTGTCATCCGGGATTATCTGAAGGAAATCGGGGCGCTGCTTGCCGTCAAACACATTGTTCACCAGTACCCCCACTGCTGGCGCTGCAAGCATCCGGTCCTGTTCCGCGCCACGGAGCAGTGGTTTTGTTCCGTGGAAGCGATCAAGGATCAGACGGTTAAGGAAATCGACAAGGTTCAGTGGATTCCCGGGTGGGGCCGCGACCGCATTACCTCTATGGTGCGCGAACGCAAGGACTGGTGCATCTCACGCCAGCGCCTCTGGGGCGTGCCGATTCCGATCTTTTACTGCAAAAAATGCGGCAAAGAGCTGGTGACCCGCGAGACAATCGACGCGGTTGCGTCCATTTTCCGCAAAGAGGGCTCCAATGCCTGGTTCAGCCATTCCGCGGAGAAACTCCTTCCCGAAGGAACCCATTGCAGCTGCGGCTGCACGGAATTTACCAAGGAAACCGATGTCATGGATGTCTGGTTCGATTCCGGGTGCAGCCATGCCGCCGTGCTGACGACCCGCGGCGACCTGCACTGGCCGGCCGAGCTTTATCTGGAAGGGAACGACCAGCACCGCGGATGGTTCCAGTCCTCGCTGCTGACCAGCGTCGCCTGGAGGGGACAGGCTCCCTATAAAACCGTCCTGACGCACGGCATGGTCATCGATCTGGAAGGGCGCAAGATGTCCAAGTCCCTCGGCAACGGCATCGCCCCCGGAGAAGTGGTTCAGAAATACGGCGCGGATATCCTGCGCCTCTGGGTCGCCTCCAGCGACTATCAGAGCGACGTCAGGATTTCCAATGAAATTTTGAAACAGCTTTCCGATGCGTACCGCAAGATCCGTAATACCGCGCGTTTTATCCTCGGGAATCTTTCCGACTTCGACCCGGATCAAGATATGGTCTCTCTCGACCGCCTTCTGCCGATCGACCGCTGGGCGCTCAACCGTTTCAACGATCTGATTCGGGAAGTGGGCAAGGCTTATGATACCTTTGAATTCCACACCGCCTATCATGCCATTCACAACTTCTGCGTGGTGGATATGTCCAACTTTTATCTGGACGTGCTGAAAGACAGGCTTTATGTGGAAAGGGCGGACTGTGAGGAACGCCGCGCGGCCCAGACGGCGATGTTTCTGATCCTTTCCGGACTGACCCGGCTGGTCGCTCCGATCCTTGCGTTTACTTCCGACGAAATCTGGCACAATATGCCTCACCTGTCCGGCGAAAATGTTGAATATGTGATGTTGAACGACCTCCCGCAGCCAGTGGATGTCAAGGCGGACAAAGAATTCATCGCTAAGTGGGACCGGATGCATCAAGTCCGTGACGAAGTGAAGAAAGCGCTGGAAATCGCGCGCAAGGAAAAAACGATCGGCGCATCACTGGATGCGGAAGTCCGTCTCTACTGCGCCGGAGAACTTTATGATTTTGTAAAATCAGTGGAAAGCGAATTGAAAACCGTTCTGATCGCCTCCGGCGTTGAGGTATTCCGCGAGGGTTCAGGCACCTTCCGGGGAGAAGAGCTTCCGGAGCTTTCCGTCACTGTGGTTCATGCGCACGGAGAAAAATGCAGCCGCTGCTGGTGTTACAGCGACACGGTCGGCAGCGACCCGGAGCATCCGGATATCTGTGCCCGCTGCGCAAAAGTACTCGGGTAATAAAAACGACTGAAATTGTGCCGGCAGCCGGAATTGGCTGTCCGGCACGTTTTCTGTCGACCTGCATTTGGCCTTTTCAGTGGACAAACCATCGGCGCTCCTATATAATGGAACTAAAGTCGAGCTCCTGTAAAATGAGCAATAAGGAGATGTTCTCTTGCCTTTCATCGTACTTCTTCTGTCGGTTCTGTTTGTTGCGGCCGACCAGATTTTAAAGCTTCTGGCGGTCGAAAACCTGAAGCCGGACGGAGTTATCACGCTGGTTGGCGGTCTGCTGTCTTTTCAATATGTGGAAAACCGGGGGGCGGCATTCAGCATCCTTCAAAATCAGAGATGGTTGTTTGTCGGCATTACGATCGTCATTTCCGCATTGATTATTTACGCGCTGTTTCATTACAAAAATCATGAATTTTTTTCCTATGCGGCTTCGGCCCTGATCGTGGGGGGCGGGATCGGAAACCTGATCGACCGCATTTTTCACGGCTTTGTGGTGGATTATATTCATGTGTCCTTTTTTCCGGCGATTTTCAACTTCGGCGACTGCTGCGTGACGGTGGGGACAATTTTTCTGATCATCCATGTCCTGTTTTTTGCGGAGGATGGGCACGGAGCGGAAAAAGTCCTGCGGACAAAATAAAATGGAACTGCGGCATAAAATCGTTGAAGCAGAGCAGGCCGGCCTGCGGCTGGATAAATTTCTCAGTCTGCAAGCGGACGGACCGACCCGGTCGGCGGCGGAAAAATGGATTGTTCAGGGGCTTGTTACAAAAGACGGCCGTTCTCTGGGCAAAAGCTACCGATGCGTCGAGGGCGACCGGATTGAAATCATGATTCCAGACCCGGCTCCACTTTCGGCCGTCCCAGAGGAGATCCCGCTTGAAATCGCCTATGAGGACGGCGATTTGCTGGTGGTCAACAAACCGAAGGGAATGGTGGTCCATCCGGCTCCGGGGCATCCGGACAAAACGCTTGTAAATGCGCTGCTCGCGCACTGCGGGGCCTCCCTTTCCGGGATTAACGGCGTATTGAGGCCCGGAATCCTGCATCGGATCGATAAGGACACCAGCGGCCTGCTTATTGTTGCGAAAAATGATTTCGCCCACCAGAAGCTGGCGGCTCAGATCAAGGACCACAGCTTTACGCGGATTTACGAAGCGGTGGTACACGGGACCCTGAAAGAAGACAGCGGCACGGTGGACGCTCCGATCGGCCGTCACCCGGTCGAGCGCAAAAGGATGGCGGTTACCCGGGAGCATTCCAGGGACGCCGTGACCCATTATCAGGTGCTTGCGAGATACCGCGGTTTTACCCATGTGAGGCTCAGACTTGAAACGGGGCGGACCCACCAGATCAGAGTTCATATGGCGTATTTGGGGCATCCGGTTGCGGGGGACCCGGTGTACGGGCCCAAAAAGCCCGCGCCGGGTTTGGATGGGCAGTGCCTGCATGCCAAAGTAATCGGTTTCAAGCATCCCCGCGACGGGAGATACCTGGAATTCACCAGCGAACTTCCGGCGTATTTTACGGATTTTCTGAACCGGCTGACTTTATTGTAGAGCTTTGGCGGCCCGAAAAGGGAGGAAAAAACCGGCATGGACGAGGAATCCCGGCAAAAAAGGATTTTGATTTTGCTGGCGTCGGTGGTCTGCGCGGTGATGATCGGCTACAACGCCTTTTATGTGCCGGATGCGGCCATTGCCTGGGCACAGAACGTCTCTTCCTCAGGCTCATCCCGTTCCGCCGCCGTGGAAGGAAATCGGGCGGCCTCCGTTTCCGCCTCTTCCGGCCTTTTACAATCGAAAAGCCCCTCCGAAAAGGTTGCGTCCGGTCTGCCGTCTTCTGCTTCACAGATTCGGGGAAAGATCAATATCAACACGGCATCGGCAGAAGAGCTCAGCAACGGACTGGATGGGATCGGGGACGTTCTGTCCGGGCGGATCGTGGAATATCGTGAAAAGAACGGGCCGTTCTATTCGATTGAAGAGATCAAAAATGTTTCGGGCATCGGGGATAAGATTTTCGAGCAGATTCGCGGCTCCATTACGGTATCCTGAACGATGAATCCCTGTTAGCCGGAAAGGCGGTACTGCACTGAAATTTGAAAGACAATTGCATCTTTTTCAGTTTTATGGTACCATAATAATGGAGTATAGACCGGAAACAGTGGCCCAATAAAGGGGGTTTTATTCATTTACATGCCTTTTGTCTGGATTGCCGTTATGGTTGCGGCAGGCGTTCTGGAAGCGGCTACGGCTCAGCTTGTCTCCATCTGGTTTGTCGCGGGAGGCGCAGGGGGGCTGATCGCAAGCCTGTTTGGCGCGCCGCAGTCCGTGCAGATTCTCGTGTTTGCGCTTGTATCGGCGGCGACTCTGGTGGCCACCAGGCCCTTTGTCAAAAAGATCCTGGATTTTAAAACAACCGGAACCAATGCGGACCGATATCTCGGCAAGATCGCCATTGTTACCGTTGAGATCAACAACACGCTGGGAACGGGCCAGGTCAATGTGCTCGGCAGCATCTGGACCGCCCGGTCGTCCGACGGCTCCGTCGTTCCTGTCGGAGCGCGCGTCTTTGTGGAATCCATAGACGGCGTGAAACTGATTGTCAGACCGAAAACAGACTGATGTAAACGGAGGGAACTTCATGGGTGGTTTTATTGTTGGGGCTATTATTATCCTCTTGGTTGTAATTCTGCTGATTTCCAATATCAAGGTGGTGCCGCAGGCGCACGCCTATGTCATGGAGCGGCTGGGCGCATACCATGTCACATGGAATACCGGGCTTCACGTCAAAGTGCCGTTCATTGACAAAATTTCTAAAAGAGTGTCGCTGAAAGAGCAGGTGATCGACTTTCCGCCGCAGCCGGTCATTACGAAAGACAATGTCACCATGCAGATCGACACGGTCGTCTATTTTCAGATCACGGACCCGAAGCTCTACGCTTACGGTGTGGAACGCCCGCTTTCGGCGATTGAGAATCTTTCGGCCACGACGCTGCGAAATATCATCGGCGATCTGGAACTCGATCATACGCTGACGTCCCGCGATACGATCAATACGCAGATCCGCACGATCCTGGATGAGGCGACTGATGCCTGGGGCATCAAGGTCAACCGCGTGGAACTGAAAAATATCATTCCGCCGAAGGAAATTCAGGATTCCATGGAAAAGCAGATGAAAGCCGAGCGCGAACGCCGCGCCCAGATCCTGACGGCAGAAGGCGAAAAGCGCAGCGCGATTTTGATTGCGGAAGGCGAAAAGGAGTCCGCCATCCTGCGCGCGGATGCCACCAAGCAGACCAAGATTCTGGAAGCCCAGGGACAGGCGGAAGCAATTGCGCTGGTGCAGAAGGCTCTGGCGGACAGCATCGTTCTGCTCAACCAGTCAAATCCCACCGAAAATGTGATTGCGCTGAAAAGCCTGGAGGCATTTCAGAAAGCGGCGGATGGGAAGGCAACCAAAATTATTATCCCGTCCCAGATTCAGGCTCTGGCAGGCCTTGCGACTTCGCTGAAAGAATTGGTCACCGACGATCCGAAAGAGGACCCAAAAGGTTAGTCTGCACAAAATTGAACTGGCTTGAATTGACATCTCTTGCCAAAGAGTCGAAAAAATCCGAATTGCCGGCAGGACCGTTGAATTTGGCACCGGAATCGCCTAAAATAGAGAAGAATTGTTTCGGAGGTGGACGCAATGGCAGGTTTTGGAGAAAATTCCATGCGGAAGAATGCTGCCGATGCTGAATCTGCCGAGCGGGCGAAAACTTTACAGTAGAACCGCGGGCTGCGCCGGGGAAGGGCGCAGTCTCTTTTTATTTTGCTGCTGGTTTTTCTTCCGTGAATCACAGCCGTTTGCCGCACTGCGGGGAATCCGGTAGTTCACATTGATTTTTGCATATGAAAAGGAGAAGGAAAATGCGGGAACTGAAAAAAGTAGCCGTTATTATGGGGAGTGACAGTGATTTTCCGGTTGTTTCGGCAGCCGTTAAAAAGCTGAAATCTTTTGAAATCCCTTTCGAAGTTCATGTCCTTTCCGCGCACAGGACGCCGGCCGAGGCTGCTGAATTTGCCAAAAGCGCCAGATCAAAGGGCTTCGGGGTCATCATCGCGGCAGCGGGAATGGCGGCTCACCTTGCCGGTGTGCTCGCCTCGTATACGACTCTTCCGGTGATTGGGGTCCCCATGAAATCCTCCGCTTTGGAGGGACTGGACGCATTGCTTGCCACTGTACAGATGCCGGGCGGGATTCCGGTGGCGACCGTCGCGATTAACGGCGCGGAGAATGCCGCCGTTCTTGCGGCTCAGATTCTCGCCGTGGAAAACGGGGAATTGTCGGCAAAGCTGGAACAAATGAAATGCCAAATGCAGGAAAAAGTCTCTGCAAAAGACGCTGACATCCGCGCTCAGGCGGAGCAGCTCTAACATACGATCAGGATTTTGGAGGGCAGAATGAAAAGCTACAGTGAAAGTTACAAGGCCGCCGGCGTGGATGTGACGGCGGGGTATCAGGCCGTGGAACGAATCAAAAGCCATGTGGAACGGACAAGCATTCCGGGGGTTTTGTCCGGAATCGGCGGCTTCGGGGGTTTGTTCCAGCCCGATCTTTCTGAAATGAAAGCGCCCGTTTTTGTCAGCGGGACCGACGGAGTCGGGACCAAGCTGAAGATTGCTTTTTTAATGGACAAACACGACACCATCGGGATCGACTGTGTCGCCATGTGCGTGAATGACGTTGTCTGCTGCGGCGCGAAGCCGCTGTTCTTTCTCGACTACCTCGCCGTGGGAAAAAATCATCCGGAGAGCATTGAAAAAATCGTTTCCGGCGTCGCGGACGGCTGCGTGCAGGCCGGCTGTGCCCTGGTCGGAGGAGAAACCGCCGAAATGCCGGGCTTTTATCCGGCAGACGAGTACGACCTTGCGGGGTTTTCCGTCGGCGTGGTGGACCGGGAGAAGATTCTGGACGGCGGATCGATCCGCCCCGGGGACGCCCTGATCGGGCTGGAATCCTCCGGGCTGCATTCCAACGGATTTTCTCTGGTGCGCAAGGTGTTCAATGTCGGTGAGCGCAATGTGAACATGCTGATCGGCGAGCTTGGCTGCACGCTGGGGGAAGAACTTTTGAAACCTACCAGGATTTATGTAAAACCGATGCTGGAACTGATGAAACAAGTCGAGGTCAAGGCGGTTTCCCATATTACCGGAGGCGGATTTTATGAAAACGTTCCGCGGATGCTGCCGCAGGGCGTGACGGCGAAAATTGAAAAGAGCAGGCTGCCGCAGATGCCGATCTTTTCTCTTCTGCAGCGCCAGGGAAATATCCCGGAACACGATATGTATAATACGTTCAACATGGGGATCGGCATGTGCGCCGCCGTTTCGGCAGTGGACGCGGACCGGGCCGTGGAATTTCTGAATGGATGCGGGACCCCGGCGCGTGTGATCGGCAGCATTGCCGAAGGCGGGGAAGGCGTAGAATTATGCTGAATATCGCCGTTCTGGTTTCCGGCGGCGGAACCAACCTTCAGGCGCTGATCGACGCGCAGAAGGCGGGAAAAATTCCGGACGGACGGATCACGCTGGTTATTTCAAGCCGGGAGGACGCCTATGCGGTGACCCGCGCGGAGCGGGCCGGGATCCCGGCCAAGGTGCTTCTGCGCCGCGATTTTACCGGGCAGGACGATTATGACGCGGAGCTTCTCGGACTGCTGGAACGGGAGCGGATCGGGCTGGTTGTGCTCGCGGGCTTTATGACCATCATCAGCCCGCGGGTGATCGACCGGTACCGAAACAGAATCATCAATATCCATCCGTCCCTGATTCCCTCTTTCTGCGGCGAGGGCTGCTACGGACTGCGCGTGCATCAGGCCGCGTTGAAAAAGGGGGTCAAAGTGACGGGAGCGACGGTGCATTTTGTCAATGAAATCTGCGACGGCGGGCCGATTATCTTGCAAAAGGCGGTGGCGGTTCTTCCGGATGACACACCGGAAACTCTGCAGCGCAGGGTGATGGAGCAGGCGGAATGGAAGCTGCTGCCAAAGGCGGCCGCGCTGTTTTGCGCCGGACTGTTGGAAGTTGAAAACGGGATTGTGAAGGTAAAGGGGGATTTGTCTTGCAGCGAATGAATTTGGAAGATTACCTGGGCGGGAATCCATACCCGGGAAGAGGAATTTTGCTCGGCAGAAGCGAAGACGGAAGGAATGCGGTGATCGCCTATTTTATTATGGGGCGCAGCGAAAACAGCCGGAACCGCGTGTTTGAAGAAGAGGGACAGGGCCTTCGGACCAAGGCGTTTGACGAATCGAAGCTGAGCGATCCTTCCCTTATCATCTATTCGCCGGTGCGGGTGTTGGAAAACCGCACGGTCGTGACGAACGGGGACCAGACCGACACGGTCTGCGAATACCTGGAGGCTGGAAAAACATTTGAGGAAGCGCTGCTGACGCGTACATTTGAACCGGATGCTCCGAATTTTACTCCGCGAATTTCCGGGATCGTGGAAACGGAAAACGGGTTCCGGTTCACCCTGTCCATTTTGAAAAGCGGGGAAACATCGGGAACCACGGTTCGGGAATTCTTTGAATACGCTTCTCCGGCAGATGGAGAGGGACGGCTGATTCATACATATTCCGGAGACGGGGACCCGCTCCCTTCGTTTGCGGGGGAACCGGTATGCGTCGCGGTGGACGGCTCCATCGACGAACTGACGCACAGAATATGGAACGCCTTGAACGAAGACAATAAAATATCGCTTTTTGTCCGCTTTATCAGCCTGAAAACCGGGCTGACGGAAACCAGAATTCTGAATAAAAACCGCTGAAAGAGAGGAACTCCAGATGGCAAACGAATTCATGCTCAAATACGGCTGCAATCCGAATCAGAAGCCTGCGCGGATCTTTATGAAGGACGGCGGAGACTTGCCGATAGAAGTTCTGAACGGACGTCCGGGCTACATCAATTTTCTGGATGCGTTCAACAGCTGGCAGCTCGTGCGGGAATTAAAGGCGGCGTGCAGTCTTCCGGCCGCTGCATCGTTTAAACATGTCAGCCCTGCGGGGGCCGCGCTTGGGGTGGATCTGTCCGAAACGGTGAAAAAAATCTGTTTTGTGGACGATCTGGAGCTTTCACCGCTGGCGGCTGCCTACGCGACGGCGCGCGGGGCGGACCGGATGTCCTCCTACGGCGATTTCGCGGCCCTGTCGGACGTCTGCGACGAGCAGACGGCGCTGGTTTTAAAGAGAGAGGTTTCCGACGGGGTGATTGCCCCTGGCTACACGGAAAGGGCGCTGGAAATTCTGAAATCCAAACGGAAAGGCACTTACAATATCATCCGGATCGATCCGGATTACAGACCGGCCCCTGTGGAGCATAAGGATGTGTTTGGCGTCACGTTTGAGCAGGGACGCAACGAGGCTGCCATCGGCCCGGAGCTGTTGACAAAGATCGTGACGAAAAACTGCGGTCTTCCCGAAGAGGCCAAGCGCGACCTGATCCTCTCTCTGATCGCGCTGAAATACACGCAGTCCAACTCCGTGTGCTATGCGCAGGGCGGAAGGACCATAGGAGTCGGGGCCGGGCAGCAGTCCCGGATCCACTGCACGCGCCTCGCGGGGAACAAGGCCGACAACTGGCTCCTCCGCCAGCATCCGAAGGTGATGGAGCTTCCGTTCCGCGGGGACATCCGCCGCCCCGACCGCGACAACACGATTGATGTATATATCTCCGACGATGCCCAGGATGTTTTGGCGAATGGCATTTGGCAGAATTTCTTCACCGTGAAACCGGAACCTCTGACCCGTGAGGAAAAAAAGGAATGGCTTGCGAAGCAGACCGGCGTTTCGCTTGGCTCCGACGCTTTTTTCCCGTTTGGGGACAACATCGAGCGCGCGCATCGGTCGGGTGTTTCCTATATCGCGCAGCCGGGCGGCTCGATCCGGGACGACAATGTGATCGAGACCTGTGACAAGTACGGCATTGTCATGGCGTTTACGGGCCTTCGCCTGTTCCACCACTGAGCGGGAGGCGGGGAAGAAAATGAAAATACTGGTGGTCGGCGGCGGCGGCCGCGAGCATGTGCTGGTGCGTAAGCTGAAAGAAAGCCCCAGAGCCGAGGCAATCTACTGCGCGCCGGGGAACGGCGGCATTTCCCGGGATGCCGAATGCGTGCCAATTGCCGCGACGGACATAAAAGGGATCGTGTCCTTTGCAAAAGAGAATCAAATCGGCCTTGTCGTTGTTGCGCCGGACGATCCGCTTGCCGCGGGAATGGTCGACGCGCTGGAAGATGCCGGCATCCGTGCATTTGGTCCGAGGGCAAATGCGGCGGAAATTGAAAGCAGCAAGGTGTTTTCCAAAAACCTGATGAAAAAATACGGAATCCCGACGGCGGGATATGAGGTGTTTGACCGGCCGGACGCGGCGCTTGCCTATCTTCGGGAACAGGACCGGTACCCCGCCGTCATCAAGGCGGACGGGCTGGCGCTCGGCAAGGGCGTGATCATCGCCTCTGATTTTCAGGAGGCGCAGTCGGGGATTAAAACCATCATGGAGGACAAAATATTCGGCGCTTCCGGCAACCGTGTTGTGGTGGAAGAGTTCCTGACCGGGCCGGAGGTTTCCGTCCTCGCGTTTACAGACGGGAAATGCATCCGTCCGATGGTTTCTTCCAAGGACCATAAGCGCGCTCAGGACGGCGACCGGGGCCTCAATACCGGCGGAATGGGAACCATCAGCCCCAATCCGTATTACACGCCGGAGCTGGCCGAACAATGTATGGACGAAATTTTCCTGCCGACGGTCCGGGCGATGAATGAGGAAGGCCGTCCGTTCAAGGGCTGTCTGTATTTCGGCCTGATGCTGACTGCGGACGGGCCGAAGGTCATCGAATACAATTCCCGGTTTGGCGATCCGGAGGCACAGGTGGTTCTGCCGAGGCTGAGAACCGATCTGGTGGACATCATGGAAGCTGTCTCTGAGGAAAAGCTGGAGCAGCAGCCGATCGAGTGGAGGGAAGAAGCCTGCGCGTGTGTTATTCTGGCGTCCGGAGGATATCCGGCCGCGTATCGAAAGGGACTTGAAATTTCCGGACTCGACAAAAACGGACAGGCCGATGGCGCTGTGGTTTACCATGCCGGGACGGTGTTCCGGGACGGCAAATTTTATACCAACGGCGGACGCGTACTCGGTGTAACTTCATTGGGGAAAAATCTTACTCAGGCTTTGGAAAGGGCCTATCAGGCCGCTTCCGGAATCCATTTTGAGGGCGCTTTCTATCGCCATGACATTGGAAAATAGAAATGATCCGTTACAGAGAGGAATCAGATCAATTTAATCGGCCGGCGCTATCCGAAAGACAGTGCCGGCCGATTTTCTGTGTCTAGATACCCTAGAACGGATTTCAGGATTTTCCCTGGGCAGGAGCTTTTGGATGTCGCATTGCATGGCAACTTGATCGGCATAGGAAACAGGTGAAATAATGCACAAAAAATTACATCAATTTTGCAGCATTTTAATGAAGCAAACCCTTGTAAAAGAAAAAGAGCAATGATATAATAAGACCATAAAACCGTTAAAAATTTAACACACTTTTTACACGCTATTAATAAGAATTTGAGGGAACCTATGAAATTTGAGTACGATAACGAAGCCAAACAGTTGAAATTCGAGGTTTTGACCAGAGTCGCAAGGTATGCTTTCGACGGAACCTTGGAAGAACATCTTGACTCTATTCCGTACGAGATTATCCCGGGCCCCCTTCCCACGTTCCGCTGCTGTGTCTATCGGGAACGTGAAATCATCAGGGAACGTATGGTTTCGGCCCGCGGCGGCAATCTGCCCGGGCAAGGGGACTGCAATGTGATCGGCGTTCTTCCGGCAGCCTGCGAGGGATGTCCGATCAGCCGGTTCCGCGTCACGGATAATTGTCAGCACTGCCTTGCCCAAAAATGTCGCGAGGCCTGCCCGTTCGGCGCGATTTCCATCACGCCCAAAGGGGCGTACATCGATCCGCAGAAGTGCAGAGAATGCGGACGCTGCGCGGCGGCTTGCCCTTACAACGCCATTTCCGACACGCTGCGGCCCTGTGTTCGCTCCTGCCCGGTCAACGCGATTAAAAAGGATCAGTACAAGCGGTCGGTGATCGATTATTCCAGCTGCATCAGCTGCGGGGCATGCATGAAAAACTGTCCGTTCGGCGCCATCACGGACCGGTCCCAAATCCTGCAGATCATAGAATCGATCAAAAACGGAACCCGGGTCGCTGCCTGTTTTGCCCCCGCGGCGGAAGGGCATTTCGGCAAGGCGGACGCGGGTATGATCAAAAGTGCTCTGAAAAAGCTGGGATTTGCGGAAGCGCTGGAGGTTTCTCTGGGTGCGGACGCGGTCGCGTCCCAGGAAGCGCGGGAACTCAGGGAGGCGCTTGAGGCGGAACGGAAAATGACGACGTCCTGCTGTCCTGCCTTTGTGGAATTGATTGAAAAGCATTATCCCAAGCTGAAAGATCTGATGTCCCACACGGTTTCTCCTATGACGGCGGCGGCCCGATATCTCCGCCTTCAGAATCCGCGGACGAAAGTCGTATTCATCGGCCCTTGCGTTGCAAAGAAAAATGAAATTCAAAAGGTTCCGGACACTGCGGATTATGTGCTTACCTTTGAAGAGCTGGCCGCGCTGTTTACAGCCCGCGGAATCGATGTGGAAGCGGAACCGGAAACGGAGCAGGACGGCAGCCGCGCGGGAAAGGGGTTTGCCCAAAGCGGCGGTGTGGCCGGCGCGGTGGCCCAGGTGTTTCAGGAGGAAAAAGCTGACCTGCCTTTTACCTGCGTCAAATGCAACGGCGCTCAGGAGTGCAAAAAAACGCTGGCAATTCTGAATGCCGGACGCCTTGCGGAAAACTTTGTGGAAGGAATGGCCTGCGAGGGCGGGTGCGTCGCCGGTCCCGCCGGGATTGAGGAGCCGATGAAGCTGAAAAAGAACCGCGCTGCGATTCTCGCAAGGGCGGATCAACGGTCGATTTCCGAAAATATTCAGAAGAAACACGATTTCTCTCAGGTTAAAATGGAATAATTGCCGAAAATGTGATATCCTCATACTGAGGTGATTTCGGATGAGCGAAATTGCGATTCATGCACAGGAATTGGGGAAATCCTACGACGGCACCGTGTATGCGCTCCATGATCTTTCACTGGAGATTCCCTCCGGTGCCGTCTTTGGATTCCTTGGTCCCAATGGAGCGGGAAAAACCACCACGGTCAAGCTGCTTGCCGGGCTGCTGAAGCCTACGGGGGGTTCCTGTACCATATTCGGCCTTTCACCGGAGAAGAAGCCGTCGGAGGTCCACCGGATCTGCGGCGTTGTGACCGAAACCGCGAAAATGTACAGCCGTCTGACCGGGATGGAAAACATGCTTTTTTTCGGACAGGCCCTGGGGCTGGCGAGAAGGGAATGCAGGCAGCAGGCGGAGGCGTTGTTGAAATGCCTTGACTTGTGGGATTCGCGTGACAAGCCGCTTTCCGCTTACCCGACCGGAATGGCGCAGCGGCTGTCGATCGCCCGCGCCATGATTGCGAAACCCAGGCTGCTCCTGCTGGACGAGCCGACCGTCGGGCTGGACCCGGAATCCGTGCTGCGTGTCAATTCGCTGATGACACAGCTTGCCGGGCAGGAGGGCGTCACTGTTTTTTTGTGTACGCATCAGCTCAGCTGCGCGCAGGATCTGTGCGACAGCTATGGAATTATCAGCAAGGGCAGAATGCTGGCGTGCGGCGATCTGGAATCCCTCAGCAGGGAAGTCGGAATGCCTCTTCGCGCGAAATTCCGCCTGCGCGAAGGACAGACGCCGGAAAAGCTGGAACGGCTGGACGGCGGATGGTGGGCCAGGGACCTTGCCGATCAGGAAGAAATGCCGGGACTGCTGAAAGATCTGGTTTCCTCCGGCTTTGACATTTATGAAGCGCAGGTCGCGCGCCCTTCGCTCGAGGATATTTATTTCAGAATGGCCGAATGGAAGGGGGATGCGAAATGAAGCTGATGACTTCCGCCGAAAAGGCTTTGGCCCGTAAAGATTTCGGGGATGTCTGGGAGAATAAAATGGCCCGGAGTATCCTGATCCTGGTCCCTCTGGTCATGGTCCTGGTTCTGCCCGTTTTTTTTCTCTCCCTTCTGCTCAACGTGCCGATGGACAAGATGAACGGGATGGAACAGATGCTCAAGCTGCTGCCCCCTCAGGCGGCAGGGCTGGACAATCGCCAGAGCATTTTTTATCTGATGACCAATCTGATCTGTCCGATGTTTTTTCTGATGATTCCTCTCATGTCCGCCAGTGTTTCCGCCGCGTGCAGCTTTGTGGGGGAAAAGGAGCGCGGCACGCTGGAAACGCTGCTTCTGACGCCGATGAGCGTACGGAAGATCTTTAAAGCCAAGGTGATGGGATGCGTCTTTCTGTCCGCCGTCACAACCGCCGGTTCGTTTCTTTTGTTTTCCATCGTAATGGCTGTGGGCGATGTCCTGCTTGCCATGCCGTTCTTTTTGAACTGGAACTGGCTTGTCCTGTTTTTCCTGCTGTCTCCGGCGGTAACCGTTTTCGGCGTTGTCTTTATGGCCTTGGTTTCGGCCAAAAGCAAAAGTTATGTGGAATCGGTCCAGACATCCGGCTATCTCGTCCTCCCATTCGTGCTTTTATTTACGGGCCAGTTTACCGGTTTGTATCAGGTTGGAGCCATTCTTTTACTGTGGATTTCCTGCGCTTTGTTTGTGGCTGACTTCCTGATCTGTTTTTTTTCAGCCCGTCTGTTCACTCCGGAAAAACTTTTGCAATGAGTTGCCTTCGCGCGGATTTCGGATTATAATAGGGAAAATCAATCAGAAATCTGAAAGGAAGGACCGGATTGGCTGCGGATTTGCATTGCCACACAAAAATATCCGACGGGTCTGTTGAGGCCGACGAAATTCTCATGCTTGCAGCGCAAAGCGGCATCCCCGTGATATCCGTTACGGACCATGATACCTTTTCCGGCTCTGCCGGGGCCGCGGTGGCCGGGGAAAAATATGGAGTCGGGGTAATCCCGGGCGCGGAGTTTTCCTCGGTGGACCCGCTGACCGGGCGCAAGGCGCATATCTTGTGCTATTTTTGTAAAGAACCGCGCCGTTTGGAAGGTCTCTGCATGCGCATGAAAGCGGAACGGGACCGCGCGGCGGAAATGATGATGCGAAAGGTAACTGAAATTTATCCGGTTTCCAAAGAGATGATCTTACGCCGTGCGAAAGGCAGCACGACGGTTTACAAGCAGCACATCATGCATGCGCTGATGGATGCGGGCGATGCGGATGAATTTTACGGAACCGTATATCATCGTTTGTTCAATCCTCAGGACGGCCTTGCCTATGTGCCGGTCCATTACCCGGATGTTCATGAAGTGACGGCACGGATCCGCGAGGCGGACGGCATTGCCGTGCTGGCCCATCCCGGCGAATATGACAGCTATGCGCTTTTGGAACAGCTTGCCCAAGATCACGAGATAGACGGAGTGGAAGTCTGGCACCCAAAAAACAGGGAAGGCGACGAACGGAGCTTTTCGGAAACAGCGCGAAAATATGGATTGATCATGACGGGCGGAACCGATTTCCACGGAATGTATCGGAAAAGGGGGGTGCCGCTCGGTACCTGCACGACGCCGGACGGCCAATTGAAAAGACTGATCGAATTAGGTGCGCGCCGCGCCGGATTATCGCCGCAATGGGGGAAGTATCTTGACGTATCGTTATAAAACACACGGGACCTGCTCTTCGGAGATGCTGATTGAACTGGACGGAGACATAATCCGCTCGGTTCGGATCATGGGCGGCTGCAGCGGCAATTTGCAGGGAATCTGCGCGCTGATCGAAGGAATGAAGGCTGACGAGGTAATTCGGCGCTTTTCCGGAATCCGCTGCGGTTCCAGGCCTACTTCCTGTCCCGACCAATTGGCAAAGGCCCTCATGCAGGCTCGAGAAAAAGCGGCGTCAAAATAAGCTGAGGGCTGCGAACAAAGATCGCAGCCCCTTTTGAACTTAGCAACCGCAGCCGCCGCCGCAATTGTCACCGCAGCCACCGCCGCAGCCACATCCGCAACCGCAGTTGTTCCCGCCGGCACAGCAGACCCAAATGATAATCAGAAGAATAACCCAGGTGCAACTATTGTTACCGCAACCAAAGAAACCACTGTTACACATTATTAATTTCCTCCTTTCGGTTTACAGTATATAATATTGCAGTCGAACAAATCGTGTTACAAGTTTTCTTGGAGGGACGCTTAAAAATTCAAACGCTGTGAAACAGGGAGGTGTTGGGCGTGCTGTGTGAATCGTGCGGGAAAAAACCGTCTGTGATCCGGGTGAAGGCAATTATAAACGGAGAACCGGTCGAATATTCGCTCTGCGCGGAATGTGCCCGTGAACTGGGATATGCCAACCTCTTGTTTGTCATGCTGTCCGGATACGAAAGCACTTTGAATGATTTTTTTCCGGATGGGGAAAACAGTACCGGAGTGCTGCGCTGTCCGTGCTGTGGATCGGCTTTTCAGGATATTCTACGCTGCGGGAAGATTGGGTGTGCGGAATGCTACCGGACTTTTGCCAATCAGCTTGCTCCTTTTCTCCGAAAAGTACATGGCAGTGTTTCACACCGAGGCAAGACGGCGGGAGGAGACCTGCCGCAGGTCCTTCCGAAGGCTCAGCTGAGTGTGATGCACCAGCAGCTCCGCGAAGCGATCCAAAGCGAAAATTATGAGCAGGCCGCGGCTTTGCGGGATAAAATCCACAAACTGGAGGGAGGCGGGCAATGAAAAAGTGGTATGAAACAACGGAGAAAGATGCCGATGTCTCGACGGGTACCTTTGTCAATCTTGCCCGCAATCTTACCGGCGTTCCGTTTCCGTCCAGAATGAGTATGTCGGACCGGCGCTTCGTTCTGGAAAAAATCAGGACGGCGCTTAGAAAGGATCAGGACTCCGAATACGCGCATTTTGCCGAGATCGATCTCGAATCTGCGTCGGAGGCTCAGGCGGTAGCGCTGGCGGAAAACGGCCTGATCAGTGCCGAGATGGCAACGGACAGGCACGGCCGGGGCCTGATGGTATCGAAAGACGAATCCCTTTCCGTGGCCGTCAACGGAGAAGACCATCTGCTCATTCAGTCCAGGGCTGCGGGAATACGGCTGAAAAAGGCTTATTTCTCAGCGGATGAGCTGGACACATACCTCGACAGGCTGCTGTCTTTCGCTTTCGACTCTCAGCTTGGATATTTGTCTCAGAATCCATTCTATTTAGGCACCGGTATGATTGCGACTCTGCGCCTTCACCTGCCCGCTTTGATGGAATCCGGGTCCACTGGAAGGATTGCGAACAACCTTTCAAAGCTTGGGCTGACGCTGCGGGGAGCATACGGGCCTGGACCGAACCCGAGAGGGGCGTTTTTCCATCTTTCCAATCAGGTCACCATGGGCCTTTCGGAACAGGAGGCTTTGACAAACCTTTTCAGCATGGCCGGTCAGCTTATTGCCCGTGAACACGAAATAAGAGACGCTTTGATCTGTCAGCTTTCTGTGCAGGATACGATTCTTCGCGACCTTGGGATTCTGCAGAAGGCCAGGTTGCTATCCTTTGATGAATTTTTGCGGCGGGCCAGTTCCGTGCGGCTTGGAATTTCTGCGGGGCTGATCGGAGGAATCGACGTTTGCGAAATGGATACAATGATCTGCAAAGCCCAGCCGGCAACTTTGGTTTTTGAAAACGGCGAGGCTCTCACCGAAGAAGAACGCCAGAAACTCCGCGCGCGTATGATACGCGAGGGTTTGAAACAAGGAACGGAGGATTTTAATGCAAAACGATAATAACAAAAATCCTGAACTCGCGGCCGCGCTGCTCTATCTGTTGGGCGAGCCTGTCCCTCATGACCCGAAGCTGGAAAAGGAGGCCGGCCAGATTCAGAACGTGGCGGGCGGCCATGAAGAGCTTTTTCTGAGGATTATCGAACTGTGCGGGAAGCCGGCCGGGCCGATGGAACTGTATCTGTGCGAAAAGGCGTACAGCTGGCTTGGAAAAAACTACTGCAGGCAGACGATTCAATTTGCGGAGCGTTATCTGGAAAGCGACGGCTGGGAAGACCTTTCCGGAAGGATGGAAATGGTCGAAGGAATCCAGGTGGATTACGGGGAATCCAGGCGGGCCGGCGTGTTGATTGATCTTGCGAAGGCGCAGGAAGAGATCGGGGAACTGAGGGAGTCTTACTCTAATTACCTGCGTGCTTACGAGCTGGTGCCGTATAACGCTATGGCCGTCATCAAGGCCGCTGAAGTGCTTCTCCGCTTCCGGGGGAGGACGGAGACTCTGAATTTTCTTCTTCAGCAGCGCGGCAGCCCTTATTATGATCCGATCAAGTATAGGGATCCCACGGGAAAAATACAATGGAACGGAATTTTCAAGGAACTGCTTGAATCCTATATTTTAAAACTGCAAAAAAGGAAAACGGAAATATAGAAAAACGGCGGACCGCCCGTCACTTCACAGGGCAGTCCGCCGTTTTTGCATCTGCTGAGTTATGGGCCGTGCTCCTTAAAATCCGTCGCAATCTCCTTTTCGCTTCCGGGAGGGGAGTAGACAAAGCGGTCCATATGATTTCCGCTGAAAAAGTATTTGGGAGCTGCGGGCCGATAGGAAAAATCGAACGTGTCGATGATCACCAGCTTTACTTTCATGCGGGCCGGAAGAATGCTTTTTATGTAAACACTCGCCTGCTGGCCGGAAAAAACGTCTTCCTTCGTCTCGGCCAGCCCGGCAAGATTCGGAGAGAGCTCGACGAAAATGCCATAGGGCTCCACGGAGCGGACAATCCCGGCGACCGTTTCCCCGGCGGAAAACATGGCGACATTTTCTTCCCAGGTCCCCAGAAGCTCCTTGTGGCTTAAAGTGATCCGATTGCTTTCCACGGATTTAATCACCGTGCGGATGTCCATGCCGACCGTAAAGCGCTCGCGCGGATGATCGATACGCGACACGGAGATCGCGTCGATCGGGAGAAGGGCGACGATTCCGCAGCCGATATCCGCGAAAGCGCCGAAGTTTTCAAGGTGGGTGATCCGGGCGTCGATCACATCCCCGGGGACCAGTTTGGAAATGTGCTCTTTCATGCATTTTTCCTGGGCTGCCCTCCGGGAAAGGATTGCCGTAATGTTTCCGTCGGTTTTTTTTTCAAAGCCGGTTACAAGAAAGCAGACAGGGCGATTGACCCTGGAAATAATCGCAATATCCCGCGTCGTGCCCTCCCGAATTCCGAGGGCTCCTTCTTCGCGGGGAATCATTCCCTTCATGCATCCCAGGTCTACCAGCAGATTATGTGAACCGTCACAGACCAGCGCACGTCCCTCCAAAATCTGGCCATCCCGGCAGGCGTCGTTGACCGCGGAGATACTTTGTGTTGCCGCGCGGTTTTCGGGTGTGTCGATCATCCAACCTTCCGGATAGTACTCAAACATTTTTTTCCCTCCTTTTTTTCTTCGATTATCTATATGCGCTGTTTTTATGGGTCATACGTCTTAAAATAATTATTAAATTGTAAAAAATTCTTTCTATACTTGATTCTGCGCCGGTTCTATTATAAAATAGACAAGATAGTGATTTCGGAAGGATTTATGATAATGGAAAAAAGAAATCGCATTTTATCAATCGGCCTCGGTGCCTTACTGCTTTTTTTAACGGCTTGTTCCGGAAATGCGTCCTCCGCTTCGGATAACCGCCTTCGCCCCGATGACGGGAAAAAGATCGGTTATCAGATGGAACTCCCGCAGAAAGGCGAGGAAATCGCAGCCCTGACAACCAGCATGGGAACCATCCGAATCCGGTTGTTTCCGGATGCCGCGCCGAAAGCCGTCGAAAATTTCAAGGGGCTGGTCCAAAAGGGTTATTACAACAATCTTATATTCCACAGAGTGATTCAGAACTTTATGATCCAAACCGGCGACCCGAACGGCAACGGAACCGGTGGAGAAAGCATTTGGGGCAAGAAATTCGCGGATGAATTTAACGGCAACCTGCTGAATTTTCGCGGAGCCTTGGCGATGGCGAACTCCGGAAAAGACACGAACGGCAGCCAGTTTTTCATCAATCAGGCGCCCGCTTCCGCATTTTCCGGCTGGGATAATTATCAGAAAGCCTATGAGGCGTACCAGCAGAATCAGGAAGCGTTTCTTTCCCAATACGGTACAAATTGGGTCGATATGAGCAAGGTGACGCAGGAATATAAGGATGCCTACGCAAAATACGGAGGAAATCCCGCGCTGGACGGTTACTATAATGTGGTTGAACAGGGGTACACTGTATTCGGCCAGGTTTTCGACGGCATGGATGCGGTCGACAAGATCGCCGCGGTTTCCACGGACGGTCAGGACAAGCCCACGGAAACCGTTACCATTCAAAAAGCGGAAATCGTCAAATATGAGGGGTGAACAGTTCCGCTATGGATGAAAAGAATCAGAACGAACAAAATGAGGCACCAACCGAACAAAGGCAGCCGGGCTGCGGGCAGCCTTACCCCGGCGGCGGATATGACTGGAGACGAACCTACCGGGGCCCTTACATGGGCGCGCCGCAGGATTGGCAGAGAAGGGATCCAAAGGCCGGCCCCTTGCCTCCCAGCGACGAAAAAGCATTCGCCATCCTTTCCTACATTGGAATTCTGTGGCTTGTAGGGCTGTTGGCCGACCGTGAAAACCGGAATGTTGTCTTTCACGTCAATCAGGGAATCATCCTCAGTATTTTTGAATTTGCGCTTATGTTCTCACTGGCGATTGCGAAAGCAATGATAGAGGGAATTTTCGGTTTTGTTTTCGGCGGAATCGGGGTCCTGTCCTGGATGGGAACGGCGATCGGCGGGCTGCTGTCGTTTACGGGATGGTGTCTGATCGTATCTTATATGATCATAGGGGTGGTTCACGCAGCACAGGGGAAAAGGGAACCCCTGCCGCTGATTGGGAGTCTGTTCACCGTTGTACATTAATTTGATAAATTCATTTCTATCGCCCGTTGAAAAGCTGAACAGTGGGCGATATCATTTTGTATTGTTTGATGCGGCAATAGAATGAAATAATAAAGATAGATGATGGAGGGCAATATGTCAGCGAAATATGTATTTGTAACAGGCGGCGTGGTTTCCGGTTTGGGAAAGGGGATTACGGCGGCGTCCCTTGGGCGGCTGCTGAAATCCAGAGGTCTCAGGATCACGATGCAGAAGTTTGATCCCTATTTGAACGTCGATCCGGGGACCATGAATCCGTTTCAGCACGGCGAGGTTTTTGTTACTGACGACGGCGCTGAAACCGACCTTGACTTAGGGCATTACGAGCGTTTTATTGATGAAAATCTGACCCAGAACAGCAATGTGACGGCAGGGCGGGTTTACTGGAGCGTGATCCAAAAGGAGCGCAACGGCGATTACGGCGGGGGAACCGTTCAGGTTATCCCTCACATCACAAACGAAATCAAATCCCGCATTTACGCCGGAAAAGAAAACGTGGACGTAGCGATCATCGAGGTCGGCGGAACGGTGGGGGATATTGAAAGCCAGCCGTTTTTAGAAGCCATCCGCCAGTTCGCCACGGAAGTCGGACGTTCCAACTGCCTGTTTATTCACGTTACGCTGGTTCCTTATCTTGCATGTTCCCATGAACATAAGTCCAAACCGACCCAGCACAGCGTGAAGGAACTGCTCTCCATCGGAATCCAGCCGGACATTATCGTTTTGCGGTCCGAAAAGGAAATCGGGGCGGAAATCAGGAAAAAAATCGCCCTGTTCTGCAATGTTGCCGAAAACTGCGTGATTGAAAACCTTGACCTGCCTCTTTTATATTCGATTCCGCTTGCCCTGCGCGAAGAGCGTCTGGACGATATTGTCTGCAAACACTTTGGCCTTGACACGCCGGGTCCCGACCTGTCTGAATGGATTTCCATGGTCAATACGGCCATGTCGCTGACCGACAGCGTGACGATCGCGCTGGTCGGCAAGTATATCGAGCTTCACGACGCTTATCTCAGCGTCGCCGAAGCGCTGACTCACGGCGGATTCGGCAATAAAGTGAAAGTGGACATCAAATGGGTCGATTCCGAATCGATCAATGAGGAGAATGTCTCGGAAATTCTTGCGGATGTGGATGGTGTCCTGGTTCCCGGCGGTTTTGGGCAGAGAGGGATCGAGGGCAAAATTACGGCGATTCATTATGCGCGTGTGAACGGCATTCCGTTTTTGGGCATTTGCCTTGGCATGCAGCTTGCCCTCGTGGAATACGCGCGTTTTGTTCTTGGTTTGACGGACGCCAATTCCGCGGAATTCGATCCGCAGAGCAACAATCATGTCATCGATCTGATGCCGGAACAGAAGGATGTGGTTCAGCTCGGCGGCACCATGCGTTTAGGAAAATATCCCTGCAAACTGGTGCAGGGCACAAAAGCATACCGGATGTACGGAGGCGCCCCTCTGATTTATGAACGCCACCGCCACCGCTTTGAGGTCAACAACGATTACAGGGAGCGGTTTGAAAAAGCGGGCGTCGTTTTTTGCGGAAGATCTCCCGACGACCGCATTGTAGAGATGATGGAGCTGCCGGATCATCCCTGGTTTGTGGGGTCCCAGTTCCATCCGGAGCTCAGGTCCCGCCCGAACCGCCCGCATCCACTGTTTCAGGGACTGATCGGCGCTGCCAAGGAATACCATTCAAGCCGGGATGAACAGTTGAAGATCCCAGAATAAGGCATTACACCGTCCCTTTTTGGGGGCGGTTTTTCTCTTCGGAACAAGCCGGACCATCCAGGCGGCACGGAAGAAACGTAAGGAGCCGTTGTATGATTTGCATTATATTTTAATATTAGTCCCAAGATAAGGAAATGCGTCTTGAAACGGCAATAAGGCCGGCTCAAGACGCATTTTTGTGTGTTGCTTTTCAGTGAGGCTGTTTTGCAAACGGCACTTTTCTTTGGAAGCTTATTTCATGGATTGCACGATGCTTTCGGCCAGTGCATCCAGGTCTGGAAGATTGTCTTCGTTCATGGAAGAGTTGAGCGTCAGTTTGTCGTCCAAGACGTTGATCTCTTTCATTTCGTTTTCCAGGAATTCGCGCATCAGCGTGCCGGATTTGCAGGCCCACGAACCGTTTTCAACAATGGCGACGGTTCGATTCTGAACATTTAATGCTTTCATGTCCATCATAAAGTTTTTCATTGGCGGATAAATGCCCAGATTGTACGTAACCGACGCCAGAACAAGGTGGCTGAGGCGGAATGCTTCCGAGATCAGATAGGATACGTCGGTTTTGGAGACATCGTACATCACGACATTCGGCATGCCTTTTTCCACGATTTTGCCGGCCAGCGCGTCGACCGCGCTCTCCGTGTTTCCGTACATGGAGGCGTAGACGATCATGACGCCCTTTTCCTCCGGCTCATATCTGCTCCATTTGTCGTATTTGTCCAGGAAATAGCCGAGATTCGAGCGCCAGATCAGGCCGTGAAGCGGGCAAATGGTTTTGATTTCGATTGTGGAAGCCTTTTTCAGCAATGCCTGGACAAACGGGCCGTATTTGCCGACGATGTTGGTGAAGTACCTTCTGGCTTCGTCAATCCAGTCGCGGTCGAAATTGACCTCGTCGCTGAACAGCTTGCCGTCCAGCGCCTTGAAGGAGCCGAAGGCGTCCGCGGAGAACAGAACGCCGCTGGTGGCGTCGAAAGTCACCATGGCTTCCGGCCAGTGCACCATCGGTGCGGCGACAAACGCGACCGTGTGCTTGCCGAAGGATTTTGTGTCGCCTTCCTTGACCGTTTCCGTGTGTCCGTCCACGTGGAAC
This sequence comes from Caproiciproducens sp. NJN-50, assembly GCF_004103755.1. Classification (NCBI taxonomy): domain Bacteria; kingdom Bacillati; phylum Bacillota; class Clostridia; order Eubacteriales; family Acutalibacteraceae; genus Caproiciproducens; species Caproiciproducens sp. NJN-50. The sequence goes on along the minus strand of NZ_CP035283.1, from coordinate 1,777,392 downwards.
CCGAACTGGTGCATCAGCATGACGGCCTTTTCCGTGGTGATGATTTTGACTTTCGGGTAACGAAGAAGTATTTCTTCGATGGAAGCGCCGTGGTCCGGCTCCATATGGTTGATGACCAGATAGTTCAGCGGCCTGCCGTTCAGGACGTGCTCCACATTCTGCAGGAGCTGCCGGCATGCCGACCAGTCAACCGTATCGAACAAAACCGTTTGTTCATCGAGAAGCAGATAGGAGTTATACGAAACGCCGTCCGGGATGGGAAAGATGTTCTCGAAGAGCGCAAGCCGATGGTCATTGGCGCCGACCCAGTACAAATCATCCGTTACCTGTCTGACACTATACATAATGCAAATCCCCCTTTAATCGATTCGGCAGTCATATCTTTTCTTGAAACAGGAACCTACGCTTCAATGAAATTCTCTTTTTCTTCGCCGCATTCCGGGCAGATCCATTCTTCGGGAAGCGCCTCGAACAGCGTGCCCGGCTGGATATCGCTCTCCGGATCTCCGACAGCGGGGTCGTACTCGTAGCCGCAGCCGTTGCAGACATAATGCTTCCAGTCGTGCTTGATCTTCCTGGGCATGGCGCGCTTCATCTTCTTCATCGGAGGCGCCGGCTGTTTCGCCTCTCCGTTGTCCAGCGCAGCCGTCAGCAGCGGGAGGATTTCCAAGACGTCCCCGACGATGCCGTAATCGCAGTTTTTGAAAATCGGCGCGTTGGGATTCGTGTTGATCGCGACGATGGTCGTCGCATCCTTGATGCCTTTCAGATGCTGTCCGGCGCCTGAAATGCCGCACGCGATATAAAGGTTGCCGCTGAATTTCTGGCCGGACATGCCGACATAGCGGTTTAAAGGCACATAGTGCAGGGTCTCGGCAACCGGGCGGGAAGAACCGACGGCGGCGCCGGCCTGAACGGCGAGAGCCCTGACGAGCTCCATGTTCTTTTTGTCTCCGATTCCGCGGCCGGCGCTGACCACGCGCTCCGCTTTGACGATCGGCGTATCGATGTTGATCCCGACCGTAAAGTCGTACCCGTCCGCTTTCAGGGATTCGACCAGAGCGTTGACCTGGTCCTTCGCGGTCCCTTCCTTGAAGATCATCTTCTTGCGAACGCCGGTGACCGGTCCGTGCTGCTTTGCGGTCGCGGCTTCCTTCGGCATCCGGCCGATGATATGGGAGGCGATGACGACTCTTTGGATTTCATTGGTTCCTTCGTAGATGGTGCAGATCTTTGCGTCGCGATACGCGCGCTCCACGTCGATGCCCTTGATGTAGCCGCTGCCGCCGTAGATCTGAAGCGCGTCGTTGACGATCTCCAGCGCGCTGTCGGAAGCGTACTGCTTTGCCATCGCCGATTCCATCCCGTAAGGCTCATGGTTTTCCTTGAGCTCCGCCGCGCTGTACACCAGGAAGCGCGCCGCGCGGAGCTTAGTCGCCATGTCCGCCAGCTTGAAGGCGATGCTTTGCTGCTGGGCGATCGGCCGCCCGAACTGAATCCGGTCCTTGGAGTAGTCCAGCGCGCTCTCATAGGCGCCCTGGGCGATGCCCAGCGCCTGGGAGGCAATTCCGATCCTGCCTCCGTCCAGAGTGGACATGGCGATTTTAAATCCGTCTCCTTCTTTCCCAAGAAGGTTTTCCTTTGGAACTCTGACGTCGTTAAAAATCAGCTCGGCGGTGGAGGAGGAGCGGATTCCCATTTTGTTGTAATGCTCGCCGAACGTGAACCCTTTCCAGCCCTTCTCCACAATGAAAGCGCTGATGCCGTGCGAGCCGATGTCGGGGGTCGTGACGGCAAAGACAACGTAGGTGTCGGCAATGTCGGCGTTGGTGATAAAGATTTTTCCGCCGTTGAGCATGTAATCGTCTCCGTCGCGCACCGCGATGGTTTCCGTCCCGCTGGCGTCGCTCCCGGCATTTGATTCCGTCAGGCCGAATGCGCCCAGTTTTTCACCTTTTGCCAGAGGAACCAGATATTTTTGTTTCTGTTCTTCCGTGCCATAGGCGAAGATCGGCCAGGAGCCGAGCGAAACGTGGGCCGACAGGATGACGCCGGTACCGCCGTCAACCCGGGAAAGCTCCTCCACGGCGATGGCGTAGCTGGTGATGTCAAGTCCCATGCCGCCGTATTCTTTGGGGTAGGGGACGCCCATCCATCCCAGTTCGCCCATCTTTTGGACAATCTCCGCCGGAAACCGGTTTTCCTCGTCAAGAGCGGATGTCAGGGGCTTGATTTCAGACTCCGCGAACTCGCGGATTTCTGCGCGAAATGCTTCCTGTTCTTCCGTAGTTTTGAAAAACATTCAACTGCCTCCTTAAATCATGATTGTGTTGTATTTTATGAAATTCAGCCCCGATCATGTCTGGATGCTGAATTCCGGATGGAAATTGGCCGAAACTATGCTTGACAATGTCTATCCACTTTAATGCCTGAAAAATTTCAGGCGATTTTAAATTGCTCAATCGCAGTCAGATAAGATTTCAGAAAGCAAAACCGCCTTTAATTCCTGATCCAGCCTGTCCTGCAGCCGCTGCAGATGCTGATGAACCTTGCACGGCTTGCCGTATTTTTGACGCCACGCGCAGGGAAATCCGGGCTGGGTGCAGGCGCTGACGGATTTGTCGGAATCCGTAATCTCCATCAGATCGTAGAGGCTTACTTTTCGGAGATCTCCTATCAGGCGGCATCCTCCGTCTTTTCCTCGGGTGACACTGACAAGCCCGCTCTTTTGCAGTTTTTTCAGAATCTTATACGCAAACTGCTGCGGAAGCAACTCTTTCTTGCAGATTTCGGCGGTCGTGATTTGCGTTTCGCCGGCGAGTGCGCGGAGAATTCGTATGGCATAGTCCGTTTCCCGTGTAATTAGCACATTGCTTCCTCCAAATTGTTTTATGATATTTATAATATATCATTCTGGATAAACTTTGTCAAGTATGATTCTGTAAAAATTTGCTAAAATTAAAAAAACACGAATGAGAAAGTCGTCGCCTCTCCTCCGGGTACGGAAAGAACGCCGTCGGAATTTCAATTCCAGCGGCGTTCTTTGCAGTGTTTTGTCATATGGGAGGAAGCGGAAAAAGAGGACGGCTTACCGTCCCGCATGCGCGAATCATGATAAGCGGCTCTTAAAAATCCACCGTGATCTCTTTTCCGCTTTCAGGAGGGGAATAGACGAAGCGGTCCATGTGCTTCCCGCTGAAAAAGTATTTCGGAGCGGAAGGCCGGTATGAAAAGTCGAATGTATCAATGATCGCCAGACTCACTTTCATACGGGCCGGGAGAATGCTTTTTATGTAAACGCTCGCTTGCTGGCCGGGGAAAACATCCTCCTTTATTTTCGCAAGCCCGGTGAGGTTTGCGCGTAAGCTCCACAAAAATTTCGGGGGCTCCACGGAACGAACGATCCCTGCGACCGTTTCCCCGGCGGAAAGCATGGCGGCATTTTCTTCCCAGTTCCCCAGAAGCTCCTTGTGGCTTAAAGTGATCCGATTGCTTTCCGCGGATTTGATCACCGCGCGGATATCCATTCCGGCCGTAAAACGATCGCGCGTCCCTCCAGAATCCGACCGTCCCGGCAGACGTCGTTGACCGCGGAGATACTTTGTGTTGCCGCGCGGTTCTCAGGCGTGTCGATCATCCAGCCTTCCGGATAGTACTCAAACATTTTTTACTCCTTGCCAAGCCGGCCGGCAAAGAATCTGTCCGGCTTTGAAAAGATGCGGTTTCTCCGCTCAGAGTGTACCGAAAATACGGTCTCCCGCGTCGCCCAGCCCGGGAACGATGTAACCGTGTTCATTCAGATGGTCGTCTACCGCGGCGCAGTAAAGCTGAACGTCTGGATGGGACTTTGTCAGGGCTTTGATTCCCTCCGGCGCGGCAATGATGCACATGAACTTGATGCTTTTCGGATTGCTGCGTTTGATAATGGAAATCGCATCGACGGAGGAACCTCCGGTCGCAAGCATCGGGTCCAGAACAATCACGTCGCGCTGGTCTATGTCGCAGGGGAGCTTGCTGTAATATTCGACGGGCTTCAGCGTTTTGGGGTCGCGGTACAGCCCGATATGGCCGACCTTTGCCGCCGGAACCAGCTGAAGCACACCGTCCACCATTCCCAGACCGGCGCGCAGAATCGGGACAAAAGCCAGTTTTCGGCCTTCGATCACTTTGGTTTTGGCGGTGGCGACCGGGGTTTCCACGGTTGTTTCCTCCAGTGGGAGATCGCGTGTCGCCTCATAGCAGAGGAGCATCGCGATTTCGCTGACCAGCTGGCGGAAATCCTTGGACCCTGTGTTTTTATCCCTCAGATAAGTCAGTTTGTGCTGAATCAGCGGATGGTCCATAATCAATACCTGTTTTTCCATTTTGACGTCCTCCATTTAAATTGCTTTAAAGCCTGCCCTGCTCGATGTCAGAGATTTCATCAACCCGGCGCTGATGGCGGCCGCCGTCGAACGAAGTGTTCAGAAACAGCTTTGCAAATTCGACCGCCTGATCTTCGCTGATGACCCTGCCGCCCAGACAGAGAATATTGGCGTTGTTGTGGTGGCGTGTGATTTCCGCGCAGTAGGCGTCGGTGCAGACGGCGGCGCGGATGCCTTTCACTTTATTGGCGGCGATGCTCATGCCGATTCCCGTGCCGCAGCACAGGATTCCCAGCTCGGCGCTGCCGTCCGCGATGAAATGGGCGACCTGAGCGGCGATCGGCGGATAGTCGACCGAGTTTTGATCGAATGTGCCGAAATCCCGGTATGCGATTTTTTCCGAGTCGAGATAGTGCCGGATGGCCTCTTTCAGAGTGAAGCCCCCGTGGTCAGCTCCCAATGCAATCATTCTTGTTTCCCTCCAAGTTGTTTTTTTAAGGAACGCTCGGCCTGTGCCGGGCGGAGATAGAACGGCATCAACGCAGCGGGGGAGACCGTCCGGTGTTCCCGAGCCGCTTGTTCGGCGGTTTTTGCCACCCCCCAGGCCCTCTGGTAAATCAGCGGTTCCGGCGGCAGGACGGCGCCGATTGTTTGAAAAGGCTCCGCTTTCGCGCAGAGCTTCGCTCCGTCGCCGGCAAGGTAAAGCGGTCCGTCCATGGTCCCGCATTCCTCCGCCAGGTCTTTGATCGAGATGGCCCGGTCGGGAGTCAGCCTCTCGAGGCGGCCCTGCCGGGCGCGGAAAAGAGCGTTGTAAACCTGCCCGCACCGGGCGTCCATGACGGCGCAGACCAGGCAGTCAATATGTTCCAGATTGTGGGCGATGGCCTCGAGCGTGGAAACTCCCGCGCAGGGTGTCTGAAACGGCATGGCCAGTCCTTTGATGCTTGCGATTCCGATCCGGATCCCGGTGAAAGAGCCGGGTCCGGACGAAACGGCAAACAGTCCGATGTCCGAAAGACGGACCTTGACGCGGCGCAGGACGCTTTCAATCATCGGCATCAGCGTTTCGCTGTGTGTCAGTCCCGTGTTTAAAAAATATTCGCCCAGGATCTTTCCATCTTCCGTCAAAGCGGCGGAGGCGGTTATTGCTGAAGAATCAATCGCCAGTATTTTCATCCCATATCCCCTCAACGGCAATCACGCGTTCGTTTTCCGTTTCGCCCCGGCTGAGATGAATCCGGATCGATTCGGGAGGAAGCGCGTTTTCAATGTTTTCGCTCCATTCCACCACAAGGACCGCGCCGGTATCCAGATCGTCAAAAAATCCGGTGGAGGCAAGGTCGTCCCAACTCGTGACGCGGTACATATCGAAATGATATACGGTCAGACGTCCCCGGTACTCGTGGACCAGGGCGAACGTCGGGCTGGAAACGCCCTCTGGGATTCCAAGTCCCCTGGCGATGCCGCGGGTCAGGGCGGTTTTTCCCATCCCCATGCCACCGAACAGCGCAAGGACTTCTCCGCCTTTCAAGGTAGCCGCGATCCGCTCCCCAAGCACCTCGGTTTCCTCCGGGGAGGAGGTCCTATATTCCCGCATCGAATCACCTTTCGTGGACGTCTTAAAACAGTCCGGAGATTTTGCCGCTCTCATCCACGTCGATCTGCTCCGCGGCTGGATGGGAGGGCAGGCCCGGCATCGTCAGGATATTGCCCGCGTACGCGACGACAAACCCGGCCCCGCTGTTCAGCTTTGCGTCGCGGATGGCGATTCGAAAGCCCTTTGGCCTGCCGAGCAGCTTCGGATCGTCCGAGAGGGAATACTGCGTCTTGGCAATGCAGACGGGCAATTGACTGCCGCCGAGCGATTCGATTTCCCCCAGCGAACGAAGAGCCTGCTGCGAATAGGTTACCCCGTCCGCGCCGTAAATCTCTCTTGCCACGGTTTCAATTTTTTCCGAGATCGGGGCGTCGTCGGCATAGAGAAGCCGGACGCCGGACTTCCGGTCCACGGCCTCACAGACCTTCCTTGCCAGTTCCGTTCCGCCCTCGCCGCCTTTTGAAAACACTTCGGAAAGGGCAAAGTCCGCTCCGTTTTCATGGCAGTATTGTTCGATCAGGGCAAGCTCTTCCTCAGAGTCGCTTTCAAAGCGGTTGATCGCCACCACGATAGGCACGCCGTATTTTTTCAGTCCGGCAATATGCGCGCCAAGATTTTCAATTCCCGCCCGCAGGGCGGTCGGGTTTTCCCTTCCGGTTTCCGCTTTTGGCACGCCGCCGTTGTATTTTAGGGCGCGCGCGGTCGCAACAAGGACCGCCGCGTCCGGCCTGAATCCGCCAAGACGGCAGTTGATGTCCATAAATTTTTCCGCGCCGAGGTCGGAACCGAAGCCGGCTTCCGTCACGCAGTAATCAGCCAGCTTCAGGGCATAGCGCGTCGCACGGACGGAGTTGCATCCGTGTGCGATATTCGCGAACGGTCCGCCGTGGATCAGCGCGGGAGTCCCTTCCAGCGTTTGCACCAGGTTCGGTTGAACGGCATCCTTCAGCAAAGCCGTCATGGCGCCTTCCGCTTTTAACTGATGCGCGTAAACCGGTTCGCCGTCCGTGCTGTAGGCGACCAGAATTCTTCCGAGCCTTTTCTTCAGATCGCTCAGGTCTTTGGTAAGACAGAAAATCGCCATGACCTCCGTCGCGACCGTAATGCAGAAGCCGTCTTCCCGCGGAACGCCGTTCTGTTTTCCCCCAAGCCCGCAGACAATGCCGCGAAGCTGGCGGTCGTTCATATCCATACAGCGTTGGATCAGAACTCTGCGCGGATCAATATTTAGCGCGTTTCCCTGCTGAATATGGTTATCCAGCATTGCGCAGAGAAGATTGTTGGCTGAGGTGATCGCGTGAAAATCCCCGGTAAAATGGAGGTTGATGTCCTCCATTGGGATCACCTGGGCGTATCCGCCTCCCGTGGCGCCGCCCTTGATTCCGAAAACCGGTCCGAGAGAAGGTTCCCGCAGGGCGATGACGGCCTTTTTTCCGATCCTTCTCAGTGCGTCGCCCAGGCCGATGGCGGTCGTCGTTTTTCCCTCGCCGGCCGGAGTGGGATTGATGGCAGTCACCAGAATCAGTTTTCCGTCTTTCCGGTTCGAGATTCTTCGGTACAGGGAATCGTTCAGCTTCGCCTTGAATCTTCCGTAGGGCTCCAGCTCTTCTTCCCGAATTCCGACGGCTTCCGCAATCTGCCGGATCGGTTTCGGCTGTACCCGCTGTGCAATTTCTATGTCCGTGAGCATTGGCATTTCTCCTCATACATCATGTATCTTGATCAAAATTATAACACAATTCGAGCGGATAGGAAATCCCTTGCGGTTATTATTCCGGATGCCTTGCAAGTTTGTGCCAGGTATCATATAATAAACTATCGTAAGATGTGGATGTTCTAAAGAGGAGAAACAATGCGTGTACTGAAATCTATCTCGAATTACATCAGACGGACGGACAAGCTTTACTGGCTTTATATGCTGCTGATTTCCTCCTACAGCCTGCTGCTGATGAGGACTGTTCCCAATCCCGAAGGAAGGACCATGGGGTATTTTACCACCATGCTGGTGGCGGTCGTCGGCGGTCTGATCGGAGCGGTGCTTTTTTCTTTGATCGATTACAGGGAAATCTGCAATTTCTGGTATGTGGTTGCCGGATTTTGTTTGTTTTTAATTATCTATACACAGATTTTCGGGTCCGCCGTCGTCAACAGCGGGGGCGTGAATGCCAAGGCGTGGATCTCCCTGCCGGGCGGCCTGACGTTCCAGCCGAGCGAGCTGGTCAAAATCGGATTTATCCTGACTTTTTCCAAGCACCTTTCCGCTTTGGAGGAGCGAGGGCTTCTCAAGTCTCCGCTCCATGTTGTCCTGCTTGCTCTTCACGCCATGATCCCTGTCGTTCTGGTCCACAACCAGGGGGACGACGGAGGCGCGGTCATCTTTTTCTGCATGTTCCTCGCCATGGCGTTCGGGGCGGGCATCCAGCTGCGGTATTTTGCGGCGCTGTTCGCCGCGATCGGGGTTGCGTTTCCGCTTGCGTGGAAATACGTCGTGAAGGATTACCAGAAGGAGCGGCTGCTGATCACTTACCGGCTGGATTCCGACCCGAACGCGGCTTTGCAGTACGCTTACCAGCAGATTCAAGGCCGTCTTTCCATCGGAAGCGGCGGGCTGTGGGGGCGCGGTTTGTTTCAGAGTCCGCGGGTCAACCACTCGGCGGTTCCGGTCCAGCAGAGCGATTTCATCTTTGCCGTCGCCGGGGAACAGCTTGGATTCATCGGCTGCGCGGCGATTCTGCTCCTGATTCTGATTTACCTTCTGCACACGCTGAGGGTTTCCCGCAAAACGACGGATCTTCTTGGCAGCAGCATTTGCATGGGCTTTTTCGGCATGATTGCGGCGCAGGCCGTTTTCAATCTGGGGATGTGTCTGGACCTTTTGCCCGTCATGGGTGTGACTCTGCCGTTTTTCAGCTACGGCGGTTCTTCCGCCGTCTGCCTTTATTTTGGATTCGGCCTGGTTTTGAATGTCTTTATGCACCGCGTCAATACGGATAAGGTTGTTTTGAAACGAAGGAATATTTCATAAGATATTTTAAAAATTCGAGAGCAGTTCCGAAGGATTTGGAGTCTGCGGAGCTGCTCTCGAATTATTTTTTCTTTTTTCTTCTGGCCATGGTGGCTTCCTGGTCGACCGTCAAAGTTCCCTCCACATCGTCCACCTGTAAAACGTCGCCGGCGGAGGCTCCTTTTGGCAGTTCGGAAATTTCTATGGCGTAAAACTTCTGGTTTTCATCCTCGCAGATCGCATAGATGCCTTCCATACGGCTGATGGTCATTGTTTTCATGAAAGCCACTCTCCTAATAATGAATCGGAATGATTTTCTTTATCCTTTTTCTGTCTTTACGGAAATTGTTTTTCCGTCGGTGAGAAAAATGACCGTTCCGCTGACGTCGGTCCGGTAAGTTTTGATTCCGGCGCGGTACAGCCGTTCCAGCACGTCCTGTCTCGGAAGCTTGTTCCGGTCGTACCCGACCGAAATCGCCGCGTATTCAGGCCGGACCGCGTTTAAAAATTCGGCGGTGGTCGATGTGCTGCTGCCGTGGTGCCCCACTTTCAGGATGTCGGCGGAAAGGTCCGCTCCCGCGTCGATCAGGCTCTGTTCTTCCTCCTTTTCCGCGTCGCCCATCAATAGGATTCGGACGTTGCGGTAGCGCAGAAGGAGCACAAGGGAACTGTTGTTGGTGCTGTCGCCGGGGACGACCGGACCCAGCACCCGGACGTCCATGCCGCCCAGCGGGAATTTATCCCCGGCTTTTGATATCTCTTCGGAAATTTTCTTTTGCCGCAGCGCCTCCATCGTACCGAGATAGGCGGAATCCTCCGGCAGAAGATCCGTTCTGACTTTCGTTGTCAGATAGTGTCCGACCGGAAAACGCTCCACAACATATTTTAGACCGCCGATATGATCTTCATCCGGATGCGTGTTGACAACATATTCCAATTTCGAGGTTTCGCGCTGCGCCAAGTACCTGACAACGCTTTTCCCATTTTCCGGCGTACCGCCGTCCACCAGCATCCTGTGTCCTTCGCATTCGATCAGAATGCTGTCCGCTTTTCCGACGTCCAGGACATGGACGGATACCGGCCAACTGTCGGCGCAGGAAGAGAAACTGCCGATCCCGAAAAGGGAAAGCACCTGATTCCAAATGGAGGAAGCCCCAAAGGGAAGCGCGGACGCGGCCAGGGCCCCGATCAGAAGAACTGCCGCCGCGGCGCGCCCGAGTCTGTGTTTGATGCGGAAAGGACGCATGGCGGTCATGAACCGGTTTCCTGTTCCGCGTCGGACTTCTGCATGTTCATCTCAAGCCATTGCTGGTAGGTAATCAGCACTTGGCGTGGTTTGGAGCCGTCCCGCGGACCGATGACGCCCATCTGCTCCATTTCGTCGATCAGCCGTCCGGCGCGCGCGTACCCCAGCCGCAGACGGCGCTGAAGCAGGGAAGTGGAGGCCTGTCCGGCTTCCACGATGCATTTGATGGCGTCCGGCATCATCGGGTCGCCGCTTTCCTCCGGTTCGCCGGAAGAAGAATCGCCTTTTTCTGCCGCCGCATTGCGCTCGATTTCCTCGGCGATGTTTTCATTATAATCCGCTTCCTGCGCCTTTTTCACGAATCCGGCGATGGATTCGATTTCGCTGTCGCTGACAAAGCACCCCTGAATCCGGATCGGTTTCTGAGAGCCGACGGGGGAGAAGAGCATGTCACCGCGCCCCAGGAGCTTTTCGGCGCCGCCCATATCCAGAATGGTGCGGGAATCCACCTGAGAGGAGACCGCGAAGGCGATGCGGCTGGGGATATTCGCCTTGATAATGCCCGTGATGACGTCCACCGACGGCCGCTGGGTGGCGATGACCAGATGCATCCCGGCGGCACGCGCCATTTGCGCTAGACGGCAGATGGAGTCTTCCACCTCGTTCGGCGCGGCCATCATCAGGTCGGCGAGCTCGTCGATGATGATCACGATCTGCGGCATGTGCTCCATCGGCTGGCCGTCGTCATCCTTGTAGCTGCGGTGGGCTGCGAGCGAATTGTAAGCGGACAGGTCGCGGACATTGTACGATGCGAAAATTTTGTACCGTTTCAGCATTTCGCTGACTGCCCAGCTCAGCGCTCCCGCGGCCTTGCGGGGATCGGTGACGACGGGGACCAAGAGGTGGGGAATGCCGTTGTAGACGCCGAGCTCCACAACCTTCGGGTCGATCATCAGAAAGCGGACGTCCTCCGGGGAGGATTTGTAGAGCAGGCTGATAATCATGGAGTTGATGCAGACCGATTTTCCGGAGCCCGTGGCGCCCGCAATCAGCAGGTGGGGCATTTTGGAAAGGTCGGCGACGGCGACGCCGCCCGCGATGTCGCGTCCGAGGGCGACGGTCAGACGGCTTTTCGCTGCGGTGAAGCTGTTGCTTTCAACCAGCTCCCGCATGCGCACAACAGTGTTTTTCTTATTTGGAACTTCAATCCCGACTGCCGCCTTGCCCGGAATAGGCGCTTCGATACGGATTCCCGCCGTGGCGAGATTCATGGAGAGATCGTCGGAGAGGTTGGTGATCTTGCTGATTTTCACCCCGCTGGCGGGCTGCAGCTCATAGCGGGTGACGGCGGGACCGCGGCTGTAGCCGACAAAGGAAGTCTGGACGCCGAAACTTTGCAGCGTGTCGACCAGCATGCGCCCGTTGGTCTGGATTTCGCTGATCGCTTCCTGTTCGCTCAGTTCATGCGTCGTTTCCAACATGGAAACGGGCGGAAAATGATATTCGCCGTCCTGCGGCGGATCGTTGGAAAAAGGAACAGGTTTTTCCGGGGCGCTTTTTTGCGCCGCGGGTGCTGATTCGGATTTGACGGGGGAATCAGGTTCTTTTTCCGCCTGGGGAGGCGCAGGAGGATCGGGCATTCCCGCCGAGGCCGGCGTTGAGGTCCGCGCTTCGCCGACAGAAAACAGTTTTTCCAGGTGTTCCAGCTTTTCATTTTTCTGAGCCGGCTTTTTTCCGGCAGAGCGGACCGGGTGAGGGGGAAGCTCCTCGCCGTCCAGCGCGATATCGATGTCAAGGTTTTCACGGTTGCGTTCGATCCTTTTTTCACGGGCGGAATCAAAACCGGTTTTTACCATTCCGGCTGGTTTTGCAACCGTCCGGAAAAGCTGGATCAGGCTTGTCCCCGTAAGAATCATGACGGCGACGAAAAGCAAAAGCAGAATGACGATTTTCGCTCCCAGCGGCCCGAGCGCGGCGACGATCGGGATTCCGAGAAGGCCGCTGAAGAATCCGGAGCCGGCGTGCTCCGTGCCCTCCGTATAAAGGTTCACAAGACTGGCCCAGAAAGAATGAAGGGTCACATTGCCGCTGACGGAAAAAATATAGGCCGAAGCGCAAAAGAGCGCGATGATCACGATCATCAGAATCAGCTTGCCGCCGGTGTGCGCCCCCTGGCGCTCCAGAGCGGTGATAATCGATATGTACAGGAGCAGGATCGGCCAAAGAATGGCCCAACTGCCGAACAGGCCGAGAAGAATATTGTGAAACCACCGCCATACGTGGTCGCCGCTGATCAGGACCAGGCAGAACATCAGAATGGAGCAGGCGAACAGGATCACGGCGCTGATCTGGTTTCGCTGTTTATTTGCCTGTGCGTTCCGCATTGCCGCGGAAGCGGCGTCTTTCGCGGAGGGTGCGGCACCTGACCGTGCCTTTTTTGCAGCTTTCCGGTTGTTCCGATTCAATTTTTTATTTGCCAAACGGCACACCTCTATCCGTTAAAGTTCAGTGTATTCGAGCTGTAAGACCGGCGGGATGCGGCTTTGTAACTGTGTTCCCGGCAAAAAGGATCAATCCGAAGCGGTGATTTCGCCTTCTCTATGTAGGGACGGCGGCAAGGCCGTCCAAAATACGGGATCGATTATTTCGATTTCACTGGTTTTTGCGGCACCGGAGCTTTCTTTTTGTTTTTCTTCTTTTTCTCGTCAATCATTTCATAAAGGCATTCGATCGCATCCGACAGGCTTCCGAGGGAATCGATCAGCCCTTCCCTGACTGCGTCCATTCCCTCCAGAACGGAGCCGATGTCCAGTACGAGCTCCTCCGTGTTCATCGAAAGCTCCGTAAGGCGCTCGGCTGAAATTTTGGAATGAGCGGTGATAAATTTCGTAATCCTTTTTTGCATCCGTTCAAAATAGTCCAGCGTCTGAGGAACACCAAGGGTCAGGCCGTTCATCCGCACGGGATGCAGCGTCATGGTTGCGCTTGGAACGATAAACGAATGCTTCGCCGCGACGGCGAGAGGGACCCCGATGGAATGCCCTCCGCCCAAAACGACGGACACGGTTGGTTTTTCCATTCCCGCAATCAGCTCCGCGATGGCAAGCCCGGCTTCCACGTCGCCGCCAACGGTGTTCAGCAGGATCAGCAGGCCTTCAATCTGCCTGTCTTCCTCAATCGCAACCAATTGGGGGATTACGTGCTCATATTTTGTCGTCTTATTCTGAGAGGGGAGAACGGTGTGCCCCTCGATTTGTCCGATGATGGTCATGCACTGGATCAGATGCTTGCCATCCCCCGTGATGATGGAACCGGAATCCACAATGCGGTCCATGGACTGGTTCGTTCTTTCCTCTTTATTTTCTTCTTCGCTCATAACGGCACCTCCAACAAGGCTTAGTTTGCCTGCGGAAGCGCATAACATACATGCCGGACGGCCGCGCCCGCCAATTCATTGATATTATAGCATTTGTTGCCATTTTCATCAACAAATTCAATTAAATTGAAAAAAAAATTCTCAATAAAACGTTAATTGATTGACAAGCATCGATTTTTATTACATAATGGTTTTGTTTATACGTTTGCAGGTTTTCAACGCGGACGATTCGAAATGAAGAGAGGACTCCGATATGGGTTTGACACTGTCCCAGAAAATCATTAAAAAACACCTTGTCAGCGGATCAATGAACGTCGGCAGCGAAATCGGCCTCAAGATCGATCAGACTCTAACGCAGGATGCCACTGGTACGATGGCTTACATTGAATTTGAGGCCATGGGCATCCCCCGCGTGCGAACGGAGCGTTCCGTTGCCTATGTCGATCACAACACGCTGCAGACCGGGTTTGAAAATGCGGATGATCACCGTTTCATTCAGTCGGCCGCGAAAAAATATGGCATCTATTACTCGAGGCCGGGAAACGGAATTTGCCATCAGGTCCACCTGGAGCGGTTCGGCGTTCCGGGGAAAACCCTGATCGGTTCCGACAGCCATACCCCGACCGGGGGCGGCATCGGCATGCTTGCCATCGGTGCCGGCGGACTTGACGTTGCCGTTGCGATGGGCGGAGGCCCGTATTACATAACGATGCCGGAGATTCTGCGGGTGGTTCTGACAGGTTCCCTCTCTCCATGGGTCAGCGCCAAGGACGTCATCTTGGAGGTCCTTCGGCGTCTTTCCGTCAAAGGCGGAGTTGGGAAAATACTGGAATATGCCGGTGCGGGGGTCAAAACCCTGACTGTTCCGGAGCGCGCGACAATTACAAATATGGGTGCCGAACTCGGCGCCACGACTTCCATCTTCCCGTCCGATGAAGTCACCCGTGAATTTTTAAAGGCGCAGGGCAGGGAGAGCGGCTGGACGGAACTTGCCCCGGATCCGGATGCCGTTTACAACGAGACGATTGAAATCGACCTTTCTTCCGTCGAGCCCCTGGCTGCGTGCCCTCACAGCCCGGATGCGGTCAGGCCGGTTCGGGAGATCGGACCGATTGCGGTCGATCAGGTCTGCATCGGTTCCTGCACGAATTCCTCGCTGCGCGACATGATGCGCGTGGCCTCCATTTTAAAGGGGAAGACGATCAGCCCCGGCGTCAGCCTTGCCATCGCCCCCGGTTCCCGGCAGGTTTACAGCATGCTTGCCGAAAACGGCGCGCTCGCCGACCTGGCCGGTGCGGGGGCCAGAATTCTGGAATGTGCCTGCGGCCCCTGCATCGGCATGGGCCAGTCCCCGAATTCGGCGGGGATTTCCCTGCGGACTTTCAACCGGAATTTTCTCGGGCGTTCCGGAACGGCCGACGCCCAGATCTACTTGGTTGGGCCGGAAACTGCGGCCGCTTCCGCGCTGGCGGGCGTGCTGACGGACCCCAGAACGCTGGGAAAGGAACCGGAAGTTGAGCTTCCGGACCATTTTGAGATTAACGACAATATGATCATTCCGCCGGTTTCCGTAGAAGAGGCGAGGGACCTTTCCGTGCTCCGCGGGCCAAACATTAAAGGATTGCCGGTCGCGGAGCCGCTGCCGGAGTCTGTTTCCGCGAAAGCGATTCTGAAGGCGGGGGACAATATCACGACGGACCACATTATGCCGGCAGGTTCCAAAATATTGCCTTATCGGTCGAATATTCCTTATCTTTCTCAATTCTGCTTCGCCGTGTGTGATCAATCGTTCGCCGGGCGCTGCAAGGAAAACGGCGGTGGGATCATCATAGGCGGTTCCAATTACGGACAGGGATCCTCGCGCGAACACGCCGCGCTGGTCCCGCTGTACCTTGGGATCAGGGCCGTCATCGTAAAAAGCTTTGCCCGGATTCACTGCGCCAATCTGGTCAACGCCGGAATTCTTCCCCTGGTTTTTGAAAACGAAGCGGATTATGACGGAATCGACCAGATGGATGAATTGGAACTGAAAAATGTCCGGCAGGCAGTTCGCAATGGGGAATCTGTCACGGTCGCCGATCGGACGAAGGGGACTTCTTTCCGCGCGAAGCCCGTTCTCAGCGAACGTCAGCGCAGAATCGTCCTGGCGGGCGGGCTGCTGAACGACACAAGGGAGCGGAGCGAAAGGGTGTAAAGGTTTGGAGCAGCCGGCGCGGGGACTGACGGCAAACGCTGTGAAATGGATTGCGATTGCCGCCATGCTGATCGATCATATCGCATGGGGGTTTGTGCCGACGTATTCCGCGCTGGGGCAGCTGATGCACATCGTGGGCAGGATTACGGCGCCGACCATGTGCTTCTTCCTCGCGGAAGGATATGCGCACACGCACAGCTTTCGAAAATACGCGTTTCGCCTCGATGCCTTTGCCCTGATTTCACAGGTTCCGTTCACATTGTTTGAAACGGGAAAGCTGCAATTTATCGTGGGCGGGAATTCTTCGGAAACCCTCAATGTGATCTATACGCTGTTTTTAAGCCTTCTGGCCATTCGGGCCTGTGACAGGATAAACAGCAGGAAACTCAGATTCCTGGCGGTTTTCGGGTTGTGCCTTCTCTCGCTTCCCGGAGATTGGATGTTCTTCGACATCCTTTTTGCACTGAGCTTTTGGCAGAACAGGGGAGAATTGTCCCGGCAGATCCAGTCGTTTTCCATTCTGGCCGTGAGTATGGTTTTGGCAGAGACCTTTTTGTCGGTTTCTGAAGGTTACCCGATTTACAGCCAGCTATTTCAATTTGGAGTGCTGCTGTGTCTCCCGGTCCTTATTCTTTACAACGGGCGGCGTGGCGGCGGACGGACGTCCAAATGGACATTTTACATTTTTTATCCGGCGCATTTGCTGGCGCTGGGATTGCTCAAGATTTATCTAGCAGTATAGGAGGTTCTTTATGGCGGAAAAAATAAAGATGCGGACCCCGCTCGTAGAGATGGACGGGGACGAGATGACACGTATTATCTGGAAACAGATCAAAGATATTCTTCTCACTCCGTATGTTGATCTGAAAACCGAGTATTATGATCTGGGCCTGAAGCACCGCGATGAAACGGAGGACCGCGTTACGGAGGAAGCGGCGCGGGCGATCGAAAAATACGGCGTCGGCGTCAAATGTGCCACGATCACGCCCAATGCGGACCGTGTGAAGGAATATCAGCTCAAGAAGATGTGGAGATCGCCAAACGGCACGATCCGCTCCATACTGGACGGAACGGTTTTTCGCAAGCCGATTCTGGTCAGGGGAATTACCCCGTTGGTGCCGTCTTGGAAAAAGCCGATTACGGTCGCCAGACACGCGTACGGCGATGTGTATAAAAATGTTGAAATGACCGCTCCGGCGGGCTCCAAAGCCGAACTGGTCGTTACGGATGCTTCCGGGAAGGAAAGCCGGACGACAATTCATGATTTTCAGTCCGCCGGAGTTGTACAGGGCGTTCACAACCTGGATCAGAGTATTGCCGATTTTGCCCACTCTTGCTTTCAGTATGCACTGGAGGCGAAGGAGGATCTCTGGTTTTCTACAAAGGACACGATTTCCAAAACCTACGATCACAGATTTAAAGATATTTTTCAGAAAATATTTGAAGAAGAATACGAAGAAAAATTTAAACGCGCGGGAATTACTTATTTCTATACGCTGATTGACGACGCCGTCGCGCGCGTCGTCCGTTCGGACGGCGGTTTTATCTGGGCCTGCAAAAATTATGACGGCGACGTCATGAGCGACCTGATCGCCACGGCGTTTGGAAGCCTTGCCATGATGACCAGCGTGCTGGTTTCCCCGAAGGGCATCTATGAATATGAAGCGGCGCACGGAACGGTACAGCGCCACTATTACCGCTATCTGAAAGGGGAAAAAACTTCGACGAATCCGATTGCGACCCTGTGCGCCTGGACCGGCGCCTTGAAAAAGAGGGGCGAGCTCGACGGAACGCCGGAGCTTTCCGGTTTTGCGGATCAACTGGAGGCGGCGTTGCTTCGGACTGTCGAGAGCGGAATCATGACGGGGGACCTCGCGGGTATTTCGACGCTGCAAAGCAAAGAAACAGTCGATACGGAAACTTTTTTGTACGCCGTACGTTCGCGAATGAATCAGTCGTAATAAATTTCATGTTTCACATGATGAGGAATGGAGGAATGCGTCATGCCAAGACGTGAAAATGTTTCAATGTCTGTTATCAGGAGGCTGCCCCGATATTACCGTTTCCTGAGCCATTTGAAGGACAAAGGGGTGACAAGAATTTCTTCGACGGAGCTTTCCGCCAAGCTGGGGCTTACCGCTTCCCAGATCCGCCAGGATCTGAACTGCTTCGGCGGATTCGGCCAGCAGGGATATGGGTATATTGTCAGCCAGCTTTGCGATGAAATCGCCAATATTCTCAGCCTTGCCAGCCAATACCCTACGGTGCTGTTTGGGGCCGGCAACCTCGGCCGCGCGATCGGGACCCATATGTCTTTTGAAATGGAAGGCTTTCATTTGATCGGCATCTTTGACAGCTCCCCTGACCGGATCGGGATGGAACTGGCCAATCTCAAGGTGAAGGACGTTTCAGAGATGGAGGAATTCTGCAAAAAGGAAAAACCCGTAATGGCTATTTTCTGTCTTCCCCCAAGCGCGGCGGCGGAACTGGCTGAAAAACTCTACAGTTTGGGAATCCGAAATTTTTGGAATTTCAGCCATTATGATATTTCCATGCAATATCCGGATGCCATCGTCGAGAACGTGCATTTGAATGACAGCCTGATGACATTGTGTTACCGCATTTCCAATAAGACTTTAAAATAATTTTACACTTTTCACCGATCAATATCATATATTTCTGATATCATGGAGAAAATGTGGATAAAGGGGGGATTTAATGGGTTGGATTCCGCTGGCAGTACTTTTGGGGATTTTGCTGATTTTGATTATCTGGTGCGTTTCCGCGTATAACAAATTAGTATCGTTTTCCGTCCGCGTCGACAATGGATGGGCTCAGATCGATGTGCAGCTGAAAAAAAGAGTCGATTTGATTCCGAATTTGGTAGAGACCGTGAAGGGCTATGCCGCTCACGAAAAGTCAACTCTGTCAGAGGTGACGAAATGGCGCAGCGCGGCAATGAATTCCAAAACCCCGGAAGAGGCAATGGAAAATAATGCGAAGCTATCAAAGGCTATTTTCAATCTTTTCGCCACCGCTGAACAATATCCCGAATTGAAGGCAAATCAGAACTTTCTGGACCTGCAGGGACAGCTGCGTGAGATTGAAGGAAAAATCGCGATGTCCCGTCAGTTCTATAACGATACTGCCATGAAATACAATGAATATGTCATGCATTTTCCATCGAATCTGATCGCGTCGGTTTTTCACTTTGAACGAAAGAAATATTTTGAAGTCGAAGAAGCGGACCGGTCTGTGCCGCAGGTAAAGTTTTGAGATTAAATAAATGGAATGTCCCGCGTATGGTTTCAAAAGCTAGATTTGGCAGACTGATTCTTTTCACGGCGATGCTTTTCAGCATGATCCCGCTTTCCGGCTGTTCGGACTATGGCCAACATTCCAAGCAGGTTCTGGATCAGCTGAACATCTCCGCCGTTCTGATGGAAAACGGCGATATGACGGTTTCGGAGACCTGGAAAGTCGATCTGAAAGACCGGAACAGGCCTTACCGCAATTTGTACCGTAGTTTTCCGATGGACGCCGAAAAAGCGGACGACATCACGGATTTGACTGTCTACGACGAAGACCGCAGGATTTCCTATTCGTTCGCGGGGGATGTGGACCCGGAAAGTGTTTCCGGAGACGAGATGCAGGATCGGTGTTATTTGCACCGGTCGGGGCAAGACGTTGAAATCGGCTGGTTCATGCCCGCGCTCAAAAGGGGCGTCCGGACCTTTACTTTTTCTTACAGGCTGAAAAATATCGTCAGTGTCTATGCAGACACGGCGGTTCTATACAACTATTTTCTGTCGAACAATTTCAGTATGCCCATCACGTCGCTCAGCGGTACCGTCCGCTTCCCGTCCGGCGGCTTGAAGGACAATGTGAATGCCTGGCTTCATACGGATGTGAGCAGCAATCTGTCGATCGATTCGGCCGATCAGATCGGATTTCGTGCTTCTTCCATCCCGGCCGGGCATTCCGTGGAAGTGCGCCTTTGCATGCCCCCGCAGCTCTTTCCGTCTTCCGGAAAGATTTCCTCCCAGTCCGTTTTATCCGGAATCCAGAAGGAAGAGCAGCAATGGGCTGACGAATATGCGCAGAAGCTCCACAGGGAATTCGTGCTTGGAATCCTTGATGCCGTCAGCGCGGTTCTTGTGATCATCCTGAGCTTGTATTTCTTTTTCAGGCTTCGCAAAAAAAACAGAAGGTACCCTGTTACCGTTCCGGAATACACCCGCGAAATACCTCCGGGAAACAGTCCGGGCGGCATCGCCAACCTATATTATTTTTATTCGGGTCTGCGTGAAAAAGAAAAAAACAGGATGTTTAGCGCCACTCTATTAAGCCTTGCACGGAAGGGCCTTGTCCGTTTTGAAAGCAGCGGGGACCGGCTGTCCGTGATCTTGACCGGGGACAGCGATGGAAAGGAACTGACGGAGAGTGAAAAGGTCTTTTTCGAGCTGATTTTCACAGTGGGCGAGGAATCGGAAAATTCTTTTACGATGAAAGAATTCGAAGAATACGCACAGCAGCATGGCTCATATGTCAGCAGCAAAATGGAGGATTTTCTGGCTGCGGCAAAGCGGGAAATTTCAAAGCGGGGGTATTATGAAGCAAGGCCGATTTTGTTTTCTACTTCCAAATGGGTTGGCGCCCTGCTTGTCTTTCTTGCGGCCGCCGTATTTCTGTCGACGAGCTTTTTGAATGCCCTGCTGGTCTATCTGCCGCTTTCCCTGTTAATTTCCGGCGCTCTGCTATGGGTCGGCGGGTCCGCGAAAATGAAGCTGAGCGAAAGGGGAGAGTATGAATACGGCGTGTGGCACGGCCTGAAAAAATATATGGTTGAGTTTTCCCGGATGAAAGAATACGGGGTGCCGCAGCTCGAACTCTGGGAGGAGTATTTGGTTTACGCGACCATGATGGGTGTTTCCGGCGAGGTCTGTAAACAATTGAGGATGGCGTATCCCCAGCTTGGGGAGGCCGCTTTTCGTGATCAGTATTTTACCGGCAGTTACCTGTATTTTATGTTCGGGCCAAGAATTTACTGGGGAGGGCTCGCGCCGGCGCGGGGCACCTTTGATTTTGGCGCCGCTCTGGGCAGTTCCTTTCAGCAGATTGGTTCGGCTGCCACAAGGCTTTCCAATCCGGCGATGAACGGCGGCGGAAAATTCGGCGGATTCGGCGGTTTCGGCGGCGGCGGCCTCGGAGGAGGAGGTTTCTCCGGTGGCGGCGGCGGCTTTGGCGGCGGCGGTGGCGGCGGTGTCCGATGAACAGGCACTCTGAAAAACAGATTAAAACTTTGGCTCGAAGACAAAAAATGCGTTTTGATGCGAGAAAAATCCGCATCAAAACGCATTTTGCTTCCAGATTTCCGCGTCTCTACGCTAAGTTAGTATTTCATCTGTCCATTTCCCGATCTCGTCTTCTCCGGAAAAAGCGGGGACCATGCCGCTTCGGCAGAGTAACAGATTCTCAACGTGTTTGATGGTTTCGCCGGGATTTACCTCGTACAGGGGGCTTAAGGTGGAAAGCTCGACGAAGTCCGGGGTGAGACAAATTTCCCCGGAGCTTCCGGAGTCCGGATAGGCGGCCTGAGGATTCGCCACGAACCTCTTGACCAGTGTAAAACCGCTCCCCGCATAGGCGGTCCAGCCCGAAAAATTGTTGGTGCCGATTCTAAGAGGCTTTTCATTTCCGGGCTCATGCCGGACGGTGAGAAAGCGGTTTCCATAAAAGATTCTGCGGTCGTTAATGTCCGTATCCGGCCAAAGATTCAGGGTTTTGCTCGGCGGCCCGGATTGCGTCTGCTGATTTTGTGGAATCACGGCGACTCCGCCGCCTTCAAGAAGGGTGGCCGGAGACAGGCCGAGCAGCATTGTCTCTTTGGAGCAGTTTTTAGCTGCGTGAACAATCATGATATCCGAGGCGTCTTTTCCCATGATAATCTCGTAGGAGAGCTGGACTTCTTTTTTTTTCAGCTTTGGCGCTGTAAAAGTAACGCCTTCCGCCGGAGTGCCATAGACCACTGAAGAATTGTCAGGAAAATCGACCTGCGGTGATTGGCGTATCTGAAGGCGGTGCCCTCCGTACAGGTAGTAGATTGTATTTTTATCGGAAGCTGCCGAAGCCTCGTCTGCCGGACGCTGATACTTGCGTTTCAGGTCAGTATATAAAATGTTCTTTTCTCCAACGAATCCAAAACGTAAAATTCGGGGCCCGATTTCAATCGAGACAATGCAGTCGATGACGCCGTTGGTGATCCTGACGCAGCGGCCGAAATTTTCATATTCCTGTTCTGTCAATTCCATGAGCCGGGACCCCCTTTTCGATATGGAAGCGTAATGATTTTTTCAGTCCGGTCAAGGCCGCAGGGAGCGACCTTCGGAAGGCACAGTGCATATAAATCCGCGGCCCTGTTTTCAAGGTCCGCGATCTCCCTGGCCCGATCCCCAAGGGCATTCAGATCGGCGGGGCGGGAAACAATCGGCAGTTTTGCGGCGGCCTTGGCTTTTTGCAGAATCTCCGGCCCCCGTTCTCCGATGCCGAGGACGCGGATATAGGGAGGAAACCCGGAGGCGGATCCGGCTTTCAGACCCAGAAATGCGGAAAGGACGATGCGGCGGATCCTTGCGAGAGGGTAGCGTTTGGTTTTTGCAAGGAAATATAGATCCTCGAGACCTGCCGCTTGTCTGACCGCATTCAGAATCCTGTTTTCCAACCCCTCACTGATATCGGGCAGCAGCGCAAAATCATGCCGGGTCATGCGCCGAAGCTGGGCAAGAATGGCACGTTCTGCGCGGAACAGGCTTGCCGGTGCTCTTTCCAACCTGATCTCCTCCTGCAGAACGGAGAATGCCGCGGGCGGCATCAGTGCGGAACAGTCCCGCCCATTTTGCAGCATATTTCGGATCTGTCCGGAAGAAGCATAAGGCCCGCTTCCGGACTCGCCGCCGTGAGCGGAGCCGTAGCGTTGAACCGTTACGGGGGCGATGCCGGAACCGATCCGGCCGACTGCCTTTAAATATTCGATCCCAAGAATATTGTTAGGGTCGCGGAGCAGTTCTGCCGTTTTCATTCCGTACAGTTGTTCAACGGCCCGCTGCCGTGCCGCGGCGAAGGTTGACCCTTTCGCGAGAGATTGGCGCATGGCCTCCCGCAGCGACGGAGAGGAAAGCGCCAGGGACGCTTCTTTTAAACGTTCCACGCTTCCGCACTCGCTTCCGAATCCGATGAGGTCGACACCGATGGCGTCAAGCAACGAAACGCCGCCCAGCGCAAACCGCTCCGCACCGGAAACGGCCCAGGGGAGGGGAAGCTCCACCACAAGATCCGCGCCGCAAAGAAGCGCCTGGAGGGCTCTGGCAGGCTTGGAGAGGATTGCCGCATCTCCGCGCTGCACAAAATTGCCGCTCATGACGGCGACGATATGCGTCGCTCCGTATTCCCGGAGCCGGCGGATTAAATAGCTGTGCCCGAGATGGAATGGATTGTACTCACAGATAATTCCTGCTGATAACATTTTATAAGATATCCTTGAAATTATACCTTTCCTGTATTATGATATATTTATATTACACGATTCTAAAGGTTCTTACAACAGTTCTTCTATGAATGCGTGAAATAATGGAGGAAAATAAATGAAAGTATTGGTTATTAATGCGGGCAGCTCTTCCCTGAAGTATCAGTTGATTGATATGAATACGGAAAAATGGCTTGCAAAGGGAGTCTGCGACCGAATCGGCGTGGACGGCGTATTTAAGCACAAAACCTTTGACGGCCGCGAGAAAAAGATTACAACTGAAATTGATGATCATATGGCCGCGTTTCATCTTGTTACGGATGCCCTTGTCGACAAGGAAACGGGAGTGATTTCCAGCCTGGATGAGATTTCCGCGATTGGCCACCGCGTTGTTCAGGGGGGAGCCGCTTTTGACAAATCCGTTCTGGTGACGGATGAGGTGATCCATCAGATTGAGCGCCTGATTCCCCTTGCCCCGCTCCACAACGGCCCTGAGGTAACCGCAATTCTGGCGTGCCAGAAAGTATTCGGCAAGGAAAAGCCTCAGTGTGTTGTTTTCGACACATCGTTTCATGCGTCGATGCCCCCGAGGGCCTATATGTATGCCATTCCATATGAGTATTATGAAAAATATCATATCCGCCGCTATGGATTTCACGGGACTTCCCATCGTTATGTGAGCCTTCACTGTGCGCATTTGATGCATCAGCCGCTCGAAGATATTAAAATGATAACCTGTCATATCGGCAATGGTTCTTCCATTACGGCAATATTGAATGGAAAGGTTATCGATACCAGCATGGGCCTCACCCCGCTGGACGGCTTTATGATGGGGACGCGCTCCGGCTCGCTCGACCCGTCCATTGTGACGTTTATTATGGAGAAAGAGGGCCTGACTCCGAAGCAGATGGATGAGATTCTGAACCGCAAATCCGGAATGTACGGTATCTGTGGCTACAGCGACGACCGGGACGTAACAAAGGCGGAGATCGGAGGAGACCCGAAGGCGATCCTAGCCCATGAAATGCTGAATTATCAGATTTCCAAACAAATCGGCGCTTATACGGCGGCGATGAACGGGGTGGACTGCATTGTCTTTACCGCGGGGCTGGGAGAAAATCAGCCGCCGATGCGTTATAGCATCTGCAAGAATCTGAAATATCTCGGCGTTAAAATCGATCCGATCCGAAATGACGAGTTGATTCTTGGCAAAGAGGGGAAAATCTCCTCCTTTGATTCGACCGTATCCGTATACGTGATCAATACGAATGAAGAGCTTGTCATTGCCCGCGACACGAAGGATATTGTAAGCAGGCTTGTGTATGCTTCCACTCCGGACAAGACAAACGTTGACCTTGAAGACGTCTGAGAAGCGGCGTTGAAAGATCTGTATCAGGACTGCATGAATTAATAAGAGGAAAAAAGAGCTTCCCTGAAGGGAAGCTCTTTTACGCCGTTTTGCTGGTCTTATGGTGTTTTATAATTTTCATCCGCGAAAAATCTTCACGGTCCTTTTCCTCAAGCGCCTCCGTGATGGTCTTTACTGTTTGTTCAAAACGGGGAATCATAATGTTCTTGAGCGCATTTGCACGCTTTTGGGTCTTTTTCACCGCATAAGCCAAACGATAAACACTGTTTTCGACCTCGGCGAGTTCCGCCGTTAATTTTTTGACCTCATCGAATTTCAAATAAGCGCGATCCAAAAGGATATTGGTTGAAACCAATCCGAAGGGAAGCTGGACTTCCTCCGGATGAAAAGATACCATTGGAATTTCCACGCCCATTACGCTGCGATAAGCCACGTTCAATCCGTTTTCTATTGGAACGGTCTGCGAAAGTTCCTTGACAATGCCGAGCGTTATATTGGCGCGCTGCAAGGCCGCATATGCTTCTTCGTAAGCCGTATCGATTTTTCCCTGTAATTGGTTTGCCCTTTCGATCAAGGACATCATTTCACGGATCAGAATGTTGCGTTTTCGGTCCAGCAGGTCAAATCCGGAGCGCGAAAGCTCGAGGGTCTTTTTAACCGACAGAAGATTGCCCTTGGTGGGGACGGTCTGATCACTCATTTTCAACGCCTCCGCTGCCGTTGTCTTCCATATCGTCCTCACTGTCTTCACTGTCTTCTTCACTCGAACCGCCGTCGATCCGGTTCAGGCGGTCCCATATTGCCTGGGAGGCACCCTTTTTCGAGTTATCGCGGCTTAAAAGACGCGTCTTTGCCGGCTCGTAATATTTATCCAGCGTAGAATCGTCAACCCGGTCCAAAGTTTCGCGGGGCAGGGTGGAGAGAAGCTCCCATCCAAGGTCAAGGCTTTGCTCAATGGAGCGGTTTTCCAAAGGGCCCTGATTTACAAACTTGGCCTCGAACATTTTACCGAATTCCAGATATTTTTTGTCTTCAGGCGACAATTCTTCTTCGCCGATGACGGAAGCCAGGGAACGGACATCCATTACCTTGGCATAGGAAGCGAAAAGCTGATTGGAGAGCGCGGAGTGGTCTTCCCTGGTATAACCTTCGCCAATGCCGTCTTTCATCAGACGCGAGAGGGAAGGAAGCACGGCGACGGGAGGATAAACCCCCTGTCCGTCCAGGGAGCGGTCAAGAACAATCTGGCCTTCCGTGATATAGCCGGTGAGATCGGGGACGGGATGAGTCACGTCGTCGTTCGGCATGGTCAGAATCGGAAGCTGTGTGACGGAACCGGTTTTTCCATTCACCATTCCGGCGCGTTCGTAAAGAGAGGCAAGATCGGAATAAAGATATCCCGGATATCCCTTTCTGCCGGGAATTTCGCCTTTTGAGGAGCTGAATTCACGGAGAGCCTCGGCGTAAGCGGTCATATCGGTCATGATGACAAGAATATGCATATTGAGTTCAAAGGCCAGATACTCGGCGGCCGTCAGCGCGCACCGGGGTGTCAGGATCCTTTCTATAATCGGGTCGTTTGCAAGGTTCAGGAACATGACGACCCGGCGCAGAATCCCGGATTCATTAAAAGAACGGCGGAAGTAATCCGCAACGTCGTTTTTGACGCCCATGGCGGCAAAAACAATGGCAAAACCGCTTTCCTCGTCACTGATTCTCGCCTGGCGGGCGATCTGAACGGCCAGCTCATTGTGCTTCATGCCGGAGCCGGAAAAAATCGGAAGCTTTTGTCCCCGGATCAGCGTCATTAAAGTGTCAATGGTTGAAATTCCGGTATTGATATAATTTTTCGGATAGATTCTTGAGTAAGGATTGATCGGGGTTCCGTTCACATTGGCCCTTTTCACGGGAAAGATATCTCCCAATCCGTCGATCGGCCGTCCGGAGCCATCGAAAGTGCGGCCAAGAAGCTCGGGGGACAGGGACATTTCCATTGGGTGCCCTGTCAGCCTTGTTCTTGTGTTGGTCAGCGAAAGACCGCGGGTCCCTTCAAAGACCTGGATCACGGCACGGTTCCCTTCCATTTGAACGATGCGGCCCTGGCGAACGCTGCCGTCTTCCAGCCGGATGTCCACGACTTCTTCAAAGAAAGCGTCCTGAACGTTGTCCAGTACAATCAAGGGGCCGTTGATATCTTTTACACCGATATAATCAAGAATCATGTAAAACCGCCTTCCAATGAATCATTTTTACAGCGCAGGTTTAACGGGACTGCCAAGCCCGCTAACCGGATACAACTTTAGAGAGGACGCTGTCAATCTCTTTCATATAGTCATCAAACATCTCCGGCTTATTGTTCGGGATGTCATATTTCATCTTGACTAATTTGTCAAACAGGCCGGTTTTCATAATGCTTGAAATCGGGATGCTGGCCGAAATCAACTGTTTCGACTTTTGATACAGATGAAGAATCACCTTCATCATCAGCTTTTGTTTTTCCAGCGGGACATAGGTGTCCTCCGCATGGAACGCGTTTTGCTGCAGAAAACCGACCCGGATTACCCTGGCGGTTTCTATGATCAGTTTTTGGTCGTCAGGAAGCACGTCGGACCCAATCAATTTCACGATTTCCATCAGTTTGTTTTCCTGCTGGAGAATATGATTGATTTTTTTCCGATAATGGATAAAATCCTCTCCGGCATTCTTGGCATACCAGGGGTCGAGATCGGGAAAATATTCGCTGTAGCTTTGCATCCAGTTGATCGCGGGATAATGCCTGGCATAGGACAATGCCTTGTCGAGCGCCCAGAAACAGCGGGTAAAGCGTTTTGTATTCTGAGTGACAGGTTCGGAAAAATCGGAGCCCTGCGGGGACACGGCCCCGATAATCGTAATGGAGCCGTCCGTATCGTTCAGGTTTTTAACCATGCCCGCGCGTTCGTAAAACTCGGCAAGACGGCTCGGCAGGTAGGCGGGAAATCCCTCCTCCGCCGGCATTTCTTCCAGGCGGCCGGAAATCTCGCGCAGAGCTTCCGCCCAACGGGAAGTGGAATCGGCCATCAGGGCAACGTGATACCCCATGTCACGATAGTATTCTCCGAGCGTAATCCCCGTGTAAATGGAAGCCTCGCGTGCGGACACGGGCATGTTGCTCGTATTTGCGATCAGTGCAGTCCGGTCCATCAGGAGGCGGCCTGTCTTGGGATCGGTCAGTTCGGCAAATTCCTGCAGCACCTCGCTCATTTCGTTGCCGCGTTCCCCGCATCCGACATAGATGATAATATCCGCATCGCACCATTTTGCAAGCTGATGCTGGGTCATGGTCTTGCCGGTTCCAAAGCCGCCCGGAATTGCCGCCGTGCCCCCCTTGGAAACAGGGAATAGGGTATCGATGACGCGCTGGCCGGTGATGAGGGGAATATTGGGCGGCAAGTGTCCCGCAACGGGGCGGGGAGAGCGGATGGGCCACTTTTGGCAGAGGGAGAGCTCATGCACTTTTCCCAGATCGTCCTTTAATTCAACGACTGTATCGTTTACATGATATTTGCCGTTTTGTTTGACGGAAAGGACCGTCCCCGACAGTCCGGGCGGCACCATGCACTTGTGACGGATGACCGGAGTCTCCGGCAGTTCGGCATAGATGTCCCCGCCCTTGAGATGGTCTCCCGGTTTAGCCGTGACCGTAACATCCCACTCCCGATTTTCGTCAAGGGCGGGAATATTGCTGCCGCGCGCTATGAATGAGCCGGATCTTTTGGCGATTTCCTTTAAAGGCCGCTCGATGCCGTCGAATATATTGTCCAGGATTCCGGGGCCAAGAGTGACGTTCATCGGGCTTCCGGTGCCATAAACCGGTTCGCCGGGACGCAGGCCGGTTGTTTCTTCATAGACCTGAATCGTGGTCATATCGTTGGAAACACCGATTACTTCGCCAACCAGGCGCTCCTTCCCGACAAATACCATTTCCATCATGGAAAAACTGCGGGAGTTCCTGATGGTCACGACCGGCCCGTTGATTCCGTATATTGTATCCTTATAATCCATAACTTCATCTCCGAAAAACTAATCCGTATCATTAGACAACGGCCATCCCGGACTGCTCTTCAAACCAATCGTGCTGGTTTTCCAGCAGGGTGTCGAGCGTTTCATCGGCAAAAAGGCCCAAACTGTCGTTCCGGGCTCTGATTCCGCCGATGCGGATGCTTTCAAGCGGCTGGAAAGAACAGGGACCCTGAAAGGCGCTGCGAATCATTTCTTCATATTTTTCGTCGCCTGGCTTTATGAAAATCACAGTATCCTGTTTTCCCTGCAGAGTTTTTGAAAACTGTTCCGCCGATTCTTTCAGAAAGTCGGCATAACGATCCGTCTTTGTAAATTCAATCAATTTTTCGGCGGCCCGCTGAAAGACCCTGCCGGCTATTTCCTGCCGTTTTTCCAACAGCCTCCGCTTCATATCCATCTCCCGGACAGCCAGCTCCCGGGAAATCCCCGTCCGCATCTGGGTCATTTCCTTTTGGATCATGAGGTAGCATTCCGTCAGAACCTCTATTTCTGCTTCGCCGAGTTCTTTTTCCTTAAATGCGACGATCTCGTCTTCAATTTTTTTGCGCTGCTCTTCGGCATAATGATTAATGGCGATATAAAATTTATCTTTTTTCTCGTCGGTATAAGCCATTTATGAACCCCCGTTCGACCAATTTAATTTGGCTATATCTTAACGCCAATCGCTTCCCTGACATAGCGGGTGATCGAATCCTTGGTGCGCCCGTTGCCATGGCGGTCGGGGATCTCGACAATCAGCGGCCGCCTGTGGTTCAGCTTCACGTTATAAATCATTTCGGAGCAGAGGGAGAGCAGGGTTTCGGTAATCAGAACCACAGCGATATCTTCCTGGTTCATCGCCGCCTGGAGAGCCTGTTTTACCTCGTCTTCCGTATGAACCACAACGCCTTCAATGCCCGCGAGGCGCATTCCAACCTGAGTGTCCACGTTGTCGCTGATTACATAAAAGCGCATAAACCGGCCTCCGTTTCCCCAATCATGGTCAGACTTTGTTCAGAATCAGGATGGACATCAGAAGTCCGTAGATTGCGATGCCTTCTCCGAGAGCAACAAAGATCAGCGCTTTACCGAAAGCCTTGGGATCCTCACTGGTTGCCCCGATTGCGGCGGGAGCGGAGGCCGCGACGGCAATGCCGCCGCCGATTGCGGCAAGACCGGTGGAAAGGGCCGCAGCCAGCATGGTAAATCCGAGAGAAGAGGAGGAGTCTGTCGTGGCGGCAGCAGTTTGTGTGGCTGCCTCAGTAGGCGTTGCATTGACAACAGGGACGACGGCATGTGCGACAGCCGGAGCAGCGAAGGAAATCAGGCAGACGGCAAGAAAGGCAAAAAGCTGAGCAAGCAGCGCGCTGCGCTTTTTGCGGCCCCGCTTCACTGCGCGGATGGCGAGAAATGTGGAAACGATCAGAAAGAGCACCGGCAAAGAAAGATAAACATAATTCATAAATAAATCCTCCTAAATGAAAATATGTAACTCATGCATCAGGATTCCTGACGGACAACGACCGGAAGAAAAGGCCGGCCCTCCCCATCGAAGAATCGGCTGAACATCTCATAGAATTCGAGCCTTAAAGCCTGAATGCCGACCAGCAGGCCCTCCAGAGCGATGACGAAAATATTGCCGATCAAAACGATCAGCGCGAAGCCGAGGCCGGAGGACATTTCTGCCAACATGAACACAACCATCATCATCCCGGCATGCACAAGGACAAATGCTCCGACACGGATGAAGCTCATGGTATTGGTCAAAAAACTCAACAGGAACTCAAAAACCTCGAAGAAATTCTGCATGATGTAGTCGCCCCATTTTTCCGGTTTCCAATCGGGGCGCGCCTCCGCCAGTCCGCCCAGCACTTCGCGAAAAAACATGACAATCAGAGGAAGTACGATCAGGCATAGAACGTAGGGAAGGGTGACGATCTTCCATCCAAGCAGGATCTGTCCGCCAAAGCCGAATACGATCGACGAGTAAAAAATCAACCCGGCGACTCCGTTCGGCCCGAAGAAAGCGTTGGTGTAATTCTTCCTTTTCAGCGAGGAATAGATATTGATCAGCATTGCGATCATAACCAGTGAAATGCCGACCGCCACGGAAAAAAGAATGATATAGTTGGTGGTCTCCGGCTCCAAGACGGAAATCGGCTTTTCTTCAAGGCCGAAAACGGCGTGATAAAAGGGATCCAAAAAATGTTCAAATCCGAAGAAAGAACCGAACAGAATGCCGAAAAAGGAGGAACTGACTCCGCATGGAATCAAAATTCTTCCAAGTTTCATCTTCAGCTTTTTCCACATATAGTAACCTGCGGCTATCACACAGAGCCCCTGGCCCAAGTCGGCGAACATAATTCCGAACAGTAAAAAATAGGTGATGGCCACCAGGACGGTGGGGTCAATCTCATCATAGGAAGGCAGGCCATATATTTCCACAAAATACTCAAACGGCCGGAAGAGTTTTTTGTTTTTGAGCTTGACCGGCGGCGAATGCATCAGGACTTCGGGGTTTTCCGCGTGGTCAAAAGTGCACTTGACCGTTTGAAGTTCATTCATCTGCGCCTGAATCTGGTTTTCCCGATCGGCGGGGATCCACCCCGTCAGAATGAAATTGTCGCCGTATCTCGCGGCATAACGGCGTATGTTATAGTAGACATACTCTTCCGAAAGCCAAGAATATATGTTTTGGACCGTCTGCTTTTCTTTTTCCCAAAGGTTGTCGAGCTGCCGTCCGATTTCTTCCCTTTGGGCTGCTTCGCTCTCGCGTCGGCTTGCCAGCTGACTGAGGGCGGTCTTCATTGTGCCGGTCAGTTCGTGCAGGCGGGTGCGTTCAAAATAAAGGCCTGAGAAAATCCGGTCCACTTCCGCGATCCGTTCGGTGGGGGCGCAGTACATTCCCCAGTAACGCTCTTCATCCCTGCTGCCGGGGAAGAAAACGACATAGGGGTCTTTGTCATAGCTTGCGAGTTTGTCGTAGCTTTCATGCGGCAGGGAACCAAAACGGATTTTGATGAATTTACATTCGCGCAGGTCGTCGAGGTTCAGGTCCAGGTCCTTAAAGCGGCCGACCTTTTCGAGTTCCCTGCTGTCGTCGGCGATCTTTTTGTCGATTTCATCCCGGCTTTTTAAAAGATTATTGACGGAAGCCGAAAAATTCTTGACATAAGAACGCCAGTTTTTGATGGTGGGCGCTATCTTTTCAACCGTGCGGCTATTCAGGAGATCGACATGCCTGTCGATGGATTTTAAGGTTTCATCCATCAGATGCAGAGCGTCCGTATAAGGATTTTCGTCGTTTAACGGGATAAACTCGGAAGTATCAGAGTAAAAGGCCAAAGCGTTATCCGGATGGAAAACCCCGGATTTGCCAAGTGCTGTGGTCACTTCGTCCAGTTCGGACAACCTCCCGATGACGTTGAGGATTTTTATTTTCACAACGGCCATGCTTAGGTCCCTCTCTTTCTCAACTAATTATTCACGATAATGAGCAGTTTCTTAATCTCATCCGTTGCCAGCCGATAGCGGATTCCCTCAACAATCGTGATGATATCGCTGATTTCCGCTTCACTTGTAAAGATGTAGGAAATCAGGACAACGGAAGGATGCGTAGAAAAATCAATGTAGTGGTGGCAGTTGCGGAAGTTCATGCGGCGCTGGATTTCCCCGGCGTAGCCGTGCTCGAATTTTAAGGCGCGTTTTCCGATTTCCGTGGTTTCGAGGACCGCAGTGATTCCTTCTTCGCCTTCCGCCTCGATCATTTTGTCCAACAGGTGTTCCTTGAAAGTGCCGTATGGAAACAATGCCTTTTTGATAAATTCCGGGTCTGCGTGGTAGGAGATTTTCAACCTGACAATTCTGGTGAAATTGGTGAGGTCGATAAATGACTTTAAAATGTCATTCAGTTGAGCGGCAGCTTCTCCATGCGTATACTTCTGGATGATTCGGAACATGTTCGAATACAGATAGGAATAAAGCGCGCTTTCGATCCCCGTATAATTGATCCAGCCGTTTTCATCCGGCTGAAAGGGCTCCAGAAGCCGGCGGTAGTCGGTATGACCCAAAGCGCGGAGAAGATCTTCAAAATTCTTGATTTTGCTCAGGGATTTCAGGTCGATTTTTGTATGGCGGAGAAGATAGGAAGGCATGTTGAACAGATACTCTTCCGGCATGCCCGCGTCCAGTAAAAGAATGGCGCGCAGAATCTGGTCGATCTCGTTTCTTTTGATAAAATACTGCGAAAAATGCTCGCCCACGGTGATTTCGTAATGACAAAGGGAAGCGTAGTCTTCCAAGAGCTTCTGTCTCAGTTTTGCCTCAAGCTGGCCACGGTGAATTTCCGACTCCTCGATCCCGGAAAGAACTTTTCCGTATGCCGTATTGTCTTTCAGATAGACCGCAACTTCACCGACCGACTGGCAGGCGAGCAGGTCGTTATAATTTTGTTCGGTCAGCCTTTTTCCATACATCGCGCGGGCTTTGGA
The DNA here is from genome assembly GCF_004103755.1 of Caproiciproducens sp. NJN-50. Taxonomy (NCBI): domain Bacteria; kingdom Bacillati; phylum Bacillota; class Clostridia; order Eubacteriales; family Acutalibacteraceae; genus Caproiciproducens; species Caproiciproducens sp. NJN-50. The sequence goes on along the minus strand of NZ_CP035283.1, from coordinate 1,744,189 downwards.
GAGGACAACGTTTGAAGAAAATTCGGAAAACATCCTTTTCCATCACTCCCCTAAAACCCTTGCGACAATTTGGTCAACCCACCGGTCTCCGTTTTCGAGGTAAAGCTGGTCCAGATGATTGGCCACCTCCTCGCTCTGTTTCCTTTTCTCTTCCCATGTCGTCTCGGCGGCAGCGCGTTCTTTCGGCTCGTTCGCTGCAATTCTTCTTCGCGCTTCCTCAAGGTATTTCTGCCGGATTTCCTCGCGTCTTTTCTGTATTTCCTTTTCGGAATCCACTTTTTCCCGCTGAGCGGATTCCGTGATCTGCCGGGCTTTCCGGTCCATTTCAATGATCTGCTTCATCAGATCCTGCATATGGCAATACCTCCCATAGATCGATCGGCATGTTTCGATTTGGCGGAATACAACTTTGCATTCCGCTGTTTCGTCCAATTCATAATTATTATACCATAAATGCGGAATTATAATTGAAGATGAGAAATTATAATTGAAATTATAATTAAAAAAATGAAAAAAGCCGATCAGAATGAAAAAAAATCTATTATATATGTCCAGTATTTAAAAACAAATTCACAAAAAATTATAAAAGATTTAATTTTTTGTATTTTAAAGCAAAGTCTATGATTACCGCTGTGCCGAATTGGATATCTGCAATAATAGACCGGAAATCCTGAGTTATAATTGAATAAAAGAAAAGTCGATCAGAATGATAGAAGATTTATCAAACATGTCTAAAATTTATAAATAAATAGAAGAAAATTGTAAAAGATTAATTTTTTAAACTTTGGATCGGAGCCGGAATCCTTCCTCCCCGCCGGATCATCTTCAGCGGAGAATAGCGGTTGACCTCCATGACGGGGCCTCCGCCAAGCAGACCTCCGAAGTTCAGTTCATCGCCGGCTTTTTTGCCGATTGCGGGAATCAGCCGGACGGCGGTCGTTTTGGAATTGACCATGCCGATGGCGGCCTCATCCGCGATGATGGCCGAAATAATCTCGGCCGGGATGTCACCGGGGACGGCGATCATGTCAAGCCCTACCGAGCAGACCGCGGTCATTGCTTCCAGTTTCGTCAGGCTGAGGGAACCGCAGCGGGCAGCGTCGATCATTCCGGCGTCTTCCGTGACGGGAATAAAGGCGCCGGATAGGCCGCCGACGTGGGAAGAAGCCATGACTCCGCCCTTTTTCACGGCGTCGTTCAAAAGCGCCAGTGCCGCGGTAGTACCATGCGCGCCGCAGCTTTCCAGCCCCATTTCCTCGAGAATATGGGCGACGGAATCTCCGACCGCGGGGGTCGGCGCCAGGGACAAATCGATGATCCCGAACGGAACGCAGAGCCGACGGGAGGCTTCCTGCGCCACCAGCTGGCCCATCCGCGTCACTTTGAACGCCGTTTTCTTGATGATGTTGGCGACCTCGTCCATTTTGCAATCCCCCGCCTTTGCCAGCGCCGCGCGAACGACGCCGGGGCCGGAAACGCCGACATTGATCACACAGTCGGGCTCTCCGGGACCGTGGAACGCGCCCGCCATGAAGGGATTGTCTTCCGGCGCGTTGCAGAAAACAACCAGCTTTGCCGCGCCGATGCATTCCCGGTCGGCGGTTTTCCTGGCGGTATCGAGGACGATGCGGCCCATTTTTTCCACGGCGTCCATGTTGATCCCTGCTTTTGTGGAGCCGATATTGACGGAGGAACAGACCAGTTCCGTTTCGCTCAGCGCCTGTGGGATGCTTTCGATCACGGCATAATCGCCGGGGCCGAACCCCTTGTGAACCAGGGCGGAATATCCGCCGATAAAATTAACTCCGGTCGTTTTGGCGGCGCGGTCCAACGCCTTCGCAAAACGAACGGGGCTTTTGTCGGGACAGGCCGCTGCGATCATGGCGATCGGCGTGACGGAAATGCGCTTGTGGATGATCGGAATGCCGTATTCTGCGCTGATTGCCTCGCCGGTCCTGACAAGATCCTTGGCATAGCGGCAGATTTTGTCGTAGATCTTGTCGCATGCGCGGCCGATGTCCGGGTCAGTGCAGTCAAGCAGAGAAATTCCCATCGTGATAGTCCGCACGTCAAGGTTTTCATTGTCGATCATCCGTATGGTTTCTAAAATATCGCGGGAATTTATCATGTATGAATTCTCCAGCCTTCCTCTGAAATCCGTTTAGATGCGGTGCATGGAATTGAAAATGTCCTCATGCATTACATGGACGGAAAGATTCAAGTCTTTTCCGGCGCGGGTCAGCCGTTCCGAGAGTTCCGGGAAAGGGACCCGGCATTTTGAAATATCGACAAGCATAATCATGGCAAAAAGGTCCTGGAGAATCGACTGGGTCACTTCCACCACGTTTACTTCATTTTCCGCGCAGACAGAAGAAATACGCGCGAGAATTCCGACCATGTCCTTGCCGATAACAGTGATGACAGCTCGCATTTTGGCACCTCCGGGCGAAACGCAATATCAATAAATTTATTATGTGCGGAAAAAGCCTCCTTGTCAAGTCTCTGTCAAGCCGGGGCCTTGGATTCGTGAATGACATTATGTCAAAAAAAAGGAAAAAACTGCGCTTTGAACATGGGAATGATTCATCTATGATTTTATGCTGAGATGTGATAGTATTTCAATATGAAACTTTTAAAACCTTGCTTTAAATGTAAAATAAAAAATAAGATAAAAACAGCGGATAGGAGAGTGCAATGAATATTCAATATCTTTCGGACTGCCACATTCATACGGACTGTTCCCCGGACGGCGCCGATTCCGCGATGATGATGTGCGAAAGCGCCGCACGGCTGGGATTTTATGCCGTTGCTATCACGGATCACTGTGAATGCAATTCCTATCGCAAGGACGGATATGACAAATCCATCCGTCAGTCATGCTATGAGTCGAGAAAAGCCGCCGCGGCGTTTCAGGGAAGGCTCCACGTGCTCTCCGGCATCGAACTGGGCCAGCCGATGCAGGACCCGGAAGCTGCTGAAGACGTTCTGAACTGTTTCAGCTATGATTTTATTCTTGCTTCTCTGCACAATATAAAAGAGAAAGAGGATTTTTTTGAACTGGATTATTCCACGGAAAAGATGGACGTCATTTTGGGCAGATATTTTGATGAGATCATGGAAATGATCGAATGGGGAAAATTTGATTCCCTCGCCCATTTAACCTACCCCTGGCGCTATATCGTCGGGAAATCTGGCCTTTCTATTCCAACTTCCCGGTATCTTTACAAAATCGAAGAGGTTCTGAAAAGCCTGGTTAGAAAAAAGATCGCCCTTGAGGTAAACACATCCGGTTTCCGCCAGAAGCTGGGAGTCTCCATGCCGGACTATCCTGTCATTCGGCGCTATCGGGAACTGGGCGGCAGCCTGATTACCATCGGGTCCGACGCCCATCGCTGGGCGGATGTCGGAGGGGGCGTAGAACAGGGCCTGGAGCTTCTCCGCAAAGCGGGATTTCAGCACTATGCAGTCTATTCCGGCCGAAAACCACAGTTTCTGCCGGTTGAATAATTCATAACGTTAAGGAGTGTATGAAAATGGATCGTCTTCTGGCTCTTTTAAATGAAAATGCAAGACTGTCGAACAGGCAGCTTGCCGTAATGCTTGGAAAAACGGAACATGAAATCGAGGATGCCATTGCGGCCTATGAAAAAGCGGGGGTGATCCGGGGATATAAAGCGCTGATCAACTGGGAAAAGATTGACAAAAATAAGGCGATCGCCCTGATTGAGCTGCGGGTTTCGCCCAAGAGAGAGCGCGGCTTTGATGAAATCGCGGGCAAGATCATGCAGTTCGAGGAGGTGGAGAGCGTCTACCTGATGTCCGGGGGTTATGACCTTGCGGTCAAGGTCCACGGGAAAAGCATGCAGGATATCGCAATGTTTGTCATGCGCCGCCTCTCTACGCTGGATTCCGTGCTTTCCACCGCGACGCATTTCATCCTGACCCGTTACAAGGACGGCAATGTGATCCTCAATACGGAGGATGAGAAGGATGAAAGAAGGAGTGTGCTCTGTGATTGACTATCAGCGCATGCTCAACAGCAACGTACAGAAAATGAAGCCCTCCGGGATCCGGCGCTTTTTCGACATCGCGAATGAAATGGACAACGTGATTTCCCTGTCGATCGGCGAACCGGACTTTACAACCCCGTGGCATGTGCGGGAGGAGGGAATCCATTCCCTGGAGGACGGCAAAACGTGGTACTCGCCAAACCGCGGTTTTTTCGAGCTTCGGCAGGAAATCTGCCTTTTTTTAAAGCGCCATTATCATTTGGACTACGACCCGAAAACGGATCTTGTCGTTACGGTCGGCGGCAGCGAGGCGATCGACCTGACGATCCGCAGTCTGGTGGAGCCGGGGGAAGAAGTCCTGATCCCGGAGCCGAGTTTTGTCTGTTACAAACCGCTGACTCTCGCGGCGAGGGGCGTGCCGGTTCCGGTTGTGACCCGGCAGGAGGACCTGTTCCGGCTGACGGCGGAAGAACTGGAAAAGAAAATAACGCCGAAGACGAAGCTGCTGATTCTTCCATATCCCAATAATCCGACCGGGGCCGTGATGCGGCGGAAGAACCTGGAAGCGGTGGCCCGGGTGGTTTTGGAACATAATCTGCTGGTGCTTTCGGACGAGATCTATGGGGAGCTTACTTACGGCGATTACCGCCATGTATCCTTTTCGGAAATCGACGGGATGAAGGAACGCACCATCCTGGTCAACGGTTTTTCCAAGGCGTTTGCCATGACCGGATGGCGCCTCGGCTACGCCGCGGGTCCGAAGGAAATTATCGGGCAGATGACAAAGCTGCATCAGTTCGGGATCATGAGCGCCCCGACGACGGCGCAGTACGCCGCCATCGAGGCGCTGAAAAACGGAGACGGGGATATCAATTCCATGCGGGATCAGTACGATCTGCGCAGACGGCTGATTGTCGACGGCTTTAACGCGATGGGCCTGACCTGTTTCGAGCCGGAGGGGGCGTTTTATGTTTTTCCATGCATCAAAAGCACGGGGATGAACTCGGAAGAATTCTGCGAAAAGCTGCTTTACGCTGAAAAAGTGGCCGTGGTGCCCGGCAGCGCATTCGGGGACTGCGGCGAAGGATATGTCCGTGTTTCCTATTCCTACTCCATCCGGCATATTACGGAGGCGCTTTCAAGGATCGAACACTTTATCCGGACGCTGTCTGGAGGCTCCAATGCCTGATCTCGTCGAGAACGCCTATGCGAAGATCAATCTGACGCTGGACGTCACGGGGAAGCGCCCGGACGGCTATCACACAATCCGCTCCGTCTTCCAAAGCATCACGCTATGTGACCGGCTCACTCTTCTGAGCGGGCCGGAGGGTGAGATCCGTGTCGCCAGCGACCGCCCAAGGCTGTCCTGCGGACGGGACAACACGGTGCACCGCGCGGCGGAGGCTTTTTTCAGGGCGGCCGGGATCCAAAATCCCGGTGTTTTCCTTCTGCTGGAAAAACGGATTCCCTGGCAGGCTGGCCTTGGCGGAGGAAGCGCGGATGCGGCCTCGGCCCTTCGGCTTTTAAACAGACGCTTTTCTTTTCCCCTGAGCGGAGCGGAACTGTCTGAGGTTGGACTGAACATAGGCGCCGACGTGCCGTTTTGTCTGACAAACGGGACAATGCTGGCCGAGGGAATCGGCGAACGGCTGACGCGCCTGCCGCCGCTTTCCGCCTGTCATATCCTTCTTTGCAAACCTGCCGCCGGGATCGGGACGAAGGAAGCGTATCGGGCCCTGGACCGGGACGGAACGTTTGGCGACCGCTTTACGGAGCCGATGCTGGGAGCGCTCCGCGGAGGGGATTTAACCGAAATCGCGAAATACGCGGGCAATGTGTTTGAACCTCTGGCCTTGTTGCCGGAAATTCCGCAAATTAAAACGCGAATGCTGAAGTCCGGGGCGGCGGCCGCCTGCATGACGGGGACAGGCTCCGCCGTATTCGGGCTGTTTGAGCGGATTGGACAGGCTCAGACCTGTGCCAAGGACCTTTCTGGAATTTACCCGGAGGTTTTTCTGTGTGAGCCTTATTCTTCTTGTTAGGCTTTTACACGGCTTGTCCGGGATGTGTGTAATGACGGGCCCGCGCTCTGTGCCGGATAACGGGAAGCTTTTTCAATCCGGAGAAAATTAAATAGCCGGTCAGACAACCCGCGGCGCTTAAAATGGCTTCTCCCGTACTGACGCTGCGGGAAGCGCTTTGTGTCAGAATGTTCGCAAGCAGCTGGACAGCCTCCAGACCGGTGCCGCACAGCAGGGCGATCAGGATCATTTTCCAAAACCGGACCCGAAAGCTGGCCATCGGAACCAAAAAGCCGATTGGCATCAAAACCAGGAAATCAGAAAGAAGGGATGTCCACAAACCGCTGACGCCGAATGAGGAGAAAAGAAAGGGATTCCACTCCATGGCGCCGAAGGCCGCGGCGATGGAAGGCCCGTCCGGATTCCAGGATTTCGGGACGGTCAGGCACTGGCAGGACTGCAAAAGCGCGGCGGTGTACAAAAACAATACGGCAATGCAGAGATTCTGGGGAAACTCCTTTTTTCGGAAGAACAGGGGCAGGCAGATCAAATAAAGGATCATCCCCCACAGCAAAGCACCGGTCAGGTTCAGCGATCCTTGAAAAAGGAGGTCCTTGAGCCGGACCAGCAGATTGAGAAACGATTCCTGCATAATAACACTCCTTACTTTTTTTATCCTCATTATAGCGAATAAAAGTTATGGAAAAAAGAATAAAATGGAAAATTTTGGTCAAAGCTCCTGATGAAAATCAAAAAGGAGCTGTTTTATGAAAACATTTGGAAAAGCATTGTGCTTGGCTTTTGTTTTTGCCGTTTTGCTGAACTTTACCGGGTTTACAGCGGGCTGTGAGGAAATCCCGTCGCAGGTGCTCCGGCTGCACGTCCTTGCCAACTCCGATTCCCAGCAGGATCAGAGCCTGAAGCTGAAAGTCCGAGACAGAATCCTTGAGGAAAGCCGTGGGATGCTGGACAATGTGAAGGACAGGGAAGAGGCGGAAAAAGCGGTCCGCCAAAGGCTGGATCAGCTGCAGGAGGCCGCGCAGGATGAAGTGAAACGGCAGGGCTATGGGTATCCGGTGACGGTCCGGCTTGCCAAAACATACTTTACCACCCGGACATATGGCGACGTGACTTTGCCCGCCGGAGAATACGACGCCCTGGAAGTGACCATCGGTTCCGGAGAAGGGCACAACTGGTGGTGCGTCATTTTTCCGCAGCTCTGTCTTCCGGCCGCTCAGGATAAAAAACAGCTTGAGGATGTTTTGAACCCGAACGAATTGAAAATCGTCCGGGACGGAGGAGGCTATCAGGTAAAATTCAAGACGGTCGAATATTACGAACAGCTGAAACAGTGGCTGGGCCAGCGGTAAGGCGCAGATTCGGCAGACTTTTTTCATGCGGCATTTTATGCTATACTTTCTTTCAAAGGATGTGGGGCATAAAATGCTGCGTTTACTTTTGGGCCGCGCCGGAAGCGGCAAGACGATGGCCGTGCGGAACGCGCTCAAAGATTTGGCCGGCTCCGGCGACGACAAGCTGATGCTGATCGTCCCGGAGCAGGCGTCGTTCGAGAACGAGCGCGCCATGCTCCGGCTGCTTGGGCCGGTGCTGGCCCGCCGCGTGAGCGTCGTGAGCTTTTCCCGGCTGGCGGAAGAGGTGCTGCGGCATTACGGCGGCTTTGCCGGAAGGCGGCTGGACGACGGAGGCCGCAGCATTTTCATGAGTCTGGCGCTCGAGCAGGTGAAGGACCGCCTCGACATTTACCGCCGGAACGCGGAAAGCACGGAGCTGATCGGCCTCCTTCTCGATACTTGCGCGGAATTCAAGATGTGTGCCGTCGCGCCGGAGGATCTTTTCAAAGCGGCGGAAAAAATGCCGGACGGGACGCTGCGAAGAAAAGTTTCCGAGCTGTCGCTGATCCTTTCGGCTTACGATGCGCTGGTGGCACAGAGCTACATAGATCCGCTCGACGACCTGACACGGTTAAAGGAAAAGCTGGAACAGAACGACTTCTTTTCGGGCTATACCGTGATGGTGGATTCTTTTCAGAGCTTTACCGTTCAGGAATATGACGTGCTTTCCCTGATTCTCAGACAGGCAAAGGAAGTCCGCGCCGCGCTGTGCGCGGACCGGCTCGATGACCCGGAGTGCGGCGCGGGGCTGTTTTCCCTGGTTCGCAGGACGGCAAAAATCCTGATTCGTCTTGCAAAACAAAATGGGGTCCCGGTTGCGGCTCCGATTATATTGGAAAGCGGAACCCGCTTTCAGAGCGAGGATCTGAAAGCTCTGGAGGAGGGAATTTATCGGCCCTCTCATAGAAAGCCATTTTCCGGAGCCTGTAAAGCGATTTCCATTTACGAGGCGAAAAACAGCTATGACGAGTCGGCGTTTGTGGCCGCGACGATTCGCCGTCTGATGATCGACGGGGGATACCGCTACCGGGACTTTGCGGTGGTTGCCCGCAGTCAGGAATCCTACCGTGGGATTCTCGACGCGGCGCTGGAAAACTGGGAAATACCGTATTTTATGGACAGGCCGGAGGAAATCGACGCGGAACCGCTGATGCGCTTGGTCCTTTCGGCGTTCCGCATCACCCAGAACGGCTTCCGCTCCGACGATGTGTTCCTTTATCTGAAAACGGGACTGTGCGGGCTGACGCCGGAGCAAATCTCCCTGCTGGAAAATTATACGTTCCTATGGAATCTGTCGGGAAAAAAATGGCGGGAGGAATGGAAGGACAGCCCGGAGGGCTTTGCCGAAGAAACAAAACCCGGCGGCGCTGCGCAGCTGAAAGAGCTCAATGAACTCAGGATCGCGGTAGTTGCCCCTTTGGAGCGATTCGCGGGCAGAACGGCGGACGCGGACGGGGAAGAAATGGCGGGGGCCGTGTATCGATTGCTGGAAGAACTGCACGCGGCGGAACATCTGAAACAGTTCGCCAAACAGCTTTCCGACGACGGAAATCCTGCGCTGGCGGAACGGGAACTGCGCGTCTGGGATCTGCTGATGGGGATTCTGGACCAGACTGCCCTTGTTCTCGGAAAAAACAAAGTGACAGGGATGCGATACGCCGAGCTGCTTCGGATGGTGGTGCTCTCCAGCCGGATCGCGAGCATCCCGCAGGGGCTGGACGAGGTAACCGTCGGCGCGGCGGACCGCTCCCGGCCCGCGGATCCCAAGGTGGTATTCCTTGTGGGATGCGCGCAGGGCCAGTTTCCGATGGTCTCCGGCTCCGGCGGGCTGATCAGCGACAGGGAGCGCCATGAGCTGATCGGACTGGGGCTGGAACTGAACGACACGGGGGAGGGAGCGGCGGTACAGGAACGTTTTCTGGCCTATTCCGCCATGTGTACGGCTTCCCAACGGCTTTTTCTGTGCTATCCGGTCTCCGATGAGGATGGAAAAGCAAATTCCCCCTCTTCCATCCTTACGGAAACCCGCGCCGTTCTTCCGGGAGTGCAGATATGGAATGAACTTCTGCTGGAACAGACCTATTTTGCCACGGCGCTAAAACCGGTCATGGAACTGTCCGCTCAGAAATGGCACGGCGGCGACCCCTTTTCCGAAACGCTGAAAGAGCTTCTGCGCCGCCGGGGAAAGGACAGAGAACTCGCTTCTCTTGCCGGAGCGGCGGAAAAGCGGCCCTTTGCGTTTCACGATCCGCGTAAAGCGACAAGCCTTTTCAGCAGGGAAATGCAGGTTTCCGCCACCCAGATTGAGATCTATCATCTCTGCCGGTTCCAGTATTTCTGCCGCTACGGGCTCGGCGCCCGGGAACGCAAAACCGCCGAACTCAACGCGCTCGAGTACGGCAGCCTGATGCATTATCTGCTGCAGCGGCTGTTTCAGGAGATCGGAAGCGCTCAAATTAACGGCGTCACGGACCGTGAGCTCCGCGGCGTCATTCTGAAATTTCTCGAAGATTATGTGGAGGCGAGATTCGGCGGGCTGAAAAACCGGACGCCGCGCTTTGCCTACCTGATTTCCCGGCTGGCGGACTCCGCACAGATCGTTGCCAGGCGCATCGCCGAAGAGCTTGCGCAGAGCGGATTTGAACCGGTGGATTTTGAACTGTCCATCGGCGGCGAGATTCCTCCGCTGACCATTCCGCTGCCGGACGGCGGCAAGGTGGAGATCGACGGAAAAATCGACCGGGTGGACGTGATGGCCCGAAACGGGGTCCGGTATCTTCGCGTGGTGGACTATAAAACGGGACAGAAAGAATTCCGCCTCTCCGACGTGATTTACGGCATGAATCTGCAGATGCTGATTTATCTGGCGGCACTTTGTGAAAACGGGAAGAGACGCTACGGCGAGGTGCTTCCGGCCGGGGTGCTGTACATGCCTGCCAACCGCCCGTCTGCTGCTGCAAAGCGGGAGGATGACGGAAAGAAGCTGGAAAAGGATTTCGGAAGGAAACTTCGCATGGACGGTCTGATCTTAAACGATGCGGAGGTAGTCGCCGCGATGGAGCCGGATGGAAAAGGGACTTATCTCCCGGTCACGCTGAAAGGAGGCGTTCCTTCGGGCGAGGGGCATCTGATTACGGAACGGGAACTGGAACAGGCCTTCCATTATATTCGTAGGCTCGTTGCGGATATGGCGGAAGAATTGAAGCGGGGAAAAATCGCCGCCGTGCCGTTGTCCGGAGATTACGACGCGTGCGCATGGTGTCCCTATGGAGCAGTTTGCGGCCACGAGCGCGACGACCTGGAGCGTGAAATGCAGAAATGGGACCGTGACGCCGTGATCGGGGAATTTTCGAAAGGAGGGGAGACGGAATGAGCAGGAACTGGACTCAGAGCCAGAAGAATGCGATCCATGCCCGCGGCGGGGCCCTCCTCGTTTCGGCCGCGGCCGGCTCCGGCAAAACGGCGGTTCTGGTGCAGCGCGTCATCGAGCGTATCACCGACCCGGTCAGCCCGGTCGACGCGGACCGGATGCTGGTCGTCACGTTCACGAAAGCCGCGGCGGCGGAAATGAACGGGCGCATCGCGGCTGAGATCGCGTCCATGCTGGAAAACGACCCGGGCAACGTCCGGCTGCAGCGTCAGCAGATTCTGCTTTCCAGGGCGAAGATCGGGACGATCGATTCCTTTTGCAGCGACTTGGTGCGCGAAAATTTCTTCAAGCTCGGAATCGCTCCGGATTTCCGCATCCTGGACAACGGGGAAATGGCCGTCCTGCGCTCTCAGACGGTTTCCGATACTCTGGACGAGTTTTACGCGGAAGCGGATCCCTCCTTTTTTAACTTTGTCGAAGAATTTTCTTCGGGCCGGGACGACGGCCGCATTGCCGAAACCGTGAACCGCCTGTACGATTTTGTCCGTTCCCATCCGTTCCCCGGACGATGGCTTTCCCAAAAGTCGGCTCTGTATGACAGCGCCGTCCCCGCGGAACAGACTGTCTGGGGCCGGACGATCCTTTCTTTCGCGGAGGAGGCGGTGGAGTACGGCGTTTCGGTCACTCAAAGTTCCCTTGCGCGAATCAGCGGAGACGAAGAGCTTCTCACCGCTTATTCCGACGCCTTTCGGTCTGACCTTGCCGATCTGACGTCACTTGGGGAGGCGGTCGCATCCGGAGACTGGGAACTCTGCGCGCGCCGCTGTGCGGACTTTTCATTTCCAAAATTCCGGCCGGTCCGGGGGCGTTCGGAAGACCCGCTGAAGAACTCTGTCGCGGATGCCAGAAAAGAGATCAAAGCCATGGCTGGCCGCCTTTCCTCCTTTTTTTCCTGTTCCCGGGAGGAATGGGCGGAAGAGATGTCACGGCTCGCCCCGTGCGTCCGGATGCTGTTCCGGGTGACCGAGCGCTTCGGCGCACTCCTGGCCCAGAGGAAGACGGAGCGCCGCGCCGCGGATTTCAGCGATCTGGAGCACTGGGCGCTGAAGCTGCTGGTCCGCGACGCGGGGAACGGGTTTGAGCGGACCCCGGACGCGCTGGAACTTTCCGAACGGTATGAAGAGATCATGGTGGACGAATATCAGGATACCAACGAGGCTCAGGACATGATTTTCCGCGCCATTTCCCGCGGCGAAACCAATCTGTTCCTCGTCGGGGACGTCAAACAGAGCATCTACCGGTTCCGCCAGGCCATGCCGCAGATTTTTCTTCGCCGCCGCGCCGTCCTGCCGGATTACGATCCCGTTCATCCCGCGTTTCCGTCCTGCGTGGTGCTGGACCGCAACTTCCGCAGCCGGAGCGGCGTGACCGGGGCGGTGAACTTCGTCTTCCGGCAGCTGATGAGCAAAAAGGCGGGCGAGCTGGATTACACGAAATCGGAGGAGCTGGTCCCCGGCGCGGATTATCCCCCGGAGGCGGAGCCCTCGGTTGATTTGGAAATCATCGACCTTTCCGGAACGGAATTCAAGAAGGATTCCGATCTGATCCGGACGGAATGCCTGCGCATCGCGGACCTCATTTATTCCATGACGTCCGGTTCGGATTCGGTGACGGATCACGGCAGGCAAAGGCCGGCGGTCTACCGCGATTTCTGTATTTTGCTGCGGAGCGCCAACCAGTACGCGCCAGAATACGCAAAAGAGCTTTCTGCGCTCGGAATTCCGGCCTGGGCCGACACGGCAGGGGGCTTTTTCGCCGCGGGTGAAATCCGCACCGCTTTGTCGCTGCTTCAGGCGATCGACAACCCGATGCAGGATATTCCTCTTCTTGCCGTGATGATGAGTCCGATTTACGGATTTACCCCGGACGAGGTGTCGGAAATCAGGCTGCATACCCGCGCGGGCCGGCTGTATCCCGCCGTCGCGGCGGCAGCCCGGGACGGGGACGGGAAGGCCGCCGGGTTCCTCGGCGAGATCAAACGGTTCCGGACGCTGGCGGCCACCATGCCGTCCGACCGGCTGATTCGGTCCGCTTACGCCAGAACCGGCCTTTCCAATCTGGTTCAGGCCATGCCGAACGGGGAACTGCGCCTGGCAAATCTGCGGCTTCTGCTCTCCTACGCCCGCAAATACGAGTCCTCGGGCTACAACGGACTGTCCGGTTTTCTTCGCTTTCTCGAGCGGATGCAGAGGAGACGCGCCGATCTGTCCGCGGCGTCCACCATCAGCGAATCGGCCAACGTGGTGCGGGTGATGAGTGTGCATCATTCCAAGGGCCTCGAATTCCCAATCTGCATTTTGGCGGGATGTTCGCGCGGTTTTCACAAGGAACGCTCGGACGTGCTGCTGCACCCGGAGCTCGGCCCGGGCATCCGGCTCAGGGACCCCGCCACCGGCGCGCGACGTTCCACCATGGTGCGGGAGGCCGTCGCGCTGGAACAGGAGCGGGACGAGATGAGCGAGGAGCTGCGCGTCCTCTATGTTGCGATGACGCGTGCAAAGGAGAAGCTGATTCTGGTGACGACGCTTGACGACGCCCGGAAGACGCTTCGATCTCTTGCTTCCCGGCTGACGGGCGGGGAACGGATTCCACCCTATGTTGTGCGCGGAGCTTCCAGCATTTCCGACTGGCTGCTTCTTTGCGCCCTGAGGCATCCGGAGGCCGGAATTCTTCGGGATATGGCGGGCGTTTCCGGGACAATTGCGGTTCCGGACGAGGGACACTGGTCCTTTTTCGTTACCCGGCCCAAGGAGGGCGGACCGGCGGAGGAAACGGAATTGGAGATACGGCGCCCGGCGGAACCGGACGCGGTGCTTCTTGCAAGGCTGGAGTCCGATTTGAACTTCGCCTATTCTTATTCCGGAATCAGCGGGATGTGTGCGAAGGTCGCCGCCTCCGAACTGGCTGCCGGGAAGTTTTCCGCCCGGTATGCCGCGTCTTCCCGCCCCGCGTTTCTCGGGGAGGGAGGGCTGACTCCGGCGGAGCGCGGCACGGCGCTGCACGCCTATCTTCAGTTCGCGGATTACCGCGGAGCGTCCGCAGACCCCGAACGGGAACTTTCCCGGCTGGTGGAAGAGGGTTTCCTGACTTCCTGGCAGGCGCAGGCGGTCGACCTCGGAGCTGTCGGCGCGTTTTTCCGGAGCGGGCTGGCAAAACGGATTCTCGCTTCCAGCCGGATGGAACGGGAGTTCCGATTTTCCGTTGAGATCCCGGCGGGCGAAATACGTCCGGGGCTGACGGGCGGACCGGCGGAGGAAGCCGTGATCCTGCAGGGAGCGGTGGACTGCGTTTTCGAGGAACCGGACGGCCTTGTCATCGTCGATTACAAAACAGACCGGACGCGGGACCCGTCGGAACTCTGGATGCGCTACAGGGAGCAGCTGGAATGGTATCGCCGCGCTCTGGAAATTTGCACGGAAAAGGAAGTGAAGCAGTGTCTGCTCTATTCCTTTGCGCTGGGCGCTGAAATTACGGGAAATAATTCTTGACAAAAACGTAAAATCTGGTTATAATAATTCACTGTAAAACAAAGCGGAGTACGGTTTAAAAAACAGTATTTCCACCTGTGGGGTTTTGTCCGTCACGGGTCAATACATTCGGATGCCCCTCTGGGGGCTAAGTGGGTATTGATGCGCGGGCGGATGGTTGGCCCGCGTTTTTTATTCTGAGATTGACGTGTTATGGAGGTGCTTAGCTATTAGCAACAAGGAACTTCAGATTAACGAACAGATCCGCGACAGGCAGGTGCGGTTAATCGGCTCGGATGGCAGCCAGCTCGGCCTGATGTCGTCCGCCCAGGCTTTGCAGAAAGCCATGGAAATGAATCTGGATCTGGTGAAAATCGCTCCCCAGGCGACTCCGCCGGTCTGCAAAATCATCGATTACGGCAAGTTCAGGTTTGAACAGGCCAAACGCGACAAGGAAGCCAGAAAGAATCAGCATACCGTTGAGATCAAGGAAATCCGCCTTTCGCTGAATATTGATGTGCACGATTTCAATACGAAGCTCGGCCATGCGGAAAAGTTTTTGAAAAGCGGTGACAAGGTCAAGGCTTCCATCCGGTTTCGCGGACGCGAGATGGGTCACCCGGAGCAGGGCTATGAAACCATGAAACGCTTTGCGGAGGCCCTGAGCGAAATTGCCAATGTTGAAAAACCGCCTAAGCTGGAGGGACGCAACATGTTGATGTTCCTTGCATCCAAACCCGTTAAGTAAAGTTTCGATAAGGAGGGGCAGTTATGCCTAAAATCAAAACACATACCGGTGCGAAAAAGCGCTTTAAACTTTCAAAAAACGGCAAGGTGATCCGTGCCCATGCCTATAAATCTCATATCTTGAATAAAAAGACCACCAAACGCAAGCGCGGCCTGCGCAAAACGACCCTGGCCGACAAGACGAACGTGGCAACGATTAAAAAGCTGATTCCTTATAAGTAAATACTGCTCGTAAAACGGAAATCTACCATTTATTGGAGGTATTATAGAATGGCACGTGTGAAAGGCGCGTTGATGACGCGCAAAAGAAGAAAAAAGACATTAAAACTTGCAAAAGGTTATTTTGGCGCCAAGAGCCGTCACTTTAAAATGGCCAAACAGGCCGTCATGAAATCAGGCAACTACGCGTTTGTCGGACGCAAGGCCAGAAAAAGAGATTTCCGCCGCCTGTGGATCACCCGGATTTCGGCCGCCTGCCGCGCGAACGGCGTGAGTTATTCCATGTTCATGAACGGACTGAAAAAGGCCGGAATCACGCTGAACCGTAAAATGCTTGCGGAGATTGCCGTTGCCGATGAAGCCGCTTTTAAAAGCCTGATCGAAAAAGCAAAATCCGCGGTATAAATACCGAAAGCTGCGCCCGGCTGGTTCCGGGCGCTCATTTTATCCGTTGGGGGTTTTGACCGTATGCCCGAGATCATTTTAAGCCGCAGAAATGAAATTATTCAAAATGCCGTCCGGCTGTCCGGCTCCGCGGAGTGCCGCAGGGAGCGCGGACTGTATTTCCTGGAGGGGGCGCGGCTTTGCGCGGACGCGGCGTTCAGCGGCGTAACGATCCGAATGCTGCTGTATACGGAATCCGCAGGGGGAAAATACGGAAAATACCTCGCTCCGCTTTTCAAAAACGCGCGGGAATCCTATCTGGTCGGCCCACAGGCGGCGCAGGCCCTGTCACGCACCAAGACGCCCCAGGGGATTTTCTGCATCTGCGAGATGCCGCGCAAAATCCTGAAAGGCTCCGAGCTGCCGGCGTCCGGCTCCTATCTTGCCCTGGAAAACCTTCAGGACCCCGCCAACATGGGAACGATTTTACGCACGGCGGAAGCGTTGGGAGTCGGAGGGGTCCTGCTGGGAGGCGACTGCTGCGATCTTTATTCCCCCAAGGTCCTCCGCGCGTCCATGGGGGCGGTGTTCCGCCTGCCGATTTATAGGGAAGAGAGTCTGCCGGAGCTGTTTCCGGATCTGAACCGGCGCGGGTTCACCACAGCCGCGGCTGTCCCCGACCGCGACGCTTTGCCGGCGACGGAAACGGATCTTTCAGCGCCGTGCGTGCTGGCGGTCGGAAACGAAGGAAACGGGCTGACGCGGGAAACAAGGGAAGCTTGTTCCAGAGAGATCACCATCCCGATGACGGGAAGAGCGGAATCGCTGAACGCATCCGCGGCGGCGGCGATTCTGATCTGGGAAATGATGAGAAACAGGGCGGGGGGCGCCGCGACATGAGCGATTATGACCCAAAGGCTTTCTGGCTCTGGCTGCAGCATGCGCTCGGAGCCGGAAGCTCCAAGCAAAACCGCATCCTTGAAGGATGGAGAAATCTGGAGGATTTTTATGCGGCTGGCCGGGAAGCCTGGCTGCTGGAGGGATATTTTACCGCGAAAGAGCTCCGCGGTATGGAAACCTATTCCATTTCCGATGCACAGGCTCTTTTGGCTTACTGCGAAAAGATCGGTCAAAAGGTGACGGCTCCCGATTGCGACGATTACCCCGGCCCATTGCGTCAGATCCACAATCCGCCGTGCGCACTTTATTACAAGGGAATCCTTCCCGATTTTTCAAGCGAGCCCGCCATATCGATTGTCGGGACCAGAAAAGCGACGCAGACCGGCAAGGCCGCCGCGCGCAGCTTTGCGTATGAACTGGCTCAGAACGGAGTGGTCGTTGTCAGCGGCGGCGCGCTTGGAATCGACACCGCGGCCCATCAGGGCGCTCTCCAGGCGGAAGGGAAAACCGTCTGCGTCCTAGGTTGCGGAATCGACACGGACTATCTGATGGCAAACGCATCCCTGCGCGGCGTCATAGCGGAAAAAGGGGCGCTGATTTCTGAATTTCCTCCCCAGACACAGGCGTCCGGCTCCAATTTTCCGATCCGGAACCGGATCATTTCCGGATTGTCGTTCGGGACCCTTGTGGTGGAGGCCGCCGCGAAGAGCGGTTCCCTGATCACGGCGGATTACGCGCTGGAACAGGGGCGCGATGTTTTTGCGGTCCCGTGCGGTATTTTCAGTCCCGTCTCGGCCGGCGCAAACAATCTGATCAAGTCCGGAGCAAAGCCGGTCAGCGGAGCAAAAGAGATCCTTGAGGAATACCCTGAATGGAGAAAAAGTAAATTTTTCCTTGACGATACAAAAACAAATGTTATTATAGAAGAGAATAGCGTGAAAAGCGATTCTTCTTTGGAAAATAAAAAGCGGGCTGTGCCCTGTGAGGATAAATTTTCGCCGGATGCGCAAATACTATTGTCCGGTTTGACCGACAGGCCGTGCCCGATTGCCGAACTGGCCGAAGTCACCCGGCTTCCGGCTGCGAGGCTGCTTTCCGCCGTGACTGAATTGGAACTGGAAGGCGCGGTCGAATCCCATTCGGGCCGCCGCTACAGTCTGCGGCGCTGACGCTCTTCTTGCCGCTTGCCCGGTATGGAGCGGAAAATGTGAATCAATGCGAGGTGGTTTTATGTCCAAGCTGGTGATTGTGGAATCTCCGGCGAAAGCGAAGACGATTAAAAAATATCTCGGGACCGGTTTCGATGTCGTGGCGTCCATGGGCCATGTGCGCGATCTGCCGGAAAACCGTTTAAGCGTGGATATCAAAAATAAGTTCAAGCCGAAATACGAAATTATCAAGGGAAAGGAGAAGCTGGTACAGGAACTGAAAGACCTGGCGGGCAAAAGCGATTCCATCCTTCTCGCGACCGACCCGGACCGGGAGGGCGAGGCGATCTCATGGCATCTGGCCTATATCCTCGGCTTGGATATGAACCAGAAAAACCGCGTCACTTTCAATGAAATAACAAAAACCGGCGTTTCAAACGGGATGCAGAATCCCCGGAACATCGACCTTGACCTGGTCAACGCGCAGCAGGCGCGCCGCATTCTGGACCGGCTGGTCGGTTACAAGCTCAGCCCGTTTCTGTCACAGAAAATCAGGCGGGGGCTGTCCGCGGGGCGGGTGCAGTCCGTCGCGGTGCGCATTATTGTGGACCGGGAAAACGAGATCCGCGGCTTCGTTCCGGAAGAATACTGGACGATCGACGCGAAACTGATTCCAAAAGGATCCCGCAAGGTTTTTGCCGCAACTTTTTACGGCGATGAGAACGGCAAAATGAAGATCTCCAGCGAAGAGGAGTCCAATCGGATTCTGGAAGAGTTGAAGGGCGCCGATTTCAGCGTTGTCAAGGTCAAAAAGGGAACGAGGCGCAAATCCCCGGCGCCTCCGTTTATCACTTCGACCCTTCAGCAGGAAGCGTCGCGCCGGCTCGGATTTCAGGCCAGGCGGACGATGAAGGCTGCACAGGAGCTGTACGAAGGCGTGGAGGTCCCGGGACTTGGGGCCGTCGGCCTGATCACCTATATGAGAACGGATTCGCTGCGCATTTCGGAGGACGCGATCAAGGAGGCGGGCGATTATATCCGGGAGCGGTGGGGGAACAAATATCTTCCGGATTCTCCCCGCCATTACAAGTCGAGGGCAAATGCTCAGGACGGCCACGAAGCGATCCGGCCCAGCATGCCGTCTCTTCCCCCGGAAAAGGTGAAGGAAAGCCTTTCGTCCGACCAGTATAAGCTTTATAAACTCATTTGGGAACGGTTTTTGGCCAGCCAGATGTCGAATTGCCTGCAAAGCACCACGCAGGCCGATATTCAGGCAAAGAACTACATTTTCAAAGCCTCCGGATTCACGGTCACCTTCGACGGATTTACCGTGCTTTACGAAGAAGCCAAGGACGAAAAGGAAGAAGAAGGTACGGCCCTGCCCGAACTGGAAGCCGGCATGCCGCTGAAGCTGAAGGAGATCGCGGGCAGCCAGCACTTCACGCAGCCGCCCCCGCGCTATACGGAGGCCTCTCTCATCAAGGCGCTGGAAGAAAACGGCATCGGGCGCCCGTCCACTTACGCCGCGACGATTTCCACCATTACGGGAAGAGAGTACGTGGTCCGCGACGGAAAGGCTTTGAAGCCGACGGAACTGGGAGAGACTGTCACCAACCTGATGAAGGAACGGTTCCCGAAAATCGTCAACGTCAAATTTACCGCGCAGGTAGAAGATGATCTCGACGCGGTTCAGAGCGGGAAAACGGACTGGGTCGAAACGCTGGAGGTTTTTTACGGAGATTTTGACAAAACGCTGAAAACCGCCAAAGAAGAGATGCAGGGGGTCAAGATCCAGCTTAAGGAGGATGTGACCGACGTCATCTGTGAAAAGTGCGGGCGCCATATGGTGATTAAAAACGGCCGTTACGGAAAGTTCCTGGCCTGTCCCGGATATCCGGAGTGCAAAAATGTGAAAAAATACGTGCAGGAAACCGGTGCCGAATGCCCGAAATGCGGCGGAAAGGTCATTGTTAAAAAAACCAAAAAAGGGCGCGTCTTTTACGGCTGCTCCAATTACCCGAACTGCGATTTTGTCTCCTGGGACGAACCTTCCATGGAAAAGTGTCCGAAATGCGGCAAAACGCTTCTGAAGAAAAAGGGAAAGCATCCGAAGCTGTACTGCGTCACGCCGGACTGCGGATATGAAAAAACGGAGGAAGAATGAGCATCCGGGTGATCGGAGCCGGCTTTGCCGGCTGCGAAGCGGCTTGGCGGATCGCAGAGGCCGGGATTCCGGTCGAACTGTATGAGATGAAGCCGCTCCGATTTTCTCCGGCGCACCGGAACGGGAATTTCGCGGAGCTTGTCTGTTCCAATTCCCTGAAAGCGGAGCGGCGGGAGAGCGCCGCCGGGCTGTTAAAGGAGGAGATGAGAAGGCTTGGATCGGTGCTGCTGCCTTGCGCGGACGCCTGCCGCGTGCCTGCCGGGGGCGCGCTCGCAGTTGACCGTGACGCATTCGCAAAAGCGGTCACGGAAAAAATCGCTTCTCATCCGATGATCCATGTGGTCCGGGAAGAATTGACGGAGCTCCCACCGGACGGCATTGCTGTGGTCGCGACGGGGCCGTTGACTTCCGACGCGCTGGCGGAGAAAATTTCCGCTCTCTGCGGCGGAAGCCTCAGCTTTTTCGATGCGGCGGCCCCGATCGTAACGGCGGACAGCCTGAATCGGGAACGGATTTTCGCCGCGTCCCGATATGGCAAGGGGGAAGAGGACGACTACCTGAACTGCCCGATGGACCGCGGGGAGTACGAAGCCTTTTATGCGGAGCTGATTTCCGCCGAGCGCGCCCCGGTCCGCGAGTTCGATATCGCCGACCCGAAGGTGTACGAGGGCTGCATGCCGGTCGAAATTCTGGCCCGGCGCGGACCCGATACCCTGCGGTTCGGGCCAATGAAGCCGGTCGGCCTGCGCGATCCGGCGACAGGGCACCGGCCATGGGCGGTGCTTCAACTGCGGAAGGAAAATGAATCGGGCACGATGTATAATTTAGTCGGCTTCCAGACCAACCTGAAGTTTCCGGAGCAAAAACGCGTGTTTGGTATGATACCCGGGTTGGAGCGTGCCGAATATGCGAGATACGGCGTGATGCACAGGAACACATTTTTAAATTCGCCGAAAGTCCTTACCTCCGGCTTTGCTTTCCGGGAAAATCCCAACCTGTTTTTTGCGGGACAGATGACAGGCGTGGAGGGCTACATGGAATCCGCCGCGTCCGGAATCATGGCCGGGATCAATGCCGTTAGGCGCCGGTCCGGCGGGGAACCTCTGATCCTGCCGGAGACGACCATGATCGGCGCGCTCAGCCGTTATGTCGAATCCGGCGGGGCCGGGGCGTTTCAGCCGATGGGCGCGAATTTTGGCGTGATCCCGCCGCTGCCGGAAAAAATCAGGGACAAGCGGGAACGCTGTGCCGCTCTGGCGGCGCGCGCGCTGAACGATCTGGACCGGGTTTTGGCGGAAGAAAAAGAGACGTTCAATTGAATCGAGGTGCTGGATATGAAAATCATCGTCGATGCGTTCGGCGGAGACAACGCTCCGCTTGAAATTATCAAAGGATGCGCGGATGCCGTGAAAGGGTTGGACGTCGACATCGTTCTGACCGGTCGGGAGCAGGAAATCCGCACGGTCGCGAAGGAAAGCGGCGTGTCCCTGGAGCGGATGGAAATCTGCGACGCCCCGGAAATCATTACGATGGAGGATTCCGCCGGCGATATCGTGAAAGCAAAATCGGATTCCTCCATGGCCCTCGGCCTGCGCCTTCTCGCACAGGGAAAGGGGGACGCCTTTGTCTCCGGCGGGAACAGCGGAGCGCTGGTGGTCGGGGCGACGCTGATCGTCAAGCGGATCAAGGGGGTCCGGCGCATCGCCTTCGCGCCTGTCATGCCGAAAAACAAAGGCTGCTTTATGCTGATCGACAGCGGCGCCAATGTGGACTGCAAACCGGAAATGCTGCAGCAGTTCGGCATCATGGGTTCCATTTATATGGAGAAGGTCATGGGGATCAAAAATCCCCGCGTGGCGCTCGCGAACATCGGAACGGAGGACCATAAGGGCGGAGAGCTCCAGCACGGCGCGTTCTCCCTGCTGAAAAACTGCGGACTCAATTTTGTCGGCAATGTTGAAGCCCGCGATATTCCCAACGACGCCGGAGACGTGATTGTGGCGGACGGCTTTACCGGCAACGTCATTCTGAAGATGTTCGAGGGAGTGGCGATGATGCTGATGGGAAAATTGAAAAACATTTTCACGCACAGCGTTAAAAACAAGCTGGCGGCTGCCGTTTTGCTCAGCGATGTGAAGGCGCTGAAAAAGAATTTCGACTATAACGAATACGGCGGAGCTCCGCTGATGGGTTGCTCCAGGCCGGTCTTCAAGACGCACGGCAGCGCGAAAGCGAAAACGGTTTATAACGCTCTGCGATTGACGAAGGCGTATGTGGAAGGCAATGTCGTGGACGAAATTGCCTCCAGTGTCGCGAAATACGGCTCGTCGGAAAAGAAAGACTGACGATTACCTACGAAAGGGGGCGTTTCGGTTGACTGAACTGGAAGAAAAGCTCGGTTACCATTTTAGAGATCAGGAGTATCTGAAAACGGCATTGACCCATTCTTCTTACGCAAACGAAAACAAAGTCCCCGGCGGGAGCAACGAAAGGCTGGAATTTTTAGGCGATTCCATCCTCGGGCTGGTGGTGGCTGATTATCTGTACAAAAGCTTTCCCCACCTGCCTGAGGGCGACCTGACCAAGAAACGGGCGGCTTTGGTCTGTGAGAAAGCCTGCTGCGGGTTTTCCCGGCAGCTTGGCGTGGGAAAGTATCTCCTGTTAAGCCGGGGAGAACAGAACTCAGGCGGGAGAACCCGCTCCTCGATTCTAGCGGATGCGTTTGAATCCATCACCGCCGCCATCTATCTGGACGGCGGGATGGAGGAAAGCCGGAAATTCATCCTGGGTTTTGTTCTGCCTCTCTTACAGGAGACCAGGCCGAGAGTTTTTAAGGATTATAAGACCTTCCTGCAGGAAATCGTACAG
Source organism: Caproiciproducens sp. NJN-50 (assembly GCF_004103755.1). Taxonomy (NCBI): domain Bacteria; kingdom Bacillati; phylum Bacillota; class Clostridia; order Eubacteriales; family Acutalibacteraceae; genus Caproiciproducens; species Caproiciproducens sp. NJN-50. The sequence continues at coordinate 1,721,419 of NZ_CP035283.1, read as the reverse complement.
AAAAATCCGGAAGAAATTCTTGAATACGTTTTGACCGGAGAAAGCGGTCCGGACCACGACAAGCATTTTACGGTCGAGGTCCGGCTGGACAACAACGTGATCGGCAAGGGCGGCGGCCGCAGCAAAAAGGAAGCGGAGCAGCAGGCGGCGCGCGAGGCTCTGGAATTGATGGGACACTGATGCGGCACGCAAACGTGGCTCTCTTCGTGCCGAACAACGGCTGTCCTCACGCATGCAGCTTCTGCAGCCAGAAGAGCATTACGGGAAAAGCCGTTCAGCCGGAGCCCGCCGACGTGATTTCCGCGGCTGAAACGGCTTTGTCCAGTTTGGGGGAGCGGGCAAAATCCGCTGAGATTGCTTTTTTCGGCGGCAGCTTCACCGCGTTGGAACGGACTTACATGATCTCGCTTCTGGAGGCGGCGTATCCGTATATAAAAAGGGGATCCTTTGCAGGTATCCGGCTTTCCACCCGCCCAGACGCGGTCGATTCTGAAATTCTTTCGATTCTGCGGAATTACGGTGTGACCACCATTGAACTCGGCGCCCAGAGCATGGACGACCGCGTGCTGGCTCTGAACGAAAGAGGGCACACCGCGCGGCAGGTAAAAAGTGCCGCCGCCCTGATCCATACCTATGGCTTTTCTCTCGGCCTGCAGATGATGACCGGCCTGTATGGCGATACCGTATCCGGCGCATGGAATACGGCGGAGGAACTGGCTGCCTTATCCCCCGACTGTGTGAGGATTTACCCGACCATTGTCCTCAAGGGGACGAAGCTGGGCGAATTGTTCCTACTGGGAAAATATCATCCGCCAGGAATGGAGGAAACGGTCAGCCTGTGCGCCGGATTGCTCGATTTTTTTGAAGAGAGGCGCATTCCGGTGATCCGCCTTGGGCTGCATGCTTCGCCGGAGCTGGAGCGGGACACTCTGGCGGGACCCTGGCATCCGGCGTTCCGAGAGCTTTGCGAAAGCCGGAGAATGCTGGACAGGATCACCCGCAGCCTGACGGTGAGCGGAGTGCCGAAGGGCCGGATCGTGATCCGGGTCAATCCGAAAAGCATCTCTGTTGCGAACGGACAGAAAAAGCGCAATCTGAAGGCGCTGTCGGCATTCGGCTATTCCGCGGCGCTGGAACAGGACGCGGCCCTGAGCAGGGGGGATTTTCAAATTTGTGATGCGGGAGGGAAAAGGCTTGCTGCTGAAATCGCTGGAGCTCCAGGGCTTTAAAACGTTTCCGGACCGGACGACGCTGACTTTTCACGACGGAATCACAGCGGTGGTCGGACCGAACGGAAGCGGAAAGAGCAATATCAGCGACGCGGTCCGCTGGGTGCTCGGGGAACAGTCCGTCCGCTCCCTGCGCTGCACGAAAATGGAGGATGTCATCTTTGGAGGAACGCCGGCCAGAAAGGCGCTCGGCTTTGCTGAGGTCACTCTGAATATCGACAACACCGGGCGTCAGCTTCCCTTTGAGTCCGACGGCGTCGCCGTAACGCGCCGCTATTATCGTTCCGGAGAGAGCGAATATCTGATCAATAAAACGAACGTCCGCTTAAAGGATGTCAACGAGCTGTTCATGGATACCGGCCTCGGCCGGGACGGGTATTCCATGATCGGGCAGGGCAGGATCGACGCCATCGTCGCGGCCCGCAGCGAAGACCGGCGGGAAATTTTTGAAGAAGCGGCGGGAATTTCCCGCTTCCGCTACCGCAGGGAGGAGTCCGAGCGCCGTCTTTCCCAGGCGGAGGACAACCTGCTGCGCCTCAACGACATTCTGGCGGAGCTGGAAAGCCGGGTGGGACCGCTGGGGGAGCAGGCGGAAAAGGCGAAGGAATACCTGAAACTGTCAGAGGAAAAAAGAAAGGCCGAAATCAGCCTGTGGCTGAGGACCCTGAACCAATCCGCGCTCATTCTGCGGGAGCAGGAGGATAAAATTCTGGCGGCAAAGTCCCAGCATGACGCGGCGGAACAGTCGATCCTTTCGCTGGACGAGGAACTGGAAAAAATCTTCAGCCGGTCAAACCAATTTTCCGCGAGCATCGACGAGACAAGAAGGCTTGGGACGGAGCTGCAGGAGAGTGCCGCGCAAAAAGACGCCGAAGCATCCGTATTGAAAAACGACATTCTCCACAACCGCGAGAACATAGAGCGCATTCAAACCGAAATGGAGCAGAGCCGCCTTTCCGGGGAAGAGCTTCTGCGCATGATTCAGGATAAGGAAAAACAGATCGAAGAAAAAAACGGATATGTCAAAAAGAGAGACGCAGATTTTGCCGACTGTTCCGCGAGGCTGGAGCAATTGAAGGGCAGCCTGAGCGAAACGGCGGGCAGGATGGACGGCTTTACCCGCGAAATGACAGAACTGTCCTCTCAGGCTACGGATTTCAGAATGCTCGAAATGACGGCGTCCGCGTCCATTGCGGAGATCCGGCTCCGCCTGAATGAAATACATAAAAATGCGGAAGAAATCCGATTAAAGCATGAATCGCTGAAAGAAAAAGAGAAAGAATACTTACAAAAGCTGGAAAATTATGACCGACGGATCGAAGCGCTCGGCAATACGGTGCAGGGACACGAAATGCGCTTGAAGACCCGCCGGGACCGCTTGGAAGCATCCCGCAGGCAAAGCGACGGTCTCCGTCTTGATCTGGAGGACCACCTTCGCAGGGCCCGCCTGTTGGAGGATTTGGAACGCAATCTGGAAGGATTTTCCCAAAGCGTCAAGGCGGTGATGAAGGAGGCCTCCCGCGGTGCATTAAACGGAGTTCACGGCCCGGTTTCCAGGCTGATCCGCGTTCCGAAGGAATATGCCGTGGCCGTTGAAACGGCGCTCGGCGCCTCCATGCAGAATATTGTTGTCGGTACGGAGCAGGACGCCAAACGCGCCATCGGTTTTCTAAAGGACAGAAATTCCGGCCGTGCCACCTTCCTTCCGCTCTCCGTGATCAAAGGCAGGGTTCTGGCGGAGCCGGGTTTGTCCGGATGCCCGGGTTTTGTCGGAGTTGCCTCCGGACTCTGCTCCTGTGACCCGCGGTATCAGGAGATTTTAAAATCCCTTCTGGGCAGAATCGCCGTCGCGGAAAATCTTGATTTTGCCGTTCAGATTGCGGGGAAATACGGGTATCGGTTCCGTGTTGTAACGCTGGATGGCCAGGTGGTGAACGCGGGGGGTTCCCTGACGGGAGGTTCCCTGGCGAAAAATTCCGGTCTTCTGAGCAGAGCTTCCGAGATCGAGGCTCTGAAAAAGCAGGCGGAAGAGCTGCGCGTAAAAGCTGACGCTGCCGCCCAGACGCTGAAAGCAGCCGCACAGGAAGTCTCATCGGAAGAAGCCGGCCTTTCGGCGTCCAAGGGAGAACTTGCGACAGTTCAGGAGGAAAGAGTCCATGCCGACGCGGAGCACCGCAGAATCCTTGCGGACCTGCAAACCGCGGAGAAGAGCGCAATCAGCCTGAAGCAGGAGGAAGCGACGGCAAATGCGCGTCTGGAAGAGCAGGGAAAAGCCGTCCGGAACGCGCAGACGGAATCGGAAAGACTGAACGGTCAGATAGAAGCCCTGAAAACGGAGCTTGAAAAGGCCGGGGGCAGCCGGGATGAAATCAGCACGGAACTGGACAGGCTGACCGCCGATCTGAAGCAAATCGAGCTGGACCGCCTCTCCGCACGGAAAGACGCGCAGTCTCTTCGGGATACCGTGGGGGATCTGGAAAAACGCAGTTTGGGGCAGAAGGAAAAACTTGGCGTCCTCGCGGATCAGATCAAGGAAATTGAAACTTCCAACGCCGAACTGAACGCCAGGATCGAACGCCTTGGCCAGGAGGCCGGCGAATTGCGGAACCAATCGAAGGAAGCGGCCGAAAAAGCCGATGGTCTGAACCGGGAGCGCATGGAGCTGGAGAAAAAGTCGGTGGAGCTGCGCGCTTCCGAACGGGAAAAGTCAGAGGAAAAGGAAAAAATCGGCCACGAGCTGGCTCGCCTGGAAGAGCGCAGGAACAACCTCCAGAAGGAATACGATGAGATTATTTCCCGTCTGTGGGAGGAGTACGAGTTGACCCGCCGGGAGGCGGAACAGGAGGCGGAACCCGCACAGGACCCAAAGGAAGCGCAGCGCAGGCTGAGCGAGCTGAAAAGCAGAATTAAATCGCTCGGCACGGTCAACCTTTCTGCCGTGGAGGAATACAAGGAGGTTTCCGAACGGTACGAATTTATGAAGGCGCAGATCGCGGACGTCGAGCAGTCCCGGGATGAGCTGAAAAAGCTGATCGGCGATCTGACCGGCCGGATGCGCGACCTGTTTTCGGTCCGGTTCGAGCAGATCAACCGCTGTTTCTCCGAGACCTTCCGCGACCTGTTCGAGGGCGGCGAAGCGGGGCTTTCCCTCAGTGAGCCGGACGACGTTCTTGGTTCCGGAATCGAAATTTCCGTTCAGCCGCCGGGGAAAATCGTCTCTCATCTGGAGGCGCTTTCCGGCGGAGAAAAGGCTTTGGTGGCAATTGCGCTGTATTTTGCCATTATGAAAGTGAATCCGCCGCCGTTCTGCGTTTTGGATGAGATCGAGGCGGCTCTCGACGACGTGAACGTCAATCGGTTTGCCGCTTATCTGCGCAGAATGACGGAAAACACGCAGTTTATCGTCATCACGCACCGGCGCGGAAGCATGGAGGAAGCCGACGTTCTGTACGGCGTGACCATGCAGGAGGAGGGCGTTTCCAAAATGCTGGAAATGCCGGCGTCCGAACTGGAGATAAAAATGGGAATCAAGCCCTGAGGGGCAAGGAGGGGAAACCCGTGGGACTATTTTCAAAAATCAGGGACGGCCTGAAAAGAACAAGGGAAAGCATGGGCGCTTCCGTTTCGGCCATGCTGAGTTCTTTTACCCAAATAGACGAGTCCCTGTTTGAGGAGCTGGAGGAGCTCTTGATTCTGGGGGATGTCGGGGTTGCGACTGCCGGCCGCATCTGCGACGAGCTCCGCCGGAAAGTCAGGGAACAGGGGGTAAAGGACCCGAACGCCGTTTATGATCTGCTTCGCTCCATTGTGGCGGATCTGCTCCGCGGCGGAGAAGAACTGAAAATCGAAACCAAACCCTCCGTGATTCTGGTCATCGGGGTCAACGGCGTGGGCAAGACCACGACAATCGGCAAGCTTGCGGCCCTGCTGGAAAAGCAGGGAAAAAAAGTGATCCTGGGCGCGGCGGATACCTTCCGCGCCGCCGCGATCGAACAGCTGGAAGTGTGGGCGCGGCGCTCCGGGGCGGAGCTGGTCAAACAGACGCAGGGCAGCGATCCGGCTTCCGTGGTGTTCGACTCCGTCGCCGCCGCCAAGGCCCGGGGAGCGGATGTCGTTATCTGCGATACGGCCGGACGGCTTCACAATAAAAAGAACTTGATGGAGGAGCTTGCCAAAATCAACCGCGTGATTCAGCGGGAAGCGCCGGACGCAGACCGAGAGGTCCTTCTGGTCCTGGACGCGGCCACCGGGCAGAACGCCGTCAATCAGGCGCGGGAATTTCAGGCCGCCGCCGACATCACGGGGATCGTGCTGACAAAGCTGGACGGAACCCCGAAGGGCGGCGTAATTCTGTCCATTCGGGAGGAGCTGAACCTGCCGGTAAAATTTATCGGGGTTGGAGAGCAGGTGGATGATCTTCAGGCATTTGATGCGGACCAATTCGCGAGGGCATTGTTTGAAAGAAAGGAAGAATCGGATGAGATTGATCGTGGCGACGCATAATCCAGACAAAGTCGTGGAATTTCAAAGAATTTTATCGCCTCTGTCCGTGTCGGTGGAAACGGCGGAGCTTGAGGAAGTGGAAGAAACCGGCCGGACCTTTGAAGAAAATGCCCGTCTAAAGGCGGAAGCCGCCTGCCGGGCTACCGGGCTTCCTGCCGTCGCAGATGATTCCGGGATCGCGGTGGACGCCCTGAACGGGCAGCCGGGCGTTTATTCCGCACGGTATGCCGGGGAAGGAGCCAGCAGCTCCGACCGCAATCAAAAGCTGCTCAGCGCACTCCGGGACGTCCCCGTGGAAAAACGCGGCGCACGGTTCGTCTGCGCGATCTGCTGCGCGTTCCCGAATGGCGGCAGGATCACGGCGCGGGGCGAATGCGCGGGTTCCATCGCCTTTGCCACAAAGGGCGAAGGCGGGTTTGGCTACGATCCGCTGTTTCTGGTCGGGGACAAGTCGTTCGGGGAACTGTCGGGAGAAGAAAAGGACAGAATCAGCCACCGGGGGCGCGCGCTGCGCGATTTTGCTGAAAAATTGAAAGAGTATGAGGAGCAATCAAAATGCTGACGGGAAAACAGCGCGCCTATCTGCGCTCGCTTGCCAATCCGATCGATACGATCCTGATCGTTGGAAAATCCGGGATCGGGGACGATCTGGTCAAACAGGCCGGCGATGCACTGACCGCGCGGGAACTGATCAAGGGAAGAGTGCTGGAAACTTCGCCCGTTTCCGCCCGGGAAGCGGCGGACCGGATCGCCGCCCTGGTTCACGCCGAATCCGTGCAGGTGATCGGTTCCCGGTTCGTTTTGTACCGCAAAAACGAAAAGGACCCGAAAATAATGCTTCCCAAAGCGGGAAAAAAGTAATATGATAAAAAAACAAGGGAGTTCCGGGTGAAAACAATGCAGAAACTAGCGGTCTTTGGCGGAACCTTTAATCCGGTCCATAACGGGCATCTGCATTTGGTCCGCCAGTTCGCGCAGAGGATCGGGGCGGACCGCGTCCTGCTGATTCCCACAAAAATTCCGCCGCATAAAGTCATCCGGGATTTGGCGCCGGCGCGGGACCGGCTGGAGATGTGCCGGCTTGCGGTGGAGCGGGACGGATTTGAGGTCAGCGCCATCGAGATCGAACGGGACGGCCCGAGCTATACCTCCGACACGCTTTTGGCTGTGAAGCGGGAGAATCCCGGTTCGGAGCTGTTTTTCATTACGGGGGAGGACATGTTTCTGACTTTGGGGAAGTGGCACGAACCGGAGAAGATTTATTCTTTGGCAACGGTCTGCGCCGCGCCGCGGAGCGAACGTGGGTGCGAAGCGCTGAACGAATATGCGGAAAGAGTCGGAAGGGCGGGGGCGAAAACGATGATCTGCGATATCGAATTTTTGCCGATTTCTTCCACAATGGTTCGGAATGCCGCTCGGAAAAAAGAAAACCTTTCCGCTTATGTCCCGCAGGCGGTCGCCGATTACATTTACCGACATCACCTGTATTCGGAGGAATCATATGAACTTTGAGTCCTATCAATCAGCGATCCGAACCCTTCTGGGGGATCAGCGTTACGAGCATTCCGTATGCGTTTCCCGTGCGGCGGCTCAGCTGGCCCGTCGGTACGGCGCGGACGAAAAGAAGGCGGAGACCGCCGGGATCCTTCACGACATCATGAAGGACCTTCCCCGGGAAGAGCAGAGAAACCTCATGGACCGGTATGGCATCCGTCTCACGGAAGTGGAGCGGTGTGCCCCGAAGCTGTGGCATGCGATGCTGGGCGCGGAATACATCCGCCGGGAATTGGGCGTAACCGATCCTGAAATCCTGCAGGCCGTACGTTATCACACAACGGGACGGGAGAACATGACACTTTTGGATAAAATTCTGTTTATCGCCGATTTTATTTCGGACGACAGGGATTACCCCGGCGTGGAGCGGATGCGGGAAGCCGCGAGGAACAGTCTTGAAGAGGCCATGATCGCGGGGATCGTCTTCACGATCAAGGATTTGGCCGATGCGAAACGGCCGATCCACCCCGACACCATCGCGGCCTATAACCATACGATTTTGCAGAATCAATCTTAGAAAACGGAATCAGAAAGGTTGTTGGGAATGACGTCACTGGAACTGGCCGCAAAGGCTGCGAAAATATTGGACAGCAAAAAGGCGAAGGATCTCAAGATCATCGGAATCCGGGATGTGTCGATCCTTGCCGATTATTTTGTCCTGGCAACCGGCACCAGCAGCACGCACGTAAAGGCGCTTGCGGATGAAACGGAATTTCAGCTTGAGGAATCCGGGCTCAAACCCGGCCATAAGGAAGGATACCGCTCCAACTCCTGGGTCCTGCTTGACTACGGGAATGTAGTGGTCCATGTTTTTACAGAAGAATCCAGAAAATTTTACGATCTGGACAGGCTTTGGCAGGATGGAGAGATTGTGTATCTATCCCCATATTTAAATTGACTTTCAGCGCGGCGGAGTTCCTTTGCCGCGCAAAATGATACAAATTTAGGGGCGTATGAATCAATGAAATATGATCACAGACCAATTGAAAAAAAGTGGCAGGACCGCTGGGAAGAAGCCGGGGTTTTTCACGCCTCCGACCGTCATGACATGCCGAAATACTACACGCTGATCGAGTTTCCCTATCCATCTGGGCAGGGACTCCATGTGGGACACCCGCGGTCGTACACGGCAATGGATATCATCGCGCGCAAGCGGCGCATGCAGGGTTACAACGTTCTGTATCCGATCGGCTGGGACGCGTTCGGGCTGCCCAGCGAGAACTATGCGATTAAAAATCATGTGCACCCGGCTGAGGTGACCAAAAAGAATGTGGCCCGCTTTAAGGAGCAGCTGAAATCCCTGGGCCTGTCGTTCGATTGGACGCGCGAGATCAATACGACCGATCCGGAGTATTATAAATGGACCCAGTGGATCTTTTTGCAGCTGTTCAAGCACGGCCTCGCCTATAAAAAAGAGATGGCGGTCAACTGGTGCACCTCCTGCAAATGCGTCCTGGCCAACGAAGAGGTTGTCAACGGCGTTTGCGAGCGCTGCGGAAGCGAAGTGGTCCGCAAGGTAAAATCGCAGTGGATGCTGAAAATCACGGAGTATGCGCAGCGCCTCATCGACGATCTCGCACTGGTGGATTACCCGGACCGGGTCAAATCGCAGCAGATCAACTGGATCGGCCGCTCCACGGGCGCGGAGGTCGATTTCGCCACGACGGCGGGGGATCAACTCACCGTTTACACCACGCGGCCCGACACGCTCTACGGCGTGACCTACATGGTCGTTTCCCCGGAGCATCCGCTCCTCGAAAAATGGAAGGGAATGGTCAAAAATCCGGACGAGGTTTCCGCCTATCAGGAGGAAGCGTCCAAAAAGTCGGATTTTGAGCGCACGGAAGTCGCAAAGGACAAAACCGGGGTCCGGCTGGACGGAATCAGCGCGATCAACCCGGTCAACGGGACGGAAATCCCGATTTTCATTTCCGACTATGTTCTGGTCTCCTACGGAACCGGCGCGATCATGGCTGTTCCGGCGCACGATACCCGCGACTGGGAATTCGCCAAAAAGTTCGGTCTTCCCATCATCGAGGTCGTCAAAGGCGGCAGTGTACAGGAAGAGGCCTTTACAGACTGCGGAACCGGGATTCTGGTCAACTCAGGGATCCTGAACGGGCTTTCGGTCGAGGAAGCAAAGAAAAAAATCATTGATGCTCTGATCGAAAAGGGGATCGGGCGCGCGAAGGTCAACTTCAAGCTGCGCGACTGGGTCTTCTCCCGCCAGCGCTACTGGGGGGAGCCGATCCCGATCGTCAAATGCCCGAAGTGCGGCTATGTGCCCGTTCCTGAAAGCGAACTGCCGATCCGGCTGCCGAACGTCAAGTCCTATGAGCCGACCGACAACGGTGAGTCGCCGCTGGCCCACATGACGGATTGGGTCAACACCACCTGCCCGCACTGCGGCGGCCCGGCGCAGCGCGAAACCGACACCATGCCCCAGTGGGCCGGTTCTTCCTGGTATTTCCTGCGGTACACCGACGCGCACGACCATGACGCGCTCGCGTCCCAGGATGCGCTGAAATACTGGACTCCGGTCGACTGGTACAACGGCGGGATGGAGCATACGACGCTTCACGTGCTGTACAGCCGCTTTTGGCACAAGTTCCTTTACGACATCGGCGTCGTGCCCACTCCGGAGCCGTATGCCAAGCGGACCAGCCACGGGATGATCCTCGGCGAAAACGGTGAAAAAATGAGCAAGTCGCGCGGCAACGTTGTCAACCCGGACGATATCGTCCGTGAATACGGCGCCGACACGATGCGCCTTTACGAGATGTTCATCGGCGATTTTGAGAAGGCCGCGCCGTGGAGTACCAACGGAATCAAAGGCTGCCGCCGCTTTGTCGAGCGGTTCTGGAACCTTCAGGACATCGTCTGCGGAGGGGATGAAATCCGCAGGGAGCTGGAAGTGCCGTTCAACAAGGCAATCAAAAAGGTCGGAGAAGACGTTGAAAACCTGAAATTCAACACGGCCATCGCGGCTCTGATGTCGCTGATCAACGATGTTACGGCGGCCGGCTCCATTACGAAAGGAGAACTCAGAACTTTCACTCTCCTTCTGAACCTGTTCGCTCCCCATGTCTGCGAGGAGGTCTGGGAAAACCAGCGATTCGGCGGCATGGTCTGCCAGCAGGAGTGGCCGGAATTTGACGAGGCGAAATGCGTGGATGAAACCATCGAAATCGCCGTCCAGGTCAATGGCAAGGTCCGCGCGCGGCTGACGGTCCCGGCGGACATCGCGAAAGAGGACGCCCTTTCCCAGGCGAAGGCGAACGGTAAGATTTCCGCTGAAATAGAAGGGAAGAAACTGGTTAAGGAAATTTATGTCCCGGCGAAACTGGTCAATCTGGTTGTTCGGTAACTGATTTTTTTCTGCGGGGTGATAGGGTTGTTTTCAAATATTCCTGTATGCCTCCGGATTGCGTGCATTTGTGTGCTGGCATTGCTGATTGCCGGATTTGAGAGTTCCTGTTCTGCAAAAGCTCCTTTCGACAGTGAGCCGGTCGGCTCTGTATCTGTTTCTTCTTCTCAACCGGATCATGGTCAGCAAGCGTCTGACTCTCTCCGTGAGGAAAAATTCATCGCGTATCTCAGCCGCTGTGATTGCAAGTCGGGAACCGTTGCGGCTGATCGAGTGGAATGGGTTACGGCTTCCGATCAAAAGCGTATGGAAGAACTGCATTTAACCCAAGACGATATGCCGGATGGATTTTATATTTATAATTCTAAAAAGGAGACAAATCCCATAGAGATTGCAAAGGATGCGAAAATCAGCATTTTCAGAGACACAAGCGGCACGCCGTTTCAATCGGACCTAAACGGATTGGCGGACAGAATTTCCGCATCATCGACTTCTGTGTTTTGGCTGACAATTCAAAATGGTGTGGCCAGCGCTGTAGAAGAACAATACTTGCCGTAGATAAAAAACCAAAAATAAATATTACTATTTTGCAAAATGCGCTTTGAATAGATTAAAATCTTTCAAAGCGCATTTTTGTGCGATAAGCGCGGCGATTACGCCGCGTATTTTTTTCATCGGCTGCTTCATGGCTACTTTAAGAATCGAAATCCAACATACAGAAGGAATCCCTGCACGGTCATAATTGCCGGGATCCCAACCATGAATTTTGCGTGTTTTGTCTTGTGGCGGATCAAAAGCATGGTGAGCAGCATCGCGGGGGAGCCGCCGAGAGCGGAAAGAAGCAGGAGCCTGCTTTCCGGAACCCGCCACAAATGACGTTTTGCCCGGTGTTTATCCAGAACAACGGCCGCCGCCGCGGCAAGATTAATAATAATCAGATAGGAAGTCCAATATATATAATCAGGCATCGTTTTTTCCTTTATCCTTACAGCTTTGCCCCACAGTGCGGGCAGTAGCGGCTCTCCGGGTCAACCTGTGTTCCGCAGTTCGGGCAGAACCGCGCTGCACGCCCTGCCACGCGGAAGACCGCGTCCGGATCGATTTCGGCGGAGGGGTCGCGCTCGATCCGCCTGCCTTCCTCCCGGTTGATTTCATATACCGCGCCGCAGTTGGGGCAGGAGACAAAATATCGTTTTCCAAAACGGAACAGAGGCAGAAAGAAGAAGGTAAACTGGCGGTAAACGCATGTGACAAGAGCTCTGCTTCCCCGGATGGAACAACAGGGGAAAAAGCCGCAGTCTCGCAGGCCGAGTTCCCTTGTACCGCTGGTAATTCCAATGATGAAAAACATGCTGCCACCTCCGAGAGCCTTATTCTACACGATAATCCCGTTCCTGTCAAATGATGGAAAGGATGAAAAAAATGGTAATCAGACTGTTTAACCGGCACAGTATTTTTGTTTGCTTTTTTCTCCTTGCGGTTGTGATCGCAGTCACCATGGCGGTCAACTTAAACCGCAGCCAAACCGTTTCCGGATCTTTGTCCGAGGTTTCCGGATCAGCCGGCGCGGCCGGTGCGGTTTCCTCTGTGGAAGCCGCCGTTCAAAATTTGGGAAGCACGGATGAGATGCGGGCGGTCTGGGTGCCCTATCTGAGCCTGAATATGAGCAGGGACGACGATAAAAGCGAACAGGCTTTCCTGAAAAAGTTCAACACGATTGTCGGAAATGCGAAAAAATGCGGCATGAACACTCTGATTGTCCAGGTAAGGCCTTTCGCGGATGCGCTCTATCCGTCCTCCTATTTTCCGTGGAGTCATGTTGTCGGCGGAACGCAGGGAGTCAATCCGGGGTATGACCCTTTGGCAGATATGGTAAAAGCCTCCCATCAGGCCGGGCTGAAAATTCAGGCGTGGGTGAATCCTCTGCGGATCCAGGTTTCCAATACGCCTTCGATTTTAGCGGTGAACAATATCTACAACACCTGGAAAAATGATTCCGGAAAATCCGACTGGGCGGTTGACTTTGAGGGCGGCAAATATCTCAACCCGGCTTACGACGGCGTCCGCCGGCTGGTTGCCGACGGCACAAAAGAAATTGCCCAAAAATACGATGTGGACGGAATTCAATTCGACGACTATTTCTATCCGACGCAGGACGCATCGTTCGACCAGACGGCGTATGCCGCGTACAAGACGTCCGCCGCTAAAACCGGAACGCCGATGGCGCTGGCCGACTGGCGGCAGGCCAATATCAGCGCAATGGTCTCTCTGGTGTATCAGGAGATAAAATCCGTCAAACCTTCCATGCCGTTTGGAATCGCGCCGCAGGGCAATGTCCAGAACGACCTGGCGATGGGTGCGGACGTCACGGAATGGTGCTCCGTATCCGGATATGTGGATTATATTTGTCCTCAGCTTTATGTAAACTTTGAAAATCCGGTTCTGCCGTTCGACACTGCTGCAAAAACATGGAGGCAATTGGTCACCGGCAAAGACATCAAATTATACTTAGGGCTTGCGGTCTATAAGGCGGGTTCCGACGCGGACAGCGGCACATGGAAAGACTCCAGCGGAATCCTGGCCAGCCAGGTCGAATACGGGCGCCAGACCTCCTGCGACGGCTTTATGTTCTATTCCTCCGATTATCTGGACAAAGACCAGACCAAGCAGGAGGTTCAGAACGTTGTGGAAGCTTTGGCGCGCTCGCCCTGAACCGGTTCCGCAAGACAGAAGTCCTCCGTAGCTTCGGAAATATGGACCGGCAGGATTTTTCCGCGGAGGTCTTCTGCGCTGTGCGTTCTGACTGGCGTGTAATTCGCCGTGTAACCTTCGTAGACGCCGGCGGAGCATTTTTGCTCAAACAGGACGGACTCCGTCAGCCCGCGTTGGCTCTGCAAAAAAGCCGACCTCGTTTTTTGGGCGGCTTCGATCATGCGGCGGCTGCGGTCCTCTTTCCCTTTCGGGTCCACTTGTCCCGGAGCGCGGTCGGCGGCGGTGCCGGGCCGCCGGGAGTAAGCGAAAACATGCGCCTTTGCAAAACCGATTTCTTCCAGAAATGCTCTTGATTTCATGAATTCCTCTTCGGTCTCACCCGGAAATCCCACCATGATATCCGTCGTGATGGCCGCGTTTGCGAATTCCCGGCGCAGGTTGGATACGATCCCGCGGTATTCCTCCGTGTCGTAATGACGGTTCATGCGTTTTAAGGTTTCGTCGCAGCCGCTCTGGAGGGAAAGATGGAACTGCGGGCAAAGTTTTTCCTGACGCCGCATCCTCGCGATTACGGATTCATCCAACTGCTCAGGTTCCAGGGAACCGAGCCTGACACGCCGGATTCCCTCCGTCGCGCAGGCGGCTTCCACCGCGTCGCAGAGTGTCAGGCCTAGGTCCTGGCCATAAGCGGACAGGTTGATTCCGGTTAATACTACTTCCAGGTATCCTCCGGCAGCCAACTCCCTCAGTTCAGCTTTCAGCTCGGCCAGAGGCTTGGAACGCACCGCACCTCGCGCATAGGGGATGATGCAATAAGAGCAATACCGGTTGCAGCCGTCTTCTATTTTCAGAAAAGCGCGGGTCCGTTCAAAAAAACCGTTCGTGCTCATCGGTTCGAATTTTTCGTCTTTTTCATGGGGGACAATATCGACGATCCTCCGGCGGTCCCTTAAGAATTTCTGCAGGTCCGGCAGGAGGGAGGAACGGTTGGAGTTTCCCAGAACGATGTCGGCTTCGGCTAGCTGGTCGTCCGCCGCCCCGGGAAACGCCTGCGGCAGACATCCGGTCGCAATCAGAACGGCGTCCGGATTTTCCCTGCGTGCCTTGTGAAGCATCTGGCGCGTTTTCCGGTCGCTCATCGACGTCACCGTGCAAGTGTTCAGGATGACGACGTCGCTTTCCTCCAAAGGGCCGCATTCGGTAAAACCGGCCGCTTGCAGACGGTTCAGCAGAACCTGGGATTCATATTGATTGACCTTGCATCCAAGGGTAATGACGGTTACTTTCATTTGCACACCTTTAAAAAGTAGATATTTTGTTTTACCTTAATAAAAAATCTATTAGGCAGATTGAATATTGACCTCTTGTCAAATTTGATATATATTTGTACTGATAAATTACTAAGGGAGGTAACTGTATGTACACGTCTTCGATTCTTCTTTCCAGCATTGAAGCAGTGAAAAAATTTGTAACATTGACAAACAGTTATAATTTTCCGATCAATCTTGCTACCGACAAGTACAAAATCGATGCAAAATCGATTATGGGAATTTTCAGCCTTGATTTGTCCAAGCCGTTGAAAATCGAAGTCGACAGCAATAATGCGGATGATTTTATCAGGCAGTTACAACAGTTCCAATGTGATCCCATACCGGTAAAAGCTTAAAATGAGAGGTACAGCGCGGCCCGAAAAGACCGGCGCTGTTTTTTTATGCCTCCTGGCTTTGGGAGAGCCGGCTCCATTCCTCGAAAAGCTTTTCGTTTTCCGCTTTCATCGCGTCGATTTTTTCCGTTAGTTCCATTGCCGCCTGGTAGTCGCTCGCGGTGGCGGGATCGGAAAACTTTTCCTGCAAATCCGCGATTTCAGTTTCGTTTTGCTCGATCTGCCGTTCCAGGCGAAGAATGGCGGATTTTTGTTTCCGAAGAGCTGCTTCCTGCTTTTTTTTCATTTTGTAGCCGCTGTCCCCGCGGACTTCACGGACGAAAGGATCGGATCGCTCTCCCTTGACCCGGTCCAGATATTCAGAGTAGCTTTCGCCGCAATCTTCGACTCCCTCGGGCTTCAGAGCATAGATCCTGCTGGCAGTTTTATTGATGAAATACCGGTCGTGGGAAATGACGAACAGAGTTCCGTCGTAATCCTTCAGTGCGGCTTCCAGCGCTTCGCACGACGGGAGATCAAGATGATTGGTCGGCTCGTCCAGCAAGAGAAAGTTGGCCTGGGAAAGCATCAGACGCAGCAGCAGGACTCTTGCCCGTTCGCCGCCGCTGAGCGCGGAGGTCTGCTTGAAAACGTCGTCCCCCTGAAACAGGAAAACCGCGAGCGCGCTGCGGACCTGTGTTTCCGTCATCCGGGGATAATAATCCCAAATTTCATCAATGACCCGCTTTTCCGGATTCAGTCCGGTTTGCAGCTGGTCGTAGTAACCGATTTTCACGCCGGTCCCGATACGGCAGAACCCATGGTCGGGGGAAATCTGGCCGAGCAGCACTTTGAACAGGGAAGTTTTGCCGCAGCCGTTCGGTCCGATCAGAAAGATCCGGTCTCCGCGGTGGATGTCAAACGAAACGTTTCGGAACAGGCGGTTTTCCCCAAACGACAGGTCAAGCCCTTTTGTTGTCAGCACGTCGTTTCCGCTGCGCGGGCCGGTTCCGAAATGGAAACAGAGCGCCTCCTCCTGAGCGTCCGGTTTTACAAGCGTCTGTTCCAGCCGGTTAATCATCTTCTGCTTGCTTTCCGCCGTTTTGATATTTTTTTCGCGGTTCCATCTGCGCTGCTGTTCCACGATGCCTTCGAGCCGGTTGATTTCCTTTTTCGTATTCTCATAGCTTCGCCTTAAAGACAGTTCCTTGTGATCTTTTTGTTCCGAATAGGAAGTATAGCTTCCTTTGTAAAGACTTAATTTGTGATTCTTCAGTTCAAAAGTCCGGTTTGTCACCCGGTCCAGAAAAAAGCGGTCGTGGGAGATGACCAGAAATGCCGCTTTGGAAGAGAGGAGAAATTCCTCCAGCCATTCGACGGACGCAAGATCGAGATGGTTGGTCGGCTCGTCGAGCAGCATCAGGTTGGCGCCGCTGAGAAGCAGTCTGGCCAGCTGCAGTTTTGCGCGCTGCCCGCCGCTCAGCTTTCCCACAGGAACCCCGGCCTGTTCCTCCGCGAAACCAAGGCCAAGGAGGGCGGAACGGGCCCGGCTTCGGAATGTCAGGCCGCCGTTCGCGATAAATCGGTCGTTCAGGGCGGTCTGGCGTTCCACCAGGGCGTCTAGGTTGTCCGCGGCGCCGCTTCGCAGGGTCCGCCCGATTTCCTCCAATTCGCGCTCCTGGGAAATCAGCGGCGAAAACACCGTCAGAACCTCGTCGACCGCGCTCCGGTCCAGGTCGCGGCAAACATGTTGCTCCATATAGCCAAGCGCCGTTTTGCCTGCCATGGAGATGGTTCCCGTATCCGGATTCAATTCTCCTGCAATCAATTTAAACAGCGTCGTTTTGCCGGAGCCGTTGCTTCCGATAAGACCGACCCTGTCGTTTTCCTGTATTTCAAAAGAAACGCCGTTCAAAACCGTTTGGGTCCCGAACGACTTTGCCAGATTTCCAACACTGAGGTAGCCCATGCAATGCCCTTCCTATGTACTGCGGACCCGCGCAGAACGCGGCATTCCCGCTTTTTCCTTATTATAACGGAATCGAGGGTCGAAATCAAGCGGACAGACGCCGCCTGCATTCTTACAGGTATTGCTTCAGAAGGTCGATGTTCCTTTGCCCCGCGTCCAGGAACTCTTCCGCAAGCTTTCGGCTTTCCGTTCCCTCGTCGGCGGACAGGTTCATCGTTTTGGCCAGATCCTTCATCGCGGCATCCGTGCAGTGAATGGCGATCTGCGCGATATGGGGAGCGCTCTTGTTCCAGAAAGTGTCCGTTTTAATGGAGCCGCGGAGAACCCGCTCCATTAAATCCGGCTGTTCGATGGGATCCAATCCGTTTTTCCGGAGAAGCTCGGCGGACCGCGCTGCGGCGGTGCGGTATGCTTCCCGCTGCCGTTCCACCTGGTACTTCAGATTTTCATCCCGGATGACCGGAAGGACCAGCTCGGCCGCTTCCATGCTTAACCGGGAGACCCGTAACAGTTCCGCGGTAATCAGATTCCTTTTTTTCTTTCGCTTCATTACAGCCTTCCTCCCGGTTCTTGACCAAATAATAGGATGCCCGGATGCAAGGCGGTTTAATCTGGACTTTTCACCCCGTCGGCGATATGATATAATCATTTAGAGGTGGTTTTATGAAGGCTGGCATTTCTACTGCCTGTTTGTACCCCATGCTCTTGGAAGACGCTTTTTCCACATTGCTGCAGTTGGGATTTCATGAATTTGAAATCTTTATCAATACATTCAGTGAACTGAAACCGGATTTTGTCAGGGATCTCCGGCTGAAAGCCGCGGATACCGGCAGCCGCGTCAAGTCGCTGCATCCATTTACTTCCGGCTATGAAAGCTTTCTCCTTTTTTCCGATTACGAAAGAAGGTTTCAGGACGGGCTGGAATTTTACAAACGCTACCTGGAGGTCTGCAACTTGCTGGGAGCCGATTTTCTCGTCCTTCATGGCAAAAGGAACGACAAGCATTCTCCGGTTTCAGAGGAGCAGTATTTTGACCGGTACGGAGATTTATTTCAGCTCGGCAGGAAATTCGGCGTCACGGTGGCACAGGAAAATGTCAATCAGTTTCTGAGCGACGATCCTGCTTTCCTTTTAAAAATGAAAAAATACTGCGGCCAGGACTGCGCGTTTGTGCTGGACATCAAGCAGGCGGTCCGCGGCGGGCAGGACCCGTTCCGGCTTTGCGCCGCGATGGGGGATCAAATCGTCCATGTGCACATGAATGACAACAGGCCCGGTTTTGACTGTCTGCTTCCCGGCTGCGGGACCATGGATTATCCGGCGCTGCTGCGTCTTCTGAAAAGTTTTCACTACAGCGGAGACTTTATTATTGAAGTATACCGGCACAACTTTAACCGTTTGGAAGAACTGCTTGCGGCGAAACGGGTGGTTGAAGAATTAACAGGAAGGATTTCATAGTTTCGCTTGATATTGATAAGGAAAATTGGTATAATAAGCCAGAGGTGATCCGACCGATGAAGTGCCCATATTGCGGTTACGCAGAAAGCAAGGTAATTGATTCCCGCCCGACGGATGAGGGAGAACGGATTCGCAGACGCAGGGAATGCCTGAAATGTTCCAAGCGCTTTACCACCTATGAGGTGATTGAGACGGTGCCCATCATCGTAATCAAAAAAGATAAATCCAGAGAGGCGTTCGACCGCAATAAGCTGATGAACGGCCTTTTGCGCGCCTGTGAAAAGCGCCCTGTCTCCATCGAAACGCTGGAAAAGATCGTCGACGAAATCGAGAACATGCTTCAAAATTCGCTGGACCGTGAAATTCCGTCGAGCCTGATCGGCCAGTATGCGATGGAAAAGCTGAAAACGGTGGACGAAGTGGCCTATGTGCGCTTTGCCTCTGTATACCGCCAGTTTAAAGATGTCAACACGTTTATGGACGAGTTGAATCGGATCATAAAGAGCAAATCTAAATAATCCGTTTTTCACCGCTTGGGAAACGGATGTCCAGCCGCCAATTGTGAAGAAGTTGGGCGGCTGTTTTTATGACCGGCTGAAAAAGGTTTTCCAGGGTTGTCTTTGTCAGCCGCAACCTGGCAAGAATAACTATATTTAGCGATGAAACGCTTTACTTTGCACAATCCATCATGTAAAATAAGAGAAACTGAATAGGAGTGTTGGAATTGCAGCCAAAATATAAAAGAATATTGCTCAAGCTCAGCGGCGAAAGTCTGGCCGGAGCCAAGACCCACGGGATCGATTTCGACAGGGTCCTGGAAATCTGCAAACCGGTCAAGGAGTGCGCCGAAATGGGAGTGCAGATCGGCATTGTTGTCGGCGGCGGAAATTTCTGGCGCGGGCGCAGCAGCGGAAAAATGGACCGGACGCGCGCGGATCATATGGGAATGCTCGCCACCACGATCAATGCGCTCGGCGTGGCGGACGCTCTGGAACAGCTCGGCGTCCAGGTCCGCGTCCAGACCGCCATTGAGATGAGACAGATCGCGGAGCCGTATATCCGCAACCGCGCGGTCCGGCATATGGAGAAGGGAAGAGTTGTGGTGTTCGGCTGCGGCACGGGAAACCCTTTCTTCTCCACCGATACGGCCGCGGCTCTCAGAGCTGCCGAAATTGACGCGGATATCGTTCTGAAGGCCACCATGGTGGATGGGGTTTATGACTGTGATCCCAGGACAAACAAAAACGCGGTCAAGTTCAGTTCCCTTTCCTTTCTGGATGTGCTCAACCGCGGGCTTCAGGTCATGGACAGCACCGCCGCTTCGCTTTGCATGGATAACCACATACCGATTCTGGTTTTCAGCATTGACCAGCCGGAAAATATTATCCGGGCGGTCTGCGGAGAACCGATCGGAACCATCGTAAAAGATATAAAGGAGGATGAGTCATGAAAGAAATATTGTCTGATGCGGAAAGCCGTATGAAAAAGAGCGTTTCCGTCCTTTCGGGTGATTATGGCGCGATTCGCGCGGGCAGGGCCAATCCCGCCGTGCTGGATAAGATCCGGGTGGATTATTACGGATCACCGACCCCGATCAGTCAGGTTGCCGCCGTTTCCGTCAGCGAAGCGCGCGTGCTGACCATTCAGCCATGGGACATTTCTCTCTGCAAGGTGATCGAACGCGCGATTGAGACTTCCGACCTTGGCATCAATCCCCAAAGCGACGGCAAGGTGATCCGGCTCACGTTTCCTCAGCTTTCGGAAGAAAGGCGGCGCGACCTGGTCAAGGAGATCGGCAAAATGGCGGAAGAGTGCAAGGTGGCGATTCGCTCCATCCGGCGCGATTCCATGGAGAAGCTGAAAGCGAAGAAAAAAAATTCCGAACTGACGGAAGACGATTTAAAGACTGCCGAGAAACAGACGCAGGAGCTGACCGACAAATACTGCAAAGAAGCGGACCAGGTTTTGGAAAATAAGAAGAAGGAAATTTTGGAGATATAGAATCGATGTCGATGAAGGAATTGCCTGCACATGTTGGGATCATTATGGACGGCAACGGCCGCTGGGCAAAGAAACGGGGGCTTCCCCGGTCCGCCGGCCATGCGGCCGGCGCGGCGGTCTTTAAAACCATCGTCCGTTACTGCAGCAAAATCGGAATCCGGCATTTGACGGTTTATGCTTTTTCGACGGAAAACTGGAAGCGGCCGCAGGATGAAGTCCTTACCCTGATGAAGCTGTTTAAGCAGTATCTCAGCGATGCGCTCACGAATTTTTTGGATGAAAACATTCAGGTCCGTTTTCTGGGTGACGAGACCGCCTTCGATCCCCGTCTGAGAGAATTGATCGACGAAACCGCAGAGGTTTCCAAAAACAGAACTGGCATGGTTCTCAATATTGCGCTGAACTACGGCGGGCGCGCCGAGATTCTCAATGCGGCGAAGCTGTTGGCTCAAGACGTTCAAGATGGAGTTCTGTCCCCGGAAAAAATTGACGAAAAGGCTTTTTCACAAAAATTATATACGGCCGGCCAGCCCGACCCGGATCTGATCATCCGCCCGAGCGGAGAGAAGAGAATCTCCAATTTTCTTCTGTGGCAGTCCGCTTATTCGGAATTTATTTTTATGGATATTCTCTGGCCTGATTTCAGGCCGGAGGATTTGGACCGGGCACTGGAACTCTATGCCGCCCGCAACAGGCGTTTCGGAGGGATTTGATTGAGAACGAGAATTTCTTCGGCAATTACCTTGACTATCTTTTTGGCTGCGATCGTCATCTGCAACAGCACGCTTCCGCTTGCCTTGAATTTTGCGATTGGGCTTATCTCCGTTCTCGCGGTCAATGAGATCATCACCGCGCTGGGTCTTGCCAAAAATCTGATTCTTCTGATTCCGAGCCTGCTTTTTTCAGCGGTATTTCCGTTTCTTTCAACTCCTTTCCGGCATGATGTCGCGTATTTTTTATATACCGTCGTAATCTTCGCCGCGCTGATTTTTTACCATTCCGAAATTACATTCCGTGAAGTCGGAGTCATCTACAGCATGTCCCTGCTGATTCCTTCCGCGTTGGGAACCATCATCAGCCTCCGGGATATCGGCGGCGAGCACGGCATGTTTTATGTGATCATCGGGATCTTTTCCGCATGGACGGCCGATGTCGGCGCTTTTTTTGCCGGGACTTTTTGGGGGAAACACAAACTCTGTCCTACGATCAGCCCCAATAAGACCATTGAGGGTGCGGCGGGCGGCCTTCTGCTCAATACGGCCGCGATGCTGGTCTTCGGCTACTTGTTTCACGCGATCTATTATGCCTACAGCGTCCGGGTTTCCTATCTGCCCCTCTTGCTGATTGGCATTTTTGGAACGGTGATCTCTATTTTGGGGGACCTCAGCTTTTCGCTGATCAAACGAAGCTGTCATATCAAGGACTTCAGTGAAATCATCCCGGGACATGGCGGGATTCTGGATCGTTTTGACAGCGTGATCTTTGAAGCTCCTTTCGTTTATCTCCTTGTGCAGGTTCTTCCCATTGTTCAGTGAGTATTTTGCCGCGGGATTGCAATAATCGAAACATTTGGTGAATAATAATGAAACAACCTTTATCTGTTCTTGGTTCCACGGGGTCTATCGGCACCCAGACTTTGGATGTTGCGCGCGGCCTTGGTCTGAAAATCTGCGCGCTGGCGGCTGAGAAGAACGTCGCTTTGCTGGAGCGGCAGATCAGGGAATTTCATCCGCAGGTCGCCGCGGTTTTTGATCCGGCCGCCGCAAAACAACTGAAAACGGCGGTCAGAGACCTGCCCGTCCGGGTAGTGCAGGGAATGGACGGCCTGTGCGAAGCGGCCTGCCTGCCAACGGCAGGCCTTGTTTGCAATTCCGTTGTCGGAATGGTCGGCTTGAAGCCGACGCTTGCCGCCGTCCGTGCCGGAAAGAACGTCGCGCTTTCCAACAAGGAAACTCTTGTGGCCGGCGGGGCCCTGGTTATGCGGGAGGCAGAGGAACACCATGTCAAAATCCTTCCCGTCGACAGCGAGCATTCCGCCGTGTTTCAATGTTTGCAGGGCAGCCCGGGAAAGCGGGCGGTGCGCCGTATTATCCTCACGGCCTCCGGCGGGCCTTTTTTTGGAAAGAGCTCCGAGGCGCTTCGTGATGTGACGCCGGAACAGGCGCTGAAACATCCGAACTGGCATATGGGACCGAAAGTAACCATCGATTCTGCCACCATGATGAACAAGGGCCTTGAAGTGATCGAAGCTTCCCGGCTGTTTGACGTAGCGGACGACAGAATCGACGTCTTGGTGCAGAGGGAAAGCGTGATTCATTCGATGGTGGAATTCCAGGACCGGTCCGTGATCGCCCAGATGGGTGTGCCGGATATGCGTCTTCCGATCCAGTACGCCATCACCTGGCCGGAACGGCTTCCTTCCCAGACGGAGGAGCTCGACCTTGCGGCATACGGTACGCTGAGCTTCGCAAGGCCGGATGAAAAAACCTTTCGCTGCCTTGCAGCCTGCCGGCGCGCGCTGCGGCGCGGCGGCCTCGCGCCTGCGGCGGCGAACGGGGCGAATGAAGCCGCGGTAAAGCTGTTCCTGGATCACCGGATTTCCTTCTGCGAGATCGGCGACCTGGTATGGGAAGCGACGGAACGCCAACCGGATGTGGAACAAGTGAAAGAGATGGAAGAAATTCTGGAAGCGGATGCGCGGGCGCGCAGTTACGTTTACCATACAGTGAATCCCTGAGAGGTGAGTGTCATCATAAAAGCAATTCTGATTATCATCGCGGTTCTGTTGTTTGGCTTTATGATTTTTATCCACGAATTCGGTCATTTTTTCACGGCGAAGTTATGCGGGATCCGCGTCAACGAGTTTGCGATCGGAATGGGTCCCACCCTGTTTCATAAGCAGGGAAAAGAAACCCGCTACTCCCTGCGCCTGCTGCCGATCGGCGGATTCTGCGCCATGGAGGGGGAGGACGAGGAGAGCGGGGACGAACGCTCCTTCGGGAAAAAGCCGGTATGGAAGCGCCTGCTGGTTGTCGTGATGGGCGCCCTGATGAATATTTTGCTCGGGCTTGTTTTGATGATGACGATTCTGGGGCAGGAAACCGCGTTTTCCTCCACCACGATTTCACAGTTCGATCAGAACTCCGCTCTTCAGCAGGCCGGCCTGAAACGGGGAGACGAATTTGTCTCCGTCGACCACTACCATATCTATGGGGACCGGGATCTGAGCTTCGCTCTTGCGACGGCGAATCCCGATTCCGTCGACATCGAAGTGCTGAGGAACGGCAAAAAACTTGCGTTTGACAACGTGAAATTCAACAGCCGCAAAGTGAACGGAAAAAATTATCTGACCCTCGATTTTTATGTGATGCCGATAAAAAAGAATTTCGGCACGCTGATTACCAAATCCTTTCAGGATACGGTATCCACCGTCCGTATGGTCTGGTACAGCCTGGTCGGATTTGCGACCGGCAAATTTGGATTCAACGATGTCGCCGGTCCGGTCGGGGCGGTCAGCGCGATCAACCAGGCGGCTTCCGCGGGGCTTGCCCAGAGCTTTGTCGCAGGCCTTGACAATATTCTCTATATGATTATGGTCCTGACCGTCAACCTCGGCGTGGTCAATTTGATGCCGTTCCCGGCGCTGGACGGAGGCAAAGTTCTGTTTTTGCTCGTGGAAGCAATTCGCCGCAAGCCTCTGCAGCAGAAATATGTCGGAATTGTGGAGACGGCGGGTTTCTGCCTTTTGATGGGCTTTATGGTGGTTGTGACTTACAGCGATATTTTGAGGCTGATCACCGGAAAGGGCTTGGGCTGAACGTGAGAATCTCAAGAACGGTTCATGTCGGTCCCGTCGCCGTCGGCGGGGGAGCCAGAATCACAGTGCAGTCGATGCTGAACCGGCCCGCGGGTGACATTCCGGGGAATGTGCGGCAGGCCGAAGCGCTGGAACGCGCCGGATGCGAGATCCTGCGCGTCGCGGTGCCGGATGAAAACGCGGTGAAACTGGTGCCCGCGATCAAAAAAGCGGTGAAGATTCCCCTTGTGGCGGATATCCATTTTGACTACCGGCTTGCACTCGCGTGCGCGGAGTCGGGGGTGGATGCCGTGCGGATCAACCCGGGAAATATCGGTTCGGACGGACGCGTCCGGGAAGTTGCCGCAGCCTGTTCCGAACGCGGAATTCCGATCCGGATCGGCGTGAACTCCGGTTCGCTGGAAAAGGACCTGCTGGCGAAATACGGAGGACCGGCTCCGGAAGCGTTGGCGGAAAGCGCCCTGCGACACGCGGCCTTGCTGGAAAAATCCCATTTTGAAGATATTGTCATTTCCATTAAATCGTCCGATGTGAACCGGATGATTCAGGCGAACGAACTGGTCGCGGGCCAGTGCGGCTATCCGCTCCACCTCGGCGTGACGGAAGCCGGCAGCGAACGGATGGGAATCATGAAGTCTGCGATCGGCATCGGCTCCCTGCTGCAGAGGGGAATCGGAGATACGATCAGGGTTTCCCTGACGGCCGATCCAGTGCGCGAGGTGGCAGCCGGAATCGACCTGCTCAAAGCGCTTTCTCTGCGCGGCGGCATTCGGATCGTCTCCTGCCCGACCTGCGGCAGGACCAAAATAGACCTGATTTCCATTGCGGATGAAGTGGAAAAGCGTCTTGCCGGTTCTCAAAAGGATTTGACGGTAGCTTTGATGGGTTGTGCGGTCAATGGACCGGGAGAGGCGCGGGAAGCGGATATCGGGATTGCCGGGGGCGACGGAGCCGGGCTGATTTTTAAAAAGGGCGAAATCGTCCGCAGAGTCCCGGAGGATAAGCTGGTTGAAGCCCTGCTGGGGGAAATCGACCAAATGTAAAGGATGAAGGTCATTGAAGAAGTTTGGAGATTTTTTTCATGAATACATAGATGTTTCACGGCTGCCGGAACCGGTCCGCGAAGGGGCGATCGCTTCCCTCCAGATTGATTCGGCCGTCAGGACGCTCACGGCCAACGTCCTTTTTCCGGCCTTGGTGGAGCGGAACGTACTGGACCATGTGGAACGCAGCATTGTTTCCTGCAAGCCGCTCCGGCTCTCCAAAGCCTGCGTGAAACCAACCTTTCCGCAGGCTTCTTTTTCAACCGATTATTATCCGAGCTTGATTGCCGAATTGAAACGCCGGGAGGCGAGCCTGAACGGAACTTTTACGGATTCCATTGCGGAACTGAAAGATGGCAGGCTTCTGATCACTTTAAAACACGGCGGCGGAGAGATTCTGAAGACCCGCCGCGTGGATCGGCTTCTTTCCGGACTGATCCGCGAGGAGTTCGGACTCAGCCTTGCCGTTGAATTCGGCGGTGTTCTGGCGGCTGAACCGGGGGCCGCCGCGTTCATCAATCGGAAGATCGTGAGGGAAGAGGCGCGCCGCAGGGAAGAGATTACAGAAAATGTGGATTCGGCGGAGCGTTCCCTTCAGCAAAAAACGACCCCAAAAACCATCAGCGTAAGGGAAGGGGAAACCCTTTATCCGACCATCATTCCGGACAGCGCCAGGGAAATTTACGGACATCTGCCGCGCGCCAAGCCGATCCCGATTTCCAAAATCACGCCCGATATCGGAAGCGCCACCATCTGGGGCGAAATCTTTTCCGTCGATCAGAAGGCGACCCGGGACAGGCAGCGGAAAATTTATTCCGTCAACGTGACGGATTACACCGGTTCCATTACGCTGAAGATCATCGAGATGGCGACCCAATGCAAAATGCTGGACACGCTGGCCAAAGGGATGTCCGTTTTAGTTCGCGGAGATGTGGAATACGATAAATACGACCATGAGATCGTCCTCCGGCCCAAGAGCATCGCGACGGTCAGGCAGGTGGAAGTGATGGATGACGCGCAGGAAAAGCGCGTGGAACTGCATCTTCACTCCAACATGTCCGCAATGGACGGGGTCAACTCCGTGTCCGATCTGATCCGCCGGGCGGCAAAATGGGGGCATAAGGCCGTCGCCGTGACCGACCACGGCGTTGTGCAGGCGTTTCCGGATGCGATGAACACCGCGGAGGAATTGAAAAAGAAAGATCAGCCGATCAAAATTCTCTACGGCACGGAAGCCTATTTTGTCAACGATC
This sequence comes from Caproiciproducens sp. NJN-50, assembly GCF_004103755.1. Lineage (NCBI taxonomy): Bacteria > Bacillati > Bacillota > Clostridia > Eubacteriales > Acutalibacteraceae > Caproiciproducens > Caproiciproducens sp. NJN-50. The sequence goes on along the minus strand of NZ_CP035283.1, from coordinate 1,694,871 downwards.
TGGTGCCGGCCGTCAAGGGCAGCGACAACCGGGAGCTTTCGGGCGAATTCATTTCCTTCGATATTGAAACGACGGGACTGAGCCCTAACGCCGACCGCATTACAGAAATCGGCGCGGTCCGCATCGTGGACGGAGAAGTCAAAGATTCCTTCGACACGTTTGTCAATCCGGAACGCGGCATCCCCGCGAAAATCACGGAGCTGACCGGAATTACGGATCAAATGGTGCGGGACGCTCCGTCGGAGTCCCAGGCTCTGCGGCAATTTTTTGAATTCTGCGGAAAAGACGCGGTGCTGATTGCCCACAACGCGGATTTCGACACATCCTTTATCCGGATTGCCGCCGGGCGGAGCGGATTTGAATTTGAGAACACCTACATAGACACCGTTCCGATGTGCCGCTCCCTTTTAAAGGGGATCAAAAACGCGAAGCTGGACACCGTCGCGAAATATCTGAAGCTCGACCCGTTCAACCACCACCGCGCCTGTGACGACGCCGCGGTGCTCGGGCAGATTTTTTTAAGGCTGGTTCAGCAGCTCAAAGAGGATACCGGCGCGAAAACGGTGCAGGATATCAATAGCTGCCTTGCCGGCGGGGATATCAAAAAAATGAAATCCTACCATATGATTCTGCTGGCAAAAAACCAGACAGGCCTTAAAAATCTATACAAGCTGATTTCCAAATCACACCTGGATTATTTTTATCGAAATCCCCGGATTCCGAAGTCTGAATTATTGAAATACCGTGAGGGCCTTATAGTCGGCAGCGCCTGTGAAGCCGGTGAGCTTTACAGAGCGATTTCCGGCGCGCAGCCGTGGTCCGCCCTGTGCGAAATCGCGTCGTTTTACGATTATCTGGAAATTCAGCCGATCGGGAACAACCGGTTCATGGTGCGGGAAGGGCTGGTTCCGGACGAGGAGAAAATCCGTGAATTCAACCGCACGGTGGTCAGGCTGGGCGAAAAGCTGAATCTGCCCGTCGTCGCGACCTGCGACGTTCATTTCATGGACCCGAAGGACGGGGACTACCGCAAAATCCTGATGCAGGGCCTCGGCTTCAAAGATACGGATGAGCAGGCTCCGCTTTATTTCAGGACCACAAAGGAAATGCTGCGGGAGTTTTCCTATCTGGGCAAGGAAAAGGCATATGAGGTCGTCGTGACGAATCCAAACCGGATCGCGGATGGGATCGAGGAAATCCGGCCGATTCCGGAGGGGACTTTTCCCCCGTTCATCGAGGGCGCGGAGGAGCAGCTCACTGAAATTTCCTGGACGCGCGCCAAGGAACTGTACGGCGATCCGCTGCCCGAACTGGTCCAAAAGCGGCTGGAGCGGGAACTCGGTTCCATCACGAAGCACGGCTTTTCCATCCTGTATATGATCGCGCAGAAGCTGGTTGCGGATTCCGTTGCGCACGGATATCTGGTCGGCTCGCGCGGCTCGGTCGGCTCTTCCTTCGTCGCGAATCTGGCGGGAATCTCCGAAGTGAATCCGCTGGACCCGCACTATGTCTGCCCGAACTGCAAACACAGCGAGTTCATCACCGACGGCAGCATCGGCAGCGGCTTCGACCTTCCGCCGAAGAAGTGCCCCGTCTGCGGAGCGGAGTATAGCCGGGACGGCCATACGATCCCGTTCGAGACCTTTCTCGGGTTCGACGGGGACAAGACCCCCGATATCGATCTGAATTTTTCCGGCGAATATCAGTCGAGCGCCCACCGCTACACGGAGACGCTGTTCGGCAAAGACCATGTGTTCAAAGCCGGAACGATCGCGACGGTGGCCGACAAGACAGCGCTCGGTTTTGTCAAGAAATACGAGGAGGAAAAGGGGCTGGTGCTGCACCGTGCGGAGGAACTGCGCCTCGCGGCGGGCTGCACCGGCGTCAAGCGCACCACGGGCCAGCACCCGGGGGGCATGGTCGTTGTGCCGAAGGGCAAGGAAGTTTTTGATTTCTGCCCGGTGCAGCACCCGGCCAACGACCAGAACTCCGACAGCATCACGACGCATTTCGACTTCCATTCCATCCACGACACCATCTGCAAGCTGGACGAGCTCGGACACGATGTTCCGACCATTTACCGCTATCTGGAGGATTACACCGGCATTCCCGTGATGGACGTTTCCATGAGCGACCCGCAGGTGATGTCCCTGTTCACCTCCACGGAAGCGCTCGGCGTGAAGCCGGAGGATATCGATTCCCAGACCGGCACGTTTTCGCTGCCTGAAGTCGGCACCAGCTTTGTCCGCCAGATGCTGCTCGACTCCAATCCGAAGACTTTCTCCGACCTTCTTCAGATTTCAGGGCTGTCCCACGGCACGGATGTCTGGCTCGGCAACGCGCAGGAACTGATCAAGAACGGGACCTGCACGATTTCGGAGGTCATCGGAACGCGCGACAGCATCATGACATATCTGCTCCATAAAGGGCTGGAACCGAAAATGGCGTTCAAGATCATGGAGATCACCCGAAAGGGCAAGGCGCCGAAGCTGCTGACCGAGGACTACATTCAGGCCATGAAAGATCACGGCGTGCCCCAGTGGTACATCGACTCCTGCATGAAGATCAAGTACATGTTCCCCAAGGCTCACGCCGCGGCCTACATGATTTCGACCCTTCGGCTTGGATGGTACAAGGTCCACCGCCCGGTGGAATACTATGCCGCTTACTTCACCGTGCGCGGCGAGGATTTCGACGGCGCGCTCGTGATGCAGGGCAGGGAGGCGGTGCGGCGAAAAATGAGCGAAATCGCCATGAAGGGCAAAGAAGCCTCCGCCAAGGAGGAATCCGCCTATTCCACGCTGCAGATCGTCAATGAGATGCTGGCCAGGAAAATCGAAGTCCTTCCGCTTGACTTGCACCGGTCTGACGCGAAGAAGTTTCTGGTGGAGGACGGAAAGATCCGGCTTCCGTTCCTCTCGCTTTCCGGGGTCGGCGAAGCCGCCGCAAACAGCCTTGCGGAAGCCGGGAAAAAGGGACCGTATATCTCCGTGGATGACCTGCAGGGCAGGTCTAAAGTGTCAAAATCCGTCATTGAAACCTTTGAAACGGCCGGAGTGCTGAAAGATTTGCCCAAGAGCAGCCAGATGTCTCTGTTTTAGTTGACAACAGTATTTTAGTATGCTATCCTATTAGCACGGTAAAGCGTACCGCGGGAAAACAAGGAGCGCATTCATGAAGAAAAATGACAGGATCACGCCGGAGGGCACCAAGGACTTTTTATTTGAAGAGTGCCTGACAAGAAGATATATTGAAAGAACGATCGGCGATGTCTTCTCCTCCCGCGGGTTTCATGAGGTGGTAACCCCGGGGCTGGAGTTTTATGATGTTTTTGATCCGGATTTTTCAGGCATCTCCCAGGACGTCATGTACAAAATGTCGGATAAGCACGGGCGGCTGATCGTCATGCGTCCGGACTCGACGCTGCCGATCGCGCGCCTGACCGCGACCCGGCTTCAAAATCTGCCGAAACCGATCCGGCTGTACTATACGCAGCCGATCTATCGGAACAATCCGGGGCTGACCGGCCGAAGCGACGAATCCGTACAGACCGGAATCGAGCTTCTGGGCGCCTCAGGACTCCGTGCCGACCTTGACGTGATTGCGACGGCGCTGGAAGCGCTGGGAAAATGCTTGCCTGGATACCGCCTGGAAATCGGCCACGCCGGATTTTTCCGTACCCTTGCCGGGCGGATTCCAGCCGGGGAAAATCTGAGGGAAGAGATTCGAAGCGCGATCGAAACGAAAAATTACGCCCGCCTGAACGGCATTCTGGACGGACTGCCGGAGAGCAGGGACGTGCTCGCGCTGCGGGAACTGCCAAGGCTCTTCGGCGGCGAGGAAGTGTTCGACCGCGCTTCGCATCTGTGCGGCGATGAGAGGCTTGCCGGCATCCTTGACTATCTGCGGGGAGTATATCGATCTCTTTCCGAGCTGGAACAGAGCGGCCAGTTGATGATCGATTTGGGACTGGTACAGAGAAACGACTACTATACCGGCATCGTGTTCAGCGCCTATGTGGAGGAATTCGGCGACGCCGTTCTGCTGGGAGGCCGTTACGACAATCTGCTGGGGCACTTCGGTCAGCCGATGCCCGCCATCGGATTCGCCGTGAACGTGGACGCGATTGCCAAGACCCTGCTGGACCGGGGAAATGTCTGCCCGGTTCTCCCGATGGACATTCTGGTCCACGGGGACGCAGGCTGCGAGGTCAAGGCCCTCGAATATGCCTCCGATCTGATTTCAAAGGGGCTGCACTGCGAAACCAGCGTGTTCGAAACGCAGGACGATGCGATCGCTTATGCGCAGACAAGCGGAATCAAACGGATCGATTTTGTCGGCGAAACCGTGAAGACGATCAATCTGATATAAGGCGGGAAAAGATGAAACCACTGAGAATCGCCCTGACAAAGGGCAGGCTGGAAGACAGCACGGTCGGCCTTCTTGAGAAAATCGGCTGCGACTGCTCGGCGGTCCGGAACAAGGGAAGGAAACTGATCCTTCCGGTCGGAGACGGAATGGAAGTCGTCCTTGCGAAAGCGGCGGACGTTATCACCTATGTGGAATACGGCGTCTGCGACCTCGGCGTGGTCGGCAAAGATACGATCCTTGAAAAAGGCGGAAGCTTTTATGAGGTGTTGGATTTAGGCTTCGGCAGGTGCAGATTTGCTTTAGCCGGTCCGAAAAATGTTGATTTTTTCAGCGGGTATTCCGCCAAGACCATCGCGACGAAATATCCCCGGGTCGCGCGGAATTATTTTGAGAGCAAGGCGATGGACGTCCGGATCATCAGGATCGAAGGGTCCGTCGAGCTGGCCCCGCTCCTCGGCCTTGCCGACGCAATCGTCGATCTTGTCGAGACGGGAACGACTCTGAGGGAAAACGGGCTTGCGGTGATCGAAACCATCTGCGATGTTTCCGCGCGGCTGATCGTCAACGCGGCGAGCATGAAACTCAGGAAAACGGAGATCGAGACCCTGACCGGCCGGATGGAACAGTTCATTCACCGGTCGTCTTCCCGCGAAAGGGAGGAAAAAATATGCTGAAGATTCTGGACGGAAACGGTGATGCCGGCAGGGAGTTGATTGCTCAGCTGAAACGGCGCGGGGGCAAGTCAAGCCCGGAGATCGAACAGACCGTCGCGGAGATCGTTGCGGAGGTCCGGGAGCGCGGCGACGCGGCGGTTCGCGAATATACCATGAAGTTCGACGGTTCGATCCCGGAACCGTTGAAACTCGGCAGGGAAGAGATGAAGGCCGCCGCGCAGGGCTGCAAACCCGCCTTCCTCGCTGCCCTTGACCGCGCCTCGGCGAATATCAGGGATTTCCACGAACGGCAGAAGCAGCAGAGCTGGTTTACGACCGGCCCGGACGGCGTGATGATGGGACAGCGGGTCCGCGGCCTCAGGCGCGTCGGCATTTATGTTCCGGGCGGCACGGCGGCGTATCCTTCCTCCGTGCTGATGAACGCGATCCCCGCGAAAATCGCCGGAGTGGGTGAGATCGTGATGGCGACGCCGCCGGGCAAAAACGGAAAACCGAATCCGAACATCCTGGCGGCGGCCTATACGGCGGGCGTGGACCGGATCTTTCAGATCGGCGGGGCGCAGGCGGTAGCCGCGCTGGCGTTCGGGACCGAAACGGTTCCGACGGTCGATAAGATCGTCGGACCGGGAAACATCTATGTCGCGACGGCCAAAAAACAGCTTTACGGCACGGTCGGGATCGACATGGTTGCCGGGCCGAGCGAGATCCTGATTCTGGCGGATGAAACCGCGAATCCCGTTTTTCTGGCCGCCGACCTGATGTCGCAGGCCGAGCACGACGTCCTTGCTTCCGCGGTTCTTCTGACGACCTCCCGAAGCGTTGCGGAGAAAACAGTCGCGGAGATTTCCCGCCAGATTCAAGCGCTTTCCCGCCGGGAGCTGATCGAAAAATCCCTGGAAAACTACGGGGCCGTTGTAGTTTGTAAAAACATGGAGGACGCCGTCGCCTTTGCCAACGAGCTTGCCCCGGAGCATCTGGAACTGTGTGTTGAAAGGCCAATGGAATACCTGGGAAGAATTGACAACGCGGGTTCGGTTTTCCTCGGCGAATACTCCCCGGAACCGCTCGGCGACTATTTTGCGGGGCCAAACCACGTGCTGCCCACAAGCGGAACCGCGCGGTTTTGTTCCCCGCTTTCCGTGGACAGTTTTGTAAAAAAGTCAAGTTTTCTGTACTATACCCCAAAAGCTCTGAATTCGGCAAAAAGCGATATCATCACGCTTGCCCGGACGGAGGGCCTGACCGCGCACGCCAATTCAATTGAAGTGAGGGATTCCGATGGCGTATCGTCTGAACTCGAAAATCAGAGACCTGAAGCCCTATGAGCCGGTCACCGGCCGGTATCCGATCCGCCTGGACGCGAACGAATCCTTTCGGCGTCCGACGGAGGAAATCCTTGAAAAAATCAGAAATGCCGCGGCAAGCGCTGCGTTCAACCGGTATCCCGACCCTTATGCGGAGGAGCTCTGCGCCGCTTTTGCCGATTACTACGGCGTGGATCGATCGAACGTCACCGCCGGAAACGGTTCCGACGAGCTGATTTCCGTCATTCTCGGCGCTTTCATAATGAATGGCGATCCCGTGATGACGCTTTCCCCCGACTTTTCCATGTACCGCTTTTACGGCTACCTGAATGAAGCAAAGTGTCTGGAATACCCCAAAAATCCGGACTTTTCCGTCGATCCGGATGAGCTGATTGCTTCTGTTCGGGGAAGCGGCGTCAGGGCTTTGGTCTTCTCGAATCCCTGCAATCCGACCGGGCGGGGACTCACAAGGGAAGAGGTGCGGAAGCTGGTCGGCAGTGTCGACGCGCTCGTCGTTCTGGACGAGGCGTACATGGATTTCTGGGATCAGTCCCTGATTCGCGAAGCGGAACAGTACGATAATCTGATTCTTCTCCGGACCTGCTCCAAGATGTTCGGAATGGCCGCGCTCCGCCTGGGCTTCGCGGTCGCGAACCCGGCGCTGACCGCAGCAATCCGCGCCGTCAAATCCCCTTACAATGTCAACGCGTGTTCACAGAAAATCGGTTCCGTTGTGCTGAGGGAAAGGGACTGGATCCGTTCCGGCCTTGCGGAAATCCAGGCATCGCAAAAAGAGCTTTTTACCATGCTGAAATCTCTGGAGGCCCGTCATCCAAGCCAAATCCATGTCTATGACAGCGTGACCAATTTCACGCTGATCGGCGCCGCAGGAAGCAGGCGTGTTTTTGAGGGCCTGATGAAAGCGGGGATCGTCGTCCGGTATATGGGGGATTACCTTCGGATTACCGCCGGCACCCCGGAAGAAAACATGGAACTGATCCGTCGGCTTGAAGCGGTATTATAAAAGGGAGGCGCACGCCGTGAGGACTTCCGAACAGATCCGAAAGACAAAAGAGACCGACTGCTCCGTGCAGTTGAACCTGGATGGCGGGAAAGTGGAAATTTCAACGGGGATCGGCTTTTTTGACCATATGCTGAATTCGTTTGCGGTACACGGAGGCTTCGGCTTAAAAATCGCGGTTTCCGGCGACCTGAATGTGGACGGGCATCACACGGTGGAGGATACGGGCATTGTCCTGGGCAGGGCGTTTGCCGGGGCGCTGGGGGACCGGTCCGGAATCGCGCGCTTCGGAAGTTTCTATGTTCCGATGGACGAAGCGCTTGCATTTGCCGCCGTCGATATCAGCGGGCGCCCCTTTCTTGTCTTTGGCGCCGACTTCCGCCAGGACCGGATCGGCGATTACGATTCCTGTCTGACGGAGGAATTCATGAGAGCGTTTGCCATGAACGCCGGGATCACTCTCCATGCTTCGGTAAAATACGGGACCAACGCGCATCACCAGACGGAAGCTCTCTTCAAGGCGGCGGGGCATGCCATGCGCCTTGCGGTTTCGCCTACCGGGCAAGGCACTCTTTCAACAAAAGGAACTTTATAATTTGGAGGAACTGCTGTGATACTCTTGCCGGCAATTGATTTGAAGGACGGGGAGTGCGTCCGCCTGTTTCAGGGCGATTACAGCACGGCCCGCCGCGTCGCCGAGGACGCGCTGGAAACGGCGCACGCGTTTCGGGAGGCCGGAGCCGAATGGTTGCACGTCGTCGATTTGAACGGGGCGAAGGCCGCGAAGCCGGTGAACGCGGACCTGATGTTCCGCATTCGGAAAACGTCGGGGCTCCGGCTGGAGGTCGGCGGCGGCATCCGGGATATGGAAACTGTTGATTTTTATCTGAAAAACGGCATTTCCCGGGTGATCCTCGGAACGGCCGCGGTGACCAGCCCCGAACTTGTCGTTTCGGCGGTGGAAAAATACGGGGACAGGATCGCCGTCGGCGTCGACGCGAGGGACGGGATGGTCGCACAGAAAGGATGGACCGAAACTTCCTCTATCGATTATCTCAGCATGGCGAAACACATGGAGCTGGTGGGCGTAAAGTATATTATCTTTACGGACATCTCCAGAGATGGAACCCTGACGGGCCCGAACCTCTCGATGCTGAAACAGCTTCAAAACAGTGTTTCCTGCCGGATTATCGCGAGCGGCGGCGTCAGTGGCCTGAAAGATATCAAGGATCTCCGGGATTTAAAACTGTATGGGGCGATCTGCGGCAAATCGCTTTATTCCGGTGGCCTCGATCTGAGGGAAGCGGTTGCTCTCTGCGGAAAGACAGAAGGAGATTGAAACAAAGTGAATCTGTATCGGACCGAGATTCCGGAGGATGCGATCGAGCCTTTTTTTCAAAAGGCGGATCTGCTCCCGGCGATCGTTCAGGAGGCGGAGACCGGCGAGGTGTTGATGCTTGCTTACATGAACCGGCAGTCCATGCGGAAGACTCTGGAAACGGGATACACGTGGTTTTACAGCCGTTCGCGCGGGGAACTGTGGAACAAGGGCGCCACCTCAGGCCATGTGCAGAAAGTGACACGCATTCTGGGGGACTGCGACAGCGACACGCTTCTGGTTGTCGTCCATCAGACCGGCGCCGCGTGCCATACCGGTTCCCACAGCTGCTTTTTCAACGAAATCTGGAGGGACACCAATGAATGACGCATTGCAGAACCTGTACCAAACCGTTCTGGACCGCAAGAAGGAGCATCTCGAAGGTTCCTATACCTGTTATCTGTTTGAGCAAGGGCTGGACAAGATCCTGAAAAAGTGCGGGGAAGAGTGCAGCGAAGTGATCATCGCGGCGAAAAACGGGAAAAATTCCGACACGGTTTCAGAAATTTCCGATTTGCTTTATCATCTGACCGTACTGATGGCCAATGAAGGAATTTCGTTGGAGGAAGTGGAAACGGAACTGGAAAAGCGGAGCGAAAAGACGGGGAATCTCAAAAAATTCCATCAGGTCGATAGGAATACATGAAAAACGCCGCCCGGATCAAAAAGTCCGGGCGGCGTTTCGTAATCCCCCGCCCACCGGTCAAATCCTTCCTTCGTCAGCATTTCGTTTCCTCCCTGTTCCGGCCGTCCGCTTCGGGGAACCGGTAAAACTCCTTTAAAAACCAGATGTCCTTTGCCTCGATTTCCTTTCCGTTCAGGTACTCCAGGATTCCGGCGTCCGACGTGAACCGGAATTTCAGCTTATAGGAGTAAAGCGCCTGATAGGGAAAGCCGGAGGCTTTATTTTGGGCGTTCGTTCCGTATTTTCCGTCCCCAGCCAGAGGATGCCCGATGGAGGCCAGGTGCGCCCTGATCTGGTGGGTCCGGCCGGTCAGCAGCTCGACCTCCAGCAGGCTGAACGCTCTCCGCTGCGCCAGAACCCGGTATTTTGTCCGGATCATCCGCGCGTCGCGCGTCGGCCCGTCCGAAATATAGACCCGGTTCTGCTTTTCGTTCTTTTGCAGATATCCTTCCAGCGTGGCTTCCTTTTTCTGCGGAACGCCGCAGACGACGCAGAGATAGAGCTTCTGCAGCTCCCTCTGCTTCACCTTCTCGTTCATGATGCGAAGCGTTTCCGCGTTTTTCGCCGCCAGCACAAGGCCGCCCGTATTGCGGTCGATACGATTGATCAGAGCCGGGGCGAAGGAATTTTCCGCGTCAGGGTCGTATTCTCCCTTTTCGTAAAGATAGTGCTGGACCCTTGCGATCAGGGAATCGAAATGATAGGTTTCGTCCGGGTGGACGATCAGCCCGGGCTGCTTGTCCAAAACAAGAAGGTTTTGGTCCTCGTAGGCGATGTTCAGCCGGTTGGGCGCTTTCAAAAAATCATATTCCTTCGGTTCCTTCTGCAAAAATTCGTCCTTCAGATACATGGAAAGCACGTCGTTTTCCGAGAGCCGGGCCGAGATTTCGCATCGCCTGCCGTTGAGCCTGATATCCTTTTTCCGGATGCTTTTGTACAGCATGGACTGCGGCAGGTTCGGAAAGGATTTCGTCAGAAATTTATCCAGGCGCTGTCCCGCATCGTTTGCGCCGATGATCATTGTTTTTCTCATGTGTGTGTTCTCCTGCAAATCATAGACTTTGGAATCGATTATAGCATGATTTGGGAGGACCGAAAAGGCGAAAAGGCTTTTCAAAAAAATTATTTTAGTATATAATAGAAAAAAACTGCAAAGCACAAAGGAGATTCGATAGATGACTCAGGAACGGGCCTTGGAAATTTTCAGGGAGGCGGGCGTGCTGCTGGAAGGGCATTTCAAGCTGACTTCCGGACGCCACAGCAACCGATACCTTCAATGCGCGAAGGTTTTCCGCAATACCAGATATAGTGAAGAGCTCTGCGCCGCTCTTGCCGAAAAGTATCAAAAAGACGGAATCGAGGTCGTGATCGGCCCGGCAATGGGCGCGGTGCAGATGGCCTACGAGGTCAGCCGCGCGCTTCATTGCGAGAATTTTTTTACCGAGCGCGGCGAAGACGGAAAAATGGCCTTGCGCCGGGGATTTGCCGTCCATCCGGGGCAGCGCGTGCTGATTGTGGAGGATGTCGTCACAACCGGCGGTTCCGTCCGGGAAGTGATGGAGCTGGTCCGGCAAAGCGGCGGCGCAGTCGCCGGCATCGGCTCCATCGTGGACCGCACGGGAGGAAAAATCGATTTCGGTGTGCCGTATCAGGCGGTCGTCTCACTGGAAGTCGAGTCATGGGAACCGCGGGACTGCCCTTTGTGTAAAGCGGGAGCCCCGGCGCCCGTGAAGCCGGGAAGCAGGAAAAGCTGATTCGTGAAAAAGGGAGCGGCTGTTTTGGAGAAAAAGCCCGTTGATGAAAATCGAAAACAGCCCGAAGCAAAATCCTTGCATGGCGGACACAGGGAACGGGTAAAAAGTCAGTTCCTGAAAAACGGATTGGATTCTTTTCAGCCTCATTCTATTCTGGAGCTTCTTCTTTATTACGCAATCCCGCTCAAGGACACCAATCCGATCGCGCATCAGCTTCTTCAGAAATTCGGTTCCCTGTCCGGCACTTTCGACGCGCCGTATGAAGAGCTTCTGAAAGTGGACGGGATCGGAAGATCCGCCGCGACGCTGATCAAGCTGATCCCGCAGATCTGCCGCCGGTACCAGGAAGATATTGACAGAGACAAGATCGTCATTTACAGCTATGATGAAGCGGGAAAGCGGCTGGTCAACAAATTCATCGGCCGGCAGAACGAGGTCGTCGTCCTAATGCTGCTCGACAGTAAGACCCGGATCCTTTTCTGCGACGTCGTAGACGAGGGATCCGTCAACTCCGCCAATATCTATATCAAAAAAATCGTCAGGCTTTCCGTGCAGTACGACGCCTCTTACGCGATTCTGTCCCATAACCATCCGAGCGGAAGCTGTCTGCCGTCCAAGCAGGATCTGAGCACGACGCGCTGGGTTTACGAGGCGCTCGATACCGTGGAGGTGCGGCTGATCGACCATATTATTGTCAGCGGCAACGATTATCTGTCCATCGCGCAGAGCAAGCTGATGCCGGAGCTCTTCAACTCGGAACTGGAGTAAAAACATGGATTTCAAATTGGTTTCCAAATATCAGCCGACCGGCGACCAGCCGAAGGCGATTTGCCGGCTGGTGGACGGCCTCCACAAAGGAGACCGGGAGCAGACCCTGCTGGGCGTGACCGGCTCCGGCAAAACGTTCACCATGGCGAACGTGATTGCGCAGATGAACCGCCCCGCGCTGGTTCTGGCCCACAACAAAACCCTCGCCGCCCAGCTCTGCTCTGAATTCCGTGAATTTTTTCCGGAAAACGCCGTGGAGTATTTTGTCAGCTATTACGATTATTATCAGCCGGAAGCCTATATCCCGACGACGGACACCTACATTGAAAAGGACTCCGCGATCAACGATGAGATCGACAAGCTGAGGCACTCCGCGACTTCCGCACTCTCGGAGCGCAGGGACGTGATCATCGTTGCCAGCGTATCCTGCATTTACAGCCTGGGCGACCCGATCGATTACCGCACCATGGTCATTTCCCTTCGTCCGGGCATGAAGAAGAACCGGGACGAACTGCTGAAAAAGCTGGTGGAAATCCAATATGAGCGAAACGACGTCAACTTCATCCGCAATAAATTCCGCGTTCACGGGGACGTCGTGGAGATTTTCCCCGTTCAGTCCAACGACACCGCCGTCCGGATCGAGTTCTTCGGGGATGAAATCGACAGGATCCGGGAGATCAACCCGCTGACCGGAGACATCAAGTCCGATTTAAAGCACATTGCGATTTACCCGGCATCCCATTATATTGTTCCAAAGGAAAAAATGCATCGTGCCATCGAAGAGATCAACCGGGAAATGGAGAAACGCGTCGCGCTGTTTCAAAGCCAGAACAAGCTGATCGAGGCGCAGCGCATTCAGGAACGCACCAGATACGATATGGAAATGCTGGGGGAAATCGGTTTTTGCAAGGGGATTGAAAACTATTCACGAATTCTTTCCGGGCGCGCGCCCGGCAGTTCTCCGTTTACCTTGCTCGACTATTTCCCGAAGGATTTTATTTTGTTCGTGGACGAGTCCCACGTCACGCTGCCGCAGGTCCGCTCCATGTACGCGGGAGACCGCGCGCGCAAGGAGACGCTGATCGATTTCGGATTCCGCCTTCCGTCCGCCTATGACAACCGCCCGTTGAATTTCGACGAGTTTTACCGGCATATCAATCAGGCGGTCTTTGTCAGCGCGACGCCGGGTGATCTCGAAAAGGAAAAGTCGGCCCAGATCGTCGAGCAGGTGATCCGCCCGACCGGGCTGGTCGACCCGGAGATCATCGTGAAGCCGACGGACGGGCAGATCGACGACTTGATTTCGGAAATCAACCTGAGAACCGCGAAGAAAGAGCGCGTGCTGGTCACGACGCTGACCAAAAAGATGGCGGAGGACCTGACCGCTTATCTGGACTCGATGGGCATCCGCGTGCGCTATATGCATCACGATATCGACACCATCGAGCGCATGGAGATCATCCGCGACCTGCGGCTCGGGGAATTCGACACGCTGGTCGGCATCAACCTGCTGCGCGAGGGGCTCGATATCCCGGAGGTTTCCCTCGTCGCGATCCTCGATGCGGACAAGGAGGGTTTCCTCCGCAGCGAACGCTCGCTGATCCAGACCATCGGGCGCGCGGCGCGAAACGCGAACGGGCAGGTCATCATGTACGCGGATTCCGTCACCCCTTCCATGGAAGCCGCCATCCGGGAGACACAGCGCAGGCGGGACATCCAGATGCAGTACAACCGGGAACACGGCATCACGCCGAAAACGATCATCAAGGGTGTTTCCGACATTCTGGAAATCAGCACCCGGAAAGAGGAATCCGGGAGCGGAAAGAAACGGAAACGCCTGACCGCCACGGAACGAAAACAGATGATCGAACAGTTGACCAGGGAAATGAAGGCGGCCGCCAAGCTGCTCGAATTTGAACACGCCGCATGGCTGCGCGATCGGATCAAGGAACTCAGCAGCGGGAAATAGAGGGAATTACGGAGGAACTATGCCAGCAAAAAACATTCTGATTAAAGGCGCAAGAGAACATAATCTAAAAAATATTGATTTGGAGATTCCGCGCGACAAGCTGATCGTCTTTACAGGACTTTCCGGCTCCGGGAAGTCCTCGCTTGCGTTTGACACGATTTACGCGGAAGGGCAGCGCAGATATGTGGAGTCGCTTTCTTCCTACGCGCGCCAGTTTCTGGGCCAGGTGGACAAGCCGGACGTCGATTCCATCGACGGGCTGTCCCCGGCGATTTCCATCGATCAGAAGACGACCTCGAAAAATCCGCGTTCCACGGTCGGCACGGTGACGGAAATCTACGATTATCTGCGTCTGCTGTACGCGCGGATCGGAATTCCTCACTGCCCGGTCTGCGGACGGGAAATCCGCCAGCAGACCGTCGATCAGATCGTCGACCAGGTCATGAATCTGCCGGAAGGTTTAAAAATCCTGGTGCTGGCGCCGGTGGTGCGCGAGAGAAAGGGAGAGCATCTCAAGGAGTTTGAGGCCGCCAGAAAAAGCGGGTATGTCCGTGTACGCGCGGACGGCATCATCTATGACCTTTCCGAGACGATCAAGCTGGAAAAGAATAAAAAGCATACCATTGAAATCGTGGTGGACCGGCTTGTAATCCATCCCTCCGTGCGCTCCCGTCTGGCGGATTCCATTGAAACCGCCTCCGGACTGTCGGGCGGCCTGACGGTCGTCAGCGTTGTGGACGGGGAAGACCATGTTTTTTCCCAGAATTACGCCTGCCCGGAACACGGCGTCAGCGTGGAGGAACTGACGCCCCGCATGTTTTCCTTCAACAACCCCTTCGGGGCCTGCCCTAAGTGCGCCGGACTCGGCGTCTTCATGAAAATCGACCCGGACCTGATCCTTCCGGACAAATCCCTCTCCATCAACCAGGGCGGCATCAAAGCGGGGGGATGGGCCATGGAGGGCAACACCATTGCGGCGATGTATTTCCGCGCGCTTGCGAAGCATTATCATTTTTCACTCGACACTCCAATCGGCGAACTGCCGAAGCAGGTGATCGACATCCTGCTGTACGGCACGAACGGGGAAAAGATCCGGGTGGAGCGCAGCAGCGAATACGCGCACAGCGTTTATCAGACGGAATTCGAGGGGATCGTCAATAACCTGGAGCGCCGTTACCGGGACACGCAGAGCAACTGGATCAAAGAGGAGATCCAGTCGTATATGAGCGCAATCCCCTGCGATGCCTGTCACGGCAAGCGCCTGTCGCCCACCAGCCTGTCCGTCACGGTTGGCGGGATCAATATCGCCGACCTGTGCGGCAAATCGGTGACGGAGGCGCTTGAATTTTTTGACGGGCTGAAGCTGACGGACCGGGAAACCATGATCGCCCGATTGATTTTGCGGGAGATTCGCAGCCGCCTCGGCTTCCTGAAGAACGTCGGGCTGGAATACCTGACGCTTTCGCGCTCCGCGGGGACGCTCTCCGGCGGGGAGAGCCAGCGGATCCGGCTCGCGACGCAGATCGGTTCCTCTTTGACCGGCGTGCTGTACATTCTGGACGAGCCCAGCATCGGCCTGCATCAAAGAGACAACGCGAAGCTGCTGGATACCCTGAAGCACCTGCGGGATATCGGCAACACGGTGATCGTCGTCGAGCACGACGAGGAGACCATGCTGGCCGCCGACCACATCGTCGATATCGGCCCGGGCGCCGGGGTTCACGGCGGGGAAGTGGTGTTCAGCGGAAAGGTGAAGGATATTCTGAACTGCAAAGGCTCCGTCACGGGCGACTACCTGAGCGGCCGCAGGAAAGTGGAAATTCCGGAAGTCAGGCGCAAGGGCAACGGGAAAAAACTTTCCGTCGCCGGGGCCTCGCAGAACAACCTGAAAAACATCAGCGTGGAATTTCCGCTCGGAGAATTCATCTGCGTCACCGGTGTCTCCGGCTCCGGCAAGTCCTCGCTGATCAATGAAATCCTCTACAAGTATCTGGCCGCGGAACTGAACGGAGCGAAAAGCCGGCCCGGCTCTTTCAAAAAAATAACCGGCCTTGACGCGCTCGACAAGGTCATTCAGATCGACCAGTCGCCGATCGGCCGCACGCCCCGTTCCAATCCGGCAACCTATACCGGCGTGTTTACCGATATCCGGATCCTGTTCGCCTCCACCCAGGATGCGAAGCTGCGCGGTTATACATCGAGCCGTTTCTCCTTTAATGTGAAGGGAGGACGGTGCGAGGCGTGCGAGGGCGACGGTATCATCAAGATCGAGATGAATTTCCTTCCGGACGTCTACGTCCCCTGCGACGTGTGCAAGGGAAAGCGGTACAACCGGGAAACGCTCGAAATCAAATACAAGGGAAAAAGCATCTACGACGTTCTCGAAATGACTGTGGAGGAAGGCCTTCAGTTCTTTTCCGAAATTCCCCGCATCGCGCGCAAGCTGCAGACGATTCAGGACGTGGGCCTTGGATACGTGAAGATCGGCCAGCCCGCGACCACTCTCTCCGGCGGTGAGGCGCAGCGTGTCAAGCTGGCGGCGGAACTGGGAAAGCGCCCGACGGGCCGCACTATTTACATCCTGGACGAGCCGACCACGGGCCTGCACATCGCGGACGTTCACAAACTGATCGAAGTATTGCAGAAGCTGGTGGACGGAGGAAACACGGTCCTCGTCATCGAGCATAATCTGGATCTGATCAAGACGGCGGATTATATCGTCGATTTAGGCCCGGAGGGCGGTAACGCGGGAGGACAGGTCGTGGCGGCCGGCACGCCGGAAGAGGTGGCACGGGTGCCGGAGTCCTACACCGGGCAGTACCTGAAAAAGATTCTGGCGGGAAATCATTCGGCCGTGTGAGAAAGGGGGGAGTCCGGTGGTCCGAAACGTCGTATTCGACATGGGCAATGTCCTGTCCGATTACAATCCGAGGAAATACGCTGAATCTCTGCTGGAGGACCCGGAGGCCGCCGACGCCGTGGTGAAGGAGCTGTTCGGCGGGCCGGAATGGCTGCTGCTGGACGCCGGGACCATAGAGGAAAGCTATGCCGTGTCTGAAGTCCAGAAACGCATTCCGCAGTTTGCGGAAGCCGTCGCGACCGCCATGGACCATTGGCGCTGCGTTCTGGACCCGGTTCCGGGAATGCCGGAACTGGTGGACCGGATCCGGCAAAACGGATACCGCCTGTATCTGCTTTCGAATGTAAGCCTGCGCTTCCTCCGGTTTTACGGGGAGGTGGCGATGTTCCGGCATTTCGACGGCTTCCTGATTTCCGCGGAGGAAAAGCTCGTAAAGCCGGACCCGGCCATCTACCGGCGGCTGTGTGAGAAATTTGAACTTCTTCCTTCGGAATGCCTGTTCATCGACGACATGCAGGAAAATATCGACGAGGCGGTGCGGCAGGGCTTTCAGGGACATCGTTTCGCGGGGGCGGAGGAGCTGGAGCGGTTTCTGACCGGGGAAAGAATTCTGACATAAAAAAGGGGAGCCGGAACCGGCTCCTGAAAATTTTTGCGGCGGAAAATTCCGCCGTTATTTTTTGCCCATTTTCTGATATTTCTCGACGATTAAATTCGCGCATTTATAGATATCGCCGCCGCCGAGGGTCAAGATCAGGTCGCCGTCCCTTGCGTTCTCGATCATATAGCCGGCGATCTCATCGAACGTCTTAAACCAGACGCAGCCGGGGATTTTTGCGGCAAGGTCCTTCGCGTAGATGTTATACGTGTTCGTCTCCCGGACGGCAAGAATTTCGGAGAGGACGACCCGGTCGGCAATCCGCAGCACTTTTGCGAAATCGTCCAGCAAAAGAAAGGTTCTGGAATAGGTATGCGGCTGAAAAACCGCCCATACCCGGGAAAAGCCCATCTGCTTTGCCGCGGTCAGTGTGGCTGCTATTTCGGTCGGATGGTGTGCAAAATCATCCGCAACCGTCACGCCGCCGAATTCGCCCAGGCGTTCAAACCGGCGGTGAACACCGGTAAATCGATGGAGGTTTTCCGCGATGTCCTGAGCGTCGACGCCCAGATCGTCCGCCGCTGCAAAGGCGGCCAAAGCGTTGTAGATATTGTGCTTTCCCGGAACGCTCAGATCGACTTCAGCCAGTTTCCTGCCGCGATAGAAGACGCTGAACTGTTCACGCGCCCGCAGGGAATCGCGGATTTCGTCCGCATAGTAATCATTTTCTTTCCCAAAGCCATACGTGACAATCTTCGGTCCGCTGACTCCCTCGACCGCCTTTCTGGCGTTTTCATTGTCCCCGTTTACGATAATCAACCGGGATGTCTGTTCGGCAAACTGATGGAAGGAACGGATGGTGTTTTCCACCGTGCCGAAATAGTCGAGGTGGTCGTTGTCGATGTTCAGAATAATGGAAACCGCAGGGTGGAGCTGCAGAAACGTATCCACATATTCGCAGGCTTCACAGACAATGGTATCGGAACGTCCCACGCGGCCGTTGCCGCCGATCAGCGGCAGCTTTCCGCCGATAATTGCGGAGGGGTCTTTCCCCGCTCCCAGCAGGACCTGGGTGATCATGGCGGTCGTCGTCGTTTTGCCGTGGGTGCCGGAAACCGCCACCGCGTTTTTGTAGCGCTGCGTCACCATGCCGAGCATGACGGAGCGCTCCACCGTAGGGATGTTTCTTTCGCGTGCCGCCACCAGTTCCGGATTATCCTGTTTCACGGCGGCGGTATAAACCACCAGCTCCGCTTCGCCGATATTTTCGGCCCTTTGCCCCATAAAAACAGGAATGCCGTAAGAACGGACCCGCTCGAGAGTATCCGATTCGCTGATGTCGGAACCGGTCAGCTCATATCCTTTATGAAACAGAATTTCCGCGATCGGGCACATCCCCGAACCGCCTATTCCAATAAAATGTATTTTTTTAATTTTTGACAGGATGTCGTCAAATTCCATCAGTTATGCTCCTTACCGTCGTTTTTGCGAAGAGATTGCCTCAATAAATATATTGCCAAACATATTTATAATAATCATCTTTTGGAAGATATGCAACAGAAAATATATTTTTATGCTTCTCCGCTGAAATCACACAGCGGAGAAGCTCTCCATATTATGAGGGAAAAACAATAACGGAGGTTTTCATATGGCGGTCGGCTGGAGTTTTGGGATTCTGGGCGGTGACGGACGGCAGATCGCGATGGCGGAGTCCATCGCTTCGGATGGATATCCGGTCGCTGTTTTTGGATTTGACGACGTCGATTTTACCGGAAAGATCAAAAAGGCTGATTTGGAAGAAACCATAAATAGCTATGAAAACGTCGTTCTTCCTCTGCCGGTTACAAAGGACGGGGTCCACTTGAAAATGGACTACAGCGGGGAACAGGTTGTTCTGGACGACGGGTTTGCAAAGCTGCTGCTTGAAAAACGGGTGTTCGGGGGAAAAATGGAACAGCTTTTTCAGACGAGCAGGCTGTGGGAAGCGATTCGTACCCACGATTTCAGCCTGTGGGAGGAATTTGCCGTAAGGAACGCGGTCCCGACGGCGGAAGGAGCGATCCGGATCGCGATCGGGGAATATGCCGGCACGCTGAACGGCAGCCGGTGCCTTGTGGCGGGCTTCGGACGGATCGGAAAGGTGCTTGCCTGGATGCTGAGAGGAATCGGCGCCAATGTGACCGTCAGCGCGAGAAAGGCGCAGGATCTTGCCTGGATCCGGTCCTACGGATATTCCGCCGTGCTGACGGAAAAAGCCGGGGAAATAGAGTGCGACATGATCTTCAACACGGTGCCCGCACCGGTTTTCAGCCGTCCCGTGCTGGCAAAGATGCAGAACCGCCCTCTGATCATAGACCTTGCCTCCCTGCCCGGAGGCGTTGACCGGCAGGCGGCGGAGGAACTGGGAATCCCGGTCGTTCAGGCACTGAATCTTCCCGGTAAGGTGGCGCCGAAGGCGGCGGGAGAAATCATCAAAGAAACCATCTATCACATTTTGAAGGAGTGACGGCGCTGTGAACGAGCTCACATTCGGATTCGCCATGTGTGGATCCTATTGCACATTTGATACCGTGCTGGACGAGATGAGAAAAATTGCTGCCAAAGGGTATCGGCTTCTGCCGATCATGTCGGAAAACGCATCTTCCACCGACACGCGTTTCGGGAGGGCGAAGGATTTCGTCTGGCAGGTCAGCGATATCTGCGGCAGAGACGTTATTACCAGCATTGTGGGTTCAGAACCGATCGGCCCGAAAAAGCTCGCGGACCTGATGATCGTCGCGCCGTGCACCGGCAATACCCTCGCGAAACTGGCGAACGGCATCACGGACACTTCGGTTACGATGGCTGTAAAGTCGTGCCTGAGAATCGGCATTCCGATTGTTCTGGCCCCCGCCACCAATGACGCGCTGGCGGTTTCCGCGCAGAACCTCGGAAGACTGATGAATGCGAAACATATTTATTTCGTGCCCATGCAGCAGGATAATCCGGAAGAAAAGCCAAATTCTGTGGTCGCGGATTTCAGTTTGATTCTGCCCGCCGCCCTGGCGGCACTGAAAGGAGAACAGCTTCAGCCGGTTTGGGAAAGGGGAAAGTAGAATCACCGCTTGAAATTTAATTTAAAAATTGTTATGATGGAAAAGAAATGGAAGTGAAACCGATGCGCTACTGCCCAAGATGCCAGATCCTTGTCAAAACAGGGGCTGCATGTCCGTCTTGCGGAAACAGAAAGCTCCGCGAGGTTGAGGCAAACGACCCTGTTTTGCTCTATACGGCGGATGAAACGAAATGCGGCATGATCCGCGCTGCGTTTGATGAGGGCGGCATTCCGCATGAAGAGCGGATGTGTGGGCCCGGTGCGCCGCCTTCCATTTTGTATGGGAAGATGCCGAACTCGCTTTATCACATTTTTGTGCCATACGGAGAAGTGGAACGCTGTGAGGAAATTCTTAAGGGAATCGGAGCATTGGACGAGAGTGGATCCGCACAGAAGGTCGCTTTTGAAAATCAGGCGGAAGAGGAACCTGATTTAACGGCCATGAGCCGTTGGAAGCGCACCTTTGTGCGCATTGTGTCCGCTGCTGCTTTTTTAATCCTCGTTTGGGCCGTAGTGACGATGGCGGATCGTTTGATCGATTTTTTAAAGTCGGCATTCCACTGATAAAACCAACCATTTAAATGAATCGAAACAAAGGAGTTTGGAAAGAATGGGACATCATATTGACACCGACTGCATCCATGCGGGATACGAACCGAAGAACGGAGAATCGAGAGTCCTCCCGATCGTTCAAAGCACGACTTTCAAGTATGACAGCGCGGAAACTCTCGGTGCGATTTTCGACCTGAAAGAGGACGGCTTTTTTTATACCAGAATCAGCAATCCTACCGTTGATGCCGTGGAAAAGAAAATCGCCGTGCTGGAAGGCGGCGTCGGTGCGCTGATGACCTCTGCGGGCCAGGCCGCCTCCCTGATCTCCGTTCTGAACGTCTGTCATGCGGGCGACCATTTTGTTGCATGCAGCGCGATTTACGGCGGGACCTTCAATCTCTTCAATAAGACGATGCGTGAAATGGGAATCGAATGCACTTTCGTCTCCGCGGAATGTACGGAAGAAGAACTGAATGCGGCGTTCCGGGAAAATACGCGCTGTGTGTTCGCAGAGACGCTGTCCAATCCCTCTCTTGTCGTAACGGATCTGGAGCTTTTCGCAAAAGTTGCTCACGCGCACGGCGTTCCGCTCATTGTGGACAACACGTTCCCGACTCCCGTCAACTGCCACCCGTTTCAGTTCGGGGCTGATATTGTCGTGCATTCCACCACGAAGTATATGGACGGCCATGCGTTGCAGGTCGGCGGCGTGATTGTCGACAGCGGAAACTTCAATTGGGAAAACGGGAAATTCCCGATGCTGACCGAGCCTGACGAATCCTACCACGGCACGGTCTATACGAAGGATTTTGGGAAAAGCGCTTACATTGTGAAAGCGCGCGTCCACCTGATGCGCGACCTTGGGGCGCAGTCCGCTCCCATGAATGCATTCCTGCTGAATGTGGGGCTCGAAACGCTCGCGCTGCGAATGGAGCGTCATTGTTCCAATGCTTTGGCGGTCGCGAAATTTCTGGAGAGCAGCAATCAAATAGAATGGGTCAATTACCCCGAACTGGAAAGCAGCAAATACCACGCTCTTGCGATGAAATATATGCCCCACGGAACCTGCGGTGTCATCTCCTTCGGGGTGAAAGGCGGCAGGGAGGCGGCGGCGAAGTTTATGGAAAATCTGAAACTTGCTTCCATCGTCATTCACGTTGCGGATCTGCGCACCTGCGTGCTGCATCCCGCAAGCACAACTCACCGTCAGCTGAATGACGAGCAGCTGAAAGCCGCCGGGATCAGCCCGAGTATGATCCGCATGTCCGTCGGCATCGAAAATATAGAAGATATCCTCGACGATATCCGCGGCTCACTGGAAAAAATGTGACCCGCGCAGACGATTGATAAAAATTGCCCCCCGGCAGCCAACCGGGAGGCAATTTTATCAGCTGCTCTGGCCTGTTTTCAGTTTCCCTCTTGCGGCGAACAGCAGATCTCCGCGTTCTGAAAGCAGGATGGCAAGAAAAATCATCAGAAAACCGCCGAAAGAACGCAGGGTCAGAGATTCATGCAGAAAAATAATCCCGCAGATGGTGCCGAACACCGATTCCAGGGACATGATCAAGGAAGCTTTGGACGGCGGTGTGTATTTTTGACAGATCGTCTGAAGCACCGTCGTCAGCATGGTCCCGACTACTCCGAGATAAAGAAGGGAAAAGACCGACTGCGTCGGCAGAGCGGTTGGAAAATTCTCTGTGAAAAGCGCGAACGGCAGTGCTAAAATTGTGGTCGCGACCGCCTGTGTGATGCAAAGCAGTATAGGGTCGCTTTTTTCGGTTAGAATACTGATGGTTACAATCTGCATGGCGAAAAACAGTCCGCAGACGAGAGAAAGCAGGTCTCCCAGATTGATGGAGAAGCCGCTTTGGACGGAAAGAAGGCCGACTCCCGCCATGCATAAAAAGGCGGAAATAAGATGGAAAAGGCGCGGTTTCTGTTTCTTGACAGCCCAGTATAAAAACGGTACAATGACACAATAAACCGCGGTAAGAAATGCATTTTTTCCCGCGGTTGTGTATTTTACGCCAATCGTCTGAAATTCGTATGCGACGAAGTTCTGAAGACCGATCAGCAATCCCCATTTGACGTGTGATATCCGGATCTCTTTTAAACGCCGAAAAAAGAAAAGGCAGAGAAAAACAGCCGCAGTGCCGAACCGAAAAACAATAATCGCCGCAGGCCCAATGGTGTCCGTTGCATTTTTCACAACGACAAAACTGCTTCCCCAGATCATGGTGACCAAAACAATTCCCAATTCGGCAGCGACCGACCGATTCCGCAGGATTTTCAAGACAACACCTCTATCCCAGTCTGATAAAAAAACATTATAGCACCGTTTTCCGCAATCGACAAGACAGAACAGAGCCGTTCGTTTTCTATCCTGTAAATTTTAATGGAATCCTATCGAATCATTCTTTTCTATGTTGTTGAATTGTGGTATAATTATTTTTGTTTCACCGAATCTGTTTTGGAGATGAAATCTAACATGACAGGAATTGAACAGCGGGCTGTTTGCAGCGGCGTGAATTTCAGCAGCATTCGTGACGATCGTTTTAAAACAATCCGCATGTCCGTTCATTTTTTATGGCCTCTTGCAAAAGAAACCGTTTTCGCGCATTCGATTTTACCATTTCTACTAAGCCGCGCGAGCAGAAAATATCCCGATTATACAAAATTGAATGAACACCTTGCGGAACTGTACGGCGCCGTGTTGGACGCAAATGTGCAAAAGCTCGGAGACGTCCAGGTCCTGTCCATATCCGCATCCGGCATCGCCGACCGGTATTCCTTAAAGGGAGAACGTGTTTCCGCGGAGCTTGCAAAGCTGCTTTGCAGTATCGTTTTCGATCCTCCGTTTGAAAACGGCCTTTTTTCTGTTCAGGGTTTTAACCAGGAAAAAAGACAGCTGATCGAAATGCTGGATTCTGAATTCAACGATAAACGCATGTACGCCAAACTGAAATGCGAAGAGCTGATGTGTTCAAAGGAGCCCTACGGGATCGGCCGCTGCGGGACTCGTCAGCAGCTTCAGGGTCTGAAGCTTGAGGAACTCACTCCGGCGTGGGAAAATCTGATCCACCGTTCCAGAGCGGAAATCATGGTGCTTGGAGATTGTGACCCGGAACCCGTTTATCGGGATTTTTACGCGGCGTTTCAGAATCTTGCCCGGACAGACCCCGTCGAGTGCCCGAACAAAGTTGTTCCGTCCGCACAGAAGGTGGCTGAATCCGCTGAAAAGATGGATGTGGTGCAGTCCAAGCTGGTGATGGGTTTCCGCACCGCCTGCGCGGAACCGTCGGCCGAAGTTCCTGCCATGAAGCTGCTCAACGCTCTTTTTGGCGGAACCCCGAGTTCCAAACTGTTTCTGAATGTCAGGGAAAAGCTGAGCCTCTGCTATTACTGCAGTTCGACGTTCAATCCGATGAAGGGCATCATGCTGGTCCAAAGCGGCGTGGAAACAAAAAATATTGACCGCGCGAAGCAGGAGATCCTTCATCAGCTGAAAGAAGTTCAAGACGGCAATTTCGACGAAGAGGAACTGTCCGCCGCCAAACTGAGCCTCTGCAACAGTTACCGGACCCTCTCCGATTCTCTCGACGGACTGGAAGCGTGGTATCTTTCCCAGACGTTCCGTCCGGAAGTCAAAAAGCCGGAGGAGGAAGCGGGACTGGTCGGC
This sequence comes from Caproiciproducens sp. NJN-50, assembly GCF_004103755.1. Lineage (NCBI taxonomy): Bacteria > Bacillati > Bacillota > Clostridia > Eubacteriales > Acutalibacteraceae > Caproiciproducens > Caproiciproducens sp. NJN-50. The sequence continues at coordinate 1,670,164 of NZ_CP035283.1, read as the reverse complement.
AGTGTGACGAGGGAACAGGTCGTGGAGGCGGCGAGGAAAATCACTTTGGATACGGTTTATCGCCTGGAAGGAAGCGGGGTGGAAGCCTGATGGATTGGCTGAAAAAAGTAACAAGCGAACGCACGGGAGACTATTATTTTACAGGGAAACACTCCTCCGGGCTGATGGTAACGGTCTATCCGAAGGAAAAGAATAATTCGACTTATGCGATCTTCGGAACGAAATACGGATCGATCGACAACTGCTTTAAAACAAAGGATGAAAGCGAACCTCATCGGGTTCCGGCGGGCATCGCCCATTATCTGGAACATAAGCTGTTTGAAAGCGAGGACGGCGACGCCTTTGAGCGCTTTGCGAAAACCGGCGCGTCGGCAAACGCTTATACGTCGTTTGATATGACGTGCTATTTGTTTTCGTGCACGGAAAGCGTTTACGAATCCCTTGAAATCCTGCTTGATTTTGTCCAGTCGCCTTATTTTACGGAGCAGACCGTGCAGAAGGAGCAGGGGATCATCGGTCAGGAAATCAAAATGTATGACGACGACCCCCAGTGGAGGGTCCTTTTCAACCTTCTGGAAGCGCTTTACCAGAAGCATCCGGTCAGGCTGGATATCGCCGGCACGGTGAAAAGCATTGCGCAGATCACGCCGGAACTGCTGTATCAGTGCTATCATACGTTTTATAACCTGAATAATATGGCTCTGTGCATTGCGGGGAATGTTCAGCCGGACCGGGTTGCGGAGCTCTGCGATAAAATGCTCAAGCCTTCTAAACCCGTCCAGATCGACCGCATTTTTGAAGAGGAACCGAACCATATTATAAAAGCCCGGGTGGAACAGAAGCTTTCCGTCGCGGTGCCGCTTTTTGAGCTAGGCTTTAAAGAGCTCAACGTCGGACAAAGGCCCTCGACGAAACAGGTTGCGGAAACCGAGATTTTACTGGAAGCGCTGTCATCCAGTGCGACGCCTCTGTTTCGCCGTCTGCTGGATGCGGATTTGATTAACGAAGCCTCTTTCGGCAATGAATATTTTGAAGGGCCCGGCTATGCCTCCGTCATTTTCTCAGGAGAATCCAAGGACCCTGAGCGGGTTGCGCGGGAAATCAAACAGGAAATAGAAAACGTGCGGAAAAACGGTTTTGACCGGCAGATGCTCGAACGTGCCAAAAAGTCGGTTTACGGGAAAAACATTGCTTCGCTCAATCATGTCGGCAGCATTGCGAATTCCCTTGTTTCGCTCGCTTTTTCCGGACGTGAGTTATTTGAATACATTGACGCGGTAGCGGAAGCGGATATGGATTCCATCTTGGCCAGGCTGGAGGATCAACTGCGGCCGGAGCTCTCTTCTTTGTCCGTCGTATTGCCAAACCAGTAAGGAAACGGATACCGGCGGAGCTTTCCACGCTGAGGCCCGGCGGAACTGAGAGCTTAAAAGCTGTATTGCGTGGAGAAATGGTGGTGCGAGATGTATCATGTTCAATTCCCGGGGCTGGGGATCAATATTACCCTGAATCCCATTGCCTTCAAGATCGGGAGCCACCCGATCGCCTGGTATGGGATTATCATTGCAGCCGGATTCCTGTTGGCATTTCTATATGCGATGGCAAGCTGCAAAAAATTGAGGGTCGATCCTGATCGTTTTGTCGACGTCGTCATGGTCGGAATCATTTTCGGCGTCATCGGGGCGCGGCTTTATTACGTCCTCTTTGACGCAAGCGACCAATACCTCAAAAACCCGGTCAGCATTCTATATATCTGGAACGGCGGCCTTGGCATCTACGGCGGCATTATCGGCGGGCTGCTGTCCGGTTCGCTGATGGCCAGATTTCGGAAACTCAGCGTTCCGGCGGTCCTGGATCTCGCATCCCTTGGATTTTTGATCGGACAATCCATCGGCCGGTGGGGCAACTTTGTCAATCAGGAGGCTTTTGGCACGGGAACCAGCCTTCCCTGGAGGATGGTCAGTGAAAACACCGACCTCGTCTCCGCGGGAGGGGTACATCCCTGCTTTCTTTACGAGTCTCTCTGGTGCCTGTTCGGCTTTCTCCTGCTACATATCGTCAGCAGAAAATACAGAAGATACGATGGACAGGTTTTCCTTCTTTATATTCTCTGGTACGGCGTGGGGCGTTTCTTTATCGAGGGACTCCGGACCGACAGCCTCATCACCCCGGTCGTTCCTCTCAGGGTATCCCAGGTTGTTGCGGTTGTCGCGGTGATCGCTTCTGTCGCGCTTCTGATCGTTTTCCGGAACAGAACGGTTCTGACCGGCTGCGGATCGCGCAAAATCATGGAACTCAATTCCATTGTCGATGAAGTCAAACCGGAAGAAATCGACGAAAGCTATACCGACGACGGGACCAGCACAATTTTTGCTTCCGCCGACGAGGCCAAAACCATTATTGAAGGAGAAACGGAGGGCATTGATGAAACTCACAACGGCGAAGCGAATGAAAAACCGGCGGCAGAAAATCGTGAGGAACCGGATTCTTCCATCGAAGTGAAGCCGGAAGGGAAGGAGGAAACAGGCAATGACAAAGCTGATTGACGGAAAAGCGATTTCCGCGGAAATCAAAGCCGAAGTTGCGCTTGAGGTCCAGGAGTTGAAACAGAAGGGAATTGTCCCCGGTCTTGCCGTGGTTTTGGTCGGCAGCGATCCCGCTTCCCAGACCTATGTGAATCTAAAAGAGAAAGCCTGTGCGGCGGTGGGCATTTACTCTGAAAAATATGCTTTGTCGGAAAGCACCCACCAGGATGAGCTTTTTGAATTGGTGAACCGGCTGAACCATAAAAAAGAAATTCATGGAATTCTTGTTCAGCTTCCGCTGCCTGACGGACTGGATGAAGAATCTGTCATCGAGGCAATCGACCCCTGGAAGGATGTGGATGCGTTTCATCCTTCCAATGTTGGACGGATCATGGTGGGCAATTACCGTTTTCTTCCCTGCACTCCGGCGGGGATCATGGAGCTGCTGCACCGGGAGAAGATACCGGTCGGGGGAAAAAATTGCGTTGTCGTGGGACGCAGCAACATCGTCGGCAAGCCGATGGCTATGCTGCTGATGCATGAGAATGGCACCGTCACCATCTGTCACAGCAAGACAAAAGACCTTGGTGAAGTCTGCCGAAGGGCGGATATTTTGGTTGCGGCCGTCGGAAAGCCGAAATTCATCACGGCCGACATGGTCAAGCCGGGCGCCTGCGTGATCGACGTGGGCATGGACCGCGACGAAAACGGCAAACTGTGCGGAGACGTTGATTTTGAGCCCGTCAGCAAGCTGGCGTCTTACCTTACTCCGGTTCCGGGAGGAGTTGGCCCCATGACGATCGCCATGCTTCTGAGAAACACTCTGACCGCGGCGAAAATCCAAAACGCGATTCCGGACCAGAAGAAAGTCCGCTGATTCTATGGGCAGCCTGTTAAAATCAATTTCCTCCCCGACAGATCTGCAGCGGCTTGCGCCCGGCCAGCTGAAGCAGTTGTGCGACGAGATTCGGGAACAAATCATCCAAACGGTTTCCACGAACGGAGGGCACCTGGCTTCGAACCTTGGGGTTGTCGAACTGACCGTCGCCCTGCATCGGGTTTTTCATTCTCCGGAGGATAAAATCGTCTGGGATGTGGGGCATCAGTCGTATACGCACAAAATGTTGACGGGCAGATTTGACCGCATTGGGACCATTCGGACGCACGGGGGGATCTCGGGCTTTCCAAACCGCATGGAAAGTCCTCACGATCCGTTTACATCCGGGCACAGCAGTACTTCCATCTCGGCTGCCCTTGGAATTTTCAAAGCCAAGGAACTGAAGGGTGAACCGGGTCATGTGGTCGCCGTCATTGGAGACGGCGCCCTGACCGGCGGTCTTGCTTATGAAGGGATGAATAATGCGGGCCGCCTTCATAAGAATTTTATCGTCGTTTTAAATGACAACAAGATGTCTATTTCCCGCAACGTTGGCTCCATGGCCCGCTATCTGGCGCGCATCCGCACCAAGCCCTCTTACTTTAAAATCAAGGGAAATATTGAGAATATCCTGGATCATATTCCCGGAGTCGGCAAGCCGTTCCGGCACGCGCTGACCAAATCGAAATCTGTTCTCAAGCAGCTTTTATATAACAGCACGATCTTTGAGGACATGGGCTTTTACTACTACGGCCCGTTTGACGGTCATGACACGGAAAAACTGATCGAAGTATTCAATAACGTAAAAAGCATACAGCACCCAGTCCTCATTCATGTTCTGACACGCAAAGGAAAGGGCTATGCATTTGCCGAGGAAAATCCCAAAGCTTTTCACGGGATCTCCTCTTTTGATGTGAAAACGGGAAAACCGGTCAAATCGGCCGGAAGTTTTTCTTCGGTATTCGGAAATAAATTGTGTTCTCTCGCGTCGGAGGACGAAAGGATCTGTGCCATTACCGCCGCCATGCAGGAAGGCACCGGGCTGAAGGATTTTTCCGAAAAGTTTCCGGAACGCTTTTTTGATACCGGAATCGCCGAGGAACATGCCGTCACTTTCGCCGGAGGGCTTGCCTGCGGCGGGATGCTTCCCGTCTTTGCGGTGTATTCCTCTTTTTTGCAACGGGGATATGACCAGGTGATCCACGACGTCGCACTGCAAAGAGTTAAAATTGTTCTGGCGGTCGACCGGGCGGGAATCGTCGGCGAAGACGGCGAGACGCATCAGGGGATTTTCGACACCGCTTTTCTTAAAACGGTTCCCGGCATCACGATCTATTCCCCTTCTTATTACGATGAGCTTCAGAACTGTCTCCATCAGGCACTCTATGACTGTGACGGGCTGGCGGCGGTGCGCTATCCAAGGGGAGAACAGCTTTTCCGCCCGTTTGACTTTCACGGCAGCCGCGAGGCTTTTGACCTTTACGGAGAAGAGTCTGCCGATATCGTTCTTGTCACCTATGGAAGACTGTTTTCCAATGCATGTCAGGCATTGACTTACCTCAGGGAAAAGGGGCTGAACATCCGAATTCTGAAGTTAAACCGCATTTTCCCGATTGATCCCGAAGCAATCCGCTGTGTATTAAATGCCAGGACCATTTTCTTCTTTGAAGAAGGCATTGCACAGGGCGGCATCGGGGAATGTTTCGCCTATCTTCTCAGCCAAGCTTCTTTTGCCGGCAAATTTTACCTCCGTGCGATCAACGGTTTCGTCATGCACGAAACGATGGCCCAGGCTTTGGCACAGCTTGGACTCAGCGCCGGGGGTATTGCCGAATTGATTGCATCGGAGTGCTCGAATTGATTCAGAAAAAAAGACTGGACTGCCTGATTTTTGACCGGGGACTCATGGAGAGCAGGGAAAAAGCCAAAGCGGTCATTATGGCGGGCCAGGTTTATGTTGAGGGACAAAAGCAGGATAAACCCGGTACCTTGCTTCCAGTGGAAGTTCAGATTGAGGTGAGGGGAGACCGGCTTCCCTATGTAAGCCGCGGGGGGCTCAAGCTGGAAAAAGCGCTTGCCGCGTTTCCTATTGACCTGAGGGGAAAAGTTACGATGGATATCGGGGCTTCCACCGGCGGATTTACGGACTGTATGCTTCAGAACGGAGCGAAAAAAGTTTATTCCATCGATGTCGGTTACGGTCAGCTTGCCTGGAAACTGCGAATTGATCCCCGTGTCGTCAGCTTGGAGAGGACGAATGTTCGCTACTTGACGAACGAGCAGGTGCCGGAGCCGATCGGATTTTTCAGTGTGGATGTCTCCTTTATTTCTCTGCGCCTGGTGCTGCCTGTAGCGCGTCGCTTTTTATCCGGGAACGGACAGGCCGTCTGCCTGATCAAGCCCCAGTTTGAGGCGGGGCGTGAAAACGTTGGAAAGAAAGGCGTCGTCCGAGACAAGAGAATTCATACTCAGGTGATTAACAATATCATAGGTTTTGTTCTGGAGAATGGTTTTTCTGTCCTTGGGTTGACATATTCCCCGGTCAAGGGGCCGGAGGGGAATATAGAATACCTTTTATATCTTCAGAAATCTGACTGCCCCGTGTCTGTCGCGCCGGATATTGACGCGTTGGTGAAAGAGTCCCATTTGCGGCTGAATGGCGGTGAAACGGATTGAAGGCTGCGGTGATTCCAAATCTGAGCCGAAACCATGCGGTGTATTACACGCGCAGACTGATTCAGAAGCTGCGAAAGCTTGAAATTAAGGTCTTGATGAAGGCCGAGTTCCGGCCGTCGTTTCCGGGCGAGGAAATTTTGCTTTTTTCCAACACAGCGGAAATGATCCAGGCCTGTGATATTATTATTGCCGTAGGCGGGGACGGAACGATTATCCACTGTGCCCGTAGCGCCGCGACTGCTCAAAAGCCGATTCTAGGCATCAATACCGGAAGGCTGGGCTATATTGCAGGACTGGAAACCAACGAGATGGACCGCCTGGAAAAGCTGACAAGCGGAGATTATACGATTGAAGACCGGATGATGCTGGAAGTCCGGGTCGATCAGGAGGAAAAATCCAAAATATTTACCGCTTTCAACGACGCCGTCATCGCGAGAGGAACGCTTTCGCGGATTCTCGATTTCAAAGTCCGGCTGGATGACACCAAAGTGTGCGATTACCGAGCCGACGGGCTGATTTTTTCCACGCCGACCGGTTCCACCGCGTACTCGCTTTCCGCAGGCGGTCCGATCATTGATCCTCAGATGAACTGTATTCTTCTTTCTCCCATCTGCCCTCATTCTCTGCTCAGCAGGCCGGTGGTTTTCGGGCCGGACGCAAAGCTGAGCGTTCGGGCACATTCTGATTATGAAAGCGAAATTATTCTTACGATCGACGGTGAAATCTTTTTAAAAATTCCGGACGGAACCCGAATCGAATTTTCCAGATCTTCCGGCACCGTTAAAATATTAAAGCTGAAGAATAATAATTTTTATGAGATTGTAACCGATAAACTTGGAGAGAGGAGAATCGGACCATGAAGGAACGACGGCACGCCAAAATACTGGAGCTGATTGGGAAATATTCCATTGATACACAGGAGGAACTGCTCCGCCGTCTGCGTGAAGAGGGGTATGAAGTGACTCAGGCGACCGTTTCCCGTGACATCAAGGAGCTTCGTCTGATCAAGACCCTGACCGCGAGCGGCAAATACAAATATACGGTGGGGCAGGACGAGACAAAGGATTACACCACAAAATTCTATTCTCTGTTTTCCGATTCCGCCCTTTCCGTCGACTACGCGCAGAATATGGTCGCGGTCAAGTGCCTGACCGGAATGGCAAATGCGGTGTGCGCCGCGATGGATGCTCTTCAATGGGAAAATATTGTGGGAACGCTGTCAGGCGACGACACGATTTTTATCTTGACCAGGGATGATAGTTCCGCGGAAAGGTTGTCTTCAGAACTGAAAAAATTTGTCAGGTGATTGCCATGCTGTCACAGCTTTATATCGAAAACATCGCCGTGATTGAAAAAGCACAGATCGATTTTGGCACCGGGTTCAACATCTTGACCGGTGAAACCGGCGCCGGCAAATCCATCATCATCGATTCCATCAATGCGGTTTTGGGGGAAAGAACGTCGCGGGAGCTGATTCGCACGGGCGCAAGCCGCGCTCTGGTTTCCGCGGTTTTTCAGCTTGAGAACGGCCGCGCCGCCGACAGGATTCGGGAGCTTGGCTATTCCGTGGAAGACGACGGGACCGTGATTGTCCAGCGGGAAATTTCCCCGGATGGCAAAACCTCCTGCAGGATCAATGCACGGCCTTCCACCGTTTCCGTACTGAAGGAAGTCGGGAGTCTGCTGATCAACATACACGGACAGCATGAGAGCTACGGTCTGCTGTCTCCGGAGCTGCATGTCGGCTATCTGGACAGCATGGGTTTGCCCGCTGACCTCTCTCTGCGCTATCGGGAGGCCTATCACTCCATGCTGGCCGCAAAAGCGGGGCTGGATTCCTGTCAAACAGACCAGGCCCAGAAGGCACGGCAGATCGACCTGCTGAACTATCAGATCGACGAGCTGGAATCTGCGGATCTTCATCCGGGCGAACAGGAAGAGCTGGATCGCCGGAAGAATCTGTACCGCAATTCCGAGCGGGTCGCGCAGGCGATTTCTCGGGCAAAAGCGGCGCTTGGCGGAGACGAGGAAACATTGGGGGCTGTTTCGGCCGTCTCAGAGGCTGCCGCCGCGCTGAACGATGCGGAACGGTTCCTCCCGGAGCTGCACGGCCTGGCGGAGCGCCTTCAATCCATCTCCTACGATCTGGACGACTGTGGAGAGGAAATGAGAGGCTTTTCCTCTCAACTGGAATATGATCCGTCGGAACTGGACGAAATTGAGACAAGACTGGACGCGATTTACCGTTTGGGCCTGAAATACGGCGGCTCGGTCGAGAAAATGCTTGAATACCTTGAAAAATGCCGGATGGAACTGGAGACAATCCGGCTTTCGGATGAAAACGCGGCGAAATTCAGGGCAAGCTATCAAAAGTTTCATTCGCAGGCAAGATCCCTCGCCGAGGAGATTTCTTGCTGGCGTGCCGGTGCGGCAAAGGTCTTTTCGGAAAAAGTAAAGGCGGAGCTTCAGTTCCTCAACATGCCGGACGTGACTTTTGAAATCCGGCAGGATTCTATTCCGATGGATGAAACCGGCTGCGACAGGATTGAATTCTATATTTCCACCAATGCGGGGGAACCGGCCAAGCCGATTGCGAAAGTGGCATCCGGCGGCGAGCTTTCGCGCATCATGCTGGCAATCAAGACGGTCCTTGCGGGCAGGGACGATATCGGGACCCTGATCTTCGACGAGGTGGACACGGGCGTCAGCGGCGGCGCGGCGCAGAAAGTCGGACTAAAATTGCGGGAAGTTTCCCAAAACCGCCAGGTCATCTGCGTGACGCATTTGGCGCAGATCGCCGCGCTGGCCGACACGCATTTTCTGATCCGCAAACAGGTCCGGGAAAACCGCACGTTCACACGGGTGGACCGTCTGGACCGGGAGGGAAGGCGGAAGGAGCTCGCCCGGATCATGGGCGGAGAGAATGTCACGCCGCTGATGCTTCAAAATGCGGAGGAAATGCTTCGGATGGCGGAAAGACGGCCGGAAGCTTGACAAGAGAACGGAATGCATCTATAATATTTTTCAACAGCTGAGAAGGGAAGAAGTACTCCGGAACAAACGCTCAGAGAGCCTGCGGTCGGTGCGAGTAGGCGCGGTTGCCGGATGAAATACATCCTGGAGCCGCCGGATTGAATTCGTCCAGTAGGTCCGGCCGTAAGGAACGCACGTTACAGCGTGTGGGTATGGTTTTGTACCCGTAAGGCCGCTTCCGTGAGGAAGCCGGTAAACTGAGGTGGTACCGCGGAATTTTCCGCCCTCTGCAAAAACTACTTTGCGGGGGGCTTTTTTATTGTTCCCTGACAAAATGGAGGATGATAGAATGGGTGTTTTTGAGACTTTGGAAGAGCGGGGCCTGATTGCGCAGACAACGGACCGGGAACGGGTCCGCCACCTGCTTAACGAGGAAAAGGCGACGTTTTATGTCGGATTCGACCCAACTGCGGACAGCCTGCATGTGGGGCATTATATTCCGATCATGGTGATGGCTCATCTGCAGCGGGCCGGCCATACGCCGATCGCGTTGTTCGGAGGCGGCACCGGCATGGTCGGCGACCCGACGGGGAAGACCGATATGAGGAAAATGCTGACGGAGGAGGAAATCGCGCACAATATCTCCTGCTTTCAGAAGCAGATGTCCAGGCTGATCGATTTTTCAGATGATAAGGCAATTATGGCCAACAACGCGGACTGGCTCTCCAATCTGAATTATATCAGCTTTCTCCGAGACATCGGCGTTTGCTTTTCCGTGAACCGCATGCTGGACGCCGAATGCTACAAGCAGAGGCTGGAGCGCGGCCTTTCTTTCTTTGAGATGAATTATATGATCATGCAGAGCTATGATTTTCTGGAGCTGTACCGGCGTTATGGCTGCAGATTGCAGCTTGGCGGAGACGACCAGTGGAGCAACATTATCGGCGGCGTGGAGCTGATCCGCAGGAAAGAAAATCAGGAAGCTTTCGGGATTACGGTTACCCTGCTGACCAACAGCGAGGGCAAAAAAATGGGCAAAACGGAAAAGGGAGCCGTGTGGCTCGACCCGAGAAAAACATCGCCGTTTGAGTTCTATCAGTACTGGCGAAACGTCGGGGATGCCGATGTTTTAAAATGCCTGAAAATTCTGACCTTCGTCCCGATGGATCAAATCAACGCGTTCTCCTCTCTGAGCGGCGAGCAGCTGAACCCCGCGAAAGAGCTTCTGGCCTTTGAAGTGACAAAGCAGATTCACGGAGAGGATGAGGCGGTGAAAGCCAGAGATGCGGCGCGGGCGCTTTTTGGGAGCGGCACGGATACGGAAAACATGCCGACCACGGAGCTGTCGCCCTCCGATTTTGCAGACGGAGCCATTGGGATCCTTGATCTTCTGGTCAAGGCAAATCTCGCGCCGTCGCGCGGTGAAGCCAAAAGGCTGGTCGTTCAGGGAGGCATCTCCGCCGACGGAAATAAGGTCTCCGATCCGGCTGCCATCTTTACGGAACAGGACTTTGACAGAAATGGGAAAGCCTGCCTGATTATTAAAAAGGGCAAAAAAGTATATCATAAAATTACGATTTTTCACTGACAATGGTAGGAAGGAACCCTGTTCTTCAACAGGGTTCCTTTTTAGCTATAAAGAATAATTTCTTCGCTGTTTTTGCATTTTTGCTTATGAAAGGCTGCAAAAACATGGAAAGAGGCCGAAATTCAGTCGAATTTTGTGCATTAGAATGAAATCGTTCTTTCAATTCAAAAATGATTGACACGGCTTTTGAAAAAGCATAATATAAATATATTATATTAGGACACACCTGACGAAAACCAAATACCATATGATGTGTTTGTTCCGGGAGGTATCTAAATGCCGTGCATGGGAAGAAACGATATGATTCAAATGCTGCATGACAATCATGTCGATTTTTTAAGTCTTCAGTTTACCGATATTCCTGGATCCTTTAAAAATGTCACGGTCACCGCCGATCAAATTGAAAAGGCCCTGAATAATCAATGCATGTTTGACGGTTCCTCCATGGAAGGCTTCGTCCGGATTCAGGAATCAGACATGTATTTGCAGCCCGATCCCGAAACCTTTCTGATTTATCCCTGGAGTACGCAAAGCGGCCGGGCCGCAAGGCTGATCTGTGAGATCATTGGGCCGGACGGCACTCCGTATCCGGGTGACCCGAGATGCGTACTGAAAAAGACTCTGAAGCGGGCTGCCGATCAGGGCTTTACTTTTTATATCGGCACGGAATGTGAATTTTATCTGTTTCAGACGGACGAACTGGGGCATCCTACCACCGAGACAAACGACACTGCCGGATATTTTGACCTCGGACCTGCGGATCAGGGAGAAAATGCCAGGCGCGACATCTGCCTGGACCTTGAGCAGATGGAATTCGAAATCGAGGCATCCCATCATGAGGCTGCCTATGGGCAGCATGAAATCGACTTCAAAGAAGCGGAAGCACTGACTGCCGCGGATCATTTTTTAACTTTCAAAATGGTGGTCAAATCCTGTGCAAATGAGAACGGGCTATATGCTACTTTTATGCCGAAACCTGTTTTTAGCCGCGCGGGATCGGGCATGTGCATCAACATTTCGCTTTTTCGCAATGGGCGGAATGCTTTTTATGACGCCTCCTCTGAAAATGGTCTGAGCCGTACCGCACTGAACTTCATAGCGGGTCTGCTCCTGCACATCAGAAGCATCTGCGCGGTCACAAATCCTCTGGTGAATTCTTATAAGCGCCTGATTCCCGGCGGCGAAGGGGCTCCCAGTCTGGTGGGCTGGTCTTTTCATCACAGGGGGACCCTGATTCGCGTCCCCTCGCCGCTCGGCCCCGACAGCCGCGTTGATCTGAGAAGTCCGGACCCCACCTGTAATCCGTATCTTTCTTTTGCGCTGCTTCTCTCCGCCGGTATGGATGGAATCGACCGCGACCTGCTTCCGCCTCCCTCTGTCGTTTCGATGCATTTGCCTGAGGCGATACCGGCGGATTCAGAGATGCTTCCAGCCGATCTGGGGGATGCGGTTCGGATGATGAAAGAAGATCCTTTTGTCAAAAAGGTTCTGGGCGATCTTGTTTTTCACAAGTATGTCGAAGCGAAAGAAGAGGAGTGGCGTCAATACTCCACCGCTGTGACTGACTGGGAACTGCACCGCTATTTGGACCGGCTTTAAAAACCAGCGTCTTATCCTTCCCTTCGGAGTTGTTAATTATGAGCAGCATTGTCGTAGCAAATTCAAATCCGGAATACGCTAAAAAAATAACGGCGGTTCTTCGGTCAAGCGGCTTATATGTCAGCACCGTCTGCACAACCGGCGCTCAAGTGATGGATTTTACCAGCAAACATTACCACGGCGGAATTGTGGTGTGCAGCGTAAAACTGCGGGACATGGCTGCCGTCAATCTTCCACGGATGGTCGGTTCCGCCTATGATTTCCTCTTTTTAGTCAGTTCTCAGCTCGCCTCCATGTGCGAATCGCTGGAACAGGCAACTCTGATGCTCCCGATCAGCAGAATGGACCTGATTTCCACGGTGAATATGTTTTTGAATTTGGCCGATTACACCTCACTTACAATCAAAAAAAAGCTGGCCTCAGAAAATTTAGATGAAAAACAATCCATTAAAAATGCAAAGGATTTACTGATGAAACGGAACAACTTTACGGAACCGCAGGCGCATCGATTTATTCAGAAAAAAAGTATGGATAAAGGAAAAAAGATGGCGGAGGCAGCCTTGATCATTCTGAATTCCTGAGGAGGGCCTGAAATGAAATTCACGAAAATGCAGGGGATCGGCAACGATTATATTTATGTGGACTGTTTTCACGAAGCCGTTGAACATCCGTCTGAGCTTGCCGTCAAACTGAGCGACCGCCATTTCGGCATCGGTTCTGACGGCATCATTCTGATTGAACCGTCTGAGCTTGCCGACTGTAAAATGGATATGTATAATGCGGACGGCTCCAGGGGAAAGATGTGCGGCAACGGAATCCGGTGCGTCGGAAAATATGTCTATGAACGCGGCATCATCCAGAAAGAAATTCTGAAAGTTGAAACCCTCAGCGGTGTCAAAACCCTGCGCCTCGACGTTAGGAACGGCCGGGTGGCATCGGTGGAAGTGAACATGGGGACGCCGATCCGGAAAGCGTCCGAAATTCCCGTCGTTTTTTCCAAAGAAGCGGTCCTGAACGAGCCGCTGTCCGTCGGCGGCCGGGAATACCGGATCACATGCGTTTCCATGGGGAACCCCCACTGCGTTGTGTTCGTTGAGGATGTAAACGCTTTGAAGCTGGAGGAAATCGGGCCGCTGTTTGAACATCATCCGATCTTTCCAGACCGCGTCAATACGGAATTTGTTCAGATCCTGGGAAAGGATGAATTAAAAATGCGTGTTTGGGAGCGGGGTTCCGGCGAAACGCTTGCCTGCGGAACCGGCGCCTGTGCTGCGGCCTGTGCTGCGGCGTGGAACCGGAAAACCGGGCGGCAGGTGAAAATACATCTGAGAGGCGGGGACCTTTCCATCCGCTGGGGCGAAGAAACAGATGAAATTTTCTTAAAGGGACCTGCGGAATTTGTCTTTGACGGCGTGGTGAAAATCTGATATAATATACATTTGGAATGAATACTTCTGAATTGTCGGGGAAAGGAATGGCTGAATTTGCTTAAAATCAATGAGAATTTTGTGAAGCTGCCCGCAAGTTATCTGTTTGTTGATATTGCGAAAAAGGTAGAAGCGTTTTCACAGCAACATCCTGAAAAAGAAGTCCTTCGGCTTGGAATAGGAGATGTGACAAGGCCTCTGCCAAAAGCAATTGTCGATGCCATGAAAAACGCCGCACAGGAAATGGGGGATACTTCAACTTTTCGCGGATATGGTCCTGAGGCTGGATATTTATTCTTAAGAGATGCAATTTCCCAAAATGATTATCAGAGCAGGGGCGCCGAGATCGGATCGGATGAAATCTTTGTCAGCGACGGCGCAAAATGCGATACTGGAAATATTGGCGATATCTTCGACCGGGAAAATACCGTGGCGGTCTGCGACCCAGTGTATCCGGTCTATGTTGATACGAACGTGATGGCCGGACGGGCAGGGGACTATTCACCAATAGCCGGATGGAGCAAAATCGTCTATATGCCCTGCAGAAAAGAAAACGGCTTTCTTCCGGAATTGCCGGAACAGCCGGCGGATATGATCTACCTCTGTTTTCCCAATAACCCCACCGGCATGGGGATCCATAAAGCGGAGCTGAAAAAATGGGTGGATTACGCCTTGGAGCATCACTCCGTCATTCTTTACGACGCGGCGTATGAGGCGTTTATTACAGACCCTGAAATGCCGCACAGCATCTATGAAATAGATGGGGCGAAACGGTGCGCAATCGAATTCCGCAGTTTTTCCAAGACGGCCGGTTTTACCGGAGTCCGCTGCGCGTTCACGGTCATTCCCAAAGAACTTTTGGTCAACGGTGTCTCTCTGAACGCCCTGTGGGCACGCCGCCAATCCACAAAAATGAACGGCGTTTCCTACGTTGTCCAGCGCGGCGCGGAGGCGGTCTATTCCGAAGAAGGGCATCGGGGAATCCGCGAAAATATCGCCTATTATCAAAGCAATGCGAAAATCATCCTGGATGGTCTTGCTCAGGCCGGATTCGAAGTTTACGGAGGAACCAATTCTCCCTACATCTGGCTGAAAACACCGAAAGGCTTTTCCTCCTGGGAGTTTTTTGATCTTCTCCTTTCCAGAACAGGGGTCGTCGGGACGCCGGGTTCCGGGTTTGGACAGGCGGGCGAGGGCTACTTCCGTCTTACCAGCTTCAACACCACGGAAAACACACAGAAAGCGGTTCAACGCATCGTTGAATCTTTTTCCGCATCCTGAATTTTTAAGAAATTGATATAAAACAGAGATTTAGAATGGTTGGTGATGGAATGAAAGCACTGCTGACGCTGGAAAACGGCATGACTTTTGAAGGGACAGGCTTCGGAGACGAACACGATACCCTCTGCGAGGTCGTTTTTAACAGCGCAATGTGCGGCTACTCGGAGCTTCTCACGGACCCATCCTACGCGGGGCAAGGCGTTGTGATGGCATATCCGCTGATTGGAAATTACGGAATCTGCTACGACGACATGGAATCGACAAGGCCGTGGGTCTCCGCCTACATTGTTCACGATTTATCGGAAAGATCGAGCAACTTCCGCTGCGATGTGGACCTGAATACTTTTTTGAAGAATAACCATATTCCCGGGATGCAGGGAATTGACACGAGAGCGCTGACGAAAATTCTGCGGGAAAGCGGGACCATGCGCGGAATGGTCGCTTACGGGGATTCCATTGATCCGGAGAGGATGAAGAAACAGGTTCAGTCTTTTGTCCTGGAGCCTACCGTACCGATTGTCAGCTGCAGGGAAAGCTCCGTTTACGGCGACGGCCCGGTCCGTGTGGCACTGGCGGATTACGGGGTCAAGAACAATATCATCCGTTCTCTCGTCAGGCGCGGATGCACCGTGAAGCGTTTCCCCTATGACGCATCGTTTGAGGAGATGATGGAATTTCAGCCGGATGGAATCATGCTGACAAACGGTCCGGGAGATCCCAAGGACTGTAAAAAATCCATTTCGGAGTTAAAAAGGGTATACGAATACGGAATCCCTACCTTTGCAATCTGCCTGGGACATCAGTTGATGGCGCTTGCCATGGGGTTTGATACTTATAAATTAAAATACGGCCACAGAGGAATTAATCACCCTGTAAAGGACCTTTTTGAAAACAGGGTCTTTATCACTTCCCAGAACCACGGCTATGTGGTAAATGGCGGCACAGTCGATCCTTCAGTTGCGGACATTCGTTTTACCAGTATGAACGATGGCAGCATTGAAGGATTGACTTATAAAAACGGCAAAGTCTTTTCCGTACAATTTCATCCGGAGGCTTCGCCGGGCCCGCTCGACACCGGATTTCTTTTCGACAAGTTTATTGCCCTGATGGGAGGGAGCCGTCTGTGAGCAAAAGACAGGATATCAAAAAAGTCGTTATTATCGGTTCCGGGCCGATTATCATCGGCCAGGCCGCGGAATTCGACTATGCCGGAACCCAGGCCTGCCGCGCGCTGCGCGAAGAGGGAATCGAAGTCGTTCTGATCAACTCCAATCCTGCGACGATCATGACGGACCGCCAGATCGCCGACAAGGTCTACATTGAACCGCTGACGATTGAGACGATCAAAAAGGTAATTCTGAAAGAAAATCCAGACAGCGTCCTTCCGACTCTGGGCGGCCAGAACGCGCTGAACCTTGCGGTCGAGCTTGAAGAATCCGGCTTTCTGAAACAGAACCATGTTGAAATGATCGGCACAGACGCAAATACGATACGGATGGCGGAGGACCGGGAGCTTTTCAAGGAGGCAATGGAGCGCATCCGTCAGCCGATGGCGGAAAGTTCCATCGCTGAAAGCATTGACGAGTGCGTCGAGGCTGCAAAGAAGATCGGATATCCCGTTGTTGTGCGCCCGGCATACACCCTCGGCGGGACCGGCGGAGGAATCGCGGCCGACGAGGAGGAACTGATCAATATCGCCACGGTCGGGCTGCACCGGAGCCGTGTCCATCAGGTTTTGATCGAACGCTGCATCGCGGGCTGGAAGGAAATCGAGTACGAAGTGATGCGGGACAAAAACGACAACTGCATCACCGTCTGCAACATGGAAAATATCGACCCGGTCGGCGTGCACACCGGCGATTCCATCGTCGTAGCCCCCTGCCAGACCCTTGCAGACAAGGAATTGCAGATGCTGCGCAGCGCGGCGCTTTCCATCATTCGGGAACTGAAGGTGGAGGGCGGCTGCAACGTACAGTTTGCGCTGAACCCGGACAGCTTTGAGTACGTTGTAATTGAAGTGAATCCGCGCGTGAGCCGCTCCTCGGCCCTTGCCTCCAAGGCGACCGGGTATCCGATTGCGAAAGTCGCCTCAAAGATCGCGCTTGGCTACACGCTGGATGAAATTCCGAACGCGATCACCCAAAAAACCTTTGCCTGCTTTGAGCCGACGCTGGATTACTGCGTTGTAAAAATTCCGCGCTGGCCGTTTGACAAATTCATTTTTGCAAAACGAATTCTCGGGACCCAGATGAAAGCGACCGGAGAAGTCATGGGCATCGCGCCCGACTTTGAGGCGGCATTGATGAAAGCAATCCGCTGCCTGGAACAGAACGTATATAGCCTGATGGATGCCGAGTTCGCAGAGCTGTCCGATCCGGAGCTGGACAACAGGCTGCATGTGATCGACGACCGGCGAATGTGGGCGGTGGCGGAGGCTCTTCGCCGCGGCGTTTCGTTTGATCATATTCATGAGATTACAAAAATTGACTGTTGGTTTTTACAGAAGTTTTATAATATCATTCAGGTGGAAAAAGAACTCGCCGAAAAGGAATTGGATCACGCTCTGCTGTTGAAGGCGAAGAAATATGAGTTTATGGATCAAACCATATCGAAGCTCTGCGGCAAAAGCGTCGAGGAGATCCGTTCTCTCGAAGAAGAATGGAAGATTCAGCCCGTTTACAAGATGGTGGATACCTGCGCCGCGGAATTTGACGCGGAAACCCCGTATTACTATTCCAGCTACGGGACCGGGAACGAGTCGGTTCCGCAGAAAGAGCGCAAAAAGATTCTGGTCATCGGGTCCGGGCCCATCCGGATCGGGCAGGGGATCGAATTCGACTTCTGCTCTGTACACAGCGTCTGGGCGCTGAAAGAACTCGGCTATGAAACCATCATCGTCAACAACAATCCCGAAACCGTCAGCACGGATTTCGATATCGCCGACAAGCTGTACTTCGAGCCGCTGACGGAAGAGGACGTCTATCACATCATCAAACTGGAACAGCCGGACGGCGCGGTTGTCCAGTTCGGCGGCCAGACCGCGATCAAGCTCGCGCAGGCCATCGAGGGCATGGGAATTCCGCTGCTTGGCTCCTCCTACGACAGCATTGATGCCGCAGAGGACCGCGAGCGTTTCGACGCGATTCTGAATCAGTGCGGCATTCCCCGAGCGGACGGCAGGACCGTTTTCACCTGCGATGAAGCGATCTCGGCGGCGCATGAGCTTGGCTATCCGGTTCTGGTGCGTCCGTCCTATGTGCTCGGAGGACAGGGGATGCAGATCGCCTATGCCGACGAGGACATTGTTCAGCAGATCGGAATCATCAACCGCGTGGCTCAGGAACATCCGATCCTAGTCGATAAGTACATTATGGGGACCGAGGTGGAAGTGGATGCCGTCTGTGACGGCACCGATTCGGTTATCCCCGGCATCATGCAGCATATCGAACGCGCTGGTGTCCACTCCGGGGACAGCATTTCCGTTTACCCCGCGATCGGCGTGGAGAAGGCAATGCAGAACAGGATTGTGGAATACACGCGCCGCCTTGCGAAAGCCCTGCATGTCGTCGGTCTTCTGAACGTTCAGTATATCGTCAGGGATGATGAGGTCTATGTGATTGAGGCGAATCCGCGCTCTTCCCGCACGGTTCCCTATATCAGCAAGGTCACCGGCATTCCGATCGTCCCGCTTGCCGTCAGAGCCTTTTTCGGGAAAAAACTCCCCGAGATGGGGTATCATTACGGGCTTCAGCACGAAAGAGACCTCATTGCCATCAAGATGCCCGTTTTCTCGTTCGAAAAACTGTACGGGCAGGATGTTAATCTTGGACCCGAAATGAAATCAACCGGCGAGGTGCTCGGCATCGCGCATACTTACGACGAGGCGCTGATCAAAGCCTTTTACGGCGCGGGAGTCCACATGATCCAGAAAGGCCACGTCATACTTACGGTAAAAGACGGCGACAAGGAGGAAATGCTGCCCATCGCGCGGGGCCTTTACGACCTGGGCTGGAAGATCTATTCCACCAAGGGGACCTCCGATTTTCTGAACGACAACGGTATTCCCACCATCCGGACGAAAAAGGTAGGGGCGGGGAAACCGGACATTCTGGATCATATCATTTCCGGGGAAATCGACTTGGTCATCAACACCCCGTCCAAAGTGGACGAGCACAAGCGCGACGGATACCTGATCCGCCGGAACGCCGTCGAGGCCGGCATTCCGTGCCTGACCTCGCTCGACACGGCGAACGCGTTCCTGAACTGCGCGCTGCATGTGGACAGCATGAAGCTGTCCGTCATCGATATTACGAAAGTTTCCGCTTTTTTGAACTTTATTTAACCGTCTGGAGGAAAAGAAAATGAAAAAATTGGAACAGCTCTATGAGGGAAAAGCAAAAAAGGTTTTCGCGACCGACGACAGGGATCTTTGCATTGTGGATTACAAGGACGATGCGACCGCATTTAACGGCCAGAAACGGGGAACGATTACCGGAAAAGGCGTTGTCAACAATAAAATGTCCAACTATCTTTTCAAGCTGCTGGAAGAAAAAGGAGTCCCGACCCATTTTGTGGAACAGCTCAGCGACCGTGAAACGCTGGTTAAAAAAGTGGAAATCGTTCCGTTGGAAGTGATTATCCGCAATAAGGCCGCGGGAAGCATGGCAAAAAGGCTTGGTTTGAAAGAGGGAATGGAACTGAAGCGCCCCGTCTTGGAGTTCAGCTATAAATGCGACGAGCTCGACGACCCCATGGTCAACGAGAGCCACGTTCTGGCTGTTGGATATGCAACGAAGGCGGAAGTCGACGAAATTTCCTCTTTCGCTCTGAAGATCAATGAAATTCTGAAAGAATTTTTCCTGTCGGTCAATATTGAGCTGATCGATTTCAAGCTGGAGTTCGGGCGCTATCACGGCAAAATCATCCTCGCGGATGAGATCTCCCCGGACACCTGCCGTTTCTGGGACGTTCACACCCACGAGAAGCTGGACAAGGATCGGTTCCGCCGCGACATGGGCGGAGTGGAAGAAGCCTATCAAGAGGTCATGGAACGGATCGGACTGTAAAGAAAGGGAGGGTGGTCTTTTGAACTGTTCCGTTGCGGAACCTGATTTCGGACATCCGCATGAGGAATGCGGCGTGTTCGGCGTTTATTCCGACGGCACTCTGGACCCCGCCTATGCGGCCTACAACGGCCTTCTTGCTCTCCAGCACAGAGGGCAGGAAAGCTGCGGCATCGCAGTGAACGACCGGGGTGTGATTTCCTACTATAAGGACATGGGTCTGGTTACGGAAGTATTTAATCACGAAATTCTCGACCGGTTCAAGGGGCAGATGTCGGTGGGTCATGTCCGGTATTCCACGGCGGGGGCAAGCGTGCGTGAAAATGCGCAGCCCTTGGTCATGCGATATATCAAGGGGACTCTTGCCATCGCGCATAACGGAAATCTGACAAATGCTTACGAATTACATCAGCTGCTTGCCAAACAGGGCAGCATTTTCCAAACTACCATCGACACGGAAGTGTTTGCCTATATGATCGCGCGGGAACGGGTCGAGGCGCCTTCCATTGAAGAAGCCGTTCACCGCGCCGTCAAAAAGGTCCACGGTTCCTACTCCATGGTGATCATGAGCCCGCAGAAGCTGATTGCCGTGCGCGACGTTCACGGATTCCGCCCTCTCTGCATCGGTAAGATCAACAACTCCTATGTGTTTGCATCCGAAACCTGTGCGCTTGACGCCTGCGGCGCGGAATTTGTGCGGGATGTGCTGCCGGGCGAAATCGTTGTGGCCGATGAAAACGGGCTGCGTTCCATCCGGGACGAGGTGACGGCAAAGAAGTCGCTCTGTGTCTTTGAGTATATTTATTTTGCCAGAACGGACAGCGTGATCGACGGGATCAGCGTCTATGAGGCGCGGAAAAAAGCAGGGCGCCTTCTTGCCAGACAACATCCGGTCGACGCAGATATCGTCATCGGCGTCCCCGAATCCGGAATCGACGCGGCGATCGGATACAGCGAAGAATCCGGTATTCCCTATCAGAAAGGGATCGTCAAAAACAGCTACATCGGGCGGACTTTTATCAAGCCGAGCCAGTCGGAACGGGAAAACAGCGTGCGGATCAAGCTGAATTCCCTTCACACCGCGGTAAAAGGGAAGCGCGTCATTATGCTGGACGATTCCATCGTCCGCGGCACGACCAGCGCGCGCATTGTGTCCATGCTCAAGGAGGCCGGCGCGAAAGAGGTTCACCTGAGAATCAGCTCTCCTCCGTTCCTGTGGCCCTGTTACTATGGGACCGATATTCCCTCGAAAGATGATCTGATCGCCTGTCACCACAGCGTTGAAGAAATCGGGAAGATGAGCTTCGCGGATTCAATCGATTTTCTAAGGCTTGAAAATCTGCCGAAGATGCTTGACCTTTCAGGGATCGGGTGCAGCGGCTGCTGTGACGCCTGTTTTTCGGGAAAATATCCGGCTGAAGTTCCGGATTATCTGGTTGCCAAGAAAAATTATGATTACTGCATGCCGATCAAACGGCTGTAATCTGCATGGAGGCCGAAACGATTGAAAGACAGCTATGAATCACCTCTTTCCAAACGATATGCCAGTAAGGAAATGAGTTATCTTTTTTCTCCGGATAAAAAGTTCCGCACCTGGCGCAGGCTATGGATCGCCCTGGCACAGGCGGAAAAAGAGCTTGGTCTGAACATTACCCAGGAACAGATCGATGAAATGACCGCCCATCAGGACGATATCAACTACAAAGTGGCCGAAGAGCGCGAAAGAATCGTCCGGCACGATGTCATGTCCCATGTTTATGCTTTTGGACAGCAGTGTCCGAAGGCGGAGCCGATCATCCACCTTGGCGCGACCTCCTGCTATGTCGGCGACAACACGGATCTTATCGTAATGACGGAAGCTCTCCGGCTTGTCCGGAACAAACTGGTCGGCACGGTCCGGGTCCTTTCCAAATTTGCGCTGGAATATAAGGATCTGCCGACGCTGGCGTTTACTCATTTTCAGCCCGCCCAGCCGACCACAGTCGGGAAGCGCGCAACCCTCTGGATTCAGGACCTTCTGATGGACCTGGACGACGTGGAATATCTGCTTTCCCAGTCGAAGCTGCTCGGTTCCAAGGGGACGACAGGCACGCAGGCGAGTTTTTTGGAGCTTTTCGACGGCGACCAGGAAAAGGTAAAGCGCCTGGATGACCTCATCGCGGAGAAAATGGGCTACAGGGCTTGCTTTGCCGTTTCCGGGCAAACCTATACCAGAAAGCTGGACAGCCGCATTTTGGCCGTCTTGAGCGGGATTGCCCAAAGCGCCGCGAAGTTTTCCAACGACATCCGCCTTCTTCAGCACTTAAAGGAAGTCGAGGAGCCGTTCGAAAAGAATCAGATCGGTTCCTCCGCGATGGCTTACAAGAGGAATCCGATGCGCAGCGAGCGGATTGCTTCCCTTGCGCGCTATGTGATCGTCGACAGCCTGAATCCCTGCATCACCGAAGCGGCGCAATGGTTTGAACGCACGCTGGACGACTCGGCGAACAAGCGGATCAGCGTTCCGGAGGCGTTTTTGGCTGTGGACGGAATTCTCAATCTCTATGAGAATGTGGCGGACGGGCTGGTCGTTTATCCAAAAGTGATTTTACAGCACCTGAACCGGGAACTGCCGTTTATGGCGACCGAAAATATCATGATGGACGCCGTCAAGCGCGGCGCCGACCGCCAGCAGCTCCATGAGCGCATCCGGGTGCATTCCATGGCGGCCTCCCGCATCGTCAAAGAGGAGGGCGGAGAGAACGATCTCCTGGACCGGATCGCCGCCGACCCCGCTTTCGGAGTTACCAGGGAAGAACTGGACCGGACGGTCAGCCCTGAGAAATTTGTGGGAAGGGCCCCCCGGCAAACGGAGGACTTTCTCCGCGAAATCGTCCAGCCCGCGCTGGAACGATACGGGCAGATGAAGGAAATTAAGGCCGATATTACCGTTTAACCATTTGTTTTTGCAGTCCGTTTATGTTATGATAAACAGGTTGTGTGGATGCTGCCTTAAATCCGGCCGCAGGGCAGTAAGTTTTTACCGTAGCGGCGCGGCGGAGTGAGAAAATGATTACAGCGATTGTTGGTGCGAACTGGGGAGACGAAGGAAAAGGCAAAATCACGGACGTGGAAGCTGCGAAGTCTGACATCGTGATTCGCTTTCAGGGAGGCAGCAATGCGGGCCATACCATAATCAACCATTACGGCAAATTTGCCCTGCATCAGCTTCCATCCGGAGTATTCTATGATCATACCACCAATATTATCGGGAACGGCGTTGCCCTGAGTGCGGAAAAATTTATTGCGGAATTGAAATCTTTAGAGGAGCGCGGTGTTCCGAAACCGAAGATCATGGTTTCAAACCGGGCGCAGCTGGTCATGCCCTACCATATCCAGCTCGATTCGTTTGAGGAGGCAAGGCTTTCCTCCCGTTCATTCGGTTCCACACGGTCCGGAATCGCCCCGTTTTATTCGGACAAATTCGCAAAGATCGGCTTTCAGATCAGCGAGCTTTTTGGGGATGAGGCGGATCTGAGGGAAAAGGCGGAGCGGATCGTGACGCTGAAGAATGTTTATTATGAGTATTTGTATCACCAGCCGAAGCTGACTGTGGATGCACTTATGGAACAATTGAAAAAGTACAGGCGGGAACTGGAACCATACGTGGCGGACACTTTTGAATTTCTCTATCATGCCGTCGGTGAGGGAAAGAATATTCTTCTGGAAGGCCAGCTCGGCGCTTTGAAAGACCCCGATTTCGGAATTTACCCGATGGTGACTTCTTCGCACACCCTGGCTGCCTACGGTGCGGTCGGAGCGGGGGTTCCACCCTATGAAATCAAAAACATCATTACAGTTGTAAAGGCATATTCCAGCGCGGTTGGCGCAGGGGAATTTGTCAGCGAAATTTTCGGGGAAGAAGCCGACGAATTGCGCAACAGAGGGGGAGACGGCGGAGAATTTGGGGCTACCACGGGACGTCCGCGCAGAATGGGCTGGCTGGATCTGGTCGCTTCGCGCTATGGATGCCGCGTTCAGGGCGCCACTTCCATCGCTTTTACCGTCCTGGATGCGTTGGGATATCTGGATGAAATTCCGGTTTGTGTCGCCTATGAGCTCGACGGTAAGAAAATCGATTCTTTCCCGACCACGCCGGATCTCAAGCGATGCAAACCGATTCTGAAAAGGCTGCCGGGCTGGAAATGTGATATCCGTGGAATCCGGCGCTACGGGGACCTTCCGGAAAATGCCCGCAATTATGTGGAGTTTGCGGAAAAAGAGATCGGGGTGCCGATTCACATGGTCTCCAACGGCCCGTCCCGTGAAGATATCCTGTATCGTTAATTTTCTTAATCTCAATAGGGACCTGAAATGTCCGGCCCGGCGGTTTTGCCAGTGCAGCCCGCCTTGCCGGCGTTTTGGATTTCTTTCTTTAACGGAATTTCTGAAAGAGGTGAATCCTCCATGTGCGGTATCGTCGGGTATGCGGGCGGGGAACAGGCCGCCCCAATCTTACTTCAGGGACTGGAAAAGCTGGAATACAAAGGATACGACTCAGCCGGCGTTGCCGTTTACAATGGGTCTTCTCTTGAAATAGCGAAGGCAAGGGGAAATCTGAAAGTTCTGAAAGAAAAAACACATTATGGGACCGACGTTTCGGGTACCGTTGGGATTGGACACATCCGATGGGCGACGCACGGCAAGCCGCTGGACGTGAACGCGCATCCGCAGGCGAGCGGCTCCGAAATGTTTGCCGTTGTCCACAACGGCATCATTGAAAACTATCGTGTGCTGAAGAATCGCTTAACCGATATTGGGTTTCACTTTATCTCCGATACGGATACGGAAGTAGCCGCCCAGCTGCTGGAATTTTTTTATGAGGGAGATATTCTTGAGGCCGTTTTCAAAACGATTCAAAAAATCGAGGGTTCCTACGCGTTTGCCGTCCTCTGCCGTGACTGTCCCGACCGGATCATCGCTTTCTGCAAGGACAGTCCTCTTGCGGTCGGAATTGGAAAAAATGAAAATTTTATCGCGTCCGATATTCCATCCATTTTGGGCAAAACACGGGACGTCTACCGCTTGGAACAAGAAGAAGTGGCAATCATAAAAAAGGATTCCGTTCAAATCCGCAGCTTGGACGGCAATCCGATCCCCAAAAAAACTACCCATATTTCCTGGGATATCGCGGCTGCCGAAAAAAGCGGATACAGCCATTTTATGGAAAAGGAAATCATGGAGCAGCCAAAGGCCGTCCGCGATACCATATCGCCCAGAATTCAGAATGGAAAAATCGTGCTGGACCGGATGGTTCTAACGCAGGAGCAGATGAAAAATATTGTGAGAATCCAAATTATCGGCTGTGGTTCTGCTTATCATGCTGGTGTTGCCGCGAAATATATTCTGGAACAGTTCACGCGGATTCCGGTCGAAGTGGATGTGGCCTCCGAATTTCGTTACCGCCACCCAATTATCAATCAAAACGTGCTTACCCTCGTTATCAGCCAGTCCGGGGAAACTTCGGATACCCTCGCGGCTCTAAGGGAAGCAAAAAGGCATGGTTCCCGCGTGATTTCAATCGTCAACGCAATTGACAGCTCCGTTGCCCGCGAATCAAGCGATGTGATTTACACATGGGCCGGCCCGGAAACAGCGGTTGCGGCAACAAAGGCCTACAGCACACAATTGGCGGTGATTTATCTTCTTGCCATTTACCTGTCGGATCTCCTTGGATTCCTTTCCCCGAAGGAGTACGCCTATTATATTTCACAATTGAAAATTCTTCCTGATCAAATTAAAGAGGTTCTTCACGGACGGAACATGGTAAAAAAGTTTGCCAAAAAATTTTATAACTGCAAGGATATCTTTTTTATTGGAAGAAATCTGGATTATGCCCTTTCGCTTGAAGGCGCGCATAAGCTGAAAGAAATTGCTTACATACATTCCGAGGCATACGCCGCGGGAGAACTGAAACATGGAACGATTTCCCTGATTGAAGAAGGAACTCTGGTTGTTGCCCCGGCTACTCAGGGCCGCCTTACCAGTAAGGTCATTAGCAACATCAAAGAAGTCAAGGCGCGCGGAGCTGTCGTCCTCTCTTTGACGTCCAAAAACGACCTACAGTTTGAGAAAGAAACCGACTACCAGTACTATCTTCCTGAAATCTGCGAGATGATGATGCCGTCACTTGCGATTGTCCCGCTTCAGATGCTTGCATACGATATCGCTTCATTGAGAGGATGCGATATTGACAGACCGCGCAATCTGTCCAAGTCAGTTACCGTTGAGTAAGGAGAATGGCCGTATGAAACAAAAAGAGACTGTCTTAATCATGGATTTCGGCGGACAATACAGTCAGCTGATTGCGCGCAGGGTGCGCGATCAGCATGTCTACTGTGAAATCAAGTCTTTTCGCACGCCTGCTGAAGAAATTGCTGCCGCCGGATACAGAGGAATCATCTTTTCCGGCGGGCCGGATAACGTCTATGATGAAAGTGCTCCGAAATGCGACAGAAAAATTTTCAACCTCGGAATTCCGATCCTCGGTATCTGCTACGGCGCTCAGCTGATTGCATTTTCCCTTGGCGGAGAAACCGGCAACGCTGCAATCCGCGAATACGGAAAAACAGAGTTTCAGATCACCGCGGATTCCGAATTGTTTCAGGGAATTGAAAAACAATCGGTTTGCTGGATGAGCCATACGGTTTATATTAAAACCCCGCCGGAGGGTTTCCGCATCACGGCTGTCAGTTCGAGCTGCCCGGTGGTTGCCATGGAGAATGCGGAACGAAAACTCTATGCCACACAGTTCCACCCGGAAGTTGAACACACCGTTCACGGAAAAGAAATCTTACACAATTTTCTTTATGGTGTCTGCCGCTGCTCCGGGGATTGGAAAATGGATTCTTTTATCCAGACTGCGGTTGAACAGATGAAACAGTCCATTGGAGATAAAAAAGTGATCTGCGCGCTTTCGGGCGGCGTGGATTCCTCCGTCGCGGCGGCACTGGTTCACCGCGCGGTCGGAAAACAGCTTATCTGCATTTTTGTAGACCACGGCCTTTTAAGGAAGGACGAGGGCGACGAGGTTGAACATGTATTTCGCAGCCAGTTTGATATGAATCTGATCCGCGTGAATGCCCAGGATCGTTTTTTGAAGCGTTTAGAGGGCATTTCGGAGCCTGAGAAAAAGCGTAAGATCATCGGTGAAGAGTTTATCCGTGTATTTGAGGAAGAGGCCGGAAAAATCGGGCGCGTCGATTTTCTGTGCCAGGGGACGATCTATCCTGATGTTGTGGAGAGCGGGACCGGGAATGCGGCCGTGATCAAAAGTCATCACAATGTCGGCGGGCTGCCAAAGGAGATCGGCTTTACCGGGCTTGTGGAACCTCTTCGCTATCTGTTCAAGGATGAAGTCCGGAGGGTCGGTACCGAGCTCGGTCTTCCGGATACTCTGGTATGGCGCCAGCCGTTTCCGGGGCCCGGGCTTGCCATTCGCGTGATGGGGGAGGTCACGGCGGAAAAATTGTCTCTTCTCAAGGAAGCGGACGCCATCTTCCGTGAGGAAATTGCAAGGGCAAGGCTCGACAGAAAAATCAACCAATATTTCGCCGTGCTGACTGGCATCAAAAGTGTCGGTGTGATGGGAGACGGCCGGACCTATGACAACACGGTTGCGCTCAGGGGCGTAACGACCACTGATTTCATGACTGCGGACTGGGCGCGGATTCCCTACGAAGTGCTCGAACAGGTTTCCAGCCGTATCATTAACGAAGTAAAGAATGTCAACCGCGTCGTTTATGATATTACATCCAAACCCCCGGCTACGATTGAGTGGGAATAATAGCATTAAGAAGCCCGGATAACCGCGTTACAGCGATTTCCGGGCTCCTTGCAACTTGCCCACCGTGCAATTAAGTCAGTTCACCACATTAATTGGTTTTCCGCTAATCAACGCCTGAATGTTCTCCGCAATCAGGTCAATCAGCCTTTGCCTTGTTTCGATGCATTTCCACCCGATGTGCGGGGTCAGAATAACCTGCTCCATCGAGAACAGCGGATTGTCCTTTTCCGGAGGTTCTTTTTCAAGGACATCGAGTGCCGCTCCGGCAATCACTCCGTTTTTCAAAGCCTCAATCAGATCGGTTTCATTGATAACAGCGCCTCTGGAAGTGTTGATCAGAAAAGCCGAGGGCTTCATAAGAGCGAATTTTTCCCTGTTGATCAGGTGAGTCGTTTCTTTTGTAAGCGGACAATGGATCGTCACGAAATCGCTTTTTGAAAGAAGAGATTCAAGCCTTACGGAACTGACCTTCGGGTCATCCCATTCTTTTTTGGTCCGGCTGTAGCACAGAACATTCATCCCAAGCGCCCGGGCCGAATGGATGACCCGCTGACCGATATGTCCGGTACCGATCACACCGAGAGTCTTTCCGCTGACTTCCGAGTGCGGC
This sequence comes from Caproiciproducens sp. NJN-50, assembly GCF_004103755.1. NCBI lineage: Bacteria > Bacillati > Bacillota > Clostridia > Eubacteriales > Acutalibacteraceae > Caproiciproducens > Caproiciproducens sp. NJN-50. The sequence goes on along the minus strand of NZ_CP035283.1, from coordinate 1,641,720 downwards.
ACACCAAGGAATTGGTAAAAATTATCATAATTTTTCTGCTTCAGCATGACTTGCTGTTTTGTCAGGGAGGAACTCAATGCCAAAACGAACGTGATGGCGAGCTGTGCGACGGCATCCGTACTGTAACTTGGAATATTGCAGACTAAAATTCCTTTATCCTTTGCCGCGGCAATATCGATATTGTTATATCCGGTTCCCGCTTCGCAGATCATTTTCACGCAGGAGGGAAACCTCCCGATCATTTCCCTTCCGACCGGCATTTCCTTCGTGACCACCACATTGTGGCTCTGAACCCGCTCGATGATTTCATCGTTTTCGCTCGACGGATAGATTTCCATTGGTCCGCATTGCATAACGGCAGAAAAATCAAGCTTTTCGTCAAAATCCATTTTTTGAGCATTCAAAAACACTGTTTTCATTATCAAACATCTCCTCCGAAACTTAAAGTCTGGATTCTTATTCATTCTTCCAATGATTGTGACAGTGCAACTGGGTTCTTGCCGGTTCTTTTTATTCGCTTCTCCAAATTCGATTGTAGCATTTGCGTCGTCGGATTGCAATGCAAAAATAGAAATCAACTGAACATTCGTATCGGTGTTTATATTCGAAAAAGCCCCTCACATTAAGAATGTGAGGGGCCGCAATAAGCCTTCCCGATTGAAGGTTAACGGAAATCTCTTTAAGATTTATGAAATCTGTTTTTCAAAGCGTCCAAAGTTTCCTGAAAATCAGCGGCGGTGACAAGCAGAGAGATATCCACTTCAGACGTGGTAATGAGCCGAATATCCGTCTGCGCAGAGGATGCCACTTCAAAAACTTCAGCAGCCATGCCCGGTGTGTCTTTCATTCCGGCGTCATAAACGGATATTTTACAATTGCCGCTGCTGACAACGGCACTGATTTGGTTTTGATTTCGGAGTTCGGATGTAAAGCTCAGGATCTTGTCAAGATGGGCGTCGGGAATCGTAAAGGAAACGGAAGTATAGGCGCCTTGTGTCGGTGCGAGGGATATCATATCCACATCGACGTCAAAGCCGGCGATGCTTTGAAAAATATAAGCGATAAACTTTAGTTCGGAAGGGCATTTTTGAAGAGTGATCAGCGTAATGTCATTGGCGGTGGCGATTGTAGGCGACAAATTCATTTTCAATCCTCCTGTCGAATGAGATCGGCCATAGAGTAAAGCCCTTTTCCTTTACGTGAAAGAAATATGGCTGCATTCAGCGCTCCATGGGCAAAAATTTCTTTTGACTGTGCGGAGTGTGAAATTGTAAGAATTTCATGTGGACCCGCAAAGACGACCTTATGTTCGCCAACGATGGTACCGCCGCGGATCGAATGAATTCCGATTTCGTTTTCGGAACGTTTTTTCCTTTGGGAGTGACGGTCATACATATAGTGCATTTGCCCGCCGGAAACATCGGCCACAGCGTTTGCGATCATCAGGGCTGTTCCGCTGGGCGCATCGATTTTTTGGTTGTGATGCGCCTCAACTATTTCGACATCGAAACCAGTGCCAAGAACACTTTCCGCTTTCCTGGCCAGCTCGATCAATAAATTGATCCCCAGAGACATGTTGCGCGAGTAAAAGATTGGTATTTCACGTGAAGCGTCTTCCACCGCCCGAACCTGCTCCTTGTCATATCCAGTCGTGCAGAGGACAAGCGGAGTCTTTGTTTTTTTACCGAACTCCAAAAGCGGATACAGCAGCGTTGGGTGGGAAAAATCAATCAGGACATCGGCCTTTCTGTCTACCTTGTCCGGGGATGAATAAAGCGGATAGGGAAGGTCCTGATCGGCGTGATGATCGATTCCCGCAACAAGATCGATATCGCTTCGGTCCGCGGCACAACTGGAAACGACCTTGCCCATGGCACCGCCGCAGCCGCTCAGAATGATTCTTGTCATTTCAGTTTCAGTCGTCCTTTATTTTGAATTACATTGATTATTTGATCAGCTGATATTTTTTTAGGACCCTCAGGAGCTTTTCATTCAGCTCGCCGCTCATGCCGGTGAGCGGGAGGCGGCAGTCGCCGCAGTTGAATCCCATGTAATTCATAGCGGTTTTCACCGGAATGGGATTCACATCCCAAAAGAGCGCGTCCATCAGTTCCAGATAATTTAAAAAGGATTTGCGCGACGCTTCCACATTTCCGTTCAAGTAGTCGGTACAAATTTGTTTCATTGCTTCTGGAACAATATTTGCGGCAACTGAGATGACGCCCTTGCCTCCCAAAGAAAGAATCGGAAGAGTCTGATTGTCTTCTCCGGAGTAAACCGTAAGATTATCCCCGCAGAGCGAAATCGTTTTCGCACAGGCGGGTAAATCCCCGTTCGCTTCCTTCGTACCGACAATGTTAGGATGCTCCGCAATTGCCTGATAAGTTTCCGGCTGAATATTGCAGCCGGTCCGGGATGGAACATTATAGAGAATCATGGGGAGATCGACCCGGTCCGCAATATAATGAAAGTGTCTGATCAGCCCAGTCTGAGACGTTTTATTATAATATGGCGTAATCAGCAAAAGGGCGTCCGCTCCGATGTCCTGTAGCGAGCGTGAAAGCTCGACGGCATATTGGGTGTCATTGCTTCCGGAGCTTGCAATGACCGGAATCCGCTTTTGAACTTTTTTAACGATCAGTTCAACAATTCTGCAATGCTCCTCGTGGCTGAGAACGGGGGATTCGCCCGTCGTGGCACAGGCAACGATCGCATCGGTTCCATTCTGAAGGTGAAAATCGACAAGACGCTCCAAGACATCGTAATTTACAGAGCCATCCTGTTTCATCGGAGTGACCAATGCAACGCCGGAACCCGTAAATACAAGCTTTTTCATAAAAAATCTACCTCCCGGTTTTGGCAGTATTATTCATCCATAAATCCCTTTGAACAGAGATATTCAGCCATCAGAACCCCGCCTCCGGCCGCGCCGCGAAGCGTGTTGTGGGACAGGCACACGAATTTTACGTCATACTGGCTGTCGGGGCGCAGGCGTCCGATCGAAACCGCCATGCCGTTTTCCAGATTGCGGTCCAGGCGAGTCTGCGGCCGGTCATCCTCCCGGAAATAATACAAAAACTTTTTGGGAGCGCTCGGGAGAGCAAGCTTCTGCGGCTCTCCGCTAAAATGATTCCATCGGTCGATCATTTCATCCATGGGGATTTTCTTTTCGAAGGACAGAAACACTGCGGCCATGTGACCGTCGCTGACCGGAACACGCAGACACTGCGTTGTGATATTGGGGGCGGCGGCGTTGACGATCGCGCCATTTTCAATGCGGCCCCAGATTTTCATCGGCTCGTTTTCGGATTTTCCCTCTTCGCCTCCAATAAACGGAATGACGTTGTCAACCATCTCCGGCCAGGTTTCAAATGTTTTGCCCGCTCCTGAAATCGCCTGATAGGTGCAGGCAAGGATCTTTGTCACATTCAAATCAAGGAGGGGTGTAACCGCAGGGACATAAGCCTGTATGGAACAGTTGGGCTTTACGGCAATAAATCCGCGCTTTGTCCCGAGCCGTTTTCTCTGGAACGGAATAATATCCGCGTGCCCCGGGTTGATTTCCGGAATCAGCATCGGAACGTCGGGAATCAGGCGGTTCGCGCTGTTATTGGAAACGACGGGGCATTCTGACTTCGCATACATCTCCTCCAGCTCTCTCGTTTTCTGTTTCTCCATATTGACTGCGCAAAAGACAAAATCCACCATTTCCACGATTTTGTCCTTGTCTTTTTCAGCGTCCATGATTACCATGTTTTCCAAGTTTTTCGGCATAGGGGTTGTCATCAGCCAGCGTTTCCCGACCGCTTCCCGGTAGGTTTTGCCGGCCGACCGCTCACTCGCGGCCAGTGCGGTTACAGTAAACCAGGGATGGTTTTCCAAAAGGACGGCGAAACGCTGTCCAACCATTCCGGTCGCGCCGACGATTCCCACCCGATAATTTTTCATGAGAACAGGCCTCCTAAATAATATATGAAAGGAACAAGAAAAAATATCTGCGTAATAAAAAAGCCGGTAAAATACCGGTCATCAGAGTATTGTGGCGCTTCTCGATTTTAAAGCAGCGCGCGCCGCTTTTCAAAGGTCGATAGCTCTCCATCAGAATCTGATGACAGTCCGCACACTGTTTGCATGCTGACCAGGCGAATACTCTGCCAAAGTATCCCCTTCGGCGATTTCCCCTTTCGCGTGGGTTCATCGGCTTTGGCAGCCTCGCCCCGCTCATCTTGAAATTCGCGCCTCTATCCTAAGTTTCATCGTCTGTAAAACCAACAAGATAAATCCTAAAATATAATAGCATGGGTTGCTATTGATTGTCAATTTATTTATAATAGACAATTGGTATTTACCTGTGACAGAATGGGAGACATGAAAATGGAACTGGATCTTGACAATCTGAAAACAAAAGATTTTTATTATGATCTGCCAGAAGACCTGATTGCTCAGTCACCGGCGGAGCCGAGGGATTCTTCCCGCCTGCTGACCTTGAACCGGAAAACGGGAGAAGTGGAGCATCGGCATTTCTACGATATTATTGATTACCTGAATCCGGGGGATTGTCTGGTGCTGAACGATTCCCGCGTCCTTCCGGCCAGGTTGTTGGGAGTCAAGGATGAAACCGGGGCAAAAGTTGAATTTTTATTGCTGAACCACCGGGAAGGCGACGTGTGGGAGGTCCTGACCGGCCCGGGGAGGCGTGCAAAGATCGGTTCGAAATTCACCTTCGGCGACGGGCTCCTTCGCGCGGAGGTCTTAGATATTATCGAGGACGGAAATCGGCTTGCCCGTTTTACCTGCGAAGGAAATTTTTATGAAATTCTGGACAAAATAGGGCAGATGCCGCTTCCTCATTATATCAAAGAAGAACTCCGGGACAACGAGCGCTACCAGACGGTCTATTCCAAAGAGATCGGGTCCGCCGCCGCGCCGACGGCCGGGCTTCATTTCACTCCGGAGTTGCTCCAGAAGATCAAGGACAAGGGGATCGACTTGGCTTTCGTGACGCTCCATGTCGGCTTGGGGACATTCCGCCCCGTCACGGCGCAAAAGGTCACGGAGCACAAGATGCATTCCGAGCATTACTATCTTTCCGCGCAGACAGCGAAACAGATCAACCGGGCAAAGCGGAACGGCGGCCGCGTGATCGCCGTCGGGACTACGAGCTGCAGAACGCTGGAAGCGGTCGGAACCAAAGAGGGGTGCATCCGGGAAAGTGCCGGATGGACGGATATTTTTATCTATCCCGGCTATCGATTCAAGGTGCTAGATGGTCTGATCACCAACTTTCATCTGCCGGAAAGCACGCTGATCATGCTGGTTTCCGCACTGGCCGGCTACGACCATATTATGAACGCCTATCGAGTCGCGGTAAAGGAAAAATACCGGTTTTTCAGTTTTGGCGACGCAATGCTGATTTATTAAAAGGGTGGCAGCTATGTTTCATCTGATTCAAAACTGCGATGCGGCGCGGCGCGGGGAATTCACCACGCCTCACGGCAAAATTCAGACCCCCGCTTTTATGAACGTTGCGACCGCAGGCGCGATAAAAGGCGCGGTATCCGCGCTGGATCTAAAAGACCTGAAATGTCAGGTGCAGCTTTGCAACACCTATCATCTGCATCTGCGCCCGGGGGATGAAACCGTCCGGAAATTGGGCGGGCTCCACCGCTTTACGCGATGGGATGGGCCTATTTTAACCGACAGCGGCGGATTTCAGGTTTTTTCCCTTGCAAAATTGCGGAATATTACGGAGGAGGGTGTGACCTTCGCGTCCCACATCGACGGAAGAAAAATTTTCATGGGGCCCGAAGAGAGCATGAAAATCCAGTCGAACCTCGCTTCGACCATCGCCATGGCGTTCGATGAGTGCGTCCAGAATCCCGCGCCATACGAATACGCGCGCGATTCCTGTGCCCGCACCGTCCGCTGGCTTTGCCGTTCCAAGGAGGCAATGAACCGCCTGAACCGGGAACCGGGAACCATCAATCCCAGGCAGATGCTGTTTGGAATCAATCAGGGAAGCACCTATGAGGACCTGCGCGTCGACTGCATGAAAAGGATCCGGGACCTCGATTTGGACGGCTATGCGATCGGCGGTTTGGCGGTTGGGGAAAGCAGTGAGGAAATGTACCGGATCATCGAGGCGGTCGTCCCGGAGATGCCGATGGACAAACCCAGGTATCTGATGGGCGTGGGAACGCCGGGGAACATTCTGGAAGCGGTCCGGAGGGGAGTGGACCTGTTTGACTGCGTGATGCCGACCCGCAACGCGAGGCACGGACACGTTTTTACACGGCAGGGAAGACGCAACCTTTTCAACGCAAAATACGAGTTGGACGATACTTCGCTGGACCCGGACTGTGATTGCCCGGTCTGCAAAAACTTTTCCCGCGCTTATCTCCACCACCTGTTCAAAAGCGGCGAAATGCTGGCCATGAGGCTTTGCGTCATGCATAATATTTATTTTTACAACAGCTTTTTTGAAAAAATCAGGGATTCTCTGCAGAATGAAACATTTGAAAGGTTTTATCGGGAGAATCTGGAAGTTTTGAACCGCAGAATATGAGAAAACCTTGCATGAAATCCTATTTGCTGATATAATCTAAACATTAAGAGAGAGGTGTTGGTATTCATGAATTTCCTACTGACCGGCGGAACTGCCGGAACAGGCAGCAGCCTTTGGATTACAATCCTTTATATGGTCCTGATTGTCGGCGTCTTTTATTTCCTTTTGATGAGACCTCAGCAAAAGAGAAAAAAGCAGGAAGAAAAGATGCGCAGCAACGTCCAGGTCGGAGACGATATCACGACGATCGGCGGAATTGAAGGGCGTGTGGTTGGAATCAAAGAAGATACAGGCACACTGATTATTGAAACCGGTACGGACCGCGCAAAGATCAAAATCAAAAAATGGGCTGTCGGCAGTATTGAAACGACTCATGATCAGGCTGAATAGCCCGGATCATTTGTAATATCTGCCGCCCTTTCCGAATATCTATTTGTCAGGATATTGGAGGGGGCGGTTATGATGAAAAGTTCAAAGTCCATTCGTCAAAAACCTGTGTTAGATGCCATTCGCGCCATCGTGATCGGTTCCGTTGCGGGAGCTTTGATTTGTGCGGTCTTTTTGGGTGTTTCAGCATTGGTTTTTGTTTCTGCGGAAAGCATTCCTCAGGGGCTTTTATCCCCTCTTGTCATCGCGGTATCCGTTCTCAGCGCTTTTGCGGCGGGATACATCGCGGCGAGAATCTCTAAAAAGCGCGGACTGCTGTTCGGCGCGGCTTCCGGAATGCTTTTATTTGCGTTGTTCCTCTTTTCCGGACTTGCAGTATCGAATAAAGCGGTCGAACCGGCTCAATGCGGAATACGCCTGCTGGTGATGGTTCTGTCCGGCGCCATTGGCGGCGTGCTTGCCGTCAGCAGAAAAACGAAGCTGAAACGGAAATAATTTTGACTATTCCTTCCATCATTGCTATAATAGTTTCGTTCATAACTTACTCGTGAAACGGAGGCTTTAAAATTGAAGCAGATTAAAACGCTGAATCAGGCGAATTTGCGGGAAAGCGCTGCGAAGGGCGGCTGCGGCGAATGCCAGGCATCCTGCCAGTCGGCATGCAAAACTTCCTGCACGGTTTCCAACCAGAAGTGCGAAAATAAGAATAGATAGCAGAAGGCTATTTGAATTAGCCGCAAAGGGACAGGATTCTGTCCCTTAAATTTTGTTCGGATGGAGAAATGTAAATGATTCACAAGTATTCTTTAAACGGATATAAAATCGTTTTGGATACCAACAGCGGCGCGGTCCACCTTTTCGACGACGCTCCGTTTGATATATTGGATTATTTGGCTGATGCCGATGTGCCTGAACATCCGCCCGAAACGATGATGGACGCTTTAAAGAATCGTTATGATGAGGCAACGCTCCGGGAAGCCTACGGGGAAATTCAGGAACTGCACCGAAAGGGGCAGTTATTTTCACCGGATGGATATGAGAAATTCGCGGCCATGCTGAAAAACGCTCCCATTAAATCCATGTGCCTGAATATTGCTCACGACTGTAACCTGCGGTGCGAATACTGTTTTGCGGCGCAGGGAGATTTTGGCGGCGAAAGAATGCTGATGCCGTTTGAAGTGGCGAAAAGCGCCATCGATTTTCTGATTGAAAAATCCGTCGGACGCCACAATCTGGAAGTCGATTTTTTCGGCGGAGAACCCCTGATGAATTTTGACGTGGTAAAACAGACGGTTGCCTACGCGCGAGGCTTAGAAAAGGCTTACGATAAGAACTTCCGTTTTACCATAACGACAAACGGTCTGCTGCTCAGCGATGATAAAATCGATTTTATCAACCGCGAAATGTCAAACTGCATTTTGTCCTTTGATGGCAGAAAAAGCGTTCATGACCGGCTGCGCACGCGCGTGGACGGATCCGGATGCTATGACAGCGTCCTTCCCAAATTCCAGAAATTGGTCGCCAAACGCAGCAGGGACAAAGACTATTATGTGAGAGGCACTTTTACAAAATATAACCTGGATTTCACCAAGGATGTTGAACATCTGTTGGACTTGGGCTTTAATGAGATTTCCATGGAACCCGTCGTTTCGGAAGAAAGGCTCGACTATTCCGTCAAGGAAGAGGACCTGCCCCGGATCTTTGAGGAATATGATACGCTCTCCGATCTGATTATCAAGCGGAGCAGGGAAGGGAAGGGGTTTGATTTCTATCATTTTATGATCGATCTGAACCAGGGCCCCTGCGCTATCCGAAGGCTGCGGGGGTGCAGCTGCGGAAACGAGTATGTCGCAGTGACTCCTTCCGGAGATATTTATCCCTGTCATCAGTTTGTCGGACAGGAAGAGTGGAAAATGGGCAGCGTGCTGGACGGAAGCCTGAATCTGGAAATGAAGGACCGCTTTGCCCTTGCAAACGTCTATTCAAAACCTGAGTGCAGAAACTGCTGGGCAAAATTTTATTGCAGCGGAGGCTGCAATGCGAACAACTGGCAATATGAGGGCGATCTTCACAAACCGCATGCGATTTCCTGTTCGCTGGAGAAAAAACGACTGGAATGCGCCATTATGATCCAGGCGGCTCTCGCGGATCAGGGATAAAAGAGGATGGTTTACATAAATTTGCATCGCGAATTTTTACGAATCCAATAAAAATCAAAATCTTGTAACTTTTTGTATTGATTCAAATAGGGAATTGGTTTAGTATAAAGATATCTCAAATGCCCGGAGGGGAAAAATGGAAAATCAGAAAATCGGCTTTATCGGCGGCGGGAACATGACGGCGGCCATCATCAGCGGAGTGGTGAAAAATCAGACTTTTCCCGCGGACCAGATCTATGTCTACGATATTCATAAGGAAAAGAGGGAGAGCCTGCACCGTAAGGCAGGCATTCTTGCTGTGGATTTCGCTTGTGATTTGGTCAAAACATGCAGCATTGTGTTTCTCGCCGTAAAACCGCAGAGTTTTCCGCCCATGCTGGATGAAATCCGGCCTGTAGTCGAAAAGGGGAAAACTCTGGTCTCTATCGCCGCCGGGATCTCATCCTCTTCCATTGTCTCCGCCCTTTCCTGCGACTGTCCCGTGATCCGCGCGATGCCCAACACACCGCTGACGCTCGGAAAAGGTGCCACGGCGGTTTGCCGGACCGGAAACGTGGCGGACGAAACTTATCATCTGGTATTAAAGCTTTTTTCATCCTGCGGCATGGTGTCGCAGATCGAGGAAAGCCAGATGAACGCCGTCATTGCGGTAAACGGGAGCAGCCCGGCTTATATTTATTTGTTTGCCAAGGCGGTTTTGGAGAGCGCCGAACAGCAGGGGATCCAGCCGTCGGTTTCGCTGCCGCTTTTCTGCCAGACGCTGATTGGCAGTGCGGAAATGCTTTTGAAATCGGGGGATACGCCGGATGAACTGATCCGGAAGGTGTCGTCCCGCGGCGGAACGACTGTCGCCGCGCTGGACGTTTTGGAAAAAAATCACTTTGAACAGACGATTGATAAAGCGATGAGAGCCTGCACCGCGCGCGCTGAGGAATTGGGAAAGTAAACATAGAATCCGTTTGTCCCTCATACACTTTGATAGGATCTCCGTTGGGAGGAATTGATCAGTATGAGAAGGGTAATGGTTGTTGCCCACGGATTTCGGAAAAAATCGGCTTTCTGTGGGCATGATATGATAAAAGCGGCACGTCTGAACTGGGAGCTGGTTCTGTTGGCGGCTGTTTTTTTGGCGGGAATGGCAGTCGGAGCTGTCTACGCAAGAAACGCGGACCCACAGGCGCTGGAACGGATGGATTTTCTTTTTGCGGGGAACTTTAAAGCGCGGATGACTGCTTCTTTTCTTTCGATCTTTGTGGCTTCCTTTGCTTCCGCTTTTCTGTTTATTTTCGCCTGCTTTTTATGCGGTTTATCCCTGTGGGGGATGTTGCTGATTCCGTTCATTCCATTTTTTCGAGGTTTAGGCCTCGGATTGACTTCCGGGTATCTTTACTCGAATTACGGCGGTTATGGGATCCTATTTAATCTGGTCGTAATTTTGCCGGGGGCTTTCTTTTGCTGCCTGTCTGTTTTGCTCGCGGCCAGGGAGGGCATTGCTTTTTCTCGTTTGCTGGTTTCCTGCGGCTCAAAAACGATTAGTCGCTCAAAATTGAAGATTTATTTGCTGCATTTCGGCGCTGTTTTGGGCATTGCCTTTTTTGCGGCGCTGATTGACCTTCTTTTCTCCGCCTGTTTCGGCGGCCTGTTTTCCTTTTAACAAAATGGAAAGGACCAAATAAAATGAAGGATTTTTGTTTTGGTTTCAGCGAATATTTGGTGAATCAAAAATCGGTTTCTGCCAATACATTGGAGTCTTATATGAGGGACGTGGAGCATTTTATTTTTTATCTTTCCGAAAAGGGAACAGGGGACCCGGTTTCCGCCGACACGGAAACGATGAAATCCTACATTGAAGACATGAAACGGAACAAAAAATCCGAAGCTACCATTACAAGAAATCTCGCATCCATTCGATGCTTTTATCAGTATATGGTCCTTTCTGGATTTGCCAGCGCCAATCCGGCAAAATCAATCCGCTTAAAAAAAGGGGAAAAAAAGTTCCCGCAGATTTTAAACGGCAAGGAAATCGAGCTTCTGTTGTCCCAGCCCAACATCCAGGAAGCCAAGGGATGCCGTGACAAGGCTATGCTGGAGCTTCTTTATGCAACGGGGATTCGCGCTTCGGAACTGGTGGACCTCGATATCGGAAGCATCAGCCTCTCCACGGGAATGCTCCGGTGCTGTTCTGATCGAAATGAACGCGTCATCCCGGTTTACCCCACTTCGATTAGCGCTATCTCTGATTACATCGCGAGGGTCCGGTCCCAAATTATCACCCCGGCGGGAGGACAGGCCCTTTTTGTCAACCTGAACGGACGCCGGCTGACGCGCCAGGGATTTTGGAAAATTGTAAAAGGATATGCGGAACAGGCGAAAATCGTAAAGGAAATTACGCCGCACACGCTTCGCCATTCCTTTGCGCTTCATCTTCTGGAAAACGGAGCGGAGCTGAAAGACATTCAGGCAATGCTGGGGCATGCCGACATTTCTTCCACACAGATTTATGTCCATCTGCTGAACGATCATTACAAAGAAGTGTACAACCAGTGCCATCCACGGGCAAAACTGGGGTAGGGGAGGATGTTTATTGGGCCTTTTCCACATTAATTATGATAAACCGGGACCAGGAGTCAGAAAGGATGAACCGGAGAAAAATGCGGTCGTCCGATTCTTTTTAATCTTTTTTCGGAAATTTTCCCAATTTATTGAATTGAACCTCCTGTTTTCCATTTTCGCCGCTATCTCGCTTGTAACCACATACTTCGCTGAAAAATTTCTTTCCCCTTTTCTGTCCGGTTTGATTCCCGTGCTGCTGATTTCGCCGTTTTTGGCCGGGATCACTTTTGTAACACGGAATTATGCGAAACAAGAACATGTGTTTTTGGTATCTGATTTTTTCGACGCGGTGAAACTGAACTGGAAAGCATTCCTGATCAACGGTTTCATTTGCTATGTTTTATATTTTATCCTTAACTTTTCCATTCGGTTTTATTTTGACCGGTTATCCGACGGAGCAATCCATGCAATCGCGTTCTATCTTTGCATTACCGTCGCAATATTCCTGGTTTTTGCCCAATATTACGTTCCTCTCATGATCGTTACCTTCGACCTGAAACTGATTCAGATTTATAAAAATGCGCTGATTTTCGCGGTGATAGGACTATGGCGCAATTTCCTGCTGACGGTGTTGCTGGCCGCTCTGTCATTTGGAATCTATTTTGGATTTTATATCTCACAAATCACACCGTTCAGCCTGATAATTGTAATTTTGTTCGCCGCAACATTACTGTTCTCCCTGAGCTTTTTTATGATCAATTATGTCATCTATCCTTTGGTCTATCAAACGATGATTCAACCCTATCAAAAGCAACAGGAAAAACAACCGGAAACCGGCCTTCAGAAGGAAGAAACGGATCTGGAATCGGAGGATAAAAAATAATCTGCACATATAAAAAAAGAAGCGAAACCGCTTCTTTTTTTATAACTAACTCTTCCTTATTCTTTCTTCGGCTTTTCAGAACCCAAAGACGGTCTCTGCTTAACGTGTGAAAGCGGATTTGCCTGTGCCGCCGTCGCCATCTGTTCACTGGAAAGATGGGTATAGATTTCGGTTGTTCCCAGATTCTCATGCCCCAGGATGTCTTTCAGGACCCGGATATCGACATGTCCATGCTGGTACATCAGGGTCGCGGCCGTGTGGCGGAGCTTGTGTACAGAATAGCCAGGTCCGCCGAGATCTATCATAGAGAGATATTTTTTTACGAGATGCTGAACGGTTTTCGGGCTGATCCGCTTTCGCTGCCCACTGATAAAAAGCGCGTTTTTGTCGATGACCCCCTCGCGCGGACGGACGGCAAGGTAACGCTTCAATGCGTCGAGGCAGGCATCGTTCAGATACACAATCCGTTCTTTATTGCCCTTGCCGGTGATATTGGCAGTGGAATTCCCGAAATGAATATCTGTCAGGTTCAGCCCGACCAACTCTGAAAGCCGCATCCCACAATTCAAGAAAAGAATTAGCATGCAGTAGTCGCGTTCCTTTGTTTTGCCTTCGACCTTTGATAATAACTCCATGCTTTGTTCCAGAGACAAATATTTGGGAAGAGATTTTTTCAGTTTTGGTGTTTCCAGCTCCTTTACTGGATTTACATCCAACTTACCTGTTTTATTAGTCAAATATTTAAAAAAGCTGCGCAGACTTGAAACCTTTCGTGAGCGTGTCGACGCCCGATTTCCGCGCATGGTGCTCAGATAGTTCATGTACTCGAAGACCTGCGTCAAATCGATTGTTTTGATCAGATCGAGGTCGATATCGGAAATACAGATTTTTTCAAAATCGGTATCCGGCGGCACAAGGCCGCGACGCAGCTTTATGTAACGGAAAAAAGTCCTTAAGTCAAGATAATATTCTTCGACTGTTTTTGGCGACTTTCCCCGGATCGTTTCAATATATCCCAAAAATTCCCGGATCACCGGGGGGGCTTCGGCGAGAAGTTCTGGTTTCATAAACGTGTTCCTTTCAGTAAGTATTAAAGTATATGGAGCGGGCTTATCAATCGCTCATTTTGCCCAGCTTGCACAAAACGCTTATTTTGTATGCGTAAGCGGAAATTCAGGTCCCCTGAATTATACAAAATATTTATTTTGTATAATATTATCACTTCTTTTATCTCTTGTCAATATTTATTTCCACTCCTCTTATTCCCCTTCCATCAACGGGATCATTCCGCCGATGTCCAGAAGCGAATCTTTGGAAAGTATTATAACTTCTATTTCTCTCCGGTCGAGAAATTCTTTGATTCTGCAAAAATCCGGATGGCTGTTCGGATTGCCTGCAAATGCCATTCGATTCCGACCGATCAGTCCGCAGCAGCCCCCGATAAATCCATAGGAATACCCGGGAAGCCTGATATGTCCCGGCTGAATTTTCAACACTTCCAGCCCTGCTTTGAATGCCGCCGTTGCAATTCCATCATCCGATGTGATAATGGAATGTTCATCTACAACGGCGGTTGAACATTTCGTATAACCCTGCCGGACCTCGATGATTTTTATACCTTTTGATAAACAATCATCCCATATCGCTTTATCAAGAATTTGGGGATTTGCAATCAATTTGTTGCCAACTCTCGCCGCGTTCAGTCCGGAATCATTTGGATAGGAGCCCGCAATACTTGAGACGGATTCTATGATTTTGAAACCGAATTGTTTCAGATCTGCCGCTAATCTTTTTTCCCCTTTCGCGACGATAACCCGCCGGCCGCCAAGAGGATGGCACAGCATGTCCGCGTGAGCCTGTACTGGCGCCGGCAGCGATTTGCTTGGATCGACAGGAATGGCACTGATCCCCAATCTCTTCAGCTCCATTAATATTCCGGGATAGGCCGCGGAGGCCGTGAGAAGGCTGACATCCGTCTCAGGGAGGTTTGGGGTTTGAATATACCGCATGATTACTCCTGCCGCAGTGCATCCACTGGTTTCAGGCGGGCGGCCTTATAGGCCGGATATACGCCAAAAACAGTCCCCGAAAGAATGGAAAAGCCTGCCGCCATTAAAATGATATCGATCCTGAAATGAAACGCTACATGAAAGTAGGCCGCACCGGCGCAGGAGATCAGGTACCCTGTACCGGTTCCCAAAATGCAGCCGATCAGTGAAATGAGTACCGCCTCAAACAAAAACTCCAGCATGATCGCGCCCCGGGTTGCACCCAGCGCTTTTTTGATTCCTATTTCACGGGTTCTCTCGTTTACCGACACAAGCATAACGGTCATGATGCTCAGGCTGGCGACCAGAAGCGAAATCGAACCGACGGCGGACAGAATCAGCGTCACAAGGTCAAGCACCTGCAGCAAACCGTCTTTTTGCTTTGCCAGGTTATTTGATACAAACGCTTCTGTTCCGCTGCGAAGATCCAGATGGTTCACGATCATTTTTCCTACGTTCTCAGCATTGTCCCCCGTATGAATTTTTACGGCTACTTGGTCAAAACTGTCCCGGCCGGTAGAAGCCTGCATCGTAGTGTATGGTACATAGATAAAAGTAGGAATGTAATTTCCGATTAGATTTTGCAAAAGACCGGTTCCCGTTTTAATCACTCCCACAACAGTAAAATCCTGTTCGATTCCTCCACAGGGAAAAGAGATGGTTTTGCCGACCATATTGCCCCTGTGATAAGCGCTTTCGGAAAATTGTTCGTCAACCAAACAAACATTCGCACAAGTGTTTATGTCTCTTTGATTAAACAAGCGGCCATATAAAACCTGCAGAGATATGATATCGCTCGCCTTGGAATCGATTCCCCAAAGCAGTGTGGAAGCGGTCTTGTCATGGACAGTGACGCTTGTATCTTCTACCATGACCGGAGAAGCCTGTTCCACTTGGCTGAATTTCCGGATGAAACCCAAGTCGTCCTCCGTCAAAGATACATTTGTTCCCGACTTTGTAGAAATGGAAAGTCCGCTAAGGCCAAGGCTTTCCAGCTCGTCGTTCAGGGAATCCGTTCCACTCTGGCTGATATTGGCAATAATAATAACAGAAGAAACTCCAATTGCGATGCCCAACACCGTGAGCAAGGTTCGGGCACTCTTTCTCCGCAAATTCCGGAATGCGGATTTCAAAAAATCCACTATCACTGAGCGCTCACCGCCTTGCCGATGACCGGAACGACACGCGCACCATCCGGTATATCTTCCGCGTCTGTCACAATCCTGTCATCCTTGGAAACACCGGACTTGATTTCAAATCCGCTGTCGAATTCGCGCCCTGTCTGAACCAGAGTCTTTGTCGCTTTTCCCCCCACAACACGGAGTACGTATTCGCTTCCGTCCTGGTCGGCCTGGACTGCGCTGTAGGGGGCAACCAGAACGGAGGAATCGCTTGATGTGATAATTTTCACTTTCGCTGTAAAGCCAGGCTTGATATCTTCTTTTACATCCGTCACGCTGACAACAGCCTCGACAACCGTTTCCTGTCCGGAAGTGGTCAGCACTTGTTTTGCCTCGGAAGATATTTCCTTTACTTTTCCGGAATAGCTGGAACTTTTAAAACCAACTCCGGTGATCTCTGCCTTTTGCCCCACTTTGATATCTGAAATTTGAGATTCATTTACGTTTAAACGGACTTGAAGTCCCGAAGAATTGCGGATGACGACGGCCGGCTGCGTAGGATCAATATAGTAACCTGCGTCCGTGACGGAAACAGAAGAAACCGTGCCGCTGACGGGGGCCGCGATTGTCTGCGTTCTCGGCAGATCGCTTTCCTGCTCCAGATAGGAGGAGGCATCGGTTTCCTGAGAATCGTCCTCTCCATCAGAGAGAACGTCCACCTCCATTAACGCCTGTCCAACCTCCACTTTCTGTCCTGAGCTGACGTAAACCCTTTGGACAATCGAGTGAGCGGGCGCATATACATTTCCATTCGATGACAGTTCGACCTTTCCGGTGCAGGTAACCGATTCCACCTCCTGAACGGGTTCCATTTTTGTCACGTCCAACTTTAGAATGGAATTTTTCATCGTATTGCCCGCTGTGAAAATTGTAGCTGCTGCAATCAGTGTAAAAGCGAAAAGCAAAAGATATCGTTTCATTTTCATTCCCCCATCACGCTTATTTTGTGATAAGAGAGGGAAAATATAACATCAAGCGGAAAAGCTGGGGTGAATAAATCATAGGAAATCCACCAAACTATTATTGAGGTGAATTTTCATGAGTATTATTCAGTGCGATGTTGACTGCATTTATCAGCACGACGGCTACTGCGCCCTTGAAACGCCCTCGGCGATTACAAATTACACCGGCGACGGATGCGTTCACTGCATTAAAGTGACGCCGCGCTCTCCGGATGATATCAATCAGTCGCGGCCTCAAACGCCTCCTTCACATTTTTAGCACCTACCAGCCGGATTCCATCCCATTTGATGCGGGTCCGGCTCAGGCTGTGGTCGGGAAGAACGCAGACTTTGAAGCCAAGACGTTTTGCCTCGCCGATGCGGGCATCGATCTGCGTGACGGAACGCAACTCCCCCGCGAGGCCGATTTCGCCGAATACAATGGCAGAATCAGTGATCGGCTTATTTTTCAGGCTGGAGACCAACGACAGCGCAACCGCAAGGTCACAGGCCGGCTCGTCAAGGCGCAGTCCTCCCACGACGTTTACATAGGCGTCAAGATTGGAAAAAAAATATCCGGCCCGTTTTTCAAGGACGGCAAGAAGCAGCGACATTCGATTGTAATCAAACCCGGTGGCCATCCGGCGCGGAGTCCCATAGCCGGAGGTGGTCGCAAGCCCCTGAATTTCCGCAAGAATCGGACGGGAACCTTCCATCACACAGGTGACGCAGGTTCCCGCCACATGGCTTGGCCGGCCGGACAGCATGGCCTGCGAAGGATTTTCAACCTGATGAAGGCCGTCCTCCCCCATTTCGAAGACACCGATCTCGTTGGTTGAGCCGTACCTGTTTTTAATGGCCCGCAGCAAACGATAGGACATTTGCCGGTCTCCTTCGAAATAAAGGACCGCGTCGACGATGTGTTCCAGTACTTTCGGCCCTGCGATGGCACCATCCTTATTGACATGGCCCACGATCAAAGCCGGTATTTCAAGCGACTTTACCGCGCGCATAATCGCATTGGTGCACTCCCTGACCTGCGTTACGCTTCCGGGCGATGAGTTCAGATCCGTAAAGTTCATCGTCTGAATGGAATCGATCATGAGAAGATCCGGCTTCTGCTCCCGCACCTGCTCAATAACCGCCTGAATGTCCGTCTCCGTCAGGATGTACAGATTTTCGCTGTCCACGCCAAGACGCGCGGCGCGAAGCTTAATCTGCCTTCCGGATTCTTCGCCGGAAACATAAAGTATTTTTAAGGCTTGTCCAAGATGCTGACAGATTTGAAGTAAAATGGTTGATTTCCCAATGCCGGGCTCTCCGCTGACAAGTACCAGAGATCCCCTGACAATTCCTCCGCCCAGAACACGGTCCAACTCACTCATTCCGGTATGATACCGCTCTTCTTCAGAGGCGGAAAGCTCCGACAGCGAGACCGCCCTGACGAGTCCTCCGGATCTTGCGCCACTGTTTCCCGCCGCTTTTGAGGGCGCGGACTCTACGATTTCCTCGTTCATGGTGTTCCATTGGCCGCATCCGGGACATTTTCCATACCATTTCGGAGATTCCAAGCCGCATTCCGAACAGATATAGACGCTTTTTCTTTTCCCAGCCATGATAATCCACGTCCTTTCAGCATGATCGCCATATTTCATATATCGGATATTCAGGAAGGCTGGCGGATTCCGGAGCAGTAATCCAAAAATCCACTGTATATGGAAAAAGCCATTTTTTGCTGATAAGAGGTGTCTTTCAACTTCGCTTCCTCCTGGGCGTTGGACAAAAATCCACATTCCACCAACACCGCGGGAACTTTCGCTTCCCACAGCAAATAAATAGCGCTGGTGGCGGGTTTTGTTTCCCTTTTGTTGTCTT
Organism: Caproiciproducens sp. NJN-50; assembly: GCF_004103755.1. Lineage (NCBI taxonomy): Bacteria > Bacillati > Bacillota > Clostridia > Eubacteriales > Acutalibacteraceae > Caproiciproducens > Caproiciproducens sp. NJN-50. Next base: position 1,623,128 of record NZ_CP035283.1, on the reverse strand, counting down.
TTTGCAGCAGCCCGACCACTCTTGCCCTGATATCCTCCGAAAGAGGTTTGCTTTCCGCATTGTTTTTCGAGTAAAAAATCTGAGTGCCGGAATACTGGCTCTGAGTAAAAAAATTCTGATGAATGCTGATAAAAATACAGCTTCCCTGATCTTCCAGAATCTTCAGGCGCTGGTGCATGTCGCTGACCTTCCGCGCGCGGATCGTGCCTAAAGTATTATCGCCGATCTCCGCATCGTCTGTTCGGGTCATTACAACCTGGTAACCCGAAACCGTCAACAGCTGTTCCAGGTCCTTTGCAATTGCAAGATTTATGTCTTTTTCCGGCACCCCGGAAGCACCTGATGCCCCGCCGTCTTCCCCGCCGTGACCTGCATCGATGACTACAGTGCGGGGCGCCTGCCCCTCGGCGAGCGTAGAAGCGATTTGGCCAATCCGGTGATAAGATAAATAGGACAGCATCAAAAAAGCTATACAGCAAATTATCAACACGATAACAGGGATCGAATTACTCAAAAAGCCTCTTTTCGTCGCCTTCAAAATCAACCACCCCACGCAGAAGTATATGCGGGGAGTGATTTATGATATGCTTTCAGCTATTTATGATATTTACCGTTATGGATGATTTGAAAAGAACGATAGATCTGCTCAATCAGCATAACACGCGCCATCTGGTGCGGAAAAGTCATCGCAGACATGGAAAGCCGCAGAAATGCTTTTTGTTTCACTCTGTCCGAAAGTCCAAATGAACTCCCTATGACAAAGCTGATTTTGCTGGTCCCATGTAAAGCAATGTCTCTGAGCTGGCTTGCCAGCTGCTCCGAAGAAACAGATTTCCCCTCAATGCATAAAGCGATGAGAACGGAGCCTTCCGCAGAAGCTAAAATTCGATCCGCCTCCAGGTTAAGAGCCAGAGAAATCTGGGACTCGCTCGGCTGATCCGGCAAACAGCTCTCCGGAAGCTCGGTTACAGAAAAGCGGCAGAACGGCTGCAGACGTTTCTCGTATTCCTGAAAGGCTTTTTTCCAATATTCTTCTTTTAGTTTCCCAACACAAATCAGATTGCATCTCAGCATTTTAAAATAGAATCAGCTTTCCTTCCCTGTTTTCCTTAGGGGCAACATACAGTTCGAAATCCGTTCCCTGTTTCAGCCCGGACATGGTCAGGGAACAAAGAGACGTTTGGTAAGCCAATTCCGGAGTATTGTTTTCCGAACTGAGATGAGCCAAAACAAACCGCGTCGTGCCGCTGGCCGCGAAACCGCTCAACTCCCCCGCGCAGTCCATATTGGAAAGATGTCCGGTTTTTGACAGGATACGCCTTTTTAAATAATAGGGATACGGACCGCTCTGCAGCATGCCGACATCGTGATTAGATTCCAACACGATCATATCGGCGCCGGTCAAATCCTGCCGGACCTCATCCGTCAAAAATCCCAAGTCCGTCGAAACGGCGACTGTCCGTCCGTCGTGGGTCTCGATTCGATAACCGATACTCTCCGCACTGTCGTGAGACGTGTGAAATGGTTTGATAAACATCCCGGCACATTCCATTCCGGACTCGCCGATCACATTTGCTTCATATTTGGGACTGAGACAATCGAGAAGTTCCAGCTCCGTCAGAGTACCGGCGGATGCGAAAACCGGCAGATGGTGCTTTGACGCAAACACCCTCAGGCCCTTGATATGGTCGGAATGCTCATGGGTCACAAAAACAGCCTGGACCGCCTCACACCGGATTCCGCAATTTTCAAGCATGGCGTCAAGCTGTTTTGCCGTTCTGCCGGCATCGACCAGAATTCCCGACCGTTCGGACCCTATGTAATAACTGTTCCCGCTGCTCCCGCTGAACAAAGCGCAAAATCGAGCCAATTGATTTCCCCCAAATAATTTGATTTCTTAATTGGTACAAAAGAAAAAAGGGAGGACTCCTGTCCACCCCTCCGCTTTCAAACAACTTTGGCCGATTCGGTATCGGGGATATGAATCCGGCGAATATCCGCTCCCAGCATGCGCAGCTTACTTTCCACATTTTCGTATCCGCGTTCAATATGACGGATATCCTCAATCTGCGTGGTGCCGCGGGCACAGAGAGCGGCAATAATCATTGCCGCCCCTGCACGAAGATCAACCGCACGGACGGGGGCGGCATTCAGATGGTCGACACCTTCTATCACGGCCAGTTTGCCGTCAACGGAAATCTGAGCCCCCATCCGTTTCAGTTCTTCAACATAACGGAAACGGTTGTCCCATACGCTTTCGTTTACAATACTTGTCCCTTGTGCAATGGAGAGAAGGACTGCGATCTGAGGATGCATATCCGTAGGGAATCCAGGATGCGGCATGGTCTTAATATTGCATTTATTCAGAACTCCGTCGCGTACCACGCGGATAGAATCGTCAAATTCCTCCACCTTGACCCCCATTTCCTCCAACTTGGCAGAAATGGACTCCAGATGTTTCGGAATCACATTTTTAACCAGAACATCCCCGCTGGTGGCGGCGGCGGCCACCATATAAGTTCCGGCTTCGATTTGATCGGGAATGATGGAATAGGTTGTGCCATTCAAATGCTGAACTCCATAGATTTTAATTACGTCCGTACCGGCCCCGCGGATATCGGCTCCCATGGAATTCAAAAAGTTGGCGAGGTCAACGATGTGCGGCTCTTTGGCGGCGTTTTCAATGATGGTTGTCCCCTCGGCCTTGACCGCGGCAAGCATGATGTTTACCGTGGCTCCGACCGAAACAACGTCAAGATAAATGCTGGCTCCGCTGAGATGATCGGCGGAGACGTCGACCATTCCGTTCTCCAGCTTGTATTTTGCGCCCAGCGCCAAAAAGCCCTTTAAATGCTGGTCAATCGGACGCACGCCGAAATCGCAGCCGCCCGGCATCGTAACAACCGCATGGTGAAAACGCCCAAGCAAGGCTCCCATCAAATAATAAGAGCCGCGAATATGCCTCGCCAACTCATCCGAAACAACGTGGGTGCGAATCGGACCTGGATCAATCTCGAAGGTGGACCTATCAATTGTACGGATTTTGGCGCCCATATCATATAAGATGCCGGTAATAGACGAAACATCTGTGATATCGGGGACATTTTCAATACGGCACACGCCGTCAGAAAGGATTGCCGCCGGGATGATTGCCACCGCTGCATTTTTTGCTCCGCTGATGGTAACCTCACCGGAAAGACGGCATTCGCCTTTAATTACGAATTTATCCAATGCGGTCGCTCCAATCTTAATTTGACAATACTATTATAACAAATTTTTTTCAAATATTTAATGATCTTTCCATTTCCGCACATGTAAATATTTGAACGAAAACATCTAATTTTGAACATAAAAAATGGTATAAGCCAACATCCATTTGAAAGGGAATCAGGCAATATTACACCTTATTGATAATAATACAGGATTTTGCAAAAGTCAATAAAAACACAAAAATGATTCGCCGTTTGTTAAAAACGGCGAATCACCGTTTAATTGTGTACATATCCTATAGGATTTACTTTTGTTCCGTTTTTAATCACTTCAAAATGGCAATGCGGTCCGGTGGAATTTCCAGTGCTGCCCACCTGCGCAATCGCCTGGCCTTTTGAAACCTTCTGCCCGGTTGATACAAGGATTTTGCTGCAATGGCCGTACAAAGTGCTCAGAGTTCCATTATGGCGGACAACAACCCGATTTCCATAGCCTCCGTCCCACCCCGCTGCGATTACAACGCCGCCGTCTGCGGCGACAATTGTTTTTCCATACGCGCTTGAGCCGGAAATATCAATCCCAGTGTGGAATTGTCCCCACCGCCAGGTAAAATAAGTCGTAATCGTGTGAAGTGACGGAACCGGCCACATCAGGCTCCCGCTGCTGACGCCGCTTCCCGTTTTAGGCCTCTTTTTGGTCCCGGTCAAAACGACCTTATCGACCGGCTGTGACAGAATCGTATTGCTGACAGTCTCGCGCTTCGTTTCAATGCCGTTTACCGTATAAACTTTTTCGACGCATTCCTGCAGTCCGTCGGCTCCTTGAGTCAGGACTTTTGTATAATCGGTATACTGTGAATCATCGTTTTGGGTGACTGTCTTAAAAGGAATCGATACCTGATCCGTCTCTGTCTTGATCAGTTCAACTTTCAGTCTCGGTTCCGCAACTTCAATATTAATCAAGTCTCCCGGATGAATCGAATCGCCAAGCTGATTTCCGTTGATCTTGTTTAAATCGGAAATCTTCATGTGATTGGCTTTGGCAATCGAAGTAACCGTATCCCCTTCCTTCACCGTGTAGGTCACGCCGGCTTTGGAAGTACTTGTCACAAGCTGATTCATGTCGTCCGTGGAAATGATCGAAGTCGTCGGGTAAAGTCCGTTTTCAATTTGCACATTCTGAATAAACTGTGCCGTGGCATTCTTTTCGTTTTCCTTCGCGGCATCCAACAGATTCTGAATCAAATACCTCAGATCGGCGCCGCTTTTTACAACGCCCATCAGTTCTCCATCCACGTAAAGGCCGCTGGCTTCTTCTATAATGCCGTTTGATTGCTCTATCAGTTTGTTGCATACATAAGATGCGGTTGCATAAACACTGCCGCCAATGGAAAGCTGAAAATTCGGTTTGAATTTAAGCTGGGACTCCCCATCCACCGTATCGTGAACCATGCGTTGGTTCACCATTTCCGTCGCCTGTTCATAGGTGTTCTCATTTTGGATAAATGCGATTTGCTTTCCATTGTTTTCGAGAATCAACCCGTAGCTTAAGTGATTCCAATATTGTACCGTAAAAAAAAGAAGCAAAATCGAAAACAACGGAGCGGCGACGCCGAGGACCGATAGAACAAAGCTTTTGTGCAGACGAAAGCTGATTCCCGTAACATGAAAACACTCTTTTAAAACGGCAAGCGCTCCATGGCTTCTTGCTTTTAAAAGGCGCTGCTTTGCAATTAAAAATCCGCTTTGGATCGAATGAATTTCTTCTTTTAGCCAAACGAGCCTTCTGCCGATCGCAAGAAAGTACAAGTGCTCGCAGACATTCGTGAACGGCCGGAAAAATATGGCCAAATTTCGGCGCAGGTGCTTCATGATCCGGATCGACTGGACTCCTACGACATATAAGAAACGGCAAAAGCAGATATTTGCATCCCGCAACTTCAATCCGGCCGAAGCCCAGTCGACATCCGGCAGCCTGGCCAGCTTTTGGACCTGCATTCAAACAAATCCTTTCAAGGGCAAAATAATTACAACTTTGTAACCCTGTCCTTAATTGTATAACAAAAGTTACAAATTTGCAACCCTTTAAAAGGAATTACTTACTTTTAGCGGAATAGTTTAGCTGTTCCGTTTTCCAGTTCTGAACGACCGGCAGAAACTTTTTCGCTTCCAGAACGGCCCCAGTCAAATCATGTTCCCGGTAATTTCCGCATTCCGAGGCGGACGCGCCCGGAATCGGTCCGGCGTAATCAGCGATTTTCCGAAAGGTATCGACGATCAGGCGAATGGCATCCTCTGGCTCCATGTCCCGCAGCAATAGATAAAATCCAGTCCTGCATCCCATCGGTCCGAAATAGATCACATTGTCTTTCCAAACAGAATTCCTTGCGAAAGTAGCAAAGAGATGCTCGATGGTGTGCAGAGCCGGATTCGTAAGATAAGGCGGCAGATTGGGTCTCCTCATCCGAATGTCGTAAGTCACGATGTCCCCGTCGATGCGGGAGGTGTAAATACCGGGCAGAAGGCTGTTATGGTCGACGCAAAAGCTGGCAATACGTTCCATTGTTCTTTCCTCCTTAACAAAACGGAATGTCTTGTGTCAAATCACTGAGGTTGGCAGTTTCAAATTCATTCATAAAATAAACGCTCTCGTTGACAGCGGCTTCAAACAGGTCAAAAAAACTTTCTTTTCTGGATATCGATTGGCTTTCCGGCCATCTCCACTCGGAATGCAGCACATTGGCGTAATCGAATTCATCCGGTTCGCTGATTCCACGGATCGTGCTGGAAAACAGGTAGTGATGCGTGAGCCTCTCAAGGGCTTCCGCAAGCGGCTTTTTGACCATCCACCGGTCATTGAGAAGGCCGCAGATTTTTCTGCAATCCGACATGGATTGAAAAAGCGCCTTTTGAAGGCCGTGAATTCCATACAGCCGCTCAAGAACGGCGGAATAGAGCCGTGCAATTTCGCTCATCGTTTCCGGATGATCCGGCGCGGTCTGCTTCAGGTCAAAATCAGTCGCCAGTTTTCCCGTAAACGAACGAAGAAGAATACTGTCGAGCACGGACTCCACCTGATTGTGCAGAAAACTGTCCCCTCTGCCCGGATAAAGTCCACGCAGCGATTTTACATCCCAGTAAACAAACGGGTGAGCGGTCCGGTCAAGGCTGTAATGACAAAGAAAGCCGAAAAGATAGTATTCCGTGATTTGATTTCCTTTGTTTCTCTGATAATCGCGCATGGCAGACAGCAGACGGGATGGTTTTTCATGGTGCAGCCGACCGCCGATTTCGCGGATGTTTTTGCTCCAGGGTTCAAGCAGGCGATGGTAATATAGAAAATCCGGTCCCTGCGCACCCCAAAGGAACGCGTCCATTGATTTTGGCGGGATCCCCCGGTTGCAGCTGTCCCATACCCTGAGCGCCTGATAATAATGCGTGATCGCCGCCGGCATTCAATCACCGTCCCCGCTATCTGATCTCTTTTTCTGGTTCTGGCGATCGGAATGATTCAACGTATTCCCGCAACGAAAAAAAGGAATGCGGCCGATTGCCGTATTCCTCATTTTAGCACAGGATGGAAAAATTTTAAAGGACCTTTGACAAAAAGTCCTGCAGCCTTGGATTTTTGGGCTGGCTGAAAAACTCGTCCGGTTTTGCTTCCTCCAAAATCTGGCCGTCGGACATAAAGAGTACGCGGGTTGCAACTTCTCTGGCAAAACCCATTTCATGCGTGACGACGACCATGGTCATGCCCTCGTCGGCCAGTTCCTTCATGACCTGCAGCACTTCGCCTACCATTTCCGGGTCCAGCGCGCTGGTTGGTTCATCGAACAGCATAACGTCCGGTTCCATGGCAAGCGCGCGGACAATCGCTATCCGCTGCTTCTGCCCGCCGGAAAGCTGCCCCGGATAAGCATCCGCCTTATCGGCAAGTCCTACCCGTTCCAAAAGGCGTTCCGCCTGCTGATTCGCATCCTTTGGGGATTTCAGTTTCAGCGTCACAGGCGCAAGCGTAATGTTTGCTTTGACAGTCAGATGGGGAAACAGATTAAAGTGCTGGAAAACCATTCCCATTTTCCGGCGGTGCCGGTCGATATCGCATTTCGGCGTGTTGATTTGCTGCCCCTCAAACCAGATTTCGCCCTTAGTCGGCTGTTCCAAAAGATTCAGGCAGCGGAGAAATGTGCTTTTACCGGAGCCGGAAGGTCCGACAATCACAACCTTTTCTCCTTTTTCAATCTCCTGGTTAATCCCCTTTAACACTTCTATCTCTCCGTCAAGCGTATGAAAGCTTTTGGAAAGATTTTTAACGATTATCACTTCTGTGCAGCCTCCTTTCCAAGCGTGCCAGAACCGCAGTCAGCCCTATGACGACAATCAAATACACCGCAGCCGTCGTCAGCAGGGGAGTAAAGGCAAGGTATGTAATGCTGCGGATAATGTCGCCGCTCTTTGTCAGGTCCTGAATCCCGATATAACCGGCCACAGATGTTTCTTTGAGCAATGCAATAAACTCATTTCCAATCGCCGGCAGCACGTTTTTCAAAGCCTGCGGAAAAACGATTTTTACCATGGTCGTACGCTGACTCAATCCAAGCGAACGGCCCGCCTCAATCTGCCCTCTGTCAACCGATTGAATTCCGCTTCGGATCACTTCTGCGACATAAGCCCCTGAATTAATTCCAAAAGCCAGGATGGCCGCGGTGATATCGTTCACCTTTGCCTGGCTCAGAATCACATAATACATAATCATCAGCTGAACGACAACCGGCGTCCCGCGAATCAGCGTCAAATATAACGCACAAATACTGTTTGCGATCCTGAGCTTTTTCGGATTATTGCTATGGCCAACCCTGACCAGGGCAATGATGGTCCCCAACACAACGCCGAGCAGGACGGCAAAGAAAGTGATAATCAGGGTGTTTTTCAAGCCGTCCGTCACGTAACGATAGCGGTTCTGATAGATAAAGCACTGATAAAACTGGTCGGACAGATTCGAATATAAGTTGACAAAAAACTGTGCGATGCCGTTGCCCGTGTCTGCGGTCAAGGGCATCGGAATCCAAGAAAACTGCAGGTTCATGCACATCCTCCCACTGGAAACAGAAATATGCAGGGGCGCGAAACAGCTCCGCGGCCCTGCATTTTTACTTGTCACTTTTGCGATAGGGATCGATTTTAGCCCTGTTTATACTTTTCAACGATCTGGTCCAGTTCGCCGCTCGACTCCATATCCTTTAAAACGCCGTTGATCACATCCAATAAAGCCGTGTTTCCCTTTTTCACGCCGATTGCATACTGCTCATTGGTAAGAGCATCGTTCAGTTTCTCAATTTTGTCCGAATTCTTCCCAACATACTTGGTTGCCGGAAAATCGTCAATGACGACTGCGTCGATTCTTCCGTTGATCAAATCCAGAATGGCGTCCGGCGCTTTATTGTAACGTTTCACCGTGCCGACTTTCACTTCGCTCTTGCCGTCTTCATTCGTGCAGTAAGTGTCTCCGGTCGTTCCCTGCTGAACACCGACGGTTTTACCATTCAGGTCAGTGGGTGCTTTGATCGAACTGCTCTTTGGAATAATAATGGCCTGGGAAGCGTCGTAATAAACATTGGAAAAATCGACGTTCTTCTGGCGGTCCGGCTTGATCGACCAGCCCGCGGCCACAAAATCGCACTTGTTGGTTTGCAGTTCCACGGTGAGGGAGTCAAAATTGACATCGTTGATTTTGAGCTTCAGGCCCAGTTTCTGGGCAATTTTATTGGCGATTTCCACATCAATTCCGACGATGTTGCCGTTATCCTTGTACTCGAACGGTTCAAACTCCGCGTTTGTGGACATGGTCAGCGTACCGTCCGTAATCGTCTGAACAGATGCGGCAGTTGAGGAAACACCGGCGGACGAAGACGTGATAGACGCTTCCGAAGACGCCGCACTGGAAGAAGTGCTGCCCTGCGAACAGGCGGCCAAAGAAGCGGTCATGGCGACCGCCAGGAAAAGCGCCGCAAGCTTCTTTGTTTTTTTCATAACAAACAGCCCCTTTGTTTATTTCATAAGATCATTGACTGTAAAGCATTATAACGCATAATTATTCATAAATCAAGTAGTTTATGAAATTGAATTGAAATATTATTCAATATTTTCTTTGCATACGGATTGTTGCATAAAAAGGAAAAGCTTTTCCATATCCTCTGGTAACCTTTGAACAAATCTGATTTTTTGTTTTGTCACCGGATGGACAAAACGGATTTCAGCACAGTGAAGGGCCTGCCTGCGGATCAGGGATAGACTTCCGCCATAAAAATCATCGCCGGCCAAAGGGTGCCCGCAGTTCGACAGATGAACGCGGATCTGATGGGTCCGCCCGGTTTTCAGCCGGAGCGCCAACAGGCTGAGTCCATTCCCCGCGCTAAGGCTTCTCCAACGGGTAAGCGCATATCTTCCGTCGGGCCGGACAGTGCGCTGAATCCGTGAACCTTCTTTCATTCCAATCGGCTGTTCTATTTTTCCGCTGTCCCGCAGAATCCCTTCACAGACCGCCAGATAGGTTTTTCTGACATTTCCCGCAAGTGCGGAAGCCGCATAGGAATGCTTGGCCAATACGACAAGGCCCGTCGTATCCCTGTCGAGCCGATAAACAGGGCGAAAAGAAGAGGGTTCCCCGCGGACCGCGCAATAATTCGAATACGCATTCGAAAGGCTGTCCCGGTCGTGTCCGGGGCAGGGATACATCGGCATTCCAGCCGGTTTATTCACGACAAGAAGATCCTGATCCTCAAAAACAACCGGAAAAGGAAGATTTTCCGACTCCGGTATTTTTTCGTCCTGCGGCAAACGGAGACAAATCAGATCTCCCTTTTGCAAACGGTCGGTCGCGATCGCATGCCGGCCGTTTACGGCAATCCCCATTGGCTCTCTTTTCAATTTTGCCAAGAGCCGGGTGGAAATTCCGCAGTACTCGCGGAGAAAGCTCTTCAGTCTGCTCCCTTGAAAGCAGGATGGAACCGTAAATCGAAGCTCTCGCATGGCGACTCCCAATTCTGCAATATTTGAATTTCCGCCAGGATACCTTTACGGTCCGTTCCGCCGGCAAGAATCATGTAAGCGGGAACCGTGAAAAATGAGAACATGAAATTTCATCCGGCTATTTTCTTTGCATTTTTAATTTATGGATCAGTTCACGAAGCGTTTTGTCTTCCGGGCGGGCTTCCCGAAACCCCTCGCCGGTGATCTCCCCAGCGTCCCCGACGATCAGAAACGCGTTTTTGTCAATCGACCTGACGATATCCTTGATTTTCACTACCTCGTACCGGCGGGCCGCACAGAGAAGCACTTCCCCTTTTTTTCCGGTGTAAGCCCCTCTGGAATCCAGATAGGTCGCGCCGCGCTCCAGATCTGTCAGAATTTCCTGGGCAATCTGTTCATTTTTTTCGGAGATAATAAAAATGACTTTTCCGGTTCCGACATCCGTGCCGTAAAGGATCGTGTCGATCATTCTGGAGGAGACGAAGATCGCAATCAGGGCATACAATGCGCTTTCAATGCTCCGATATGCAAACGCGGAAATCACGACGATCACAAAGTCAACGCAAAGCATCAGTTTGCCCATGGAAACGAACCGGACCCTGCGGTTCAGAAGCCTGGCAATCAAATCCGTTCCGCCGGTGGTCGCCCCCCTCATAAACACCAGGGACAGCCCGGCGCCGTCCAGAAATCCTCCGAAAATCGCCGCCAGCATTGGATTGCCGCTGTAAGCCGGAATAACGACGGAAAGGATGTCGATCGCGCTTGAGACAAAGACAGTTGCAATTATGGTTTTGCCCACCATTTTATAGCCGATCTGCAGGATAGCCCAGACAAAAATCGGAATGTTCAGAAGCAGGCCCATCATGCCGATCGGCAGGCCGAACAGGTAATTGATCACGGTGCTGAGTCCTGTCACGCCGCCCGGCGCGATGTGGTTCGGAGCCGTAAACATCCTGACGCTGACGGCACACAATACGCTTGCAGCTACATAATAGAGAAGATCACCCAGCAGCTCTTTCGCCCCGTTTTTCAGGTAAGGCAGCATTAACAAATCAATCCTCCCCGCAAACAGCTTCAAACAGCTCGCGCAGACGGTCCAGCCTTCCGCTTAGATACAGATATCCGAACAGAGACTCAAAGGCGGTTGCGGCGTGATAATCGGCCGGATCCGAATTTTTGGGGACATGGTTGCTGTGGGCATTCCTGCCCCGACGGAGAATCTCCTGTTCCTCCTGAGTCAGAACGGGCAAAAGTTTGCGGACGAATCCGGCCTGTGCCTGCGCGCAAACCTGTTCCACAGCGGCATGGTGCAGTTGGGAAACCGGACGCTCCGCCTGACAGACCAATCGTTCTCTGACAAACACCTCAAAAACCGCGTCACCGATAAAGGCAAGGGATAAAGCGCCCATCCTTTTCGGGTCGCAGACAGCATCATAAAACCGTTTCAACCGGCGCACTCCTACTCCACATAATCGAATTCCATCCCATAAATGCTGACCGTGTCACCCTCGCGGACTCCCGCCTTGCGCAGCGCGTCATCCACGCCCGTGCGCAGAAGAACACGTTCAAGATAGCGCAGGGAATCCGCGTCGTCAAAATTGACGGAACGCAGAACAGGAATCAGCCATTGTCCTTCCACGACGTAAACACCGTTGCGGTTTTCCACGCTCACTTCACCGCCGCCCGCCGTTTCCGGATGCTCAGGTTCCGGCTCCGGCTCGTAGCGGATGACGGGAGGAAGTTTTTGAAGCAGCTCGTCGATGCGGTTCAGCAGCGGGTCGACCTGATAGCGGATGGCGGCCATGATCGGAAAGAACTCGTACCCCTGATTCCGCACAAATCGTTCAAAATTCTGAATCTGTTCTTCGCTTGCAAGGTCGCATTTGTTCCCAGCCACCAGCATCGGCCGTTCGGCAAGCTCCGGATTGAATTTTTTTAATTCCGAATTAATGACCCGGAAATCCTCTTTCGGGTCCCTTCCCTCGCTGCCTGAAATGTCGACAATGTGAACCAGCAGCCTGCACCGCTCCACATGGCGGAGAAACTGGTGGCCCAACCCGGCGCCTTCGTTCGCACCCTCGATCAGCCCCGGAATATCCGCGATTACAAACGACCGCTCGGAGCCCATCCGGACAACGCCCAGGACCGGAGTCAGCGTCGTAAAATGATAGTCGGCGATCTGAGGTTTCGCCTCGCTGACGACGGAAACCAGCGTGGATTTTCCCACACTGGGATAACCGACCAAACCGACATCCGCCAGCAGCTTCAATTCCAGCTGAACGTCAAAAGCTTCCCCCGTGGCGCCTGGTTTGGAAAAGCGCGGGGTCTGCCTTGTCGCCGTCGCAAAATGGGAATTTCCCCAGCCGCCCCGCCCGCCTTTTGCAATCACCTGGGGCTCGTCCGCCGACAGGTCGGCAATCAGCCTTCCCGTCTCGGCATCCTTTATCAGCGTTCCCCTCGGGACGCGGATGACAAGGTCCTTGCCGCGGCGGCCATTGCAGCGTTTGCCGGACCCACTCTGCCCGTTCTCCGCCGCGAATTTTCTGCGGTAACGAAAATCCGACAGCGTGGATTGGTTGTCGTCCACCTGAAAGACAATATCTCCGCCCCGTCCGCCGTCTCCCCCGTCGGGGCCGCCGGAGGCGACATATTTTTCCCGGTGAAACGCAACGGCTCCGTCGCCGCCGTCGCCCGCCTTGATCTTGATTTTTGCATGATCAATGAACATAAAAACTCCTTACTTTTCGCCCCTTGCGAACCAACCATAACTTTCCATTTCAGTATATCATATTTTGCTCAGGAACGGAAAAAAAATCCCGGGTTCGCCACCCGGGATTTATCCTGTCCGCAATCGTAAGGCGGAGTTACTGCTCCTCTGCGTAAACGCTGACCTTTTTGCGGTCACGGTCATAGCGCTCGAACTTCACCTTACCGCTGATCAGGGCAAACAGAGAATCATCGGAACCGATCCCGACATTGTTGCCCGGATGAATGTGTGTCCCGCGCTGTTTGACAAGGATATTCCCTGCAAGAACGAACTGGCCGTCGGAACGCTTGACCCCAAGGCGCTTGGACTCGGAATCGCGGCCGTTTTTAGTGGAACCCATTCCCTTTTTATGAGCAAAAAGCTGAATGTTGATTTGCAGCATGCTTTACACCTCCGTATCGATGATCTGAATATTCTGAGGATACTGCCGGGAAAGCGCCATCAAATGGAACCGGAGTCCTTTCAGAAGAACCGCACAGGCTTCGGCGTCTTCCGGAGCAATTTTACAATCCATATCGCCGTCTTTCACGTGAACCGAGGCCTTTATACCGGCGACATCCGTGATCGCATTGGCCACAAGATAAGCCGCAGAGGATACCGCGGCGCAGACGATGTCATAGCCCGCTTCTCCTGCTCCGGAATGGCCGCTGACGCGGAATCCGGCGCTTTCTCCATCGGAAAACGTAAAAAATTCAGCGCGTATCATAGTTTTCAGCCGTTGATTTCCGCGATCTGAACCTGCGTGTACGGCTGTCTGTGTCCCATTTTGCGTTTTTCATTCTTCTTGGCTTTATAGGTAAAGACCGTGATCTTTTTCCCTTTTCCCTCTTTCAGGACTTTGGCGGTAACGGTCGCGCCCTCCACATACGGCGCGCCAACTTTTGTCCCGTCCTCACCGACCACGGCGAGCACCGGAAACTGAACGGTGGAATCTTTTTCAGCCGCAAGCTTTTCCACAAAGATGACATCTTCTTTTTGCACCTTGTACTGCTTGCCGCCTGTTTCAATGATTGCAAACATGATTTTAGGCCCTGCCTTTTCTCAATCTCGCTATTCTCGGGCGGGTTTCCCTCTTACAGCCCGGAATAAGCGGCTTATTTATGATATCATGTCCCGTCAAATTTGTCAATTGGGATGGTTTTAATTTTTCCTTGTGGAAAGCGTGACGGCAAGACTGCGCAGATAATCCCCGCTTTCTTCGAAGCAGCTGAGCGCGGAGACCGCCTCGTCAGTCAATTCCCTCACCAGCGTGCGCGCTTTCTCCAATCCCAGAGTGGATACGTAGGTGCTTTTTCCTTTTTCCAGGTCACTGCCGATCGGTTTGCCGAGCAGAGCCTGCTGTCCCTCCACATCCAGAATATCATCGGTGATCTGGAACGCCAGGCCGATCGCCTTCGCGTATTTCTCCGCCGCGTGAAGCATCCGCTCCTTCGCCCCGGCAAGAACACAGCCCATTTTGGACGCGGCACAGATCAGCGCGCCCGTTTTGCACTCGTCCATCCGGATCAGCGTATCGGCGGAAATCTGTTTTCCCTCGCTTTGGAGATCGATCATCTGCCCGCCCGCCATGCCGTAAGCGCCTGCGGCCTTTGCAAGGATTCCCGCCGCCTCGGCCGCGCGGGACGCTCCGACCGCGGCGACGCTGTCAGGAGAAAGCATTGTCTCGAACGCCATCGTCAGCAGAGCGTCTCCCGCAAGCAGGGCCTGCGCCTCGCCGAACACAACATGGTTGGATGGCTTTCCGCGCCTCATGTCGTCGTTGTCCATGCAGGGGAGATCGTCATGGATCAAAGAGTAGGAATGAATCATCTCGACGGCGCACGCAAACGGAAGCGCGGATTCCTGATCCCCTCCGCAGGCGCCGCAGAATTCCAGAAGGAGGATCGGACGGATCCGCTTGCCGCCGGCAAGCAAACTGTAGCGCATCGCCTGAAACAGACCGCTCTGAAGAAGTTTTTCCTCCGGAACGTATTTTTCCAGGTATGCCTGGACCACTTCGCCGTATTTTTGCGGTTCAATCCTGCTCATCCTTTTTTCCTTCCTTTGACTCCAGCTCCGAAATCTGGCGGACCTTCTGCTCCGCTTCCGACAGCTTGCGGTAACAAAAGGAGGACAGAGCGGAGCCTTCTTCAAAAAGCTTGAGGGATTCTTCCAGTGTGGGTTCCCCCGTTTCCATTTGTCCGACAATTTCCTCCAGCCTCGCGGCCGCCTCTTCAAAAGTCATCTTCTGTTTCATAGCTTGCCCGCCTCCGATCGTTTCTTTCTGCGGATTGTAACTTTTTCCACTTTACAGTCGAGGTCGCCGTCGTTCATTTTGAGAGTCAGAGATTGGCCCTGTCTTGCTTCTGAAGCACGGCTGAGCGGATTCCCGTTCTCGCCGCAGGCCAGCGCGTAGCCGCGCGATAAAACAGCCAGAGGGCTCATTGCGTTCAGCCGGCCGCTTGCCGAAGCCAGCAGGCTTTTTTTACACTCCAGCTGCCGGTTCAGACCGGTCTGGAAAGCGGAAGTCAGCCGGTCGATTTCGATGCGCCGCAGTTCCAGGCGTTCCAGAGGGTTCCGAAAGACGCGGCTTTCCGAGATTCGGTCCATCCGGCGGCCTGCGCCGGAAAGTACCGTCTCCATCGACTGCCTGAAACGGCGATTGAGGTGATCGAGTCTCGCAACGAGCTCCGTTTGGTCGGGCACGGCCAGTTCCGCCGCAGCGGAGGGGGTCGGCGCCCGAAGGTCCGCGGCAAAATCGCAGATGGTAAAATCCGTTTCGTGTCCGACGGCGGAGATAACCGGGATTTCGGATGCCGCTACCGCGCGGGCGACGATTTCCTCATTGAACGGCCACAGGTCTTCCAGCGAACCGCCGCCTCTGCCCACGATCAGCACGTCGGCGCAGCGCAAGCGGTTGAACCGTCCGACCGCCTCCGCAATCTGGGGCGCGGCATCCCTTCCCTGTACCGCAACCGGACAGAACACGATCTGCGCCGCAGGGTATCTTCTGCCGAGCACGGTGAAAATGTCGCGGACCGCGGCGCCGGACGGTGACGTAACGACTCCAATGGTTTCCGGAAATTTCGGAATCGGTTTTTTATTGCTGAAAAGCCCCTCGGACTCCAGTTTCTTTTTCAGCTGTTCGAATGCAACGCTGAGAGCGCCCACGCCGTCCGGCTGCAAATCCTCAATATAGAGCTGATATTGCCCCGACGCTTCGTAAACACTCACCGAACCGCGCGCGATGACTTTCATGCCGTCTTCCGGCATGAAGCGAAGCCGCTGCGCATACCTAGCAAACATCACGGCCTTGACAATACTCTTGTCATCCTTCAAAGAGAGATACAGGTGGCCGGAACGGTAATAGTTTTTAAAGTTGGAAATTTCGCCTGTGACAAACACCTGCGTCAAATGCGGGTCCTGCTCAAAAACGGAGCGGATATAGGTGTTGAGCTGCGTCACGCTGAGGATCATCGGCGCAGTCCGGTTCATTGCAGAAGACCCCCTTTCCAGGCGGCGAGCACGGCGGCTCCTGCTGCGTTGTCGCAGGAGTACTCCGGCTGCGCGAAGAACGCCCCGTACTTTTCCTCAATCGCTTCCCGCAGGATGCCGTCAGACATCACGCCGCCCGCGAAAACGAGGGGAAGTGTCCCGAAGCGTTCCAGAAGTGCTTCCGTCATGCCCTCCAGCGCCGCGAGAAGCGAGGAAAGGCAGAATGCGGCGACTTCCTCCCTCGGCGTTCCCCGGTCCAGCATCGCCCTGCAGCGGTTCTCTATGCCAGAGAGCGAACAGTCGGCTCCTCTCATCGCCGCGTGAACAGGTTCCATATGGTTTGACTGCCGCGCGAGAGCTTCCAGTTCCTTTCCCGCGGGAAACGAAAGTCCCAGCAT
This sequence comes from Caproiciproducens sp. NJN-50, assembly GCF_004103755.1. Taxonomy (NCBI): domain Bacteria; kingdom Bacillati; phylum Bacillota; class Clostridia; order Eubacteriales; family Acutalibacteraceae; genus Caproiciproducens; species Caproiciproducens sp. NJN-50. The sequence continues at coordinate 1,606,251 of NZ_CP035283.1, read as the reverse complement.
GGCCCCCACCCGGTCGACTGCCTGTCCGCCTTTCAGATCGAGAGAACGCGCCGCGATCTCGGTCCGAAAGACCTGGTTTTCCTCCGGCGTCACCAGCACCGCTTCCGTCGTTCCGCCGGAGACATGAAACGCGAGAAACCTTTGCCTGAAAAGATCAAGCCGGTTCGCGGAGTACAGCGCCGCCGCGATGTGGCCCTGCTGATGGGAAAAGCGATAGAGCGAAGTGCCGCCGGCCTGCGCGATCGCCTGCGCCGTTCCCAGTCCAGTGAGAAAACACGGCATGTAGGAACCTTCCGCACTTCTGGGCCGGTCGGATACCCCTATGGCCGCGAGCTCTGCGCCCACAATCGGAAGGCGGGACAGGACCTGCGGGAGCTGGACGACATGATGAAAAACGGCGTCGCTCTGGCGGAGGCCGAGTTCCCCCTTTTTGACCGGCAGCGGTATCTTATTCTGAAGCATTGCCCCGGCCCTCCAAAGTGCCGCGGAGGTGGTATAGTTGCTGGTGTCGATTCCAAGAACACTAAACATTCTGTTCTTCCTGTTTTCTCACGAGGGAACCCAGCACTCCGTTGACAAACGGCGCATCCTCGGCAGTACCGTACTTTTTGGCAAGCTCGACCGCCTCGTTGATCGACACGCTGGCGGGGATATCCTTCTCGAACAGGATCTCATACGCCGCCAAACGCAGGATGGAAAGCGAAACTTTCGAAAGCCGGCTTACGGACCACCCGCGGATAAAACTTTCAATCTTCCCATCCAGAGCCGTTTCGTTTGCCTCCACACCGGACGCGGCCGCCTCCGCAAAATCGTCGATCGGGACTTCACCGGCTTCATTTGCCGCGGTTACGATGTCCTTTATGTTCTCATGGTTGATGCTCTTTGCAAAAACAAGAGCAAAAGCCTGTTCGCGCGCTTCGCGTCTTTTCATGATTTCCCCCGTGATTTTATAGTTTTAAATGGAAAAACCCTCCACAATGTGGAGGGTCAATTTATTTGCCGTTTCATCCACGGGAATTATTATACCACATTTGCGGGTGAACACAACTATTCGCACTCAACAATCTTGATTTTATCATAGGTGATCCCCGTTTGATCCGACACGATATCCCGTATGACAATCGCGTCGTTCTGGGTATTGGACTTGGTTTTTACCACGACGTTGCACTCGCCGTTCTGCAGAAATGCGACGCAGTCGGCAAATCCTTTCGCCTTGACCAGATTTTCAATCTCCGTCTCTTTTACGATGTCCTGCGCGATCGTGTTTGCCTGAGAAACCGCCGTCTGTTTCGCCGCGTCCGTTTCGCTCACGCCGCTGACGACTTTTTGCAGCATTTCAACGGATTCGTCCCTTGCCTTCTCTCTTGACAGCCTTGCGGAAGTAAAATAGTCGTCTCCCGCGACGCTCGCTCCGGTGTTGACGGCCGATGAATTTTCGCCTGAGCTTGCGCCGCTTTCACTTCCGGACGCGTTGACCAGCAGAGTTTCTCCGAGTTCCCGTCCGGATGTGACGGCGTCCGTCGCGGGAAGCTGCGTGTTGCCCGACAGCGCCCAATTCAGATAGACGGCCGCCCCCAGCGCAACAACCAAAGCCGCGAGAACAAGCTGCCGTTTGCCCATTGCCATAATAGAATTCCCCCTGTTTTCTTTATTTTGCTTTTATCACGCACACCCGCACGGAAGAAATATCGAGAGCCGTCGTGACGGCGTCGATGACACTCTGTTGAACCGCCGCATTGCCCCCGCCGTCGCAAACCACCACGACGCCCTTGACAACCGGCTGGATCTCAGTGACTGCGAGCGCCTGTTCGGAGCCGTCGGCGCCTTTCACCAGGATATAATTGGTTTCATTGCTTTGATCCGTCTCATTTCTTGTCGAGCCGTCGGACTGATCTTTCGTCGTCTGGCCGCTGTTCTTCTCTTCCTTCGCATAAACCGATTGTTTTGTCTGTTCCAAAGTCACCATGACGCTGGCATTGCCGACTCCCTGTATTTTCATGATCAGATCCGTCAGTTCCTTTTCCAGATGCGTTTCGTAGTCCTGCGCTGTGGAAGCCGTTCCGGAGGGATCCGTTTTCTGTTCGGTCTTTCCGCTGTTTGTCAGAAAGCTGGAAAGAAAAATCAGAGCAATTCCGATCAGCCCGGCGCCCAGAATGATTTTACGGCAATTCTCATTTCCGGCCAAAAGGTTCAGCAGGCCGCCCTTTCGAATTTTTTCGTCCCTTTCATCAGCCTTCATCGAAAACGACCTCCGTCTGAATTCCCAGCGTCTTTTCCAGCGCGGATGACACGCCGGCACGTCCGGATCCTGTTTTTCCTTCGATGGTTACAATCACTTTATTAATTGATATGCTGCCATTTTCGTCCGTATCCATTATCACCTGAACATTTTTACAGTTTATCCCCATTCGTTTCAATTCCGCCTGAACAAGCCCCGTAATGCTTTCTTTCGCCGCGTCTTTGAACTGCCGGTCCACTGTGGAATTCAGCTTTTTATTTTCCTCCGCGGGTCGGTTGCTCGTCCCCAGCCCCGACCTGATCTGCGGGACGGCTTTGGAAAGCGGAGAGATCAGGGCGCATATAATAAAAGCCCCGATTACAAATTTTGCCATTCGTTCCATCGAGCCGTCCGGCACGAGGCTTTGCAGCATGGCAGCCGACAGGGCCGCAAGGCAGATCACCGTGGCCCATTCCCTTACCCCGCTCATTTAACGCCTCCGACGATCAGCATCACGACCGTTGAAATGATCAGGATCATCATGCTGCACAGCAGGATCGCCAGCATGGTCGATACCACGTCGGAGGAAGCCTTCAAAAGGGAGGTAATGCCGCTCAGATCGAAGATCTGTCCGATCCCCGCGCACAGGTTCAGCGTCAGAATCCACAGGAAGCACTCCGCGACAACCGGCAGGAAAATAAAAATGCCAGCGAGAAGTCCAAACGCGCTGACGCCGGATTTCAGCAGTTTGACGCAGCCGGTTACCGTCTGAAGCGCTTCCCCCAACGCGTTGCCGACCACGGGAACAAAACTGCTGACAACGAACTTCGCCGCTTTCGAGCCGGTATTGTCCAGCGAGGAAGCCACAATGGAATGCATGGTGACCAGGCTGGTGAAAAGCGTCATGCAAAGTCCCATGATCCACTTGACCATCTTGTTGAGCGCGGCGCACAGCCCGCTCAGGTTAATTCCAGGAGAGACAGCCGACACAATCGACAGCGCCAGAAAAATGTTCAGCATCGGGATGAAAAAATTCGAGGAGAGGACCGAAACCGCATTTCCCGCGGCAAGCATCAGAATGTGGTAGGAACCGGCGGAGACCGGCTGCCCCGCTGCGATCATAATTCCCGTCAGAACCGGAATGCACGCAAGCAGGAAACCGGAGGCGGCATTCAGAACATCCGCCGCGTCGCCGATGCAGGAAACAATCGGCGCGACGACAATGGTGCAGACGCAGAGCGTGCCCACCATCCCGATGACGCCGCCCATCGGCTTATCCCCAAACGACAGCTTCATCCCGTTTAACAGCGCGCAGAGGAGGACCACGGCGATGACGCCGCACAGGACCTTGAAAGGACTCCTGGCCTGTCCTGAAAAAACTTGCAGAATCTTTTGAAAATAATTTTGCGGTGAGATTGAAGTGATGGAGTTCCAGTCGGTTCCATTCACTCCGAGTTCAGTGAGAATTTTCTTCGTCTCCGGCGATAAGCTGTCCGGAAGATCGTCCGCTCCGCTCTGTCTGAGCTGATCCTGATAAAGCCGCTCCGCCGCATCCTGGGACAACGATGATCCGCTTGTCGCCGCAGACACGGAACAGGAAAACAGTATGACGGAAGCTAGCGCAAAAATCAGACAAACCGCTTTTTTCATCCTTCACCCACCGATCAGGTTCACGGCCGTCTCCGCAATTTTTTCAAACAGAGGCAGCGACAGAACCACGATTGATATTTTTCCGGCAAGTTCCATTTTGGAAGCCAGCGCGTTTTCCCCCGCGTCACGGCAGGAATCGGCCGCAAACTGAGCCAGAAAACTGATCCCGAGCGTCTTTAATAAAATCAGCAGATAATCCACCGGCAGACCGGAGGCGGAAAACAGTGTCCGGAGCTGTTTCATAGCCGGAGTGACATTCGCAAAAATCTCCAGCAAAATGACGATTCCGGCCGCGATGCTCAGCAAAACGGCATATTCCTGGTGGTACCGGCGCAGCATGGTGGCGATCACCGCCGCGCAAACAGCGATTCCCGCAATTCCAACGATATTCATTTTACAGGCCAAATATGGATTTAATCGTTTTGAACAGAGTGCTGATTTGCTGAATAATCATCATCAGAACGACGATCAGCCCCGCAAGGGTCGTCATCATCGCCTGCTCCTGGCGTCCGGATCGTTCCAACAGCTGATCCAAAACCGCGACGATGATTCCGATTGCCGCTATTTTGAAAATTAAATCCACATTCATTTTTTCTTCCTCCGATTTTAGCACAGCATCAGCGCCGAAAATAAGCCGGCGAATACGCCGAGCATCAAATATAATTTGGATTTCCGGTTCCGGTCTTCCCGGGCCGATTTCAGATTTGTGCCGAATAATCCGGAGAACAGTTCCATATGGGACAGCTGGCCATCCGTATCGCTCGCGCCAAACCCTTCTCCAAAGGAAAGCAGCAATTCTATATCATGAGCGGCGAAGCCGTCACCCTTTCCGCTGTTCAGCGCGGCACGCTTCCATGCATCGGCAAAGCCTTCTCCCTGGCCGCAGCGTTTGACGCATTCCCGCAGAAAGCTGAGCTCTCTTCCGTGCCGTGCCACAATCTGAACCACCGGCACGGCGGAATAGCGCACCTCTGTTTTTGCGGCGGAAAGGAACCTGAGAAACGATTCCAGACTTTCCACCCGGACCGTAAGTTTACGCGATTCCGTAAACCCCAGGAGCGTTCCCGCAAAAATCAGCAGCAGGGACCCCGTCAGCTTCAGCAAGCAAATCACCCGCTTTATAAATTCCCGCGATTTTTCCAGGTCCCCGCGCCGCGTCCAGCAGCGCGACCGTTTCAAAAGCGCCGGTCATGAGAAGTTTCCGTGCCTGTTTCCGCCGCATCAGCTCTTTGACGGACCCGGCATGGATGCTTGCAATCAAAACGACGCCGGTGTTCAATCCCTGCTCCACCGCGCCGACTTCGGCTTCGGATCCGATTTCGTCGCAGACGATGATTTCCGGCGACAGCGTGCGCACGGCAAGCAGAATTCCATCGGCCTTCGGATATCCGTCCAGTACGTCGCAGCAGCATCCAAGGTCGTTCTGCGGAACTCCCATATAGGTCCCTGCGATCTCTCCCCTCTCATCAATGACGGCGACCTTTTTCAGGTTGCCGCGCGTGCCGCTGGAAAGCTGACGGGCAAGATCCCGCAGAATCGTCGTCTTTCCGCTGGAAGGCGCCCCGGCAAGCAGAAGCCCGCCGCTCAGACTGTTTTCCAACCGGTCCAGGAGCTCGTCGGCGGCCCCTGGAATTTCACGTGAAATTCTCAGATTGATGGAAGAAATATTTCTGACCGAGCTGATAGACGCCGCCTGAAGCACGGCGGTTCCACAGACTCCCGCGCGATGGCCTCCGCTTAAGGTGATGTAACCGTTCCTGATTTCATTTTCGTGGGTGTAAATGGAATAGCTGCATAGGTTCCGAAAGCTTTCTTCCATATCCCGCGGCCCCGCCACCAGCGACCCCGAAACCGGCCGGCAGGTAAGCCCGCCTCCGAAACCCAAAAAATAAGTGCCTCCCGCGCAGCAGATGCAGACCGGCCTGTTTACGCGAAGGCGGATTTCCTGTACATGCTTTTTCACGTCCACAGGCAGATGGTCAAGCGCCGCCTCTATTCGGTCACAGATGCATTTAGAAGCGGAATCAAACCGCTCGTCCCTTTCTTTGGTCATTCCTTGTCCTCTCCCTTCATCCAATAGATATGGAGGACACGGAGCGCTTAGAACAAAAAAATTCTCCGGAACCTGTACGGAACCGGAGAATTGAATTTTGTCGATTAGTATTCAGCCGAAAAGTTCAATTGTATATTGAAACGATTTCTTTTGTCCCGGCGGAAGGAGGATCACGCCGCGTTTCTGTTCAAAAACATCTCCCTCGCCGCTGCAGGCGGCAAGCCCGCTCCACGGCTCCAGAGCCAAAAACGGACCCCCGTTTGCGCTTGACCAAAGAAGGAAATAGTCAAAATCGCCGAATTCCATCCGGACTCCGCATCCGGTTTCCGGATGACGGAGGCACACTTCCCTGGACCGGAGCGTATCAAAGATCAACGCGTCCTGTTCAAACAGCCGATGGTCCAGCCTGAGCACCGATTTGTTTTTCAGGATGGACCGGCGCCGGCTCAGATCCACCAGCCCGGTGGAAGGATCGGGAGATGGGCAGTCGGCTGTCTCCGGAAATTCAAATTCCACGACATAATCCTCAAACCTCTCCCCTTTCTTCAGCGGACAGCGGAAAGCCGGGTGGCCGCCGATCTGGAACGGCAGCACATCCCCATCCGCATTGGTTATGATATAACGCGTCGTCAGGCTTTCGCCATCCAAGATATACTGGATTTCCAGCTCAAACTCGAAAGGATACCGCTCTTTTGTCTTCGAGTCGGAATGGAGGACAAAAGAAATAAAACGGCTGCTTTCCTCTTTCAAGGTGAACTCCCTTTTCCGCGCGATCCCGTGCCGTTCCATCCGGCAGATTTTACCGGAAGCAGTCACGGCCCGCTTGCCGCGGAGGCTTCCCACGATCGGAAAAAGCACCGGGGCCTGTCCTCCCCAGTAAGTTTTGTCTCCCTGCCAGAGATATTCCACACCCGAACGGCGGATGGAAGTCAGTTCGCCGCCGAAAGAATTGAATTCCGCTGACAAGACGCCGTCAGAAATCCCGTATTTCAAAGGAAGCACCTCCGCTGTCGTTCATTGAAAGACCGGCTATCGCGCAGTACCTCAGCCGTTGCCCAGCAGCTCTTCCAGCTCTCGTTCCGAGAGAACCGCGATGCCAAGCTGATTGGCCTTCGTCAGCTTGCTTCCGGCATCTTCCCCGGCAACAACATAATCCGTTTTTTGGGAAACGCTGCCGCTGACTTTTCCGCCGTGCTTCTCAATCAGCCCCGTCGCCTGCGCCCGGGTCAGATTCGCCAGCGTGCCGGTCAGGACGAAAGTTTTGCCCTGAAAGCGGCTGTCGTCCATCGTCGTCAGACAAGACAGGTTGACTCCGGCATCCTTCAAGCGGCCAATCAAATGGGCAGAATTGGGCAAAGAAAAGAACTGGCGCACGCTCTGTGCGATAATTCCCCCGATGCCTTCCACTGAAGCAAGTTCTTCCTCCTCCGCATGGAAAATTCCTTCTATGGTTCCGAACCGCGAAGCAAGAAGTTTTGCGGCCTTTTGCCCCACGTGGGGAATCCCGAGGGCAAAAAGCAGACGGTACAGGTCGTTTTGCTTGGAATGCTCGATCGCCGCCATTAAATTATCCGCAGATTTTTCCCCCTTGCGCTCCAGGTCAAGAATTTGTTCCCGTTTCAGGAAATACAGATCGGCGGGAGAAGAAACCAGATTTTTACCTACGAGCTGTTCAATTACAGCCGGCCCCATGCCGTCGATATCCATCGCGTCACGGCTGCAGAAATGGACCAGATGGCGCAGGAGCTGGGCCGGACACTCGGGATTGGTGCAGCGGGTCGCGGCCTCACCCTCCTCCCGGACCACGGAAGAACCGCAGGACGGGCAGACGGACGGCATGATAAACGGAAGGGATTCTTCGGCGTGGGCAATCACCCGGACAACCTCCGGGATGATTTCTCCCGCCTTTCTCAGGATGACGGTGTCACCGACGCGAATTCCCTTTTCCTCAATGAAATCCTGGTTGTGCAGCGTGGCCCGGCTGACGGTCGTTCCCGCGAGATCCACCGGCTCAAAAATCCCGATCGGCGTCAGCGCGCCCGTGCGGCCCACGTTCACTTCAATGTTAAGAAGTTTTGTCTGCCTTTCCTCCGGAGGGTACTTAAAGGCTTCCGCCCACCGGGGGAATTTCGCGGTGCTTCCAAGGGCCTGCCTCTGTGAAAAGGAATCCACCTTTACAACCGCGCCGTCGATAGAATAATCCAGAGTGCCCCGAAGCTCTCCGATGCGTTTCACTTCTTCCAGGACTTCATCGACAGAACTGCAGGTCCGGTAAAAAGGGGGAACGGCAAATCCGAGTTCCCTTAAAAAATCCAAAGACTCCTGGTGCCCGCGAAGTTCGGCGCCCGTCACCTGCTGAACATTGAAAACAAAAATGTCTAGTTCGCGGGACGCGGTGATTTTCGCATTTTTCTGTCTCAAAGAACCCGCCGCCGCATTGCGGGGATTCTTAAACGGCTTTTCTCCCTCCAACTCCTGACGGGCCGAAAGCTTAAAAAAGATGCGGTGCGACATGTAGACTTCTCCGCGCACTTCAAGAAACGGGAGCGGCCTCGTCAGCCTTTTGGGAAGGCTTCGGATCGTCCGAAGGTTTTCGGTGATATCCTCCCCCACAAGGCCGTCGCCCCGTGTGGAACCCCGGACAAAGACGCCGTCCCGGTATTCCGCGGAAACCGAAAGTCCGTCGAATTTCGGCTCCACAACGTAAACCGGATGTTCCACGTTTTCACGGACTCTGCGGTCAAAATCCCGCAGTTCTTCGTCTGAAAAAGAGTCGTGAAGGCTTTCCATCGGGACCGTATGGGCTACGGGGGAAAATTTCGCGAGCGCTTCCCCGCCGACCTTCTGGGTGGGGGAATCCGGCGTTACCAGTTCCGGGAACGCCATTTCAAGAGTTTCCAGCTGACGGTACAACTCGTCGTATTCAAAATCATCGATCTCCGGCGCGTCTTCGACATAATATTTTTGATTGTGGTAACGGATCTGCTCAGAAAGCTGCCTAGAAATTTTTCTCGCTTCTTCCAGTTCCATCACTTTCCGCCTCCTGCTAAAATTCCGGCGCCTCAGTCCCAGTTGGCAACAACCTGCGGTACGGACCCGACAATGACTGTTTCGGCGACCAGGACATTGGTTTTGACTTCCGTCGTCGTATCAAATCCAGGTAAAAAAGAATAAATACTGGTATTTACATCCAGATAAATCTGGTGCTTCGTCTGGTTGATTCCGGCCGATGCCAGCGTGCTGTTAAACTCGGCGGTCACGTTGCCGGAAAGAGAGGCTTTCAGCGCGATTTTTGGTCCCTTTCCGTGAAAGAAGTCACCGCCGATAAAAGTACCTATCGGGACCCAGACGGTAGAATATGTATCATTGTTTAGTTTATCCTGAATGTTTGAGATAATTTTGGCTTTCAGTTCATTCATTTTAACCATATTGGTTGTGATGGCCAGAACATTGCCTTCACTGCCTCGTTCCACGGTAATCAGATCTTCATAGGAAATATCGTCCTTATTTAGTTCTTCTATAACCGCGTCATTGATCGTATTGATCGATTTTATTTTTGCCTCATTTGCGGTAATGGATGCGATCACCGGCCTGATCTGGCTGTTGAACACCAGGATGAACGCAAACAGCACTATCGTAAGAAGAGTCAGCTTTCCCCTGACGGGCATCGGGTTTCGCCTTCTGCGCCTCATAAGACGCACCTCCCAAAGTATATTACTGTATCATATACAAGGAGGAATTATTGTGTGAATAAAACGGGCACAAAGATACTTTCGAATCTTTGTGCCCGTTTCTATCAACAAGATCACAGATTATTCGGCTGTTTCATCCCCGGCAGACTCGGCGGGCTCTTCCTTTTCTTCTTCCAGCAAAGCGCGGATGGAAAGACTGACGCGGTGTTTATCAAAATCAATATCAATGATTTTCACCTTGACAACGTCGTTCATCTTTAAAACATCCTGAGGCTTTTCAATCCGGTGATCAGCAATCTGAGAAATGTGGATCAGGCCGTCGATTCCCGGAATCACCTGTGCAAACGCGCCGAAAGTCGTGATCCCGACAATTTTGACTTCGGCGATACTGCCGACCGGATAGTCGCGTTTCAAGATTTCCCACGGATTATCTTCCGGCTTTTTATAGCCGAGAGAAATCTTGCCCTTTTCCTGATCCAAGCCTTTGATATAGACTGTCACCTGATCCCCGACGTTGACTACTTCCGAAGGATGTTTGATTCTGGTCCAGGAGAGCTCGGAGATATGAATCATGCCGTCAATCCCGCCCAGGTCCACAAATGCGCCGTACGAAGTCAGTGACTTGACTGTACCCGTGTATTCCTTGCCGACTTCTGCGGTCTCCCAGAATTTGTCGGCCTGCGCTTTGCGTTCATCTTTGAGTACCGAACGAATGGAACCAACCGCGCGCTTGCGGCTGCGGTTTACTTCAATAATGCGGAATTTAACTTCCTTCTTCAGAAGATCCTCGAGCGGATCGCTGCGGGACGCCGTTGCCTGCGAGGCGGGAATGAAGACGCGCACGCCGTTCGTTACGGCAATCAGGCCGCCTTTGATGATCTCGGTCACGACCCCGTCAAGAACGGATTGGTCCTCTTCCGCCGAAACAACCTTTTCCCAGCCCTTTGTGGCATCCAGGCGCCTTTTGGAAAGCATGATCGTGCCTTCCTGATCATTCGTACGCATGATGAGAAGGTCCATCTCGTCCCCGATTTTAACCAGATCCTCGGGTTTCACGTTGGGATCGGCCGAAAGTTCGGAGGCTGGAATATACCCCGCCTGTTTTCTGCCGACATCCACCAGAACTTCGCTTGGAGTTACCCCGACAACGACACCGTGCACCTTTTCATCTGTATTTAAAGTTTTGAGAGACTCTTCGAGCATTTCCTCAAAGCTTCCCTCCGTATTATTTTCTTTAGGACCGGCACCCTGGTTGAATTCTGACATGGTATCAAATACCTCCTTTATAATGCTTGCCGGCGTCGACGCGCCCGCAGTAATGCCAATGCATCCGGCCCGACGCAGGGCCGAGAGCGGAAGCTCGTCCGCAGATTCGACAAGACAGGCGGCGCAGTTCTTTTTGCACAATTCAAAAAGCTTGGCGGTGTTGGAACTCTGCCTTCCGCCAATCACAATCATCGCGTCGCACTGCCGCGACAGTTCAGCCGCCTCCGACTGACGTATCGCAGTTGCATTACATATTGTATCAAAAACTGAGGCGTTTGTATATACCCTTTTGATGATTTCCAAACAATTTTCCCACTCATTCACACGGAATGTGGTCTGTGACACAACGCATAGTGGTTCTTCCCGGCCAAACGGAGCTTCATCCAGAATTTTCCGCAGTTCATCGGCATTTTTGAACACGAGACAACGGCCGCGGCAGTGACCGATAATCCCCTGAACTTCAGGATGAGAAGCATCCCCGGCAATCAGTACCGTCTTTCCCGCTTTCGATTCTTCCGCCACGATTTTATGGATCTTCCGGACAAACGGGCAGGTGGCATCGCAGCATTCAATTCCGCGCTCCTCAATCTCACGGAGGACGCTCCCGGCGACCCCATGGGACCGGATCACAAGGGTCGCTCCGGCGGGCACTTCACCGGGTGAGCCGACGATCCGCACACCGCGCTGCTCAAAGCGGCGCAGCGTCTGGGGATTATGGATAATCGGGCCGAGGGTGCAGACCCGTTTTCCCTCGTCCAGCAGCTTGTTGACCATCCGCACCGCGCGGTTGACTCCAAAGCAGAATCCGGCGGATTTTGCCATCACGATCTTCACGATTTCGCCTCAAGAACCGATTGGCCAAGATCATGCTCCCGAAGCTGCGCGATCCGGTTCATCAACAGCAGGCTTGCATTCCGATATTCCGAAGGAGTTCCGTTCCGAATTCCGAGTTCCTCTTCCGGGATCGGAGCCCCAAAGGAAACATAGCACGGATGAAACAACCTCGGCAGCCTGCCTTTTACCGGAGTAATGCAGCAGGGCACGATCGGCGCATGGCAGATGTGCGCAAGCATGACCGCCCCGGATTTCGGGCGGAGAAAATTTCCGTCTCTTGTCCGGGTTCCCTCAGGAAAAATTCCCAAAATGCTTCCGCTGTCCAAAATGTTCTTTGCCGTATAAATCGCGGTCTTATCCCCTTTTCCCCGCGACACCGGGAAAGCTCCAAGCCCCGTGATTACAGCGGAAACCAGTTTGTTTTTGAACAATTCTTCCTTCGCCATGAAATAAATTTGCCGTTTCTGACTGTAAGCAAGCCTGAGAGGGTCCGTCATGCTCATATGGTTGCAGCAAAGAATTGCTCTGTCGTTCTTCGGGAAATTCTCGGCGTTTCTGACCCTGATCGGCATCAAAGTGCGGAAAAACCATGCCAGGCAGGTTCTTGTAAATGTATAAAGCGGAGTGCGTTTCATTGTCTCACCAATTTTCATTCAGATTTTTTAGGCCTGCCCGAATGATACACACGACCCGTTCCACCGACTGCTCCAAAGTCATTTTGGTCGTGTCGACGAGAACGGAATCCTCCGCCTGAATCAGCGGGGCGACCTCGCGGTGCGAATCGCGGTAGTCCCTTTGTTCAATATCCTTTAGAACGTCCCCGTATTCCGCTTTCCGACCCTTTTGCAGCAGTTCCGTAAATCTTCTCCGTGCCCGCTCTTCCTGTGAGGCGGTCAGAAAAATCTTAACCTGGGCGTGCGGAAGGACGACCGTCCCGATGTCCCGGCCGTCCATCACAACATTTTCTTTTTCTGCCAGTTCTCTCTGCATGGAAAACAGAAAATTCCGCACCTCCGGAATGGCTGAAACAGCGGAGGCGGCTTTCGACACCTCCTCGGCCCGGATTTCCGAGGTTACGTCTTTGCCGCAGAGCAGAACTTTCTGCCCGCCCTCCTGAAAGGCAAGCGCAACCGTAACCCCGGAAAGTTCCGCACACACCGCCTCCCGATCGAATGAATTAACGCCGTTTTTTATCATATGAAGACCAATTGCGCGGTAAAGGGCGCCGGTGTCAACATAAATAAACCCCAGAGCTTTGGCCGCCTGCCGGGCAATCGTGCTTTTCCCGGCGCCGGCCGGACCGTCAACCGCAATTGCAATCATGTGGCTTCCTCCTGCTTTTCAACGGAATTTCCGGCCAGCCGGCCGGTGGAAAACGCAATTTGAAGATTATACCCGCCTGTGTAGGCGTCGACGTCAAGGACTTCTCCTGCAAAGTACAGTCCCTTTACAAGTTTGGACTGCATCGTCCTGGGATCGACCTCTTTGACGGAAACTCCCCCCGATGTGACCACCGCTTCTTCGATCGGACGGAATGCGCCGACCGTGATGGGAAAGGATTTCAGAAGAGCGGCAAAATCATGGCGCATTTCCCGGGTGATCAGATTGCATTTCAAATGCGGCGGAATCCCGGATCTTCGCACTGCCGCCGGGATCATCAAATGCGGCAGAAGAGAGGAAAGGGAATTCTCAAAATCGCGGTTCTGATTTTCCTGAAAATCGCGGACCAGCCGGGCATCGAGCTTCTCCAGGCTGAGCGCGGGCTTCAGATCGATGACAACCTGATAGCGGCCCGGCGACATGCCGCGCATATGGGCGCTGGCACTGAGGATCACAGGGCCGGACAGCCCGAAATGCGTAAAGAGGAGTTCTCCGAAATCCTCATAAATAATTTTACCGTCGTTCGTGTCCACGACGCATATGGAAATATTTTTTAAGGAAAGTCCCATCAGTTCCGCGCAGTCCGGATCCCGCGCGACAAGGGGAACCAGGGATGGGCGCAGAGGCGTCACGGTGTGACCCGCCTGGTGCGCAAAAAGGTACCCGTCGCCGGTCGAACCGGTCGCGGGATAGGATTTTCCTCCGCAGCAGACAATTACGTTGCCAGCCGGAACGATTTCCCCGTTCTTCAGTTCCGCACCGCGGACGCAGCCGCCGGCAAATAAAAGGCGTTTGGCTTCCCCATGGATCATTTGGGCACCGGAGGAAACAACAAATCCCGTCAGCGCATCGACCACGTCGGCAGCCTTATCCGACTGCGGAAAAACGCGGCTGCCCCGCTCCGTTTTCAGAGGCAGACCCAATTTTTCAAAAAAAGTCATCACATCGCCGGGGGAAAACCGGGAAGCCGCCCCGAACAAAAATCGACCGTTCGTAGGCACGGAGGCGATAAAGTTCTGCACGCTGCAGTTATTTGTCAGGTTGCATCTTCCCTTGCCGGTAATCCCGAGTTTTCTTCCAGGCCTTTGATTTTTCTCCAGCAAACAGACCCGCAGGCCCCTTCGGGCGGCGGTCCCGGCGGCCATCATCCCGGCGGCCCCCGCCCCGATCACCAAAACATCCGCTTTCAATTCGAGCTGTCATCCACCTTTTCGTAAACGCCGTAAGTGTCCCAGATATCCTCCAGATTCTGAAAGATCTTTTTCGATTCCTCAGACTTTTTTAAAGAAGTCGCGACAATCAGCGCGTTGATCAGGCTGAGCGGCGCGCAGAGTGAATCTACAATGGAAGCGATCTCGCTTCTGGCCAACAAAACGCAGTTTGAAGCCTGCGCGACAGGTGAAAGAGAGCTGTCCGTGATCGCAATGACTTTTGCTCCCCTGTCGTGAGCAAAATTCATGGCTTTTGCAATCTTTCTGGAATAGCGCGGAAAACTGATGCCAATCACGGCGTCCCTTTCATCCACGCGGATCATCTGCTCGAAGATCTCGCCTTCGCTTGTGGACTGGACCAACAGAACGTTTTCAAAAAGCAGATTCAGATAATAGGACAGAAAGGTACCCAAAGCGTGGGCGCTTCTTGCAGCCAGAATGTAAATCTTTCTGGCTGAGACAATGGAGTCGACCGCAGCATAAAAGCTTTCGTGACTGGTTTCCTCCATCGTGCGGCGAATCACGTCGATATCCTGGTTAAATATAAAGTCAAGCACGTCCGAGCTGCCGATTCGTTCCGTAGTCACTTCCATCCGCTGAAAAGAGGTCAGCTTGTTTCGGATCATCTCCTGAATCGCCTGCTGAAGCTGCGGGTATCCCGCATATCCGATCTGTGTGGCAAAACGGACAACGGTCGATTCGCTGACCCCGACGGTCGCACCGAGCTTAGACGCCGTCATAAACGCAACTTTATCATAATGCTCTTCAATATAGGCCGCGATCCGCTTTTGACCCTTGGAAAAGCTGTCGATTTTATTCTGTATTCTCACAGCAAGTAAATTGTCCATACCCAACTCCGTCTCCGAGAGAGCCCTTTCCTGAGCGGCTGGCCAACGGCCGCCACTAGACAGACTCTCGTCAAAATAGTGGCCGGATTACAATTCCGGACTCACCTTATTTTAATTCTTCAATCGGTAAAAATCAAGAAAAAGTTCCGTGTCACTGCAAGGAAACCGTCTCGCCCTATTTCGGGTGAAACCATTTTTTCATAACCGGATGCAGCCTGTTAAAGTACGCAATCACCAAAAGAGAAACCGCGTAATCATAAATCAGGAAAACGGCGTTTCCAGCCAGAAGAAACAACCCCGGAACATTATAACCAAAAACGCTGAAACTCGCAACAGGTACGCCGAGCAATTTAACCGACAGCCAAAACTCCAGGATTGCCGCGGCGTTGAAAACAACCAGTTTCGAAACGATACAAAGCCATCTTTGATGCACCCGGCTTTCCAATACCGCCTTCAGAATCGGGTAATAGCCGAAAAGGAGAACAAAAAATAAAACAGCTTCCTGATCCGCCGCAAGCATAAAAGAAAGAACAGACTGCACAACGTACACGCCAACGGCCCATTTGATACCGACCTCAGCCACAACCGCAATCAGAAGGATCCCGGAAAACGCCGGCAAAGCATAAGTCCCCACCGGGATAAAGCCGGTCAGGATCATGACGACCGTGCCAAGGGCGGCCGCCATGGAACAAAAAGCCAGACGAAGGCTGTGGTTCAACTCAATCTACCCCCAGCGAAAAACTCGATTAACAGCACGGATAGACATTTCCCCCGAAACAGTTGCAGCACAGATTTGCCAGACAAAGGGACGTGCACAAATCACAGCCGCCGACGCCGCCATACTGAGGAACATTGGGATTATATCCCCCAAACATTCCGTTGCGCTGATTTGTCACCTGATTGAACGCGGCCCGATACTCCGCATTGGACGGGTCCATTTGGCACGCGTTGGCAAAGTCGTTGTAAGCTTCGTCCAGCCACCCGCGCCTGTAAAGCACGGTGCCTTTTAAAAAATACCATTCCGCATTGCGCCCTTCCTGAGGCACCCCGTCCAATATCTGCTCGGCATCTGCGATTCTGCCCGAATTGATCAGATTGCGCACGTCGTAAAACTCCGTTCCCCGGCTGGAGTACCCGGAATATCCAGAGTACCCCGCATAGCCGGAATATCCGCCCTGATTTGCGCTCTTTCTCTGTTTCCGCTCCTTAATTACCTGGTCGTACGCCTCGTTGATCTCTTTCATCTTTTCCCCAGCAAGGTCGGCAAGCGGGCTGTCCGCATAATTGTCCGGATGATATTTCTTCGCAAGCTCCCGGTAAGCGGCTTTGATTTCATCATCCGTCGCATTCGGCGATACGCCAAGGACTCTGTAAGGATCAGACATTTGTTTTCTCCTTTTTAAACAATAGTTCCTTCTGTATCTGGGGAAGTCCAAGAATCACGACGTTCCGTACAATCGGCCCCATTGAATTCATTTCCATCAGATTAAGAGCTCCCCCCAGCTGTGACAATGTCTGGTTCAAAACATCATTGGCATAGATTTTCGCATCCCGGAGCTCTTCCTTCCCGCTTTCCCCGTTCAGGTGAAAGCGGGAGGCCAGCGGGTTAAACGAACCGGTCCTGATGTCATCTTCCAGATCGTCCGCCGCATCGATGAAATAGATCCAGCGCCCGAGAAAATATCCGAAACGATTCAGGATCCTCGACCTTGGGGACATGGGGGCTTCCCCCGACGACAATTCCATAATCCGCTCCATCATATGAGCTGTAGGCTCGGCGCAGCTGTCAAGGCCAGGCGATTGATTCTTTTCGATTTCGCTTTGCTCTTTCATCGCTTCGGCGACAATTTCCCCCAGGTGCGGATAGTCGGCGGCCGCCCGGCGGTAGGCATGTCTGACGACCGGCAGGGCAAGGACGCGCAAATATTTTTTCATCGCTTTGGAATCCCGGATATCGTCCATCAATTTATGATACACCAAAATCACGGTCAAAGCGGACGCCTGATGAAATTCCTGATCTTCCTCGGAACAGAACGCGCATTGCTTGAAAGGATTTGTCACGCATCTGCCCTTTTGAAACCTGGGAAACGGCTTGGATTTAGCAGAAATCAGGACAAGGGCGTAAAAAGTGCAGTCGTAATTCAAAGCAAGCCTTGCCGTAAGACCGTACTTTTTGCCGAGGTTCCTGCACAGCGTACAGTAAATTCCGTTATATTCCTCAAGTTCCCGCACAAGAAGTTCCGATTTCCGCGGTCTCACATAACCAAACAAAAAAATCATCCTTAATCCTGCCGAAATCGCATTAAATCAATTTTATTTTACTCTAAATCAAGCAAATATTTAATTAACATTGTGTAAATTTTCTAACCGGATCGCAATTCCGCTATTCTCACCGTGCCTTCATTATAAATCAGAAAAAACATTGTTTTTTCAGGAACGGTATCGTATAATGAAATGACAGATTATTTTGGACAGGAGGTAAAGATTTGAAATTATACGATATCGACGTAATCAAATTAATTGAACTTTTGGATAAATCAAAGGGGAATGTTTATCTGGTGACAGACGACGGCAACAAGCTGAATCTGAAAAGCAAGCTGTGCCAGTTGTACGGCATTCGTTCTCTGCTGGAAAAAACAAAAAATTCGACAATTTCCGCGGAATTGAACGTTGACGATCCGGAGGATGAACTGATGTTTATTAATTATATGATGAGCAAATAGTCGTATCCGTTTGGATGCCGCTGTAAATTTTTACAGCGGCATCTTTGTCTGTCAATATGCGGCGCTCAGCGGGTTCAGGACACCATAAGCCTTGTTTTCCATATCGTCGATAAAACGGATGGCTTTCCCCGCACCTACGGCGACACAGTTCTGTGGGTCGTCTGCCACATGTACCGGCATTTTTGCTTTTTTGGAAATCAGGCTGTCAAAGCCGAACAGTTGGGCCGAGCCTCCCGTCAGGATCATGCCGTCGGAATAAACGTCGCCGATCAGTTCCGGCGGAGTCTTTTCCAGCATTTCCTGAATCACGCGGATCATCTGCATCACATTTTCAATCAGCGCCTCCAGAATCTCGTCGCTGGTGATATCGGCCCATTGAGGCAGACCGGTCATCGCATTGCGTCCCTTTACTCGGAAGGAAGACACATCCTTCCGCGGATAGACGCACCCGATCGCCAGCTTGGCGTTTTCCGCCATGCGGCGGCCGATAATCAAATTGTATTTTCTTCTGATGTATTTGACAATTGCTTCATTGAATGTATTTCCGGCTACTTTGACCGAACGGGAAATCGCGATTCCGCTGAGCGACAACACCGCCATGTCCGTGGTTCCCCCGCCGATATCAACGACAAGAGTTCCATGAGGCTGCGAAATATCGACTCCCGCCCCTAATGCGGCAGCCACAGGCTCTTCAATCAGACAGATTTTTCTTACTCCGGCGGAACTGATCGCGTCCACGACAGCGCGCTTTTCCACCTCTGTGATTTTACAGGGAACGCTGACCACAACGCGCGGCATAACAACATGGCTTTGGCTTACTTTTTTCAAATAGGTCCCGATCAGATACTGGGCCATATCAAAATCTGAAATGACCCCGCCCTCCAGCGGCAGACACACTTTAATTTTATCGGAAGTCTTCCCAATCATCGTATAGGCTTCTTTTCCGGTTGCGACAACCTCCCCGGTTTCGACATTCACCGCCGCAACGGAAGGTTCGTTCAGGACGATTCCTTTTCCGTCGAGATATATTTTTGTTGTCGAAGTTCCGAGATCTATCGCAAGGTCGGTTCCCAGCACAAAATCACATCCATTTCTTATCAAAAACACATCCGAAAAGCAGATGCGCGCTCCAATCACTTGCTTATTATAAAATAAATCACGCTCAATTTCAACCGGACATCCTGCCGACCTGGGCTACCGCGGCACATGAAACGGTCCGGGCGCCTGTTTTCAGAAGGACTTCGGCACACTCGCAGAGAGTGGAACCCGTCGTCACAATATCGTCGATCAGCAGAATCCTTTTGCCGGCGATCCTGTTCCCGTCGGCGCGGTAAACTCCAGCCACATTCTTCAATCTCTCCAAACGCGGCAACAGATGCTGCTCTGGGTTGTCCCGGACTTTTTCAAGGCACTCCTCATAGGATAGCCCAAGCTGATCCGCGACTTTCCTCGCAACCAGTTCGGACTGGTTATACCCCCGTCCCTGCTTCCGTTCCCGTGAAATCGGGACGGCCGTCACCAGATCGAACGAGGACGGCTTCATCCGCTTCCTGACTAGTTCGGAGAGCTGTTCCGCATAGAAATCCGCATTCTTTTTCTCTCCGTAAAACTTAAACCGGATGATCGAATCGCGAACCTGAGATTCGTAGGGATAAAGGACGATGCAAGGAATATTCTGTCCGCAACCGGGAAGATTCATGCACCGAAGCGCATTGACCGGTGCGATCGCAGCGGCGCATGTTTTGCAGATTTTTGTACCCGGCGAAATAATTTTGTCGCAAAAGACACAGCGCGGTGGGAAAAACAGCTCCAGACAGAAAAAAAGAATTCTTTTAAGACTCATCCTCCCCGCCCCCGGTTAAAAGATAAAGCAGACCTGTGTATCGCCTGGTCTTGCGGTTGTTTTCCACCATGTTGCGGACGGTTTCGGGCGTTCCGACCAGAATCAGCAGGGATTTCGCCCGGGTCACGGCGGTGTAAAGCAGGTTTCGGTAGGCCAGCTGCGGGGCGCCCCGGAACATTGGAATCACAACCGCCGGAAATTCATTTCCCTGGCTTTTGTGTACCGTCATGGCATAGGCAAGCTCCAATTCCGCCGCCGCTTCCGACTCATAGGCTACAATGCGGTCATCCATGCGGACCGTGAGAACGGGCACGCGGCGGTCTATTTCCTGAACGATGCCAAGGTCGCCGTTAAAGACTCCCTCGCCGACAGAGCCGTCAGAGCGGGTCCATGGCAGATTGTAATCGTTCCGGATCTGCATGACCTTGTCCCCCACGCGGAAAATCGAACCGTTCACGCGGAGTTCCGATTTCCGGCTGTCCGGAGGATTGAGGACCTGCTGAAGCTTTTTGTTCAGCTCCTGGGTCCCAAGTTCCCCTTTCCGTGAGGGCGTAAGGACCTGAATATCCGTCAGCGCGGAAAAGCCGTAGCTTTCCGGCAGGCGCCGCTTGCAGAGATCGACGACGGTCGCGCTGATCCGGGCCGGATCACCGCAGCGCAAAAAGAAAAAGTCCTCGTTCCTTATTTCAAGGTCCGGCATCTCGCCCGCCACGATCCGATGGGCATTGCGTACAATCAGGCTTTGCATGGACTGGCGAAAGACCTGGCGAAGCTGGACGACCGGCAAAAGGCCGGAGCCAATCAGGTCGCCGATCACATTCCCCGGACCGACGGACGGGAGCTGATCACTGTCGCCGACCAGGATCAGCCTGCGCCCCAGCGGGAGCGCCCGCAAAAGAGCTTCGAAAAGGGCGGTGTCCACCATGGACAGTTCGTCGATGACAAGGGCGTCGCACTCGAGAAGATTTTTTTCGTTCCTGGCAAAGACAGGCTGGTCGTTTTCATCCCATTCCACCTGCAGCAGGCGATGAATGGTTTTTGCCTCCCTTCCCGTCAGTTCCGACATGCGTTTCGCCGCCCTTCCGGTCGGCGCCGCAAGCAGGACCTTTTCGCCGCTGAGCTCCAGCAGACGAATGATCGCGTTCAGGGTCGTCGTTTTCCCTGTCCCCGGCCCGCCCGTAAGGATCAGAATTCCTCTGGACAGGGCTTCCCGCACGGCCTGTTTTTGTCCTTCGGCATACTGGATTCCAAATTCACGCTCGACTTCTTCTATTCTGCCGTCGACTCCCGTAATCGTCGGAGCAGGAAACCGGAGCAGCATCTTGATCCGTTCCGCCGAATAGAACTCGGACCGGTACAGGTCCGGCAGAAAAACAAATTCCCTCTCTCGAAAAACATAGGAAATCACGGACGCATCCGCTTTCAGATCCTCCAGGACCTCGCCGGTCAGGCTTTTGTCCACCCCCAGAAGGTGTGCGGCGGCGGCAGTCAGCTTGTCCGCCGGCAGACAGGTATGTCCGTTTCCCAGATTATGCCGGATGACGTGCAGGATCCCCGCCCGGACCCGGCAGAGATCGTCTTGCGGCCTCTCCAGCGAAGCGGCAATTTGGTCGGCCCGGTCGAAAGGGATGCTCACTCCGTCCTCGCAGAGGCAGTAGGGATTTTCCCTGACACAGTCGATGGACTGCGCACCGTAAAATTTCCAGACGCGCACGGCCTCCGCCGGGGAAATGCCGTAACCCCCAAGCTGTACCATCATCTCTCTTATCCCGCCGAGCCTCTTCAATTCTTCGCTGATTTTCTCCGCCTTGGGCTTTGTGATGCCCCGCACCGCACACAGGCGCTCCGGTTCATTTTCCATCACGTTCAGCGCGTTGCCTCCAAAGAGTTTTACAATCTTTTCCGCCGTCGATGGGCCGACCCCCTTCACGGCTCCGGATGAGAGATACTTCAGCATGGCCGCTTCGCTGGCCGGTTTCGAGCGTTCAAAGGCTTCGACGCGGAACTGTTCCCCGTAGTTTTGGTTCGTAACCCAGTTTCCTACGAGATGCAGCTCTTCGCCGGCGTCGATAAACGGCAGATTTCCCACAGCCGTTATCAGCTCCTCGCCATCATTGACCTCGATCACGGCATATCCGTTTTTTTCATTCCGGAAAATGACCTGCTCCACGGTGCCGGTCATTTCCAGAAGCTTTGCTTCCTCCATGCAGCTTCCCTCTTGTCCCCTATGATGATATAGTATTAGTATAAACGATCCTCTATGTATTTGCAAATTACACTTGAATGATTTTACTCACTTCATTTGCGCGGCAGATGTGAACTTCGGGAAAGTCGAGACATGCCATTTCACAGATTTGCCTGGTCTCTTCATCCATGCCGCGATCAATCACAATCAGTTCCGTATTGCCGTCCGGAATCCACCGAATCCGTTCGCAGGCGCTTCTGAGGACCAGCTCGGCGTTCTCGTCATGTCCGCTTATGGAAATAACAAGATAAAGTTTTCCGGGGTTTTCCGTTTTCAGCAGCCAAAACAAAAACATCCGGAATGCCTCCACGATTCCCAAGATAGCAAACAGGACGAAAAGCGTTTTGAAAAGAATTTCAAACATAAAAACCACCCCAACACATTCTATGTGCAGGAGTGGAATTTTGACTGACTATTTTTTCAGCGCTTTTTTCAGTGCTTCCACGCGGTCGCATTTTTCCCAGGAGACGCCAAGGTCTTCACGGCCCATATGTCCATAGTTGGAAACGGCGCGGTAAATCGGGCGGCGGAGGTCCAATTCGCGGATGATGGCGCCGGGCCTTAAATCGAAAGTCTTCTCGACCGCGCCGGAAAGTTCTTCTCCGGTAAATCTTGAGGTCCCGAACGTGTCCACCCGAATGGAAACCGGCCGCGCAACGCCGATCGCATAGGCAAGCTGCACTTCACACTTTCCCGCGATCCCGGCCGCCACGATATTTTTCGCAACGTAACGCGCCGCATAGGAGGCGGACCGGTCGACCTTTGTGGGGTCCTTTCCGGAAAAAGCGCCGCCGCCGTGCCGCGCATATCCGCCGTAAGTGTCTACGATGATTTTTCTGCCGGTCAGTCCGCTGTCGCCGACCGGGCCGCCTACTACAAACCGGCCGGTCGGATTCACATAATATTTTGTTTTTTCATCCAGCCAATGCTGCGGAATGGCGGACTGGATGACGTATTTCAGAATATCGCTCCGAATCTGTTCCAGCTTTGCTTCAGGGCTGTGCTGGGCCGATACCACCACGGTGTCGACCCGGACAGGGCGGTCCCCCTCGTATTCCACGGTCACTTGCGTTTTTCCATCGGGCCTCAGGTAAGGAACCAGATCGGTTTTTCTGACTTCGCTCAGCCGCCTGGCCAGTTTATGCGCCAGCGAGATCGGCAGGGGCATCAATTCCGGCGTCTCGTCGCAGGCATACCCGAACATGATTCCCTGGTCCCCGGCTCCGATCAGATCATCTTCATCCGTCGCTCCATTCTGAGCTTCAAAGGAACGGTTGACGCCCATCGCGATGTCCGGCGACTGGACATCGATGGAAGTCAGGACACCGCAGGTATTTCCGTCAAAACCGCAGTCCGGATCATTATATCCGATATCCTTTACGACATCGCGGGCGATGGAAGCGATGTCGACATAACAAGTCGTTGAAATTTCCCCCATCACATGAATAATACCCGTCGTCGCCGTCACTTCACAGGCTACATGCGCGGCCGGGTCCTGTGCAATAATGGCGTCCAAAACGGCGTCCGCGATCTGGTCGCACATTTTATCGGGATGCCCTTCCGTTACGGATTCTGAAGTAAAAAAATGTCTGGCCATAAATATCCTCCTGACTTCTTTCAGTACGCCCTGAACGGGCGAAAAAATAAAGGACCGACCGGAAGAAAACCGGACGGTCCTGATCCACCTCATCTTTCGGCTTTCCCGCAGGATTTGGCACCTTGCTTTTTCCAAGCAGGTTGCCGGACATCACAGGGCCTGTTCCCTCCGTCACTCTTGATAAGGAAATATTCAATTTTTATGCTTTACAGTATAGCACAGGCTAAAGAATTTGTAAAGGGATATTCTTAAAGATCCGGCCATCCGCCGCAGCGTTCATTTCCCCATGGTATGGTGCAGGATCGGGCTGACTCTTTTATAAAGAAGCATCGTCAGGCAGGAAACCGTTACCCCTTTGAACAGGTTAAACGGTGCGACAGCCAAGAGAATAAAGGTCTGCAGGTTCTTTATGGACGGGTTGACGACGGAGCCCATGCTGATCAGTGCGCTCATCGGCATATGGTAAGCCACGGCATAGACAGGAAGAAGCACATAAGCATTCACCAGGCTGCCGACCAGAATCATCACCAAAGTGCCCAGGACCAGACCGATGACCGCATTGCGTCTGCTTTTATGATATTTGTAAAGAATTGCGCTGGGGACAACCAGCGAGCATCCGATCAGGAAATTGGCAAGGTCGCCCACGCCCGCGGTGGAGCTTCCGTGGATTACAAGATACAAAATCACCTTCACCAGTTCAATCATGATTCCGGCCACCGGCCCCAGAGCGAAGCCTCCGATCAAAACCGGCAGCTCGCTGAAATCCAGCCTGTAAAACGCGGGGGCAAACCACAGCGGAAATTCAAACATCATCAGCAGAAATGCGATTCCGGACAGAACCCCAATCTGTGCGATGTTTCTGGCGTCAAATTTTAGTCTCTGGCGTTTGCCGGCTTTTTCATAATTATTTGTCATTTTTGCTCCTCTTCTTTCATCCGGACTCTACCGTCGGCTTCGGAATCAAACCAAAATCCGCGGCTGATATGCCGCTCGCGGGCTCGCCGGCTGTTCGCCGTTTTACCGCCGGTGGGGAATTGCACCCTCTCCTGAAACTGTTTATTTTGATCTATGCCAAAAAAGGCTTCAATAATCCTTTGAGGCAGGAATCAACGGATTGAACAAAAAAAGTCCCGCAAAAATGCGGGACGGCATAACAGCACAAAAAATCGTCTGTTTTTCTTCTTTCATCCGGACTTTACCGTCGGCTTTGGAATCAAACCAAAATCTGCGTTTCCGCTCGCGGGCTTATCGGCTCTCACCGCTTTACCGCCGGTGGGGAATTGCACCCCGCCCCGAAGAACTTATTCAATTGTCAGAAGTATAACACAGTTCGGAAGTTCTGTCAAGACTCTGCCTGATACTCTTTGGGAATGTTTTGGTCAATGATGTCCTGGATAAACCGCATGCTGAATTCGGGCGTCCTCTTCCGAACACCATGCTTGCTTGCAAGCGTTTCCGAATATTCGCTCAACGGGTAAATGGAAAGGTTTGCAAAGCTGGTTTCATAATGGGTTACGATCGGTTCAAATTTCATGCCGGAATAAACGGTTTTCCCAGTTTCAAAATTTTTAGTCATCGTAACGGTCAACAGACCGCTTACCATATTTCTTCCGTAAAGCTGGCCGGAAATGAAATTCCCGAAAGCAAAAATCACAGGACATTTCGCGCCGTCGGACGCCCTTGTCAACAAAGTGAGCTGCTGCACCACGTGCGGATGATTTCCGAAAATGATATCCGCGCCCCAGTCGACCATTTCCTGCGCAAGTTTCTTCTGCTGATCCGTCAGTGTGTAGGTATCCTCGGTTCCCCAGTGAACAGAAATCACGACGACGTCAGCCATGCTTTTTGCCTTTTGGATCAGGCTTTTAATCAGTTCGGTATCACTTGCGTAGACGATGCGGTAATCCGAATCTTTCGGCAAATACAGACCGTTTGTCATTTCCGTGATCCCGATCTGCGCGGTCTTAATTCCCTTTGACTCCACAATCCGAATATTTTGAAGGTCGGCGTCGTTCCGATACGCCCCGATGGCTGTGACCGGCTGAGTGTCCCAGTAGTCGAGCGCCGCCTTGATTCCTTTTTGTCCCATATCCAAAACGTGGTTGTTTGCCTGATTGATTACGTCAAAGCCGAGGTGAACCAGCTCGTCCCCCACTTCGGTCGGAGAATTGAAAAGGGGATATCCCGAGATCGGCGCCACCTTTGAGGCCAGGATACTTTCCTGGTTGACGACCGCAATATCGGCGGTTTGAATTCTTCCGGCCACACGTTCATACATCGGGTCGAAATCGTAGCCCTTCCCGCCCGCCAGCTTTTTTGCGCGATTGTAAATAGTGCTGTGTATCAAATCATCCCCCGCGCCAAGAATAGTGATGGAAACAGGTTTCGGGACAGATTTTGAGGAAGAAGGCGTCTTTGTCTGTGAAGAAGACGGCAAAGCGGACGAGGACGTTTGGCTTTGATTCAAGCCGGGGATCTGTCCGTGGTAAAACGCCGCTGCGGCTGCGATCACACCGCAGAAAATGATCGCGGCAGAGATCACTGCCGTCCGCCGGAAGGCGGAATGGTGTCTTTTTTTCATAATTCGTAAACCTTTCTTTTCGGCATTCCTTTTGCATGAATCCAGTATATCACACACGAAACGGAAAATCATCTCATCCTGAAACCGGATGGAAGGAAAGACGGCCTGATTTAGTTTATGTAAAATCTATGTAAAAAGGTGGAAATCAGAATAAAAACTTGTTATCCTAATAATATATAAATCTTACGGAGTGGAAGGGAGAGAATTCTTTGAACAGGAAAAAGAATCCCAGGCTCGCGGCTGTCATTGACATTGATTCCAATGCCTTGAAAATGAGAATCTCACAGCTGAAAAAGGGCAAGATCGAAAATATCGATCTCCTCGAATACCCGCTTCGCCTGGGACACGAGGTTTTTACCGACGGAAAAATCAGTTTTGAAAGCCTTCGCGAACTTTCTTCCCTTCTGCACGGCTACGAGGACGTTCTGACCGGATATGGCGTAACAGACTGCAGAACCGTCGCCACCACGGCTTTGCGGGAGGCGGAAAACCGCTCATTCATCATCGACCAGCTGAAGATACAAAACGGGATTCAGGTCGAGGTTCTGGAGGATGATCAGGAAAAAACTCTGATTTACTGGGAAATCTTAAATTACATGAATAGCAGGATGGAAAAAACGAAAGGCGAGAGCGCGCTGATCTGCCATATCGGGGCCGGAACGATCGGTTTCTCCGTCTATGATGGAAAACAAATGATTTTTTCGCAGAATATTCCGATGGGATCGCTGAAACTCCACGATATGCTCGGAAATATCCAAAATGCGACGGATGATTTTTCCACCGTTGTTGAGGAATATCTGGATTCCATCCTGTGGCATATCCATGTTCCTCTGGAAAGCGGAAAGGCGGGCAATCTTGTTTTGACCGGCAGCGGGGTCCGCCTGATTGCGAAAATTTGCGGTATTGAACTGAAGGACGGGAGGTACGAGCTGGATTCCTTTCGAATTAAGGAACTCTTTGAACAAATCAGGAAAATGCCGCAGGACCGCATCGGCCGCAAATACAACCTTTCCGAAGAAACAGCCGAGCTGCTGTATTCTTCTCTGGCAATTGCCATCCGGCTCCTTCGCTTTACTGCGTCCACAACGATCCTGTCCCCTGAAGTGGAGCTCTGGGACGCATTGATCCGTCAGATGCTGATTCCCAAAAGCTCCGCTCAGTATCTGGACCATGTGCGCGTCAGCGCGATTTCCTGTGCCGGGAAAATCGCGGATTCCTACCACTGCAGCCGCACGCACACGGAATGCGTCCGGGAATTTTCCTGCAAGATCTTTGATAAAATGAAAGGGGCCCACGGCCTGGGGCGAAGGGAACGTCTGCTGCTGGAGCTGGCCGCCATTCTTCACGACTGCGGGCATTACGTCACCGCCAAGCGGCATTTGCAAAGCTCGTACGACTTGATCAAGGACACAGACATCTACGGCCTTACGGATGAAGAAATGCTTCTGACGGCTTTTGTGGCGCGTTATAACGAGTACGATATTCCGAATCACAGCAACGCCGCGTTTGCTTCGCTGAATGAAAAAAACAGATTGATCGTTTCCAAGCTCGTCGCAATTTTCCGCCTGGCAAACTCGCTCGACAAATCGCAAAAACAAAAGCTGACCGACCTTAAAGTCCGGCTGGAAAAAGATCTGCTGACCATTTCTTCCCAGAGCGACGCTAATCTGTATTTGGAACAGTGGGCATTTGACCAGTGTGCTCCTTATTTTAAAGAAGTGTTCGGCTATAACCCGGAACTGACGATAAAGTCTAACCTGCTGTAAAAAAGGTTGTGATACAATTGAACGAGAAAGACGAAAAACCGGCGATTCCCTACATCAACCGGGAACTGAGCTGGATAGATTTTAATTACCGCGTCCTGGAAGAGGCATTTCGGAAGGAAAATCCGATCATGGAGCGGATGAGGTTTTTGGGAATTACGGCTTCCAATCTGGACGAGTTTTTCATGGTGCGGGTCGCCGGAGTGGAAGAACAGGTGGATTCTCACTATTTCGGCCGCGACCATTCCGGTCTGTCACCCATCGAGCTGCTTCCCATCTTATCACAGAAAATCCACGGTTTTGCCGAACGGCAATATTCCTGTTATACCCGCTCCGTTGTGCCTGCTTTGAAAAAAAGAGGGATCCGGTTTTTGAAGCCGGAGGAACTGAGCGAAGAACAGGAAAAATATGTCTCCGAATATTTCGACCGCATTCTGTTCCCTGTTCTGACTCCGCTGGCAGTGGACCGAAGCCGCCCGTTCCCCTTGCTTGCAAACCGCAGTCTGAACATTGCCGTTCGCCTGAAGGGAAAGGAGGAATCCTATTTTGCAGTTGTTCAGGTTCCCGGAATCCTGTCCCGCTTCATCAGCATCCCGTCGGGAAACGGAAGCGATTATATTCTTCTGGAAAATATCATCATCCATAAGCTCGGCGAGCTGTTTGAACTGAATGAAATCCGTTCCGCCAGTACATTCCGCATCACCAGAAGTTCCGATCTCGACATTGACGAAGACACCGAGGATCTTCTGATCGAAATACAAAAATTCATTAAAAAGCGCAAACGCGGAAAGCCCGTGCGCCTGGAGCTTTCGCGCGGCCATGATCAGGAGACCGAGCTGTTCTTGAGAGAAATGCTTGAAATCGAGGATCATCAGATTTACGAAATTCCGGGTCCTCTGGATCTTACTTTTTGCTCCGCGTTTGCCACTTTGCCGCGCTATGAACAGTTGTGTTACCACCCCATGCGGCCCATTTACCCCCCTGGAGACTTTGTGGAATGTGATGATATTTTCAAGGCAATCCGGGAACGCGACCGCATGGTCCACCATCCGTACGAGAGCTTTGAAACCGTCATTGACTTTGTCCGCACGGCTGCGGAAGACGAAAATGTTCTCGCAATCAAGCAGACGCTGTACCGCGTGAGCGGGCATTCCCCCATCGTCGCCGCACTGATCCGCGCGGCGGAAAACGGGAAGCAGGTCACTGTCCTGGTGGAACTGAAAGCCCGGTTCGATGAAGAAAACAATATCATGTGGGCAAAAAAGCTGGAAGAGGCCGGATGTCATGTCATCTACGGTTTGAGCGGTCTGAAAACGCACTGCAAAATTCTGCTGGTGGTGCGGCGCGACGAGGATGGGATCCGGAGATATGTCCATCTGGCGACCGGCAACTACAATGACTCAACGGCAAAGGTGTATACGGATATCGGGCTTTTCACATGCCGGGAACCGTATGGAATTGACGCTTCCTCCCTGTTCAACGTCCTGACCGGTTACTCCCATCCTCCGGAATATAACCGTTTTATTGTGGCGCCGAGCGGCCTGCGCTCCTTTTTCTTCAGAATGATCCGGAATGAGATGGAAAACGCAAAAAAGAATCTGCCGTGCGGAATCACCGCCAAAGTGAACTCGCTGGTGGACCCGGAAATCATCGCCCTTCTCTATCAGGCCTCCGGAGCCGGCGTCCCGGTCCGGCTGATCGTCCGGGGAATCTGCTGCCTGATTCCGGGAAAAGAAGGGTACAGCGAAAACATAACTGTCAGAAGCATTGTCGGAAGATTGTTGGAGCACAGCCGAATTTTTACGTTTGAAAACGCAGGAAACACAAAGGTCTTTCTGGGAAGCGCTGACTGGATGCAGCGCAACCTGGACCGGCGGGTGGAGCTTGTTTTTCCGGTGGAGGACGGGCAGCTGCGCCGCAGGATCATGCAGGCGGTTGATCTGATGCTGAAGGATAATGAAAACGCGAGAGAAATGAACAGCGACGGGACTTATTTCAGGGTGGACCGCAGAGGAAAAACACCGCTTAACTGCCAGGAGGAATTTACAAAGATCGCTCAGCAATATGCAAAAGATTGCATGCAGGGGGAGGCTTCAATTTTTTCTCAAGGTCCCGAGGAACTGTTTCGCAATACCTGAACGAGAAAGGATCCGGATATGAAAAAAATAGGGCTTTTGACAAGCGGCGGAGATTGTCAGGGATTAAACGCGGCGTTGCGAGGAATCGCAAAATCGCTCTATGCCCGCATGGGTGCCAGCGTCGAAATAATCGGCATTCAGGACGGATACCGCGGTCTGATTGAAGGGAATTGCCGGCGGATGGCCGCGGATGATTTCTCCGGTATCCTTACGTTGGGAGGCACTGTGCTTGGGACATCCAGGCAGCCGTTTAAGCAGATTCGCTCCGGAAGCGAGGACCAGGTCAAAAATATGAAAAGCAACTATAACAACTGGGGACTCGACTGCCTTGTGATCCTTGGAGGAAACGGAACCCATAAAACCGCCAACCTGCTGCGGGAGGAAGGATTGAACATCGTCACATTGCCAAAGACGATCGACAACGATCTTTGGGGGACGGACATGAGCTTTGGGTTCCAAAGCGCGGTTGAAAACGCGGCCTACGTCATCGACTGCATCCACACCACGGCGACCTCCCACAGCCGCGTTTTTATTGTCGAGGTCATGGGGCACAAGGCCGGATGGCTGACGCTTCATGCAGGAATCGCAGGCGGAGCCGACGTCATTCTGCTTCCGGAAATTCCTTATAACATTGACTGCGTGGCGGAATCGCTGCGCGGAAGAAGCCGGCAGGGAAAACGCTTTTCCATTTTGGCCGTTGCAGAAGGAGCTGTCTCAACAGATGAGTCCAGGCTCAGCAAAAAGCAGTTTAAAGCAGAGCGCGCTAAAATGTCTCATCCCTCTATCTCCTATCGGTTGGCTGACGAAATCGAGAAAATGACAGGACATGAAACGCGGGTCACCGTTCCCGGACATTTTCAGCGGGGCGGAAGCCCTTGCCCGTATGACCGGATTCTTGCCACCCGGTTTGGCGCAGCGGCGGCGGATCTGATTATAAAAGAAAAATACGGCTGCATGGTGTCCTTGAAAAATGATTCCATCGTTTCCGTCCCGCTGGAGAACGTCGCCGGAAAATTAAAATCTGTTCCGCAGGACTGCGATCTGATTAAGACCGCGCAGAACATCGGAATCAGTTTCGGATATTGAGGGGCATAGCCCCTTTCCGCGGACCGTCCGGTCCGGAAGCGCCTGCGGCGGCTACGACGTGGGCGTCGCGGATCCGAATCCGCCGCTCACATCAGGGCGCACGAGGGAAGCGAAAAAAACGCGCGCAGGCCCGGTCCGCATGGAGACCGCGCCCGAAAAGAGCTATTTCCGCTTTGACGCAAAAAGCTGGGCCGGTGAAGAAATCTTCACCGGCCCAGCCAGATACGGCCGCAGCCGCAAATTACTCAATGATCTTGGAAACAACGCCGGAACCAACCGTATGGCCGCCCTCGCGGATAGCGAAGCGGAGTCCTTCTTCCATTGCGATCGGCGTAATCAGCTCTACTGTTATCTGGACGTTATCGCCCGGCATGCACATTTCCGTTCCTTCCGGAAGGTCGATGGTGCCGGTAACATCCGTGGTGCGGAAATAGAACTGAGGACGGTAATTATTGAAGAACGGTGTATGACGGCCGCCTTCATCCTTGGTCAGAACGTAAACCTGGCCGACAAATTTGGTATGAGGATGCACACTGCCCGGCTTTGCAATGACCTGGCCGCGCTCGATCTCTTCTCTCTGGATACCGCGGAGAAGCATGCCGATGTTGTCGCCGGCCTCGGCAAAATCAAGGGATTTGCGGAACATTTCAAGGCCCGTAATAACAGACTTTTTCTTTTCCGGAGAGAGGCCGATGATTTCGACTTCTTCGCCGATTTTAGCCCTGCCGCGCTCCACTCTGCCCGTCGCAACGGTGCCGCGGCCGCTGATGGTCATAACGTCTTCGATCGGCATCAGGAAAGGCAGGTCCGCTTTGCGTTCCGGTGTCGGGATGAACTTGTCAACCGCATCCATCAGTTCCCAAATGGATTTATATTCCGGAGCATCCGGATCGGTGGATGTGCTCTCCAAAGCCTTCAGAGCCGAGCCGCGAATAATCGGAGTGTCGTCGCCCGGAAATTCATATTCATTCAACAGGTCGCGAATTTCCATCTCAACCAGGTCCAACAGTTCCTCGTCGTCGACCTGATCGACTTTGTTCATATAGACAACAATATAAGGCACGCCAACCTGACGGGCAAGCAGAATATGCTCACGGGTCTGGGGCATCGGGCCGTCTGCGGCGGAAACAACCAGAATCGCGCCGTCCATCTGAGCGGCACCGGTAATCATGTTCTTCACGTAGTCGGCATGGCCGGGGCAGTCGACATGGGCATAGTGACGAGCTTCCGTCTGATACTCGACATGCGCCGTATTAATGGTAATGCCGCGGGCTCTTTCTTCCGGAGCCTTATCGATATTTGCATAGTCGACAAAATCGGCTTCACCCTTGAAGTTAAGAACCTTCGTGATAGCCGCAGTCAGTGTGGTCTTGCCGTGGTCGACATGACCGATGGTGCCAATGTTAACATGAGGTTTCGACCTGTCAAATTTTGCTTTTGCCATTGGAGATCCTCCTTTTTATTTATCTGAACTCAATAAAAATTTTCATTATGCTTAACATTCTAGCAATAAAGATGCTAAAAAGCAAGCACATTTTACTGGTTATTCCGATTTTTTGCTGCGCGAAGTAACGATCTTCTCAGAAATGTTTTTCGGGACTTCGGCGTAGTTTCCCGGTTCCATGACATACTGTCCGCGCCCCTGCGTCCTGGAGCGAAGATCCGTCGCATAACCGAACATTTCGGAAAGCGGAACCATCGCACGAATCTGCTGCGCACCCGGAATCGCATCCATGCCTTCAATCATGCCGCGGCGGGAGTTAAGGTCGCCCATCACGTCGCCCATATAGTCCTCCGGAACCGTGACGTTGACTTTCATGATCGGTTCCAGGATGACCGGGTCGGCTTTCGTCATCGCTTCCTTAAAGGCCATCGAACCGGCAATTTTGAAAGCGAGCTCAGAGGAGTCGACTTCATGGAAAGAGCCGTCGTACAGCGTCACCTTGGCGTCCACAACCGGATACCCGGCCATAACGCCGGACAGCATGGCTCCCTGGATTCCCTGGTCGACCGCTGGGATGAATTCCTTCGGAATCGCGCCGCCGGTGACGGCATTGACAAACTCATACCCTTTGCCGGGATTCGGTTCCAGTTTGATCTTGACATGACCATACTGACCGTGACCGCCGGACTGTCTTGCGTACTTTGTTTCAACATCGGCAAGGCGCCGGATCGTTTCCTTATAAGCGACCTGCGGTTTGCCGACATTGGCCTCAACGTGGAACTCGCGGAGCAAACGATCGACTATGATCTCCAGATGCAGCTCGCCCATTCCTGCGATGATGGTCTGGCCGGTTTCCTCATCCGTATAGGCTTTGAACGTCGGATCTTCCTCCGCCAGTTTGGAAAGGGCAATACCCATCTTTTCCTGACCGGCCTTGGTCTTCGGCTCAATGGCGACGCGGATCACAGGATCCGGGAACTCCATGGATTCCAGGACGATCTTGCGCTTGGGATCGCAGAGAGTGTCGCCGGTCGTGGTGTTTTTCAAACCGACGGCCGCCGCAATATCGCCTGCGTAAACCGTTTCAAGGTCCTGCCGGTGATTCGCGTGCATCTGCAAAATGCGGCCCATTCTCTCGTTGTTGTCCTTCGCGGAATTGTAAACGGTGGAACCGGCGTCCAGTTTGCCGGAATAAACGCGGAAAAATGCCAGCTTGCCGACAAAGGGGTCCGTTGCAATCTTGAAGGCAAGAGCCGCAAACGGTTCGTCGTCGGTCGCATGGCAATCCTCTTCCTCTCCGGTATCCGGATTCGTGCCGCGGATTGCGGGGACGTCGGTTGGCGCCGGCAGATAGGCGATAATTGCGTCAAGAAGTTTCTGCACGCCCTTGTTCCGGTATGAAGTTCCGCAGGTGACAGGCACGAATTTGTTGGCGATGGTCGCCTTGCGGATCACTTTGTTGATTTCTTCCTTCGTCAGCTCCTCGCCGTTCAGGTATTTTTCCATCAGGACATCATCCTGTTCGGCAACCGCCTCGAGAAGCTCTGAATGATATTTTTCAGCGAGTTCCTTCATGTCCTCGGGAATATCCTCGACCTCCATATCCTTGCCCATTTCGTCGTAATAGACGTCGGCTCTCATGTCGATCAGGTCGATAATCCCTTTAAAAGTATCCTCGCTGCCAATCGGGAGCTGAATCGGGACAGCATTGCATTTCAGGCGGTCCCTCATCATCTGGATGGTGCGGAAAAAGTCCGCGCCCATGATATCCATTTTATTGACGTAAGCCATGCGCGGAACACTGAACTGTTCCGCCTGACGCCAGACCGTCTCCGACTGTGGCTCCACGCCGCCCTTTGCATCATATACCGCTACCGCGCCGTCAAGAACGCGCAGGGCGCGCTCCACTTCGACCGTGAAATCCACGTGACCCGGAGTGTCGATAATATTGATCCGATGGCCTTTCCAAAAGCAGGTCGTGGCGGCGGAAGTGATGGTAATGCCCCGCTCCTGCTCCTGCACCATCCAGTCCATTGTGGCGGCTCCGTCGTGTACTTCGCCCATTTTATGATTGATGCCGGTGTAATACAGGATGCGTTCGGTAGTGGTTGTCTTACCGGCATCGATATGAGCCATGATGCCGATATTACGGGTTAATTCAAGTGGTACCTGCCTTGGCATAATTTCCTCCTAAATATACTGAAAATGTGCGGTCCGGCCATTACCAGCGGTAATGTGCAAATGCCCTGTTTGCTTCTGCCATCTTATGCGTTTCATCGCGCTTTTTGGCAGCGCCGCCAGCACCGTTCACAGCATCCAGGATTTCGCCGGCAAGTCTCTCTTTCATCGTCTTCTCACTGCGCTGTCTTGCATAGCCAGTCACCCAGCGAAGTCCCAGGGTCTGCCGCCTTTCCGGACGGACTTCCATCGGGACCTGATAGGTGGCGCCGCCGACGCGGCGGGCCTTGACTTCCAGAGAAGGCATTACATTTTCCATGGCCTGTTCAAAGATATCCAACGGTTCTTTCCCCGTTTTGTCCCTGATAATATCAAATGCGCCGTACACGATCTTCTGGGCAACGCCCTTTTTTCCGTCGTACATGATATTATTGATCAGCCGTGTTACGATTTTGGAATTATAAAGTGGATCCGGCAAAACATCGCGCTTTGCGGTTGAACCTCTTCTTGGCACTTTACTTCCCTCCTTCACAGATATGAATTCATCGGTACTCGAAAGCGACATAACTCCCGTGGCCAGTACAGAGGCGCTCTATATGATCAAACGCCGCTGCAATTCTGTTTTTCAACATGCAGCCGTCAGGTTTCTGTCATCATGTTCCGGCCGGGCCGGTTATTTTTTTGCAGCACCGGCCTTCGGCCGCTTTGCACCATACTTGGAACGGGCCTGCATGCGCTGAGCAACACCCTGCGTATCCAGAGTTCCGCGGATAATGTGATAGCGGACACCAGGCAGATCCTTGACACGTCCGCCGCGGATCATTACGACGCTGTGCTCCTGAAGATTGTGGCCGACGCCGGGAATGTAGGCGCTGACTTCAATCCCGTTGGAGAGCCTGACTCTCGCGATTTTTCTTAGGGCAGAGTTCGGCTTTTTCGGAGTCGCTGTTTTCACGACCGTGCAGACACCGCGCTTTTGAGGAGAATCCTGGTCGATCGGAATCCGTTTTTTTGAGTTCCAGCCCCTTAAAAGCGCAGGAGCCTTCGCCTTTTTCACAGATACTTCTCTTCCAGTATTGACCAGTTGGTTAAAGGTTGGCATATGACACCTCCTAACAAAATTATTTATGTTAAGCCGCCCGGTTTCGGGCGGCTGCAACAACAGACTTCCGCTCCAAAACGGCACTTTTCAGAAAGGCCGATATGGAGCCATCACAATTTTACATTATAAGCCTAAACCGCGCTGTTTGTCAAGTTTTCGCCGGTTGGCTCGATTTCGACATCCCTGTAGCATTTCATGCCGGTTCCCGCCGGAATCAGCTTGCCGATAATGACATTCTCCTTGAGGCCAAGCAAGGGGTCAACCTTGCCTTTAATGGCCGCATCGGTCAGCACGCGCGTCGTTTCCTGGAAAGAGGCGGCGGAAAGGAACGAATCCGTCGCGAGGGATGCTTTTGTAATCCCGAGCAGAACCGGCGTCGCGGTCGCTTCCTGCAGATCGGTTTCCCCGGCCGCGATCCGGTCGCGGACAATCTGGTTTTCCGCTTCCAGCTCGCTTTTTTCAATCAGCGCGCTCGGAAGCAGAGTCGTGTCACCCGCCTCTTCCACGCGAACCTTTTTCAGCATCTGGCGGACAATGACCTCAATGTGCTTGTCGTTGATGTCAACGCCCTGCATGCGGTAAACCTTCTGAACTTCTTCAATCAGATAATCCTGAACCGCCTGGGTCCCGCTGATTGCCAGAACGTCGTGCGGATTCACGGAACCTTCCGTCACGCGGGTTCCAGCTTTGATTTCATCGCCCTCGCTGACAATGATTCTGGAGCCGAAAGGAATCAAATAGGACTTGTTTTCCCCTGTTTCGGAATTTGTTACGACAACGTGGCGGCTCTTCTTGATTTCGTCAAAGGAAACCTTGCCCGCGATCTCACTGATGATTGCAAGATGTTTCGGTTTCCGGCCTTCAAACAGCTCCTCGACGCGCGGCAGGCCCTGTGTAATATCCTCCGCGCTGGCAACGCCGCCGGTGTGGAACGTGCGCATGGTCAGCTGCGTGCCCGGCTCCCCGATGGACTGGGCGGCGATAATGCCGACCGCCTCTCCGACCGTCACAGGCATCCGCGTCGCCAGATTCGCTCCGTAGCATTTTTTGCACACCCCGTGCTTCGCGCGGCAGTCCAGAATGGAACGGATCTTAATTTTCTTGATCCCTCTGGAGGTAATCAGTTCGGCGTCCCGGTCGTCCATCAGTTTATCCTTGGAGACCAGAACCTCGCCGGTCGCTTCATCCACAAAATCCTCCAAAAGATAACGCCCGATCAGCCGTTCGTGCATGGTCTCGATAATTTCCTTGCCTTCCTTGATATCAAAGATTTCAAGGCCCTCGGTTGCGCCGCAGTCGTCTTCCCGGATAATCACATCCTGGGAAACATCGACCAGGCGGCGGGTCAGATAGCCGGAATCCGCCGTGCGCAGAGCGGTATCGGCAAGGCCCTTTCTGGCACCTCTGGAAGAAATAAAGTATTCAAGGATGTTCAGGCCTTCACGGTAATTGGCCCGGATTGGAATTTCTATTGTCTTACCGGACGTATTCGCGATCAGACCGCGCATACCCGCCAGCTGGCGGATCTGGCTCATGGAACCGCGGGCCCCGGAATCGGCCATCATGAAAATCGGGTTGTAGCGGTCCAGGTTTTTCTGAAGGGCGGAGGAAACGTCCTCCGTCGCTTTTGTCCAGGTTTTCAGAACGGCATTATACCGCTCGCCATTGGAAAGCAGACCCATCTTGTACTGCTCGGAAATTGTGTCGATTTTCTGCTCGGCGTCCGCGATGATCTCCTTTTTCTGGGGCGGAATTGTCGCGTCGCTGACGGAAACCGTAATTCCGCTGCGGGTGGAATACTTGTATCCCTGCGCTTTGATCGCGTCCAGAACTTCGGAGGTCTTCGGCACGCCGTGGACCTTGATGCATCTGTCGATGATTTGTCCCAGCTGCTTTTTCCCAACCAGGAATTCGATCTCGAATTTAAACCGGTTTTCCGGCTTGGAGCGGTCCACATAGCCGAGATCCTGCGGAATCGGGCGGTTGAAAATCATCCTTCCAACCGTCGTTTCCACGATCTGGCTTTCCGGTTCGCCGTCAAACACAAGCGTCCTGCGGACTTTTATCTTTGCATGCAGGTCAATGACCTGCTCGTTGTAGGCCATGATCGCTTCATCGAAGTTGCGAAAGTATTTGCCCTCTCCCTTTTCACCGTCCTTATCCAGGGTAAGGTAATAGGACCCCAGGACCATATCCTGGGTCGGCACGGTAACAGGCCTGCCGTCGGAAGGCTTTAACAGGTTCCCGGCCGCCAACATCAGGAAGCGGGCTTCCGCCTGGGCCTCCGAGGAAAGCGGAACGTGCACGGCCATCTGGTCGCCGTCGAAGTCGGCGTTATAAGCGGTGCAAGCCAGCGGATGGAGCTTCAGGGCGCGGCCCTCGACCAGAACGGGCTCAAAAGCCTGAATGCCCAGGCGGTGCAGGGTCGGGGCGCGGTTCAGAAGGACCGGATGATTCTTGATGACGATCTCAAGGGCATCCCAAACTTCAGGCTTGGCGCGTTCCACCGCTTTTCTTGCCGCCTTGATATTGCCGGACGCCTGTGTTTCCACAAGGCGTTTCATCACAAAGGGCTTAAAGAGCTCCAGCGCCATTTCCTTCGGCAGGCCGCACTGGTACATTTTCAGGTCCGGTCCGACCACGATGACCGACCGGCCCGAATAGTCGACGCGCTTGCCGAGAAGGTTCTGACGGAAGCGGCCCTGCTTGCCTTTCAGCATATCGGAAAGGGATTTCAGCGGACGGTTGTTCGGCCCGGTGACCGGACGCCCGCGGCGGCCGTTGTCGATCAGCGCGTCAACAGCTTCCTGAAGCATTCTCTTTTCATTGCGGACGATGATATCCGGCGCGCCGAGCTCCAAAAGCCTCTTCAGCCGGTTGTTCCGGTTGATGACGCGGCGGTACAGATCGTTCAGGTCCGAAGTGGCAAACCGCCCGCCGTCCAGCTGAACCATCGGGCGCAGGTCCGGCGGAATCACCGGAATGCAGTCCATGATCATCCATTCGGGACGGTTGCCGGAAAGGCGGAACGCCTCCACAACCTCAAGGCGTTTCAGGATGCGGACCCTCTTCTGTCCCGTGGCGCTCACAAGCTCCGTCTTTAGTTCCGTGGAAACTTCGTCCAGATCGATCTCGGACAGCAGTGATTTGATTGCCTCCGCTCCCATGCCCGCCTGAAAATCGTCCTCATATTTTTCGCGCATGTCGCGGTATTCTTTTTCATTCAGCAGCTGCTTTTTTTGCAGTTCGCGCACATCTCCCGGGTCCGTCACAATATAAAGGGCAAAGTACAGCACCTTTTCCAGCATCCGCGGAGAAATATCGAGCATCAGCCCCATGCGGGAAGGGATCCCCTTGAAATACCAGATGTGGGAAACGGGGGCCGCGAGTTCGATATGGCCCATGCGTTCGCGGCGGACCTTCGCACGGGTGACCTCAACGCCGCAGCGCTCGCAGATTTTCCCTTTGTAACGGATCCTCTTGTATTTGCCGCAATGGCATTCCCAGTCCTTAGTGGGCCCGAAAATGCGTTCGCAGAACAATCCGTCACGTTCCGGCTTTAAAGTACGGTAGTTGATCGTTTCCGGCTTCTTGACTTCGCCGTGTGACCACTCCCGAATTTTTTCAGGTGAAGCAAGTCCAATCTTTATGGATTCAAAGGTGTTAAATTCCATATTTCGACCCCTTCCTGTCAAGTTTTATCTTCATCGGAATTCAAATCGAACAGATCGTCTTTCTCAAAATCTTCGGAATCGCCCGAAGCGTCTCCTCCATCATCGGAAAAGCCGTCGGATTCGTCAAAAAGCTCACCATCGTCCTCTGTCTCTTCCATAGAGAAGCCCTCAAAGTCACCATCCGCTACCGTCGGCTCGTCGAAGTTTTCCTCCTGAGGATTGAACCCGATGTCGTCGTCTTCATCAAAGTTCTGCTTCAGATCGATTTCATCATTGTTTACATCCAGTACCTTTACATCCAGGGCGAGGGACTGAAGCTCCTTAATCAGAACTTTAAAGGATTCGGGGATCCCCGGCGTCGGAATATTCTGACCTTTGACAATCGCCTCGTAAGTCTTTACGCGGCCGACCACATCGTCGGATTTGACGGTGAGGATTTCCTGCAGAGTGTAAGCAGCGCCGTACGCTTCCAGCGCCCAGACCTCCATTTCACCGAAGCGCTGCCCGCCGAACTGGGCTTTGCCGCCCAAAGGCTGCTGCGTAACGAGGGAATAGGGTCCGGTGGAACGCGCGTGAATTTTATCGTCGACCAGGTGATGGAGCTTCAGGTAATACATATATCCAACTGTGACCGGATTGTCAAAATCCTCTCCCGTGCGCCCGTCGCGAAGCTGAATTTTGCCGTCCGGGCTTCTGCCGGCCTGTTTCAGGCATTCGACGATGTCGTCTTCGTGCGCGCCGTCAAAGACAGGAGTCATAATTTTCCAGCCAAGCGCTTTCGCCGCAAGGCCGAGGTGCACTTCCAGCACCTGGCCGATATTCATTCGGGATGGAACGCCCAGAGGGTTCAGGACAATGTCAAGCGGAGTTCCGTCGGGGAGGAACGGCATATCCTCCACAGGGAGGATGCGCGAAACGACACCCTTGTTCCCATGGCGGCCCGCCATCTTGTCGCCGACCGAGATCTTTCTCTTCTGCGCCAGATAGCAGCGGACGACCTTGTTGACTCCGGGGCTCAGCTCGTCGTGGCTGTTCTCGCGGGTGAAAACCTTGACGTCCACGACAATTCCGCTTTCACCGTGCGGAACACGGAGAGAAGTGTCGCGCACTTCGCGTGCCTTTTCGCCGAAAATGGCGCGGAGCAGCCGCTCCTCCGCCGTCAGCTCCGTCTCGCCCTTCGGCGTGACCTTGCCGACCAGAATATCTCCCGCGCGGACTTCCGCGCCGATGCGGATGATCCCGCCGTCGTCCAGGTCGCGGAGCAGATCTTCGTTGACGTTCGGGATGTCGCGCGTGATTTCCTCCGGGCCGAGCTTGGTATCGCGGGCCTCGGTTTCGTATTCCTCAATGTGGATGGAGGTGAACACATCGTCCCGAACAACCTTTTCACTGATCAGAACGGCGTCCTCGTAATTGTAGCCTTCCCAGGTCATAAAGCCGATCAGGGCGTTTTTGCCGAGGCTGATCTCCCCGTCCTTCGTCGCGGGTCCGTCCGCGATCACGTCGCCGGCCGCGACGCGATCGTTCAGATCGACAATCGGCACCTGATTGATGCATGTTCCCTGATTGGACCGCATAAATTTAATGACATGATAGGTGTCGGTCTCCCCGTTGTCCGCAAGAATTTTTATTTCATCCGCGGATACGCTCCGGACCACGCCGCTGCGTTTCGCAAGCACGCAGACTCCGGAGTCGACGCCCGCTTTGAATTCCATGCCCGTCCCGACGATCGGAGATTCGGTCTTCAGCAGAGGGACCGCCTGCCGCTGCATGTTGGAACCCATCAGCGCGCGGTTCGCGTCGTCGTTTTCCAGAAACGGAATCATTGCCGTCGCGACGGAAACGACCATCCGGGGCGAAACATCCATATAATCGGCTTGCTCCCGTTCCACTTCGACAAACTCGTCACGGTAACGGCCGTTGACCTTCGCGTTGGCAAAATGCCCTACTTCGTCGAGAGGTTCGTTCGCCTGCGCGACAATATAGTTGTCCTCGACGTCCGCCGTCATATAAACGACTTCCTTGGTCACCACGCCGGTCTTTTTGTCTACGCGGCGGAACGGAGCTTCGATAAAGCCGTACTCATTGATCCGCGCAAAGGTAGCCAGATAGGAAATCAGTCCGATATTGGGGCCTTCCGGCGTCTCGATCGGGCACATGCGCCCGTAATGCGTGTAGTGAACGTCGCGGACCTCGAATCCGGCGCGGTCTCTCGAAAGGCCGCCGGGGCCCAGCGCGGAGAGACGGCGCTTGTGGGTCAACTCCGCCAGCGGGTTGGTCTGATCCATAAACTGGGACAGCGGGGAAGAACCGAAAAACTCACGGATCGCTGCGACCACGGGGCGGATATTGATCAGGGAATGGGGCGTGAGGACCTCAAGGTCCTGCGCCTGGAGAGTCATGCGCTCGCGGATCACGCGTTCCAGACGGGAAAACCCGATGCGGAACTGGTTTTGCAGCAGCTCGCCGACGGAGCGGATGCGGCGGTTGCCAAGGTGGTCGATGTCGTCCACTGTTCCAAGACCGACCGCAAGACAGTTCATATAATTGATCGAAGCGAAAATATCGTCGATAATGATATGCTTCGGAATCAGTTCGTCGGCTCGCGCGATGATTTTCTCCTTGATCTCATCGTCATTGGAGCTGGATTCCAAAATCTCATTCAAGATAGTGAAACGGACTCTTTCATTGATCTCACATTCCGCTTTCGCATCGAAGGAAACGAAATTTTGAATGTCGACCATTCCGTTGGAAATCACTTTTACCTCGCGGTCCCCGACCTGTACGAAGGCAACCGAAACGCCGGCGTTGTCAATCTGCTCGGCAAGCTCGCGGGAAACGGCGGTTTCGGCCTCCGCAAGCAGCTCCCCCGTGCGGGGATCCGCGATCGGGCGGGAGAGGACCTGCCCGGCGATACGCCCTGCAAGATTCAGCTTTTTATTGTATTTATAGCGTCCCACGCGGGACAGATCGTACCGGCGGGCATCAAAAAACAGGCTGTTGATGTGAGCCTGTGCGCTTTCTATGGTCGGCGGCTCGCTCGGGC
Organism: Caproiciproducens sp. NJN-50; assembly: GCF_004103755.1. NCBI lineage: Bacteria > Bacillati > Bacillota > Clostridia > Eubacteriales > Acutalibacteraceae > Caproiciproducens > Caproiciproducens sp. NJN-50. Next base: position 1,563,679 of record NZ_CP035283.1, on the reverse strand, counting down.
GGAGCTTCCTGTAAATCTCAAACAGGGCCTCTTCCATGTTTTTACAGGGATCCTTGGCGATCGTCGCTTCCATCCGTTCGTCGCTGCCGAAATATTCGCGGATATCCTCGTCCGAACCGAGCCCAAGGGAGCGGATGAAAACGGTCACCGGTATTTTGCGGTTTTTATCAATGCGCACATAGAAGACGTCGTTCGCGTCGCTTTCATACTCCAGCCATGCGCCGCGGTTCGGGATGACGGTGGAACTGTAAAGCTCCTTACCGGTCTTGTCGTACTCCATTTTATAGTAAACGCCCGGCGAACGGACCAACTGAGAAACAATGACGCGCTCGGCCCCGTTGATGACAAAGGTGCCGCTGTCGGTCATCAGGGGAAAATCCCCCATAAAAACTTCGGATTCCTTAATTTCGCCGCTTTCCTTATTGAGCAGCCGCGCCGTGACCCGCAGTGCCGCGGAGTAAGTGGCATCGCGTTCCTTGCATTCTTCCACGCTGTAATTCGGCTTGTCGGCATCCAGCTTGTAGTCGACAAAATCGAGCACGAGATTGCCCGTGTAATCCGTAATGCCGGAAACTTCCTTGAAGACTTCTTTGAGTCCTTCGTCGAGAAACCACTGATAGGACTTTTTCTGTACTTCGATAAGATTAGGCATATCAAGGACTTCGTCAATACGCGCAAAACTCATTCGGGTATTTTTGCCAACCCTAACCGGTTTGACATTCACCATTGGCTCAATCACTCCATTCATAGATTTGACATTCCGCGGCATAAATTAAGCACAAAAAGTTTTCATGTATCTTACGATTTTATTATACTCCGGATAAACTATTGCCTTTTTGCGGGACTTGTGATATGATAGATACAAATCGTGTTGCGTATAAGTTTCCATGATGATGCAGTATATTATTTTATTACAATATATGGTGGTTGTCAAGTAATTTTTTGAGTTATTTAAGATTTTAGTTATGATAGTAAAAAGCCGGGGGTAGACTCCGGCTTTTTTATGTGCAATCCTTTATGAATTCTTTTTTTTGCAGTCCACGGACCCAAATGTATACGATTCCAGCTTATTTCTCACAATCAATGAAATTTCGTCATAAATTTCATGAAAGCGGCAGCAGGTGTCATGAGTGCAGCTGTAGTCGTCCTGCTGGCAGCGGCTGAGCATATAGGGCCCCTCCACTGACTCAATGACCTGGCGGAGCGTGATTTTTTCCGCCGGACCGGCCAGCATGTAACCTCCATGCGCGCCTTTATAGGACACAATCAGCCCCGAAGCAACCAGTTTCCGCAGTATTTTCAGGGCGAATCGCAGAGGGACGCGCGTGTGTTCCGAAAGGGTCCGTGCGTCGATTTTCTGTTTCGACTGCGCCAGCTCGTCCACAATGCGGACCGCGTAGTCGGCTTCAAGTGTCAAAACCATAATGAAAAACCGTCCTTAATCCAGAAAGTCTTTCAGCTTTTTGCTGCGGCTCGGATGGCGGAGCTTCCGGAGCGCCTTTGCCTCGATCTGACGGATGCGTTCCCTCGTCACGTTGAATTCCTTCCCCACTTCCTCCAGCGTGCGGGAACGCCCGTCCTCCAGACCGAAACGCAGACGAAGCACCTTTTCTTCGCGCGGAGTCAGCGTGTCCAGCACATCCGCAAGCTGTTCTTTCAGCAATGTGTGAGAGGCGGCGTCCGCCGGGGCCGGGGCATCGTCGTCCGGGATAAAATCCCCCAAATGGCTGTCCTCTTCCTCTCCGATCGGCGTTTCCAGCGAAACAGGCTCCTGCGCAACGCGCATGATTTCACGGACCTTTTCCACGGGCATATCCAGTTCAAAAGATATTTCATCCGCCGTCGGCTCATGGCCGTTGGTGTGCAGCAGCTGGCTGGAAACTTTCTTCACCTTGTTGATGGTTTCCACCATGTGAACCGGGATCCGGATGGTTCTGGCCTGATCCGCGATCGCGCGGGTGATTGCCTGACGGATCCACCAGGTCGCATACGTGGAAAATTTAAAACCCTTGGTATAGTCGAATTTTTCCACCGCTTTGATCAGTCCCAGATTTCCTTCCTGAATCAGATCCAAAAACTGCATCCCCCTGCCGAGGTAGCGCTTCGCGATGCTGACAACCAAACGCAGGTTTGCTTCCGACAGCCTTTTCTTCGCCGCCTCGTCCCCGCTTGAAATGCGGATCGCAAGGTCGATTTCTTCTTCCGGCGTCAACAGGGGCACTCTTCCGATTTCCTTCAAATAGACCTTGACCGGGTCGTCGATTGCAATTCCTTCCGTGCTGAGAGCGGATTCCAAATCTTCACTTTCGACTATTTTAGGGTCGATTTCAAGATCGTCCAGCGGCTCGTCGCCGAAATCCTCGACGATTTCCACTCCCTGGGACTCCAATGTATCATAAAATTTTTCTATTTGCTCCGGATCAAAATCCAGTTCGCCGAGAGCATCAAGAATTTCCTTTGTGGAAAGCTGTCCCTTGGACTTTCCCTGCTCGATCAGTTCCCTGATCACCGTTTTCTTGTCAGGCATCGCCATATTTGTCCCCCTATTTCTTCTGCTGCCTTAATCTTTTAAGGTAATCCTCTATTTCCTCAGCCCGTATCGATTCGTCCCGGGTAATCATTTTTTTATCATTTTCCTGGGAAATAATACTGATGTATTCCTGCACATCCTGCCCTGTCAGCGTAATGCCGTCCTGCGCCGCTAAAATCCGCGCGATGGATGAAATTTCATCCATGGTAAATTCTTCCGATAATTCCGCAAGGCCGACTGACTTTCCATCTGTAATTCTGCCCACAATTATCGCATATACACGGCGGTTAAACGCTGTAATAAATTTTTCAGGCGGCAATTGAGAGGTTATTTTCTCAGCGGATTCCGGAAATTTCAGCAAATGAGCAATCAGCGCTTCCTCCGCGACCGCCGCGCGGAGATTTTCCGCTTTTTCCGGATTCACGCGGTCCTGCAGGCCGGCGGCCTGCCGCTGAGCCGCCTGGAACTGCTTCTTTATCTGCTTTTTACGGTTCTTCTTGCCGAAGGCCTGAATCTGGTTCATCACCGCAGAGGTGGCAATTCCTGCCTCTTGTGCGAGGCGCCCCGCGTAGACTTCCTGTTCGATGCGGTTCTCCAAAGTGGCCAGAATGGAGGCGGCGGCATTGAGGTATTCAACCCGCTGCTCCGGATTCTGCAAATTCCGGCCCTGCTTCGCCTTCTGCAAACGATATTCCACGTCATTGCCGCAGGAATCGAGAAGCTGCTTGAATTTGACCGGCCCGTTTGCCTTTATGTATTCGTCCGGGTCTTTGCCCCCTTCTACCGTCAGCACACGGACGATCAGCCCGGCGTCCCGCAGAATCGGGATCGCCCGCGAAGCAGCCTTTTGTCCCGGCTCGTCGGAGTCATAGCAGACGACAACCTCTTTTGCGTACCGGGCCATGAGCCGCGCCTGCGCCGGAGTCAGCGAGGTGCCGAGCGTGGCGACCGCCTCCCGGAATCCCGCCTGATGCAGCGCGATCACATCCATATATCCCTCGCATAAAATCAGCCTGCCCGTATTGCAGTTCTTGGCAAAATTAAGGGCGAAAAGCATGCTCCCTTTACTGAATGCGGGCGTCTCGGAAGTATTCAGATATTTGGGCTTGTCATCTCCCAGGGTCCTTCCTCCGAACGCCACCACATTGCCTCGCAGGTCGATAATCGGAAACATGACTCTGCCGAAAAAGCGGTCGACCGCCTTTCCATTTCTGCTTTGAAACGCGACATTGGCCAGAATCATCTCATTTTGCACGTATCCTTTTCTTTCAAGCAGGTCGACCAGGGCAAATCGGGAAACCGGCGAGTACCCGAGACCGAAATGCCGGACCGTTTCCGGCTTCAGGGCTCTGCGGCTGAAATATTCCCTGCCCTCGCGGCCCGCGTCCGAGTTCAGCACGGAATAGTAAAACCGAGCGGTCTCCCTGTTGATCTCAAGGATGCGCGTACGCAGCCTTGCCATTCCGTTGTCGGCCTCCGCTTCCGGGACCTGCATACCGGCCCGCTGCGCCAGGAACCGGATTGCCTCCATATAGTCGAGATTCTCGATCCGGCGGACAAAGGTAATCACATCGCCGCCCGCGCCGCACCCAAAGCAGTAAAACGAACCGTTTTCGGGATAAATGTTGAAAGACGGCGATTTCTCGCTGTGAAACGGGCAGAGCCCGACCAGATTTCTGCCGCTGCGCTTCAGGCTGACATAACTCGACGCAATCTCCGCAAGATCGCTCCGAGCCTTCAATTCCTGAAGAAATAATTCCGGCAACGGCATATTCCCACCTCCCTTTTCGGTCACCCGGCCATCTAAAACCTCCAGGAGGCCGGAATGTAAATCGATTTAAACAGCTCAACGGCATAATGGTCCGTCATTCCCGCGATAAAATCGCAGGCCGCCCGCGCGCAGCCCTCCTGTTCCGCAATCCTGCGCATATCTTCCGGCAGGTTTTCCGGTTTCTGCAGGAACCCGAATAAAATACCGATCAAATTTGGAACTTTTCGTTCCTCCCCTTTCGCATAAGGGTTTTGATAAACGCTGCGGTACATATACTCATTTAAAAGATCAAACGCTTCTTGAATCTCCGGAGCCATCCGGACGGTTCCTTCTCCGCTGTTCGCCACCACGGAGCGCACCAGCGTGTCGATCCGTTTTGACTTTTTGTGGCCAAGCACCTCGGTGATTTCCGGCGGAATCTCTCCCTCCGTCAGCACCCCGGCGCGTTCGGCGTCGTCGATATCATGGTTGAGGTAAGCGATCCGGTCGGCCGTGCGGACGATCCGCCCTTCCATCGTCACCGCCTCCGTGCCCGAAGTATGACACAGAATCCCGTTTCGCACCTCTTTGGTCAGGTTCAGGCCCCTTCCGCCCTTTTCAAGCCGCTCCACGACCCGCACGCTCTGTTCATAATGCCGGAACCCACCCGGAACAATCTCGTTCAGAGCCCGTTCCCCCGCGTGCCCGAAGGGGGTATGTCCCAGATCGTGCCCCAGCGAAATGGCCTCCGTGAGGTCTTCATTCAGGCACAATGCGCGCGCAATCGTCCGCGCGATCTGAGCGACTTCCAGCGTATGGGTCAGGCGCGTTCTGTAGTGGTCCCCCTCGGGGGAAAGGAATACCTGCGTTTTATGCTTTAACCGGCGGAAAGCCTTGCAGTGGATGATCCGGTCCCGGTCTCTTTGATACGGAGTCCGCAGATCACATTCCTCTTCAGGTACTTTGCGCCCCGCCGAATTTTTCGAAAGCATCGCATAAGGTGAAAGGGTCTGCTCTTCCAGCTTTTGTACCCGTTCGCAAACCGTCATCAAAGACTCCCCTTTCCGTGCGCTCACAGCATTATACGCGAATTCTCATTCTTTTCCTTTACCTGAAATAAAAAAATCAGCTGAAATCAAAATATTTTTGAGTAATTACCGCTGCCGAACATGCTCCGCAGGTTGCGTCGGACAAAGCATCTTTGAAATTTTTTATATTTCCGTTTTCCATGTAAAAGCGGATCCGCACGGACTCGGTGTAATCGGACTGCTCAATATTTCCGCCGTGCTGAGGAATCAGCGCGCAGACGAAAGAATACTGTGCGTAGCTGCAGCAAACCTCCAGCACGGAGCAGAGCTTCATCACGGCGATCCCGGATTGCTCCAGCGCAAGCGAAGCCGCATGGGAATATGCCCGCACCAGGCCGCCGGTTCCAAGCAGGATGCCCCCGAAATAGCGGGTGACGACAACCGCCGCGTCCGTAACCCCGGATTTCCGCAGCACATCCAGCACCGGCAAACCGGCAGTCCCCTGCGGTTCCCCATCGTCTGAATGCCGCGTGATATGTCCCTGCCTGAGGCTATAAGCGTATACGTGATGATTTGCGTCCCTGCGGTGGGATTTCACTTCCTGAAGAAAGGCGGCCGCTTCTTCCTCATTGGATACGGGCGCGCAGTCGCTAATGAATCTGGAACGGCGTTCCGTGAACTCCGCGGAGGCGGCAACTTTCAGCGTCAGATATTCTTCCTCCATTCCGCTTCCCCCTAAATAGTTACCCCCCGGCAAAGCCGGGGGTTCTTCATATGCGGGCAAAGCCCTGTATTACTGGCTGCGCCTCAAGGCGCTGGTACGGTCTGCCAATTGCAAAAGTTTGTTACTTGCTACCCGTAAACGGGTCTGCATACTCCTTAAGCGTCATCTGGTCTTCAACCTGATCTTCTTCCAATTGATTTTTGATGTACTCAGCTATTGCTTTGTCATTTTTCCCTGCCGTATCTACAAAATAGCCTCTACACCAAAATGTCCGGTTCCCATATTTGTACTTCAAATTCGCGTGCCGCTCAAATATCAGCAAAGTGCTCTTTCCTTTGATAAATCCTACGAATCCGGAAACGCTCATCTTCGGTGGTATTTTTACCAACATGTGTATATGATCCGGACACACCTCTGCTTCCATGATTTCCACCTGTTTCCAGTTACATAACTCCCGCAGTATTTTTCCTATCTCAGCCCGCATATTTCCGTACGCTACTTTTCTACGATACTTGGGTGCAAACACTATGTGGTATTTGCAATTCCAGCTCGTATGGTTTAAACTATCTATATCATTCGTCTTCATGTCGAATGTGCCTCCTTTTGATATGTTTTGTTGCAGTTGGCAGACCGCAGCTTTTATTATATCAAAAGGAGGTTTTTTACTATTATCACCGCTAAAGCTTTTTTTGAACTCCCGGCACAGCCGGGAGTTTTCGTATTACAAAAAGAATAGACGGCGTTTTCCGCCGTCTATTCGTACCAAATTGGCTTTACTTGTCGAGACCGTAGCGCCTTTTGAACGTATCTACGCGACCGCTTGTATCAACCAGCTTCTGCTTGCCCGTAAAAAACGGGTGGCATTTGGAGCAAATTTCAACACGGATGTTTTCCTTTGTGGATCTTGTATGAATCACATTTCCGCACGCGCAGGTAATCGTAGTATCTTTATACTGCGGATGGATCTTTTCCTTCATTCCTGTCACCTCTTTATCAGCCATACTCCATACTGAGATGATTATATCACACCGGAAAATCGATTGCAAGAATTATTTCCTCCGGATCTCAATTTTGCGACTGTTTGCTCAAATAGGCGGCATATTCCTCCAGACACATGGAGTACTCCCGCATTTTTACGGCGTTGCCCGTGCCGACGTAACGGAAATGACCGGGCTGAAACTCCATGCCCGTCAGCGATTCCTTCTCGCTGGGAAAGCGAAGAATAAAACCGTAATACACACTGTTTTCAGAGAGCCAATGATATTGCTTGGCAGACGCAAAATCATCGCCCTGTTTTCCGTCTGCAGAAAATGTGACGGCCAGGCCGGTTTGGTTTTCACTGTAGCCGCCCTTGCCGACCGTATTCAGCGCCTGGTTTTCCGCACGGACACGGGACAGATTTCCATTCTTCATGAGCCGCTGAACCTCATCCTCGTAAAGGCGGTTCTGCCCGTCGGAATCCACATATCCCCCGGAGAGGGTCAGCGGGCAGCCGTCCGTCCGCGCCTTCTCCATCATCTGTTTCAGCGCCGGCACAATCCTCTCATCGACCTTCTGCCCCTCAAAATCCGCTAGCCGGACCTGATACCCCGACGGCAGGGGGTTCGATTGATTGACAAGCATCAGGCTCAGCGAATCGCTGTAGACCGGCAGGCCGCCGGATTTGGAGGGATTCATTTCAGAAAGCGCCGTTGAACTGCCGCTCGCCGGCGGCTCAAACAGCCCGCGCATCCGGGACCACGCCAGCAAACTTCCCGCTGCCAGAGAAAAAACGAGCGTAATCACGATGACCGTCATAAAGATCCTGATCTTTTTCATCTGGTTCTGACTGTGCCACTGAGCGTGTGTCTTTATTATTTTTTCCCGCCGCTTCCGCATTTGCTCCATCCATCCCGCCATTTCTTCTTTTTCTTATTGTATAACTTATCCGAAATGAATGCAACAGCAGGATCATTTTCAGAAGCCGTGCCAATTTATCGGCATTCGATTGATTTTTCTTCGTGATTCTAGTATGATTAGACTGTAAAAATAGGTAAATGATGCAAATAAGCAGTAATGGAATGAGGCTGCAGAAAATGAGGAAAACAAAAATTGTATGTACTCTGGGTCCGGCCACAAAAGACGAAGAAAGTATCCGGAATCTGATGCTTTCCGGAATGAACGTCGCCCGTCTGAATTTTTCGCACGGGGCCGGAACGGATCAGAAACCCTACGTTGATCTGGTCAAAAAGCTTCGACAGGAATTGGATCTTCCAATTGCTCTGCTGCTCGACACCAAGGGGCCGGAAATACGGATCGGCAGTTTCGGCAAGCCGTCCGTTACCCTAAAAACAGGGAACCGCTTCATCCTGACCACGCGCGATGTCACAGGGGACGAGCAGTGCGTCTCCGTCACATTCGACCGTCTGCCGCAGGAGGTCCATCCGGGTACGACCATTTTAATCGACGACGGTCTGATCGAGCTGAAAGTGGAATCCTGCACGGAAACGGATATTCTCTGTACCGTGGACAACGGCGGAACCATCTCCTCCCACAAGGGAATCAACGTTCCCGGCGTCCGCCTTTCCCTCCCCTTTATCAGCGAAAAGGACCGCCAGGATCTCGCGTTCGGCGTAGCGGAAAATTTCGATTTCATCGCCGCGTCCTTCACCCGCACCGCGCAGGACATTATAGAACTTCGCTCGGAGTTGCAGAAACTCGGCTGCCACAGCATCCGTATCATCGCTAAAATTGAAAATGCCGAGGGCGTTCAGAATATCGACGACATCATCAGGGTTTCCGACGGCATCATGATCGCCAGGGGCGACATGGGAGTCGAAATCCCCATGGAAGAAATTCCGATCATACAGAAAAAGCTGATTAAGAAAGCCTCCAATGCGGGGCTCCAGGTCATCACCGCGACGCAGATGCTGGACTCCATGATCAAGAACCCTCGCCCGACCCGCGCGGAGGCGACCGACGTCGCCAACGCGATTTACGACGGCACAAGCGCAATTATGCTTTCCGGGGAAACCGCGGCGGGACTGTACCCCGTGCTGGCCGTAAAAACCATGGCGAAGATTGCGGAACGGACGGAAAATGATATCAACTACATCGAACGGTTCAAAAAACGCGATTTTGACGAGCAGCCCAACGTTACCTCCGCCATTTCGCACGCGACCTGCACGACGGCGTACGACCTGGGCGCCGTCGCCATTATCACGGTGACGAAAACCGGTCGCACGGCCCGAATGATTTCCAAATACCGCCCCTCGCACCCCATCATCAGCGGAACGACGGAGCCGACCGTGCTTCGCCAGATGAGCCTCTCGTGGGGGGTCGTCCCGATCCTTGTGGATGAAAAGGACAATACGGACGAGCTGTTCGACCACGTGATCAACACGGCGAGAAAACGCGGCCTGGTGCGGGACGGCGACCTGGTGGTCATCACGGCCGGAGTTCCCCTCGGCGTTTCAGGGACGACGAATCTTTTGAAGGTCCAGCTGGTTGGCGACGTTCTGGTATCCGGCAGAGGCGTTTCAAAGGGAAGCGTATGCGGCAACCTTTGCGTCTGCAGGGATGAAGAGGAAGCAAACAAACGCTTTAAAGACGGGGATATTCTCGTTATTCCCGAAACTTCAAACGAGATCCTTCCCATTTTAAAAGCGGCCTCCGCCATCATTACGGAACGCGGAGGCGCGAATTCGCATGCCGCGATCGTGGGATTGACGCTCGGAAAGCCCGTGATCGTCGCGGCTCAAAACGCCACGCAGCTTTTGAAAAGCGGCACGGCCGTCACGGTGGATGCGGGCCGCGGGATCGTCTTCAGCGGGCGGAAATGCGAAAAAAGCGAATAAAGCCTCTTTTGGCCGGTGAAGTTTTTTTATCCGTGTAATTTCTATTTTTCCTTCGCAGCGCATACATGTGTTCCGGAGGTGAAAACATGTTTTATGTCAATGTGGAACGCGGAGTAAAACTTGCGGTGTACGATTTGAATCCGGCCGGCAGAAAAACGGTCTTTCTGATTCACGGATGGCCGCTGAATCACAGTATGTTCGAATATCAGCTCGATCTTCTTCCAAAGCTTGGGTTCCGGTGCATCTCTGTGGATTTGCGCGGGTTTGGAAATTCAGACGCGCCCTGGGACGGCTATGACTACGACCGGCTGGCCGACGATATCCACGAAATCATCCGGATGATCGGCGTTTCGACAATGGCGCTTGCCGGATTTTCCATGGGCGGCGCAATCGCCATCCGATACATGGCGCGGCACAGGGAATATAAAATTTCCCGGCTGGCCCTGCTCTCCGCCGCGGCCCCTTGTTTTGTCAGCCGGGAAGGGTGTTCCGGCGGGCTGCCGCTTGAGCAGGTCAATTCCCTCATCGCTCAGATCAGCCGGAACCGCCCGCAGGCAATATACGACTTTGGTCAGAATTTTTTCGCACAGCCGATCACACCGCCGTTTGGGGAATGGTTCCGCTCCATCACGCTTTCCGGCCCCGGCTACAGCACTCTGAAAACGGCGGAAACGCTGAGAGATGCCGACCTGCGGGCCGACCTCAGTCATATTACGGTTCCGACCGGGATTTTTTACGGTGTTTTGGACAAAATATGTCCGCAAGAACTTCCGCTTGCCCTGAACCGCGGAATTCGGAATTCCAAATTATTCCGGTTTGAAAAAAGCGGGCACGCTGTCTTTTATGATGAACTGGAAAAATTCAACCAGGAGTTTTCCAGTTTTCTGACCGGCTGAACCGCGCCCGCCGCACAGGGTGCGGAAACGGAGGAAACCGTCTATGATTGCGCAATTGGACCGAAAAAACTGCATCGGATGCGGTTTGTGCTCTTACACCTGCCCCGAAGTGTTCCGGATGGATGACGACGGCTTTGCAAGAATCATACGCGAACAGGTTCCAAAGGAAGCCGAACGGTCCGTTCTGGTGGCACGGGATGAATGCCCCGTATCCGTGATTTTTGTAGAAAAAGCCGCACCAAGCAAACAGCCCTGACCCGGTCCCGGGTCAGGGCTGTTTGTAAAATTGCGTCAGCACTTCGGAAGCTCCAGCACGGCTCCGCGGTTGCCGGAAGTGACCAGCGCGGCATATCTCGCAAGATATCCGCTTGTAATTCTGGGTTTTCTCGGCTTCCATTCCTTTCTGCGGGTTTCCAGCTCCGCGTCGCTCAGCAGAACGTCGATGCGGTTGTTGGGAATGTCGACGCGGATCCGGTCCCCGTCGCGAACCAGAGCAATCGGCCCGCCGACCGCCGCTTCCGGCGACACATGGCCGATCGCGGCCCCCCTGGTGGCTCCGCTGAACCTCCCGTCGGTGATCAGGGCGACGCTGCCGCCGAGGCCGCGCCCCATGATCGCGCTGGTGGGATTGAGCATCTCCCGCATGCCGGGTCCCCCCTTGGGGCCTTCGTACCGGATGACCACAACGTCTCCCTCGGCGATTTTCCCGGAATCGATTGCCTCAATCGCATCCTCCTCGCAGTCGAACACTTTCGCCGGACCTTCGTGTACCATCATTTCGGGCGACACGGCGGAGCGTTTGACCACGCACGAATCGGGGGCCAGATTGCCGCGAAGGACGGCGATCCCGCCCGTTTTGCTGAACGGATGCTCCACGGGACGGATAACCTCCGGATTCCGGTTGACGGCGCCCGCGATGTTCTCCCTCACCGTTTTTCCCGTGCAGGTCATCAGATTCGTGTCCAAAAGCCCCAGCTTGTCGATCTCATGCATGACGGCCGGAACGCCGCCCGCCTCGTTGAGTTCCTCGATGTAAGTATGCCCGACGGGCGCCAGGTGGCACAGGCAGGGCGTGTGGTCGCTGACTTCATTCGCGAAATCAAGGTTCAGCTCGATGCCGCACTCGTGAGCGATCGCCGGAAGATGCAGCATGCTGTTGGTGCTGCACCCGAGCGCCATGTCGACTGTCTCCGCGTTGCGGAACGCGCCTTCCGTCATGATATCGCGCGGACGGATCTCTTTGCGCAGGAGCTCCATCACCTGCATCCCTGCGCGCTTTGCCAGCTGGATCCGTTCCGAATAGACCGCCGGAATGGTTCCGTTGCCCGGCAGCCCCATACCCAGGACCTCCGTCAGGCAGTTCATGCTGTTTGCCGTGTACATGCCGGAGCAGGAGCCGCAGGTCGGGCAGCCGTTGTTTTCAAACTCGCACAGCGTCTCTTTGGAAATCCTTCCGGTATCGCATTCCGCGACCGCCTCCGAAACGCTGGAGAAGCTGACTTTTTTTCCGTTCACTTTTCCCGCCAGCATGGGTCCGCCGCTGACAAAAATCGTGGGAAGATTCAGCCGCGCCGCGGCCATCAGAAGGCCGGGAACGTTCTTGTCGCAATTCGGGACCATGACGAGGGCGTCGAACGCATGCGCCAGCGCCATGGATTCGGTGGAATCCGCGATCAGCTCGCGGGAAACCAGCGAATACTTCATCCCCTGATGACCCATGGCAAGACCGTCACAGACAGCGATTGCGGGGAAGACGAGCGGGGTTCCGCCCGCCATGGAGACGCCGAGCTTGACGGCCTCCACCACCTTGTCCAGGTTCATGTGCCCCGGAACGATTTCATTGTAGGAACTGACGACGCCGACCAGCGGGCGGTCGATCTCTTCATTGGTCAGGCCCAGCGCGTGGAGCAGCGCGCGTTTCGGCATGCTTTTTCTCAATGCATCACTGTTCATTGACAACACCTCACAGGATTAATTTTAACGGGAGCGTCAGATTGGTGCCGTTCCCGGCAGACTACTTATGAAAAAACTTTTTGGGCGTATCGTACGGACCCCATCGCGTCCGGAGAATAAAAATCGGCGTGAATTCGGTCGGCGTACTCCTGCGTCAAAACGGCGCCGCCCACCATCACTTTGCAGTCCGGAGCCGCCAGATGAAGCTGCCGGATGGTTTCCTCCATGCTCACGACCGTGGTGGTCATCAGGGCGCTCAGCCCGACCAGACGGACCCGCTGTCCAGCCGCCGCCTCGACGACTTTTTCCGGAGCCACGTCCCTGCCGAGGTCGAGCACGTCGAATCCGTAGTTTTCCAACAGAACCTTGACGATGTTTTTGCCGATATCGTGAATATCACCCTTGACCGTGGCAAGAATCACTCTGCCCTTTTTCTCCGTTTGCCCGCTCTCGCTCATTTTTTCCCGAAGGATCTCGAAAGCGGATTTCGCGGCTTCCGCGCTCATTAAAAGCTGGGGCAGAAACAGGGTGCCTTTTTCGAATTCTTTCCCAACCTGGTCGAGAGCCGGGATCATTTCAGAGTTGATGATTTCGAGAGGCTCCCGTCTCTCAAGGAGCGCGGTTACCGCCGAACGGGCGCTGTCCTTCAAACCGCGCCGGATCGATTCCTGAAGCGGCAAATCGCCGCCCGGCGGCAGCGCAGGTTTCCGCTCCTCCTGCCCGGAATATCTGCCGATATAGTCCAGACAGCGGTCATCCGCTCCGCTGAGGGCGCAGAACGCGTAATAAGCGTCCATCATCGCCGCCGAACCCGGATTCAGGATGGCGGCGCCGAGGCCGTTCTGCATCGCCATGACGAAGAACGCCGCGTTGATGCGCTCCCGCCCCGGCAGGCCGAACGAAATATTGGAAACGCCGAGGGACGTGTACGCACCGAGCCGGCCGCGGATCAAACGAAGCGATTCAAGCGTAACTCTCGCATTCTGCTGGCCGGCACTGATCGTCATGGCAAGCGGATCAAACACGAGATCCTTTTTTCCGAGCCCGTACTCTTCTGCGGTCCGCAGGATTTTTTCCGCGACCGCGAACCGGCCCTCCGCCGTCTCCGGGATTCCGCTTTCGTCCAGAGTCAGGGCGATTGCCACGCCCCCGTATTTCCGAATCAGCGGAAAGACCGACCGCATCGATTCTTCCTTTCCGTTGACCGAATTGACCAGCGGTTTGCCGTTGTAAACGCGCATGGCGGATGCCATCGCTTTTACGCTGGATGTGTCGATCTGAAGCGGCAGATCGGTCACCCCCTGGATTTCCCGGACCGCGCGGCTGAGAACTTCCGTTTCGTCCAGTTCCGGCAATCCGACATTGACGTCCAGCACCTGTGCGCCGTTGCTTTGCTGGGTGACAGCCTCACGCATCAGGTAATCCATGTCGTTTTCCCGAAGGGCCTGTTTCAGCCGTTTTTTGCCCGTCGGGTTGATCCGCTCACCGATCAGAACCGGACGCCTCCCGAATACGACCGCGCGGGAGTAAGAGGATATGACCGTGAGACTCTTCTTTCCAATCGGTTTGGGAACGATATCCCGGCAAAGCCGGGTCATCGCACGGATATAATCGGGCGTGGTCCCACAGCAGCCTCCGATGATCCACGCGCCGCTCTCCGCCATTTCCTTCATGTCGGCGGCAAATTCGTCCGGGGTCACGTCATAGACATTTTGTCCGTCAACGACCCGCGGCAGTCCGGCGTTTGGATTTACGATCACCGGAATCGAGCAGCACTCCAGGAGACCGGGCAGAAGACGCTTCATCTGGTCCGGGCCGAATCCGCAGTTTAACCCCAATGCGTCGGCGCCGAGGCCCTCCAGAAGCGCGGCGAACGCGGGGATATCCCCTCCGGTCAGCAGCCTCCCGGCCTCGTCGACGATCACGGTCGCAAATACCGGCAGTGACGTGTTTTCCTTCGCGGCGAGCACGGCCGCCTTGCATTCGAGGGTGTCGCCCATTGTTTCGATCAGAATCAGGTCCGCCCCGGCCTGTTCTCCCGCCATTGCCGCTTCAGCGAAAACGGATACCGCATCTTCAAACTCCAGGTCTCCGACCGGCTTCATCAGCTTCCCTGTCGGGCCGATATCCATAGCGACCAGTGCCTCTGTTCCCGCCGTCGCCTTCTTTGCCAGCCGCACTGCCGCGGAAATAATCTCTTCCACGCCGCGCCCGCTGTCCCGAAGCTTGATTCGATTCGCGCCGAAGGTGTTGGTTTTAATCAGGTCGGCCCCGGCCTCCAGATACCGCCGGTGGATGCTCTCGATCAATTCAGGCCTTTGAAGATTCCAAAGTTCCGGGAGTTCCCCCACCCCCAGGCCGTTGGCCTGGAGCAGCGTCCCCATGCCGCCGTCGAAGAAAACCATCCTCCGTCCAAGGTCATGTTTCAGATTCATTTGGGTCCTCCTTTCGGAACGGGCAGTGCTCCGCGCCGCATTCCATGCATTTCCCGATATGGCAGGTCGTACCGTCCGCCGTGATCCCAATGACCGCCGTCACCGATTTGGTCGGAACCAGCAGAAAGCTTTCCGTCATGGAGAGCCCGATTCGTTTCGGACAGTCGAGAAGGCGAAGGATATCCTTCTGGTGCAGGATTGAAAAGTCACCGTAACCGGGGCTGTACCGGGGCCGGAGGTGCAGCCCCTCTCCGGCAGCTTCCTCCGCCAGCCGTTCCTGAATCCAATCACAGTAGCTTTCCACCCTTGCGGCGGCAGCCGCCTGAAATACGGCCGCAAGGCTCATATCGGTCCTGGAATACCGTTCAAGCAGAAGATCGGCCCGCGCGCCGAGCGTCGCGGCAAATAGGTAAGCCTCCCTGCATCCGTCCAGGTGCACTCTCAACTCTCTGCTTTCGATTTTCAGCTCCCCGAGCGTAACGCAGCCGTCCCCGAGCACAACGGGAAAGCGGCGGAAAACGCTTCGCCCGGGACAGGTTTCGGCCAGTTGATCCAGGCAGAGCATCACTTTGTTCCGCACGTCCGCCGAAGCGGAAGAACCCCGGTAGCCGAGATAGCGGAGAACTTCATTTTCTTCCGTTCGCACGTCGCCGTTTCCCCTCCTTTTAGCCCTTTCCGGATAAACAAAAATCCCGTCTTCCTTTCTCAAAGAAGACGGGACGACAAATCCCGCGATACCACTTCCGTTTGCCCGCGCCTCACGGCAGAGGACCTCATCAGGTACGAGCCTCTCGCTCTTCATACCCTGTTTCGCTAACGGGAAACCCCGTCGCAGCCTAAACGGAAACCGTCTCGGTGCGCCGCTCAAAAGTGATTTTCAATCATCCCGCCGCCAGCTTCCTCCCAGCCCGGCCTTCGCCGTGGAACGCTCTCTGTTTGGCGCATTGGGACCATTTACTTTCTTTGTCACCGCGTTTGCAACATGAACTTTTCTTTATTATAACCGCGCCCGCGCTTCAAGTCAATGCTTCCCGCAAAAAGTTCTTCCTTGCTTTTCGGGTCCGCGTCCGCTTATAATTGAATGGGAGTCTGTCACAATATTTCATTGGAAAGGGAAATCACCGTGAAAAAAAAGATTGGAATTTCCGCGGCAGTGCTCGCCGTGTGCGCCCTGCTTTTCGCAGGTTATCTGGCGTTTCTCGCCCCCAAAGCGCAGAGCGGGCAGAAATCGGTGAAAATCGAGGTGGTCGTCGAGTCAAAAAACATTGACCGTACCTTTGAATACCGAACCAACCGGTCTTATGTCGCCGACTTGCTGGAAGATGAAAAAGGCGGTCTGCAGACCGAAATGGAGGACAGTCAGTACGGCAAATTTGTCTCCGGCCTGCTGGGAGTCAAGGCGGATTCCTCCAAAGAGTACTTCAACATCAAAGTAAACGGAACCGATGCCGCGGTCGGCGTTTCCCGGCTTCCGCTGGAAGATGGAAAGGTGTACACCTTTACGCTGATGCCGCTATGAAACAACGAAAACCCGACGTCCGCAGCGTCACGCTGGTCGGCGTGTGGGCGGCGCTGACCTTCGGGGTCAAACTGGTGCTCGCCCCCGTCGCCGGCGTGGAGCTTGTTTCACTGCTCCTTGCCGTTTTCACCGTCGTCATGGGGTTCGGCCGCGGCCTTGCGGCCGCTCTGGTTTTCACGACCATCACCGTGCTGGAAAGCGCCTATTACGGGGCCGGTGACTGGATCGTCCTCTATTACATCAACTGGCCCCTGCTGACGGTCCTGACTCATGTTTTTTTGAAAAAGGATTCCAAAGAACTGTGCGCCGCCGTGCTGCTCGGCCTGTTCGGGCTCCTGTTCGACCTTCCTTCCGGCGGGATCAAGCTGGTCCTGTTCGGACCCGTTTACGCGCTGACCTATCTCATCAGCGGAATCCCGTTCGATCTGGCCCACGGCGCGGCGAATTTTGTCACCACCCTGTTTCTGTACCGTCCGCTGACGGACAGGCTTGAACGCATGAGGAAAAAGAATTTTATTGGATAAGGAAACACGGCGGGCCGATGATCGGCCCGCCGTGTTTCTGATTGTAATACGAAAACTCCCGGCTGTGCCGGGAGTTCAAAAAAAGCTTTAGCGGTGATAATAGTAAAAAACCTCCTTTTGATATAATAAAAGCTGCGGTCTGCCAACTGCAACAAAACATATCAAAAGGAGGCACATTCGACATGAAGACGAATGATATAGATAGTTTAAACCATACGAGCTGGAATTGCAAATACCACATAGTGTTTGCACCCAAGTATCGTAGAAAAGTAGCGTACGGAAATATGCGGGCTGAGATAGGAAAAATACTGCGGGAGTTATGTAACTGGAAACAGGTGGAAATCATGGAAGCAGAGGTGTGTCCGGATCATATACACATGTTGGTAAAAATACCACCGAAGATGAGCGTTTCCGGATTCGTAGGATTTATCAAAGGAAAGAGCACTTTGCTGATATTTGAGCGGCACGCGAATTTGAAGTACAAATATGGGAACCGGACATTTTGGTGTAGAGGCTATTTTGTAGATACGGCAGGGAAAAATGACAAAGCAATAGCTGAGTACATCAAAAATCAATTGGAAGAAGATCAGGTTGAAGACCAGATGACGCTTAAGGAGTATGCAGACCCGTTTACGGGTAGCAAGTAACAAACTTTTGCAATTGGCAGACCGTACCAGCGCCTTGAGGCGCAGCCAGTAATACAGGGCTTTGCCCGCATATGAAGAACCCCCGGCTTTGCCGGGGGGTAACTATTCCCGAATTCGATCAGACGACGTCGTAACCCTGATCCTCAATCGCATCGCGGATCTGATCCGGATTGACCTTCGCAGGATCGTACTGTGTCGTGACCTTCTTGCCCTTTAAATCCACGGCGACGTTTTCAACGCCGTCCAGGGCGCCCACCGCCGTTTTCACGGCATGTTCGCAGTGGCTGCAGGACATGCCGTTTACATTCAGAATCAGTTCGGCTTTCGACATGAAAAATCCTCCTTCAAATTATGATTTGTATGATTTTGCGGGCTGTTCCATCGGATGAAAGCGTTTCAGGCTCAGCGAGTTCGTCACAACCGATACGGAGCTGAACGCCATCGCCGCCCCCGCGATCATCGGATTCAGAAACCCGAACGCGGCGAACGGAATGCCGATGGAATTATAGAAGAAAGCCCAAAACAGGTTTTGCTTGATCTTGCGCATCGTCCGCCTGGACAGGCGGATCGCCGCGGAAATCGTGCGCAGGTCCCCGCGCATCAGGGTGATGTCCGCCGCTTCCATCGCGACGTCGGTCCCCGTTCCGACCGCCATTCCGATGTCCGCGGTCGCAAGAGCCGGAGCGTCGTTGATGCCGTCTCCGACCATCGCGACCACTTTTCCCTCTTTTTTGAGCTTTTCCACCTCTTCCGCCTTATGCTCCGGCAGAACTTCCGCAAGAACGTGTTCGATCCCCGCCTGTTTCGCGATGGCACTGGCGGTTCTGCGGTTGTCCCCCGTCATCATATAGACGTCGACGCCCATGCCCTGAAGTTCCCGGACCGCCTCTGCGGAATGTTCCTTCAGCGTGTCCGCGACCGCGAAAACAGCTTCCAGACGCCCGCCGACGGTCATCAGCATGGCCGTCTTTCCTTCGGTCTCCAGCTTTTCGAGGACGGAAGAAGCGCCGGCCGCGTCGATTTCGTTCTCCTCCAGCAGCTTGCGCGTGCCCAGAAGAATGTTTTTTCCTTCCGAGACCGCGCGGACGCCGCGCCCCGGAATGGTTTCAAACTGCGAGGGGTCCGGAACCGTTTCCAGTTTTTCTTTGCCGTATTCGTAGATCGACACGCCGAGCGGATGCTCCGAGCGTTTTTCCGCCGAAGCGGCAAGCCTGAGAAGCTCCTCTTCCTCCAGGCCGCCGAATCTGACCAGATCGGTCACCTCCGGCTTGCCCTTTGTGATGGTCCCGGTTTTATCCATGACAACCGTATTCAGCCGGTAAGCCGTTTCCAGATGCTCCCCGCCCTTGAATAAAATCCCGTTTTCCGCGCCGAGTCCGGTGCCGACCATGATCGCCGTCGGCGTGGCCAGCCCCAGCGAGCACGGGCAGGCGATGACCAGGACGGAAACCGCGCTGACGATGGACCGGTTCAGGTCGCCGGTGGCAAAGAACCACACGAGAAACACGACGGCGGCAATTCCGATAACGGCGGGGACAAACACGCCGGAAACCCGGTCGGCGATCTTCTGGATCGGGGCCTTGGAGCCCTGGGCGTCCTCCACCATTCTGACGATCTGGGCAAGGACCGTATCCTTTCCGATACGGGAGGCTTCAAACGTAAAAGTTCCGTATTTGTTGACGGTCGCCCCGATGCACAGGTCCCCCGGCTTCTTTTCGACCGGGATGCTCTCGCCCGTGAGCATGGACTCGTCGATGGAGGAGGTTCCCTCCACAATGGTTCCGTCAACCGGGACCCGCTCGCCGGGCCGGACAATCACGCGGTCCCCGATGCGGACTTCCTCGATCGGGATGTCGCTTTCCCTGCCGTCCCGGACCACTCTCGCGGTTTTCGCCTGAAGGCCCATCAGCTTTTTGATAGCCTCCGACGTCTTTCCCTTGGCCACAGCCTCAAAATATTTACCGAGAAGGATCAGGGTAATGACGGTGGCCGCCGCTTCAAAGTAGAGGTCCTTGTGTCCGCCCATCGCCGGAGCCTCAAAAAAGACATTGTACAAACTGAAAAAATACGCGGCGGACGTGCCCATGGCGATGAGCACATCCATGTTGGCGCTTCCGGACCGGAGCGCGAAGTAAGAATTGCGGTAATACCGGAACCCGATGATGAACTGGACGGGCGTGGCCACGGCAAGCTGAAAATACTGATTGTGCAGCAGCGGCACGTCGATTCCAACCATGGAAAAAATCATGGCCAGAAGCAGAGGAGAACTCAGAATGACGGAAGCGATCAAAGAATATTTCAGACTGTTGATCTCCTTTTGCCTTGCTTCCCGCTCCCGGTCCTTTGACAGCTCTCTCTCTTCCTCCGCGCCGTACCCGAGAGACTCCACCGCGCCGACCAGATCCTTCACGCGGACGGCGGACGGATCGTATTCCACGGTCGCTTTTTCCGTCGTCAGATTGACTCCCGCGTTCCGGACGCCCTCCATCCGGCTCAGCTTCTTTTCGATTCTGGCCGAGCAGGCGGCACAGGACATTCCCGTGATATTCAGGACCGCCCTGCCGGTATGCGGCTCCGGATCGCGGATGACGGAATATCCGAGTTTTTCCACCGTCCCGTCCAGCTTCTCCGGGGCGACCTTGCCGTCGTCATACTCCACCGTGGCGCGTTCCATCGCCAGATTGACGTTCGCCGACTTTACCCCGTCGACCCTGCTCAAGCCCTTTTCAATCCTCGCGGCGCAGGCCGCGCAGGACATTCCGGATATTTTTATGGTTTCCTTTCTGACCATAAGTATCTTCCCTTCTGCGTTGCATTACTGCCTGTCGTCCGGTTTCTTTGCGCCCTGACGGTTCATTTTGCAGCAATCGGGAACCCCGTCACCGAACTGTTTCTGATTTTCCTTTGCCATTTTATCCAAAGATCCTTGGACCGATTTTTTCATTTTATCCCAAAATTTCATGATCATATTCTCCTTTCGGCATGAAAATGAACCTGCCGAAAACCCCTTATAGGATTCCCCGCGCCGCCGGTTTTAGACCCGGCGTTTCAATCGGATTGTTTTCTTTCAAGGTCATAGTCATCCAGAAAGCTGTGCTGTTTTCCTCCGCTTCGGTATCCGGGTACCATATCCAGATTGACATTGTGGACGCTGTGAAAAATATTCCGGTCGATTCCCGGGTTTGCTTTTCTGAGCTGTTCGATCAGCTCCTTGGTCTCCCGGCGTTTCGAATTCCCGCCGTTCAGTTCGCAGTTCTCCGTAAAGCGGCACGCGCACTGGATGAATCCAAGATGGTTGGAATCGCGCCAGCTTTTGATATCCGCCTCGTGGACCAGATACATCGGCCGGATCAGTTCCATCCCCGAATAATGCTTGCTGCGGAGCTTTGGCAGCATTGTCCTGATCTCCGCGCCGTAAAGCATGCTCATCAGGGTTGTCTCGATCACATCGTCAAAGTGATGGCCGAGCGCGATTTTGTTGCAGCCCAGCTCCTGCGCGCGTTTGTACAGGTAACCTCTGCGCATCCTGGCGCAGAGATAACAGGGAGAGCCGTCCTGGCGGGATACGATATCATAGATCCGTGTCTCGAAAATCCGGATCGGGAGATTCAAAAGCGCGGCGTTTTCCTCGATCCTTCGCCTGTTTTCTCTATTGTATCCAGGGTCCATCACCAGATATTCGGCCTCAAACGGAAAGTCGCTGTACTTCTGAAGATGCTGCATGCATTTCGCGGTCAGCATGGAGTCCTTCCCGCCGGAAATGCAGACTGCAACCCGGTCGCCCGGCCGGATCAGGCGGTAATCCTTCACCGCCGTCAAAAACGGGATCCATATCTTTCTCCTGTATCTTTTGAATATGCTTGCCTCAATCTCTTCACAGCTTCCCATTGGATTCACCCTTATGTTTATAGCCTATCATTCCGATATACTTAATGTATATCCGGTGTTTTGATTATATCCCTTTTTAGTCCACTTTGTCAAGGACCAAACAGAAATGAAAGCCGACCCGCGTCCGCCCATTTTCGTTCCGGCATCCATGCGGCCCGCGTTGTCCCGGCCGTCCCCGGCGTCACGATTTTTCCCGCTCCGTTTTTTCGGTATGGAACAGACTATTCCGATGTAATAATTTATTTCCGCCGGGCGTAAAATGTATATCATTATGATTAGGAAGTGATCTTGTGCTTTCGAGAGAAGAGTATGTGCAGTTGTCACTTACATACAATCTTTTCTGGCTTAGAATCATGAAGGAACACGCCGTTTTCATTGAGGGGACAATGCCTCCTCCCGGAAAGCAGCTGGGAGCCCAAGCCGATTCATTCCGCCGGCAGTTTGACCGGCTCCTCCAGTCTGCGATCGGCCTTGCGAACGGTTCGATCCCCGAGGCGGCATTGCAGTCCGGCCAATACTATACCCGCTACACAGAAGAAGCGGAGAGGATTGTCCGGAAGGATACCGGCATCGCCGTCAACAGCGATTTGACCCGCATGGAATACAACATCCAGCCCCTGAACCAGGGTATTGTACCAACACCGAGAAAAGAGCAGGAGGTCTCCGCGCTGAACCAGACAATATTGATGCAGACAAACGCCCTGGTGCGATTTAAGACGGATGTTCTGAATCGACGGAACGCCTGTACTCTTTTCACTTTCATGTACAATGCGGATCTGGAGCATGTGCTGAAGGAAGCGCAGAGATACAGCGCGATTCTGTCAAAGCTCCAGAGCAGGGACGAAAACGTTGTGGAAGACTATAAAAAATTCTGGATTCAGAACATGTCCGACCACGCTAAGGTGATGCGCGGCCAGTTCGATCCGACGGAAACAAAATATTTTGAACTTGCGAATCAGTTTGCCCAGACGTTTGACGCGATTTTGCAAAACGGAACGCCCAGCGACGGCGATATTCTGGAAGATACGCAAGCAATCAGCAGATTCAAAGCGGATGCGACACAGGGGATCATCGAATGCAAGGTCAAATCCATTATGCTCCCGCTTTATACGGACCATCTTCTTCGGGAAGCGAATCATTTCATTTATTTGATGCAGTCTTGAATCAAAGCTGATTGTAAATTATTTTCCGAAGCAATCCGGCGCGAAAACGATAGGATACTTGCACACCCTTTTAAAGAACTACACGCAGACCGTGAAACGAGCTGCTGACAACAAACAGCGATATGCTTCCCCTCGGGAGCACACCGCTGTTTTCTTGTGCAAAATATTTTATGCATTATCCACTCTGTCAGTATTGCCGTGAAAATGCCGTGCCGCCGTTTAAAGGCGGGGGGCGTTTCTGTGGCAGGACCTGCGTTCAGCACTATTGACAAACTATCTACTGTGTGTTACTATATAGAAGTAGTAAGTAATACAGAATACGATAGGAAGGAAGGGATTCTGCTGGAAAACCTAACGGAAATGCTTAAGGGCGTGCTTGAGGGCTGCGTCCTCGAAATTATAAGCCGCAAAGAAACCTACGGCTACGAAATCACGCGGCGGCTGAACGACCTCGGCTTCGCGGATATTGTGGAGGGAACGGTGTACACCATCCTGATCCGGCTTGAAAAAAGCAATCTGGTAGAGATCACCAAAAAGTCCTCCAATATGGGGCCGCCGCGAAAGTTTTTTGCGCTCAATGACGCGGGGCGTGAAGAGCTGCGCAGGTTCTGGGAAAAATGGGAGTTCGTATCATCGAGAATCAATGAGTTAAAGGAGAAAAAGCAATGAATTTTTGGGAGAAAGTCACAGGCAGCGATATGACGAAAGAAATGAAAACTTTTGAATCGCGGGTCAAAAAACTGCCTGCTGATTATCAGGCGGCGTGGGGAAAAATCAAGACCAACCTCTGGCCGCACTCAGATTTCACCGGCCGCAACCTCATGCCAATTCTTGACGGTGTGCTTGGCCTGCTTGAAGAATCGGCGGCGGACGGCCAGAGTGTCCGAGAGGTTTTGGGTGACGATATCAAAGGTTTCTGCTCAGCGCTGGCCGGCGAAGAAGGGGCAAAGTCTTATCGCGACAAGTGGCGCGAGCAACTCAACAACAATATCGCCAAGAAATTAAGTAAATAGGAGGATAAGATGAGAATACACGATATTATCGAAGGTAAAAAAGAATGGCGGGCGCACATGGCGCGTGTCAAAGCTCTCCCGCAGGATTATCAGATTGTCTATAAAGAGATTCAAAAATATCTCTTTAAGGTCGGCCCTGTCGAGCTGACCGAGGGGACGGGTCTGCTCTCTGGAATCGTCGATCTTTTTGAGGAAGGCGCAGCCTTGGGGAAAGGCGTGCTCGAAGTGACAGGCAGTGACGTAGCGGTTTTCTGCGACGATCTGATCAAAGATTCAAAAACTTACGCGGACATCTATCAGGAATCTGTTAGCCAGGAAGTTGACAAGGCCATGAAAAAGGTCACGGATAAGTAAAGGAGGATAGCGGGATGGAAAAAACGGTATTTTCGCCCTGCTTGGTTCCAATGGCGCGGGGCGTGAGGACTGGGGAAGTTCTGAAAAAGCGGAAATTTATCGCGTCCAAAATAAACTAGTTAAGGAGGTGCAATCAAATGCCTGAGTTTTTCGATAATTACTTCAATATAAAAAAAATAATTGAGAGCAAGCGCGAGTACAAGCAACAGATGGCAAGGGTGGAGGCTCTGCCCAAAGACTATCAGTTCGTCTTTAAAAAAATCCAGAAATATATGTGGAATTTCGCGGGAGGTGACGGCTATGACATGATGAAGATTCATTATGATCTGATAGAACTGTTCAAAGCTGGCGCGGCGGAAGGCAAGCATGTTTTGGAGATTACCGGCGAGGACGTGGCCGCCTTCTGCGACGAGCTTCTGCGCAATGCCAGAACATACACGGAAGACTGGCACGAGGCACTCAACCATGACATACTGAAAAAATTCGGAAGGGGGAAGGATTCAAAATGATAGATACCTCGATTCAAGTAAAAGGGCTGCGGAAGTCTTTCAAGGCCACGGAAGTCCTGAAGGGCGTCGATCTTGAAGTGAAGCGAGGTGAGATTTTCGCCTTGCTCGGCTCCAACGGCGCGGGCAAGACGACGATCGTCAAAATTCTTACCACACTGCTCAAACCGGATGGAGGAAGCGCTACCGTCAACGGCTTCGATGTTACGTCAAAGCCCGACTATGTGCGGCGGTCGATCAGCCTGACCGGGCAGTTTGCCGCCGTGGACGAGATATTGACCGGACGGGAAAACCTCGTCATGATCGCCAGACTGCGGCATCTCGAAAATCCCCGGCAGGTTGCGGACGATCTATTGAACCGCTTCGGCCTGACCGGCACCGCCGACCGCAGGGTTTCCACCTATTCGGGCGGCATGCGCCGCAGGCTCGACATCGCCATGAGCCTAATCGGAAAGCCGCAGCTTATTTTTCTCGACGAGCCGACCACCGGGCTTGACCCCGAGGCACGCATCGAGGTTTGGAAAACGGTCAAAGAGCTTGCTGATAATGGCACGACCGTGTTCCTGACCACGCAGTATCTGGAGGAGGCCGAGCAGCTTGCCGACCGGATCGCCATTCTGCACGAGGGCAGGATTATCGTGAGCGGCACGCTTGACGAGCTGAAAAAGCTGTTCCCGCCCGCGAAGGCAGAGTATATAGAAAAACAACCCACATTGGAGGAGATATTCCTCGCGATCGTTGGCAGGAAGGACGAAAAATGACGATGAATAGGCACTTTTTCAGCGACATGGGCGTCATGCTGGGGCGTTCCATGCGCCATATTTTCCGCAGTATGGACACTATTATCACCACTACCCTCATGCCGATCGCGTTTATGCTGCTGTTCGTCTATGTGTTCGGCGGCGCCAT
The DNA here is from genome assembly GCF_004103755.1 of Caproiciproducens sp. NJN-50. Lineage (NCBI taxonomy): Bacteria > Bacillati > Bacillota > Clostridia > Eubacteriales > Acutalibacteraceae > Caproiciproducens > Caproiciproducens sp. NJN-50. Next base: position 1,538,004 of record NZ_CP035283.1, on the reverse strand, counting down.
TCAAACCGGCACGGATAACTATGTGAACTACCTGCTGCCCGGTATTCTGCTGATCGCGATTGCAACCGGGATCTCCTATACGGCTTACCGTCTGTTTTTGGATATGCAGCAGGGCATATTGGAGCGGTTCAACTCCATGCCGATCGCGCGTTCCTCCATTCTGTGGGGGCATGTGCTGACCTCGCTGGTATCCAACGCCATTTCGGTTGTCGTCATCCTTCTCGTGGCGCTCATTATGGGCTTTCGCTCATCGGCGGGAATACTGTCCTGGCTTGCGATTGCCGGCATCCTCGCGCTGTTTACGCTGGCCCTGACATGGGTCGCGGCGATTGCCGGACTAACTGCAAAGTCGGTGGACGGCGCAAGCGCCTTTTCCTACCCGCTTATCTTTCTGCCATTTATCAGTTCGGCGTTTGTGCCAACAGCGTCCATGCCCGGACCTGTCCGCGCCTTTGCCGAAAACCAGCCGGTGACTTCCATCGTCGATGCGATTCGTTCTCTGCTCGAACGGCAGCCTGTCGGTAATGACATTTGGATTGCGCTCGCATGGTGCCTCGGCATTCTTATTGCTGCGTATCTATTCGCAATGCTTGCCTATAAACGTAAAGCAGCCTAATGTTAATAAAACACGGGTTAAGATACGCGGTGATGAAACGCGAATCAGTGTAAAACAACGGAATATATCAGTTGTCAAAGAGCCAGGCGCTGCGACGCGGAACCGATAACCAATGAGATAAATACTGGGCAAACAAAAGGACACCCCTCGACAAAAGGGGTGCCACAGTAACATATTGTAAGCGAGGCTATTCGATTACCTTGATCCAGCCCGCCGGAGCCTTGATTCGGCCCATTTGAATCCCGGTGAGTGTGTCGTGCAGTTTTTGAGTAATTGGTCCCATATTCAGCATTCCGCTCGGGAAACAGATTTCCTTTCCATGGTCTACAATCTTTCCGACCGGGGAAATAACGGCCGCCGTACCGCAGAGGCCGCACTCGGCAAAATCCTTGACCTCCTCAAAATACACTTCTCTTTCTTCCACTTCGAGGCCGAGATAGTCTTTGGCGATTTGCAGAAGCGATTTGCGAGTGATTGACGGAAGAATGCTGTCTGACTTTGGAGTTACGACCTTGTTGTCCTTTGTAACAAAGATAAAATTCGCGCCGCCGGTTTCTTCGACTTTGGTGCGGGTGGCCGCATCGAGATACATGTTCTCATTGAATCCGTTTTTGTGGGCCGTAACAATCGCATGAAGGCTCATCGCATAGTTGAGTCCCGCCTTTATGTCCCCCGTCCCGTGCGGCGCAGCCCGGTCAAAATCACTGACGCAGAGTGTGAGGGGATGCACGCCGCCTTTAAAGTACGGTCCGACCGGAGTCGTAAAAACACGGAATTGATATTGATCAGCCGGAGCAACGCCGATCACCCTGCCGCTTGCAAACATGTATGGACGGACGTAAAGAGTCGCGCCCGAGCCAAACGGCGGAACAAAACCGGCGTTCGCTCTCACCGTCTGGACGACCGCATCAACGAATCTTTCCTGCGGAAACACCGGCATCTCCAATCTCTTCGCGCTGCCTTCCATCCGTTTTGCGTTCATATCCGGACGGAAAGCCACGATATGGCCATCCTCCGTTGTATACGCTTTCAGGCCCTCAAAACAAGACTGGGAATACTGAAGGACACCGGCACATTCACTGATTGTAACCATGTCATCGTCAGTCAGTTTTCCTTCATCCCACACTCCGTCACGATAATTTGAAACGAATCTTTTGTCTGTCTTTCTATAGCTGAAGTCAAGATTCGCCCAATCGAGATCCTTTTTTTCCATCTCTCAAACTACCTTTCTATAATGAATTGATTTGATGAGTCTTATAAATTATCTCAGAATTATGACAGTAAGGATTTGTGCCCTGCGTCGGCGGTAAAACAAAAGCCCTAAGCTAACAGCTTAGGGCGAATTAAAAATCCGTGGTACCACCTAATTCAGAGAGAACTCCGCACTCACGCAGTATTAAATACCGCTTCCGCTATAACGGCCGGAGCACCGGTCGAACCTAATAGACTTTTCTCGTTCAGTTCAACAGCTCGGAAACGACTTCTCTGTTTTCTTCACGAAGATTTACACCGAACATCTTCTCTCTGCGCATTCAAAAACAAATACTTTTTCTTCATCGCTTTAACTATTTAAATTTTAACTATTATATTCCCAACTCTTTAAAAAGTCAATATCGCAGCAGAAATTGATTTGGATTAAATTTGATTTCCCCTTTTGAAAGCCAACGATCAGTCCCGCGCCTGGCCTACAAAAAAAGCAGCCAAAAGTCCAGGGCCGCAGTGGGAACCAATGGTGGGGCCGATATAACTGACAAAGGAGTTCCGAAAGCCAAAGCGGCTGATCATCTCCTGGGAAAAAAACTGCACTTCCTCTTTCTTGCAGTCCGAATGACAAATATACACCGTTTGTCTCTCGGGGCTTGTAACCAACTGCCCTAAAATATCGCCGATACGTCCGAGCGCGTGATTCCGTCCTCGTATTTTTTCACGGACGATCAAATGCCCTTCCCTGTCAAGATTCAGAATGGGGTTGATATTTAGGGCGGTAGCGATCATTTCGCCGGTCCTGCTTACCCGCCCGCTGCGATATAAATATTTCAGATCATCGGTCGTGTAATATGTATTGATATACACCTTTCCCTCATTGAGAGCTTTTTCACACTCCTCAGGAGATTTCCCCCCGTCACGCAAGTCCGCAGCCCAGATACAGAGCATTCCGTAACCAATGGAGGCCAGCGTTGAATCGATGACAAATAATTTCGCATCGGGATATTTTCCCAAAAACAACGTTTTGGCGATCATCGCATTGTCGTAGGTCCCGGAAATTCCGCTTCCCAGCGCAATATGAAGAATCGGCAGCCCATATTTCTGATAAAGCTCCGACCAGAAATTTTCGAATTCAACGGGCGTCATCTGACTGGTGCGCGGCACCGCTCCCCCGCGCATTTTATCGTAAAACGCCCGGCAGTCTCCGAGGTGCATCCGGTCCGCATATTCGACCCCGCCAACCGTGTATTTCATTCGATAGAAATAAATGTTCCGCTTTTCGCAATATTCTCCGGGTAAATCACAGCCCGAATCTGTTGAAACACAAAATTTCGCCACTTTCAAACAGATCCTTTCCTAATAAACGCTTCGTTTACCATTTTTCATCAAAACCGAAGACTCCGCACAGGCCGCTTTCAATTAGTATAGAACATGCGTTTTTAAATATCAATGGGAGCCAGGCAAAAAAGTAACCCGGACAAAAGCCCGGGTTACTTTTAATGGAATCAATTTTTCATTTTGGAGGCGTCACCCGGATTCGGACCGGGGATGAGGGTTTTGCAGACCCTTGCCTTACCACTTGGCTATGACGCCAATCTGGAGCGAACGACGAGGCTCGAACTCGCTACCTCCACCTTGGCAAGGTGGCGCTCTACCAGATGAGCTACGTTCGCATTTTGGTGCCTCCGGGCGGAATCGAACCACCGACACGGGGATTTTCAGTCCCCTGCTCTACCGACTGAGCTACAGAGGCATACTATGGCGACTCGGATCGGGATCGAACCGACGACCTCTAGCGTGACAGGCTAGCGTTCTAACCAGCTGAACTACCGAGCCAACTAAATGGTGGGAACAATAGGACTCGAACCTATGACCCCCTGCTTGTAAGGCAGGTGCTCTAACCAGCTGAGCTATGCTCCCGTCAACTGTTCTCACCCATTTATCAGCGACGTGTTATATAATACTATATTTAACCGCGCTTGTCAACACGAAAAACTACTTTTTTCAGGTTTTTTACCATAATCTTCTTTTCTTTCCGGTCCAGAGCATTGTGCCGGCCCGGTAATAATTTTCGGCGGCAGAAAACTTTCTTCCGCGTGCGCACCGGCGAAACGCAGAACGGCCTGCTCCAACAAAAAGTACAACAGGCCGCGTTAAAAGGAATCCAGCAAAACACCGAACCGCCCCGCAGAAGAAAGCTTCAATCTATTTATTCTTTTGTCCCTCTTCCAGCCTCTGGAAAATGAGCTCGTACCCGTCACATCCATAGTGAAGGGACCGGTTGACACGGCTAATCGTGGCCGTGGAGGCGCCGGTCGTCGCCACAATATCGCTGTAGACCTTTTTATTGCTCAACATGTGAGCCACCAAAAGCCTCTGGGACATCGCCTTGATTTCTGAAACCGTGCAGAGATCTTCAAAAAAAGCATAGCATTCTTCCGGAGTTTTTAAAGATAAAACCGCGCTGAACAAAAAATCCACGCTGTCGTCTTTCAGTCTCGAGTTCAATGCAACCACTCTCCCAACTTTAACAGAATATCATTACAAAGCAGAAAAGTCAAATAGAAGAACTATTTCTCCGCAAAGCTGCACGCTGAGAGAATTCTTTCGCGAATCACGCCAACGCCTTCCCCCGACTTGGCGGAGCACGGGACAATCGGAATCCCCGGACACGATCCAAATTTTTCGCAATACACTGCCTCCTGAGAAGAGCGCTCCGTTTTATTGAGTTTGTCGCATTTGGTTGCCGCAATCAGAAATGGGACTTTTCCGTCGCTCAGAAAACTTACCATTTGAAGGTCGTCCGGGGTCGGGGCATGGCGCAGATCCATCAGCTGCACGACAAGACGGATATCGCGCCGCTGGCGGAAATAGCCTTGCGCCAGTTCCGCCCATCGAAGTTTTTCCGATTTTGACACTTTCGCATACCCATACCCCGGCAGGTCGACAAACCGGCAAAAGCCAAGGTTGTAAAAGTTGACGGTTGCGGTCTTCCCCGGGGCCGAACTGGTCCTGGCCAGAGACTTGCGCAGAAGCAGACGGTTGATCAGCGACGACTTTCCTGCGTTCGATCTGCCGGAAAAAGCAATTTCCGGCAGGGTTGAAGCTGGAAGCTGATCCGAGCGGCCGGCCGAAAGTTCGAAAAAAGCCGTTTCAATCCCCATATTCCGGCACCGTCACTGCGGAATTGAGGCTGTGCCGGAAGAAATGCGGTCAATTTTATTTGCGGCCGGGAGCGCCATCGGCTCAGAAGCGTCCGACGCTTCCTGAGGCGTCGGCATTTTTGTCAGCGCAATTTTCAAAACCTGATCGATTTGATCAACCGGCTTGAACTGGATGGAATTTTTCACTGTGGTATCGATTTCTTCGAGGTCCGCGACATTGTCGGAAGGGATGATAACGGTTTTGACTCCGGAGCGGTAAGCCGCCATCGTCTTTTCCTTCAGTCCGCCGATTGGCAGCACGCGGCCAAGCAGGGTGATTTCACCCGTCATGGCAACATCATGCCGGACGGGAATCTTGCAGAGCGCCGACGTAATAGCCGTAGCCATCGCCGTACCCGCGGACGGTCCGTCCTTTGGAATCGCGCCTTCCGGAGCGTGAATATGAATATCATACTTCGTGTAAAAATCGTGGCTGATCCCAAGGCCCCTGGCCCTTGTGCGGATGCAGCTGATCGCGGTGCGCGCGGATTCCTTCATCACGTCGCCAAGCGAGCCGGTCAGCTCAAGTTTTCCGGTCCCGTCCATCACGGCGACCTCAATCGGCAGAAGAGTCCCGCCTACGCTGGTCCAGGCCAGTCCGTTGACCAGTCCGACCATATCCTGCTGGCTTCGGCTGTCCTCCTTGAATTTTTCCGGTCCAAGAAGCTCCTCGATTTTTTTGGGGCTGATCGTAATCCTTTTTTTACGGTCCTCCACAAAATATTTTGCGCATTTTCTGCACAGTGAAGCAATATTGCGCTCCAGAGTCCTGACGCCGGCCTCCCTTGTGTAGCCGTCGATCAGTTTATGAACGGCCTCAGGCGTAATCCTCAGCTGTGCGGAGGCGATTCCATGCTTTTTCAGCTGCTTGGGAATCAGATGCTTCACAGCAATATTGTATTTTTCCAGATGCGTGTAACTCCCCAGCGTAATGACATCCATTCTGTCATACAGGGGCTCCGGAATCGCGCTTGCGTCGTTTGCGGTCGTAATGAACAGCACATTGCTCAGGTCGAACGGCATATCGATATAATGGTCGTAGAAAGCGTTGTTCTGTTCGGAATCCAAAACTTCAAGAAGGGCGGAAGAGGGATCGCCGCGAAAATTGTTGCCCATCTTATCGATCTCATCGAGCAGAATCAGCGGGTTGTTGGTTCCCGCCTGCTTCATGGCATTGATGATCCGCCCCGGCATGGAGCCGATATAGGTGCGCCGGTGCCCCACGATATCTGATTCGTCGCGGACGCCGCCAAGTGATACGCGAACGTATTTGCGGCCGGTCGCCTCCGCGATCGAATGGGCGATCGACGTCTTGCCGACCCCCGGAGGGCCGACCAGGCAGACGATCTGCCCACGGATATCAGGCGAGAGTTTTTTCACGGCCAGTACTTCCAGAATGCGTTCCTTTACTTTTTCCAGGCCGTAATGCTCCCTGTCAAGGATCCTGCGGGCTTTTCTCAAATCGATATGCTCTTTGCTGGAAACATTCCACGGCAGCTCCAGGCAGGTTTCCAGGTAACTGACGATCACGCTTCCCTCATGGGAACCATCCGGCATTTTGGACAAACGGTCGCATTCCTTCATCAGCTTTTCATGCTGCGCTTTCGGCAGGCCGAGTTTTTCGATCCTCTCGCGCAATTCGTCCGCTTCCTGCTGGGGATTGTCGTCTTCTCCGAGCTCGTAGGAGATCGCCTTCATCTGCTCGCGCAGGAAGTACTCCCTCTGGTTGCGGTCGATCTGTTCTTTTGCCTTTTCGCTGATCTGGGTCTCAATGGAAAGAACCTGCGTTTCCTTTTTCAGAATTGCCGCGAGCTTTTCCAGCCTGCGGAGCGGATGCAGTTCCTCCAGGATTGTCTGTTTTTCCTCAAAATCAAACATGATATTGGACGCGATATAATCCGCCAGTTCCCCGCAGTCTTTTTTCTGCACAACGCCGATTACAATATCCGGCGGAATGTGAGTGTAGTTCTGAATAAACTGCTCAAAAAGGTTTTGCGTATAACGAATCAGCGCCTCTGATCTCCTGGTCGACCGGGACGGCAGAGTCTCAACCCGCTGCAAATGAACCAGCAGGAAAGGGTTCTCCGATTCATAGGACGTCGCATTCGCACGGTAAAGCCCCTCTGCAAACAGACGGACTCCGTCGTCGTTGCGCCGGATCACCTGCTTGATTTTTGCAACGACCCCCATGGAAAAAATCTGTTCCGCAGACGGGTCGTTTTCGGAAAGATCTTTTTGAGCAACAAGGAAAATCAATTGATTTTCCTCCATCGCTTTTTCCAGCGCAAGAATGGATTTTCGGCGGCCGACGTCAAACTGAAGCAGCATGCCCGGAAAGATAACGAGCCCTCTCAGTGCAAGAGCCGGAATAGCGGCGGATTCGTGTTGTATGTCAGTTTCTATCATACTCATAGTAAGCTCCTTGAAAAAAAAGCTGTTGCAGGGCGATCTGATTGCCGCGCTGCAACAGGCATTGGTTCCCTCAGGAAGCGGTGTCCTTCCTCCCTCTTTTGCTGGGAGACGTGATTTTGAGCGCAACCGGCTTTCGATCCGGATTATAAGTGATTTCCGGTTTTGCCCCATTCTCCACCGCGTCTTGAGTGATGACGACTTTCTCTACCGTATAATCGGACGGAACATGATACATTAAGTCCGTCAGCATGTTCTCCAAAATCGACCGAAGCCCTCTGGCGCCCGTCCGGCGTTCCAGGGTTTTCTTTGCAATCGCTCTGAGTGCTTCCGGCTGAAACTCCAGTTCAACCTTGTCAAGCTGAAACAGCTTTTTGTATTGGTTTACCAGGCTGTTTTTCGGTTCGGTTAAAATACGGACCAAAGCCTCTTCATCAAGGCCGTCCAGCGCTGCAATCACGGGCAGCCTTCCCACCAGTTCGGGAATCAAGCCGAATTTGACCAGATCGTGCGGTATGACATCCTTCATCCAGGAAGTGGAATCCAGTTCCGACTTGCTGCGCACCTGGGCGCCGAATCCGATGGAAGAAAAGGCCGAACGGCGTTCAATGATCTTGTTCAGGCCGTCAAATGCGCCGCCGCAGATGAAAAGGATATTGGTTGTGTCAATTTGCAAGAATTCCTGCTGAGGATGTTTTCTTCCACCCTGAGGGGGAACATTGGAAACGGTTCCTTCCAATATCTTCAGCAGAGCCTGTTGCACGCCCTCGCCGCTGACATCCCTCGTAATGGACGGGTTTTCGGATTTTCTAGCGATTTTATCGATCTCGTCGATATAAATAATCCCGCGCTCCGCCTTCTCAATATCAAAGTCCGCCGCCTGAATCAGGCGCAGAAGGATATTTTCAACGTCTTCCCCGACATACCCGGCTTCCGTCAGGGTTGTCGCGTCGGCGATTGCAAACGGAACGTCTAGTATTTTGGCGAGCGTCTGAGCCAGAAGGGTTTTGCCGACGCCCGTCGGCCCCAGCAGAAGGACGTTGCTTTTCGTCAGTTCAACATCGTCCTTGTCACGGCCGTAATAAATTCTTTTATAGTGATTATAAACAGCAACCGAAAGGGCTATTTTAGCGTCTTCCTGCCCAATGACATACTCGTCGAGCTGCTTTTTGATTTCCTGCGGTTTGGGCAGTTCCGCAGCCGACTCGTTATAGCTTTCCTTTCTTGTGGACAGATTTTTCTCATCGTTCAGGATGGAGGTGCAAAGCTCGATACATTCGTCACAGATGAAAACACCAGGCCCCGCAATCAGGCGGCGCGCCTCACTCTGCGGCTTTCCGCAAAAGGAACAGCAAATTTCCCTTCCCTTATTGTCGTCGTTGTTAGGCATTTTATCACCCTATTTCATCGAGTCTTGATGACCTTGTATCACCTTGTCAATCAATCCATACCGAACCGCTTCCTCCGCAGTCATAAAATTATCGCGTTCGGTATCCTTCATAATGACCTCGAGTGGCTGCCCGGTGCGTTCCGACAGAATTTCATTCAACTTTTTCTTGATGTGCAGCATGTGATCCGCCTGAATTTTAATATCCGTTGCCTGACCCTGCGTGCCGCCGCTCGGCTGATGAATCATGATGTCGCTGTTGGGCAGCGCATAGCGCTTCCCTTTCGCGCCCGCCGTGAGCAGAAACGCTCCCATGCTGGCGGCCATCCCCATACAGATGGTGGATACGTCGCATTTTACATACTGCATGGTGTCGTAGATCGCAAGGCCGGCAGTAACGGACCCCCCCGGACTGTTGATATAAAGGCTGATATCCTTGGCCGGGTCCTGGCCCTCCAAATAAAGCAACTGGGCGACTACCAAGCTGGAGGTCGCATCATTCACTTCGTCCGTCAGCATGACGATCCTGTCGTTCAGCAGACGGGAAAAAATATCGTACGAGCGCTCTCCGCGATTCGTTTGTTCAATTACATAGGGCACTAAACTGCTCATTTCTCAATCCCTCCAGTGGCCGGCAATAATAGAGCATTGGCGGAATCAGATGATTTATTCCGCTCTCCGGCATCTTTTTGCTGCGCCGGCTGTCTCTTTCCGGTTATTCCCTTTCTTCCGCAACCACGGCGCTGTCGCGCACCAGGTCAAAAGCCTTCTCCACTGCGAGATCCTCCGCGAGATCTTCTTTACGGACGAAAGATTTCACCTTGTCGGCATCCATCTTGTAATTTTCAGCCAGTTTGGCGTATTCCTTCTCAATGTCTTCGTCGGAAGGAACAATTTTTTCCAGTTCTACAATCTTTTCAAGCGCAAGACGCAGCTTTACCTGACGCTCCGCCTGCGGACGGAACTGATTGCGGATCGAGTCTTTATTCTGACCGGTGTATTTCATATAGGTGTCGAGATTCAGCCCTTGCGACTGCAGGCGATAACTGAAATCCCGCACGTCGTCGTTGATTCTGTTTTCAAACATCGCTTCAGGAATCTCGGCTTTCAGTCTGGACACAACCGCATCGATCAACTTATTGTCCAGATCGTCCTTTGCCTTTTCTTCTCTTGCTTTTGCAAGCTTTTCACGAATGTCCGCGCGATATGCGTCCAGCGTGTCGAATTCGCTGACATCCTTGACGAAATCATCGTCGACCTTCGGAAGTTCCTTCACTTTAATTTCATGCAGCTTGATTTTGAAAACCGCATCCTTGCCCTCAAGTTCCTTCACGCCGTAATCGTCCGGGAATTTTACATTTACGTCAAACTCTTCGCCTGTTTTATGTCCGATGACCTGGTCTTCAAAACCCGGGATAAACTGACCGGAGCCGAGCTGCAGACTGTAGTTTTCCGCCTTGCCTCCGGAGAACGCCTTGCCGTCGACGGAACCGTCGAAATCAAGGACAACCGTGTCGCCATCCTGAGCCTCCCTGTCTTCCACCGTGATCATTCTGGAATTGCGGTCGCGGATCTTTTCGATTTCAGCATCGACATCGGCATCGGTCACCTCGGCGATCTTTTTGGTGACCGGGATTCCCTTGCAGTCTTCCATTTCCACTTCCGGCTTCGTGGTGATCGTCGCTTTAAACACAAGCCCTTCCTTGCCGGCGGAAACCAGATCAAAGTCGATTTTATCCTCAATCATCTTAAGTTTTGCTTCATGAATCGCTTTGTCGAGCGCATCGGGGTAAACGGAATTGATCGCTTCATCATAAAATACGTTTTCCCCATAATATTTTTCGACGAATTTGCGGGGCGCTTTCCCTTTGCGAAACCCTGGAATCGCTATTTTTTTGCTTTCTTTATGATATGCCGCATCCACGGCTTTTTCGAATTCTTCCGCATCCACAAGAACCTCCAGCTGATAACGGTTCTTTTCCACCTGGGTGGTTGATTTTAAACTCATTTTCTATTTCCTCCTGCAAATCTGCGATTATCGAAGTCATTATATCACATGGAGAGTAAAGTTTCTACCTTTCGCTGAAATGTTTTTAATTTATTCATTTACCAAAACCGGCATAAATCCAAGATAGTCGCAGGAGATCAGATGCATGCGGATTCCCCTGTATTCCCCGACCGGCGCCCGCTTTGCCGCAAGGCTGCCGTGAATATGGCCGAAGTAGCAATCGCTGATTTTATTGTCTTCAAGGATATCAAGAATCTCCCCGCACTCATTTCCGTCGTAGACGGGCGGATAGTGCAGAAATACAATCGGTTTCAGTCCCCGCCGCTTGGCGTCGTCAAGCGAAGCGTTCAGCCGGCCCGCCTCCCGGCTGACAATTTTCTTATCCTGCTGGCTTTCGGCATTGTAAAGCCAGCCCCGCGTGCCGCATACGGCTCTGTCCCCGACCGCAGCCGCGCTGTTGTGGACAATTTCAAAATCTTTGAAACCGTTCGCATCGAAAAACTTCTCTATCTTCTGCCGTGTGGACCACCAGTAATCGTGGTTTCCCTTAAGGATCAGCTTCCGTCCCGGCAGATCGTGGATAAAGCGGAAGTCTTTCACGGAATCCTCCAGTTTCATAGCCCAAGAGATGTCCCCGGCGATCACGACGGTGTCCTCTTCCCGGACCACGGAGCGCCAGTTCTTGCGAAGGCGCTCCGTATAACCCTGCCAGCCTTCAAAAACATCCATCGGTTTGTCGGAGCCGAGGGAAAGATGAAGGTCGGCGATTGCAAACAGTGACATGGCGCACGTCCTCAGACAAATTTTGAATCCGTCAGTTTCAGCACGGTCCCGCTCATCTCTTCCTTTTTACAGGAATAGGAAAAGCGGACCGTCTTCGATTCCAGCGCGGCGATCGGCGCCGGAACCGAGGCCCCGGTCAGTGCGGAGAGGCGCTTGACGGCGGCAAATTCATTTTCGCCCGGAATATCCTCGCCCAGGGCCTTCAGGACTTCCGAAGCGAACTTGTACGGGCTTGCGGTGGAAACGATTACTGTCGGGGTATCGTCGCCCGTTTTGTCCCGATACTCCCGATAAACGCGGGCGGCCACGCTCGTGTGCGGATCGCACAGATAATTTTTGCTTTGAAACAGCGATTTGATTTCTTCACGGGTCTCTCCGTCGCCGCAGAATCCCGCATGGAAAAGTTCCCTGATTTTCGCGAGGGTCTTCTCATCCACACGGTATTCGCCGGTTTCATTCAGCCGGTTCATCCAGCCCGCGACCTGTTCCGCATTCCGGCCCGTCAGATCGTACAGAAGCCGCTCCAGGTTGCTGGAAACCAGAATGTCCATCGAAGGGGAAATCGTAGTATAAAACTTGCGGTTCCGGCTGTAAACACCCGTGGTGAGAAAATCCGTCAGCACATTGTTGGAATTGGAGGCGCAAATCAGTTTTTTGACCGGAAGCCCCATTTTTTTCGCGTAATACGCGGCGAGAATGTCGCCGAAATTTCCTGTAGGGACGGCAAAGTTGACCGGCTCTCCCCGCCTGATCTCCCCGGCGGCGCACAGATCGCAGTAAGCCGAGAAGTAATAAACAATCTGCGGCAGCAGCCTGCCCCAGTTGATGGAGTTGGCGCTGGAAAACATCAGGCCTCTTTCCGCAAGGCGCTCCCGTATCTTCCGATCTCCGAAAATCTGTTTGACCCCGGTCTGCGCGTCGTCGAAGTTCCCCTCCACCGCGCAGACGGCAACATTTTTTCCCTCCTGCGTGAGCATCTGCCGTTCCTGCATCCGGCTGACTCCGTCCTTTGGATAAAAAACAAGGATTTCGGTCTCCGGAACATCCTGAAACCCTTCCAGCGCGGCTTTCCCGGTATCGCCGGAGGTCGCGACAAGGATGAGAGCCTTCCGGCCGGTTCCGATTTTTTTCAGCGACTTTGTCAGCAGATGAGGAAGAATCTGCAAAGCCATATCCTTGAACGCGCAGGTGGGGCCATGCCATAGCTCCAGAAACGAAACGCCGCCGCCCGCCCTGACAACCGGCGCCGGCCCGCCCGGAAAGCGTTCCGAGCGATACGCCTTCGATACGCAGTCCCTGATTTCTTCCTTTGAAAAGTCGGTCAGATATTTGGAGAGGATGCGTTCGGCGCGCCTCTGATAGCTTTCCTTTTGCATTTTCTCAAGTTCTTCGCCGCTCACGGCCGGAAACTGCTCCGGGACAAAAAGGCCGCCGTCCCCACAGAGTCCCTGCGCGATGGCCTGAGCGGAAATCACCGCCCCTGCGCGGCTTCTGGTAGAATGGTAGTTCATTTCGGTTCCCCCTTGCCGGAACGATCGGTCCGGTCATTTCAAATTCTCAATAATAGGACGGGTAACTGAATGCATCTTTGACGTGGCGCAGAGACTGCACTGCTGAACCGGTTCCCGCCGCTACAATCCCGATTACGTCAAATCTCGGCTGAAGCCGGGTGGGATGTTTCTGCAAATACAGCAAAGCGGTCTTGGCAATCTTCTTCTGTTTTCCCGGCGTGACGGCCTCTTCCGGCTCGGCAAGGGAGGACGCCCTCCGCGTCTTGACTTCGGCAAATACAATATATTGGCCGTTTTCCGCGATTATGTCGATTTCCCCGAATCTGCTCCGGTAGTTCCGTTCCAGGATCTGAAAGCCCTGCTTCCGCAGATATTCCGCAGCATATGTTTCCCCAAGAGGCCCCAGCCCGTTATTCATTCCCATATCCCGCCAGAATTTTTTTCAGAAAAGTTCTGCGGTGCACCGGGCAGGGCCCCATTTTTCGGAGCATCTCCCTATGTAGGCTGGTTCCGTATCCCTTGTGCTTGGCGAACCCATAGCCGGGGTAAATTTCATCGATTTGGCACATGACCCGGTCGCGGCTGACCTTGGCAAGGATGGACGCCGCCGCAATGCTGGCGGAAAGGGAATCGCCCTTGACGATCAGGCGAGTTTCCACACCGAGGTCCGGCATCCGGTTTCCGTCCACCAGCGCGCAGTCCGGTCTGAGCTGCAATCTGTCGAATGCCCGCCGCATTGCAAGAAAGGTCGCCTGCAGAATATTGACTTTGTCGATCTCATCCTCCGACGCAAAGCCGATCCCGTAAGCCAGAGCGGTCTGCAAAATGACGCCGTAAAGCTCTTCGCGTCTTTTAGGCGTCAGTTTTTTGGAATCGTTCAGACCCTCGATCCGGATATGAGGCGGAAAAATCACCGCGGCGGCAAACACGGGCCCCGCCAGCGGGCCGCGGCCCGCCTCGTCGATCCCGCAGACCAGCGAAAGACCGTCCCGCCGGGCCGCATTTTCATAGAAATGCCAGTCAACCATTTTATTCATCGGCTTTCTCCAGCGTAATTCTGCCGATTTTTCCGGCTCGGAACTCGTCCAGAAGCATGATGGACGCCCGTTCCGTGTCAACTTCTCCCCCGCCGACGAGCATTCCGCGCTTTCTGCCGATCAGCTCCAGCAGCCGACCGCCGCTCAGGTCGGACATTTCATTTTCCAAACGATATCTTCGGGCCAAAAGCCCCGCATAATCGTCACGCAAAACCTCCAGCAGCCGGCAGGCGAGGGTTTCCGTATCGAGAATTTCATCCTTGATCGCCCCGGTGAACGCCAAGCGTTCTCCAACGGCCGGATCATCAAACTTTGGCCAAAGGATTCCGGGGGTGTCGAGGATCTCCATCTCTTTGCCCACGGGAAACCACTGGCTGCTGCGGGTGACGCCGGGCCTGTCCTCAACGGATGCGCGGCTGTTTCGGGAAAGACGGTTGATCAGCGAGCTCTTTCCCACATTGGGGATTCCGGCGACAAGGATCCGGACTCTGCGCCCCGGCATTCCCTTCGCTTTCCATGCCTCCAGCCGGTCCGCAAGGATTTTCCCGGCCAGCGGAAGAAAACCGTTCAGCCCGCTTCCCGTATGGCAGTCCACGGCGATTGCCTTCAAACCGCGTTCGCCCAAAAAAGCGATCCATCTCTTAGTCGAAGCCGGGTCCGCGAGATCGGCTTTGTTTAAAAGAACCATTCGCGGCTTTCCCTTGGTCAGACGGTCCAGATCCGGGTTTCGGCTGCTCACCGGAATTCTGGCGTCCAGAATCTCCGCTACCGCATCGACCAGCCTGATATCCTTTTCCAACTGCCTTTTGGTTTTGGCCATATGGCCCGGGAACCACTGGATCGGCGGGCTTTGCTGCATGGAACTTCCCCCTTAGTTGATTTTTCCGAAGCGGTCAAACGGATAAACAACCCATTCCGCCTTGCCAAGAATAAAGCGCTGGTCCACCATTCCCACATCGCTGCTGCGGCTGTCATTGGAAACGGGACGGTTGTCGCCCAGAACAAACACGCAGCCTTTCGGCACAGTCAGCGGGAACCGGTAATCGGAAGCCTGTGTGGTGATTCCGTTCTGGATATAACGGGACTCATCCAGCCGTTTTCCGTCGACGATCACAGTGCCCGATTGAAAATCGATATCGACCGCCTGATTTTCCAGCGCGATCACGCGTTTAATAATCGGTTCCGAAAGCCCCTGCGTATGGGTGATCACAACGACATCGCCCTGCCTCGGCTTATAAAACTGACTGAAAAGAAGGACCCTGTCATCGGAATGAAGAGTCGGGAGCATGGATGGGCCGCTGACGCTGACGATTCTCATCGCGAACGAAAACAGGATCACGACAATGATCAGGGAAGTGATCAGCGCCTCCATCCATTCATAGCAATTCGCGGCAAAAGCGGCAATGTCAAACGGCTTTTTCTTTTTTTCAGTTTCCGGTTCCGCTTTTTTCAACGGAAAGTCAGCTCCTTGTCAGGTCAAGTACCGCACTATTCCACAACCGAATGGAACGGATTCAAAAGAAAGATTACCTTTCCGACGACATATCTGCAGTCGATCATTCCTACCTCTTCAAACCGGCTGTCCTCGGAAATCGTCCGATTGTCACCCAGAACGAAAATATGGCCGTCCGGCACTTTCCGGGGAAACGTGACGTCATACTGATCTTTTGTAATTCCGTTTTTGATATACGCCGACTCATCGAGTTCTTTTCCATCCACCGAAACGACTCCGGTTGTGAAATCGATATCGACCGTCTGCCCCCCGGTCGCGATGACTCGCTTGATGATTCGCTCTTTGAGCCCCGTTCCATGTTCATCGATGACAACGACGTCTCCCTGAGAAAGGCCGCCGTTCACGCAGGACACCAGCACCCTGTTCCCGTCGTGAAAATTCGGCTTCATGGAATCCCCGTCCACAACAATATTGACACGGAACAGAAAAACAAAAAAGACCATAATAACGGCCAGGGAAATCATCAAAGCCTCCACCCACTCGTAGCAATTCTCCGCCACACTGTTTCGGACGGCTTCCTCTTTCCGGCCGGCTTCCGGTTCGTCCTTCATACCATTTCCTCCGATCAAAAGAACAAAAAAGGGACACCGAAATGTCCCTTCTCAAGCGCCGTTATCAATTCACTTACTGAATCTTGCCCTTGACCTTCGCCGCTTTGCCTACCCTGCCGCGCAGGTAATACAGTTTTGCACGGCGGACACGGCCGCTGCGGATCACCGTGATTCCCTTTACATTGGGAGAATGCAGCGGAAAGACCCTTTCCACGCCCACGCCGTAGGAAACGCGGCGGACGGTGAATGTCTCCCCAACCCCGGAACCTTTACGGGCGACAACAGTGCCTTCAAAAGCCTGAATTCTCTCCCGTTCGCCTTCGCGGATGTTCACGTCCACCCGCACGGTATCGCCGATCTGAAAGACGGGCAGCTCCGTTTTGGTAGAGTCCTGTGCAATCGTCTTTAATGCATCCATTATATTATCCTCCTAAATTTCAGACATTCATGCCGGAGGCAGAGGACTGTCCGTTTCAAGCCCTGGTATCAGGCGTTGAATCCCATCAGATCGCTCCGACGGATCTCAAATACCGTATTATCATACCACATTCCTCCAGACAGCGCAACATTTTTTCTTTTGCGGGGCTCAAAAATATTTTCCCCGTTTAAAGACCAGCAAACACATCAGGTAGATGCAGACCAGCAAAAGAGTATAATTCCCCGGGGAGTGAAACAGCGTCAAAAATCCCACGGCGGAAAGAGGCGCAAGAAAAAGGAACGAGACGATTCCGACTGCACGGCATGCGGCGGACGGTTCCCAGCGCAGGCACAAAAGCGCGTACAGAGCCTGTCCCCCATCCAACGGCTCGATCGGCAAAATATTAAAAAGGAACAAAGTGAAATTTGCCAACATCATATTTCTGTCCGCCGCACTGCGGAACACATAAAACAAGCCCGCCGCCAGCAAATTGGCCGCGGGCCCGGACAGCGACACGACTGCATCCTTCCAATATCCGCGGTCCGGCCTGGAATTCCGGACAATATCAATCCCAAATATATTGAACCGGATTTCCTCCGGCAGACTTTTGAAAGCGTACATCACCCCAAGATGGCTGCATTCATGAAGGGCCGCCGCTGCCAGGCCCGCGGCGGCCACACCGCTTCTGTCAAACAGAAGCAGCAGGGCCACAAGAGCAAAAAAGAAATAGCTGAAAGTGATCCGGCAGCCGCCAACCGAGAAAGTCATGGCGAAGCAGGCGGCGAGGAAACATTTTCCCCGCCGGAAGGAGCGTTGGCGGCATTGTTCTGCGACGGAACGCCGGACGAAACCGGAGCTGAGGCGCTGTTCTGTGACGGGGCGCCGGATGATTCCGCAGCCGAAGCATTGTTCGGCAACGTGCCTCCGGATGCCGCTCCGTTTTCCCGGACGGAAGAAGGACTTTGCGACGATGCGCCGTCCGGCGCCTGGCTGTTCTCCCCCCTGGAGCTGGAGATCGTGGACCAGAGATCGATCACCACATGTTTGATATTGTCCACCTGTGAGTCCGCGACGATCGAATTATTCAGAGATTCGAAATACCAATTCCTTACATTCTGGTAAACCGCGCCTCCGTTCAGGCGCAGCGCAACGGCCGCCGCCAAAACCGCCGTGCAGGCGACAATCTGGATCGTTGTGAGCAGCCTGGTGCTTCCCTTTCTTTCGGGGATGTCATTTTCATCCGGCGCCTGGTCTTCCAGGTCGGATAATTCCGACTCCGGGTCGTCAACGTCGTTCCACGGATTTCTTCCCTTGGAGCCCGTCACCGTCAGATTTTTGCTTTTCCGCTCTGCCTGCAATTTTTCACTGCGCTTCATTTTCGGATCCTCCCGCAAATCACATTCGAATAATCATATGAAAAAGGGCGCGCAAACAGAACAGGACAGGGCAAAAAGTAGGCGCGGCTTTCAGGTGCGGACAAGCTGTTGTTTTTACAGATTTTTCTTGCACCGCGGCAGTATATTTGATAAAATTACCATTGAGAAAAGAGGGATTTCAGATGAATCTTGCTTTAACGCAAATGGCGCAGAAAAAGATCGAGTCCGCGGTGAAGGCTTTGAACGCCAACCGCTTTGACGCGCGTTTTGTGCCAAACCGGGAAGAGCTTTTAACGCTCCTTGGCGGAATGGTGCCGGAGAATGCCGTTGTAGCGAACGGAGGTTCCGCCACGCTGGAAGAAACCGGTGTGATGGATTTTATCCGAAGCGGAAAATTCCGGTATCTTGATCGCTACCGGAGCGGGATGACTCCCGAAGAGATCCGGGAAATCTTTGTCCGTTCGCTGGACTCCGACTGGTATTTTACCAGCTCCAACGCGATCACAATGGACGGCCAGCTTTTTAATATCGACGGAAATTCCAACCGCGTCGCTGCGATTGCATACGGTCCCAGAAACGTAGTTGTGGTCGCCGGCGCAAACAAGCTGGTCCAGAACCTCGCAGAGGCCGAAAGCCGGGTGAAGAACTGGTCCGTCGCGGCAAACTGTTTCCGTCTTAACGTAAATACCACCGGCTGCGCGTTGACCGGGAAATGCACCGACTGCAAAAGCCCGGACCGGATGTGCTGCAACACCCTGATCAGCAGTTTTCAGCGCATACCGGGCCGAATCAAGGTTTTCCTGCTGCCGGAAACACTGGGGTATTAACCGCTTGTTTCTTCGCAGGCGCGCCCGATTAAGGAGAACGTTGAAGCCCGCAGAATAAAGCGATCCCGGAAACCTGTGAATGCCGGTTCCCGGGATTATTTATCGTTGCAGCGGCGTTTCAGG
This sequence comes from Caproiciproducens sp. NJN-50, assembly GCF_004103755.1. Classification (NCBI taxonomy): domain Bacteria; kingdom Bacillati; phylum Bacillota; class Clostridia; order Eubacteriales; family Acutalibacteraceae; genus Caproiciproducens; species Caproiciproducens sp. NJN-50. The sequence continues at coordinate 1,519,036 of NZ_CP035283.1, read as the reverse complement.
AGATTTTTCTGAAAAAAGCCGGGCGCGTCAGGTCTCCTAAGCAGATCGGCTGTTTTCCGTTTTCATAATTGTCCCAGAGACTGGCGACGGCAATTTCGCTGTTGTCATAAGTCTTAAAAAAATACTCACATGTTTTCGTGTTCATAAAAGCGATATATTTCGTATAGTCGAAGGTCCCTCTGTCGGTCATTACGGCTCCCTTGGGAACCGTAACGCTTTCCATAATATGAAAGCAGGAAACAACCGTCTCCGTATCGTCAGCAGGCAATTGTATGTGCGTTTTCTGATAGGCCGTTCTCACAAAGCGCTCAGGCGACGTATAACCCCCCGGCAGCAGCGCGGTCCCCCCTGCCTGACCGAACGGCTTCAGAGGTACTTCCCCCCAGGAAACTTCGCTGTTCTGCTCCGGAGAAACCCCCATGTAATTTCTCAGGTTTGTCATCTGCCACTGAAAGCCGGGACTGTTCGCCAATACCCCAATCGGATTTAAAAACAGTTTCAGTCCCTGTTCCGTCGGTTCAATCACGGCGCTTTTCCCGCTCCGGTCGGCCGCGATCCAATGCAGGGGAGCGACCGTTTTGGTCACGGGGTCCGGAACTCCAAACAGAGAAATCTGCCACGGAACTTCTTCCAGTTCATCGACCGACCCATACTTTCCCAAGAGATAATGAAGAAAATCCACAGCCGCAATCGGCTGCTTTTTTTCTCCTTCCGCTTTCAGGTCATACTTTGCACAGCCAGGAAAATATAACGCCGCGGCGGCGAACCCCTCTTCATTGATCCCGTCAAAGAAGCCCATCATGCCTTCGCTCTCCTGACCGGTTCCGATGAAGCTGTAACGATCGCTGAACTGATTCATATTTAAAATATTATGCCACACATAATTTCTGCGCACGATATAAAGCTTCGGCTCGATCGGATAGGGAAAATCCATCGTTCTCCCCAAAAAATTCACTACCTGCCTGGATTGCAATGAGATTGCAGTACACAAACACGATTCATTCCTTTCTGCACAGATTCTTAAAGGGCAATTTTTCGCTGAAGCCCACCGCGGACAATCCGCATACAGCAAAACCTGATCTCTCCATAAGATATGGCGGCAGCGGAAAAATATGTCTTCTTTGGCTGCCGGACGCCTTTTTTTCGGTTTTTATACGCAGCAGAGAATAAGCGCGAGTTTTCATTCATATATGTAGCTTGGAAGAAGGGGGATTTTGCATGGCTCAAACAAGCAGCAAAGTAATATACAGAGGCTATACTGATTCTTCTCCTTATCCGCCCGCCAAAGTTTCGGCCCCAAATAAGCAGTACGCAAATCTTCTGATGGACGATTTTGCAGGCCCCAAAGGCGAATTTACAGCCATGAGCACATATTTTTACCACCATTACACCGCCGCTGAGACAACAGGCGACTACGGTGTAATGACAATGCGCATCGCAATCGCTGAAATGAACCACATGAACATTCTCTCCTCCCTAATCGGCCAGTTGGGCGGGGAACCGGTCTTTCGCGGCGGATTCAACTCAGGCGGAAAATATTGGACGTCTAGGAACGTACTTTATACACAGGATCTTAAGCAGAAACTTCAGAATGCGCTGGAAGGTGAAATAAAAGCAATCGAAAATTATCAGAAGCATATTACCCTGATTGACGATCCGCTCATTAAAAAGGTCCTGGAGAGAATTATTTTGGATGAGGAATTGCATAAAAGCTACATTATCCAGACGATCGCGGCCATGAAAGGCAGCGGCGCTTCCTTGGCATATTGAAATTTGCTGCCGTTTAATCAATCGGCCATGAATCTTCGATAGATTCCAGGCGCCGAACAGGAAAATAGGAATCCCGGAAGCCAGCGTTCATGCGGCCTCCGGGATTTCTTATGTGTCTCATTCGCCCAATACGGGTACAGGACCGGCGGGGACGGAAAAGAAAACCGTTCTGAAAAGCGCGGATTCAGCCTATGAAATTATTTATCCCATACATTGAGCGAGCGTATCGACATAGCTTGCAGCAAATTTTTCCCCGTTGTTTCTCAATTCCCGTATCCCATTGCTTCCGCTCTTCAGCTGCTTATATGGACGATAAGATGTTATCGCATCAAATGCATCCGCTATCATAACGATTTTGGCGTATTCCGAAATTTCATCTCCTGAAATACCATATGGATAACCGCTGCCATCCAGGCGCTCATGATGCTGCAATATAATATTCATGCATTCCTTCGATAAATTCCATTCCTGCGCCATATCATAGCCTAATTCACAGTGCTGCCTGACAATCAACTTTTCCTGTTCATCGAGCTGCCCGGCCTTCTGTAAAATTTTTTTGGGGATCAAAAGTTTTCCGACATCATGCAGCAAGGCCCCCAGGCAGATTTCACTTTGCGTTTTTTGGTCGCAATTCGATTTTATCGCGATAAAGGTTGAAATCAATGCTACGTCAACGGAATGAGTGTACATCCAATCAATATAGTTGCTTAACGCACATACATATATCCACCATGGAAATGATTTTGAACCGAAAATAATATCGCTTACGATGGCACTTGCATCTTTTAATGAGTTCCCGGCCATCTGCGGAAATTTGTCCGATATCTGTTCAACGCTGTCTTTGACTGTAATTTTATCGTTTACTTCATTCTGGTCCTTTCTTGCAATATTGCCATCCCACAATTTTTGACGAACCCGTTTTGTGAGTTTTTGTCCCTTCGCAATCAATAACACTCCATTTTCATTATATATATCTCTCGTTGCTATGACTTCCGGCACGATGCACACTCCTTTCAAAAATAATATAAAAAGCAATCTAATCTTTGAAATGTAACACTTTGATAATTTTGTTACATTTCACTCTTTAAAAAACGGCTTACTATCAAGGTATTTCAGGATTAATTATTTTATTAGAAATATATTATGCTATTTTAAATGTAACATTTTTATTTATATAATTCTAAGAATGAGGAGATAAACATGACAGTAGAACCGATACGAGACAAACAAAAAATAAACAGCATGTTTTTTTATTTAAAAGGAAAAGACCCCAAATATGGGCTTTTATTCAAATTCGGCCTGAATACCGGATTAAGGATCAGCGACATTATTCCGTTGAAATTAAGCGACATTTTGAAAAACGATCATGAATTTCACGACTATTTAGTCGTAAAAGAAAAGAAAACTCAAAAAGAAAAAAAAATAAAGCTGAACGATGCCCTTAAGAAAGAGGTTATCTGCTATTTAAAGAGCAGGGAAAACACAGTCAGCTCTTACCTTTTCTACAGTAATAAGGGCGGGCATATCAGCAGAATTCAGGCATACCGGGTTCTGAAAGAAGCGGCGGATTTTTGTGGAATAGAAAACTTTGGAACCCACAGTCTGCGCAAAACCTGGGGGTATTGGACTTATAAAAAATCAAAATACAATATCGGCTTAATTATGAGCACTTTTAATCACAGTTCCCAGCGAATCACTTTACGCTATATCGGAATAACTCAGGACCAGCAGGATGAACTGTATTTATTGGTTCAATTATAATTATAATGAAATTTCCATATATTCCGCATGGATAATTTGAACCTGTATAAATGATGTACAATAAGGTAGAAAAATGTAACAAAATTATCAAAGTGTTACATACGGCACTATTTCTTTCCTAATTTTTGTTATTATATATTATCGGATTTTCTCATCATACTTATGTTTGCCATTATTCCGCCAATAAAGCTAGCTCATCTTTCCAGAATCAAGGCCGCCGGGAAGCACTCGACGGCCTTGATTTTTTAATGAGCCGGTTCCATCCGGTTATTGCTTTTCTATTGATGGAAATACCAAAAAATAAAACCCGCCACAGCTTGGCGGGTTAGGACTCTTTCAGCGGGGCTATATTCACTCTTTTTATCTATTCAGCTTCCATGCATCATACTGCCGTCTGACTTCGCATATAGTTATCCCATTGCCCTTAGCATAATCCCTCCACAATCTGCTCTGCGTTGAAAATCCCGTTCCGAACGGATCCTGAATCTGACGCAATCGTTTGTCCAGCCGTTTTAGATCGTCTGTTGTCACATTGTTGCCCTCACTTCCGTAATATTCCATATAGTTATTATATTACAAAATTCGACTATTAAGGGTGTAAAAAAGTAGTTTTTTGATAACCTGCGGTGAACATTGAAAAAATAAATACTTGATGATTTTATAAAGGAAACGCGGAACGGACTGGCACACTGATAAATCCGCATCATACTATTTTATTGTGCTCAATCGAATAATCTTCAGATTCATAGAGTCCATAAGGTTTAACCCTCTGAATAAATCAGCCCCGCCATTCTCCGGCGGGGCCTAGTATCTCAGCGAATTGAGTTCAGGCCGCCCACCTCCCAGCGGGCGGCCTGATAAATTTCGCTCTCTATTAGGACTTATTCAGTTTGCCCTTATAATTCATGAAATCATCGCGGGTGCTTTTCAACAGGCTAACTGCGTCGGAACTGTTATAATAAGAAACCGGCTGGTTGTAGGAAGCCTTCAAAGCCTGTGCATAATCCGAATTCTCCGTAATTTGTTTTGCGACGGAATCCATTTTGGAGATAATCGCAGGGTCCGTTCCCTTGGGGAAAGCAATAATATACGGCTTTTCCATCGTAAAATCAATTCCTCCCTCTTTCAAGGTGGGAATATCGCTCAGATTTTCGTTTCTTTCGGAGTTAAACTGTGCGATGACATTCAATTGGCCGGTTTTCTGGTAATCCTTCACTGTTCCGTAAGTAATGGCCGCAAGGCTGATTCGTCCGGCCAGAAGGTTGGAAACCTTATCGGATGCGGAGCCCGTATCAACAATTTTGAAACTGATTCCCGCTTTGTCCTCCAGCATAACACCCTGAAGATTGGAATAGCCGCCCAGTTCGGAACCGTAAAGAAGCTTTCCGGGATTCTCTTTCGCCTTTTTAAGAAGATCGGCAACAGAGGCAATACCGGAAGCCTTGCTTGCAACCAGAACCGTCCCTTTGTCAACCGCGGGGATGCAGGCAATGTCAAAAGAGTCCAAGTTGTAATTGATGAGTCCGGCAACTTCGTTGACAATCATCTGTCCCGTGTGGCCGAACAGCACCGTGTACCCGTCTTTGGCGGCGTCTTTCACAGTCGAAGTCGCGATGCTTCCGCCGCCGCCGCTCTGATTCGTAATAACCATGGTCTGACCGGTAATTTCCTTAAAATATGTCGCAAAGGTACGCGCATTGAAATCCGTATCTCCGCCGGCGCCGGCCGGAACTATGACCTGCACTGTTTTCTTCGGCCAGTCCGTTGTTGAAGCGGATGCCGCCTGAGAAGCTGCGTCCGTCTTACTGCCTGTTGAAGAAGCGGCATTGGAAGAAGACGTATTGCCGGAGCACGCCGTCATGCTCCCGGCTGCCAGCAGCAACGCCACCGCAACAGAACCCCACTTTTTTACATTCATAAGCTGAATTCCTCCCTAAACTGTATTTAGATTTTTTATCGTCAAACTGATCTTTTAAGACCAGAAACGATTTTGGAACCAATTTATCCTCGGATCAGCGCCGGAAATCATCCGGCGTTTTCGGCGGTTTTCTTTTTCCGCATTCCCTTCAGTGCATTCCAGCCCAGGTAAATGATTGTACACCCGAGAAATACGGCGCTGATCGGCTGCGTAAAGAACCCGGAAAAGCTGTTGCCGGAAAGCATCAGCGCCCGCAGGAAGTTTGTTTCCGTCATGGAACCGAGAATGAAACCAATTACCATAGGAGCCTGCGGAACATGGAACCGGGTAAACACATATCCGATTACGCCAAACGCCAGCAGAGCCCAAACGTCAAACATGCGCCCGGATAAGGCGAAGGCGCCGACCACGCAAAAGACAAAAACAATCGGCAACAGAATATATTTGGGAACCTGAAGCATTTTCGCGAAAACGCGCAAGCCAAAGAATTCGATCAGCAGCATCAGGATATCGGCAATGCAAAGGGCCGCAAAAATGTCATAAACCAGCTGGCCCTGCGAGCTGAACAGCAACGGCCCGGGAGCAATTCCGTGCACCATGAACGCGCCTAAAAGGATTGCCGTCACGCCGTCGCCCGGGATTCCCAGAGTGAGCAGCGGGATCATGGCGCCGCCGATCGACGCATTGTTGGACGTTTCCGACGCGACGACTCCGTCCATGATTCCGGTGCCGAATTTTTCCGGATGTTTGGAATGATTCTTGATCGCGGAATAGGCAACCAAGTTGGAAGTCGAGGCCCCAATGCCGGGCAGGATTCCGATGCCGGTGCCGATCAGCGAAGCCATCAGGGCGTTCCCAAGCTGCGCCTTAAACTCTTTGAGGGTAAACCCGAACCCCTTGATATGTTTGTAATCGATTTGCGCGACCGGCGAATCCCCGCCGTTTTTTGCGGTCTCCGCCGTTTTGATGATCTCAGAAACCGCAAACAGGCCAATCAGTACGGACAGCACGTCGAATCCGCTGCTCAGCTCGACGCTGCCGAATGTAAAGCGCTGCACCGCGTTGACCGGCGCGATGCCGATGGTGGCAAAGGCCAGGCCCAGCGTTCCGGAAAAGATACCCTTGACCATAGAACCGGAAGACAGAGTGGCAATCAGGCACAAAGCAAAAATAGAAAGCGAGAAGTATTCATGAGGGCCGAACGCCAAAGCGCCCTTTGCGATCTGAGGAGCAAGGAAAATCAAAACGACAATGCTGAACATCGTCCCAAGAAAGGAAAAAACGACGCCGGTCCCCAAGGCCTTGATCCCCTCGCCGTGCTCCAGCATGGGATGCCCGTCAAAGCATGTCGCGACGGAAGAGGGAGTGCCCGGTATTTTGAGAAGAATGGCGGAAATAAGTCCGCCGGACACAGAGCCGATATAGAGCGACAGCAGAAGCCCCATTCCTATGGCCGGGTCCATGCTGTAGGTCATCGGCAAAAACAGCGCGATCGCCATAACGGACGACAATCCCGGGATCGCCCCGAAAATGATGCCGATGACTGTTCCCACGATCATCAGCGCAAAGCAGTACGGCTGAAGGACATTCGCCAAGCCATTGATAAACAACTCCATTTTGTAGTCTCCTTAAATCATTGTAAAGATGCCCTGCGGCAGCATCACGTTCAGCTCCGTATACCGGAATACCAGATAAATCGCCACGCTGGAAACCGCCGCAATCACCACATACTTTACATAACCGATTTTCTTGCCGGCCGGCGTCATAACGATAAACTGTAAGAAGAGGTATAAGGTGGTCGACAGAACAAATCCGATATACTGCATCAGAGCAATATAGGCAACGATCAGCGCAACGGTGTAGAAGACCGTTTTGCCGTCTTTTTCACCGCCGCTCTCGCTCGCCTCACGGCCTTTGTTTTTAAAATAAGCGCCAAATTGAAAAGCGGTGAGCAGGAACATGATCAGATCAATAATCAGAGGAAAAAATCTGCCGTTGAACATTCCCCCGGTAATCGGTATCTGAAGAGTAAGGATCAGGTATCCTGCGGCAATCGCCAGCATAATCAGGCCGAAAACCAGATCGTTATACTTTTTCATAAAAAGACTGTTTTTAGAGTTCAATTGTCATCCTCCCATTTCATTCAGCGGCACGGCAGCACTTTAATATCCTGCCGGATCGAAAATCCGAATTTTTGTTTCCTCAGCTTCTTTCCGGCGCGGGCAGTTGGAAACGACGATCGGCGGATCTTCCACTATCCCTTCCCCGGACCCTGCGGGATGTCATCCGGTTCCAGCAGCCCGACGTTTTTGTCGACTTTGCCCACGCCAAGTTTTTTGATCCTGCGCCAGAGCGTGGTCTTGCTGATACCCAGCTCCCGTGCGATCCGTTCGCGATCCCCGCCATACTTCGCAATCAGCCGCGCCAGCAGAGCGGCCTCCGGGCTGTCCAGCTCCTGCTTTGCGGGAACCGGGAAGTTCAACACCACCGGATAAGCCTCCATCAGCAGATGACGGACATAGTCCCCATTCACGCTCCTGTGGGGCGACATCAGCAGCAGACGTTCACAAAAGGCCCTTAGCTGCGGCAGATTTCCAGGCCAGTCATATTCCATCAGCTCGTGTTTCGCATCCTTGGTCAGGCTGAGGTATCGGCTGTAACGATGCTCAAGCTCGTTGATGGTCCGGTCGATCAGCGGATCCAGGTCCTCCTTTCTTTCCTGCAGCGGCGGCACCTTCAGGCTGAAAACATCGATTGCGTAAAAAAGGCTGGCGGAAAAGGCGCCCTGTTCCATGCGCAGGCCAAGGTCGCAGCCGGTCATTGCGATGATGCGGACGTTAAGTCTCTGCGGGCTGTAGGCGCCGCAGGGGATGGACGTCCCCGTCTGAAGGTAATGCAGCAGCCGGCGCTGCGCGTCCATGCTGAGATGCTCCACATCTTCCAGCAGCAGCGTCCCATCGTTGGCGGATTCGAACATGCCGTGGGAAGCCTCGTCCTGTCCGCCGCGGCCAAACAGCGCCAAACTGCACTGCCCGGGTTCCACGCACCCGCAGTGAAACGTCACAAACGAATGATCGCGGCGGCGGCTCTCATTGTGCACAGCCTGGGCAAGCTGCATTTTTTCCGTCCCCTCCGGCCCGGTGATCAGCAGCGGGGCGTCGGATTTCGCGCAGATCTTCGCCGCACTGAGGACTTGCTTCATCGCTGTGGAATGGACGTATTCAAATGCGGAAAAGTGAAAGGCCGCCACAAAACCCTGCCGGTAGATGGCCTGCCGGATATTGGACTCCATGCGCGAAAGCGCGACGCTTTCCTGCAGCGAAAGGATCACGCCGCCCACCTGTTCCCCCACCAGAATCGGGGCGAAATTCACCAGAAACGTTCTTTCATGCAGCTGCATGACACGGGCGAAAATATCTTTGCCTTTCTGCAGCACCTCGTTAAAGATCTCCATGTCCAGTTCCGGGATCAGGCGGTCCACCATGCGCCCGGCCGCGATTCCAGGCCGGAGGTCAAGCATGCTTTCCGCCACGTGGTTCATACTGACAACCCGGCCTGCGGGATCCAGCCATATAATACCGTTAAAAGAATAATCCAGCAAAGCACGCATCTGCGCCGTGTTTTCCCTCTCCCGGTCGCTGGTGAGGGCAACCAGCTCGGCCTGCCGCAGCGCATTGGCGATGCTTTCCCGCCCGGAGTTGACAAACATACTCGGCACCCCATGCTTCTGCGCGTACTGGCATGCAATGTCACCACCGAGGATCACGTCGCTGCCATCCTGAAGCGCCTGACGCGCCGCCTCTTCAATATAATTTGAATCTTCAACAAAATACTGTCTGAGCTGCACGTGAAAGAGCCGGTCAAACTCCTGCATATCGGAATACATGTTGCTCTGCCCTACCACCGCGATGGACGGGTTTTCCATCTGAACCATTTTTTTCGCCGCATCCACCATGACGCCCATTTCCTGGCCGGTCAGCAGCAGCTCCACCAGCGGGATTTCCACCATCTGCTTGATCAGGCGCGCCTGTTGTCCCCGGGCAATGATAACGTCCACATGCTCACTTTTGGCTTCCTCTGCTACGCTCTGCACTTCCCGGCCGTCGACCACCCGAAACAAAATGGGCTGACAATGCTGGAGCCTTTCCTGCGACGCCACTTTCATGGCCAGGTCCTGAATATCCATATGCGGCGACACAAACATTACCTTCGCCATTGGCATCCATCCTTTTCGTTTAGGCGGCAAGCAAGCTTAGCGTACCAAAGCAGGCCTTTTGTGATCGTATCTCCAGTTTGGAATCAAAAATTGCATTGCCGCCGCATCGTTCCGGTCATGACTGGGCAGCCGGTTATAAAACTCGTTTGCCTTCATGACCTTTTCCATATCCAATGTTACTCCCAGACCAGGTTTGGAGGGAAGGGACAAATAGCCGTCCTGAATCACCGGGGTATCCTTCAAAAGGTTTTGCCCGTCCTGCCACACCCAGTGCGTATCCAGGGGAGTAGGATCGCCCGGGGCCGCACAGCCCACCTGCGCAAATGCCGCCAGCGTAATGTCGAAATGATTGTTGGAGTGTACTCCCCACGTCAATCCCCAGCTTTTGAGAAGCTGCGCCATTCGGATCGTGCCGTCAAAGCCCCAGAAATGAGGATCGGCCAGAATGATGTCGCAGGCGTTCAGGCTGACGGTATGATAGAATTGCCGCCAGTCCGTGGCGATCATGTTGGTGGCCACCTGGAACTGCGTTGCGTTCTTGAATTCCCTCATGATCTCACGGCCGGAAAATCCGGATTCAGGACCGCAGGGATCCTCCATATAAGTAATCACGCCGTGCATATCCTTGGAAAGCTCAATCGCCTCTTCAAGGCTCCAGGCGCCGTTCGGGTCGATGTTCACCCTGGCCTCCGGGAACAGCTTCTTTACCCTGCGCAGCGCCTCCATTTCCTCGGCGCCTTTCAGCACGCCGCCCTTCAGCTTGAAATTCCGGAACCCGTATTTTTCATGCAGGCACTGGGCCTCCTCCGCGACCCGGTCTGGGGTGAGGATTTCCTCTCTGCGCATACGGAACCACGGATCGGGGCTGTCTGATTCATCCAAATAACGAATGTCACCGGCTTTGTACTTGGATTTATCAGAAACATAAAACATGTAACCCAGCATTTCGACTTTTTTTCTCTGCACTCCTTCGCCCAAAAGCTCCGCCATCGGAACGCCCAAAAATTGGCCCATCAAATCAAGCATCGCGCATTCGATTGCCCATTCGCTTTTCACGACAAATTTCAGTTTTGAGATGTCGAGCGTCTGAATGCCTTCTCCCTCAAGATCTTTGCCGGAACTCGCCATTTTATGAATGGTCTGCAAAACGCGGCGATACTGCCCGATTTCACGCCCAATCACCAGAGGCTTTACTGCATTCAGAGAATCGCAGGTGTAATCGCCCCCGTGGATTTCTCCGATGCCCTGATGGCCGGAGGAATCCTCCAGGACCACAAGGTTGCGCGTAAAATAGGGCGCATGTGCGCCAGAAAGCGTCATCAGCATGCTGTCATATCCGGCGACGGGAATAACTTTCATATCCGTAATGATGGGTGAATTAGTCATATTTTAGCATTTCTCCTCTAGCTGTTATTCTTTTCACCAGCACTATTTTAAAATAGCATTATTTTCATCGGCTTTCCATTCGCAATTACATGAATTTCTTCCATGATTTTTGAAGGATGTGGGAAAAAAGCATTTCTGCGATTTCAAGTTTCATTTTTTTATTTCAACATTTCATATTCTGCCGTTTTGAGCGGCGATTCCATTTATTTTTTTATATGAGCCAAATGACAGCCGGTTCACGGGTTGCCCAAAGCCGGCTGGCAGGATTCCGGACTGTGAATAGACCTCTAGGTAAACAGTGATGCTCCTGTCTGCCTAGAGGTCATTTCCTTGTCGATGTTTTGGGATAAGATAACGGCCGTGTCAAGCCGGTATAAACGGATAATCGTCTGCCAGCAAAAAAGGAATGCAGCTGCATTTGCCGCATTCCTCTTAAGCATTGTGCCCGCAGGCGGCGCCATCTTTTGCCGCGGTATTTCCCCTCTCCGTATCATGGGCTTACGGGCAGTTAGGCGGTATTTACGCCTAAAAGCCGAATAAATCGATCGTGCCAGAAAGCGTTTTATTTATCTATGGGCTGTTTTTTTCGCGGCAGTCGGTTGCTCTCGCCCCATTCGCACATCATATTCAAGACGGGGATCAGGGACTCTCCGCGTTTTGAAAGAGTATATTCTACCTTTGGAGGTATCTGGGGATACTCTGTGCGGACGATTAACTGATCGGTTTCCATTTCTTTCAACGTATTGCTGAGCGTTTTATAGGTAATTGTACCAATACAGCGCTTCAGTTCGTTAAACCTCAGCACCGGCTTATACTCTGAAAGCCAATACATGATAATCATTTTATATTTACCGCCGATAATCGACAGAGTATAGCCGAAACCGGTATCTTCCATCGCCACACCTGTCGGGCTGCAATTTTCAATCGCCATATTACGCTCTCCCTCAGTATAGTATATATCTTGAATGTAAGTACTTGACTAATAATATATATACGCTATCCTTGTCTTAGTGTCAATTAAAAGGGGGATTGATTATGACGGAAAAAGAAAAAATGCTTTCAGGCAGACTGTATATTGCACAGGACGAAGAACTGGCACGGATGAATCAAAATGCAAAACGTCTGATTCGCCTGTTCAATCAAACGAATGAGGAAGAGTCTGGCAAGCGTATCGTTTACTTGAAAGAATTATTTGGTTTAACAGGTGAAAATATCTGGATTGAGCCGACTTTCCATTGCGACTATGGCTGTCATATTTTTGTGGGAGAAAACTTCTACGCCAATTACGACTGCCTCATTATTGATGTGTGCACTGTGACCATCGGCGATCATGTTCTCTTTGGTCCTCGTGTCTGCGTTTATACGGCCGCACACCCTATTGACGCAGAAGTACGGGCAACCGGCTTGGAATACGGAAAACCCGTGGCCATCGGTAACGACGTATGGGTCGGCGGAAACACTGTCATCAATCCCGGTACTACCATAGGCAATAATGTGGTGATCGGTTCCGGTTCTGTGGTTACAAAGGATATCCCAAGCGGTGTTATTGCAGCCGGAAATCCCTGCAAAGTGCTGCGGCCCATCACAGACGAGGATTCCAAATACTGGAACACAAAGCGAAAAGAATATAAGAAAGGATCAAAATGAGTAAGAAAATCTTGGTACTTACAGGCAGTCCCAGAAAAGAGGGCAACAGCGACCTGATGGCAGATGCATTTATCAAAGGAGCGCAGGCCGCCGGAAATACAGTTAAAAAGTATGAAACCGGCTTAAAGAAAATAAATGGCTGTAAAGCCTGCAACAGATGTTACTCCAAAGGGGCAGCCTGCGTGTTCGGAGACGATTTCAATACGTTGGCTCCGCTTATGGAGCAAAGCGATATGCTTGTCCTTGCAACACCTATGTATTGGTTTACTTTTCCGGCGCAGCTGAAAGCGGCTCTGGATAAAATGTATGCGCTGCTTATCGGCGGCAGACAGAGCAATATTAAAGAAAGCATTTTACTCGCTTGCGCCGAGACTCCAGAAAAAGCTGATTTTGATGGTTTGGTCAGGACCTATGAATTGATCACGTCTTATCAGAAATGGACTGACCTCGCCCATCTGCTGATCCCAGCCGTTGTAGAGAAAGGAGATATTCTACATACAGATGCCCTGAAAAGGGCAGAAGAACTGGGATTGTCATTAAAATAAAAACATTGTCTTATTCCAGACAGATTATTGACAAAATACTGCTCAGACAAATTTTTTTCAGGAAATGGTTGTTTAAATCAAAACTACGCGGCGGATACGTGGTGTGCACAAGCCCTGAAAGGACATAAGACTGGCACGCGTCTCAAGACACATCGAAAACTGTTAATCACATTACGTGTCCTACAGCCCGCGAGCAGGCAACATTCGTAAACCTTATGGCTTTAATAGTCACGAGACTGTCAGTTTCTCCGCTTCGCTCCGAAAAAGCGGAAAGGTGCAGACCGATGCATCGGGGGACATCGCGGCGGTGCCGCTACTGAAATTGCACGTTTAAACCGAAAATAATATCATCTGTTACATCAGCCCGAAGGGCCGACATTCGTTCGGCCTTTCGGGTTTTTCAATGGCATATCCGGTCAAAAAAGCATTTGCCATCGCTTCCGTTTACGCTTATAATCTCCCTCTTTCAAAATAGTGGGATTTCAATATTCACATGCTTGTGACAAGCAGATTTTACATGTATTTTTTGCCCCAATTACACAATTCTTTTAAGGCGGGCTCTAAAGACAGACCCAATTCCGTGATACTGTATTCGACCTTGGGCGGTATCGTTGGATACACCTTCCTTTCAATCAGATGGTCAGCTTTTAAATGTTTTAGCTCTTCCGTGAACACTTTATGACTTATTCCAGGCACTTTTAATTTCAATGCGCCGTATCGCACAGGGGAACCCTTTATAATGTGCCATAATATGACGGCTCTCCACTTACTCCCGATTACGGTTATTGCAAAACCGATGGAGCAGGTAAAGTCTTTTTTTCGCTCTGTCTGATTTGGAAAACTATTATCCGCCATCTGGATTCTCCTTATTCTTACCCCGTAGTTAGCAACGAACCCCAAAGTACATTCTTGCGTATAAATATTGAAATTGTATAATTGATATGATAAGACAAAATTTAATAGGAGATGTGTATTATGAAAAAAGTCTATCACATATATCAAATTGATGCTTTTACAAAAAAACGTTTTACCGGAAATCCGGCCGGTGTCGTTACAAATGCAGACGGATTATCCGATTTGGAAATGCAGCAGATCGCCAGAGAACTTAACAATTCGGAAACCGCGTTTATCATTACGGAAAAGCACAGGGGCTATGATATGCTTGTACGCTTTTTCACGCCAACCAAGGAAGTCCCGATTTGCGGACACGCAACAATCGCGGCACACTATGCAAATGCATTGGAAAAACATATGCAAGGTCATACTCGCGTTTTGCAAAAAACAGGCGCCGGGATATTACCTGTGGATATTTATCGGGAAGGTGATGATTACCGGATTGCTATGACGCAAGGAAAAATCCAAATTGACGAACCGTTACCCCCGGACTTTCAAAAACAAATTCTATCTGCGCTGGGATTGGAAGCTGACCAGCTTTTGCCGTCCTGTCCAATTGCCATTGCATCGACCGGGCATTCTAAAGTAATGGTTGGAATTCGACGAATTGAACAGCTCCAAAATCTTAACCCTGATTTATCCGCGCTGGTTCGCATTAGCAATGCCATTGGCTGCAACGGATACTATGTGTTCACACTTGATACCAAAAAGCAGCCGCTTGTGCATGGAAGGATGTTTGCACCGGCTATCGGCATCCCGGAAGACCCGGTAACCGGTAACGCTAACGGGCCGCTCGGCGCATATCTTGTTCATTTTGAGTTTGCAGACAATACCAAAAATGAGTTCTCATTTGAAGCAGTTCAAGGCGAAGCGATCGGAAGAATGGGCACCATGACAGTTAAAGTATCTATTTCAGACAAACAACCCATCAGCGTCCAAATTTTCGGGAATGCTACCATAGCCTTTTTAACAAAAATAGAGATTTAATGGTCTTATGTACATTGGAGAGTCCTCTGAACCGCGCGTTGTTATAATAATTTGCAAATAGAAGTTAAAAGTCATGCGTCGGATCAAACCCTGACACATGGTTTGATCTAAAAGTTTGATTGCACCTTAAAATTAATTGTCCCCGTAAATCCCAAATAAACCCCATTGGGGTCAATATGCAAAAAAGAAACCCGAAAAGCCAGCATTTATGCCGCTTTCCGGGTTTAATATGGTGCGCGAGACGGGACTTGAACCCGTACGTCATACAACACACGCCCCTCAAACGTGCCTGTCTGCCAATTCCAGCACTCGCGCTCAGCAAGAGGTATTATATCATCTTTGCAGCTGGCTTGTCAACACAAAATCGCCGGTTTTTTAAAGTTCCGCCGCAATCCGGGCAAATTCTTCATAGCTCAGGATTCCATTGAGCACTTCCAGCAGAGCATTTGCGGACAAATGCTCTGGAAGAGAAAGCCTCTTCAGCAGAGCGGCGCGCTTCTCTGAACTTGAGGGACCGCCGGATAAGCCGCAGAAAAAGAAATCCGCCTTCGTGATCCGCCGCACCAAAGGCAGCCGCTCCTCTTCCACACCGGCTCCCGCGCGCAGCAGTGCCCGCTTTAAAATTTCCGCCGGCACTCCTTCCACACCGAGTTTCCCTTCGCGGGAAGGCTTTTGCTTTCTCTTTTCTTTTCCAAGAATATCCGGGATGTAGGCATGGCGAATCTTTTCAGGTGCGATGCAACTGGAGAGGTAATTGCGGATCAGAAATCCCGCTGCGTCGCTGTCCGTCAAAATCAGGATGCCGCGGGTATCAGCCAGAGAGCGAATCAGCGCCATTTGATCCGGGTCCTTGAAAATCCGGAATCCGTTCGTTTGCAGGATCAGGCCGTCGATCAGGGAAGACAGCTTGATCTTATCATATTTTCCCTCTACGATCACCGCTTCCTTCACGCGAATCAAGCTGTTTTTCCCCTTTCGGCCAGAATCAGAAGCCTGGCAATCAATTTTTCCAGCACAATGCGCCGGTCGCCGCGGGAACTTTTCAGCGCAATGTCCGCCGCGAGAAGTTCTTTTAGGCTTCCACGGAACATTCCGTCCGGGTAGCGCCCCGCATCGCGTTCGGCATTCCTGAGGCGGAATTCCTTGCGGGCGTAGTCGAAGTGTTTCGCCGGCTCCGTCGCGCTCAGGCCGCTCTGGACCGACGCCCGGACACGGTAAAGGTCAAGATAAGCCGAGGAAAGCACCGCTAGGATTGCAACCGGTTCCTCCCCCTGCTCCAAAAGAAGATTCAAAATGGAATAGGCCCGGTCGCCTGAACCGGAAAGTACCGCCTTGGAAAGATCGAAAACGCGTGCTTCCAGATTTTTCACAGCAAACCCGTCGATCAGCTGCTCCGTGATTTCTCCCTGCTTGACATAGGAGCAAAGCTTTTCCAATTCGCCGAACAGCGCGGTCAAGTCGGAACCGCAGCAGGCGACAAGGCGGCCGGCATTGCGCGGCGATAGAACGCATCCGCGCTTCTGCGCGCCGGAGCAGAGGAGTTTTTGGAGCTGAGCATCCGTGCGCCTGCCGAAGCGTACAACGTTTCCATTGCTTTTCATCAGATCAATCAGCTTCTTCCAGTTCTTCCCCTTCTTTTCATCCACCTCCAAATTGGGAAGGGCAACAACCAGGACTGTCGTTTCCGGAAGTGACATAATCATTTCTTTCCATTTTTCCGCTTCCACAGTTTTCATCGAATCCGCATCGGGGTCCGAAACGAGCACGCATTTCCGCTCCGCAAAAAAGGGAAGCGACTGCGCGGCCTCCGCAATCCGGTCCGCTCCGGTCTCCCCACCGTCGAACTTTTGAAAGTTGAAGTCGGTAAACTGCCGCCCGGATGCTTTTTCCGAAAGCTTTTTCATGTAGTGCGACACCAGATATTTTTCTTCCCCATACAAAAAATACAGTCCGGCAAAATTTGATTGTTCGATTTGCTTTTTCAGTTCGGCCTCCGTGATTTCCGGCATTATGATTCCCTCCCGACCGATAAAATACGGTCCCCTCTCAGTTCAAGCACAACTGTCCCGAATCCGCCCGTCCAGAAAGTATGATTCCCATTCTGGGCCGGCAACTTGCAAAGGTCCTGCTCATCCATGGACAGAATCGTGCAAAGAGGATGAAGCCCCGCCGCTTCACCAGGCAGCATGTCCGTGATCAGGAAATCCGGAGACAGCCAGCTTTCAGGCAACGCGGAGGCATCAGCTTCTGCCGGCAGCAACAGGACGGAAACATTTTGGACTTTCATTCGAACGGCTATCCCGCCGTTGCAGCTCCTCTTTTGGATTTCGATATTCTGCCATGCTTGTTCCGATGAAGCATCTTCTTTTAAGAAATCCGATCTGGAACCTGCTGCGGCCTCCTGAACGAATCCGTCATACCGGCTGCCTTCCGGCATGGATAGATGATCTGCGGAAATCCGCTTTGTCAAGTCGGCGGAATTGACGTCCTCTTCATGGTCTTTTGTCAAAAGACACAGTTCGTCAAGGCTGCGGATATTTCTGCCGGACAGATATTTTTTTATATTATTGGAATTGTACCCGCCGCATCCGAACACCGCGGAATGTCCGTTTTCGGTAACCGCCACGGAAAGGCCCGTTCCAACGTCGAGCGCGGCGATCCGGGTCACGCCGCGGGAGATGATTCCATAGCTCAGAATGCCCGTGACGAGCATCACTGCGGAAAGAATCCCCGCAGTCAAAGTCAGCCGCCGGCCTCCGTGCGCGGAGAAGGCCGCCGCAAACAGCAGAATGGAACCGGCCAGCCACAGAAAAATATAGCCGTAGGAAGCCGAAACGCTTGCGAAAGGCACTCTCGCCAACAGTTTGGCACAGGTCAGCAGATATTTGGAAAGCAATCCCCCGGAAAGCGCAAACGGCATCAGAAGAAACGACTGAGGAGCAAACAGACCGATTACCGCCCCAACTGCGGACAGGGAAATCATCAGCGAAGCCGGAACCAGCATCAGCAGGTTGGAAATCGGGGCGATCAGGGAAACGCTTCCAAACGAGAGAATCATCACAGGCAGCGTGGATACAATCGCGGCCGCCGACGTCGCCAGGATCCCGTCAATGCCCCGCGTCAGCCGCCGCAGCGGCCGGAGCCGGTCCAAGCGCCCGTCAAGCCAGTTCTGAATCGGCCCCGCAAACAGAATGAGGCCCAGCGTGGCTGAGAAGGACAACAGCAATCCCACATCCGCAGCCGCATACGGATTCGGCAGGCAAAGGATTAAAACCGCCGCTCCAAGTGAATTGAGCGGATCGGCACGGCGGGACATCAGAGGCGCCGCCAGGCAGAGTAGACACATGATGCCGCTCCGCACCACGGAAGGGACAAAACCCGTTACCGCCATAAAACAAAGAATTCCGGCTCCGGCGATCGGGGCGGAGCGCCGTTTCGGAATCCGAAGAAGACCAAACAGCAGAAACAAAAGTTGGGCGATCGTCGCCATATGAAGGCCGGAAACGGCGAGCAGATGGGAAACACCGGCGGAACGGAAATCTTCCTCCGTCTCCGTCCCCAAAGAAGTTTTATCTCCGAGCAGCATTCCCCGGATCAGGCTGGATGCCTCCTGCTGCGGAAGCATCGAATCCACGGAGGAAATCATCGCCTGACGAAGCAGAAGGGCATAATAATACGGAGGTTTCGAACCGGGCGGCATGACGGAGACCCTCCCGGGCCCGGAAAGATAAGCAAACATCCGGATTCCCCGGGACTCATAATAAGACTCGGAACTGTAGCCCTCCCCTCCCTGCGGACGAAAGAAGTGCACTTTGCAGCTGATGCGGGAATAAGGGCCGACGGAAAGCTCATTCTGCGAGGACAGACGGATTTTAAACTTCTGCGGCGTGCCCGGCACCGAAACCGAATCAAGTCTGACCACATAATACCACCGCCCGTACTGCGAATACGGCAGCTCACAGACCGTGCCCTTTACTTCCGCATCCGCCCCGTCCAACACACGGGGCGGCTCGACCGCCGCCCGGGAATAACCCGCAAAGCAGCCAAATGCAACCGCCGCCGTCAGAAACGCCGCAGGGAACACCATGACTTCACGCATTTTTCGAATGGAGACAGACAATGCGAAAAATGCAATGCAACACCAAAATAAATAATACGAATTTTCGGCGCCCAGATAAACCGCGGCCGCCAGCGTCAGCAGATAGCAAAATCCCACCAACACCAGCGGCCGTCTCATATAATCTCCCCCAAAAAGGCTGCCTACTTAAAAAACAGCGGCAAAGGCTGCAGATAAACGATGTCCTTGCGGTCCTTCGCGTCGCCTTCCGCGAGCACGCAGGCCCGGCCGACGATCCTGCCGCCGTACAGGTCCACCAGCTTTTCCATCGCAGCGAGGGATTCCCCCGTGCTGATGACGTCATCCACAATCAGGACGCGTTTGCCGCGCATCACTTTTTCGTCTTCCTCCGAGAGGAAAAGCTTCTGAACATGATCTGTCGTGATGGATTTGACTTCCACTGAAATTGGATTTCTCATGTACGCTTTCACGCCTTTGCGGGCCACGACATATTTGCCGCATCCCTGCCGGGCCATTTCATAGCAAAGCGGGATTCCCTTGGTTTCCGCGGTCACGACCACGTCGTGCTCCGGGCATCTTTCAAGCAGCGCCGCCGCGGATTTTTCCGTGATCTCCACATCTCCGAGCATAATAAAGCCCGCTATGTCGAGGTGCTCGTCGATCGGGCAGATCGGCAGATCGCGTTCGCATCCCGCGATCGTCATATGGTAGTACTTTTCACTCATGGCACAAGATCGACCTTTCAAAATAAACTGACGCTTTCAGCCCGGAGGCCATTTCATCGAGCGCCCGCCCAGCAGATGAAAATGCAGATGCGGCACCGACTGGCCGCCGTCCGCGCCTGTGTTGCAGACAACGCGGAACCCGCCGTCCAGCTTGTTTTCCTTTGCAAGCCGGGCCGCGACTTCGTAGATATGGGCAACAACGGCACTGTTTTCCGGCGTGATTTCAGCGACGGAGCCAATGTGATTTTTAGGAATCAAAAGGATATGAACCGGCGCCTGTGGTTCCAGGTCATAAAAAGCTAAAATCCGATCGTCCTCGTAAATCTTTTTACACGGGATTTCTCCCGCAGCAATTTTGCAGAATACACAATCCAAGGCAAATCCTCCTTTGCATCAGATTCCGAAAATTTATTATAAACTTATTTTATCATATTGGCAACAATTTTTTGAGCCGCAGCCAACGCCTCGTCCAGCTTTTCCGGGTGTTTGGTGCCCGCCATGGCGCTGTCCGGCCTGCCTCCCCCGCCGCCTCCTGCGAGCGAGGCTACTTCCTTCACGATCTTTCCGGCGTGGGCGCCTTTTTTCTGCGCCTCCGGCGCGCAGGCGACGGCGATGTTGGCCCTGCCGTTCTCCGCCCCCGCCAGCACGGCGACCAGATCGGGCGCGTGTTCCTTGACGCGGTCGCACATCAGGCGGAGGGCTTCCGCGTCCGCGCCTTCCAGCTTTGCCGTGATGAGCCGCACGCCCCCTATATCTTTCGCGCCCGCGAACAGGCTTTCCATCCGCATCGACGCCAGCTTGCCGTTCAGCGATTCGATCTCGCGGTCCTTCTCCTTGAGCTCCGAGGCGACCTGCTCCGCCCTCTGAGCGAGTTCGGCCGGATTATTCACTTTCAGCGCCGCTGCGGCCCGACGCAGCCCGCCCTCCGTCTCATCGAGATACGCGAGGACATTCGTGCCCGTCACGGCCTCGATGCGGCGTACGCCCGCCGCAATGCCGCTTTCCGAAATGATCTTGAACAGCCCGATTTTCGCGGTGTTGTCCATATGGGTGCCGCCGCAGAACTCGCGGGAGAAATCCCCGGCGGAAACCACTCGGACGACGTTCCCGTATTTTTCGCCGAACAGCGCCATCGCACCGAGCTTTTTCGCTTCCCCGATCGGCATCTCTCGGCAATCAACAGAAAGGCCGCTCAGAATTTCGCGGTTGACAAGAGCCTCGACCTGCCGCAGTTCTTCTCCGGTCAGTGCCGAGAAATGTGTGAAGTCGAACCGGACGCGGTGTTCGTCGACCAACTGGCCCGCCTGCTCCACGTGCGTGCCGAGGACTCTTCGAAGCGCCGCCTGCAGCAGATGTGCGGACGTGTGATTGCGCATGACCGCCAGCCTGCGCTTTGCGTCCACCGATGTCTTGACCATATCGCCCACGTGGAGTTCCCCGGCCGTGACAACCGCACGATGCAAAAAATTCTTTGCACGGTTTTTCGTCGTGCCGGTCACCGTCAGGACCGCTCCGTCGGATTCCAGCGTGCCGGTGTCTCCCACCTGCCCGCCGCTTTCGGCATAGAAAGAGGTTTTATCAAGAATCACGGCGACCTCGTCCCCGGCCGTCGCGGATTCACAGGGCTCCCCGTCGCTCAGGATGGCGAGGACCCTTCCTTCCGTCTCCATGGTCTTGTAACCGGCAAATACCGTTTCCGGCACGCCGTCCAGAGCGTTATTCTCCCCCGCCCAGGCGTCCGCACCGGCGTTTTTGCGCGCCGCGCGCGCACGCTCCTTCTGCTCGCTCATCAGGCGGGCAAACTCTTCCTCATCCACCGCCAAGCCGCGCTCCGCCGCGATTTCCTTGGTCAGGTCGATTGGGAACCCGTAGGTGTCGCTGAGCAGGAACGCCTCCGCGCCGGAGAAAACTTTGCTTCCGGCTTTGACCGTTTCATCCAGATACCCGTTTACCAGAGAAAGGCCCTGGTCGACGGTCTTGGAGAAGCTCTCCTCCTCGACGCGCAGAAGCTTTACGATCATGTCGCGTTTTTCGGCAAGTTCCGGATACGCGCCACAGTTTTCCGCAATGACGGTGTCCGCCACCTGCCACAGGAACGTGTCATGAACGCCAAGTAAACGGCCGTGCCGCGCCGCCCTGCGCAGCAAACGGCGAAGAACATAGCCGCGCCCCTCATTCGACGGCATCACGCCGTCGCCGATCATGAACACCGTGCTGCGGATATGGTCGGTAATAACCCGCAGGGAAACATCCTTTTTCTGGTCGTCTCCGTAATTCACACCCGTTATTTTGCAGATATGCTTCATGATATTCTGAACGGTGTCGACCAGAAACAGATTATCCACTCCCTGCATGATGCAGGCCAGACGCTCGAGGCCCATGCCGGTGTCGATGTTCGGATGTTCCATCGGCGGATAATTGCCCTTTCCGTCGCTGTCGAACTGGGAAAACACAACATTCCAGAACTCGACATACCGGTCGCAGTCACAGCCGACGCCGCAGGTCGGCTTGCCGCAGCCGTACTGCTCGCCGCGGTCGAAATAGATTTCGGAGCAGGGGCCGCACGGACCGGAACCGTGTTCCCAGAAGTTGTCCTCCTTGCCGAGCCGGACGATATGCTTCGGGTCGACGCCCACCTCGTTGACCCAGATGTCATACGCCTCGTCGTCGTCGAGGTAGATCGTCACCCAGAGTTTGTCGACCGGCAGTTCGAGCACCTTCGTGCAGAATTCCCACGCCCACGGGATCGCCTCATGCTTGAAATAGTCTCCGAAGGAAAAGTTGCCCAGCATTTCAAAAAAGGTACCGTGCCGCGCCGTGATTCCGACGCGCTCGATGTCCGGCGTGCGGATGCATTTTTGACAGGTCGTCACGCGCTTGCGCGGAGGCGTCACCTCTCCGGTGAAATACTTTTTCATCGGTGCCATGCCGGAATTGATCAGAAGCAGGCTGTTGTCATCTTTGGGAATCAGCGGAAAGCTGGGGAGCCGCAGATGTCCCTTCGATTCAAAATACGATAGAAAAATTTCACGCAGTTCATTTAATCCTGTCCATTTCATATTCTAAGAATCTCCATTCGTCTAAAATCGGCGATCATTGCAAAAAAATAGACTTCCCCGCCCCCATGGGACGGAAAAATCCGTGGTACCACCCAAATTGCGCCCATCGAGGGACGCCTCTTTCGCTTCCTTAACGCGGAAAAACGCCGCGGTTCCCCGCCGCGGAGCTCCGGGCCGGCTAAACGCATCCTTTCCGCGGAAATCTTCCAGCCTCGGATTTCCTCTCTGACGCGGACCGGTCTGCATTTTCTGCCCTTCGTCGCCGTTCAGTTGTTACTGCTGCAATATATTTGATTATAATCCGTTTTCCCGCAATTGTCAATCCGCCTTTTTAGCGGCAATCAGCCGATGACCTGATACAGTTCGTCCGCAATTTCTTTGAAAGCCGGCCCGCAGGTCCGGCCTCCGCCGTCTCCGCCCTCCTCGAAAATGGTGACGACGTACCGCGGATCATCGTACGGGAAAAAGCCCGTGAACCAGGATTCCACCAGCTCTGTTCCATCGACATATTTTCCGGTCTGCGCCGTTGCGGTTTTCGCTCCCGCTCCGCCTTTGTCCGGCTTTCCCTCCTTGCTGGTCCCCCCTTCGATGGAAGCCTGCATAAATTCTCTCAGAAGCCGGGCGGTGTTTTCCGACATCACCCTCGTTCCCTGCTGGCGCTGAGCGCGATCGGTGTATTCCAGCTTTTCGTCGACGGTTCCATCATACAGGTTCGGTGAGACAAACAGGCCGCCGGAAGCGATCGCATTGGTCATTGCGGCGACTTGCAGCGGCGTCGCGGTCAGTTCTCCCTGCCCGAATGAAAAATTTGCGAGCGCCCGTGGAATGCTCAGGCTTTTCAGCGTCGGCAGAACTCCCGTATCGGAGGAAAGGCCGGGCGCGAGCTGAAACGACTGTCCGAATCCAAGAGAGTGGGCCATATTGAGAAAATTTTGCTGCGGGACCTGCTGCATTAGGCTTACAAAATACGTGTTGCAGGAATTTGCGATGGCCTTCTTCATATTTTCCGCTCCATGACTTTCCGAATTATAGCAATGGAAAATCCCGCCGTCCACATTGATCCCCCCGGTGCAGGTGTAGGTGTAATCGGGGGAAATCCCGTATTCAAGGGCCGCCGCAGCCGCGGCGAGCTTGAAAACGGAACCGACGCTGTAAGCCGACACCGCGCGGTTCAGCAGCGGAGAATCCTTCTCTTTCAGGACGGAGGCGACGTCATTCTGATCGTAGGAAGGCCGGCTGGCCATCGCGCGGATCTCGCCCGTAGGGACTTCCATGATCACAATCGCGCCCTTGGTCAGGTATCGGTCCGCGGCCTGTTCCGCGACTGTCTGAACGTATTTGTCCAATGTCAGGGATACCCCGCTTTTCCCAAGAGCGGTCGTATCGCTGACCTGCTTCTCTTCACCGGCCAGAACACGGTTGAGTGCATCGACCTTATAGGTCACGGTGATCCGCCCTTTGTTGCCGCCAAGGAGAGAGTCATACGCTTTTTCAATTCCGGCGGCGCCTTTTCCCGAACCATCCAGATACCCCAAAATATGAACCGCCATTCCGGAATTGGAATACCGTTCCTGCACGGTGAAAACGTCGATTCCCTCCTGCTTGGTTTTCGAGGGAAGCTGCAGTGTAAAAGGCCGTCCGGCGCTCAGCGTATCATAAAGGCTTTCCATCCGGGCAGCCGGAAGAATGCGGCCGAGCGCCGCCGTCGTTTCAATTCCCGGAACTACGGCGGCGACATATTTTTGTTCTGTCCCGGTCAGGGCGGAAAGGTTGCAGTCATAGATCGTCCCCCGCGTGGCCGCCACCGTTAGTTTGTAATCGGACTGCCTTTCCGCCGTCTGCGCGAGCTCCGTCCCGTTCGAAATCCGATAGACCATCAGAACGGTCAGAAACATCCCCAGCATCAGAACGGAGAAAAATGCAATGGTGCGCTTTCCCATAAAGGATCCCTCCATCTAGGCTATCTTTGCCAGTGGAGGGATTTTTTAATCATGATTTATTTTTCTGCGGAAGATCGATCCGGGCGGAATTTCCCGGACCGTTTCGAGCAGGACCGTCATCGCGGCGTGGTTCACGGTCTCAAGCGGCTCGCCGGTCTCGTCGAAAATGCGGTCCATCCTGAGAGAATACGGTTCCGCGCCGGGTTCCAGCACGTCGGCCTCGTCGCCGCGAAAAAAGCGGTTTCGCTGGGAAAGGACGGCACGGGTCCCGGTGCGGCCCGTGCAGACCGCGATCTCCTCATAGCTGCGCACATATCCCCCGTTTTCCAGAACCTGCCCGGGCTCGCCGCCCAAATAGAAGCCGGTGCTGTAGGCGCGGTGGCTGACCTTTTCCAATTCCTGCGGGATCCACGCGGGCAGCTGGTCTCCGGAATGTTGCTCAAAGAAATCGATCGCGTGCCGGTAGGCATTTGTAACGACAGCCGCATAATAGGCCGATTTGGCGCGCCCCTCGATTTTGAACGAGCCGACGCCGGCATCGGACAGTTCCGGAAGATGCTCCAGCATATTCATATCTCTGGAGTTGAGGAGATAGGTTCCGTCCCCGTCCTCCGAAATCGGGAAATACTGGCCTGGCCGTTTCTCCTCCGTGAGGGCATACTTCCATCGGCATGGCTGCGCGCAGTCGCCCCGGTTGGCGTCGCGGCCGGTCAGGTAGCTGGAAAGCAGACACCTCCCCGAGAAAGAGACGCACATGGAGCCGTGCACAAAAGCCTCCAGTTCCAGGTTCTTTGGAGTATTTGCCCTGATTTCCGCAATTTCCGGAAGGCTGAGCTCGCGGGCCAGAACAATCCGTTTTGCGCCCAGCTCATAGAACGCATTCGCGGCTTCACGGTTGACAACTCCCGCCTGCGTGGAAATATGCACCGGCAGGTCCGGCGCACAGCGCCGGGCCAGGCGAAGGACGCCGAGGTCCGTCAGAATCAGCGCATCCACTCCCGCTTCGACGGCCATCCGGAAAAAATCCGGCAAACGCTTCAGTTCGTCATTGTGAGCGATGGCATTGCAGGTCAGATATACCTTCACGCCCGCGCCGTGAGCATAGAGGACGGCCGATGCGAGTTCGTCCTCTCCGAAGTTCGGAGAGGCGGTCCGCATGCCGAATTCTTTGCCGGCCAGGTAGACCGCGTCGGCGCCGAACCTCACCGCCGCTTCCAGCCGCTCCCTGTCCCCCGCGGGAGCCAGAAGCTCCGGGCTTCCTGTTTTTTGCGCGGTCATCGCAGGCCCGCTTTCTTCAGGTTCGCCTGATGCTGACTCGCCGTCTTGGCATAATAGGCTTTTCCGTCCGCATCGTGACAAAAATAATAGTAGCCGGTGGAAGACGGATTCAGCGCGGCGTCAATCGCGTCCATTCCCGGATTGCAGATCGGTCCGGGCGGAAGGCCCTCGATGGTATAGGTGTCGTATTTGCTTTGATAGGTGCCGCGGATATTTTCAGGAACCAGGGATTTCTTGCGGTAAGGATAATACGTCGTCGGGTCGGAATCCAGATGCATCAGTTCGGACTTTTGGCTCTTCAGGCGGTTGTGAAACACGCTGGAAACCTTGTACATATCGTCCTTGTCGGCGGCTTCCGCCTGGATCATGGAGGCGAGCGTCAGCATCTGATCCAGCGTCATGCCTTCGTCCGAGGCCTTCTCCCGAATCTGTTTCGTCAATTTGCGGTTGCAGTTGCTGACCAGCTTCGTGATTGCCTGCTCCGGATTCTCATTTTTAAAAAACTCATAAGTATCCGGGAACAGATATCCCTCAAGCTGATAATAGCGGTCCGACGCATTCGTGATCTGCTGAAGCATATCGAAATTCTCATTGAGGCTGTCGCTGTTGAAGACCGCCTCCGCATCCTTTTCAGAACACACTCCGTTCTGCCGCAGCAGTTCGGCTACCTCCAGCGCGTTCATGCCCTCGCGGAACGTCAGCTTTATGGTATCCACCCGATTGGCATTGGACTGAATCGAAGTGATCAGGGCTTCATAATCCATATCGGTCCGCACCTGAAAACTGCCGCCGCTGAACTGCTCCGGGGCTTTCGTCAGCGCGGCATAGAGCAGGAAAAAATCCTCGTCGCGGATCACCCCGTCCTGATAAAGCGCCTGCGCAACCTGATGCGGTGTCGCTTTCTGCGGAATATCGACCGTCACGTCAAGGCTCTCCCTTCCGATCGCCAGCATATCGTTGACGCCCGCAACCAGATAACGCGCAAGAAGGAGAGAGACAAACAGAACCATGATAAACCATACAAGCCGGAAAAAGTGCCTGTTTTTGCCGCCCTTTTCACGGTTCCGCAGCCGATGAAGTTCCGCGGCCCTCTGCTGGGCAGAGGGCTGCTCGTTTTCGCCTTCTCTGACATCGCTGTAGCTGTTGATTACGGAGTCGGAATCAGGCTGCCTTGCGGAACCTCCGCTGTATATCTCCTCCTCAGGCAATTCCTCCTCTCCGCCTTCGTTCATCCGGAGGCGAAAATTTTCGACTTTTTCTTTGTGCATGCGCTCGGCCAGATGCTCATCATCGTTCATATCTTTCCTCCTTTCCCTGAATCAGATCCTTTTTTCTGCCATCCTTCGAACGTATTTTTCTGTTATGAGAATGTCGACCGGTCTGTCGTAATATCCGTGCGGAAGGTCCAGCTTCACGCAGCCGGCATAGCAAAGGCCGACGGTCATCCCTTTAAATTCCGACAGAAACCGGTCGTAATATCCTTTGCCGTACCCAAGGCGGTACCCCTGGGAATCGAAACTGAAACCGGGAACAATGCAGATGCTGTTCCCGGAGGGTTCCACCGCCGGCCCGCTGTTTTCCGGCACAGGCTCCATGACTCCATAGGCTCCGGCGGTCAGTTCCTCCAAAGAATGGATCTCATAAAATTTCATTCCGCATGTTTCGGGGAAACAGAGCGGGACCGCGACCTTCCTTCCGGAATCGATGACGGAACGGATCAGCCCGGTGGTATCAACTTCGATCGGCTTGCTGACATAAGTAAAAACTGTCCGCGCATTCTCATATTCCCTGAGAGAAAGGAACCGGCTGAGAATGGCCGCATCATGCTGTGACTTTTTTACCGGATTCATCCGCTCCCGGTATTGCCTGTACTGCGCGCGCAGATTTTTCTTTACTTCTTTAATATTCTTCACACACACTGAACCTTTTCTTTGATTTCGTCCGACTTCTGTTTTCCGAAAAGCACCTCCACCAGTTTCAAGCCGAAGAGAACCGCGACTCCCGCGCCGCGCGCAGTGATCAAATCACCGCTGACGCAAACGGGGTCCATTTTCACTTCGGCTCCGGTCAAGTCCTTTTCATACCCTGGAAAGCAAACGGCGCTGTGGCCGGAGAGCAGATCCATATGCCCCAGGATGGATGGAGCCGCACAGATGGCGGCGATCTTTTTTCCGTTCCGGGCGCAGTAGCTGACACTGGCTCTTACCATCGGCGAATTTTCCAGATTACGCGTTCCGGGCATCCCGCCCGGAAGAATCACCATTTCCATATTCTGCAGGTCAATCTCCCCGTCCTCCAAGTCCGCGGCCACTTCGATTCCATGAGAACCGGTGATCCTCTTACCGCCGACCCCGACGGTCTTTACCTCGGCGCCGGCACGGCGCAGCAGATCCAATGGAACAATCGCTTCCGTTTCTTCAAATCCTTGTGCAAGGAACAAATAAATCATGGGTACTCTTCCTCCCTAACCATATTGTCAATCCAGTGCAAGCCCCAGATAAGGGGCCGAAACGACGGGTTCTTCCAACTTGGTTCCGCCGATGGGCCGAAGCATTCCGCAGCGTTCCTCCGCCCCTTCCCCTGAAAAGAGCCCGCCGCCCGGCGGAAGACGAAATTCATAAGTCTCGGCCGGAAAACGTTCTAAAATCGCCGCGGCAAGTCCTGGAAAACCGCCCGGTACAGCGATTGCTTCCCGCACGGAGCAGGCTTTTCCATCGGTCCTTCTGCAAATCGCGTAAGATCGGCGCCCTTCCGATCCGGAACAGACCAGTTCGTCTCCATAAGTCGAACCGAACCCCATTGTGAAATGGAACCGCTCGTCGCTCCACAGAACGGATCCCTTTCGCCGTGAAAGGACCGAATTGCGGAGCCTGTTCAGCTCGGAAGAACACGCAAGGACTCTGCCGGGGGAAAGCTGGGAAGCCAGCTGCTCCAAGCGGGCCCGCACGACGGGTACGGACCGGATTTTATAATAGTCAAAATACCCGCAACGTTCATAAAATGAATAAAGCGGCTGGCTGGCCGGAAGGACAACGGAATATCTGTCGCCCCGATTTGCACCGTACAAAGCCGCGTAAGCCAAAAGCGAGGCCATGAATCCGCGGGAGCGAAAGGATGGAAGGGTTCCCGCCGCGAAAATATAGTGCGCCTGCACACCGTCCGGCGCAATGCGGGCGGGAAGCAGATAGACCGCGGCGGCAATCTGCCCGGATATCCGGTAGACCAGACAGTCCTCCGGGCGGAAGCAGTTATTCATAAAATAGTTCGGATACCGCCTGGGCTCATGAAAACAGATTTGCCAGAGTCCGATGAGTTCCGAGCGCATATCCCATCCGGCCGGTCCGATCATTTTTCCGCATCCCCGTTTTCATCCGCAAGAGTCACCCGATATCTGTCCAGCAGAATCACCGGATGATAGGAAAGCTTCGCTTTTCTCAAGCCTTCAATTCCCATGTCCTCTTCCCGGTTAATCAGTTCATAGCCTTCCAGGTGCCTCGCGGCATACTCATGGTTGATGACGGCGTAAAGGCCGTCATATCCGTCCAGCGCTTTTTCGAAGTGAAGAAGGTAAATCTTCGGATTGATTTCTTCCCCGATCGTAAAGGCGGCAGGTTTTCCCTCCACCCGAATTAGACCGCCGGTAAGGTGAAGCTCGTCAAAGTAGTTCAACGCACGGCTGATCGCGCAAGGTTCGCTTGCGAACCCGTTTTTATCACGGCAGCCGCCATGCGCCTCGCACCACTGTTTTGCCACAGAACGGCAGTCCTCCCTGTTTTCACGGGTAAGGTCCTCGTAGCTCCAACTGTATTTTCGGTCAAACTGGGCGATGTGATTCCGTTTGCCATGGAATTTTCTCCCAGACAAGCGGATCAGATCCTCCGATCGATAAATATAGTCGGAACCGTTCCGATCCATTTCAAACCGGAACCGGCCGGGAAACAGCCGTTCCAGTTCTTCTGTTTGCTCCCGGGTTGCCCCCCAAAGCTGAAAGGGATGTCCTCTTTCGGCCGCGTCGGCGATCATCATTTCCATCAGATCCGCAAACCGGTCCTTCTCACACAGGGGCATATTGTAGGTGTGCAGCGGGCCGCTGAAACAGAACAGCGTACCGTCCTGAACACGGCAGACTTTAGAATAGTAAGTATTCTTCCAGATAAACAGCGTGCCAAAGGCCCATTCGCTGCCCAATTTCCCGCTGGCGGAAAGCTCCGGGGAAAGCCATTCCCTGTCCGCCAGTTCAGGAAAGTCAAAATTGATCATGAAATTCCTCCAAGACGATTCTCAGTATTTCCTTATGGATCTCTTCCCGTTTTCTGGGGCTTCCTCCGCTTTCGCAAGCAACTGTTTTCCAGCCGAGGAGCTGAGCTGCATAATCCGCGCTTTTCCTGCAGGCCGACAGATATTCGATATTGCTTTCATGTATATCTTTCTTTTTCGCGTCACCATGGTAACGCTCGTCCAAAAGCTTCTGCGAAATTTCAGGGGGAAGTTCCAGATAAATGGTCAGATCCGGCCTGGGAAGCCCGAGCTTCCCATACTCAAAATCCTGTACCCATTCCATATAGCTTTTCCATTCTTTTCCGGGAAGCTTCGGGAGCTGATAAATGATATTTGAAGTCGTATAACGGTCCGCCACAATGAGCGTTCCGCTCAAATATTCCTCTTTCCAATCGCGGGTAAAGCTGGAAAAACGGTCGACCGCGAAAAAGGAAGACGCAGCGTACGCATTGACGTTCTGCGGCGTTCCGCCGAATTCACCATTCAGATACATCCTGACCAGTGCGGACGATTCAGCGGCATAATCCGGAAAAGAAACCCGCCGCAGTCTGATTCCCCGGCGCTCCAGCTCTTTACAAAGCAGTTTCGTCTGGGTGGCTTTGCCGCTGCCGTCCAGACCGTCGATCGTTATGAGGCGGCCGTTCATCATTCTTCCCCCAGATTTGCGAAAAACTCCCGCACTTCCCCGGCCTTGCCGCAGGACATCTTCCCCTCCGCACACGCGCCCCTGACACACGGCGGACCGGCCTTTTCAAAAAGCGCCGGCGCCGCTTTCCGGGCAAGGCGGAGCATCTGAACCGCGACTTCCCTTATTTCCCACTGCGCGCGGTTGCAGCAGCGCAGAGAAAAGAAATGGTTCAGGGAACGCGCATCGAACGTGCAGATCATTTTTGTTTCGCAGGCATTCGGGAGAACAAATCGCGCGTCCTCGTTTGCCAGCTTCCGGGCCGCCGACTTCGCTTTCTTTTCCGGCATTCCGGATTCCATCAGCCGGTTTTTATGCTTTTTCAGCAGCAGCTCGGAAATTGCTTCGTACCTCCTGCGGTCGTCCTC
Source organism: Caproiciproducens sp. NJN-50 (assembly GCF_004103755.1). Classification (NCBI taxonomy): domain Bacteria; kingdom Bacillati; phylum Bacillota; class Clostridia; order Eubacteriales; family Acutalibacteraceae; genus Caproiciproducens; species Caproiciproducens sp. NJN-50. The sequence goes on along the minus strand of NZ_CP035283.1, from coordinate 1,487,501 downwards.
CATCGCGGCAAGAAACTCTTCCCTGGCCTTCGGAATCGCATCAATCTCAGGCGGAATGACAAATTCAAAATTTTTTTCGTTGACATACCGCTGGCTTTTCACGCTGTAAGATGCAATCCTGTGCCTGGTGATCTGCGCGAGGAACGACCTGGAGACCCCTTCGATTCCGAATGTGAAGGACGCGTGCTCGGTGGGGCTGTCATGCCCCATTCCCGCAAGCATCTCCACCATAGACGCCGTTTTTTCCGGTGTCAGGCTGTCCTGTATCTCCTCGATGGAAGCCGAGGAATAACAAAGCCTGGCCGCCCGGGCAACCAGCTGATCCGGATCGGGCGTGTATGTGATTAATGTAACTTTTGCCATTTTTTTCAACTCTTAATCATAGATTTCGATCCGGCTTATTATAACAAAATATGATTCCCGATGCAACTTTTTTCAGTTCTCGCAGGAGAAATCTGACAAATTTTAACAAAAAAATTTTCGTATCGCCACAGACCGTTCCTGCAACAATAATAGAAAATACAAACAGGAGGGATTTAAATGGGTGAAAACAAAACTGGCGCCGATATGCCGATCGGCCTGATGATGTCTTTGGCGCGGCACCAAAACGCAATGAAAAACTTCGCCCTTCTCGGCGACGAGGGACAAAAATCCGTGATTCAGTACGTACAGGATTCCGTCACCGGCGAAGAGGCGAAAAGCCGCATTCAAAACGCCGTCAGAAACCTGGAACAGGGCAACAGCGGATTTCTTGGTTAATTCAGCTGTAAATCCAATTATCCATAAAAGAATTCCTGTAACACAATGAAATCGCCGCCATAAAATGTTATAGAGATACAAGGTTCCAATTTGTGTTAGGAGGATGATTTTATGGATAGAAACAATACGGATCCGGCTGTAGCAGCTCAGAATACGCAAAGCAATCCGAACAGCAGAAGTACAGGAAACATCAAAGAAGCCGTCTGCATTGACGCGGCGCGGGTATATGATTCCTGCAGTTCAAAAGAGTACCTGGAGGATATGAGAGTCTTTTTCACTCCCGACAAGCATGACCTGATCGAGCACGCATGCAACGTGCGAATCCGGAGCGCCGAAGTCATCAAGGTATTTCTCCACCTGGAGCCCGTTCCGTTCAATCAGGGGTTTTACGCCGTAGACCTGAACTTCTTCTTCGATGTCTGCCTGGACGTATTCCTGCCTCAGTCCGCCTGCCCGAATGTTCTGCATGGCGTATGCCTTGCAAACAAGCGCGTGATCCTGTTCGGCAGCGACGGCAATGTGAAAACCTTTGAATCCGGCTGCAGCGCAGATCCTGACGTTGAAGTGACAACGGGCAAAGTGCTCCCGAAAGCCGTCTGCAGAGTCTCCGAGCCGATCGGACTCTCCGCAAAGATCTGCGACCGCCCGCCGCAAGGCTGCGACGTGTGCAGCGGAATTCCTGAAAGCATCAGCGCCCTGTACGGAGCGGAGTTCGATTTTGGATGCAGTCACGCCATTTATGCGACGATCGGTCTGTTTACCATCACTCAGCTGGTCCGTGACATCCCGATGCTGATCCCATCCTACGAATTCTGCATTCCGGAACAGGAATGCCAGCCTACATCCGACAGTCCGCGCGAGATGTTCCGCCGCATTGAATTTCCTGCCGAAGACTTTTTCCCGCCCAAGGTCAGCGATATCTCCAGCGATAAAGGCAAGAGCGGAGAGAACGCATAACAAAAGTCCCCGTCTGATGTTTCCTTCAGGCGGGGATTTTTATGGAAGGGATGCCTGAGCACCTATTCCAATTTTTCCAGGCGGGCAAAATTCGCCATCAGCTTTTTTGTCCCGGCCTTGTCAAATGCAATCTCCAGCAACGTGTCATTTCCCACGGCGGAAGCGGAAAGGATCACTCCTGTCCCGAATGTCTTATGAACAACTCCGTCGCCGGCCCGGAAGACAAGCTTCGCCGCCGGGGCCGGCTGAAAGGCCGGCCTGAAATTGCGCGCAGCAGTCGTAGTGACCGCCCTGGCTTCCCTTGCCGAAGTCGGAACGGCAATCCCCGGCTTCGGTTTTTGCCAATCCCTGGAGCGGCTTCTCTCCGTCAGATCCTCCGGGATTTCCTTTAAAAAACGCGACGGAAGGTTGTGGAGACTGCTCCCGAACAGCATCCTGTATTCTGAATTCAGGATGTAGAGCTCTTCCCTGGCCCGCGTAATGGCAACATAAGCAAGCCTGCGTTCTTCTTCAATCTCCCCCGGATTGTACAGCACCTGCATTCCGGGAAAAATCCCCTCTTCAAAGCCGGGCAGGAAAACGACCGGAAATTCCAATCCCTTCGCCGAATGCATGGTCATCAGGACGGCAGAATCGGAGGAGCCGTCATAATTGTCGATATCCGTCAGCAGCGAAACTTCCTCCAGGAATCCGGAAAGGCTCGATTCCTCTCCGTTGTCCTCCTCATATTTGATCAGGTTGGTCGACAGTTCCCGCACGTTGTCGGCGCGGTCCTGCGCGTCTTCCTCCCCGGAAATCATCAGCGCGTCAAGATATCCGGTCTTTTGGAGAAGCTGCCGGTACAGCTCCCCCAGCCCGACCGTTTCGTCCGAAGCCAGGTCGGACAATTCCTGTATCATTTTTGCGAAAGCAAGAAGCTTTGGGGCCGCGCGCCGAAGCGGCTCGAATTCGTCCGCGCGGCTGATAACCGAAAACAGGCTCTCCCCCAACTGAGCGGCTATTTCCGCGGTCTGCGCGATGGTCTTGTCCCCGATCGACCGTTTCGGCCGGTTGAGAATGCGCTGAAGCCTGACCTCGTCGTCCGGATTGTTGATGACATTCAGGTACGCGATCATATCCCGGATTTCCCGGCGGTCGTAGAAGCGCTGCCCTCCGATGATCCGGTACCGGATTCCCGACTTGGAAAAAATTTTCTCCAGAGCATTCGATTGCGTGTTCATGCGGTACAGAACGGCAAAATCCGAAAATTTTCGTCCGGCGGCCACCCCTTCCAGAATCCGGTCCGCTATGTAGGAGGCTTCGTCCTGTTCGCTGGAAGCAGTCCTGACCTGAATTTTCCGTCCCGCCGGATTTTCCGTCCACAGAGTCTTTCCCTTCCGGTTTTCATTATTTGCGATCACTGCGTTCGCCGCGGCCAGAATCGTCTTGGTGGAACGGTAATTCTGTTCAAGACGGATGACCTTTGCGTGCGGAAACGATTTTTCAAAGCTCAGGATATTTTCAATCGTCGCCCCGCGGAATTGATAAATGCTCTGATCGTCGTCCCCCACCACGCAGAGGTTCCGGCTTTTTTCCGCCAGCATTTTGACGAAAACATACTGCGCATGGCTGGTGTCCTGGTACTCGTCCACCAGGACGTAGCGGAACCGGTTCTGGTAGTACTCCAAAACTTCCGGTTCCTGCCGGAACATCAAAATCGTATTGAAAATCAGATCGTCAAAGTCCATGGCATCCGAATTTTTCAGCGAGCTCTGATAAATCCGGTAGGCCGCGCCGATCTTTTCGGCCCGCTCGTCCCCTCCCGCGTCTCTGATATACTCTTCGGGACCGATCAAATTGTCCTTTGCGCGGGAAATTTCCGCGAGGATCGCCTTAAAGGAAAGCTTCTTGTCGTCGATGCCAAGTCTTTTCTGGCAGTCCTTCATCACTCTGCGGGAATCCTCGGTGTCATAGATGGTGAAATGCCTGGTAAAGCCCAGACATTCCCCGTTCCTGCGAAGCATGCGCGCGCAGGAAGAGTGGAAAGTGGAGGCCCAAACTTCCCCGCCGTCCTCGCCCAGCATGGCGCCCAGCCTGTTCTTCAGCTCTTCCGCCGCCTTGTTGGTGAACGTAATGGCGAGGATGCGCCAGGGGGGGCAGGGATCAGCCGCAAGCCTTTCGATGATCTGCCGGGGCAGTTCCCCTCTCCCTTCCAGAAAAAGTGAAATTTCCTTCTGCTCTTCTCCGGTCAGTTCAGGCTCCGTCGCGGACTCATAGGCGCTGCCGTAACGGACCAGGTTGGCGATCCGGTTCACCAGTACGGTTGTTTTCCCGCTCCCGGCTCCCGCCAAAATCAGAAGCGGACCGCTGACAGCGAAAACCGCTTCCTTTTGTTTCGCATTCATCCGGGAAAATTCTTTTTCGAGGACTCTTTTCCTTAATTCATTCCGTTCAGACATATACTCCACCGCCAGAAATTAAAATCGGGTCTGCCGCCCGTGTGCTTTCATTGTATCTTATTCTGCAAAAAAGTGCAAACCGCACCGTTCTGAAAACAGTGCCGGCAGAAAAAATCGCCCGCACGCATTGTGCGGGCGATTTCAAACATTAAAATTTATAAAATTCAGCCCAAAATACTGAGCAATACGCCCGCCGCCACCGCGGAGCCGATCACGCCTGCGACATTCGGACCCATCGCATGCATCAGAAGGAAATTGCCGGGATCCTCTTCCTGGCCGACTTTCTGGGTGACGCGCGCCGCCATGGGAACCGCGGAAACGCCCGCTGACCCGATCAGCGGATTGACCTTATACCCGCTCATGTGGCACATTAATTTGCCGAACAGCACGCCGCCGGCCGTCCCAACACCAAAGGCCAGCAGGCCGAGAATCACGATCTTGATCGTTCCCCAGGAAAGGAAAAGGGTACCGGTAGCGGTTGCGCCGACCGTAGTGCCGAGGAAAATCGTGATGATGTTCATCAGTTCATTCTGCGCAGTCTTGCTGATGCGTTCCACAACTCCGCTTTCCCGGAACAGATTGCCGAGCATCAGCATTCCAACCAGAGGAGCAGCATCGGGCAGCAGAAGGGAGATCAGGACTGTGACGATGATCGGGAACAGGACTTTCTCCAGTTTCGAAACCGGGCGAAGCTGTTCCATCCGCACGAGGCGTTCCTTTTTCGTCGTCAGGGCCTTCATGATCGGGGGCTGAATGATCGGGACCAGCGCCATGTAGGAATAAGCCGCCACCGCGATGGGGCCCAGAAGCTCCGGAGCCAATTTGGAAGTCACATAAATGGCCGTCGGACCGTCGGCGCCGCCGATAATCCCGATGGCACCCGCCTGTTTGGTGCTGAACCCAAGGAAGACCGCGCCGATGAAAGTTGTAAATATGCCGAGCTGAGCCGCCGCGCCGAGCAGAAAACTCTTCGGATTGGAAATCAGCGGGCCGAAATCCGTCATCGCGCCGATTCCAAGAAAGATCAGCGGCGGGTAAATTCCCAGCTTCACGCCGAGGTAAAGATAATAAAACAGTCCGCCGTTCTCCGAACCGGATGGTGCCGCCATGATGGCCGGATACAGATTGACCAGCAGCATGCCAAATGCAATCGGCAGCAGCAGGAGCGGTTCGAACTGCTTTTTCACCGCAAGATAAATTAAAACTCCGGCAATTGCAATCATAACGTAATTTCTTGGGTCGTTTTCGGCCAGACCTGAAGTCTGAAATATCTTTATAACGGATTTTACGAATTCATTGAATACAGTCACTTTAACAGCCCTTCCCTTTTCCCGTCTTGATGGCTAAAACGGCCGTGTATTTTCCAGCAGACCCGCGATCTTCCATGAAGACCGGCCAAAATCCGGCGCCGCCGCGCGGCGTACAGAGGAAACGACCCCGCCGGGGATCGCGCTGGAAGCCGCCGCCGCGAGCACCGCCAGCACCTCATCCGGAATTCCCTCACCGCCGGCCTGGATTCGCAGCGGCGATTCCCCCTCCGCTGGCTCCGCCGCCCGGACCGGCTCAAATTCTGGGAGCGGCCGCGCGTCCCGCAGCTGTTTTTGATCGTGTCTGGACTGGATTGAATGTACCGCATTGCCGTATCCCTTAATAATCAGCGTCAGGAAAATCAGCATCAAAAATACAACTACAAGTCCGGTGATCAAAACTGTCAGTGATATTTGCACTTCCTGTTGAACATTCATTCGCATATCCACTCCCAAATTTAAAGATTCCGACAAACACATTGGATGATTTTATAAGCACGCTATCTAATTATAACCAATCCCGTATTCGATTTCAATTGTATTTCGCCATTTTTTGATTTTTTATGTTTCATCATTTTCTGATTTTTATTGCATATCGGGCGGCTCGGAATTATAATATAAAGAAGAAAACCAAGGGAGGGCGGGAGCTTGGGAGAAGAGGAATTTCGCCGTTCGTTTCGCGACCCGTTCCACAACAGCCTTGGGCTTGCGGTATACAGCTGCGGTGTCCAACGCTGCGCCTCGTGCCATTCCTGGGGTCCCGCCGTGCGCGACCACTATTTGATTCACTATATTCTCTCCGGGCGCGGAACCTTTCGCTGCTCGGGAAAACAGCACCGGCTGTCCGTGGGGGACGGATTTCTCGTTGTGCCGTCTCAGCTTGTCTCCTACGCCGCGGACGGCAAGGAACCCTGGACCTACTGCTGGGTCGGATTCAACGGAAGCGATGCGAAACGCCTGATGGAACAGACGGGCCTTTTAGACCGCGAGCCGGTTTTCCATTATGAAGGCGACGACCGTCTGGAACGCCTGTTGACTGGCATCTGCAATTCTTCCGGTTCAAGTCCCAGCGAAGAAGCCCGCATGGAATCCGGGCTGCTTTTGTTTCTCGCCGAACTGATGGACCGGTTCGGAAAGCCCGCCCAGCCGCAGGACAACGGTTACGAATATGTAAAAAAGGCAATTAAATTCATCGATTACAATTATTCCGGCGACATCACGGTCAGCAGCATCGCGTCCAACGCGGGGATCAGCCGCAGCCATCTCTACCGCCTGTTCATGCGGCATATTTCCATGCCGCCGAACGAATACCTGATGCGCTACCGGGTCGGAAAAGCGGCGGAACTTTTAGCGGCGGGAGACCTGACGGTCGGAGAGACAGCCTATTCCACAGGATTCTCCGATCAGCTGTATTTTTCCAGGGTGTTCCGGCGGTATATGGGAATTCCTCCGAGCCGTTATGCCCTCGGCAGGGGAAAAAGTGTGGGAAAGGAGAAAAAGATATGAGCGAGGCTACCGACCGGATTCAGAAATGGGTCGGACAAATCGAAGAATCCAAGGCGGTGGAATGGGACCGGCTGCCGGAAATTTATCTTTATATGGACCAGGTGCTGACTTATATGAACAAACAGCTCAGCCTGTATGAAAGAGATGAGGGCACGAATCTTTTGACCTCCAGCATGATCAACAACTATGTCAAGGACGGGGTTCTTCCAAGGCCGGAGCAGAAGAAGTATTCCCGGGACCACTTGGCGATCCTGACCGTCATCTGCATGCTCAAACAGGTCCTTTCCATTCAGGACATCTCTCTACTGGTAAAGATCCTGCTGCTGAACGCCTCGCAAAGCGAAATATACGACCGGTTCTGCAGCGCTCAGACAGCCGCGATGAAAGAAGTCTGTGACCGCATCCGCTCCACATCGCAGAGCGAAGCGGATCTGACCCGGCTGGCCATCGAGCTGTCCGTCGAGGCGAACGCGCGGCGGACAGCGTCGGAACGGATTTTGAATGAACTTGCAAAAAGCGCTGAGGAAAAAACGGAGAAAAAGAAAAAGTAAATCTTACCCCGCATCTCAAACAGGTGCGGGGTTGTTTCTTTGAACCATAATTGCAATTTCACATAATATGGTAATGTAACTTCAAAGGAGGGGGTTCCATATGTGTGGGATTGCAGGTTTTTGTAATTACAGCGAAGATTTTACGGAAGAGGCCCCTTTTCTAGGTCAGCTTGTCAGGCGCATGGGAAATACGCTCCGGCACCGCGGACCCGATGAAAATGGGGTATTTGTTTCAAATCACGCGGCTTTCGCCCATCAAAGGCTTGCAGTCATTGATTTGGAGGGCGGCAAGCAGCCGATGACAGCCTATTCGGGCGGTTACCGATACACGATCGTTTACAATGGGGAACTTTACAACGGCGGTGAACTCCGCCGCGAGATGGAATCCGTGGGATATGTTTTCGAAACCACGAGCGACACGGAAGTGCTGCTCAAATGCTATATTCATTACGGTTCGGAATGCCCCAAAAAGCTGAACGGGATTTTTGCGTTCGCCGTCGACGACGAGAGACGGAACCGCTGTTTTCTCTGCCGGGACCGGTTCGGTGTCAAGCCTCTGTTCTATACGGTTTCCGGGGACCGCCTGGTCTTCGGATCGGAGGTCAAGGCCCTGCTCCAATACCCTGGGATCAATCCGGTCCTGGACCGTCAGGGGCTCTGCGAGATTCTTGGCATCGGCCCCGCGCGCACGGCGGGCACCGGCATTTTCAAGGATATCTTTGAGATCAAGCCCGGATATTCGGCGATCTATGACAGGGACGGATTTTCCACAAATCCATATTTCCAGCTGCAAAGCTATGAGCATCCCGACAGTTACGAAGACACTGTAAGCCACGTCCGCTATTTGGTCGAGGATGCGGTAACCCGGCAGCTCGTTTCCGACGTGCCGCTGTGCACGTTTCTCTCCGGCGGTCTGGACTCCAGCGTGATCACATCGATCGCCGCGCGCAGATACCGCGAGTCAGGGCAGATCCTTTCCACCTACTCCTTTGAATTTACGGGAAACGACCGGTATTTCAAGCCTTCCGCCTTCCAGCCGGATGCCGACGACCCCTGGGCGGCAAAAATGGCGGAGTACTGCGGGACGGACCACACCGTCCTGAAATGCGACAATTTAAGCCAGGCCGACAAGCTTTATGACGCCGTCGACGCAAAAGACATGCCGGGCATGGCAGACGTGGACTCCTCCCTCCTTCATTTTTGCAGACTGATTAAAAAGGAACATGTCGTGGCGGTCAGTGGGGAATGCGCCGATGAGATTTTCGGCGGCTACCCGTGGTTCCACAAAAAGGAAGCATTCGAGGGACACTGTTTCCCCTGGTCCCCCGATCTCTCCGTACGGACGGACCTGTTCAAGCCGGAAATCAACGACGCGCTCGATCTGGAGGCCTATGTCAACCAGCGCTATGAGGAATCCATCGCGGAAGTGCCCAAACTGGAGAACGAAAGCCCGCAGGAAGCGCGGCGCAGGGAAATCTCCTATCTGAATATCAAGTGGTTTATGAGCACCCTCCTGGACGACAGGGCAGGGATAGTATAAACCAATGAGGAGTGGGACAAGAAAGTCAGGAAAATAGGCACTTTTTCGACACGAACTGGTTCATGTAGACCCTGCTTTTTGCTTTATCGACCAAGGTCTACATAAACCAACATCAGTGTTCGCCTCATTTCGACATCAGGCGACCCTGAAGTGCCGATTCCTTATACCAGCCCGATGTGTGCATAGCCGCCCGGCAGGAATTTTTGAAATCTGATTCATGTAACATTTAAGAAAAATCAGCCTGCCATGTGTGCGAACCTCCCCGGCAAGCGGACAGGAAATTCCCGCTCAAAGCCGTGCAAAGATTTATAGAACCGATTTCCCACGGACAATCTTTATTCCAAACACCGCCCACATATATTTTACCAATGAGAATTTCGCGAGGTGAAATATATGTCCGACGATTCAAAAAGAATTGAACTGCCAAAGACGTTGCAGGAACGGATGTTAAAATTCTTTTTGAAGGCGCAGCGCAACGCCGTGGAAACGGATATGGACCGCGAAAAAAATGAGCCGCCGCAAAATCCTATCAATCAAGATGATGGGAGCAGTGGCTGATGGAAACAGCGATCTATGTCCGCGTATCCACGGAGGAACAGGCGCAGGAGGGTTTCTCCATCCGGGCGCAGGAGCAGAAGCTCAAGGATTATGTGAGAATCAAAGATTGGTCAATCTATAAAATATATGCCGACGAGGGCATCTCCGGAAAAGACATCACCGGACGTCCTGCGGTCAAAGAAATGATAACGGACATAAAAGCCGGATATGTAAAGAACGTGCTGGTTTTCAAGATCGACCGCCTCACACGCTCCACGGCGGATTTGATTTATCTGGTTGACCTGTTTAACGCCAATGACTGCGAATTCAACTCCCTGATGGAGTCCATTGATACACAGACGGCATCCGGCAGGATGTTTATCAAAATCATCGGCATCTTCGCGGAGTTTGAGCGCGAAAACATCATCGAGCGAACAAGGGTCGGCGTCGAGCGCAAGGTGAAGGAAGGGTATTCGCTCTGCACATCGTCGGCAAGTTTCGGATATGACCGTGTCAAAGGTCAAAAAATACAAACGGTAAATCCCGCCGAAGCTGAAGTCGTGCGGGATATTTTTGGCATGTTTGTAGACAACGGATTGACGCTCACAGACATTGCGCGGCGGCTTAATTTGCGCGGGATATCCACGAAGCAAGGCAAAACATGGGCTTCCGGAAAAGTCAGACGTGTCCTCGCCAATTGCAACTATGTGGGCGATGTGCGTCACCACATGAACGATTCCAGGCACAAGCGGGAATACGACGGCTTGCATGAAGCGATTATCCCGCAGGAACTTTTTGATGCCGCGAATGGCATCCTTGAGGAAAACAAAAAGGTGGGAATCACAAAGCCGCCGAATGACGATAAATATTTTGCAGGATTTTTGGTATGTGCAAAATGCGGATACAAGTTGAAAACCTATGAATCCCGCAAAAAATTAAAGACGAAAATTCAAATCACAGTCGGATATGTATGCCGTAATCATACGCTCGGGACCTGCACCGTCGGCAGCATGAGCCACAAGAAAGTGGAGGCGGCTTTCGAGGAATACATCTCTGAAATTGCTGATTTTGACGCTGTGGATACACGTTCCCTTGCGGAAGAGGAAAAAGCCAAGCATGACAACAGTGAAGCAATCTCATCGCTGGAAAACAAGCTGAAAAATCTTGAAACGAGGGAACGTGAAACGCTGGAACGGTATGTCCGCAATGAGATTGACTTTGAGGATTACCGCCAGATGAAAGACCTTGTCGCGTCGGATAAACAGGTTCTGGGCGCTGAACTGGAACGCCTCAAGGCAGCTCAGAACCCTGTAGCATCAAAGCCGCAGGAAATCGCATTGAACTTTAAAAAGAACTGGGATGGATTATCGAACCCGGAACGCCGCGCTTTCCTGAAACAGTTTGTAGAGAGAATTGTCATTGAAAGCGTGAAGACGAAATGCGATTATTTTGGGCAGGTGAAGATTCGGGAAGTGAAGTGGAGAATGTAAATGCTTTTGTCCCGTATGAACACGCTGAAAAATTTTTAAGAAAAATCAAAAGCACTTATGCGTTTAGGTGTCTAAACCTTGTGTAAACTCAAAATGTGGTTGTAAAGCGGAGCAAATCAATGTGTGATCCAGAAATGGTAGATAGGCCATTTAATAAAACTTTTTTGAAGGTCGCTACTCATTCTATCAAAGTGCATTTCGGCAGCATCTTTATTCTTAAGTAACAAGTATGCCCCAACTTTAATCCGCTCTTCAGTATTTGTGTTTTCAGCGAGTTCCAATAATTGTATACGTTCAGCCTTGTTCAAATCTCGGATTCGGCCCATCACCTGTAAAAAATTAATTAGGCGAATAGGAATTGATAAAGTTTCTTCAGGACATTCTTTAAATATCCATTGTGACAACTGCTTTGCAGTTTCAAGAAGCTCCTTTTTTCCACAAGAGTCATACGCTAACAATATTGTAAGAAGGGAATTATTTGCAACAACAAAGATCTCATAATCATGATGTTGTAAATAAATTCTCCTAAACGATGGAAGGATGTCATCAAAATAAATATTTGAGATAATTTTCCAGCCCTCTTGATCGATAATGGCGCAGGGCGGAGCAAAATGCCGAACATCTTCTACTGTATATCCATACAGAAAGTGGTCAGAAAAGAAATCATGGATTTTTGCAGTATCATCTACATCTATTTCGGTATGTACAAGTGCAATCCTCACATCTTCAATTCGTAGCTGATAAGAAAATGGAAGATCTTTACGCATTCCTTTTATTGGTTCCTTATCAATAAAAGCTTTACACAAAATATTGAGCTCTCGCCAATCTCTCTCAGACATATTTTTAATATTAATGTCTTGCGTGATATGTAGAATGCTAAAAACATTTACAACATTTTCTAAAAAGGAGAGCTCTTCATTTGCTTTCTGGCAACTTTCATCTGTCAGCTTTGAATCTAATGGAAACCTAGTAAATTTTCCATTCATTTCAAATCCACTAGCCTTCACAAAAGCAATCCAAAACGCCAAGTCAGTAGCTCTTTGGCGGAGGGAGGAACAAGGAGTGTAGTTAATTGTTGCCTTCTGCTTTGGTGAGTCAGTTTTAGACCGTGGAAACGTGAAAGTAATACTCTGCCCAAATTTAAGCTGGACCTTATCAATATAATCGAGGACGACATACTTTTCATAATACTGTTTACCATTGACAGAGATATGATTAATTACCTCATGCGAGATAATTCTTTCAGCTGTATCGGTAATCAAATCTACAGGATAGTGCACTTCTGTGCCAATAACTTTTGCATAAACATATACATCCTCGTTCAAAAATGCATCAATTGGATTGTGATATTGTCCGGTTCCTGCTACAGTCAGACTAAGTTCCTGCAATAATTTCTGTTGTTGCAGATCATCTACTGACGGTATTTCACTTAAATCATGCAAGATTGATTGTTTTCTCTTATGTTCATAAAAAGAAAACAATAATGTTTGAACAACTTTTATATCAGAAGGGAAAAGTCTGAATTTAATATTTTTCGTTGACTGATCTGGTGCATACTCTAATATTTTTTTGATTTTAATCGGAAGCATGTCATTGTAATAAATCCTATGCTTCTTTCCATCACTTGAAATATGCACAACAAAATAGATGACACCGCCCTCGCTTAAATAATTTCTCAAGTCAGACAATGCGACAGGATATTTTATTATTGTCTTATTTGCAGGGACCTTCCTTTGTGTGCCTTTTACCTGAACAGCGATTCTTCCAATAAAATTTTCTTTCTTTTTCCCTTTTTCAGAATATAGATACACAAAGCCATCAAAAGATGGTTCCTTGTCATTATCCGCGATGAACTGGTCAAGATAATCAGATTCCACGATGATATCTCTCACGGCATTTACTGCTTTGGTTTCGATGGCTTTCTGATCTAGCACTCTTTAGTCACACATCCTTCTGTTTCTTCTTGCTCAAATTCACATTTCTGCAAATTTTTATATTATTTTATCCATAGTAGATTATGATAGCTTCTTCACTTACCGTTTCGTCAAAAAGCCTTGTTCAAACGCCTGTGGAAATAAGAATGTTTTCTCGGCCTTTCCAAAAGCAACCGTTATCTTATCACCCACGATTTTCAGCACAGTACCTTCACCGAATGCCTTGTGGGATACCGATGAACCGATTTTTACGCCCGAGATATCAACCTTAGGCTTTGCGGAGGCCTGTGCCGTAGGGGCCGAAACGGAATGAAATGTTGGCACTACTTGCGGCCTACCTGTCGGAGCCGCCGGATGACTCTGTATTATTGATTTTTCCCGTTCGGGTTGCTTTTCCGTAGATTTGGGCGGCGTGGAGTCGTCGCTATCCTCATCCTCATCATCGGAATAATCGGCATCGTCAGCATCGGGCAAATCAGGAACATCTTCAAATGCCTGGTTCAGCGAAGTTAAGGAAATTTGTTGAGAGCCAAATAACCGATCATACTCCTCACGAGTAAGAACCGTGTCATATCCGCCAACGGCTTCACCTTCGTGCTTATCAACACCCGTGTAGTTGAGGCTGGAATCTTCATAGCGTTTGAATTTATAGACGGCGTCGTTCATCAAAGCTCCATTGAAAACGCCAAGTGAAACAAGCAACTCGAAATCTTTTACATCCAAACCGGTCACACGCTTGAACAGCCCCGGTTCCAACTGCGTGATGACATCACGCAGGCTGTATTCGCGGAAATCCGTCAGATACATAAAGATGGGAATGCGTGTGGCGAATTTGATCAGTTTTTCCTGAATCAGCTTGCGCTTGGACTTGTATTCCTTTTCTTCGTCGGAGAGTTCCTTTTTCTCCTTGGGCGTGAGTTTTTCACCCTTCGCCTTGGCCTTTTTGACTTTTTCGGAAGCGATGATAATATCGTTAATTTCCGTGTTCAGGCTGCGGAATCCTTCGATACTCATCAAGGCTTTCATAGCGTCTTCGCTTGCCATAAGCCGAGCGAGGGTATCGTTGTCCACATTGACGAGAAGCGCGCTCTCCCAACGCCGAGCGAGGAGTGTCGCGGATGTTCCGGCAAGGGCAATGTCCAGAATATCGGTTTCGTTCAGACGCTTCATCGTGCTGCCGTCGTACGCCAGAACAGGCAGAAAATTGATAAACTCCGCCACTTTCTTTTCCGGATTGCCCTCGTTGATATCCAATCGGCAGCTATAATCGGAAATCTCTCGCAACGCACGGTCAAGCGCAAAGTCAAAAACATAGCATTCACGCTTCATAATTTCCTTTTTTCCCGCACCGAGGTCAATCTCCCATGGACTTTGCACGCGGAACGCCGCTTGGAAATAAGTTTCCGGGCTGGAAAGGTTACGCAGCATGAAGATGCCCGTCCATGGCCTGACGGTGACGCCGGTGGTCAGCTTGCCGCAAGTGAGCGTGATGGTCTTTGTTTTAAGCGGATCGCCCATAGAACGCAAAACCGGTTTCAAGGCGTCCGCGCCCATCCCCGCGCTCGGCCCGGCGCAGACCGTTACTTTATAATCGCTAAAAAAGCTGTTATTACGCTTTTCCAGAAGATTCTTCATGGCAAAGCAGGAGGCGACATTCGGCAGAAACCAGAGCGTGTGCGTCAGTATTGAGAGAAGCCGGCTGTTGGAGTAGGGCATTTCCGGTTTTTTCGCGCCAAGTTTCAAGTCGTCGGTCGTGGTGCCCAGATATGCGCCGCGAATCAGGTCGAGCCATTTCTGAACATATTCTTCAAATTTGAACTTGGCGTTTTCTCCGCGCCCCTCGGCAGAGAAAAACACGTTCAGATCAAACTCGTCAAATTCCCCCTGCTGGGCGATCTGCCGAATGCTGTCCGGAATTTTATAGGTCATCAGAACCATTCTCGGCAACGACAAATAGGGATTGCCGGGGGCGTCGCCCCAGTTCTCCTTTGCGCGCTGCTCATCGGAATAGGTCCAGTTGTATATCTGATCTTCTATAAATTCCCCGGAGTTGATCGCTCGGAACGGAGTGCCGGAAAGATACAGGTATCGTGAGGTCGTGATAGGCAGAAAGGTTTCATTGATGGCGTTTCCAGCCTCTTCCTGTGCATACGTTTCTGTATCGAGCGATTCATAAACATCCTCGTCTTCCGATTCAAAGAGCTTCTTTGCGTTCTCGCGCCATGCGCCGAAATGATATTCATCGAAGATAACCAAATCCCAGTTTGTTGCATGAACCCATTCGTTCTTCGCTTTGATCCCGCCGTTCTCGTTTGTCCCAAGATAGTCCTGAAATGAGCCGAAGCACACGATCGGGCGCGACAAATCTGCGGTTTCATAAGTCAGTTCTGATGTCCGGGAAATGAACTGCCATCCTTCAAAATCGACGTGGGTCATCAAATCTTCTTCCCATGCGCTCTGCACGGCGGGCTTAAAGGTCAGCACCAATATTTTCTTTAAGCCCATCTTTTTTGCAAGCTGATAGGCGGCAAAGGTTTTCCCAAAGCGCATCTTGGCGTTCCACAGAAATTTTGCAGTACGAGTGCGCCCTTCTTTTTCAGCCGACTTAAAATACTCGATAGTCTTGTCCACCGCTTCCCTTTGCTCCGGGCGCATGGAAAAGGTCTGTGTGCGGTTTTCTATATTCTCGGTCTTGTCGCGCACGGCGATATATGCCGCCTCAAGCTCACGGATGGTGCAGCGAAACCACTCGCCGCCCACACTTTGAATGCCGCGCCGCTTCAGTACGCGGTGAATATCATGGTCGGTGAAAGTGCCGCCGTCGGAGTACATCGCCGAGTCCTGCCACACAATGCGGTAAGGGACCTTTCCATCCGGGCGTTTGGTGGGATACTGCTGCGCCACACGGTGACCCACGTCCACCGTGGTGTAGCCAACCTTCAAGAGCCCACGGTATTCGGGGTTCGAATCCTCGTAGGCATAAATCATTGGCCGAGCATCCGGGCGAAGGGGGAAAAAATCCATGTTAGGCATCAGCACCACCACCACTCTTATGAAGCCATCTCTTCATAAAATCCTCGAGCACTTTCGCACCATCAGCTACAAGCGACTGATCACGCGGACTGACCATCACTTTGGAGCCATGGAATAGGTTGCAACGAACTTGGTAGATAGCCAGAAAAAGTTGATCGATATGTTTTTCTTTGAATTCGACATGCTTAATATAGTCTTTTATTTTGCCGGAATTAACGGCTTTGACGGGCTTTTTATAGAATTCGGACTTATCATCCAATATGGCAAAAGGGGTGTCGTCAATATAGTACGGAGCAATTTTTTCAATGGAAAACCTTTGAATTGTTTTCCATTCATCCTCATCTCTCTCTTTTCCACTCCGATTCTGAACGGTATGGCGTGTCGAAGCATATAAGTAGTTAAACGCAATAAAATAAGAAACGAACCTAAACACAGACTCCTTTTCCTTGCATCCTTTTTTGTACCACTCCTCAACAAAATTAATCATCGTCAGCACTCCCAAAATTCCAAGCCACAGGTTTGACTAACGTATCGATAAAATCTTGTTCATCTTTGGTTATATCATATTTTGCATACAGTTTTTCGTCAGTCCAAACTTGGTTGAAATCTTGAATAGGAACATAGCTATATATTTTTTGAGTTATATGTTGTGTGCTTTTTAATAGCATTAGCATAAAGCGAAAAAACTGTGTTTTCATATATAATGCAACATTATTAGCTGTTTTTTCCGTGTTAAACATACCTATCACTAAATATGTCTCAGAGCAAGCCGTACGGGGGACACCGATTATCGGTTGAGACAAGACTAAGTGAGGATAATCATCGCTACCTGGACTTGCATATGGTTCAAAGACCTTAAATCCATCAACCCAAGAATGATTTTTTTCAATGTCCGAATCGGATACATACCCATTTTCTCCAAATCTATATAGCAGGATATCTTTATCCGCAGTTCTAACAGGTGAAAAACCATCGTAATTTGTCGCAAGCCCGAATGGCTTTCTTGCCGACACAAAACTGTCCATAGTCTTCTCGTTAAAAGCACGAACCTTATGTAGGATGCTAATGGCTCGGTTATAGCGAATAAAAACTTCAGCAGAAGGCTCAAGCAAAGGTCTAGTACTTTCGTCAAGTACTTTGCCGCCTTTATAATTGGTTATATGGCAATCACCTTTCGAATCACGGCTCCATAGGAAATAGCAAATCCCGCCTCTAATATTCACACCAGGAAAGCAATCAGATGTTTCAGGGAAATCATGTATTTCAATTAAGTGTTGATCGGTAAGCATTTCATTTCTGAACTCATCAAGGCCTTTCCCTCCAGTATACCAACGCGCAGGAACAATCATTGACAAGTAACGAGGCTTAAGTTTTTTTGCTTGCTGTATGAACTTATGGTACAAAGGGCTTGCACTTTTTTGCGCTCCCCCATCGCTCAACTGATATGGCGGGTTGCCGATAATCACATCAAACTTCATATTAAAGATCCTCTCCGGGTGTGTTGTGTGAATAAACTCATAAGCGTGCGTTTCAAGGCTCTCGTTACGGTCATATTCGCTTTGGTTTGCACCGCAAAATACGCATTTACTGTTCCGCCATATGTGTTTTATTTTCTTGAACTGAATGTTCCCCTCTGGATTATCAAAATGCGTAACGCTGTACTTTCCGTTCGGATACTTGGAGCAATAAACACTCCGGCGCGACAGCAGCGAGGTTATCTCGGTGATGGCAATCCCGAAAAGCTGTTTATGGAAGATGTGGTCAATTCTCGCTTGCCGGTCAGGAATTTGCTTTGCAAGCCCCACAAGCAGGCGCTTGGCGATTTCACGCAGGAATACGCCGGATTTACACGCCGGATCGAGGAACGTGGCGGAAGGGTCGCTGAAAAGCTCCTGAGGAAGCATGTCCAGCATTTGATTGACAATTTCCGGCGGTGTGAACACTTCATCGTTGCTTAGATTCGCAAGGCAGGAAAGCACATCGGGATTATATATATTCGTATAAACGTCAGCCATTTTCCTGCACTCTCCTATAATGTATTGGGGCGAATTCGCGTATCGGTTTCAGAACGGTCGCCCCTGTTGCATCTTTTTCGTAACTGCCGGACGCTCCAAACAGGTCAAGCTGCAGATTTGGCGTTTGGTCAGCCAGCATCTGGGCAAGTTCAAAATCGCGGCGTTTCAGTAAGGAACCGTTCACGGCAGACCACTCTGCAAAAATGATCGGCGTGCCATTGGCCTGCTCCATTGTCAGGGCATCCCCGCAGAGAATGTTTTTCTTTAGGATAAAACGGACAGCCTCGCGGCATTCGTCATTGGCGTCCGTCTTACACTGCTTTGTGTATTCGGCGTTCCATATATCAAAAAGGCGGTCACGGCATTCCTGCGCATTGTCTGGCAGGATGTCCACACCATAGATGCTTGTAACGGCAATCACGGCGTAACGCTCATAATCGGCGGTATTTTTCCCATATCGCGATTTCACAACGGCGAGCTTGCGCCGCAGTATTTCGGCGAGGAAATTTCCATTGCCGCAGGCAGGCTCCAAAAAGCGAGAATCAATGCGTTCCGTCTCCTGTTTCACAAGGTCAAGCATGGCGTTTACCTCGCGCTCGGCTGTGAATACTTCTCCGTGATCGGCAACACGCTGCTTGGATTTGGTCTGTTTCATAGCTTTCTTATCGCTCACATGGCTCCTCCTAATTTTAGCATTCAGGCGCGTTCCAGCATGGAGATCGTTTTTTCTGAAACGCTTTTTTCTTTGCAGTAGTCGGCAATCCGCATCATGGCAAGACGGCTCGGTTTCGAGCGATTATTCTCCCAGCGGTTCAGCGTAGTAAAGCTTACATTTAAATCACGGGCAAGCTGCTCTTGTGAAATATTTAATTCTTTTCGTATTGATTTCAATATTTCGTCGATGGTCATTTATTGCCACCTCCACTTCGCATATTATAGCGCATGCTATAGCGTATTTCAATCGTAAATTGATATAAATGTAGTATTTTGGGCCATGCTCTTGGGCTTTTATGGGACAACATTTATTCTGAATTCGACATTCATAAACATATAAAAACTACAGTTTTAGGGGGAATTGTCAGTTTGGAATACGGATGTATCCTCACGCTTGAAGACTTGCAAGCCTATCTTTCCGGCGCTTCCATCGCCGCCTTCGACTTTGAGACCGCGCCGGACGACGCATACCGAAGCGACGACCGCGCCGCGCTGGACGCGCACAAGTCGCATATCGCCGGCATCAGCTTTTCGGTGGCCGAGGGCGACGCCGTCTACCTGCCGCTGGCGCACCGCATTGGGGAGAACGCCGCCGATCAGGATGCTATCTGGGGCTGGCTGAAGCCGAACTTTTTCATGAATTCCGCCGTCACCAAAATCGCCCACAACCTGGCTTTCGAGAGCGCGTTCCTGTACGCCAAGGGAATTGTGGTTCAGGAACCCTGCTACGACACCATTGCGGCGGCGCAGCTGGTGTATAAAAACGAGAAGGAATTCCGCTCTCTCGGCGACTGCGGGCTGAAAACGCTGGTGCCGGAATACTTCGGCGAACAGCTGCCGTCCTATACCGAGACGGTCAGCGGCCTGCACTTCGACGAGCTCGACCCGCAGGCCGAGCGCACCGTCCGTTATGCTCGCTCGGACTCGGATTACGCCCTGCGGCTGTACCATCTGTTCAACAACTGGTTCGACCGGTTCCTGCCGAAGCACCGGTTTATCACGGAAAAAATCGAATCTCCCACCGCCGTCTATGTCGGACTGATGCGGTATAACGGGCTTCCCATCGACCGCCCGCTGATGGAGCAGAAAGGCGCGGAAGCCGAAAAGAAGCTGGCCGACCTGCGCCGGGACATCGCGTTCATCATCGGTGACGTTTCCATCGGCGCGAACGCCAGCACCGCCGCTTTCAAGAAGTACCTGTTCGACCGCCTGAAACTGCCGAAAGTGAAGCAGACGGAAAAGGAGCGGGACGCTCTGGACGATGAAGCCCTGATTCTGCTGAAAGAGTATTGTGAGAAGAACCGTCCGGAACTGGTGCGCCTGTTCGAACTGGTGCAGGAGTACCGCCGCTGGGGGAAAATCAAGTCCACTTACATAGACGGATATCTCAAATATGTGAATACGGCCACCGGACGCATCCATCCCGACCTGCTGCCGCTGGCCACCGAGACCGGGCGCTTCGCCTCGAAAAATCCGAACTGCCAGAACATGCCGAGGGCGGGCGCGGACGATATCGGCGTGCGCAATTTCATCACCGCGCCGGAGGGCAAACTCCTGCTGTCGCTGGACTTCTCGCAGATTGAGCTGCGCGTGGGCGCGTTCTACTGCAAGGATGAAAAAATGTTGGAAACCTACCGGTCCGGCGGGGATATCCACGCCCAGACCACCTCGGTCATTTACAAGATTCCGCTGGAGCAGGCCAAAGACAAAAACGCGCCGGAATACAAGGAGCGGCGCACCATCGCCAAGAACTGCAACTTCGGCACCTTTTTCGGCCTTTATCCGAAAGGCCTGCAGAAAACACTGAAATTCAAGGCTGGGCTGGATGTTTCACTCGACGAATGCGACCGGATCATTCGCAGCCTGAAGTCCGGATATCCGCGCCTTTCCCGCTGGCAGGAGGAGACGAAACGCCGGGCCGAGTTCCGCAAATACACCGAAACATGGCTCGGGCGGCGGCGCTCCCTGCCCGGCATCACGTCCACCAACTGGAACGTAAAATCTTTCGCCCAGCGCGTGGCCATGAACACGCCGATACAGGGCACGGCGGCGGACATTCTCAAACTCGCTCTCGGACGGATTGTCCGGGGCCTGCCCGAGCGTTCCTGGCTTTGTCCATTGCTTCAAATTCACGATGAACTGGTCTTTGAGCTGCCCGAAAATCAGCTGAAAGAGGCCGTACTTTTCATCAAAACCTGTATGGAAACACAGCCTTTCGAGGCCTTTTCGGTGCCGATTGTGGCGGATGCCGCCGCCGGAAAGCGCTTCGGCGAGCTGCGGGAACTGGAGGGATGCCTGTGAGCGAATATTCCCTGCGCGGCGTCAATATCCCGCCGGAGGAATTTCTGCGCCCGTTTTTCGACCCAAAAGAAAAAGTCTGCCTGCGCGTGTTCAGCGACAAGCCCGACAGCGCGTTTTCGGGACAGAAGCTGGAGACGGTGCTGGAGGATTTCACCGATCTTGCCGATACGCTCAAGGCACACAATGGGCAGGGGCGCGGCATCTATTTTGTCATCAACTACGGCGGGCACGAGGATTCGGATATCACCCGCATCAACGCCCAGTTCATGGAGTGCGACAATATCCCGCTGGAAGAACAGCTGGAGAAGATACGGGCTTTTCCGCTGGAGCCGTCGCTGATCGTCAAGACGCGAAAATCGCTCCACTGCTACTGGCTGATGAAGAATGCCAAAGTCGACCGCTTCCGTCCCATTCAAAAGAGGCTCATCGCATATTTCGGCGCTGACCCGGCTTGCGTGAACGAAAGCCGGGTTTTCCGTCTGCCGGGATATTTTCACTGCAAGGAAGAGCCCGTCCTCGTGGAATGCGTCAAGTTCAATCCGGAGCTGCGCTATACGCAGCGGCAGCTCGAGGCCGTTCTTCCGGAGATTCCCGATGAAAGCCCGGTTCCATCCACTCCGTCCCCCGTCAGGGAGCGCGGCACCCAGAAAGGGTTGGTGCTGGTGGGCCGGCGCTGCGCGTTTATCCAGCACTGCAAACGCAACGCCAAAACCCTGCCTGAGCCGGATTGGTACGCCATGATCTCCAACCTGGCGGTTTTCGAGGGCGGCGAGGCTGTGATCCACAAGCTGTCGAAGCCGTACCCGAACTATGATTTCAAGGTTACGCAGGCGAAGATCGACCATTTTTATAAATCCGGCACGAAACCCATGACCTGCCGGAAAATCGCGGAACACGGCTTCGTCTGTCCAAAAATGGAGAATGCTTCCTGTACCTGCAAATCGCCGGCGGGGCTGGCGTTCCGGCCCATGAAACTGACGGAACTCAAAAAAATCCTCGCCGGCCTGAAGTTGAGCCATGATCCTTCCACCGACCTGCGAACCGCCCAGCGCTTTATCAACGATTACCTGTATAACGCCGACGCGGGCCTCGCCGAAATTTTCCTCAAATACGACGTCCGCCAGCATTTCGGCTTCAAGCTGGATGACATTAAGCCCCTAACCGCGCTGTACCGCGACCTGTACCGCCGGTTCTCCGAAACGCGCGAAGCGCAGCGCGAGAGATCCGGCAAAGAGCTGCCGGACTGGTATGAGCAATCGGCGAAAGGCGGGCTGCGCTTTTTACCGGGCATTCTGGCAAACCACCTCGCCGAACGGTTCCACGCGTTTTACACCGCCGAGCAGTATTATTTTTATAACGGCGGCGTCTACACGTCCCAGGGCGACAAAGACGCGAAAGCAGCGGTGCGCACCTACTTGATTCCGCGCGACGCCACCATGAATCAGATCAACGACGCCGAAGGCCAGTGGCAGCTGATCATCCGCAAGCCCATTCGGGAGATCAACCCGAACCCGTACATCATCAACACGCAGAACGGCCTGTATAACGTGCTCGACGACACCTTCCGCCCGCACGATCCGCAGTATTACTCGACCGTGCAGATCAAGGCGAAATACGACCCGGAGGCCGAATGCCCGCGCTTCATGGCGTTTCTGCGCGGCATCCTCGAGGAACCGGAAATCGAGCTGCTGCGGGAGATCTTCGGGTATTTCCTCGTCCCAATCACGAAGGCGCAGAAGTCCTTCATGCTGGTGGGGCTGGCGAACGTGGGGAAATCCACGATTCTGCAGGTGGTGCAGGACATCCTGCTGGGCGCGGAGAACGTGTCCAACATCCCGCTGCAGCACCTATCCGAACGCTTCCAGCCGGCGGAACTGTTCGGCAAGCTGGCGAATATCTACGCCGACCTTTCCAACAAAAGCATCGACGACGCCGGCATGTTCAAGGCCGTCACCGGCGAGGACTATATCACCGGAGAGCGCAAGCACAAAGACCCGTTCAGCTTCAAGCCCTACGCCCGCTTCCTCTACTCCTGCAACGACATCCCCCGCAACTACGGCGACCGCAGCGAGGCTTTCTACCGGCGGCTGATCATCATCCGCTTCTCCAAGCCGGTGCCGCCGGAGAAGCGGGACTTTCAGCTGAAGGAAAAACTGGCGGAGGAGCGCGACGGTATCCTGATGTGGTCGATCGCGGGGCTGAAGCAGCTGATCGCGCAGAACTACCAGTTCGGCGAGACCGAGCGCACTCTCGCCGAGCTCAAGCAGTACAAGATCGAAAACAACAGCGTGCTGGCGTATGTGGAGGACTGCTGCACCGTCGCGGCGGGCGCGGCCTGCTTCCGGCAGGAGTTGTACGACAGCTATAAAGACTATTGCGAGGATGGAAACCTGAAAGCGGTCTCCCAACGGCGGTTCAACAGCGAGGTGTCCGGCTTGCCCGGCGTGGCCACTGCCGACGAGCCTGTGACCCGCCGCCGTATCTTTCGCGGTATTAAACTCATATAAGAGGATGCAACGGTTCTGCGCGTTGTCCCGAGCGGGTTCCGGCTACCGGTTATCGGCATTGGAGCGGATGGAGCTGGTTTTTCTCACCTATTGCGTTACGCGAAGCCAAAAAGAGGTTTAGAGTGATTCCTTAACAATAAGAAAAAATATATGGGCTTCCGCTCACTTGTGCCCTCCCGCTCATAAGCTGTCCTATATTTTCAATCGGAGGTGCCTTTATGCCCCACAAACCGAAGAAACCCTGCGCCTTCCCCGGCTGCCCGAACCTGACCGACGGCAGGTACTGCGAAGCCCACGCTTCGCAGGCGAACCGCGAGTACAACCGGTACCGCCGCGACCCCGGTTCGAACAAGGTCTACGGCAGGCGCTGGAAAACCATCCGTGCCCTGTACCTCACGAAGCATCCGCTTTGCGAACGATGCCTCAAGGCCGGGCGCACCGTCTCCGCCGAAGAAGTCCACCACATCGTTCCCGTCGCCGAAGGCGGCGGCCATGAAGAATCCAACCTGATGGCGCTCTGCAAGTCCTGCCATTCCGCAATCACCATCGCGGCTGAAAACTCCCGCCGCTGACCCCCCAGGGAGCGGTCTGATCTCTGCGACCCTGCCTTGCGGACAGCGCGGCAGGCCTTCGTACACTACACGCGCGAATTCAAAAAAATCAGAGAAGCCCTAAAACGCTGATGTTTCGGGGCTTTCTCTGTTTTGAAAAACAAGCCTGACAAACTGTTTTTTCAAAAAGCCGGCTTTTTTCAAAACGTGTACAGGCTGTTTGCGCGGAAAATCCCGGAGCTTTCCGGGAATCTGGCGGAAACAGGCGCGCCTAGCAGGGCGTCGGGAACGGACAAACCACGACAAAAACAACGGAAAAATCGGGCACATTTTGAAAAAACGCCGCATATACATGCAAAGACACTGTCTGTGCGGAAGGAGTGACGGGATGCCCAGCGGAGGAACGAGAAAAGGCGCGGGCCGCAAGCCGAAGCCGCTGGCGGAAAAGCTGGCGGCTGGGAATCCGGGCCGGCGGCCTTTGAAAAAAATCGAGTTCAGCGGCGGCACCAGTCGACCGAAGATGCCGGAATACCTCCGGCACATGGAAAAGCCCGCGCTGAATTTTATCTCCATCGAGGAGATCTTTGAGAAAACCCTTGACCACCTTGAGCCGTCCGGGTGCCTGAACCTCATCCCGGTTGAAAATATATGCGACTACGTCATGGCGAAATATTATCTCATCGACGCGCAGTATGCCCTGTCCAAAACGGCCATCGTCGGGTACAACGAAAAGCATGAGCTAACGGTCACCAGCTTCACCGAAGCGATGCTCAAGCTGCAGAAAAACGTCGCGCTGACCTGGGGCGTGATCTGGGATGTGGTGTCCCGCAACAGCGAAAAAGTGATCAGAAACCCGGAGGAAGACCTGATCGCCGCGATTATGAGCGGGCGCGTCCGCAAGAAGCGCCCAAGGGAGGAGCCGGACGATGGACGCGATGAACATACAGAAAATCCCGGCGGCGAAGCTGAATCCGGCGAAGTATAACCCCCGGAAGGATCTGCAGCCCGGCGACCCGGAATACGAAAAGCTGCTGCGCTCCGTGGAAGAATTCGGCTATGTGGAGCCGATTATCTGGAACCAGCGCACCGGGAACATCGTCGGCGGGCACCAGCGCTTTAAGGTGCTCGTCCAGCTGGGCGTTACGGAAATTGACTGCGTGGTGGTCGACCTCGACGAGCAGCGTGAAAAGGCGCTCAACGTCGCACTGAACAAAATCAGCGGCGAATTCGACGCGCCCAAGCTGACGGAGCTTCTGCAGGAATTGGAGAAAAGCGGATTCGCCGTGGAGCTGACGGGCTTCGAGGCACCGGAGCTCGATAAGCTATACCAGCAGTACAGCCGCCAGACGGGCGGCATCGTCGAAGATGACTTTGACGGCGAGGCCGAGGCCGCGAAGATCACGGAGCCGGTGACGCGAACCGACGACGTGTGGCTGCTCGGCAGGCACCGGCTGATGTGCGGGGACAGCACGGATTTGGGCGCGGTGGCGCGGCTGATGGACGCCGGGAGCCCCGGTGGCAGCGAGAAAGCCAGGATGGTTTTCACCGACCCGCCGTGGAACGTGGACTACGGCGGCGACGCGAAGCATCCCAGTTGGAAGCCCCGGCGAATTCTTAACGACAAGATGACCGGGGAGCAGTTTTACGCATTCCTGCTTGCGGCGTTCAGGGCAATGGCGTCGGTTTGCGAGCCGGGCGCGATGGTGTATGTGGTGATGTCCGCGCAGGAATGGGGCACGGTGATGACGGCGATGAAGGAGGCCGGCTTCCACTGGTCTTCCACGGTCATCTGGGCGAAAGACACGCTCGTGCTGTCGCGGAAAGATTACCACACGCAGTACGAGCCGATCTGGTACGGCTGGCTCGACGGCGAAAAGCGGCTTTGCCCGTTACAGGACCGCCAGCAGAGCGACCTGTGGCAATTCGACCGCCCGAAAAAGAGCGCGGAGCACCCGACCATGAAGCCGATCGCGCTGGCGGGGCGGGCCATCGCGAATTCCTCCCGCATCGGGGACGTGACGCTCGACCTGTTCGGTGGCTCCGGCACCACGATGCTCGCGGCGGAGCAGTCTGACCGCGTCAACTGCTCCATGGAGCTCGACCCGAAATACTGCGACGTGATCGTAAAGCGCTACATCGAATTCCACAAAAGCGACGAGGGCGTGTTTTTGCTCCGTGGCGGCGACAAAACTGCATATCATGAACTGAATTAGCGTAAAAAATGACAGCTAAGCGGTTATTGCTCAGCTGTCATTCATGCAGAACACATTATTATTTCGCGCAGTCTTTCTCCATTATGAAATTCGTCAATCTAATGTTGTGCCGTATAACTATATTTTCACTTAAAGTTTTATATCCTTGCTTCTCAAAAAATGGTTTGGCAGTGATAGATGCGTGGGTAGAAAAACGGAAAACGCCACGGAGAAAAGCCTGTTTTTCAAGTTCATTTATGATAGCGGATGCTATCCCTCTGTTTTGATAATCTTTATGTACATACAACCTGTCAAGATAACCGTTATCATCCATATCCCCGAAGCCGACAATGACACTTGCGTCTTCCGCAATAACTGTATGATGTTCCAAAAAAGATGCATTCCAGGCGGAAATAGCTATGTTTCCAGTAGCCCACGCATAAAGTTGTGGTTCTGTATAATCTTTTGAATTTACCGAATGGACCGTATCGTAAAAAAGTGCTGCCATCTCTGCACAGTCCGTTTGTTTATATTTTCTTAATTTCATTGTTCTCCTCATGAATGTAAAAAGGCTGTGTAAATTGACCTAACAGACAATTTATTATGTTTTTATTATACCATAAAAACCGCAATAGCTCGGTGTCAGAACGTTAAATTTTATTAGTAGAGCATGGTTATGCCTACCACAAAGCCTTATTAATGTCCATGATTTGTGACTTGCTATTACAGCTGAAAAGAGTGATTAATGGTACTGCCGAAAGGCGAAAATCACTTCTTCAGGAGGCATTACCATGCAGAAATTCAATTTTAACGTAACAGGAACAGACCGCAAAAGGCTGGTGGCCGCAATCAGCGAAATCCTAAACGCTCCGATGAACTACCTCGGAGCGCCCAGCTTCGCCTACGCTGTCGGCGGCTACACAGTGGACAAAAATGGAACGGTCAGCGGCGAGCGCAACGACGCCCTTTGGGACGCTCTTGCCGGGCGCGGGTTTGCAGCCGAAATAGACGCTGAAACTTCCTGCGCGGATGAACCGGTGGTCACCGAAGTGCCGGAAGCGCCCGACCGCCTCGCTATTGAAATGCCAGCGGACGGCTTCACGCCGGAAAAGCTGGAAAACCTGAAAAAGCTGGTGGAGAGCAAAGCCGCGCTCATCAAAATAGCCCTCGGCGCGGATGACCTGCCCATTGAATCGGCCGGGGACACCCTCCGCTTTCCTTGGTTCTCAAACGGCCTCGACGGTGACACGGCAAAGGCCTGCGCGCAGTTTATCGCCGCCCTGTGCAAAACGGCGAAAGAGAAAAAGCGCGTGACCGCGAAGGCGAGGGACGAATTTGAGAACCCGCGCTTCGCCATGCGGGTGTGGCTCATCGGGCTCGGCATGGTGGGCAACGATTTCAAATTGGCCCGAAAATTCCTGCTCCAGAATCTTACCGGAAATGCCGCGTGGCGGTACGGCGCGCCGGAGAAAAAGGCCGCGAGCGAGGCCGTTGGCGGCACGGACGCGGGCACGGAAATCATTGGGACGGTACCCGCCCCGGTGGTAGAGGAAGCCGCCCCCGCCGATACTGGTGCAGACAGCATCGGGGAAGCAGGTGCCGCGCATGAATAACTTTCCTTCCAAGGAAACGGTCGAACGCCTCCGGCGGGAATACCCCGCTGGGACACGGGTGGAACTGATCACGATGGATGACCCCTACAGCATGCTAAAGCCGGGTGACCGCGCCACGGTTCGCGGCGTGGACGACGCCGGGAACCTCCTCTGCAAATGGGACTGCGGCTCCACGCTGAGCCTCATCCCCGGTATTGACCGGTTCCGGATTGCCGGCGCGTTCACCAAGAAAATACGATAGCATAACTTGAAAATCTGCATTAATTTCATCGAATCAAGCATTTCATATATCCAATTCATTTTTGCCAAAGCAAGAGGATCAAAACAAATTAAAAACTTCTAATGACAGTTCATTCAATTTTGGGGCCAAAGTTAATAAAGTCTATCATCCTCAATGCTTTACGTGCTGCACTATGCGCTACAGATAATTCTTGAGATTTAAGAATTGCCAAAAGACCTTGAGAGTCCTCCATCTCTGATGCGGCTTCGCACAAAACTCGTGCCCAATAAGATCTACTACCATCGTTATTAAAAGCGTATTTATTTTCAGCTAACTTGATAAGTATTTCGCCGATAGACTTCTCTTCGCCATATACTTGCGCCAAGTCGGATTTTGCATTTTCACATAAAGCTTTATCTTTCTTCTCGTTTTTCTCACTCAGTTTTGTAAGCGCTTTTCGTTTATTGCTGGTTTCTTCATATTCACTGAGCAACTTAATGACATGCTCTTCCGTTTTAGGTAGTGCTTTCCCTTTTCTTAACGCATCAAACCAAGGTTTGAATTCTTTGAATCCTGTTCGTAACGATTGTCCACCATATTTTACGGCTCTATTTATGTAAGCTTCCATTTGTCCCCAATCAGATGTCTTCCTTACAAAGTACCAATACGGGCCTAAAGTACCGGGGTAAGATAAACTTGCAGCGACAAGAGGCCATGTGTCCGTGGCAGTAAGCAATTCATCTTCGCTCCTGGTAATTTGCAGCACATGGAACTGCAATGAAAATATTTCATAAACAGATTCAATTGGCGGCGGATCAAACTGCTTTTGATCTAACCGTCCATTGGCCGTCCCTCTATCAGCATACCAACGATCGCGTATATCTGAAAAGGATTTTTTTAGGTATTGCGGCTCAATAGGAAGTGCGTTAGGATTCCCCTTTTGTACAGTTACGGGTAAAGCATCTGCTGATTTTGCGACTTTAATAAGAGAAGCGTACTTTGAGTTCTGAAGGGTATCAAGCAAGAATGAAATATCGGTTTCTTTAGGCGATATCATCAATCTGTCAAAGGCTTGAACCCATTCTGGTTCTTCTTCTGGCAGTTCTGGGATTACAAGATAAATAGATGAAAGCATATTTGCCTTATCAATATCTGATGTAGATTTATCCATTTTCCCTATTAGGTCATCAATAATCAAATCATAACTTTTGGGCATTGCAATAATGCGAGGAACTGTTTCTGTATATGGCTTAATTCTAGAAGACTCACCTAAAAGATTTATAAAGTTGATAACGTCATTTACACAGGCGATACATACATCTCTTGATGGTCCTTTGCCCGCGTGTAATCCCCCGGCTCTAGATTTGGTGAGCAATTTAAATTTTGGAGTATATTTCAGTATCTTTGAAATATGCTCTGCTGGATTTTTAATGCCTTGTGTCAAAAAAAGCATTTTGGGGATTTGAGAAGTGATAAGAGCTCTAAAATTATCAACAATATGTGTTCCTGTTTTATAGTACCCTGAAGGGAGATGCAATGATTGCTCTCCTTGCGCTTGTACAATAATTGAACTCATAGCGAGTTCAACCGAAACACCTGCAAGCCCAACAGCAATGGCGTTTTCGGATGAAGATTCACGAAGCTCATATCTTTGTGGTAAGCCAAGCGAAGTGACAGCCATGCTGATGGAGTCTACACTAGCTTCTATTAACCGAATAGTATCTTTCTTCAAATACATCGGCATTAAGTATATCTCCTTTGCTTCATGCATTCCTATTATTTCTACAAGAGCTTGTCACTAATATGAATCATTTAAATTTCACATTTAATATTATTTTACCACAATTCGACAATCATGTCTATTTTAATTAAAAATTTTTCGCGCTTATGCTTACCAATCATGGCTGTTTTAGAAAATAGACTGCTCAAGTCGTTTATGTCCATTTCATCCTACCCACTACCCAGAAATCGCCGGCTTGTCTATCAAAATTTGTATTTTTACAGTCTGTCCGGCGTGCTAATGGGAAAAAGCGCCGCATAAAATGGAAACAGTCTGCCGGGAGCCCCGAGAAGGACTCCCATTTTTTATCCGGAGGCGGTGCGGGTGGAGGAGTTCCGAAGGCTGAAAAACTACAAACCGTCCCGCTTCAAGGCGGCGGGTTCGGTATATAAGGAGCGTTTCGCGGACGCGGCGGTGTATTTCGTCAACAACCTGCGGCACACCAAGGGGCGCTGGTATGGCGAGCCGTTCGAGCTCATCGACTGGCAGGAGCAAATCATCCGCGACCTATTCGGCATCGTCCGCAAATTTGACGAATGCCGCCAGTTCAAAACCGCGTATGTGGAGATTCCAAAAAAGCAGGGCAAATCAGAGCTTGCGGCGGCGGTCGCGCTGCTGCTCACCTGCGCCGACCTGGAGCACGGCGGCGAGATCTACGGCTGCGCGTCCGACCGCAGCCAGGCGAGCATCGTGTTCGACGTCGCCGTGGAAATGGTCGACCAGTTTCCGCAGCTGAAGCGGCTGATGAAGCTGAACCTCGGGCAAAAGCGCCTGACCTTCACGCCGCTCGACAGCTTTTACCAGGTGCTTTCCGCCGACGCGTATACCAAGCACGGCCTCAACGCCCACGGCGTGATCTTCGACGAGCTCCACGCCCAGCCGAACCGGCAGCTGTTCGACGTCATGACGAAAGGCTCCGGCGACGCGCGCGAGCAGCCGCTGCATTTTATCATCACCACCGCCGGCGTCGACCGCAACTCCATTTGCTGGGAGATGCACCAGAAAGCCGAGGACGTCCTGCGCGGCAAGCGGATCGACACGACCTTCTATCCGGTGATCTACTCCGCCGCCGACGAAGAGGACTGGACATCCGAAGAAGTGTGGCGCAGGGTAAACCCCTCCCTTGGCATCACGGTGACGATGGAAACCATGCGTCAGTCCTTTGAGGACGCGAAGCAGAACCCGGTCAACGAGAACATTTTCCGCCAGCTGCGGCTCAACCAGTGGGTAAAACAGTCCGTCCGCTGGATGAACATGGAGAAATGGGACGCCTGCTCCTTCCGGTTCGACCCGAAATCGCTGGAAAAACGCATCTGCTACGGGGGATTGGATTTGTCCAGCACCACGGATATCACCGCGTTCGTGCTGGTGTTCCCGCCAGAGGACGAAGAGGATAAATACATCATCCTGCCGTTTTTCTGGATACCGGAGGAGTCGCTCGAAACCCGCGTCAGGCGCGATCACGTTCCCTACGATCTGTGGAAAGCGCAGGGCTTCCTGCAGACCACCGAGGGCGACGTGATCCACTATTCCTTCGTGGAGCAGTTTATCGGGGAGCTCGGGAAAAAATACAACATCAAGGAAATCGCCTTTGACCGCTGGGGCGCGTGGGAGCTCACGCAGAATCTGGAGGGCATGGGCTTTACTGTCGTGCCGTTCGGGCAGGGCTTTAAGGATATGTCCCCGGCGACAAAAGAGCTGATGCGCCTGACGCTGGAACAGAAAATTGCCCACGCTGGGAACCCGCCCCTGCGCTGGATGGCGGATAACCTCTGCGTCAGCACCGACGCCGCCGGCAACATCAAGCCCAACAAGCAGAAAGCGACCGAGCGCATCGACGGCGTGGTGGCGCTCATCATGGCGCTTGACCGGGCCATCCGCAACGAGGGCGCGCTGCCCGGCAGCGTATACGACACGCACAGCCTGCTGATCTACGGAGAGGACGGGTGGCAGTGATGGGCTTTTTCTCCCGGAAAAAGAAAGAAAATCCCCAAAACAGCCTCTCCACCTCGAAAAGTTTCTTCTGGGGCAGCTCCACCTCCGGCCCCTTTGTCAACGAAAACACCGCCATGCAGAACGCGGCGGTGTACGCCTGCGTCCGGGTGATCTCCGAGGCCATCGCGAGCCTGCCGCTTCATGTGTATCGCTACGAGGAAAACGGCACCAAGCTGCTGCCAGGGCATTATCTGTATAATCTTTTGCATAACGCGCCGAACCCGGAGATGACCAGCTTCGTATTCCGGGAGACGCTTATGAGCCACCTGCTCCTGTGGGGGAACGCATATGCCCAGATCATCCGGGACGGCGGCGGGCGCGTGCTGGCGCTCTATCCTCTGCTCCCGAACAAAACGGATGTCTGGCGCGGCCCGGACGGGCAGATTTACTACACCTACTGGCGGAACGCGGACGAAAGCCGCCCCAATGGGAAAAGCGGCGGCGTCACTCTCTCCAAGGACGACGTCCTGCACATCCCCGGCCTCAGCTTTGACGGACTGGTCGGCTACTCGCCCATCGCCCTTACCAAAAACGCCGTGGGCATGGCGATCGCCACCGAGGATTACGGAGCCTCCTTTTTCGCCAACAACGCGAACCCCGGCGGTATCCTCGAGCACCCGGGGACACTCAAAAATCCCGACCAGATCCGCGCGGCGTGGGAAACGCTTTATAAGGGCGGAAGCCGGTCGCACCGCATCGCCGTGTTGGAGGAAGGGCTTAAGTTCCACGCGATTTCGGTGCCGCCGGAGGAAGCACAGTTTCTGGAAACGCGCAAATTCCAGCTGGGCGAGATCGCCCGCATTTTCCGTATCCCGCCCCACATGGTCGGCGACCTGGAAAAGTCCAGCTTTTCCAACATCGAGCAGCAGTCGATGGAATTCGTGAAATACACGCTCGACCCGTGGGTGGTGCGGTGGGAGCAGGCCATGCACCAGTCGCTGCTGCTTCCCTCCGAAAAGGCGGCACTGGTCATAAAATTCAACCTCGATGGTCTGCTGCGCGGCGATTACGCGACCCGCATGAACGGGTACGCCATCGGGCGGCAGAACGGCTGGCTGTCGGCGAACGATATCCGGCGGCTGGAAAACATGAACGAGATCCCGCCGGAGGACGGCGGCGACCTGTATCTGGTCAACGGCAACATGGTGCGGCTGTCCGACGCGGGCGCGGCATACAAGAAAAACGAGGGGGCCGGCAAATGAGGAAGTTCTGGAACTTCATTCAGAACGATGGTGAAGAACGTACCCTGTACTTGGATGGCGCAATCTCTGACGAAACGTGGTGGGGCGACGAGGTCACGCCGAAGCTGTTTAAGGACGATCTGCTTTCCGGCTCCGGCGACATCACCGTCTGGATCAACAGCCCCGGCGGCGACGTGTTCGCGGCGGCGCAGATTTACAATATGCTCAAAGAGTATCCCGGCAAGGTGACCGTCAAAATCGACGGCATCGCGGCGTCGGCGGCCTCGGTTGTGGCCATGTCAGGTGATCAGGTGCTTATGTCGCCGGTGTCCTGCATGATGATCCACAACCCCGCCACCATCGCCATCGGGGACGGCGACGAGATGCTCCGGGCCAAGGCGATGCTCGACGAGGTCAAGGAGTCCATCATCAACGCCTATGAGGCAAAATCCGGGCAGACGCGCGCCGTGATTTCACACATGATGAACGACGAAACATGGATGAACGCCAAAAAAGCGGTAGAGCTCCGCTTCGCGGACGGCATCCTGTTTTCGGAAAGCACGCCGCAGGACATATCAGACGGCCAGATTTTTTCCCGCATGGCGGTCACCGCGTCGCTCTTAAATAAAATCCCGGCAAGAAACCCCCGCGTGCCCGCCGACCAGCTGGAACGGCGGCTCAAATCAATCAAACGCTGACAGGAGGAAATGTATGAGCACAATTCTGGAACTGCGTGAGAAACGCGCCAAGGCATGGGACGCCGCCAAGGCTTTCCTCGACAGCAAGCGCGGCGCGGACGGCATGGTATCGGCGGAGGACGCCGCCGTCTATGACAAAATGGAGGCCGACGTGATCGCGCTGGGCAGGGAGGTCGAGCGTCTGGAACGGCAGGAAGCCCTTGACCGGGAGCTGTCTGCCCCCACCAGCCAGCCGCTGACGGCGAACCCCGGCGGCGCGGCGGCCCCGTCCGGCAAAGCGTCCGCCGAGTATAAAAAGAACTTCTGGAATGCCCTGCGTGGGAAAAAGGTGGCCGAAAATTCCCTCAGCGTCGGCACGGACGCAAACGGCGGGTATCTGGTGCCGGACGAATTCGAGCGCACCCTCATCGAAGCGCTGGAGGAACAGAACATTTTCCGGCAGTTCGCCCGGATCATCCAGACGGCAAGCGGTGACCACATCATTCCGGTGGTGGCGACCAAAGGTACCGCCAGCTGGGTGGAGGAGGAAGGCGAAATTCCCGCCAGCGACAACACGTTCGCCCAGATCACGCTCGGCGCGTATAAGCTGGCGACGCTGATCAAGGTCAGCCAAGAGCTGCTCAACGATTCTGTGTTCCCGATGGAGAGCTACATCGCGAACGAATTTGCCCGGCGCATCGGGGCAAAAGAGGAGGAAGCGTTCTTCGTGGGCGACGGCGTGAAAAAGCCCACCGGCATTTTCGCCGCGACGGGCGGCGCGCAGGTGGGCAAAACGACCGCTTCCGCGACCGCCGTCACGCTGGATGAAATTCTCGATCTATATTACAGCCTGCGATCGCCGTACCGCGCGAAGGCGGCATTTGTCACGAGCGACACGACTGTGAAAGCCATCCGGAAGCTGAAAGACGAGAACGGGCAGTATCTCTGGCAGCCGGCGATCACCGCTTCCGCGCCGGACACGATTCTGGGCAGGCCGATCTACACCTCCGCCTACGTCCCGGCCATCGCGGCAAACGCGAAAACCGTGGCGTTCGGGGATTTCAGCTATTACTGGATCGCCGACCGGCAGGGCCGCACGTTCCAGCGGCTGATCGAAATGTATGCAGTCACCGGGCAGGTGGGCTTTATCGCAACCCAGCGCGTGGACGGAAAGCTGATACTGCCGGAAGCGGTGCAGGTGCTGCAGCAGGCGGCAACATGATATGGCGGATCTGCTTGACCGGGTAAAGAAAAATCTGATTCTGGAGCACGATCAGGATGACGCCCTGCTCCAAAGCTTCATCGCCGCCGCGACCTCCTATGCCGAGAAATACCAGCATCTGGAGGACAGATTCTACGCCGCCAATCCCATGCCGGCGACCACGGAGCAGGCGGTCGTCATGCTGGCGAGCCATTTTTATGAAAGCCGGGACGGCTCCACTGGGGGCTTCTTCACCGACAACGTCCCGGCGGCGGGGCAGGTGTGGAATACGGTCAACACGCTGCTGCGGCTTGACCGCGAATGGAAGGTGTGAGCCGTGAGCTTCGGTAAAATGAGCGCTTTCATCGACATCCTTCAGACGGAGCAGAGCAAGGACGCCGACGGTTTCGTCACCTCTGCCGATACGGTGCTGGCGAGCGTGCGTGCCTACCGGGAAGACCGCCACGGGAACGAATTGTGGGCGAACCGGGCGGCGTGGTCGGCGGCGACGAGCCTGTTCCGTTTCCGAAAAATCCCCGGTTTGGAGGTTCGGCCTTCCCTTTATATCGCCTGCTCCGGCGAACGGTTCCGCATTCTCAGCGCGGAGGATGTGCGCGGGCGAGGCATGTATATCGAGGTTCTGGCGGAACGGCTGGAGCCGAGCAAGTATTGAGGTGGTTCGACGTGGCAAAGGTTAATTTTAAGATGCCGGACGATTTTCTGCGGAAAGTCTCCGCTCTCGGCGAGAAAACCGACGAGATCATTCCCCGCGTGCTGGAAGCGGGAGGCGAGGTCGCCCTTGAGAAGGTGCGGGATAATCTTCGGGAGGCCGTCGGGCGGGATACCAAGTTCCCCTCGCGTTCCACCGGGGAACTTGAAGCGGCGCTGGGCCTTTCCCCGGCGAAGATGGATAAGAACGGCAATTTTAACGTCAAGGTTGGTTTTTCAGAGCCGCGTTCAGATGGAGAGAGCAACGCAAAAATCGCCAACATCCTCGAATACGGGAAGCACGGCCAGCCGCCGAAACCGTTTCTCCAGCCCGCTAAAACGCAGGCACGCAAGCCAGGCATAGAGGCGATGAAACAAAAACTGGAGGAGGAAATCGGCGGCCTATGAATATTCTCGGGGAGCTGACCGCTCTGATGGCTGAACTGGGGCTGGCGGTGGAAACCGGCGTTTTCTCCGGCGAAGCTCCCGCCGAATACACCGTCATTACGCCGCTGACCGACTCGTTTGAGCTGTTCGGCGACAACCTGCCGGAATTTGAAACGCAGGAGGCGCGGCTGTCCGTCTATTCCAAAAGCAACTACCTGGATGTCAAAAACCGCATCGTCCGCGCGCTTCTGGACGCGGGGTTCACCGTCACCGACCACCGGTATATCGCGCACGAGGACGATACCGGCTACCACCATTACGCCATCGATGTGGCGAAACCGTATGCATGGGAGGAATGAGGATGGCCACTATCGGCATGGATAAACTCTACTACGCGAAAATCACCGAAGCCGAAAACGGCGAGGAAACCTACGCAACGCCGGTTCAGCTGGCGAAAGCGATCAAGGCCGATCTGACGATCGACCTGGCGGAAGCGACACTCTACGCCGACGACGGCACGGCTTATGTCGTCAAGGAGTTCAAGTCCGGCACGCTCTCCCTGGGCGTGGACGATATCGGCGTGACCGCCGCGCAGGATTTGACCGGGGCCATCGTAGACGACAACGGCGTGCTGGTTTCCACCAGCGAAAACGAAGGCTCTGCTGTGGCTGTTGGTTTCCGGGCGCTCAAACCGAACGGGAAATACCGCTATTTCTGGTTGTACCGCGTCAAATTCGGCATTCCCGACACCAATCTGGAAACCAAGGGCGATTCCATCACGTTCCAGACGCCCACCATCGAGGGCACCGTGATGCGCCGGAACAAGCCGGACGGCAAGGGAAAGCACCCGTGGAAGGCCGAGGCGACCGAAGGCGACGCCGGTGTGTCGGATACCACGATTTCCGGCTGGTACACCCAGGTTTACGAGCCGGTTTACACCGCGCCGCCGGCAGGCGAATAAAGGAGGCCTTTTCACATGGAAAACGAACGCGGCGCGGTGATCGGCATCGGCGGCGAGGAATACGAGCTGATCCTCACCACAAAAGCGACCAAGGCCATCGCGGGCCGCTACGGCGGCCTAGAGAACCTGGGCGAGAAGCTGATGCGCTCCGAGAATTTCGAGCTGGCGCTGGATGAGATCGTCTGGCTCCTGACTCTACTGGCGAACCAGTCCGTCCTGATTTACAACCTCAAGCACAAAGACGCACCGAAGGAACTGCTGACCGAGGAGGAAGTGGAGCTGCTCACCTCGCCCCTGCAGCTGGCGTCATACAAAAACGCCATCACCGAAGCCATGTTCAAGGGCACCGCCCGGAACGTGGTCAGCGAAGGCGCAGAAAATGCGTTAAAAAACCCGCAAGCCGGGTAAGCGACGAAGAGCTTTTTACCCGGCTGTATTATTACGGAACCGTCCAGATGCGCATGGAGCCGGAGCAGTTCTGGCTCACGCCCATCGGGCTTTTTCTGGATTTATGGGCCTGCCATAAGCAGTGGCACGGGATCGAGAAACCGAAGAAGGCCGTCACGATTGACGACATTATCCCGCCAAGCGTGTAGAAGCACTTTTACGGTCGTAAAAAATGCGTGATCGTGCCGTTCTCAGCCATGATGTAAATTCCGAGTGCAATGAATATGACCGGAACGATAATGCGCTCATATTTTTCTATGGTTTCGCCAATCGGCTTGATGCCTGATACTTTTTTGCCGGCAAGATTCAGCAGAAAAGTCAGCGCGGCGAACATCAGGATCACGACACCGATCTGGAGCGGCCGCAAAGTCGTAAAGTATGGGATATAGACGCCGAGATTGTCTCCGCCGCTGGCAATGGTTATGGCGGCAACACTTATCACAAGGCTTCCATATTTTTGAGAGGAGGAAAGAACCCCGTCCTCCTCGCCTTCACTTTCCGGACGGACAGCCGCTCTGATGCCAAGGAACAGCGGAACCAGCCCCAGTAACCCTACAATCCATTCCTGAGGGATCAAATGGAGCGCAAAGGCAGCAATGAGACTGACAAAGATCAGGACAGATAATCCCAGATACTGCCCCGCCAGTATCATACCGGAGCGCTGATGATTTTTCTTCTGGGAATACAGGATGACCAAAATGAACAGATAGTCGATGCTGGTGGATACAAAAGTTGCGATTGCGGAAATGATGAAAGCCATTAATCTCCCTCTCTTGTGAAAAGGCCTTGCGGCCTCGGATATTCAGCCCGGGATTATTTTTCAACAAGCAATTTCAGAATGTCCCTCGTTTTTGGATCGGCCAAGGCGTAATAGACGAATTTCCCCTCTTGAAAGCGGCTTACGAGCTGGCGGTCCGCAAGGTAGCAAAGATGGTGGGAAGCGGCAGCCATGCTGCATTGCAGCAACTCCGAAAAATCGCATACGCACAGCTTTTCTTCCCAGTAAAGCGCGAGGAGGATCCGCAGTCGTTTTCCGTCCGAAAGGCTTTTCAAGGTTTCCGCTATCGCGTCGAGGGATACGGCGGCAAGTTTTTCCCTGACCCGGCGGATTTGATCCTCATGGATGAATTTTTCTTTGCAGATAAAATCGTCCACAACACTCCTCCTTTCATTCAAATATATATTTGAATGAATTGTAACATCCTTTATGCATCTTGTCAAAGTATTTCTAACCTAATAGTCACTTGGGGCAACTGAAAGGCTGTTCCTTTTTATGCCATTTTTGAGGAGGTGAGACGGCATGGCGGATAATTTCGGCTTCAAGATCGGGGTCGAAGGCGAAAAAGAGTTCAAAAGCGCGCTGCAGGATATCCGGCAGACCTTCAAGGTCCTCGGCAGCGAAATGAACCTCGTCGCCTCTCAGTTCGACAAGCAGGATAAATCGGTCGAGGCCGTCACCGCCCGGAATGCCGTCCTGAATAAGGAAATCGACGCGCAGAAGGACAAAATCACCACCCTGAAAGCCGCGCTGGACAACGCCGCCTCCTCCTTCGGCGAGAACGACCGCCGTACCCAGAACTGGCAGATTCAGCTCAACAAGGCGGAAGCGGAACTCAACGGCATGGAGCGCGAGCTGTCCGGGAACGAAAAAGCCCTTGTGGAAATGGGCGGCGAGTTTCAGGAAGGCGCGAAAGACGCCGACAAATTCGGCGACGAGGTTCAGGAAAGCGGCAAACAGGCGGACGACGCGGGCGGCAGGTTCGAGAAGCTGGGCGGCGTCCTCAAAGGCGTGGGCGCGGCGATGGGCACGGCTTTCGTGGCGGTCGGTGCGGCGGCTGTGGGAGCGGCAAAGTCTCTGACCGACATGACCGTGGGCGCTTCGGAGTACGCCGACAACATCCTGACAATGTCCTCGGTCACGGGCATGAGCGCCGACAGCCTGCAGGCCTATCAGTACGCCGCCGAGCTGGTGGATACGTCGCTCGAAACACTCACCGGCTCTATGGCGAAAAACGTGCGCTCCATGTCCTCGGCGCAGGCGGGCACCAGAAAAATGGCGGACGCATACAAGGCGCTGGGCATTTCGGTGACCGATTCCAACGGCAACCTGCGGGATTCCGAAACGGTCTATTGGGAAGCCATCGACGCACTGGGCAACGTCTCCAATGAAACGGAACGGGACGCGCTCGCCATGCAGCTTTTCGGCAAATCGGCGCAGGAACTCAACCCTCTCATCGAGCAGGGCTCGGCGGGCATCGCCGCGCTGACCGACGAGGCCGAACGCATGGGCGCGGTCATGAGCACGGAATCGCTGGAGGCTCTCGGCAAATTCGACGACAGCGTCCAGCGGCTCAAATCCGGCGGCACGGCGGCGAAGAACGTCCTCGGCATGGTGCTTCTGCCCCAGCTGCAGGTGATGGCCGACAGCGGCGTCTCCCTGCTCGGGACTTTCACCAGCGGTCTTATTGAGGCGAACGGCGATTGGACGAAAATCAGCGCGGTCATCGGGACCACAGTGGGCAGCCTTGTTTCCACGCTAATGGCGCAGCTGCCGCAGATCATCCAGCTTGCGCTGAGCATCGTGTCCAGCATCGGCGGAGCGATCCTCGCGAACCTGCCCCTTCTGGTGGGCGCGGCGTCGCAGATCGTCATGACTCTGCTTCAGGGGCTGATCAGCGCGCTTCCGCAAATCACGCAGGGCGCTTTGCAGCTGATTTTGGCGCTGGTCAACGGGATCGTCGCAAACCTGCCGCAGCTGGTGAGCGCCGCGCTGACGATGGTGGTTACGCTGGCAGCGGGTATCGGCGACGCGCTCCCGGAGCTCATCCCCGCGGTCATCGACGCGGTCCTCACGATCGTGAACACGCTTCTGGACAACATGGATCAGGTGCTCGCCGCCGCGTTCAGGATCATCGAAGGGCTGGCGAAGGGCCTGATCAACGCCCTGCCGCGCCTGATCGACCGGCTCCCGCAGATCATCGACTCCATCGTGAATTACATTGTCAACAACCTGCCCTTCATCATCGAAACGGGCGTCAGAATCATCGTCGCGCTGGCAACCGGCCTGATCCGGGCGATCCCGACGCTCGTGGCAAAGCTGCCGCAGATCATCTCCGCGATGGTGAGCGGGTTCGGCAGGCTGCTCGGCGCGTTCACGAACATCGGGAGCAATATTGTCTCCGGCATCTGGCAGGGAATCGTCGGGATGAGAAACTGGATTTATGCCAAGGTGAAGGATTTCTTCGGCGGGATCGTGGACAGCGTGGAAGGCCTACTCGGCATCCGCTCGCCGTCCACCGTATTCGCCGGAATCGGCGGGAATATGGCGCAGGGCCTCGGGCAGGGGTTCAGCAAGGCGATGGACGGCATCTCCGCCAATATGCAGGCGGCGGTTCCGACGAGCTTCAACCTTTCGCCTGCTGTCAACAGGATCGACGCATCGAACGGCTCCGCCGGCACTTCTCCTGCGGGCGGCGGCTTCACGCTGCACATCGAAACTTTCGTCAACAACTCGGAAAAGGACATCCAGCGCCTTGCCTATGAGTTTGAATTCTACCGTCAGCAGGCAGCGGCGGCAAGGGGGAACGCGTGATGCTGAGTTTCGAATTCGGCGGGAAAGACAGCTTTCGGGACTTCGGCGTCTATGTGGAAAAGCGCCCCAATATCTCCTCTCCGGAGCGCCGAGTGACGTATACCGATGTGCCGGGGATGGACTCAAGGCTCCGCCGCGACGAGGGCACCTACGGCGACATCACGCTCTCCGTGGAATGCTCGCTCCTCGGCGACCCTGTCTCCAAAATCAGCGCCGTCAAGGGCTGGCTTCTGGGCGCGGGTGAATCCGACCTCGTTTTCAGCCACATCCCGGGGCGGAAGTATCTCGCGCAGGTGGTCAACAGCATTGATTTTGAAATCGTGCTGAAGATCACCTCTCATTTCATCATCGTGTTCAGCTGCCGGCCGTTCCAGTATGCGACCGAAAATACTCCCGTCACAGTCAGCGAAAGCGCGACGCTCATCAATCCCGGAACGGTGAAGTCCCTTCCCATTATAAAGGTCACCGGTTCGGGAGCCGGTACTTTGACAATCAATGGGAGCAATGTGTCTTTCAGCGATATCGATGGCACGGTGACGCTTGATTCCGCGATTCAGGAAACGTATCAGGACACCGGCGCGGAGCTGGTCGGCAAAAATTCCACCATGACAGGCGATTACCCGGCGCTCCTGCCGGGCGAAAATATCATCTCATTTTCCGGCGGGATCACGTCCCTTGAAATCACTCCGAACTGGCGGTGGCTGTAATGATTCTGGTCTACGATTCCAATGCGCGGGAATTCGATAACAACGGGCTGGGCACAGTCGCTCCCATCTCGTGCGTCGTTTCGGAAGAGATCAACGGTGCGTTCGAGCTGGAGCTGACGCATCCGGTCGACTCGTTCGGCAAATGGAAACGCCTGCGGAAAAACAACATCGTCCGGGCGGACACCCACCGGGGCGCGCAGGCGTTCCGCATCTACCGGGTGGTGAAGGACGCGGTCGACGGCACGGTCATGGTGAACGCCCGCCACATCTTCTACGACCTGCTGGCGAATTTCGTGGAGGACGTCAGGCCGACCGGCAAAACCGGCGCGGAAGCCGGGCAGCAAATTCTGGACGGCTGCCAGTACCTGACGCCGTTTACTTTTTCGAGCGACATCACGCACACTTCCACCGCGTACTATATCCGCCAGTCGCCGGCGCGGGCGCTCCTCGGCGACGCCGATCAGGCGTTCATCTCCCGGTGGGGCGGCGAGATCGTCCGCGATAACTACAATATTGCGGTCAACACACGGATCGGCGCGGACAACGGGGTTCGGATCGCCTACAGGAAGAACCTGGCCGGGCTGGAATTCCAGGAGGACGCTTCCGGCGTGGCGACGCGGATTCTGCCGACGGCGCTGACCGGGGACAATCAGGTCCTGCTACTCCCCGAAAAATATATCGACAGCCCGCGCATCGCCGACTATCCGTTCCCGGTCATCGCGGCAATGGACACCGGTTACCAGGTCGGCAAGGATGTTGACGGCGCGGTCCCGTATCCGACAACCGACTCCTGTTACGACGCCATGCGGCAGTTTGTAGCCGACCGGTACCTCGCCGGGGCCGATATCCCGACGCTCTCCCTCTCCGTGGATTTCATGGACTGGAAAGACATCTCCGGGTATGAAAAATACAAATCCCTGCTGACGGTGAACCTAGGCGACGACGTGACGGTCGACTACGCGCCGTTCGGCGTCAGCGTGAAGCTCCGGGTGTGCGCGGTTTCCTACGACTGCCTGACCGACCGGTTCGAAACGCTGACCATCGGAGAAAAGCGCATTTCCGTTGTCAATTCCATCAACTCCGCTTCCCGGCAGATCAGCGAGGTGAAGCAGGAGATCACGGTTACAAATCAGACGGTATCTGCCGTCACAGGCAGCATTGATGACATCAACAGCGACGGCAAGCTGACCCCGAGCGAAAAAAGCGCCGCCCTGCGGGAGTGGAGCGCCTTCGCAAACGAGAAGGAAGCCCTCGGCACGCAGGCGGCGGCGCTCGGCATTTCAGCCGAGCTTTCCGATTACAACGACGCGTTCCAACTCCTGTCGAACTATCTGAACGGCGGCGCGCTCTACACGGACGGTCTGCCTCTCTGGCTGGACGATGAACACCGGGATATTACCACCGACATCAGCGGCGAGCAGTACCGGCAGAAATTTGCGGAGTATTACGCCGCCCGGAACACACTGGTACAGGCGGTCACCGCAAAGCTCAAGGCGCTGGCCGACACCGCGCAGAACGGCGTCAATTCCAACGCCGGAGAAATCACGACGATCAATTCGACGCTCACCACCATCCAAACAGACGTCGGCGGCCTGCAGACCACCGTCTCCAGCATCGACAACCAGATTTCCAATACCGAGGACGGCATCGCGCTCCGGCTCTCCAACGCGGAATCGACCATCGAGCAGCACGATTCCTCGATTCAGACAAAAGTCGAAAGCAGCACATTCGACGGATATGTTTCGGAAAATGACGCACAGTTTTCAGACGTTGATACCCGGCTGACCACGATGCAGCAGACCGTAGACGGTTTGTCGCTTTCGATCAGCCGGACCGGCTACCGGAATCTGCTGAAGAATTCGGCGGGCCGGAACGGGCTGACTTTCTGGAGCACAACCGGAACAGTCACTACCGTTTCCAACACGGATACCTCAAACAACACGCTCAGCAACTCCGCTTTCCTCATGGCGGCGGACAGTGCCATCTCGCAGGAGTTCCCCCTGAAATTCAACGCGGCGCACACGGTGTCTCTGCTCTTCCGGTCCTCCGGTTCCGGCGGAACAGTAACAGTAAGCATTACGCAGAACAGCGCCGAAGCCGTTCTGTACGACAATACCGACACCGGCACGGACTGGACGTTCGTCACGTTCCAGTTCAATTCCCTTGATACGGTCTGCACCATAAAAATGACAGCTTCCGTTGAAATCCTCGCGTCCGACCTGATCGTTTCCGAAGGCACGAACGTCGCGCCGTGGGTGCAGTCCGACGAGGAGCTTTACACGACGAATTTCATCGCGGACGGCACCGGCCTGACGATCGGGAGCAACACGACCGACATGAGGGCGCACATCTCCACGTCGGCCTTTGAAATCTATCGCGGTGACGATCTCCGCATCAACGTCGCGCCGGACGGCACGCGACTGCAGAAAACCATCATCGAGGACGACCTAACCGTCGGCAGCGTCAAAGAAATCGTGCGGGCCGGGGTCGGCGTGGACTTTGTTGTGATATAGGGGGATCGTCAAAATGCCTGAAATCATCAGCGCCTTGAAAAACGGCTCGCAGGTCAAGGTCGTGTATTCCTACACGCAGAACATTTCCGCCAATACGTCGTCGGTTACCGCTTCACTGTACGTCCACCGCGACAGCTACGGCCCGTCTTACGACGATTCCTGCCTTGCCTATATCAACATCAACGGCTCACGGGCCATGACGTATACCTCCGGATTTACGATCGGGTCAAGCTGGGTACACATCGGCAGCACGGTGACCGTGACCGTTCCGCACAACGCCGACGGCACCAAGATCGTCAACATCACCGGATATTTCCATTCGAGCGTTACCTCGAAGCTGGAAAACCTCAGCGTTTCCCGGAACATCACGCTGGCGACGATCCCGAGGGCAAGCCGGATCACGGCTTCCTCCGGCTCGTTCAACATCGGCGGCTCCATCACGATCTACACGAACCGGAAAAGCACTTCGTTCACGCACGCGGTCAACCTGTATTTCGGGAGCTATGCCGCAACACTCAGCTACGACATCACCGACAGCTACGTTTGGAATACGTCAGGCTGGGCAGACGCCATGTACCAGCAGATACCAAACACGAACACCGGGACCGGCACGCTTCGCCTGTATACCTACGATACGGACGGTGAC
Organism: Caproiciproducens sp. NJN-50; assembly: GCF_004103755.1. Lineage (NCBI taxonomy): Bacteria > Bacillati > Bacillota > Clostridia > Eubacteriales > Acutalibacteraceae > Caproiciproducens > Caproiciproducens sp. NJN-50. The sequence continues at coordinate 1,442,541 of NZ_CP035283.1, read as the reverse complement.
GTGGTTGGGTATACGGAGCTTTCCATCACCGCCCGCGTCGCGAACAGCAACCCGTCGTTCACCGGCTTTTCTTATGAGGATGTGGATTCCGGCACGGTTGCGCTGACCGGCGACGCTTCGCAGATCGTCCGGACAAAATCGAACCTCCGGGTGACCGTGACCGGCGCGGCGGCGCAGAATTATGCGGCGGTCTCAGGCTACCGGGTACAGTACGGCTCCAAGACGGTGACGAGCAGTTCGAATGTGATCAGCTTCGGCACCGTATCCGCAGACGACAGCCTGACCGTGACCGTCGTCGACAGCCGGGGCAACACGGTTCAGCAGAGCGCCGCGCTCACGACGATCCCCTATTCCCCGCCGGCGATTTCTTCCGTATCGCTTGCCCGCGTGAACGACATCGAAGCCGGGACCATTCTGGCCTGCGCCGGAACCTACGCAGCCTACATGGCGGCAAAGAGCCAATATTCCTTAAAATTCCGGTACAAAACGACCTCCTCCGGAACGTGGAGCGATTATGTCCCGATCTCGCCTACCTTGGACGGCGGCTCCTTTTCGTTCAATGAAAACATCGGGGACTTCGATATCGACTCGTCGTTCAATTTTGAGATCGTTGCGTCCGATTACTACGCCTCCACCATAGTGCCGGCCCTGCTGCCCACGGCAAAGCCGGCTTTTTCGATCCGCGACGGGCAGGTGGGCGTCAACAAAATTCCGGAGAACGGGGCGCTGGACGTGGGCGGCGACGTTTACATCTCCGGCTCCAAGGCTTACAGCGACACCTATCATCCGAGCGCCGACGCCGTGGGAGGCCTGCGCCTTTTGAGGGGTTCGGCTGCCGGCACGGCGGCCACGCAGACGGCGTACGGCTCGATTTACTACTCCCCGGAAATCAATATCAGTTTCGGAGCGACTCTGCCCGAGGTTCCGTATGTCCTGATCTCACTCAACACCAACGGCTTCGGCTACTGCAACATCAAAAGCATCAGCGCGACGGGGTTCAGCGTGATCATCACGAATGAAGTTTCCTCGTCGGATTTAAGGTGGGGAATCCACTGGGTCGCAATTTACGAATCGTAACGGCAGAAAGGCAAAAACATAATATTGCAGAAAATTCTCATCCGGTGATTCTTTCGCATCCACTTGATGTTCCTGCCTTTCAGAGCTATACTAGCATGACAGGATTTTACGGTTTGCTTGGTTCTATAAATCCGAACACCGGGACTGGTGGCAATCCTCGCACGGATAATTTGTAAAATTTTTACTTACTTAGCAAATTTTTCCTTTATGGGACCGCAAAGACCGGATGAGCATGGCAAGCGGCCTGGAAGTCCGCGTTCCCTACGCGGACCACCGGATTGTGGAATATGTGTTCAACGCTCCCTGGAGTTACAAATGCCCGGACGGGGTCGTCAAGGGACTGCTGCGGGACGCCGCCCGCCCCTGGCTGCCGGAGGACGTGCGGATGCGCCGGAAAAGCCCTTACCCCAAAACGCATAATCCGGCCTATGAGCGCATTCTTCGCCGCAGGCTGGACCTCGTCATGAAAGACAGGGAGGAGCCCCTCAACACGCTGGTAAATCCAGCGGCCGTAGAGCGGATGCTTGCTGAAAAGTCCGATTACGGAAGACCCTGGTTCGGGCAGCTGATGGCGGGGCCGCAAATGATGGCCTATCTGCTGCAGATTAACTACTGGTTAAAAACATACGAGATAGAAATTGAGCTGTAAAGTACTTTTCCTTCTTTCTCAAGGCAGTGGGTCCAAGGCGAACCGGCTGGGATCCCATCAATGGACACAAAGCATTCAGGGGACAGTTTTCACTGTCCCCTGAATGCTTTGTTCATGCCCGTTGCATTAATTGGAAGAAGACATCACGCCATTATGATCAAAGGTATATGTAACTCCGTCAATCGTCCGCGACGTGTCAACGACATACTGGCCGTTTTCATAATAATACTGATTTCCATCAAAGGTCACAAAACCATTCTCAGGGTAACTGACCTGCGGAAGCTTGAACCACGTTGTCCAGTGATAATTGCCGCCGATGACGTCGCCATATTTGACATTCTCGCCGGTGCAACGGTTGTCCACCGATTTATTTCCTCCAACGTAAATTCCGACATGGCCCGGACTGTAGAGGATCAGGCCATGAATCCGGGGGAGTGTGGAAGAATCCGACAAACGAATGGTCCCCTTCACCTTTGCCGATGAGAGCATTGACTGGGAGCTTCCCGCGACGGAGACCAGATTCGGCTCCGGATCGCAGTCATTCCCTCGCCACCAAAGATACGACTTGACCAGGCCGGAACAGTCGGTGGACCGCACGCCGTTCGTATATTGGCCATAATTTCCGTACTGATATTTCCAGCCGTCCCGATAAGCCATCAGAGCATGTTCCGAAAGGCCGACGCCCGTTTTTGTTTCCGCCGCCGCCGCGGGGACCGCCTGAAACGCAAGGGTTCCACACAAAATAAAACCGGTCACAAATACGGCGGCCAAAGCCATTGCACGTCTGAATCCCACGAAACATCCTTCCAATCCAATTACGATTTGTTACCAACTGTTACAACTTAGTAACATAATATCACATAACGGTAACAGATGCAACTAAAAAAGGATATTCAGGAAGAATTTTGTAGAATTTTTACAAGAATATCGGAGAAATCTTTGTCAAGTATTTCAGCTAATACAGCAAAAACGAAACGATTTCTTCCGTATGCATGGAGCGGGAGCCCTTCACCAGAACCGCGTCGCCCGGTTTCAGCAGGGATTTCAGTATTTCACAAGCCTGCCGATTATTCTCGCAGACGCGGCAGTCCATATCGGGTCGGACAGAGCGCGCTCCCCCCGCCATCGCGCCGGCGCGTGTCCCGACGGTGATCAGAAGATCGACTTCGGAATTGGCGGCAAAAGCGCCGACATCGGCATGAGCCTCGGAGGAATAATTCCCCAGTTCCAGCATATCCGCCAGCACGGCCACCCGTTTTCCGCCCCGGAAGGATTTGAGGACGCCGAGGCTGCTTTTGGCCGCGTCCGGACTGGAGTTATAGCTGTCGTCAATCACGGTGACGCCGTTTCCCGTGCGGCGGATCTGCTGCCTCATGGCGGGCGCCTGATAGCCTGAAAGAGCGGCGGCGGCGGCGGAAAGCGGAACACCCAGCCGCTGCGCGACGGCGAGTCCCGCCAGGGCGTTTAGAACATGGTGCGCGCCGATGATGGGAATGACGGCCTCTCCCCTTTCTCCATTCGGCGCGAGATAGAAAAACCGGGTCGATTCCCCTGCGCTTTCCACCCGCTCCGCCCGGAAAGCGCAGTCCGTCCCGGTGCCGAACAGAACGGTTTCAAACGGCAGCGTGCCGGCAAGCTCATGGAGCATGGCGTCGTCCCCATTCAGGAAGAGGACCGAGCCCTGATGAAAGCAGTCGGTGATATGCAGCTTCTCCGCAAGGATATTCTGACGGCTGCCGAGCTGCTGAATATGCGAAACGCCGATGTTCGTCATCACCGCGTAATCCGGCGCGGCGACTTGCGCGATGCGGCTCATTTCGCCGAATTCGCTCATCCCCATTTCCACCACCGCAGCGTCATATGTTTCAGACAGGCGGAAGATCGTCAGGGGCACTCCAACCTGGCTGTTGTTGTTTCCGCTGGTCTTCATAACGTCCATCTTCGCCGAAAGAGCCAGCGCAACCATTTCCTTTGTGGATGTCTTGCCCACGCTTCCCGTGATGCCGACCACAGGAAGCGAAAAACGTTTCCGGTACTCAGCCGCGATGCGCTGCAGGGCATCCCTCGTATCCCCGGCCGCGATCCACGCTCCGGGTCCCCGCGCGGCCTGATGCTCCTGGGTCAGGACGGCCGCAGCGCCCGCCCGCAGCACCGCCGGAATGAATTCATGGGCGTTCACCCGCTCGCCCCGGATCGGGACAAACAGCGCGCCGGGAGCGATATTGCGGCTGTCTGTAGACACCGAGGTCACCTCGGTCCCCGGGTCGCCGCAAAGCAGCCGGCCGCCGCAGGCGGAAACGATTTCCGAAACTGTCATTTTCATTACAGCGATCCCCCTTACAGCTTTCCAGCCAAAATGTCCGAAATGACCTCGCGCTCATCCAGATGATACTTTACGCCCTTGATCTCCTGATAATCTTCATGTCCCTTTCCGGCGAGGACAACGATATCCCCGTCGCGCGCATTTTCCATGCAGTATTTAATTGCCTGTTTCCGATCCGGTATCACGACATATTTCCCACCCGTTCTGTCGATCCCCGTGCGGATGTCGGCGATGATGTCCATCACATCCTCGTCGCGGGAATTGTCCGCCGTCAGCACGGAGAGGTCGGAGAGCCTCCCGCTTTCCTCCCCCATCTCAAACCGGCGGGAACGCGCGCGGTTTCCCCCGGCGCCGAACATGCAAATCAGCCGGTTGGGCTTATATTCCCGAAGAGTCTCAAGAATATTTCTCATTGCGAGCGCGTTGTGAGCGTAATCGATCAGAAGCGTATAGCCGCCCGGAACTTCGACCGGTTCCACCCTTCCACGGACCTTGACTTTTTCGAGGCCCTCTCTGATATTCCGCTCCGTCACGGGAAAATGGAGGCAGACAGCCACCGCCGCCAGGGCGTTATATACGCTGAAGCGCCCGGGGACGCCGACCTCCACCCCTGAAAGATCGAGCCTCCCGGAAAGGTCGAACCTCACTCCGAGAAAGCCGGGACGGGAAACCAGCTCTTCATTCCGGGCCTGAAGCTCCGCATCCGGCGAAAAGCCATAGGTTTCCAGTTCGCAGGTATGGCCTTCCACAATCCCGTGCCAGTTTTCATCGTCCCTATTGATGACGCCGGTTTTGCACATCCGGAACAGCAGGCGTTTGCAGGACATATATTCCCGCACGTCCCTGTGCTCATTGCCGCCGATGTGATCCGGGGAAAAATTCGTGAAAATCCCGTAGTCGAATGTGATTCCGGAAACACGGTGGTCCCGCAGGCCGATGGAGGACGCCTCCATCACGGCGGCTTTGCATCCCTCGTCCGCCATCTGGCGCAGATAGGACTGAATCTCAAAGGATTCCGGCGTGGTGTTTTCCGTCTTGATCACCCGGTCCCCGATCACCGTGCCGATCGTGCCGATCACCCCCGTTTTGATCCCGGCGTCTTCGAGAATGGAACGCACCATGTAGGAAACGGTGGTCTTGCCCTTGGTCCCCGTGATGCCCACCATGGTCATTTCCCTCGCGGGGTACCCGAACCACGCCGCGGAAATCAGCGCCATCGCCCGGCGGGTGTCCTTCACCAGAACGACGCTCGCGCCGCCGGCCTCCACCGGGCGCTGGGCAACAACCGCCGCCGCGCCGGACTGGACTGCCGCGCCCGCGAACTGGTGGCTGTCGACTGAAGACCCGCACAGACAGATAAACAGGCTTCCCTCCGTCACCTTCCTCGAATCATAAACCACATCCGTTATCTCAATCTCCGTCCGTCCGGAACAGGTGCAGTCCAAATCCCGGATTAATTCCGTTAAAAGCATGAAAACGCCTCCGCCGTCATATTGTTTAATTGGGTGAAATTGCCTGAATTATACCGTAAGCAGCCGGAAGTGTCAACTTCCTGCGGCACTTTGCGCCGGCTGTATACTATATAGAAAGCCTTCTTCGCAAATAGTATGAATCATTTATTTTGGAAAATGTTATCAAGTAAAAAAATTACAATGTATAAATCCGCCTGTACGGAGGAGAACTATATTACGATTACATTTTTTCTCATTTGTATAAATTTTGTACTTTGTCACAAAACTGTATAATTACATTCCTGCCAAATCATGTTATTCTGGCATTGGAATTTTAGCTTTGATGGCCGATTATTTCAGGAAAGGGAGCAGATGTTTATGGGTACTGTGAACGAAAGGCTGGAGTCTTACGGATTGAAAAAGGTCCTGAATTATCTGGACAACAATCCAGAAGAAAATGTGCCGAAACTGATCGGCTGGCTGAGAAAATTCGACAGAGACAATCTATACCAGAACGCTTATGATATGGTCGACGGATTTATGAAGGACCCTGAAAATAACTGGAACCGACTGATTTCCAGCCTTTATACCGACATCGATGACAGCGTTCGGAGAAAAACATTTGAAAATTTTCTGATTAACTCCGCGATCCTCGGCAGCCAAAGGAAAAACAAGCTCGTGGAAAAATACGACTGCAACATCCCCTGGGCCATTTTAATGGACCCGACCTCCGCCTGCAACCTGCACTGCATCGGATGCTGGGCGGCGGAATACGGCAACCGGATGAACATGAGCTTTGAAACGCTGGACGATATTGTCCGCCAGGGCAAGGAACTCGGCACCTACATGTACATCTTCTCGGGCGGAGAACCCCTCGTGCGGAAAGATGATATCATAAAACTGTGTGAAACACACAACGACTGCGAGTTTCTGGCATTCACGAACGGAACGCTGATCGACGAGAAATTTGCGGACGATATGCTGCGCGTGAAGAATTTCGTCCCCGCCATCAGCATCGAGGGCTACGAGGAGGAAACGGACTCCCGGCGCGGAACCGGAACTTACGAGGCGGTGATTCGCGCGATGCAGCTGCTGAGGAAAAAGAAACTTCCGTTCGGCGCCTCCCTGTGCTACACAAGCAAGAATGCGGAAACCATCGGCAGTGAAGAATACATTGATCACCTGATCGATTTAGGCTGCAAATTTGCCTGGCTGTTCACTTACATGCCGGTCGGCGTCGACGCCCAGCCGGACTTGATGGCAACGGCGGAACAGCGCAAATTCATGTATGACCAGATCCGCAAATTCCGGGCGACAAAGCCGCTGTTCACCATGGATTTCTGGAACGACGGAGAATACGTGAACGGGTGCATCGCCGGCGGACGCCAATACCTCCACATCAACGCGAACGGCGACATCGAGCCCTGTGCTTTTATTCACTACGCGGACAGCAACATTCACGAGAAGACATTGCTGGAAGCATACCGCTCCCCGCTGTTCATGCAGTACCGGAGGAACCAACCGTTCAACCACAACCAGCTTCGTCCGTGCCCGCTGCTTGACAACCCCGGAAGGCTCTCTCAGATCGTGAAAAAATCAGGAGCTGTTTCAACGGACCTTGTCCACCCTGAAGACGTGGATCACCTGACTGAAAAATGTGTGGAAGCCGCAAAAGCATGGGCGCCGGTTTCAAAGGAAATCTGGGAAAACAGCGAAGGCAAAGAGCGGGCCGACTGGAAGGCGGCAAAAGAAGCCGACCAAAAAGCAGAACTTCAAAAGAAAACAGAAGAAAAGGAAAACAAGAAAAAAATGCGGGTATCCGGATTTTAATAGAATACTCCAGAAGGGACTGCCCCGGGAAAACGGGGCAGTCCCTTTTATAATTCCCGGCCTCTCCGATTCTCGATCAGGCCGTAGAGCTTGTCGATTTCATTTTCATTGGTCAAATCCCTGCGGGAAAGCGCCTGCACGTATTTCTCCCGCAGTTCCACGCTGCGCGCCAGTCTTTCCAATCCCCGTTCCACCCCCTCGGTCGTCATGGAAACGATCAGCCCGTCTTCCCCGGACGTGATCTGATCGGACGCGGTCGAAAAACTGGTCAGAAGAATCGGGCGGCAGAGCACCATCGCTTCGTCGACCGCAATGGATTTTCCTTCAAAGCGGGACGGCTGCATGTAGATGTCGCATTCCCTGACATAGGGGTAGGGGTTGCCCCGTTCCCCGAGAAACATGACGCTGTCCCCCGCCCCCAATTCCGACGCCTGCCGTTTCAGGCTCTCCTCCTCCGGGCCGACGCCGATGATATACCAGCGAACGGGAAGGCCCTTTCGATTCAGGGCGACGACGGCCGGCATGGCGAGATCCAGACCTTTCTGGTGTGAAAGCCGGGCGATCGACAACACCCGAATCCCGGAGTATCCGTCGTCAAACCCCGTTTCCTTTTCCGCCATGGAACGCAGAAAAGCCGAAGAAATGATATTGTAGATCACATGGAATTTTGAAGACTGGTCCGGAAACGTGGTTTCCAGCGCCGTTTTGCAGGATTCCGAAACCGTGCACAGCGCGTCCAGCTTGGAAAGATACGGGCGGTCGAAATCACGGCGCAGTCCCATCGCGTTGTAATCCCCGTGGATAAATCCGATTTTGACCCCCGCGTTTACTTTTTCAACCGCATAATAAAGCGGCTGCCCTTCCATAAACGCAACGACGGCGTCATAGTGTCCCCGGGCCGGACGAACAAAATGACGCTCGACCTTCCACATTCTGGACAGCCGCTCTCCCATGGTCCCGCGAAATCCGGCGATACTGACAAGCAGCCTGCAAACAGCCAGCAGAGGGCGCCCGTGCAGGAAAAGCGCCGGAAAAGCAGCGCGGATATTGAACCGGTATTCCTTCGGGAACAGCGGGGGCAAAACGCGGACCTGTTCCGGCACGCGGCTGAAAAACAGCCCTTCGTTCGCAAAAAGCTGCAGGTCCACATCATAGCGTTCGTAATCGAACAGCGACAGAATGGTGACCAGGCTCTTTTCAATGCCGCCGCTGTGGAGGCTGTAGTTCAGAAACAGGATTTTTTTCCGTTCAGGCATGACAATACTCCCAAAATTCATTTCTTCCTGACATCCCTCATCAAAACACGGGAATAAATGCTGTAAAAAAGATAAGCAAGAAGAGCGGACCGCAGCCGGACGACGCGCCGGATGACCCGGTCCGCGCGGTTTCCGTTTTTCAGATAATCGGAGCGGACGGCTTCCTTCGCATAAGGATTCTTTAAAATGGAGCGGACCTCCCGATACCGTTTGAAAAAGCCGGCCGGGTTGTTCGGGGAAAAGCAATTGACAAGCGATGAGTGCACCGCAAATCGGAGGAACCAGGCGAGGTGGCGCTTGGCATAGCGCTCGTAAAGACCCCGCTCCGTCAGAATTGTCCGCACGGCCGAATAGCAGCGGGTCAGCATTTCCATCTTGCGCGGGCGGTACCGCGTGCTGAGCGAATCCGGGTTGTACCGGTAGTGATAGTAGGCCCCGCCCACGACCAGCAGACGCCGGGCCGAGCAGTGCGCCGCTATGGCCGCCGGCATGTCCTCCAGCATGATTTCGCGCTCGTCGCCGAACCGGATCCCATTTTCCAGATACCAGCTGCGCAGATACATGCGGCGCCATGCGCAGCCGAGCATTTCCACCTGCCTCCAGGCGCTGTCCTCCCGGTCCGGCCCGACCAGCTCCGCAATCAGAAGCTCCCGGATCTCTTCGCCCAGCTCCGGATAATTGACGGGCAGCTTGCAAATGCGCTGTTCCCCCTCCTGAAGATTCTCACGGACATAGTTGAACAGGACAAGGTCCGCCTGATATTCCACGGCGGCCGCGTAAAGATTCTTCAGCATGTTTTCGTCGATCCAGTCGTCGGAATCGACAAAGAGAAGGTAATCACCGCCCGCGTGTTCCACGCCGTAATTTCTGGTATTCCCCAGCCCGCTGTGGGACTTGTCCAGCACTCGCACGCGGCCGTCCCCGGAAAAACGCCGGGCGATCTCCAGCGAACGATCAGTGGAAGCATCGTTAATTAAAAGCACTTCAAAATCTGAAAAGGTCTGGTTCAGGATGCTGCTGACACAGCGCTCCAGATATTTTTCAACATTGTAGATTGGAACGATCACACTGATTTTTGGCACAGTCTTATCCCTCGTCTTCCTGTTGCCCTGATTTCATTATACCGATACCAGGCCGCAATCGAACTCTCCTCCCGCCGCTCCCATTCGCGCCGCAGTTCGAAAATGCAGCCTTAGTTTGGAATTATATGACTAAATTGCTGCATTATTATAGCATTGTGATGTTAAAAACACAAGCAAGCGCCCGCTCTCCCCGGATTCCGCAGTTGAAATAAGAAGTTCAGTATGCTATTCTGTATGATGAATCCACAAAACAAACAGGGAGAATTGGATATGAATGACTGCCTTGTTCTGCTGACAAAAAAATACCCGTTTGATTCCGGCGAAGAATTTATTGAAAACGAAGTACCCCTGCTTGCCAAAACTTTTCGCCGCGTCATTCTGATTGCAACATCGGTCTCCGATGGGGCCGAACAGACCCGGCCGGTGCCGGATCATGTAGAAGTCCATTCTCTGTCCGCGCCCCGCATCCGCCGGGCCGTACTGCCGCGTCTCGCTTTCTCTGCCCTTAAGCCGCTTCCGGCGTTCGTAGCGGGCTCCGACCGCGAACAGGCCGGACTATCATTCCGCAGAAAGCTTTTTTGTTCCTACTTTCTTGCAAAATCAGGGCAGATCTTTAAATGCTGCCGGAACATTCTTTCCGCCGCCGGGCTCGAAGCATACGACGGCGTGACCTTTTACAGCTACTGGTTTTACGATACGGCCCTGGCGGCGGCAAACCTGAAGCGGGAGTTTGCCCTGAAAAACAGCCGTGCCGTCAGCCGCGCGCACCGTTACGACCTGTACGCGGACCAAAATCCCGCCGGGTTTCTTCCGATGCGGGAATATCTGCTGCAAAATCTGGACAAAGTGTACCCCTGTTCTCTCGACGGCGGTAACTATCTGATCAAATATCATCCCCGGTTCGCCGGAAAAATCCGGACGGCTTACCTCGGCACGCAGGACCGGGGGCTCTCTCCGGACAGGGAAAGCGGGGTATTTCATCTCGTCAGCTGCTGCCATATCTCCCCGGTCAAACGGGTCGATTTGCTGGCCCATTCGCTGGCACTGTTAAAGGACAGCGGCCTGAGGCTGAAATGGACGCATTTCGGCGCCGGAGACGGGCTGGATTCCCTTCGCGATTATGCAAAAGAAAATCTCTCGTTCATGGAATGCAGCCTGCCCGGCGAAATCAGCAATCCCCGTCTAATGGAGTTTTACAGAGAAAATCCGGTGGACTGTTTTATCAACACCAGCAGTTCTGAAGGGCTTCCCGTCAGCATCATGGAAGCCGCGTCTTTCGGCATTCCCGTCATCGCGACGGATGTCGGCGGAACGGCGGAAATCGTGACGCCGGAAGAGACCGGCTACCTGCTTCCCTGTGATTTCGGCCCGAACGAACTCGCGGAAAAAATTGAGCTTCTGTACCATATGCCCAGCGAAAAGCGCCAAAAAATGCGGAAGGCAAGCCGGGAACTGTGGGCTGAAAACTTTTGTTCCGAACAAAACTATGCCCGGTTTGCAGCAGAAATAACGCCTAAACGTTCCTGAAAGTCAAAATATGTATTTTTCCGCCCTTTCGGGCGGATTTTTTTCAAAAGATATTTTCCAGGCTAGGTACTTCCGCCTCATTCAAATAAGAGATCTGCTCAATGCTGCGGTCACAGTCAGCAAGGAATTGTTCCGTTCCGCCGTACCTGCAAAGCATCGGCAGCCCGGCCAGCGTCTGGCCGATCGCCTCAAGCTTGGAATGCGGCATATAGGTACAGAGAACCGAGTGCAGGGAGTTCCAGTCATCCACCGCTTTGCGGCTCAGCAGAACGGCCGTTTCGGTTTCCCCGCGCTGCTCCGCGTCCTTCGCCTGCGTGACAACTTGGATCATCTGCGTGCTGATTCGGTTCGTGTACCATGTTCCCAGAATGCAGACGCCGGTCAGCACGACGAAAATTGCCAGCGAGATCCAGATTCTTTTCATTTCGGCGCCTCCCTCTTCACAATGAAAAAATCGCCCTTTGTATTGGCGGTCATAAGAAAGATTTCACCGGCCTGAAGGTGCTGCCCATTCAAGACACCCTGCAGCCAGTCTGCGCTTTTTCCGCAGAGCTGCAGGGAAAAATCGGAAATCACACCGTCGCTGATGACAACGGTTTCAATTCCGGTATCCGGCAGAGGAACGGCCAGCATTCCAGCCGTCGGCTGCTCCTTGTCCGGCTTTTTGATCACGCTCATCTTGCCGTTGGTCTCGACAATCGCATATGCCACATCCTGGATGCTGAATACGTTTTTCTGCCTCAGCTGTTCGCTCAGGTCCTCCGTCGTCATCCGGAGACGTTTCATCTCGTTCTGCTGAACCACGCCGTTGTTGATGACGATGATCGGTCTTCCGCAGATCAGCTTGCGGAATTTCGTGCTTTTCAGCATCAGAACGGAAAGCACAATCTCAAACATGACCAAAGCGGCGATCGGGATCAATCCGCTGGCGAGCGGCTGCCCGGAATCCTGCATCGGAATGGAAGCAATATCCGAGATCAGCAGCGTCACCACCAGTTCGCTGGTCTGAAGCTCGCTGATCTGTCTTTTCCCCATCAGACGGACCGCCAGGATAACCACTGCATACAACAGGACCGTACGGATAAATGAGATTGTCATTTCTATCACCGCAGATTATTATAAGCGGCACGGTCTGGATTATGTATCGGCTCCGCAAAGGGAGCTTAGATATCGGTGGTCACGAAACCGATGACATCGCCTCCCGCCGCTGAAATGCGGCTGCAGGCCTCTTTCAGCTCGTCGAAGGGCGTGGAGCCGTATTTCGCCGTCAGGATTACCGAATGCGCGTGGGCGGAAAGGCTCTCCGCATCCGGGAACCGGATTTCGGAAGGAGCGTAGAAAACAACGTAATCATAGGAGCCGGCCGCTTCCCGCGCGAATTTTGAAAACCCTTCCGAGGTAAACAGATCGGCCGGGTTCAATCCCTCTGCCGGCTTACCGGACAGCAGACTGAGCCCGCCCGTCTTCCGGACCGGCATTACGGCTTCCCGCAGCGTACATTCCCCGCTTAAAACTCCATTCAGTGTTTTTTCCGGTTCCAAATCCAGCTGGGAAGCAAGCCTCGGATTTCGCAGATCGCCATCCACCAGCAGGACCGATTTTCCGGTCACGGCAAGCGCCGCGGCAAAGCCGGAGGCAATGCGGTCCCCTCCGTTGTTCTCGCAGACATTCGCCACAAGAAAGCGCCGGCTGTCGCCGGCCGCGTTCAGCGCGGCGGACCGGAGCGTTCTCATCGCGTTGCCTTTCTCCCTGCTTTCATGGGGGATTTCTGCAAGCAGACGCACTTTCAGCATTTCCTCCGCGAACCTGCTGTTGCGGATGGTTCGGTCGCCAAGAACGGCCAGGATCCCGAAGCAGACAAAGACGATAAATCCGAGGATCAGTCCAAGGAAACCGGCTTTGAGCATGGAGGATTTCATCGACTGCGGTTTAACCTGTGCCGCATGGTCGCTGATGCTTGCGGTCAGAACAGGGTCCGGAAACTGCCGGACCAGTTGATCCATAAGCAGTTCGGCGGCAGTGTCGGAAAGGAGAGCGGCTTTTGGCGCGTTTGTCGTGTTGACCGTAATCTTGACGACCGGCGACGAGTTTTCCATTTCCGCCGTAATCTTAGTGATTTCAGATTTGTCGACGCCGGCCTTTTCCGCCGTCGCTGCAAGGAGGTCGTCTCCGGAAGCAAGCGGCACGGCGCTCTGCACACGGCTGTAGAGAATATTGGTGTACTGCAGGTGATAATCGCTGTCAGCGCCGTTCGGCACTCCGCAGGTCACGGTAAAGGTTGTACTGCCCTGATAAACGTGATGAACGAATTTCAGCGGCAGAAGGCCGCCCACAATGCCGAACGCCAAGACCACAAGAAGAAATCTGATCCAGTTTCTCTTGTAAAAATGCACGATTTCAGAAAAGCTTACAAACAGTTCCATTGGTGTCCTCCCATATGCGTTTTCTTTTTCAGACTCCAGCAAAAGCAAACACTCGTCCGAGAATATTTTTCCAGTCGTAGTTCCGCCGCGCGAATTCCCTCTCTTGCTCCGAAATGGACGGATCGCTGCGGCAGCGCAGAGCGAATTCGACCGCCAGGCCGATGTCGACCGGAGAAGGGTCGTTCGGCAGCTTCAGTGCGAACGGAGGATTTCCCTCCATCGCATCATCTTCATAGGCATAAAGAAAAGGCAGGCCGGCCGCGCAGTATTCCCTCGCTTTGAGCGAGGAACAGTGCGTCAGGCCGCGGCGGTAGCATCCGAGCGTCGAAACGCCGAGGTCGGCCGACGCGTAAATGCGCATCAATTCCTCGCCCTGTAAAAAACCGCGGCACTCCACATCCTCCTGAAGCCCTCTCTTTCTGACATCTTCCAAAAATGCGGGCATCTCTTTCGGGTCTCCTCCGGCCAGTATAAAACGGACGCGCGGATCCTCCGGCTTTTTCCGGTCCCGATAAATCCGCATCCCCTCCAGCACGCGGTCGTACGCCTGCCACCAGAGGGTTCCGGCAACCCCGACGAGGACGACTTCTCCACTGTCCCCCGGATGGCGGACAAAAGAGAACTCGTCAACGTCCACCCCGTTTGTGATGTTGACGGCCGGCAATCCGAAAAAGCAGTCGGAACGGTCCCCGACCAGCACAGCCGCATCGGCGCATCCGCGGAGCTTTTTGCCGGAAAACCTGTCCGCCGCCGCGGTGCAAAAAACCTTTAGCAGCGTGACGGCCTGCCGCGTCAGCGGACGGACGCCCTTTGCGCTGCGAAGATAATCGCCAAGGTAAGGGTAATTCGGAATTTCGATCAGAATGCGGCGCGTCCCGTTTTCTTTCAATGCGCGGCAGATGCGGATCACATCGAAGCTGATCCGGTCCAGCCGGAGATACGCCACGTCGAACCGATGGCCGCTCAGATAATCCAATACCGCCAGCGAAAAGCGGTGCATCCGGCGATACCCTTTTGTAACCGGCATGCTGAGCGTTTCGGCCCCCCTGTAAAAAATAAAGCACTCGTCTTTCCACAGCGTGTGGGTAACGTCATATCCAAGTTCCTGAAAGGCCCGCACCTGCCATTTTATTTTTCGGATCACGCCCAGATAAAGCTCAGCGTCCTCCTGAAAGGTCAGGTAAATCAGTTTCATCAGCCAGCACCTCATAAAATTCAGGATAATTCTGCTCTGCGCTGAAGGAATCTTCCCACACGGAACGGGAATTTTCGCAAAGCTTCTCATACTCATCCCCGCTCATGGAACGGATGCGGCTCAGCGCCCGAAGCAGCTCTTCGGGCGCGAAATCCGCCCGAAGCAGGAATCCGTTTTCCCCATCCTTCACGATTTCCGAGGTTCCCCCCACGTCCGTCGCGACCACCGGAATTCCGAACGAACAGGCTTCCATAATGGAAACCGGGATTCCCTCGCTGGAGCTGACGTTGACAAAAACAGCCGTTTCACCGCTTTGATAGAAATTCAAGACATCCGCATTGCTCATCGCTCCCGGAAATTCCGCGCGGACACAAGAGGGAAACATCTTTGCAAGTTCTTTCAGTTCCGATTCCAGCGGACCGGAACCGATATGCGTCCACCGGACCGGAAAATCAGCCTGCCTGAGCGCTCCCGCGATCAAATGCAGGCGCTTGACCGGAACCATATAAGAACAGGAAACGATGCGAAACCCGGCCGTGTTTCCGCCGCGACAGCCCCGGTCGCACGTGCCGAGGTGTGAAACGCGCACCTTTCCGGCAAACTGCGGACAGCGTTTTCTCAGGATTTCCGCTCCTTCCTCCGAACAGGGAAAAACCGCCGCGGCGCTTTCCATTAGATAGTCCCGCATGGGCAGATACTTCAGAGAGCTCCGGTCCTCATGAACGTCGAAACCATGCGCGCGGGAAACCAGCTTTGCCCTTTTTCCCATTGACCGGAGAAATTCCGCGAGTAGCGCTCCCGCTGCCGCGGTGTCGTAAAACCAATAGCTGTAAATCGTGACGTCATCGGCGGATAAAATAACTTTTTCCTGTTTCAGAGCCCGGAAAATACTCACCGCGTTCTTCATGAAAAAGAGTGTTTCATGCGCCCGCGCCAGGGAAAATCTCCCGGTGCGCGCAAGCTTCAGCAATTCGCCGCGGACGTGCGGCAGCCGAAGAAGAGCGCCGTATTCCCCCCGCCCGCCAGAAGAGCGCCGTATGCGGATACACTCCACGCCCTCCGGCAGCGTCCGGGAACGCACGCTGTTTTCCTTCAGCCCGCAGGGACAGACAATGATCCGGTCAAAGCCGCGGGCAAATTGCAGCTCGTTTCCAAGAAACTCCTCACCACTGTCAAACGGAAACGACGAGGTGAGAAGAAGCATCAGCTTCACGGGCCCTCCTCCCCCAGTTCTGCTCTTCGAGCCGCGGGGCGCACATGAGTTCCCAGCCGAAGAACCAGAAGAGCGGCAAAATAGATGGCAATGTAAAAGCTCAGATAGGTGAAATTGAAGACATTCGTTACCCAGAGAAACGCAAAGCTGCGCGGGATATAGACGAAATCCCTGATTGCAAGCAGACAGGATGCCGTCACCACCCAGGAACGGGTCAGCATCGAAGCGAAAAAGCGAAGGATCAGCCCCACGCCGGCGCTGACGATGACGACCCCGACAAAGCCGAACGCAACATAGGATTCCGCCACAAAGGATGTTCCAAAGCCTCCGCCGGACAGGTAGCGCAGGGGATCCACGAGATAAGTGAGGGCATGGGCGTAATTGTGGGTGGAAGCCACAAAGGCCGTGGTCTGCACTTCAATGATCGGCGACAGCCCGAACAGGGACCTTGTAATCAGATTATTGTGGACAAAAAGCTCAAACGGGTAAAAGAGGTATTTCCATGTCATGCCGTGATCGAACAGGTCCCAGCTGTTGACCGTCTGGATCACCACGCGGAAGCTCGCTCCCTGCGAATAAAGGAAATTGACCACGGTATCGAGAAAGCTCCGGTGAGAAAGCAGTCCGTATGCCCGGATTTCCGCCAGAAGCTGAAGCAGATACATGGCGACAACCGCCAGGATCCCGCCGCCGACCACCGTTCTCTTTTTAAAAACGCGCTTTCCCTTTTCGTTCAGAGAATCCCGGAGAACAAAATAAATCAGAATGGTGATCGCTTCGCAGACAAAGGTGTTCCTGCGCCCGGTAAAAAGAGTGGCGAGCAGATAGACGCCGTAAACCGTCATCGGCAGCCTGAGCTGCCTGCGGTCCGGCATAGTCGCAAGAAAAACGGCAAAGGACGGAACAAAGAACATGGACAGGCGGCTGATGGCGGAGGGAATGCTCGAGGCGGAGACCTGTGTGAACGAACCCAGATAGCCGCTTCTGAGAACGTTCAGAATGGATTCCATCAGGGTGTAAAACGAGGCCAGGGAACTGATCAGCAGGACGGCTGTGCTGATCTGGCGGATGATCGGCAGAATCGGGTTCTGTGAAACCGCCGCCCAGCCTTTTTCCCGGATCGTCCTTTCCCGGTTTGCGAAAAATGGTCCGACCAGCTGATAGCCGGCATAGATGCACAGAAGGGACAGCGTGACGACCTGAAGCCCGGTAAAAAGGCTGTAAAAATCCTTCGCCTCAAGATAGTACAGGATCTCGGGGTAATGCGCCAGAAACGACACATAGACGCGGCCAAGCAGCAGAATATTATAGGTTCCCACGAATACGAGGAACGGAAAGTCGCGCCGGACATGGGGGATCAGGTCGCAGGCAACAGCCAGATTCAGGACGATATTCGCCGCAAACATCAGGTTTGCGGCCATTTCATAAAAAAAGCCGCCGAACGCTGTCAAAAAGTTTGCAGTAAGCATCAGCAGCAAAACCGTTCCGAACAGAACGGTGTTCCTGAAGCTGTTTTTTACCGAAAAACCCGTCATGTTATTCCTCCAACCGAATCTGGAAAATAATACTAAACCGATTATACCATTCATACGAAATATTGCCAGCGTTCGCCGGAAAATTCATTTGACTCTCATTTTCTCCGCCGTTTTTCTGTCCGGTTCCGCAAAAACAGTTTTATTCCTGACATAGATGACCATTCCCGGTTTTGCTCCCTGCGGTTTCGAGACATTCCTGACCAGGGTATAGTCCACCGCAACATTGGATGAATCCCTCCCGCGGCTATAACAGGCCGAAAGGAGGGCCGCCTCAGCTACGGCGGCCGAAGTCGCCTCTCTGCCCTGGGTAAACAGCACGACGTGAGAACCCGGAATATTTTTCGTGTGGAACCAAAGGTCGTTTTTCCCGGCCTGACGAAGCGTCAGCAGATCGTTCTGGCTGTTGTTCCTCCCCACAAGGATCCGGAACCCATCGGAAGATTCGAACTGCATCGGACCCTGAACGGCAGCCCGGCGTTTGGATTTTCTCTGCGTGCGGAAATATCCCTCTCCCTCCAGTTCCCCGCGGATCTCATTCAGATCCTTCTCATCGGCGGCGCGGCTGAGTTCCTCAAACACCGTATCCAGATAAGCCAGCTCCTGTTCCGCACGTTGAATCTGAACCGTGAGGATTTCTTCCGCCGTGCGCTGCTTGCGGTATTCCTTATAATATTTCTGCGCATTCTGAACGGGCGAAAGAGCGGGATCCAGCGGGACGGCGACGCCTGGCTGTCCCTCCGCATAGAAATTTTCGAGGACGGCGGAGCTTTGTCCCTTTTCCAGCCGGTAAAGGTTCGCGTTCACCAAGTCGCCGAACACCCGAAGATTGTCCCGTTTCGAACACTGCTCCAATTCCGCGCGCTGCGCGTTGATTTTCCTGTTCAGCCGGTCAGAAGCATTCGTAAGAACCCGCAGGAGATCCTGCGAACGCGCTTTCATGCGGGCGATCCGGTCCCGCTCCTCGTAAAAATCGTCCAAAAGACCGGAAAAACTCTTTTCCTGTCTGACGACCGCCGCGCTTCCATACTGACCGATTCGCAAGAACGAAAAATCCAGCGGTTTTCCGTCGGTGGTACAGGCGGTCCAGGGGTCTCCGGAGGCATTGCGGATCGTGTCCGAAACCGATCCCAGAAAAAAGGACAGCCGGCCCCACTGCTCCTGCACCATTCCCCGCAGGGTCAGTTCTCTTCCTCTCCCCGTCAGGAATGCCAGTTCCCTGCAGACCACGGGAGAAAGGCCCTGAAGAGAAGAAAGCAACGCTTTGGACAGCTCCATATCACCCGGAATCGCGCGCAGACGCTCAATGATTTCTTCCCGGCCGGATGAAAGCAGGCACAGCTTGTCCTGCGGCGGGGGCAGACGGTACCTCAGTCCCGGCAAAACCAGCCGCCCGGAGGTCATTCCCGCGTCGACGCGCTTCAGCGCGTCGACAATGTTGCCGTCTCTGTCGATCAGAATGATATTGCTGTAACGGCCCATCACCTCCACGGCAACGGTCAGGCGCACTTGGTCGCCAAGCTCGTTCACCGAGTCAAAATCCAAAAAAAGAAGGCGTTCCAGTTCCGGCTGCCGAACGCCGGCAAGGCGCGCCCCCGAGAGTTTTTTCCGCAAAAGCATGCAAAGCATGGGGGGCTCCTTTGGATTTTCCGGCGCATAGCGGGTGAAATGGACGCGCGCGCTGTTCGCCCGTGCCGAAAGAAGCAAGCGGAACGCGCCGTCCCTCGACCGCAGCAAAAAAAGGATTTCATCCCGGTTCGGCTGATAAATCCGGTCCACTCTGGCGCCGGCCGCAGTCTCTTCAATTTCGCGCTTCAGATGGCGCAAAAACGCTCCGTCCAGTGCCATTTTGTTCCCTCCGAATCGTTACAGATAATGCACCGGCCCGTGCGCTGCGCGTGACCGGACAAAAGACACGTCCTGAAACCGTTCCGCGAGCTTTTGCATCAGCGCCGGGATCACCGGGTCCTCGGTTTCAAAATGTCCGGCAGCGACCAGTGTGACGCCCAGGCTCTCCGCATCCAGCAAGATATTGTGCTTGCATTCTCCCGTCACAAACGCCTGGCAGCCGGCCTGGGCCGCATCATACAGATAGTCGGCTCCGCCTCCGCCGCAGAGTCCGGCCGAATTGACGCGCCTTCCGCCGTCGACGTAGCAAAGTCCTTCGCACCCCAGCGCGTTCTTGACAAATTGAGCGAACTCGCGCGGGCTGTATTCTCGGTCCGTTTCCCCGCAAAGCGCCTCCGGAAGGCCGGAATCCGAATTTTCACACAGCATTCTGACATTTTTCAGTCTGAGCCGGCCGGCAAGACAGTCGTTGACCCCGCCCGGCGCCATGTCAAGATTCGTATGGGCACAGATTGCCGCGATGGAGCGGCTTGCCAGCAAATACGGCACCGAAGCCGTGTCCAGTCTTTTGAGCGGATGAAAAATCACCGGATGATGGCTGACAATCAGCTGTGCGCCCAATTCGGACGCTTCCCGCACCACCTCAGGCGTGATGTCCAGGGACAGGATGGATTTTGTCACGTTCATGCCCTCGTCGCCAACCAGCAGTCCGGGGTTGTCAAAACCCATCGCCGTGCGAAACGGCGCAAATCCGTCGATAAACTGAAAAATGTCGCCAGTCGTCGTCATAAGCAGCTCCTCTTTCGATTAAGCCGGTCTGGATGACAGCAATTTTTCAATTTCGGATACAAGGAAATAAAAGCGGCCGGCATCCCGGGCGTTTCCTGACCTGAGGAGACCGTTCGCCCGCTTTTCCAAACGCCGCTTCTGTATTTCGAGGTACTTTCTTCCCTGCACCGTATCCGCTGTCATTCTGCCGATGTAGTAAAACAGCTCTTCTTCCTGCCGTCCCTGGGGGCAAAAGGAGACCTGCATCACCGAATAGACATGGCCGTCCTCTTCGGCGGCCTGTTCCCGCTCGATCAGGAACCCTTGCCGCACAAGAAATCCGCGCAGTTCCTCCGCCTTCGTCATGGGTTGAAGGATCAGGCGGCGGCCCGTTTCCTTTAGCCAAGGCGCGCGCTCAAGAATACGGACCATCATCAGCCCGCCCATGCCGGCAATCACGAGATCCTCCGCTTCCGATGGCTCTATCCGGTCCAAACCGTCCGAAAGACGCGCCGACACCAGATTCGATACCCCGAAGCGGTCAATATTTGCACGCGCACGCGCCAAAGGACCCGGCCTGACGTCGGCGGCTACGGCGCTTCGGATCATTCCCCGTTTTGCAAGCCAGACCGGCAGATAGGCGTGGTCGGTTCCCACATCCGCAAGCGCCGTTCCCGCCCGCACCATGGAAGCGCAGAGGGAAAGCCTGTCTCCAAGGGAAAACAGAGCGCATGCCCGGCGGGACACGCCGGACGGCCGTCCGGCAAAGCTTCTGTCGGACGGCCGCTTGTTTTTACTGGCGGGATGCGAGGTGTTCATTGAGCTTCTGAACCATTTCCTCCACATCCACACCGTGAACGACACAGGCTTCCTCCAGTGATTCGCCGCGGGAAGCGGGGCATCCCAGGCAGTGCATGCCCATTTCCATGAAAAAAGGAGCCGTGCTGGTGTCAAGATCAAGAATATCTCCGATTAAAGACTGTTTGGTAATCGCTACCATAACTGTATCCTCCAAAAAAGGTAAAATTCATAATATGAGACATGCTTATTATAATACCCAGGCAAAATCTTTGCAATACATTTCTAAGGACCGGCACCGTGCGGTTCCATTGGGAATCAGTTTTCGCCGTTTTCTGCGGGGTAATACCAGTTGTCACCTTCGCGCTTTTTGGCAATATACATCGCACGGTCCGCCTTGACGATCAGTTGGTCCACCGAATCCCCGTCCTGCGGATAAAAGCTCACCCCTACACTCAGACAAATTCGCACGGAAACGCCGTTGCTCAACATGGCGTCCCGTTTTGCCCGGAGAATTTTGGAAACAACGATTTTATAGTTGTCCGGTTCGTTGATCTGCGGGAGCAGAATCAGGAATTCATCTCCTCCGTAACGGGCGACGATATCGTTTCTGCGCGTCGCCGCGGTCAGAATCTCCGCCACCTGAATCAGCACCTTATCCCCGGCTTCATGCCCGTAGGTGTCGTTGATCTGTTTGAAGTTGTCCACGTCAATAAACATAAGGCCCAAGACTTCCCGGTTGCGTTCCGCCGCGCGCAGGAATTTTTCCGCCATTTCGTAAAAAAGCGTCCTGTTTGCAACGCCGGTCAACTGGTCATAATAAGCGAGGCGCTGAATGGCCTGTTCCTTCTGTTTCAGTTCCTGATTCAGCAGGCGAAGTTCACTGATGCTTTCGCGAAGCTGGCGGATCCGTTCAAAGGAATCCGTCACCTCGGTGAATTCGAGCAGCAGGCGCTTTTGGCCGTTTTCCATAAACCTGGTTACCCTGATATTGTACTTTTCGCGGCAGCCCATCAGCATTTCGTGCATGGCCGCGGAAAAAAAAAGATTATGTCCCTGTTCCAGAGCATCCATCAGGGACATTTGAAAATAAGGGCTGTTGAATCCGGGGATCAGTCCAGGCAGACTTCCGCACTCCCCCGCATCCGCACGCCCTTTGTCAAATCTCTGCATAAAGCGGTTCTGAAACAGTATTTTTAATTTCTCATCCACAATCAGGATTCCCAGATTCAGCCGATCCAGCACCTCATGTGAAACCCCGTCCATCAAAGCCCCGCCTCAATTCCGTCCAGCAAACGAAACAATTCACGGTAAGATTCCACCATCAGATCGATGATGACCGCACCCTCTATTTCCGTGCTGTCGATCAGGAACGTGACAAATAAAATTATGAAAGAATGGTTTTTCTCACTGTCGATATCTTTGCTGAAATTGATTCGGTCGTAAACCGCCACATGGGGGAGATCATAAGCCAACTGCACATTAATCAGATTTCCAAGTTCGCCGAGAATACAGTTCAGCAGGATATTGCCGATTTCGCGGATCACGTCAAAATCCACATCGGTAAAAACAGTATCTTCCGGAGGAACGGAGCCGTCGCCGGAACAGAGAGTGACAAATTTTTTAATTTTGTCCGCCGGAAAAACCAGGTTCGCCCTCCCTTTCAAACTGTTTGTAAAAGAAATCGTCGATACCATCAACGCGCCGTCGAACAAACCTGAGAACTCTTCGCTGAGTTTAAGTTCTCTGTCCTCATCTTCAGGAATCCTGATTTTGGGAATTTGCAGACTGATTTTCCGATGGACAATCTCTGAGAGCATATCCGCCGCTCTTCCCACCCCGATATTGAACAATTCACTTAAAATATCACAACGAAAGCACTCTCGATCCACTTTTATCGTTCCTTACCATCTATCCGGTCGCATAACAACCGCATTTTTTCGTCATTCAGAGGCTTATTAACGAAAGCCAGTACACCCAGCGCTTCGATTTCCTCACGAACACACTTCTGAATATCGGCGGTCACAACGATGACGCCGGTGCCGCCTTCTTTTTGAACGGCACGGATCAGTTCCGCCCCGCCCAGCTTCGGCATTAAAAGATCGACGAACATATAATCCGGTTTCAGTGCCCGGAATTTCTTCAGTCCCTCTTCCCCGTCAGAAGCGAAGCTGATTGCGATATCCTTGCCGGGCATTGCTTTTTTTAATAAATTAGCAGTTACTTTTTGTGAAAACACAGAATCATCAACTATGAGAACACAAATCATAGTCGTTGTTCAGCCTCCAAAAGCGCATATTATTGCAAAACATGGAAGAACTTGGGAAAAAGTAATAGGGTCTGACGATTTTCATTATCATAGCATGGAAAAAAAGTAATGTCAATCAATTCGCCCGCCAGCCGTTTGGTCATCGCGGCAATAAAAATAAACGCCTGGTAACCGGTAGGCCGAATCGATTGGCAAAGGGTTCCCGGCGCAAAAAGCGGGAAAATACGGAGCAGGGAAAAGAGAACGGGTTCTCTTTTCCCTGCAAGGCCTGAAAATCAACGCGCCTCAAAGAACGCTTTGATTCCCTCATAGGTCATATAAACATCCAGCTTGGAAACAACTTCAAAAGGCGAATGCATGGACAGGACCGGAACTCCGATATCGAGAACGTCGACATTCAGGTTGGCGATATACATGGCAACCGTTCCGCCGCCGCCGGCATCCACTTTCCCAAGCTCGCCGATCTGCCACAAAACGCCGTTTTTCTCAAACAGCCGGCGAATTTCGGATACAAACTCGGCGGAAGCCTCGCTGGAACCGCTCTTCCCGCGCGCGCCCGTATACTTTGCCATCCCCACTCCGCTGTTCAGGAAGCAGGAATTCGCCGCCTCATACACATCCGGATAGGTAGGATCATAAGCCGCCGTCACATCCGCGGACAGGCATTTGGAACGGCTGAGAACATGGCGAACCGCAAGGCCCTCGGCTTCCGCCAGGTCGGCGATAAAATAGCGCATAAACTGGCTGTTCAGGCCCGTGTTTCCGTCGCTTCCGATCTCTTCCTTATCCGCGAGAACCGTCAATACGGTGTTTTTCGGAGTCTTGGCATGAAGCGCTGCCATCAGGGCCGGATAGGCGCAGACTCGGTCGTCATGTCCGTAAGCGCCGATCATGCTGCGGTCAAACCCAATATCCACCGCACTGAACGCCGGGACGAGCTCCAGGTCCGCGGAGACAAAATCCTCTTCGGTCATACCGTATTTTTCATTCAGGATCTTCATCAGGTTGAGCTTGAAAAGATTCTCGCCGTCTTCCGAGCGGATCGGGCGGCTGCCGGCGAGAATATTCAGGTTTTCCCCCTCGACCCCCTTGGACAGCGTCTTCTGCATCTGCTCGGTCGCAAGATGGATCAGAAGGTCCGTTATGGTAAACTGCGGGTCGCCGGGCTTTTCTCCGATGCGGAGGTCTACGTGTGTGCCGTCCTTCAGAACAACGCGGCCGTGCAGGGACAGCGGGATCGTCGTCCACTGGTATTTCTTGATTCCGCCGTAGTAGTGCGTTTTAAATAAGGCCAGTCCATCTTTTTCGTAAAGAGGATGGGGTTTTAAATCCAGACGGGGAGAATCAATGTGGGCGGCGGCAATCCGGACGCCATCCCGGCAGCCCTCCTCCCCAATCACGGCGAAAATTGCCGCTTTGCCCCGGTTGTTGTAATAAACGCGGTCGCCCGGCTGATAGCGTTTTCCCTCTTCATAGGGAGCAAACCCCGCCTTTTCGGCCGCCTCGACCGCATAGCGCGTTACCTCCCGTTCCGTTTTCGCCGCGCCGATAAACTTCATATAGCCGTCGCAGAAGCGGTCGGCTTTTTCCACCTGACTTTCCGGCACTTTGAAATAGCCGCTTTTCCTGTCAATCAAAAGCTTTTTCGTTAACTCCTTGACCTGGGATGCTTCTTCTTTTTTCTCCATGGTCTGTCTCTCCTTCACAACTGATAAAGTTTTTTATATTTGTCATAACTTTGCAGAACGGAATCCGCATAATTCTGCGTTTCCTCATAGGGAATCCGCTTCAGGTTTTTCCCGTCCGCAGAATATCTGGAATCCTTCAGCCATCCGTCCACCGTGCCGGAGCCGGCGTTGTAGGCGCACAGGGCTGTGCGCAGAGAACCGTATCTTTCCGCCATCATCGACAAATATCTGCACCCATACCGGATATTGACCTCCGGGCGGAAAAGATCCTCTTCGGAATAGGTGTCCTTCTGGCTCTCCTGAAGCCAGTCAAACGTGTCCGGCATCAGCTGCATCAGGCCGCAGGCACCGGACCGGGACCGGGCATCCGCGTCGAAGTTGCTTTCCGATCGGATGACCGCATAGACCAGCGCGGGCTCCAAATGATATTCCTGGGCATATTTCTCAACGTATTCCGTATAGCGGAGCGGATAAAAAGATTTCTGAAACCGGTCATATCCCGCACGGAGAAGCAGGACGGCTCCGACCAGCAGAATCGCCAGCAGCGTATAGGACCTGAAAAATCTCTTAGAGAACTTCAATTCTCCTCCTCCAGAATCTGCTTCAGCAGACGGGCCGCGCCGTCACGCACCGCACAAAAATCCGTGCACCCGTCAAAAACATATTTGGCCCGTTTTTCATAGTACCCGTTTGGATTTTGCGCGTTCATGCGTTCTTTTGCCGCCTCCTCCGCAATTCCGTCCCGTTTCATAATTCTTTTCAGCCGGATTTCAGGCGGCGCCGTCACCGCGACCGCCGTATCGCAGAGGGAATCCGCGCCGCTTTCAAACAATAGAGCCGCGTCGAGGACAATGGCTTTTGCCCCGCTGCCGCGCAGCTCTCCGATGCGGCGGACCGTCTCCTCCTTAATGGCCGGATGTGTAATCTGATTGAGCCGTTCCGTCCGTCCCGGACTGGAAAACGCCCGCTTTGCAAGCAGACGGCGGTCCAAAGAACCGTCCGCCGATACAATGTCCGCGCCGAATTCACGGCTGAGCGCCGCGATGCAATCCGGGCGCTGAACGGCTCTCCGGGCGAGAATATCCGCGTCGATCACGGCGCACCCCAGCTCCCGGAAAGCGGCCGCCACCGTGGATTTGCCCGATCCGGTCGGACCGGTCAGGCCGATCACCGGCTTATTCAAGGGAAAGCACCTCAAATCCGGCGGCACGCATCAGACGGTTATAGACCGCAAGGCCGACCCCGTCCGGAGCCGGGCAGCGCGCGTAAACCGTTTTCGCACCGATGTCATCCAGGCGGCGGAGGGATTCAAACAGTTCCCGCGCCTGCGCGCCCGTGTCGCGTTCCGCGCCGTAACAGACCGCCGGAACCCTCAGCAGGCGGTCCTCCCCGTCATAGCAGAGCGCCGCGACGCCCGGCTCCGCATGGGAATTGACATAATCGGCATAGGCTCTTTCCCCGCCGCTCAGGATCACTACATTCGCTTTTGGGGAATAGTGCTTATATTTCATCCCGGGGGAAAGCGGCCGCGCCCCTTTCGGCAGCGGATTCATCACAGCAGGGTCGACATCCACACGCCCCAGTACGGAGCGAAGCTGTTCCAGCGTAATGCCGCCGGGACGCAGAAGCCGCGGCGGGTCGGAAGCCAGCGTGACGATGGTCGATTCCACCCCAACCCCGCAGGGACCGCCGTCCAGAACGGCGTCGATTTTTCCGTCCATATCGCGCATCACATGTTCCGCCGTCGTGGTGCTGGGAAAGCCGGACCGATTGGCCGACGGCGCGGCAATCGGAACGCCGGCCGCCGAGATCAGCGCCTGCGCCACGGGATGGGACGGAAACCGGATTCCAACGGTGGGCAGACCCGCGCTGACTTCAAACGGGATCAAGTCCGATTTTTCAAGCACCATGGTGAGCGGACCGGGCCAGCAGGTCTTTGCCAGTTTTTTCGCGGACTCCGGCAACCGGACAGCCAGTTTTTCGATTTGATCCAGGTTTGAGATGTGAACGATCAGCGGATTGTCCTGCGGCCTTCCCTTCGCCTCAAAGATTTTTCTGACCGCCGTGCCGTCAAATGCATTCGCCGCAAGGCCATAAACGGTCTCTGTCGGCATGCCCACAAGGCCGCCGTTTCTTATTATATGGGCCGCGGCTTCGATCGATTCGCTCTTTGCCGCGTCAAGCAACAACGTTTTCATTTTATTCTCCCGTATCCGTTCCGTTTTCCGCTGAATTTTTCAGTTTTTGAGCGCGGTCCGCCGCAACCAGCGCGTCGAATATTTCGTCAAGGTCCCCGTTCAAAACCGCGTCCAGCCGGTAAAGCGTAAGCCCGATGCGGTGATCCGTCACGCGGCCCTGCGGATAATTATAAGTCCGGATGCGCTCCGAGCGGTCGCCGGTGCCCACCTGGGAACGGCGTTCCGCAGCCACCTTGTCATCCTGTTCCTTTTGTTTCTGTTCGTACAGCCGGCTGCGAAGGATTTTCAGCGCCCTGTCCTTGTTTTTGTACTGGCTGCGCTCGTCCTGGCACTCGACGACCATGCCGGTCGGCAGGTGGGTGACGCGGATGGCGGACGACGTTTTGTTGATGTGCTGCCCGCCGGCGCCGCTGGAACGGAACGTGTCGATTTTCAGATCGTTCGGGTCCAGTTCGAACTCCACTTCCTCTACCTCCGGCAAAACGGCAACCGTCGCCGTCGAGGTGTGGATGCGTCCCTGCTGTTCCGTCTCCGGCACGCGCTGCACGCGATGCACGCCGCTTTCATATTTCAGCCTGGAATAGGCGCCGTCCCCGGCAATCATAAAACTGATTTCCTTAAAGCCGCCCAGTTCCGTTTCGTTCGCGTTCATGATTTCCGTCTGCCAGCCCCTTGACTGCGCGTACATGCTGTACATGCGGAACAGAACGCCGGAAAACAGGGCGGCTTCCTCGCCGCCCGCTCCGCCGCGGATTTCGACAATCACGTTCTTCTCATCATTCGGGTCGCGCGGCAGCAGCAGAATTTTCAGCTCCTCGGCAATCCGTTCCCGGTTTGCACGCGCCTCGCTAATCTCGTCCTCGGCCATGCGGTGAAGCTCCCGGTCGGACTCTTCCTCCAGGATCTGCCGGGCGCCGTCCTCCGTCCGCACCGTTTCCCCGTATTCCCGGTATTTTTCGACAATCGGTTCGATGGAACGAACCTCTTTCATCAGTTCCCTTGACTGCTCCGGATCGCACGCGACCGTGGGATCGCAGAGTTTCCGGTTCAGCTCCTCATATCTCTTTTCAAAAACCGCCAAATTTTCAAACATAAACACTACTCCTTTGTTTTATTAAGGGAAACAAAGGAAGCTACAATTCATCCTGGCTGGTTTTCCTTATTATTTTCTTAATATTTTTTTCACACTTCAAACGCGGAACCATCACTTCATGGCCGCATTTTTGACACCGGATCTTAAAATCCATGCCGGAGCGCAGCACCAGAAACAGATTGCACCCGCAGGGATGCGGCTTCCTCATTTGAAGCACGTCTCCCGGTCTGACGTCCATGAACGCACCTCTTTTCTTTTCAAAGCAACATACTATTTTAGTATAGACCAAAATTCGCTGAACGGCAATATGCGGGCCGTTTTTTTTCGGATGCTTGCGGTTTGTCCCGTGCCGGAATATAATAAAAGCATTCTAATGAGCAAGGCTGGGATCAAAATGGGAACCAAAGAGCAAATTCTCAACCGCCTCCGGGAAAACGGAGAATTCGTCTCCGGAGAGGAGCTCAGCGAACAGCTTCATATTTCGAGGACGGCGGTATGGAAGTCCATCCGTTCCCTGCGGGAAGAGGGATATGAAATCGAGTCCGCGACGAACCGAGGGTATCGGCTCGAAAGCTGTCCGGACCGGTACTCTGCGGCGGAAATCGGCGCGGGGCTGGAAACGGAGTTTCTTGGCCGGAGCGTTTTCTGTCACGACAGCGTCGACTCCACCAACGAGGAAGCAAAAAGGCAGGCGCTCGCCGGAGCGCCGAACGGCAGCCTGTTCGTCGCGGAACAGCAGACCGGGGGAAAAGGCCGTTTGGGGCGCAGCTGGACCTCTCCAACCGGGACGGGGCTGTGGTTTACCGTTCTGCTCCGGCCCGGGATCCTGCCCCTGCGCGTTTCGGTCACAACGCTGCTGTCGGGCCTTGCCGTGGCCCGCGCCGTCCGTTCCTTATCCGGCTGTGACGCCAAAATCAAATGGCCGAATGACATCGTGATCGGCAGTAAAAAGGTCTGTGGGATTCTGACGGAAATGACGGCGGAAATTGACCGCATCGAATTCGTTGCGGTTGGAATCGGAGTCAATGTAAACAACACGGCATTTCCGGAGGCCATCCGTGATAAAGCGACTTCCATCCGTATGGAAAGTGGAAAACCTTTACGGCGCGTCGCGCTGTTGCAGGAAATTCTGATCCAGTTTGAAACTCTGCTGAAACAGAACGCGGATTCCGACCCCGCGTTCTGGGAGGAGTACAAAAGGGCCTGCGTTTCGATTGGCCGGCAGGTAAAATTCGCCCGCCGCGGGGCGGCCGTGACGGGAACCGCCGTGGACGTTTCTCCCCGGGGGGAACTGATCGTCGAGCTGCCCGACGGGGCAAAGGAAACCGTCACCGCGGGCGAAGTCAGCGTACAGGGCATTTACGGGCAGAAAGCGGAATAGATAAGCGGCAGCGCCCGACGCGTTTTTGCGCCGGGCGCTGCTATGAAAGATGCTGCGATGTTAACTCATTTCATCCGGAGTGCAAAAATGCTCCGGTGTCGAAACTTTTCGAAAAACGTAACGGTATAGTCCCGTGATTCCGATCCAGCCCGCAGAAAACAAAACTCCGTCAAAAATGCTGAGTGGGCCAAAGAGCGGATGAAAGGCAAATTCCGTCAACGCCGGAATCAGGAGAATTCCAAGCGTTACGGGGAAAACGATGCGCAGGCGCAGAAAACCGTAAGCCGTATACCAACCGGCGAGAAAGAGCAGAAAAAGATAAAGAAGATGATAACTCAGCAGCGGAATGGGCGGCATTTTAATCTCAGTTTTTAATTCCTGAAAAAGAGTGATCTCTTTCATTGACGCAGTTTGAATGACGTAGCCATTCAGGGCCAGC
The DNA here is from genome assembly GCF_004103755.1 of Caproiciproducens sp. NJN-50. NCBI lineage: Bacteria > Bacillati > Bacillota > Clostridia > Eubacteriales > Acutalibacteraceae > Caproiciproducens > Caproiciproducens sp. NJN-50. The sequence continues at coordinate 1,412,501 of NZ_CP035283.1, read as the reverse complement.
AGAATGCCGACAGCTGAAAAAACGGTGATTTCCACCTTTTTCTTTTGAAGGACTTCCCCGTGCTTTTTGGCGGCCCAAAAAGCGAGCCGGACAGCTCCGCACCAGAGAAACGCGTTGACAACTTTCAGCCCTCCAAAGATCCACGGGGCACGACTCTGCGGCGTGAAGGCAAATTCGATCAGCGCGGAAATCAGCAAAACCGCCAGGGCGGCGGGCAGGACGAAGCGCAGTTTTGCAAAGCCATACGCCAGGAACCAGCCCAGGAAAAGCAGGAACAAAATGAAAAGCATGTTGAATCCCGTTTCGCTCAGCCGGAAGGCCAAATTCAGCGGTTTGGCCGCCTCCCCTGTCGCGGCCCGGAATTCCTGCGAATAACAGAGCATCTTGGCCAGACTTACAAGCCACAGCAGCACTGCAAAAGCGGAATAAATAATCCATATCTTTCTTCGCAAAGCTGCGCTTCCTCCTTTAGTTCTTCGACGCACCTAAGGCAAATGATCACCAGTATCGATTTTTAACCAACAACGAATCTGTGAAATTGCAGAAATAAATCCACTTTTTATTTAGCCACTCCTGGAGAGAGAAATCAATACCAGTGTAAATATTTTACATAGTAAGTTTTTTTATTAAATTCAAGGCCATAGATATACAGGTAAACATTATTGACCTTCGTTTTTATATACTTAACGAGACCGCAATTATCAATTTCTTGAAATGTAAAAGAACTTAGATTGAGTGAACCATTTGTTTTAAAGAATTCGTTTTCAAACAGCTGCTCAATGGTATTTATTTCTTTGCAAGGAAAGAACATATCAGACGAATTGATATATTCATAATACCCAAATTGGCAAATCTCATTTTGAATCGCATCTTTGTTAAAGAGAATCTTTATCAATTTATCGATTTTATTTTTCCGAATCATATTCTCATATGCTTTTTTGCATCCTGTAGAAATTCCTTCTAATTGATAACTTAAAATATTATTAACAGAATCATAATTTACTAAAATTCTTTTAAAGATAGTTGATAAAATTCCAATTTGGTCCTTTAGTTTAAGAGAAGTCATCGGTAATGTTATTGCAATATCGACATTACAATTTATATAAAAATAGTAAAAATCAGCAACAGTAAATTGTAAAAATAAATCATCAAGTAAATATGATTCTATTTGATCCGGGCTATATGTTGCCGGGCTAATGGCAATTTTACAATTATTTGTTCTATCTAAGGGTTCGTTATGATTTTTTATCTTTTCTAATTCTATTTTAACAAACATAAATCGTTCCCTCCTTTTTTAATACTTATCTCGGTATCAAAGTACCGAGATAAGTATAGATTACCACTGGTAAAGAAAGTTAAAGCCGTACTGCTGACGCTGCGCTTCCGACTGAAAAAGTATCACTTATCCCTACAAGATACAGGTTTGTCCAGCCAACAGTGACAATTCCAGATGAAGGAACAAAAAAGTCACTGGTCACATTAGTTGCGGTCCTTGTAGTACCATTTAAATGTGGGCAGTCAATATAATCATCGTAATAATATGTATCTGATAAAGCACTTGTAGATTTAACATATATTCTTCCTTTAACATTTGTCAGGTTACTCCAGCCTGAGGGCATATGAGCTGTCCAACGCAGTTCTCTAATGCCTGCAACATTACCTCGTAATTTTAGACTAAAGACTACCTGTTGACCAGTTATTGTATTCGCTTTTACTGTTACCCCGTCTTGCAAATCATTAACAGAAAGAGTCGCCTTGTTATTTGAGATAGCGATAGTTTCGCTAGGATTTGATGTCGCCGCGAACGCGGGCACGCAAACCATCATAGACAGGGCGAAAACCAGAACCAGGCTGATTGCTTTTTTCCAAGTCCTTAACATTTTTCTACCTCTGTGTTTTGTTTCGGTTGACAGGCGTACGAAAAGGTTTTTGTAAAGGGGAACGGCGTTCCCCCTCTAAACGGCCCATCGGCGTCATCCTCTTCCCTCGTTTTCTTATTTCATATGCGCGCGCTGCATTGAAATCGGACTATTATTGAACCTGTAATTTTTTCCTCTACTGATATACCGTGTGAGGCCCCCGATTTGTTACACTTTTTTTGAAAAAAATTTATAAAAACGCGCAAGTTTTATAGTGAAAGACAGATAGAGAAGGTACCCCACAATGATAAAATTTGCGATAACGGCGAGATAGGAGACCGGATGAATATAAGCCGTATCATTTGTATATCCGCTTCCCAGGCACTTGATCTCAAGGCATTGGGCGATTTTTGCCTCCTGAACAAGGAACGAACAATACAAAAAGTTCAGGAACAGCAGCACCAGGCCGATCAGTCTGCTGACGATCTTTAAAATCGGATTCATTCGTTTGTGACTCCTTTCATAAATGGAAAAATGCCCGGCGCAATTAAAACCGCACCGGGCAACTCTCATATTTCTATTACCTTTTCCTTTTGAAGCCGTCCTTGAGCGATACGGAGCGATTGAACACCGGGTGTCCTGGCTTGCTGTCGCGGCTGTCCACGCAGAAATACCCCTGACGCAGGAACTGGAACGACGCCGGCGCCTCCGCCTCCGCCAACAGCGGCTCCACTTTGCAGCCGGTCAGAACTTTCAGCGAATCGGGACTCAGTTCCTCGAGAAAATCGCCGGCCTCCGGGTCGGGGACGGTAAACAGGCTGTCGTACAAACGGACCTCGGCGTCCTTCGCGGTCTTTGCGTCCACCCAGTGAATGGTGCTTTTCACTTTCCGCCCGTCCGGCGTATTGCCTCCGCGCGTCGCCGGGTCGTACTCGGCGGTAACCGCGGTTACGTTTCCGTTTTCATCCTTCTCGCATCCGGTGCATTTGACGACATAGGCGGTCTTGAGCCGCACCTCATTCCCCGGGAAAAGGCGGAAATATTTCTTTTCCGGCACCTCCATGAAATCCTCGCGCTCGATCCACAGTTCCCGGGAGAAACTGACCGGCCGGGTGCCGCTTTCCGGGCGTTCCGGATTATTCTCCACGTCGAAGGTTTCCGTTTCGTCCTTCGGGTAATTGGTCAGAACCAGCTTGACCGGGTCCAGAACCGCCATCGCGCGGCCGGCATTTTCGTTCAGGTCTTCGCGCAGGCAGTGTTCCAGAAAGCCGTAGTCCACCGTGGAATTCACCTTCGCGACTCCGATACGCTCGCAGAAATTGCGGATGGAGGCCGGCGTGTAACCCCTGCGCCTTAAGCCGCAGAGGGTCGGCATGCGCGGATCGTCCCATCCGGACACAGAACCGTTTTCAACCAACAGCCGCAGCTTGCGCTTGCTCATGACCGTATTGTTGATGCCGAGGCGCGCGAACTCGATCTGCCGGGGTTTCGCGGGAAGGCCGATATGCTCGATCACCCAGTCGTACAGAGGGCGGTGGTCCTCAAACTCCAGTGAACACAGCGAGTGGGTAATCCCCTCGATCGCATCCTCGATCGGGTGCGCAAAATCGTACATCGGGTAGATGCACCACTCATTTTTCGTGCGGTGGTGCGCCATGTGGTTGATGCGGTAAAGTACCGGGTCGCGCAGATTGAAGTTGCCGGAGGCAAGGTCGATCTTCGCGCGGAGCGTCATTCTGCCGTCCTCGAATTCTCCGTCCCTCATGCGGCGGAACAAATCGAGACTCTCTTCCGCCGGGCGGTCCCGATAGGGGCTGCGGGCCGGGTGCGTCAGGTCCCCGCGGTATTCCCGGAACTGTTCCTGCGTCAGCTCGCAGACATAGGCGAACCCCTCCCGGATCAGTTTTTCCGCCAGCTCATACATTTTGGAAAAATAGTCGGAGGCGTAAAAAAAGCGGTCGTCCCAGGAGAAGCCGAGCCAGCGGATATCCTCACGGATCGCGTCGACATACTCCACGTCCTCTTTCGTAGGGTTCGTGTCATCCATGCGCAGATTGCACATGCCGCCGAATTTTTCCGCCGTTCCAAAGTCGATGCAGATGGCTTTCGCGTGCCCGATGTGAAGATAACCGTTCGGCTCGGGCGGGAACCTCGTGTGAACCGTCTTGCCCTCGAATCGCCCGCCCGGCGCAAGGTCCTCTTTGACGAAGGTGTGAATAAAATTGCCCGCGCTTTCGTTTTCCTCCGCGCTTTTAACTTCTTCGCTCATCATGCCGACTCCTTGTTCAGTTTTTCCAGACCCGCGTCCAGGCGGCGCAGCGACTCTTCCCTGCCGAGGAAGCACAGGATCTCGATCGCTCCGCCCGGGGTCACCAGGGCTCCGGCCGCCGCGATGCGCACGGGCCAAAGCAGCGTGCCGTTTTTCACTCCAAGCTGCTGCGCAAGCCCGATCAGCGCGTCGTGAATCGCCTCGGCCGACCATCCGTCCAGCGACTCCAGCGTCCGGACGGCGGCTGTCAGCATCTCCGCCGAGTTTTCCAGGTTGGTTTTGCTTTTCTTATTGATAAAATAATCTGCCGGATAATCCGGCTGTTCCTTTAAAAAACCGATCATTCCGGGAATCTCGCTGAACTTTGTCACGCGGGGCTGCAGCACGCCCGCCAAAACGTCCCAACGGTAATCTCCCTGCGGGAACAGACTGCGGAAATACGGCATCGCGTTTTCGAGGAATTCCTCCTGCGGCATGGCGCGGATGATTTCCCCGTTAAACCACAACAGCTTATCGTAATCGAACACGGCCGGCGATTTGCTGATCCCGTCGATCGAGAAATTTTCTGCCAGTTCCTCCAGCGTGAACAGTTCCCGGTTATCTTTCGGGCACCAGCCGAGCAGGGCTATGTAGTTGACAATCGCCCTGGGAAGATAGCCTTCCTCAACCAGATCCTGAAAGCCCGTGGAACCGTGCCGCTTCGAGAGCTTGGACACGCTTCCGTCCGCGTTTTTGCCCATAATCAGCGGCAGATGCACATAAGTCGGCACCTCCCAGCCAAACGCCTCGTAAAGGAGATTATATTTCGGCGTGGATGAGAGATATTCGCTTCCGCGCACGACGTGGGTGATTTCCATGAGGTGATCGTCGACGACGTTCGCAAAATTATAGGTCGGGTAACCGTCGGATTTTAAGAGGATCTGATCCTCCAGCTCCTCGTTTTCGATCGTGATCGGACCGTAAACCACATCATGGAAGGTGGTGGAGCCTTCGAACGGCATTTTCTGCCGGATGACATAGGGCGTGCCGGCGGCAAGAAGCCGCTGTACCTCCTCCTCCGGAAGATTTCTGCAGTGCCGGTCATAGCCGCCGCCGTTTTCCTCCTTGGATTCGTGCAGGGACTCCAGGCGTTCCTTGGAACAGAAGCAACGGTAAGCCTTTCCCTCGGACACAAGCCGCTCCGCATACTTCCGGTACAGTTCCTTCCGCTCGCTCTGCACATAGGGGCCGTAGCCGCCGCCGACATCCGGACCCTCGTCGTGCTTCAGGCCGACCTGGTCGAGCGTATGGTAAATTACGTCCAGCGCGCCTTCCACATAGCGTTCGCGGTCCGTGTCCTCAATGCGGAGGATAAAATCCCCGCCGCCGGATTTTGCAATTAAATATTCAAACAGCGCCGTCCTCAGATTGCCGACATGCATGATGCCGGTCGGGCTGGGGGCAAACCTCGTCCTGACTTTTTGCCGCATCAAATACCCTCCTGCCGTATTTCCGCTTTTTTAAGTTCTGATTGTAGATTATACCAAATTCCGGAGGGATAATCAATCAACGCTCCCCTATTTTTGCAGGAAATCGAGGTATTCCTCCAGACAGAGGTTCTTTTTCTTCATCACCTGCGCGTTTTCGACCCCCACATAGCGGTAATGCCACGGCTCGTATTTTATTTTTGTGATCTCCTGTTTATCCTTTGGATAACGCAGGACAAAGCCGTAATCCTGCGCATGCTCCGAAAGCCACTGAAAAGCCGGCGTGGTGTCGAAATCATCCCTTACGCCGTTCAAATCCATCGCCAGGCCCGTGGCGTGCTCGCTGTACCCTGGCCGGGCGACCGACTTTTCCGCATAAGCCTCCGCTTCCCCAACCGAAGAATAGGATTTTGAGTAGCCATCGATTTCCTCCTGAAACAATTCTTCCTGCTTTTCGCTGCTGCGGTATGCGGAGGAAATCCAAAGGGATACCCCGGCCGAGGCCGCGGCGGCATTCATTTTCTCATACGCCGCGGCAGCCCGGCGGTTGATCTGCACTCCGTAGACCGAGATCAGGTCCGGCTGGTAGCCGTCCGGAAGCTTATGGTCGTAATTGACCAGAAGCAGATTTTCATCCGTCACCGCAGTTCCCGCCGCAGCGGAGGAAACCTTTCCGGAAGGCGGCGAGGATGACGGTGAAGCAGCAGCAGAGGAAACCGCGCTGACATTCGCCGTCTCCTCCCTGCTGTCACGGTAAGAATAAACCTCCAAAAACGTAATAACACAAGACGCAAAAAAAACGAAAATCGAAACCACAGCCGCAAAAACAAAAAGGAAATTCTTCAGTCTTTTCCTTCGATTTCCCATTCCGCATTCCCCCCTGAAGACTAAAACTAGTATGGGAAAAATGCAGAAAAAAATTCGTGTTTTCCGGCCTTATTCCAGCCTCACGGCTGTGCCGGAAGCCGTTACCATCAGCATGCCGTTGTTGGCGCCGAGCACTTCATAATCCAGCTTGACGCCGACCACGGCATTCGCTCCGAGATTTTCGGCTCTCCGCTCCATTTCGGAAATCGCGTTTTCCCTCGCCCGGATCAGCTCCTCTTCATAGGTGCCTGAACGTCCGCCGAAAAAATTCGACAGTCCCGCGGCGAAATCCTTGATAAAATCAACACCGGAGATCACTTCTCCGAATACAATCCCTTTATATTCCAGTATTCTTCTGCCGTCAATCGCGGGGGTCGTCGTACAGATCATGAGCAGTTCCTCCTTTTAGGATTGTGATAAAAGCCGATTTCTTTATTGTATTTTTTTAAAGGCCGCAATATAATGCTTCTAACAAAAAATTTGCAGCCATATGCTGTTATGATCCGGTTTTCTGGGGATGATGATATTGAGTCGGAACGACTACGGAACAAAACTGATTCTCGCGGCAACGGCATTTGCTCTTGATATTTCCCAGGGGCTGAGTGCCAATGAAATGAACGTGCTCGGCGCCTTTTTCAACGTTGTCGGCGACCAGCTCTCCCTGATGGCGGCAGCGGAAGTGTCCGGGTCGTCCTCCGGCAACGGAAATCAGAAAGCGGACTCCTAAAGATCAGCCCAAGAGGTTATTTGCCCGTATTGATTTATCCGCCGGACATGGTATGATAAGAGGCGGGACTCAGAGGAATCGTTTTCAGGCAAATCGAAACAGTCCGCTGCATCCTGGAAAGGCAGGAAGCCGAATGAACCTTTTTGACATCATGGGCCCGATCATGGTCGGGCCGTCCAGCTCGCACACTGCGGGCGCAGTCCGCATCGGACTGGTAACCAGGAAGCTGCTGGGGGAACCTGTCGCGGAAGCAGAAATGCTGCTGCACGGATCTTTTGCCGCAACCGGAGAGGGACACGGCACGGACCGCGCATTGGTCGCCGGACTCCTTGGAATGAAGCCTGATGACGAAAGGATTCCTTCCAGTTTCGCGATTGCAGAAGAAGAAGGGATGAAATTTCATTCGGGAACAGTGACGCTGCGGAATGTTCACCCAAACACCGCAATGCTGCGCGTGAAGGGAAAAAGCGGAAAAGATCTGGAGGTTGTCGCCTCCTCGCTCGGCGGAGGCAGAATCCGCATCTGCCGCATTGACGGAATCGAGACGAATTTTTCCGGCGACTGCCCAACGCTGGTCGTCCACAACCTGGACCGGCCGGGGCATGTGGCGCAGGTAACGACGCTTTTATATCAATACTCGGTGAACATCGCCGCCATGCAGCTTTACCGGAACGTGAGGGGAGGGTACGCGGTCATGGTGCTGGAATGCGACCAGCCGATTCCCGCCGAGCCGCTCGCGTCGCTTGAGAAGGAAGACGGCATTATCAAGGTGACCTATTTAAATCTGGACGAATAGCGGAGGCAATGATGGCATTTGTATCGGTAAAACAGCTTTTGGCAGCAGTGGAAGAGCAGGGCCTTCCGCTCTGGGAAGTGATCTTAAACGAGGACGTCAAGGACCGCGGTGTTGTCCGGGAAGATTCTTTCAGACAGATGAACGCGCTTTGGGCCGCGATGAAATCCGCCAGCGAAGGATACAGCGCCGCGGCGCGCTCCAAAAGCGGGCTGGTCGGCGGGGACGGAGAAAAAATGCGCCGCTATGCCCTTACAGGAAACGGCATTGCGGGCGCTTATCTGTCCGGAGTGATTGCGGAAGCGCTGCGCATGGGGGAAAGCAATGCGTGCATGAAACGGATCGTCGCCGCACCAACCGCGGGTTCCTGCGGCGTTCTGCCCGCCGTCCTGATCCCATTCGCGAGGGCAAATAAAACCGGCGACCGGGAAATCACCTCGGCGCTGTTCGTCGCGGCGGGATTCGGGCAGATCATCGCATCGCGCGCGTCGATTTCAGGCGCGGAAGGAGGCTGTCAGGCAGAAATCGGATCCGCTTCCGCCATGGCCGCGGCGGCGCTTGTCTGCCTGAAAAACGGGACTCCGGAGATGAGCGCCTGCGCCTGTTCCATGGCTCTGATGAACCTGCTCGGCCTGGTGTGCGACCCGGTTGCCGGGCTGGTGGAAATTCCGTGCGTAAAAAGGAATGTGATCGGTGCGGTCAATGCGATCAGCTGCGCGGATATGGCCTTGGCGGGAATAGGCAGCGCCATTCCGCCTGACGAAGTGATCGACTCAATGCGGTCGGTCGGAGACATGATGCCGGCTTGCTTAAGAGAAACGGGAACAGGCGGCCTGGCCGCAACGCCGACCGGAGCCGCCGCGGCAAAAAAAATCCACGGCATCCTTTAAACGGGACGGTGCCGCGGATTCTCTTTCACTTTTTCGGCTGCTTCAAACAAGGCGGTCAGCAGGTCGATTTCAAACTGAGTCGATGTGGCATCCAGCTTCATATACGCCCTGCCGAGGTCCGAATTCGCATACTTGGGAGACAGCCTGTTCAGCGCATAGGAAATCATGTCCGCCCTACACTGATCGCATTTACAGCAATCAAGCGTGTCAATTATTTCATCCAGTTTCTGCTCCACCAGATTTTCCGTAACATTGACAATTTTCATGAAGCACCTCTCAACGTCATATCCCTTATAAGACGATCTTGTACGAATTTACTATACCATTTTCTTTATGTAAATGTAAATGCCCAATTGTATTTTTATTTATTTGATGCAGATTTATTGCATTGCCGTACCGGCTATGATATAATAATCTAGTTTCTGATGCGCATAGGAAATTCTGTCGCTCGTCAGATGAATTGGACGGGCCATTAGCTCAGTTGGTTAGAGCAACCGGCTCATAACCGGTCGGTCCAAGGTTCGAGTCCTTGATGGCCCACCAAATAAAAATCCGCATCAGACAGCCGTTTTCTGGCTGTCTGATGCGGATTTTATTTCCTAACATCAGCATTAAAAATAAGCCCTCCCATTGCCGCCGAAGCAACAGAGAGGGCTATATAAAAAGAGCCCTTATTCCCCTATTAAAGCCGTGCACAGCCCTAATTTTGTACTATAAAAGCTCTAATATGATTATTATAACCGAGAATTTAGTGAATTTCAAGAAAAAATAAAAGTCCATCGGAAATAAATCCCGATGGACCCAGCAGAAGACAGGAGAAGTGCAAGAACCCCTGCCCCTGCATCCGGAGAATAGAGCCTCCATACACAACATCTATACTGTAATCCGAATGTGGAAAATTGTCAAGAGAAAATATAAAAAAGCCTCACAAACAGGAAACTAATTCGCTCGGTATACCTTTTATTCTTTCTATCCGTTTGTCAATACCGTGATGTAAATCATTCAGCATTTCCCCGAGGGCATCCGCCGCCTGCGACAGTCCCTTCTACCATACCTGGCAGCAATCTTAACTATTTGTGCTATCTGTGTGAATCACTCAAATTTGACAGCTTGGAGCTAAGTCCAATAAGGCCCCAAATCTTTGGCAAGCCGTTACAAAGCAAATAAGTGCCAGAAGTTCCGAAATCTCGCTGTCGGTAAACGTTTTTTTCAGTATGCCAAATTCGTCGTCGCTGATGTGTATTGTTTTGCTGGATCGATCCGCTATATGGACAGCCAATTGCGTCCGTGCATCCAGTCCGGTTTTTGATGGAACCCCCTTAGCCTTACAGTATTCGCAGCCGTTATTAAATGCCAGAGTGCGCCGGACCTCCTCCTTTAATTCCGCGGGAAATGTATCGCTCGAAAAAATAGATTCTTCCAGCGAAGCCCATTTCTCCAATATATTTTTATTATGTCCTAATAGTTGTTGAAATGGTGTAAGCCCGTTCTGTGAAAAAGAAATGATCGCCATAGATTTTTCCTCCTTAAATGATACGTTCCGTTGACAAAGCAATTATAGCAGGGATATAATAAAAATTGTATTCCATATGATATGATATTATTTGTATCAGTATGGCTATCGATATTTTTATCAGGAAAAGGTGTTTCAAATGAAAATAGACGAAATAGATGTGCGGATTTTGCATGAGTTGCAGACAGACAGCCGTATCTCCATAAGGGAATTATCTAAGCGAGTAAATCTTTCGCCGCCTTCTGTGACCGAGAGAGTAAGAAGGCTTGAGGACAATAACATTATTGAAGAATATACGATCCGTTTAAACAAAAAGAAGCTTGGTTTCGCAATCGATTGTATTGTTGAAGTTACCATGAAGGATGGGCAATACGAGAAATTTAAAAATTTCATTAAGGATTATAAGCACAGTGAATGGTGCTACAGAATTGCGGGCGCTGCGTGTTTTATTGTTAAACTGTCGGTCCCCTCTTTAGAGGATATTGAACAGTTCATAAATGCCATATCCTCATATGCATTAACAGAGACATCCATCGTTTTCTCAAAAGTGGAAGTCAATAATAGTATAAACAAGTTCTTATAAAATCGGCCATATTTTCAGGATTGCGTCTGGTGGCTCTCTATCCAGCTGTATTTGCTTTCTTTGCTTGCTTCTTGATGCGCTCTGTTAGTTATCCGGATAAACAGAAAAAATAAGGCTCCCGGATTTCTCCGAGAGCCTTCGTCATATCTGAATTGGCTTTACAACTGTCCCTAAAATCCGGGAGAGCTTTCCACAGCGCCCTTACTTCAGGACGCGACTGCCCCGCTTTCGGACGCTGCACCGTCGGGAATATCGCCGTCCTATCATTGGCCGACGCCGTTGTATGGAGGGTGCCGCGCTTGATGGAGCCGGCGGAAAGAAAACAAGGAAAAAGAATGTTTTTGTTGTAAAAATTTATATAAATAATTAAAATTGGAAAATTGAAATAAATTGGACGTATTGATTGATTTGTAGTCGAAGCAACGGATTTAATTAAGTTATCTTCATCGTTTTAAAAAGAAATGGTCTGAATGCGCTATAAAATCCTATCAATTTAAAAATTTTTAGTCTATAATTCTAAATATATTACTAAATATTTATAAAAAGATTTACTATGATATCATCAGCTGAAGTTGCAGCAGAGAACCTGACCCGCGAAGCGGGACCGGCCGCGCAGCGACGGACTGACTGATAATTTTCCAGAGGCTGTGGAGGAACAGATTATGAATTCAGTAAAGCTGGGTTATGCGCCCACACGACGCAGCATTTTCAGCGCTCCGGATGCACGCAGGTACCGGGACCTCACTGCGGATCGTCTTCGGGAGCTCGGAGTGAATTTCGTTGATATCAAAGACTGTAATGAGGAAGGGCTTCTGTACGATGACGCCGGCCTTGCCAGAATAGAAGAGAAATTCAAGAGGGAAAAGGTTGACGGCATTCTGTTGGCTCACTGCAATTTTGGGACCGAATATGAATGCGCGCGTCTTGCCAAAGCGCTGAATGTTCCGGTGCTGCTGTGGGGTCCGCTTGACGAGCGGCCGGATTCGAACGGCGTACGGCTGCGCGACACGCAGTGCGGCCTGTTCGCGACCGGCAAGGTCCTTCGCAGATTTCACGTTCCGTTTACATATCTGACCAACTGCCGTTTGAGCGACCCTGTATTTGAACGCGGAGTGCGGGACTTTCTCGCTGTGTGCAACGTCGTCCGCACGTTCCGCAATATCCGAATCCTCCAGATAGGCCCCCGCCCGTTCGATTTCTGGAGCACCATGTGCAACGAGGGCGAGCTTCTTGAAAAATTCAATATCCAGCTCGCGCCCATTTCTCTGCCGGAGCTGACCGCCGAAGTGAAAAAGGCCAAACAGGAGGGTGAGGAAGCCGTTGAGGTAGAGGACTACATACGCAAAAACATGGATGTCCGCATCAAGGACGGCGAGCTGGAAACCGTCGCCGCGCTGAAAGTGGCTATGAGCCGCCTGATTGAAAAATACGGGTGCAACGCGGCGGCCATCCAGTGCTGGAACGCCCTTCAGGGCGAGCTTGGCATCATGCCCTGCGCGGCGAACGCCCTTCTGAACGAGGAGGGCATCCCGGTCGTCTGCGAAACGGATATCCACGGCGCGGTCACCGCGCTGATGGCGGAAGCCGCCGGGATGGGCGAAGTGCGCACATTCTTTGCCGACTGGACCATCCGCCACCCGGACATCCCCAACGGCGAGCTTCTGCAGCACTGCGGCCCGTGGCCGATTTCCGTGGCGAGGGAAAAGCCGAAGGTCGGCTATCCTCTGGCGTTCGACTGTCCGGGCAGCCTGACGGCGGAAGCCAAACACGGCGATATCACCCTGTGCCGTTTCGACGGGGACGAAGGGGAGTATTCCCTTTTGATGGGAAACGCGAAAGGCGTGGACGGCCCGGTCTGCATGGGAACTTACCTGTGGATTGAGGTTGAGAACATCAAGCGCCTGGAAGAAAAAATCGTGTGCGGGCCGTACATCCATCACTGCGTCGGCATTCACAAAAACATCGTGCCGGTCTTGTACGAGGCCTGCAAATATATCGGGGTCAAACCGGATTTCTACGACCCGATTGAAGAAAAGGTAAAAGCTTACCTCAGGGGGGAATGATCGGCATGGTGAATCTGAAAGAAAAAGCCTGGCAAATCCGAGAGGACGTCGTCACCCTGATCCGCAAGGCCGGCGGCGGGCACATCGGCGGGGATCTGAGCGAAACGGATATCCTGGTGGCGCTCTATTACCGGGAGATGAACTGTACGCCGGAAAACGTAAACGACCCGCTCCGCGACCGCTTCATTCTCAGCAAGGGACACTCCGTGGAGGCTCTGTACTGCATTCTGGCAGACAAGGGATATTTCCCGAAGCAGGAGCTGTTTGATACATATTCCAGGTATCTGTCGAAATTTATCGGACACCCGAACAACAAGGTCCCGGGTGTGGAAATGAATTCCGGTTCGCTGGGCCACGGCCTTTCCCTGGCGGTGGGCATGGCGCTGGCCGCCCGCATGGACGGTGCGCCGTACCGCGTTTACACCGTGCTGGGCGACGGCGAGCTTGCCGAAGGCTCCGTCTGGGAGGGCGTCATGGCCGGCGCAAATTATGGGCTCGACAATCTCACCGCGCTCGTGGACCGCAACCGCCTCCAGATTTCCGGCGGTACGGAAGAGGTCATGAAGCAGGACAGCCAGGAGGAACGCTGGGCGGCGTTCGGCTGGAACACGCTCTCCATTCCCGGAAACGACGTGACGGCGGTCTGCAACGCCGTGGAGCTTGCGAAAGCCGCGAAAGGGAAGCCAACGGTCATCATCGCGAACACGACCAAGGGCTGCGGCGTGTCGTTCATGGAAAACAAGGCCGGATGGCACCACCGCCTGCCCACACAGGAGGAATACGCCCAGGCCATGAGGGAACTGGAAGAAAAGAGGAAATCCGCGCTATGAATAAGGTTGCAAACAAGCAGGTCATCTGCAGCGTCCTGATGGACGAGGCGGGCAGGGACAGAAATATCGTCGTGCTGTGCAGCGACTCGCGCGGCTCCGGCTCCATGACCGGCTTCGCGGAGGCGTTCCCGGAACAGTTCGTGGAAGTCGGCATCGCCGAGCAGAGCCTGGTTTCCGTCAGCGCCGGTCTTGCCCGCTGCGGTAAAAAATGCTTTGCCGTCTCCCCGGCGAGTTTCCTTTCCACGCGCAGCATGGAACAGGTGAAGGTGGACGTCGCCTACTCCCACACCAATGTCACGCTCGTCGGCATCAGCGGAGGCATCAGCTACGGCGCGCTCGGCATGACGCACCATTCGACCAACGATATCGCAACCATGGCTTCCATCCCGGGACTCCGCGTCTACCTGCCGAGCGACCGCTTCCAGACGGAGTGCCTGATTCGGGCGCTGCTGAGGGGCGGGGAACCGGCCTATGTGCGTGTGGGACGCAATGCCGTGGAGGATGTTTATGAAGAGGGCAATGTCCCGTTTGAAATGGATCGTGCCACGCTGGTGCGCGGCGGCGACGACGTGACGCTCATCGCCTACGGCGAAATGGTCAGGCCCGCGAAAGACGCGGCGGCGCTTCTGGCGGAAAAGGGCGTTTCCGCACGCGTGCTGGACATGTACTGCGTGAAACCCATCGACCGGGAAGCCGTGCTGAAGGCCGCTTCCGAAACACGCGGCATCGTCACGGTCGAAGAGCATACTGCCTTCGGGGGCATGGGCTCCATGGTCAGCCAGATCGTCGCGGCCGAACATCCCGCCCGCGTCAGGAGCCTGACCCTGCCGGATTCCCCGGTGGTCACGGGCACGTCGAAAGAGGTTTTCGACTATTACGGCCTGAACGCCGCGGGAATTGCGGAAGCGGCCGAAGGGGTCATGCCTCATGGATAAGTACATTCTGGCGGTGGACCAAAGCACACAGGGGACGAAAGGGCTGCTGTTTGACGGGGACGGACATCTGATTGCCCGCTGCGACCGCGCGCACGCGCAGATTGTTAACGACCGCGGCTGGGTAGAGCATGACCCGGAAGAGATTTACGTCAATACCCTGGCGGCCGTGCGTGATGTTGCGGAAAAGGCCGGCATCGCGAAAGAGCAGATTCTGGCGGTCGGCATCAGCAACCAGCGGGAAACGGCTCTCGCGTGGGACCGCGCGTCCGGAAAACCGGTTTATAACGCCATTGTCTGGCAGTGTGCGCGCGGCGCCGGGATCTGCCGCCGGCTGGACACGGGGGATTTCGCGCAGCGGGTGAAACAGGCAACCGGCCTTCCTCTTTCACCGTATTTTTCGGCGGCAAAGCTGGCCTGGATTCTGGAAAATGTGCAGGACGCCAAGCGAAAGGCCGCAGAGGGATCCCTCTGCATGGGAACGGTTGACAGTTGGCTTGTCTACCGCCTGACCGGAGGCCGCGCTTTTAAAACCGATTATTCAAACGCATCGCGGACGCAGCTTTTCAATATTTCTTCTCTTCGATGGGATGAGGAACTATGCAGGGCGTTTGGAATTCCGAAACATTGTCTCGCACAGGTCTGCGGCTCCGACAGCGTCTTCGGCGAAACGGATTTTGAAGGCTTTCTGCCAAGGCCCGTTCCGATCTGCGGCGTACTCGGCGACAGTCACGGCGCCCTGTTCGGCCAGGGCTGTCTGCGTCCCGGCATGGTGAAGGCTACCTATGGCACGGGTTCTTCCGTGATGATGAATATCGGCAGCCGGCCGGTTTTCGGCAAAGATGTCGTCACCTCGCTGGCCTGGGGAATGGATGGCAAAGTCGATTATGTTCTTGAAGGAAACATCAACTACACCGGCGCCGTGATTTCCTGGCTGAAGAACGACCTTCACCTGATTCAGTCGGCCGCGGAAGCGCAGTCCCTGGCGGAAAAAGCGAACCCGGATGACCGCACCTATCTGGTGCCGGCTTTCACGGGGCTGGGAGCGCCCTACTGGGACAGCGCGGCGACTGCCGTGATGACGGGCATGACCCGTACGACAGGAAAAGCGGAAGTCGTGCGGGCCGCAGAGAATTGCATTGCGTACCAGATCACGGACATCGTGGAAAGCATGCGCGGGCAGTCCGGTCTTCCCATTACGGAGCTGCGCGCCGACGGAGGCCCGACCGGAGACGGATACCTGATGCAGTTTCAGAGCGACCTGATCGGGCTGCCGGTCCGCATTCCCGGTCTGCAGGAGCTTTCGGGCATGGGCGCGGCGTTTACAGCGGGCATTTCGGCCGGGCTGTATGACGGCGAGAAGATTTTCGATCGGGCCTATCTTACGGAATACAGAAGCAAGATGCCTGCGGCGGAGCGGGAGAGACTTCTCTCCGGATGGAAGCAGGCGGTGGCGCTGGCGCTGCATCATGAAGTAAAACACAGGGCAATACCCTGTTAAGTTTTAAAAATTTTTTAGGGGGAATTTGTATGAAACTCAGAAGAACCACAGCGATCTTTATGTCGGCTATTATGACCGGCGCAATTTTCACAGGCTGCAGTTCCAACGGGTCGTCCGCAGCGTCTTCCGCGGCGGCACAGCCGGAGGAAACTTCCTCACAGGCATCGTCGTCCGCCGCCACACAAAAACGTCTGACAGGCGGCAGTTCCAAAATCATCTATATCATCACTCCGTCGATCTCAAACCCCGCGTTTAAGGCCGAGGCCGACAACGCATCCACAAAGGCAAAGGCCCTGGGTTACGAGGTCAAAGCCGTTTCGCATGACGATGACGCCAACAAACAAAGCGAGTTGTTCGACAATGCCATTGCAGATAAAGCGGCCGCCATTATCTGTGACAACGCGGGCGCCGACGCCACTGTGGCCGCCGTCAAGAAAGCGGCCGACGCCAATATTCCGACTTTCCTGATCGACCGTGAAATCAACCAGTCCGGCGTCGCCATCGCCCAGATCGTCGCGAACAACTATCAGGGCGCGAAAGGCATCGCCGAAAAATTTGTCGAAGCCATGGGCGAAAAAGGCGAATACGCCGAGTTGAAAGGCAAGGACTCCGACACGAACGCAGGCGTACGCTCCAGCGCGTTCCATGAGGTCATCGACCAGTACACCGACATGAAATGCGTTGAGACTCAGACGGCCAACTGGGAGCAGACTCAGGCTTACGACAAGACCGAAACCATTCTGCAGTCCCACCCGAACATAAAGGGAATCGTCTGCGGCAATGACACCATGGCGGTCGGCGCCGCCGCTGCCGTCAAGGAATCCGGCAAGAAAGACATCAAGATTGTCGGCGTCGACGGTTCCGACGAGGCCGCGGCCCAGATCAAGTCGGGAAACATGGTCGGTACGGCCCTGCAGCAGTTCGCCGTTATCGCCACAAC
This sequence comes from Caproiciproducens sp. NJN-50, assembly GCF_004103755.1. Classification (NCBI taxonomy): domain Bacteria; kingdom Bacillati; phylum Bacillota; class Clostridia; order Eubacteriales; family Acutalibacteraceae; genus Caproiciproducens; species Caproiciproducens sp. NJN-50. The sequence goes on along the minus strand of NZ_CP035283.1, from coordinate 1,395,268 downwards.
CGCAGTGGAGCAGGCCGACCAGTACCTGAAAACGGGCTCTACCGGCAAGGATGAGAAACAGCTCATTGACTGTGTAATCATCACAAAAGACAATGTTGACAAGCTGCATACCTTCGTATACTCCGACTGACCCTGACAGCAAGATGTTCTTTTCTTCCTGATTCTTTATTGGGGCGGGAGAGGTCCCGACCGGGAACCTCCCCCGCCCCCTATATTCCTAATCACTGCCATTGGCTCGTTCATGAAGACGGGCATCAGAGAGTTTGAGTTTTCCAGAAACGGGGAATTAAGACATGAAAATGAAAATAGCGGCTTCACTGCTTGCGTTTGCGCTTGTTGTTTCTTCTTTCGCAGGATGCGCCAAGGTCGTTAAAATTGGTGAAGAAGGCAAACTGACAGGCGAAACCACGTTCAACGCAGGAGACAGCGTCGATCAGATATGGGCGTCCAAAGCGGTTCCGGAACTGACTAAAGAGGCGGTCGACCTGAATACTCTGCTGACCGAAGCAAACGGCAGCCTTCAGTCGGTCGCGAAAAAATACGGCAAATTTTCTTCCGGCACCAGCGGAGAAGTGAATTTTATTGTCAAGGGAACCGGAAAAGTGACTTCGGTGGATCAGCAGAAAAAGGCCGGCACCATGCAGCTGTCTCTCGACGGCTACAGCGGGAAACAGGCCATCAAGATCCAGATCGGTCCGGTTTATATGGGGACTTCCGTGCGCGACAGCCTGAGTTTTATCAAATATGAAGACTACAAGAACCAGGTGCAGTGGGCGCAGATCTCGCAGAGCATCAATAAGACCGTGCAGAAAGAAGCGGTCGACCCCGCAAACGTCGCTTCACTGACGGGCAAAACGATTGAATTCACCGGATGCTTTACAGCCGGCGACGATACGGAGATTCGGATTACGCCGGTTCAGATTAAGGCGAAATAGGGGGCGCGCAGATGGAGACGATCGAGAAGGGCAGCGGGAATGTGTGCCTGTTTGCCGACCATATCGATAAAATTTACCCCGGCACCAAGGCGCTCGATCAGGTTTCGTTCCATGTCAGAACAGGAAAAGTGAACGTGCTGGTCGGGGAAAACGGAGCGGGCAAATCGACGCTGATGAAAATTATCGCGGGCATTGAGCAGCCCAGCGCGGGACAGATTTTCATGGACGGCGGGGAAGTCAGCTTCCGGAATACGGACGACGCGCGCAAATGCGGCATCGGCATTATTCATCAGGAACTGAGCCTCTTCCCTAACCTTTCGGTTTACCAGAACATATTCATGGCCCGCGAGAAAACGAAAAACGGTTTTGAACTGGACAATAAAAAGCACATTGAAGAGACGAAAAAAGTCCTGGCGCGGCTGGAACACCCGCTGAACCCGTATACGCTGGTCGGAGACCTGCGCGTGGGGCAGCAGCAGATGATCGAAATCGCCCGCAACCTGGTCCAGGAAAATCTGAAAATCCTCATCATGGACGAACCGACTTCCTCCCTGAGCGAACAGGAGGTGGAAGTCCTGTTCAAGGTCATCCGCGAGCTGACGGCCGCGGGGATCTCCATTGTCTATATTTCCCACCGGCTGGAAGAGATCATGGAAATCGGCGACCATGTCACTATCCTGCGCGACGGGAAGTATGTTGCCGACGCCGAGGTCGGGGATATCAATATCGGCTGGATTGTCAAGCAGATGGTGGGCAGCGACAAATCCTACCCAAAGCTGGACCGCGATATCGACTGGAGCAAGCGCGAGACCGTCCTGCAGGTCAAGGATCTCTGCCTGCCGAAAAACGGCGGCGGGTACACGGTCAACCACGTCAGCTTCGATCTGAAAAAGGGCGAGGTCCTCGGCATTTACGGCCTGCTGGGCGCCGGCCGCACGGAGCTTTTCGAATGCCTCATGGGGCTGCACCCCGAAAGCACGGGCGAAGTGTCCCTGGAAGGAAAGCCGATCAAGATCCACGGCGTCGCGGAGCAGATCGAACGCGGCTTTGCCATGGTGCCAGAGGACAGGCAGAGGGAAGGCCTGGTGCAGACGCTGGACATCGAAAAGAATATCTCGCTTTCCAGCTTAAAGCGATATGTAAAAGGCATTTTTCTGGACCCGAAAGAGGAAGATAAAAATGTCGACGAACAGATTAAGGACATCCATATCAAGGTGGCCGACAAAAACCTGCCTATCCTTTCGCTCTCCGGCGGCAACCAGCAGAAGGTGGTTATCGGCAAGGGCATTCTGACCGAACCGAGGATCCTGCTGCTTGACGAACCGAGCCGCGGAATCGACATCGGCGCAAAGACGGAGGTCTTCGATATCATCCGCCAGTATGCGGAACGCGGCCTTTCCATCATCGTCATTTCCTCCGAGCTCAAAGAGATTATCGCAATTGCAAACCGCATTCTCGTTCTTTCCAACGGCATTTTGACAGGTGAATTGAGCGGCGACTCAATCAATGAAAACGATTTGGTCCTCGCCTCTTACAAGGGCCACCACACCAAATCGTCTGAAGAGTAAAGGAGAAACTGGTTATATGAAAAAGAAGCAGTCGAATTCATCTCTCGTCATGCTGTTGCTGAAAGGACGTACACTGATCGTTTTGATTTTGCTGGTTGCCTTTTTCAGCATCGCGGCCCCGAATTTTCTCGCTGGAGAGACGCTTCTCCTGATCGCGAAACACGTTGCGCTCTATGGCATTCTTGCGGTGGGCATGACCTACGTCATCATTACCGGAGGCATCGACCTCTCGGTCGGGTCCATCGTCGGACTGGGCGGCATGATCGCGGGCGGGCTGATCCAGGAAGGGCTTACGCTCAACCTGTTCGGCGTGACCCTGTATTTTAACGTCCCGTCCATATTTTTGATTACCGTACTGGTCGGCGCGCTGATCGGATGGGTCAACGGGATTGTAATCACGAAATTCAACGTGGCGCCTTTTATCGCCACGCTCGGCATGATGTATATTGCGCGCGGCTTTGCCAACCTGCGCAGCAACGGCGCGACCTTCTCCGACATCACCGGCAAGGCGGGTCTCGGCAACACCGGGTTTATCCTGTTTGGCAGCAATACGCTCGGCATCCCCAATGGGGCGATCATCTTTGTTGTCATTGCCGCGATCGCGGCGGTAATCCTGAAGAAAACATCCTTCGGCTGGCACATCCTTGCGGTCGGCGGCAACCAGAGGGCCGCAAGGCTCTCCGGCGTAAAGGTCAACAAAGTCACAATCATTGTTTATGTCGTTTCCGGCATCTGCGCGGCTATCGTCGGCATTATCACGTCCGCTCAACTGGTTGCGGCGCATCCTGACACCGGTGATTCGTGGGAAATGAACGCAATCGCAGCGGCTGTTCTGGGCGGCACCTCCATGGCGGGCGGTGTCGGGACCATCGGCGGCACCATCCTCGGTGCGTTCGTCATCGGCGTAATCAACGACGGCATGGTGATGTGCGGCGTTTCTGAATTCTGGCAGAAGGTCATTAAAGGTTTGGTCATTGTCCTCGCCGTTATCATCGATCAGTTCCAGCGTAAAATGGAGGCAAAGATCGCCTTGCAGGCGCGCAATACATAAAAGGAGTCATCTTGTAATGAAGAAAAGCGGAGTGCTGAACGCCCAGCTTGCCGGATACATCGCGGCGCTGGGTCACAAGGATCTGTTTATGGTAGGGGATGCCGGCATGCCCATCCCGAAAGGGGTGCCGGTTGTGGATCTGGCAGTGTGCGGGGGTGTGCCGACGTTCCGTCAGGTGCTGGACGCGATCCTGTCGGAAACAGTGGTGGAGCATTATACCCTTGCGGAAGAGATCACCGAGAAAAACCCGGAGCTTCTTGCCTATATACAGGGAAAGCTGCCGGAAGCCACCTGTGATAAAATTCCGCACATCAGGCTCAAGGAAATGTCGGCAAACGTGAAGTTCGCCGTGCGCACGGGGGAATTCACCCCCTTCCCCAATATCATCTGCAGGGCAGGGGTTGCCTTCCCCGCATGAAGGGATCTGCAGAAATGAAGATTTTGAATTTCGGCTCGCTGAACTATGACTATGTCTATACGGTCGACCATATTGTCAGGGAGGGGGAAACAACGGCCTCGCTGAGCATGGAAGTCTTCTGCGGCGGAAAAGGGCTCAACCAGTCTCTGGCGCTGGCACGCGCAGGAGCGCCGGTCTGCCACGCGGGGATGGTCGGCGAGGACGGCGGACGCCTGCTGGAGATCTGCCGCAGCAGCGGGGTGGATGTTTCTTTGGTGCGTACAGTGCCCGGAAAAAGCGGCCACACCATCATCCAAGTAGACCGCTCCGGGCAAAACTGCATTCTGCTTTACGGCGGAAGCAACCGCCGCATTTCATTGGATTATGCAGAGAGTGCTCTGTCCGGGTTCTCTGAAGGCGACGTCCTTCTGCTCCAAAACGAGATCAACGACATTCCTATCATCCTTGACCTTGCCTATCGTAAAAAAATGCGTATCGTTCTGAATCCGTCGCCGTTTGACAAGAATATCCTTGCCTGCGATCTTTCCAGAGTGTCGATGTTTTTCCTGAACGAAGTGGAAGGGTCTGAACTGACGGGCGAACGGGAGCCCGACCGGATTCTGGATCGGATGCAGGCCAGGTTTCCCGGGGCGGTGTGTGTGCTTACGCTGGGCCGTGACGGCGCAGTCTGCCTGGACCGCGGCGACCGGTTCCACCAGCCGATTTTCCCTTCGCCGAGGGTGGATACGACCGGAGCCGGCGACACGTTCACCGGTTTTTTCCTTTCAGAAATTCTTCGCCAGGGCGGCTTAAGAGACGCTATGAAGCTTGCTTCACAGGCATCGGCGATCGCAGTTTCCCACAAGGGTGCCGCCGCCAGCATACCGACACTGGCAGAAGTTCAGTCCCGGTTCCCCTGATTTTTCCATTGCCGGATCGATATGCCGCATGGACCTTGACGCTTTCCGGATGATCAGTTGCAGGAATGCCTTGTGCAAGTAAACAAACAAGAATATAATAATAAATTACGGAGAGGTGTTTTCAGAAGAGGTGCGGACACATATGAAGGTAAGCATTCGACAAATCAGTGAAATGACGGGATTTTCTCAGGCGACGGTTTCCAATGCCTTGAATAATAAAAAAGGCGTCAGTCCCGAAACGGCCCGTCAGATTCTGGAGGCGGCGCGTGCCTGCGGATATCAGGGTTCACGCAAGATCGACGGGATCCGATTTGTGATCATAAAAAATGGCGGCCAGGTTGTTGCCGACACACCCTTTTTTTCGGCATTGATCGAAGGAGTGGAAAATGAAAGCCGGGAAGCCGGTTATGAAATCACCCTGCTCAATCTTGACACCGGGCAGCCGGACTATCAGCAGCAGCTTCAGGTACTGCTGTCCGACCCTTCCTATGCCATTTTGCTGTTGGCAACGGAATTGACGGAGGAAGACATCGTGCCTTTTGCAAGAGCGGCGGCACCATTGGTCCTTCTGGACGCGTGGTTTGAAAAGACCGTTTTCGACAGCGTCTTCATCAATAATCTGGATTCTGTAAAAGAAGCCACCCAGTATCTGATCGCATGCGGGCACAAGAAGATCGGCTACCTGAAAAGCAGAATACGGATCCGAAATTTCAGCTATCGCGAATTGGGATGGATGCTGGCGCTGCAGGATGCCGGGATCGCACCCGACCCGAACTATACCTTTCCCCTGACACCGACGGTGGAGGGGGCCCACCAGGATATGAGCAAGCTGCTGGAAAGTGATCCGCCCCTGCCTACGGCCTTTTTCGCAGACAACGATATTATTGCATTCGGGGCCATCAAGGCCCTGAATGAGCACGGCGTGACCATACCGCAAGACATCTCGGTCATCGGCTTCGACGACCTGCCCTTCTGCAGGATCTCTACCCCGATGCTCACCTCGATCCGCGTTGACAAGGAAGAAATGGGCCGGGTTGCCGTGCGGCGTCTTGTGGAACGGATCAACAGCGGGAATCCGGATATCCATCTGAAGATCGAAATCTGCAATATGCTGATAAAACGCGACAGCGTCGCGGTCCTATAGCCAGGAAACGGCCGGAACGATTTCTGTGCCTCACCCCAATCCTCTGGTCCTCTTTTCCAACGGCACTGAAAGGTGCTAAAAAAGTAACGCCGACCGCACATTGGCGTTACTTTTTTGTGCAGTAAAACAGGCCGCCGATCGGCGGCCTGTTTTACTGCATCAGCACGGACGTCTGTTTTTGATGGAACAGCAGAGCGAGATATATGCCCCGCCCTTTCCGGATTCCGTGATATAATAAAAAGACAAAAAAGAAATACCGCCACACAGAAGCGATAAAAGCTCTCATTTTTGAAAAACAGGCGAACCGGAGAGGGGAAACCGTTATGTTCCTTTCTGTTCAAAGTGCACGGCAGATTGCCCTTGAAATCAGTTCCATCGTGAAGCAGCACGTCAATCTGATGGACGAAAACGGCTATATCATCGCAAGCACGGATCCCAAGCGGATCGGCAATTTCCACGCCGGGGCAAAAAAAATTATCGACGAACAGCTTCCCGAATTTTATGTGAAAAAGGAAGACGAAACACAGACTACCCGCGCCGGGCTGAACCTTCCCATCACCATTGAAGGAAAAATCATCGGCGTTGTCGGCATCACCGGTCCTTACGAACAGGTTTTCAATTATGGTCAGATCGTTAAGAAAATGACCGAAATCCTGGTCCGTGAAAGCTATGCGCAGGAACAGGAGCGGCTGGATAAAAAAATCGAAAGCCGCTTTCTGGAAAATTGGATTTTGGGAGACGGTCTGGAAAAAGGGCATTCCTTTGCCGAAAGAGGGATTGCTCTGCACATTGACATTCTGCGTCCGCGGCGCGCGATGGTTCTGCGTCTGGAAAATTTTCAAAGCCTTTCAGGAACAAACGAAGGCCAGAAACAGATCGAGGAAGTGGAAAAATCTATCCGGCAATTGATCTGCAAGGATCCAAACAATGTGTTCCTTCGCATGACCACCAAGCAAATCTGTCTTGTGACCCCACGGGACGACCAGCAGATGGAGCAGCTGGCCCAGTCGCTGATCCATCGGATCCGCACGGCCCACAATATTGAACTTTTGGCCGGCATCGACGACAATCCCAACGGAACTCTGGATGTAAAAAGCGCTTATACCAGAGCCAACAAGGCTTCTCACGCCTGCAGGGCTCCGTTTCAGGTTACTCTGTACAGCCAGATGACGACGGAAATCTTTCTGGAGGATATTCCTCCCGCCGTCAAAAGGGAATACCTGCAAAGAATTTTTCAAGGCTGCAGCTTCGAGGAAATCCGGCACTGGATTCGTCTTCTGGAGGTATATTTTGAGGCGGACGGCTCCATCGAACGCGCTTCCGAAAAACTGTTCATGCACAAAAACACATTGCAGTACAAGCTGAAAAAGCTGGCCGCCGTGACAGGGCACGATGTCCGCCTCCCAAGAGGCTGCGCGATTTACTATATTGCCATCCAAATTTTCCGCGATCTTCAAAAGAGTCTCGGAGGATTTGGCAATTAAAACAAATACTCTTTGTATTCCTTGATAATATTGTCTCATGTAACATAATCTAATACAAAAATATGTTTTTCATACCATAGACGTGGCCTTTCGGGAAGGATATCATAAATAAAGTGGAATGGCAGGGATATAATATTTTGTGCATCCTGCCAACTGCGGAAATTTTTTGAGGAGGTAGTCAAAATGTCCGGATTTGGATTAATCATCGCATTCGTCATAGCGGTCATTGTAATGATCCTCGCAATTTCCAAACTTAAAATTCATCCTTTTTTGGCCATCATGGCCATATCTCTTTTACTCGGCCTGGTGGCGGGCATTCCGCTGGTGGACCAGAAAAACGCGGATGGAACCGTTGCAGTGCAGGGGCTTGCCAATGTGATCGGGGCGGGTTTCAGCGGCACGTTCACCAGCATCGGCATCGTCATCATTCTGGGCGCGCTGGTCGGCACGATTCTGGAGGCGACGGGAGCCGCTTTTAAGCTGGCGGATATGGTCATTCACGTGGTTGGGCCGGACCACCCGGATTTAGCCATGCTGATTATGGGATGGGTTGTATCCATTCCCGTATTCTGCGACAGCGGATTCGTCATCCTGAACCCGATCCGCAAGGCGCTGGTGCAGCGCACCCGCAAAAGCAGCGTCTCGCTGACGGTTTGCCTCGCCGCCGGCCTGTATGCCTCTCACGTGTTCATTCCGCCTACGCCGGGCCCGATCGCCGCGGCGAATACGTTGGGAATCGGAGAAAACCTGCTGTTGGTCATGGGATTGGGCGCACTGGTTTCGATCCCGGCACTGATCGCCGCTTACTTCTATTCGAAATATATCTGCAAAAGGGTAAAATCCGCCGATGAGGCCGACGCAAAGCCGGCGGACGGCGAAATCGTGAAAACATACGAAGAAATTTTAGCCGAATACGGCCGTCTGCCGAACGGGGCGCTGGCGCTCAGCCCGATTATCGTTCCGATCCTTCTCATGGCGCTGGGCTCCATTTCATCCATGGCTCACTGGTCCGGGTTCGGCGCACAGCTCTGCTCTTTCCTCGGCACGCCGATCATTGCGCTGGCCGTAGGCACGCTGTTCGGAGTATGGCTGCTGGCGGATATGAAAAAGATGGGCCGTTTCTACGACGTGACGAATGAAACGCTGAAAACGGTCGGACCCATCCTGTTCATCACCGCGGCCGGCGGCGTTCTGGGCAAAGTGATCGCCGTTTCCGGAATGGTGGAATACATTACGTCCAATGCCGCGCTGCTGCAGAGCGTGGGAATTTTCTTCCCCTTCCTGCTGGCGGCGATTCTGAAGACCGCTCAGGGCTCTTCGACGGTGGCCATAACGACAACAGCCGGCATTATGGCCCCGCTGATGGGGGTCCTCGGCCTTCAGGCCCCCGTGATGAGCGCCTTGACCGTGATGGCGATCGGCGCGGGAGCGATGACGGTATCTCACGCGAACGATTCTTATTTCTGGGTCGTAACAAATTTCGGCGCGATGACACCGGAGCAGGGCTATAAAACACAAACGGTGGTCACTCTGGTGGAAGGTCTCGCCTCCATGGCCGGGGTATTTATCCTGTCCCTGATCCTGCGCTGATTCTTTTATCTGTCAATATTTTTGGTCCGTGCTTGCAGCCCAGTTGGATTTTGCGGATTATTTGGGAGACTTCTCTTATGGAAAAAATATTGCTCATTCCGGATTCTTTTAAAGGTACGATGTCGTCGGCCGAGATCTGCGGAATCATGCGGGACGCGATTGTGAAATATTTCCCGCGTGCCAGCGTCCTCAGCATTCCGGTCGCCGACGGCGGAGAGGGCAGCGTGGACGCTTTTCTGGCCGCCGCCGGGGGACAGAAAATTTCTCTTGCGGTGAAGGGTCCGTACTTTGAGGAAATCCCGGCGTTTTACGGCGTGCTTCCGGACGGGACCGCCGTTGTGGAAATGGCCGCGGCGGCCGGATTGCCGCTTGTCGGCGAAAACCGCTCGGCGGGAAAAACCACCACTTTCGGCGTGGGGCAGCTGATTGCGCGCGCCGCGGAGTCCGGATGCCGCAAAATGATCGTCGGACTGGGCGGAAGCGCGACAAACGACGGCGGCACGGGTGCCGCCGCCGCTTTGGGCGTTCGTTTCCGCGACAAGGACGGAAAGGAATTCGTCCCGGTCGGGGAAACGCTCGGAAAGATCGCGTCAATCGATGTGAACGGCTTGAATCCGGCCCTGCGGAGCGTCGACCTGGTGACTATGTGCGACATTGACAATCCATTATGCGGTCCTCGCGGCGCGGCGGCCGTCTTCGGCCCTCAGAAGGGCGCAACCGAAGAAGAAGTCCGGCGGCTCGACCGGAATCTGGAGCATCTGGCTCATGTGATCCGGAGGGATCTCGGAAAGGATATTCTCTCACTGCCCGGAGCCGGTGCCGCCGGCGGCATGGGCGGCGGCATGGCGGCATTTTTCGGCAGCCGGCTGCAGATGGGGATCGAGACCGTACTTGACACGGTGCATTTTGACGAGCAGCTCCGGGGGGCCGACCTCGTCTTCAGCGGAGAGGGCAAACTGGACTCCCAGTCGCTGAGCGGCAAAGTCGTCATCGGTGTGGCGCGGCGGACCAGGAAGCACGGGGTGCCGCTGATCGCCGTGGTCGGAGACATCGGGGACCGGATCGCAGGAGCCTACGACGAAGGTGTCAGTGCGATTTTCAGCATCAACCGCGCAGCGGTCCCGTTCTCAGAAGCGAAGCTCCGCTGCCGGGAGGACCTGGCGCTCACCATGGATAATTTGATGCGCTTTTTTACAACCATGCATCTGTAATTTTCCGGCTCCGGTTTTCCTAAATAATTGGAATACGGGAACGGCTATGCGCTCCAGCTTCTGCCTTTGGGCAGGGCTGGAGTTTTTTTGAATGCAATCCCCCCTTTTCGGGCCCTCATTCTCAATATTTTTCATGGAACCGCGACTCATATTCCCGGATCAGCCCGGGGCGAAAATCCGGATGCGCGACTTCAATCAGCGCGCGCGCCCGTTCGCACAGTTTTTTTCCGCGGAGCTGCGCAATCCCGAATTCGGTTACCACATAGTTGACATCGTTTCGGGAAGTCGTCACCTCGGCGCCCTGATCGAGGAATGGAACGATCTTGGAAATTTTCCCATGCCCCGCGGTGGACGGGATCGCCATGATGCTTTTTCCCCCGCGGCTCATGTTTGCACCGCGGACAAAATCGACCTGTCCGCCCACGCCGCTGATCTGCGTCAGGCCGACCGACGTTGAGCACACCTGGCCCATCAGGTCCACCTGCACGCAGGAGTTGATGGAGACCAGATTGTCGTGCCGGGCGATCACGCGCGGATCATTCACGTAATCGACCGGGTACATGGCCACCTCCGGGTTGTTGTCCACATAATCGTACAGGCGCCTGGTTCCCATAAGGAACGCCGCGACGTTCTTTCCCTGATTGATGCTCTTGCACTTGTTGGTGACCACGCCGGCTTCCACCAGCTCGACAACCCCGTCGGAGAACATTTCGGAATGGATTCCAAGGTCTTTTTTGTCCTTCAGAAACAGCAGCACGGCGTCCGGAATCGCTCCGATCCCGAGCTGGAGCGTGTCTCCGTCGTGAATCAGGGACGCGCAGTTTTCGCCGATCGCACGTTCCACCTCCCCGATCTTCGGCGGCGCAAGCTCAATCAGCGGCGAATCGTCTTCCACAATATAGTCAAGGTCGCTGACATGAATGAAACTGTCCCCCAATGTGCGCGGCATATTCTTATTGATCTGCGCAATCACGGTTCTGGCGCATTCCGCGGCCGGTTTGGTGTAGTCGACGGAAATGCCGAAGCTGCAGTACCCGTGTTCATCCGGCTGGGAAAGGTGGACCAGCGCGACGTCGGGCTTCAAGGTGTTCCGGATATAATCCGGGATCTCGAAAAAAAACACCGGAGTAAAATCCGCGCGCCCATCCGCGACGGCCTTGCGCGTGGTACCCCCCACAAACAGGCTGTTGTGGCGGAAGTGCTTTTCCATTTCCGGCTTGCAGTACTCGGCCTGGCCCATTGCCACCATGTGTACGATTTCCACGTTTTCATACTGATCGGCGTTTCTGACCATCGCGTCAAGCAGTGCGGTCGGTTCCCCGGTCGCGTGGGCGACCACGACCTTGTCCCCGGATTTGATGTGCCTGACGGCCTGATCGGCCGTAGTTAATTTCTGCCTGTACAGTTCCTGCCAACTCATTCGTCATCACTCCCTAAATTCAGTGTAATTTTGTAAAATCAACGCGCGGAGTTTCTCGTAATCCTCTTCCCGCGTCAATACGACTTTTCCAAGGCATCCATTCAGGTCCGCATGTTCCGCGCACTGAACGGGACAGCCGCAGATGACCGCAACGAGATCTGCCCCACCCTGCGCATCCGCGCGGACAATGTCCAGGCCGCGGAATTCCTCCCTCAGCCTGGACACAATCCGGGTTCTGTCGTACCTCGGATTGCATCCGCCGCAATATTTGACTCCGATTTTCATCCTGCGTTCCGGCGGTCCCGATGAGAAAGCAGAAAGCGGGCCGTGCTCAGCAGGTTTTCGCTCACGCCGGTTACAAGGCAGACGCGCCGCACTTCCGGGAGAGCTTCCCGGACTTCCTTTTCAATCAGCTCTTCGTTCGTGATCGCCGCGCTGGGGCAGTCGCTGCATTGCCCCAGCATGCGGATCTTCAGAATCCCGTCTTGATACTCAAGTATTTCGACTCCGCCGCAATGCTCGCTCAGCGCAGGCCTGACGCGGCTGTCCAGAACGCTTTCGATTCGGTCCAGTATGTTCTCCCGCAACGGCAGTTCCCCCTTATTTCCGAGAGACGGTTATTCCTTAATGTGAGCAATCGCCTTTGCGAGTTCCTTCTTCATCGCGAGGTTGCCCTGGCGCGCGATCATGATGCGCTGCGCCTGCGGAGAGCCCGCGCCGTGCATCGATTCGGTGCGGTAGCCGACCGCCGCCGTCCCCAGCGCGAGGTTTTCAATGAGGCGCAGGATCCTGAGGCGGTTTTCGGTGGAAACGCCGCCGACGCCCTTAAAGTATTTTTCCACATACGGTCCCACCTTTGGATCGCGCAGATCCTTTTCAGAGGGCGCGGTAACCATCAGACCACCGGCGATATCCTCCGCGAGGCGGACGATTTCATAAGGGAAGCGGGTGACATTCTGCTTGCAGACGTTGGCCAGAAGCAGATTGATGAGGTAGTTGCCGGACTCCGTCGGGCTGCCTTCGGAGGAACAGGCGATGCCGCAGCAGTAAAGCGTTTCATTTAAATGCGTCATCTCAATCAGCTTATCCTTGATATGGGTGGCTTTCGGCACTCCGTTGTAGTCCGCCGCGACCGCGGCCGCGCCGATCAGGACGTCGCCCACGCCGACCTTGCAGCCGCCGTAGCTCTGGCGGTGATAGCCCGCGAAACGTTCCACAAGCAAATTGGCAAACTCCGACTCACCGTTCATGAAAATCATATCGTTGGGGATAAAGACGTTGTCGAAAACGACCAGCGCCTCCACACCGCCGAACTCCGGGTTCCCCACATCCATTTCGGAGCCTTCCCGCTTGCGGGTGTCGCAGCTTTGGCGGCCGATCACCATGAAGATGCCCTCCGCGTCCATCGGGACGGCGAAGGAAACGGCGTAGTCCTTATCCTCGGGCTTCATGGACTGGGTGGGCATCACGATCATCACATGCGAGTTCAGCGCGCCGGTCTGATGCGCCTTCGCTCCGCGGACCACAATTCCGTCCGGCCTGCGTTCCACCACGTGCAGGAACAGGTCCGGGTCCTTCTGCTCATGCGGGGCCAGCGAACGGTCTCCCTTGGGGTCGGTCATCGCCCCGTCGACCGTCAAATCCTTTTCCTGCACGTCAAGCATGAACTTCTTGAAATTGTCAAAATAGTGGGTGCCGTATTTCTGATCGATCTCATAAGTTGTGCTGTACTCGGCGTTAAACGCGTCCATGCCCACGCAGCGCTGGAAGCAGGCCGCGGTTTTCTGCCCGCAAAGCCGCTGCATTTTCACCTTTTTTACAAGGTCCTCCGTGCTGCGGTGGATGTGGGTGAAACGGTTGATCCGTTTCCCGGTTTCCGGAGCGACCGCCGTCATCAGGTCCTCGTACTCCGGCATCTGCGCGAGGTCGTAGGTCATGCGTACGGAATTGAGGGACGGTCTCAGGATCGGGTCATCCACCCGGTTTTCGATTTTTTTGCCGAACATATAAACCTGCATGTTGATCTTACGGATACTTTCAATGTACTGTTCGCCTGTCATAAGCGCCATGATTTTTTCTCCCTTTCAAATTAAGATCGGTTTTGTTTGCTGATCACGGGACGGTTTATTTGATTTCCGCAGCCTCCGGGATTGGATCGGCGTCTTTCTTTTTCGAGTAGCTTTTCAGCGCGAAATAGAGCAGAACGCCGACGGCCAATCCCCACGCGGCTCCCTGGATCGCCAGGACGGCGCCCATGCAGCCCGCGATTCCCCTGTCGGTATCGGTTTCGCACATATCCATCGCGAGCCGGGTGCAGATATAGCCCTGAACGAGCAGGGTCAGCGACAGCGCCACGGGGAGCACCGGCTGAAGCAGGGAAACGATCGGAATGCACGACACTCCGAGGAACGTGCTCCAGCGGAAAGTCCCGGCGCCGCTGTGGATGGACTCCATTGCCTCCGGCCCCTCCTTGTACCGCTGGGCGACAGACGCGGTGACGGCCGCCCAGAGCGGGCCGCAGAGCTGGGTGTAGGGGCAGATGAGGGCCATCACGATATTGCGGATCGCGCTGATCAGATTGGAGCGGTTGGCGTTGAAATCGATCTTTTCATCCTTGCGGACCTCATCGGCTTCATGAATCAGCGCCTCGGAAGTGATGAAGTCCCCGAACGCGATAATGTAGACCACGATTGCCAGCGGCAGCGCCGACAGGAACATGGAAACGGCGGGGAAACCTATGGAAAACGGGCTCAGCGTGTTCCAGATGCCCGCGAAATCCGCCACCTTAAAGAAGGTGCCGATCTCAATGTGGAACCACGGCAGCTCGCCCGCCATCGGGGCGAGAAATACGGCAATGATGATCGCCGGAAGCATACCGACCTTGCCGATGGTATTCCAGAAACGGTTGTTCGCCCGCATTTTCATAAACTGGGAGGAAAACAGGCAAAAGAACGCGATCAGACACCCGGCCGTGATGGATACCGGATATTTCGAGAACCGGCCTCCGGTGTTGAACTCACCGATGATCGCCGCGGTCCCGGCTCCGAGCAGGACCCCCGCCTTGATGGAGTTCGGGACGACTTTCATCAGCTTTCCCGCCGCGCCGGTAACCCCCATCAGCAGGAAGATGACGCCCACGATCAGCTGAAGGGCGATCAGTTCCTGATACCGGACCACTCCCAGTTGATACTTTCCCAAAAACGCGACCACAAGCGGGATGGCCGGAGTGATCCACCCGGGGACCACCGGATCGCCCAGAAGGACGTGCAGGCAGTAAAGAAATCCGTTGATAATGACCATCGACCACGCGATCTCGAACGAAACCCCGAGCACTTGCTGCAGAACGGGAATTGCCCCCAGGCAGGTCGAGCACATCAACAGCGCCTGAAAAAACTCGGGCCACTCCCACCGGTAATGGATGAACGGCACCCTGATCTTGAAAATGCCCGCCGGAATGTAAGGCTGCTCCGCGCCATATGTTCTTTTCATCGCCATACGCACCCACTCCTTCTTCCCCTTACAATTTCTTTTGCTGTCCTGAGCATCTTGATTTCTGCCTCCTTACGTTTTAAAATAGGAGCCGCATTTTCCGCATCATGGAATCGGCCGTCGGATCGCAATGACCGCATCCGTCCGGTCCCCGGCCCACAGGCTTTGCTTTGCCTTCCAAAAAGATACAAGCAACTAGGATGCCAAGATCGGAATAGCTAAAAATTTGGCCATTTCTCTGCGATTTTAGATGATTTGCATAATTTTTTATGGAGCTTGCGTCTTGAATATGAAACAAAACATCGCGGAAATCACATTCTCCAAATGGATTCCCGCGATGTTTCAGTTTTGATACAAATATTCAATACCGATACAGAATTCGGCTCGTCCAATCATAAAACGGAACGCGGCCCGAAATTTTATGCCAAATAGGCATTCTACACAGAATTCAGATACTTTTTTCGTCTGCGCTCATAGGTAGCCGCGCTCATATGCAGGCTTTTCGCGGCGTCGCGCACATTATGATATTTCTCGTAGGCGTTAAAAATATAATTTTTTTCCACCCCGTCGATGATTTCCTTCAGCACGGTGTCGCTTTTCTCCGTGCTGACCACCGCCTTGTTGTAAGGATCGATCGGCAGATCCTCCGGGAGGATTCTCCGATCCCCGCTGACGATGAAGGCCCTCTCCACGGCGTTTCTGAGCTCCCGCACATTTCCGGGCCACTCATATGCCAAAAGCCATTCCAGGACATCCGGCGCGAAAACTTTATGCATGCTGTATTTGCCGTTGAGCGTTTCGAGCATGTATTCCGCCAGGACGGAAATGTCTTCTTTCCTTTCCCTTAAAGGGGGAATCAGAATCGGAAACGCGCTGAGCCTGTAATAGAGGTCTTCTCGAAAGCTTTTGTTTCCGACCATTTCTTTCAGATGCCGGTTTGTGGCCGCGATAACCCGGACGTCGATCCTGACAGGCCGGTCGGAGCCGATGCGCAGGATCTCCTGTTCCTGAAGGACCCGGAGCAGCTTCGCCTGTATGTTCATGGACAGTTCCCCGATCTCGTCGAGAAAGATGGTTCCCTTGTCCGCGATTTCAAACAGGCCGATTTTGCCGTTCGGGCTGGCCCCTGTAAAAGCGCCGGGCACATAACCGAAAAGTTCGCTCTCCACAAGGCTAGGCGTAATGGCCGCGCAGTTTACCCTTATGAAATTCCCCTTGCTGCGCCGGCTGTTCCGGAAGATGTAATTGGCGACGACTTCTTTTCCCACGCCGGTTTCACCCAGCAGAAGCACCGTTGTGTCCAGCCCGGCCACTTTCCTCGCCATGCCCAGAAGCTCCAGCATTTTCTGGTCCCTCACGACCAGGTCCCCGTAACCGCCGATCTGTTTTTTGATCGTCTCGATCTCCGCCTGGTAATGCCGGTTCAGCTCATGATTTTTTGCGAGCTGTTCTTTCAGGTCGTACAGTTCCGAAACGTCCCGCACGTTCGTCACGATCATGGCGATCTCGTTGTTTTTGTCAAAGAGAGGCGTGCTGGTGACAATCGCGTTCCTGCCGGTTTTAAATTTTTGGTCAATGGTGACCGGTTCCTTTTTTTTGAGAACGATCAGAGAGGCTGAACGGGAAATTACCCTTTCCCGTTCGAGATCCTGCATGTATTTTCCCAGCATTTCTTCCCGGTTCAGCCCCGTGATGACTTCGTAGGAGCGATTGACCATGATGGTTTTTGCATTTCCGTCCGTGATGTAAATCCCGTCATAGGAGCTTTCTATAATGGCCATCAGCTTTTTTTGGGCATCTTTCAAGTCGCGGAAGATTCCGGGACCGTCTTCGTCATTCAAATAAACGCGCTCTCTTTTCATTCACAGCCCTCCCCTGTTTTTTTCCGTCTTGTTTAGCCTCCTATTATCTTATAATGGAATATTTGATTCTTATTGTCAATTGTTTTTCCCCCATGCCGGGGATTATCTTTGTCGTCTCATCAAAAATATCGCCTCGCCCATGCCGACGGAGGATACGGCCGCGGCGGATCTGCCTGTGCCATTGCATGAAAATGCTCCAAACGCATCCGGAAAAAGAAAACCTCCTATTCGATCTTTTCGTTTTTTTTGCTCTCCGGCGCCTCCGCCCCGGAGCATTTCACGGCGGAGCTTCCGGTTCGATGCATGGCGCGGTACTCCGATACGGTAATCCCCTCCATTTCCTTAAAAAGGCGATAAAGCATCTTCTGGGAGGAAAAACCCACAAGCGACGCGATTTTTTCCACTGAGTACGCCGTATCGATCAAATAATTTTTTGCATAATTCAGGCGGTAGATGTTCAAGGTCCGTTTCAGGCTTTGGCCGAAATATTCCTCGAAGATCCGATTCACATGCCGGGAAGAAATGTAAAAAAAGTCGGCAATGTCCTGAATCGTCAAGTTTTTATTGTAATTGGC
Source organism: Caproiciproducens sp. NJN-50 (assembly GCF_004103755.1). Taxonomy (NCBI): domain Bacteria; kingdom Bacillati; phylum Bacillota; class Clostridia; order Eubacteriales; family Acutalibacteraceae; genus Caproiciproducens; species Caproiciproducens sp. NJN-50. Next base: position 1,377,622 of record NZ_CP035283.1, on the reverse strand, counting down.
GTGCATATACTTTGTGATTTGAATAGCCAGATTTGTATTGGAGGGAGTGTTTTTCTCCCGCTCGACCGGATCGAGATTTCGGAAAATGGAAATCAGATATTCTTGATACAGGGCACAGATCATCTGCTCACGCCCCGGATAACTCTCCTCGATCTCAGTTTCCATTTTATAGATGATCGAGTCACAGCCGAAGCGATCTTTCGTGACATAATACGGATTCTTTTCAAAATATTTCAGAATCCTGCTCAGAAAATTCTCTTCGGCCTGATCTCCTTTGGATTTTGACGCGGCCGCCGTGGGAGGAGCGAACACAAAGACCAGATATCTTTTCGGCATGTTGGGTTCATAATTGGTATAGTGATGAATCCCCGGACGGATTACGGCGAAGTGCCCGCTGAAAAGGGTGTTCATGGCCCCGTCGATATAAAGATGCTGTTCCCCGCTCAAGCAGTAATAAATCTCATAGCATTCATGAACATGCGGAAATTCCACGCAGCTTTGGTCCAGAGACTCCACATAATTGACCGTGAGGCCGCCTCCCATGGAAATTCGGACTAAGACCGGGTTGTAAAAGGGATATTGCTTCTGCTGATACAACATGATCTTCTCCTTCCCACCGAGAATGCAGCAGCGCCGCATTCTTTGGTCTGAAAAACAATACCCTGGACCGACAGCCGTAAGGGAAATTCCCCTTCGGTCTCTTTTTTGATTTCATTATAAAGCCAAGCTAAGGAAAAAAAAGGGCTTTCTGGAAAGAAAATACATGAAATGAGACAATGTTTCCACAAAACATGTCCGTTTTAGGACTTGAAATATGAGCTTTTTGCATGAATCCCTAACTTTTTTTTATTTTATGGGAATGCATTTATGTAATAAATCAAAAGCGTCGGTTTCGGTTCGGCAAAATTAACAGATTTTATTCTTTTGGGACTCAATTATTGAAAAATGTGTCTGTTTGGACGATTGAAAAGGGATGTACCTCCCGGTACAATAACTTTGTTGGGCTCGTTCCGCCGGATGAAAGGCTGGAACTCGCAACAGACCGGCTTTGATAGGAAAAAACGACTGTACAGGTAAGGGAGGGGATTTTTTCGTGAGCCGCGATTTCAAAGATTCAAAAAACTGGAAGAAAACTTCGGCACAGTTTGGCTATTACAAGCTTGGCACACGGGAGGTAATCGGTTATTCGTCCGTTGACTTTGCAATGAACCTTGTGTTTCAGTGCATTGCATTGTACATCAGCTACTTTTACACCGACATCTTTGGCCTGAAGCCAGCGCATGTTGCGGTCCTTTTTGCATTGTCCCGAATCTGGGACGCCGTCAACGACCCGATGATGGGCACGATCTGCGAGAGGGTCCAGCCCAGAAAAGGAAAATACTGGGTCTATATCATGTGGGGTGCAGTTCCGTTTGGAATTGCGGCCGTTCTGACCTACTCGACTCCCAATTTCAGTTATGCCGGCAAGGTGGTCTGGGCCGCCGTCACCTACAACCTGCTGAACATGCTTTACACCTTTATCATCCAGCCTTACATTTCGGCCGCCACGCTGATGACAAACGACCAGAGCGAGCGAACCCGTCTGCAGTCCGTCCGCATGACGCTGGCACAGACCGGCGGTGTTGTCTGCGCCATCATGCTGCCCGAGGTCTCGGGCTTTCTGAGCAGATACATGACGCTGGCGCAGGGGTATATGGTAACGACCATGATTATGGCGTTCTTTATGGTCTGCATCCTGCTTTGGGCCTCGCATCAGATTGTGGAGCGGATCCCGCCGCAGCCGATCGACCCCGGCAAAAAGGCGAATATCAAGGACGTGTTTTATCTGTTGTTCCGGATGAGCCCGGTCTTCGTGACCTTTCTCCTGTTTCTTGGCGTTTATACCATGAGTCAGATTCAATCCACGATGGGGGCCTATTACATAAAATATTACGCCGGGCGTGAAGACATGCTGGCGTGGTTTTCGATGATCATGATGCTGTTTTCCGTCGCCGGCGTCCCCTGCGTGCCGTTCCTGATCAAACGGCTGCATAAAAAGGGCACCGTGATGTTCGGCCTGGGAGTGGCCGGAGCGGGCTGCATCCTGCTGTATCTGATGTCCCCCGCCTCCGTCGGCGGCATGATGGCGGCGCGCGCCGTCACCGGCTACGGTTACGGCGTCCTGATGGGCGCCCTCTGGTCCGTCATCACCGATCCGGTGGAGTACTGCGACTGGAAGACCGGGAAACGGTATACGGCCATCGTGATGACGCTGGTCGGACTTGGAATTAAATTTTCGATGGTCATCGGCGGTTCCGTTCCCAACATGGTACTCTCCTCCGTCGGCTACGTGGCAAATCAGCAGCAGACGGCCCAGTGCCTCTCGGCCATCCGGAGCCTTACCGCGCTTCTGCCACTGTCGGCCGTAATTATGGCAATGGTGGTTTACGGGCTGTTCTACCACCTGAATGAGGAAAAGATCGCTCAGATGCAGAAGGAAATCGCCGAACGCAACGCGGCCGGGACAAATGCGGATCAGACGCAGAAGGATCCCTGCCCGGCCGTATGACCCAACAAATCTAAAGGGGGATACATAATCATGAAACAGATCAATGTCGTAAAAACCGGCAGTCTGAGGGAAAAGGACCCGGAGAAAAAGGGCGCCGTCGCCACTCTGGAAGTACCCGAGTACGAAATGGGACCGGAAGACGTGAGGATCAAGGTCGCCTACTGCGCTATCTGCGGCTCCGACCCCCATTTGGTGGAGGGAATTTTCGGCTGGAAGCCGCCGTTCGGCATTGGGCACGAAGTTTCCGGCATCATTGTGGACGTGGGCGAAAAGGCCACGAAGAAGGGCCTGAAGATCGGCGACCGCGTCGCCGGAAATTTCCTCAAATTTTGTGGAACCTGTTATTACTGTCAGAACGGGCAGCAGCAGTTCTGCGAGCACGCCGACGAGTTCAACCGGGCCGGGATGAGCGAAACCATCGTCTGGCACGAGTCCCAGGTATATCGGCTGCCAGACCATGTTCCGCTGAGAACCGGCTGTATGCTGGAGCCCGTCTCCATCGCCGTTCGCATGATGGATAAGGTGCAGCCGAAGATCGGCATGAGAATCGCCATTAACGGCGGCGGACCGATCGGCCTGCTCGGAATTCAGGCATTCCGCATGATGGGCGCGACCGACCTGACGCTGTTCGAGCCCATCGCAAGCCGCCGGGAACTGGCCAAAAAATACGGGGCCGAACATGTGATTGACCCCACCCGGGAAGACATCGGGGAAGCCGCCAAAAGAATCACGGGCGGCCGCGGCTTTGACGCGGTGGTGGACTGCTCCGGCTTTGTGGGCGCGGTCCACGATCTTCCTCCTCTGGTGGCACGCGGAGGCACTCTGCTTTACGGGGCCATGTATCCGAACGATTTCGAGATGCCGCTGAATCTGTACAAATACTGCTATTACAATGAACTGACGATCTCCGGCTACTATGTCGCGCCGTATTGCTTTCCGCGCGCGGCGCAGATTTTGTCCCGTTTCGATCTGGACGATCTGACCCGCACCGTATATGATATCGACGATTCCGTCGCGGCTTTCGACGCGCAGGTTTCCGGCAAATATCCCAAGATTCTGATCCGATGCAACAAAATCGAGGGCGAATAATCAGCGCCTGTGAAGGCTGAACAGGAAAGGATGACGTAATCGATGAATGAACCGAAACTTACGACAATTGCGGAGCTGGAAGACAAGTGCGTAGACATTCGTTCCAATCTGCTGAATTTTATCTACCGGATCGGCATGGGACACCTTGGCGGCGAACTTTCCATCGTGGAGATGGCGGTCGCCCTGTATTACAAATACCTGAACTTCGACGTGATGGACCCGCATAAGGAGGGGCGCGACCGCTTTATTCTTTCCAAAGGCCACTGCTCCGAGACCCTGTACACCATTTTTTCCGATCAGGGCGCTTATACCCAGGATTTTATGGTGGAGCATTTCGAGAGCTTGGAGACCTACCTGTTCGGCATGCATTCCAACCGGAAAAGATGCCCGCAGATCGAGGTTTCCGCGGGTTCTCTCGGCCATGGGCTGCCTGTTTCCGTCGGCTACGCGCTGGGCGCGCGCTACCGCGGGGAAAACTACCGCGTGATCTGCATGATCGGCGACGGTGAATTCGACGAAGGAACGAACTGGGAAGCGCTCATGTCCGGCGCCCATTACAGGCTGAACAATCTGACCTGCATTCTGGACAAAAACCAGCTCCAGATGACCGGCAAGACCCGCGAGATCATGAACATCGACCCCGTAGCCGACAAAGTCCGGGCGTTCGGCTGGAATGTGATCGAAATCGAAGACGGAAACAATATGGCGCAGGTATGCGCCGCGCTGGACCAATTGCCGGAACGCGATTGCCGCACGCGTGAAAAACCGACCTTTATCATCAGCAACACCGTCAAGGGCAAAGGCGTCAGCTTTATGGAAGGCAACCACAAATGGCACGGCGGCGGCATCGGCAAGGAAGACCTGAAAATCGCGCTCGCCGATGTGGCGAAAATGAGAAAGGCGTGATCGAAATGGCGACAAAGACTACCTATGACTTTGACATGATGCTTTCCAACGCCCGCGAGGCCTACGGCGAGGAATTGTACAAAATGGCTAAGGAAGGCAAGGATTTCGTGTTTACTTACAGCGACAACGTGGCTCCCTCCTCCTCCGCGGGCAAGCTGCTGAAAGAATTCCCCGAACGGTGCTTCAATTTCGGCATTGCCGAGGCGGATCAGGTGGGGGCCTCCGCCGGTCTGGCCCTTTCGGGCTGCGTTGTGTTTTCGCAGGTGTTCGGTCCGTTTCTGCCCCTGCGCGCAGCGGACCAGATCCACACGGACATTGCTTATAACGACGTGAACGTCCGCCTGATCGGCACCCATTCCGGCGTCACCGCCGGCGGAGGGCCGACCCACAACGATATTGCCGACCTGGCTCTTTACCGCGCCATCCCCCACCTTACCGTCGTGGTGCCCGCCGATGCCAATCAGTGCTGCAAATTCGTGCGCAAATCGATGGATTTCGTCGGCCCCATGGTCATCCGCATCGACCGCGCCGGTTCGCCGGATGTTTACGCCGGGGACTACGAGCTGGAGATCGGCAAAGCAATCGAAACGCTGGAAGGGACGGACGCCTACATCATCTCCTGCGGCTCGAACCTCTATGAATGCCTGATGGCGTCCAGGGCACTGGAAAAGGAATGCGGGCTGAGCATCGGCGTGCTGGATATGCATACCGTCAAGCCTCTGGACGCCGACGCCGTCGTGAGAGCGGCCGAAAAAACCGGCAATATTGTCACGGTGGAGGATCACTCCATCAATGGCGGGTTGGGCGGCGCCGTTGCGGAAGTGCTGTGTGAAACCGGCTACCGGGGTAAGTTTAAACGCATCGGCATGCCGGACGAATTCGCCGTGCTGGGCTCCGTGGACGCGATCTACCATCATTACGGCATGGACCGCGACGGAATATCCGCTGTTTTGAAAAAAATGCTGGGCAGGTAATCCTGCGGACAAAACGGAATCTGGAAAGGGGAATCTGTCATGTCTGTTCCTTTTGAGCGTTTTAGCATGGACTGGTTCAGCCTCAAGGGCAGGGTCGCGATGGTTACCGGCGCCAACCAGGGACTTGGGATGGGCTATGCCGTTGCATTTGCCAAGGCCGGCGCGGATCTGTTCATCCCCCATTTCACGGAGGAGATCGGGGAAATCCAACAGCTAGTCGAGAAAGAAGGACACAAAATCCATTTTCTGCGCGGCGACCTGACGGACCGGAACTATCGAAAGGCCTGCGTGGACGAATGCGTCCGGGAGTACGGCCGTTTGGATATTCTGGTAAACAACGCCGGCGTCAGCTTTTTCGCCAATTTTGACGACTATCCCGAGGAATACTGGAACAGGTGCATCGACCTCGATTTCAACGCGGTGTATTTCCTGTCCAAGGAAGCGGCCAAAGTCATGAAGGCACAGGGAGGCGGCAAAATCATCAACATCGGCTCCGCCCTGTCCTATACCTCCGACCGGAAATGCCCGCCGTACACGGCCGCAAAAACCGGGGTGCTCGGCATCACGCGCAATTTTGCCAACGAGCTGGGGCCTTACAACATCCAGACCAACGCGATTTGTCCTGGCTTTCTCGCGACCGAAGTCAATGCGGAGCTTCGCAAGGACCCCGCGTTCTACAACAAAATCACGAACCGGATCGCCGCCGGGCGATGGGGGGAGCTTGACGACTTGATGGGCGCCATGGTATTTCTGGCTTCCAGGGCTTCGGATTACATCAACGGCGTGGATCTCAACATCGACGGCGGGTTCTTTACCGTCCTGTAACCGGCGGGCCAAGGGAAGGAGCGGCGGCCGGCTGAGACCTTAAACGATTCCCCGCTCTTACGGCGGAAAATCGAATTGTCAAGGAATCCATCCGGCGCTCAACACGCCGGATGGATTCCCTTTTCAGTGCGGGGGCAGATTTCCGCACCGCGACCGGGCAGTTTCCGGCCGTGCGGGACCTGGGGCCCGGAATGCGGAAAATGCGAAATTTTGACCGCACCTTTCAAGAGTTGATAAAAAGTAGAAAATTATGCGATATAATATTTAGAACGGAGGTGTTTCTGATGCCCTGCAAGATATTAGTCGTCGACGATGAGACAGACATCGTTGAACTGCTCAGAGATTATTTTGAAATCAACGGCTATGAAGTCCTTACGGCCTACAACGGTTCGGAAGCGTTAAAGCAAGTCGAAAAACTTCCCGATCTGATTTTGCTTGATATCAACCTGCCGGATATAGACGGACTACAGGTCTGTACGAAAATACGAAGCTTCGTTTCCTGCCCTATCCTGTTCCTGACTGCCAAAATTGAGGACGCCGACAAGGTCAGCGGCTTTGGCGCGGGGGGCGACGATTATATCGTGAAGCCGTTTTCCATCGACGAACTCGGCGCGCGGGTATCGGCCCACCTCCGCCGCGAGAAAAGGATGCGCGGGGCTTCCAAAAAGAAATTCGCAGGGGATCTTGTGATCGATTACGGTTCGAGGGCCGTATATTGCCGAAACGAGCAGGTTCCGTTTGCCAAAAAGGAATTTGATATGATTGAACTTTTTTCTTTGAACAGCGGTCAGGTCTTTGATAAAGAACGCATCTACGAACGGGTTTGGGGCTGGGACAGCAAGGGCGACAGCAGCGTTGTCGCAGAGCATGTCCGGAGAATCCGGGCAAAGCTGTCGGCAGTCAGCGATAAAAAATATATTGAAACGGTTTGGGGCATCGGTTACAAATGGATCGATTAAAAAAAGCGTTTTACAATCTGTCGCTCAAAAAGTCCTTTATGCTGTACATGCTTCTTTTTTTATTGCTGGCTACAGCGCTGAGTTCAGTCAGCATTAACTTGGCGGACTCTGTAAAGAACCGAATCAATTTTTCGTACGCAGATACAGATAACAAATATACGGTGAGCAACAGGACGGGCAGCGTCGTGATTTTTTCACCTCCTCCCGAATACACGCCGAAAGATCAGGAGATCATCACGGTCTGTAATGCCGTCCAAATCGGCTCAGTTCCTTTATTTTTCGGATTCTGCATCGTTATGGCGGCGTTGTTTTTTTATCGTAACAAATTAAAAAAGCCTATTGAGCTGTTGGATAAAGCCTCCGGCAAAATCGCCTCCAACGACTTGGATTTTCATCTGTCCTATGACAGCAGGGATGAAATGGGACAGCTTTGCACCTCTTTCGAAACCATGCGGGAGGCGCTGAGGGAAAACAATCTCGCGATGTGGCGCGCCGTGGAGGAGCGAAAACGGCTCAACGCCGCCTTTTCCCATGACCTGAGGACGCCGCTTACGGTATTGCGCGGGTACACCGACTTTTTGAAAAATTATCTTCCCCAAGGAAAGGTCACCGAAGAGAAACTGCTGTCCACAATATCCACTATGTCCGGGCATATCGCCCGTCTGGAAAACTATGTCCGCCAGATGGGAGAAATCCAAAAGCTGGAAGATGTCACGGCCCATTTGCAGGATGTGGAAATCGGCGCTTTGGCCGAACAGCTTCAGTCCGCCGCGGCACTGTTGGTGAAAGATTCCGGACTGACGCTTGATTTCACCAATGAAATCAAGCAATCGCACATGACGCTGGATCCTTCTATCGTGATGCGCGTTTACGAAAATTTGATTTCCAACGCCATAAGGTACGCCAGAGACACCGTTCGCGTTCGCCTTCAGTGCGAGGGGGAAACGTTTTGCGTCGGTATTGCCGACGACGGGCAGGGTTTTTCAGAAGAAGATTTGCAAATGGCCCTGAGGCCCTATTACAAACGAAAATCCGATGCCGACCAGCTCCACTTCGGGCTCGGCCTGTATATCTGTAAGACGCTGTGCGAAAAACACGGAGGAGCGGTCGCGATCCGCAATTCGCGAAACGGCGGCGCTGTGGCGACAGCCGGTTTTTTGGCAAAATAAAATTTCAGGTAAAAGTTGAAAAAAAGTAGAAATTTATGTTCTACACTCTCCTTGTACAAAAAATAAGGAGAGTGTTTTTTTATGTTATCTGAGAAAAACAAGGTCATCGTGCGGGCAAGCGGCCTGAGAAAATACTACGGGGCCGAGCCGAATCTTGTAAAGGCTTTGGACGGGATTGACCTCTCTGTCTCAAGCGGTGAATTTGTGGCGGTCGTGGGGACCTCCGGCAGCGGAAAATCGACGCTGCTGCATCTGCTTGGCGGCCTCGATACTCCAACCGCCGGCAGCGTGGAGGTGGGCGGCAGCGAGCTGTCAAAAATGAACGACGAGGCGCTTGCCGTATTTCGGCGCAGAAACGTCGGCTTTATTTTTCAGAACTACAATCTGATTCCCGTGCTCAATGTCTACGAAAATATCACGCTGCCGGTCGAGCTGGACGGCAAAACCCCGGATCGGGAATTTATAACCGAGGCCGTAAGGATGCTCGGCCTTTCAGAAAAGCTTGAGAATCTTCCCAGCAATTTGTCAGGCGGCCAGCAGCAGCGCGTTGCAATCGCCAGGGCGCTGGCGGCCAAACCCGCCGTCATTCTGGCCGACGAACCCACCGGAAATCTGGACAGCGGGACCAGCCGGGACGTCATGGCACTCCTGAAATCCACCAGTGAAAAATTCGGCCAGACCATCGTGATGATCACCCATAATCAGGAGATTGCCCGGCTTGCGGGCCGGATCATCCGTATCGAAGACGGCAGAATTGTGGCGTAGGAGGCAATTTCGATGAAGAAAAACAACGCGGTGAAAAATCTCACCCGGCGCACGCTGGCAGCCAACCGCTCCCGAAACGGAACCGTCATAGCGGCCATTGCGCTGACCACCCTGCTGATTTCTTCCGTATTCAGCATCGGTATAAGCTATCTGAAATCCATGAAAATGCAGCAGATACGCTTAATGGGCACGACGGCGCAGGTTGCGGTTACCTATCCGACGGAGGACCAGGTGGAAAAACTGAGGGAACTGCCTTACGTCAAAGCCGTTGGACTTCAATATAATGTCGGAGAGCTAAAAATAGCATCTGAAATGAAAGATATGACCGTCTCCCTGCATTGGTACGATCAGGCGGAATGGGAAGCGTTCCGCAGGCCCGCCTGCGCCGGCGTTGTGGGAAGCTATCCGGAGAAGGCGAATGGGATCATGGTTCCGATGTGGATTCTCCGGAATATGGGGATTGACAATCCGCAGATCGGGATGGAGATTCCACTTACATTCTATTTCGGGGATGAAAGAAGCGTCTCCCAAACGGAAACCTTTGTGCTGTCGGGCTATTGCCAGGACTATTCTTATATCCGCACGGGGAACATTGGCTCTATCTTCGTTTCAAAGGAATTCGCGGAGCAGAGCGGGCACACCGTCGAAAAGGACGGAGCCGTTTCGATCGCTTACCGGGACGGCAAGAACATCGACCAGTGCAACGGGCGGCTAAAACAGGATTTATCTCTTACGGGAAATCAAAAGATAAAAACCGTTCCGATGTACGAATCCACCGGCACGGACGGGTCCACAACAACATTTGCCTTCGCGGCGGTGATTCTGTTTTTAATGTTCACCGGCTACCTGCTGATCTACAACGTCTTCTATATTTCCGTTTCAAAGGATATCCGGTTCTATGGGCTTCTGAAAACAATCGGCACCTCTCCGCGACAGCTGCGGAAAATTGTATCCAAACAGGCGCTTTTACTGGCTGCAATCGGAATTCCCATCGGGCTTGCCCTGGGAGCATTCCTATCTTTCGCCGCCGTCCCCATGGCGCTGAGTCTGTCCAACCTTGAAACGGGCGCCACAGTTTCCTTCCATCCCATCATCTTTATCGGCGCGGCATTCTTTGCGCTGGTTACGACACTGCTGGGGGCGGCCAAACCGGCCGGAACCGCGGCGAAAATCTCTCCGGCGGAGGCTCTGCGCTACACGGGCGCGCGTGCCGGCAGGAAACGAAAGCGCGGAACGGGCGGCGGAAACCCCTCCCGGATGGCGTGGCGCAACCTATTCCGCGACCGCAAACGCGCGGCAATCGTACTCCTGTCCCTCTTTTGGGGAATCACTGCGTTCATGACGGTCACAACCCTGATTTCCAGCATGGATACGGACCATTATGTCGCGTCATACGTTCAAAATGATTTCGTTCTGGAGAACGACACGCTGGACGCTGTGGCGGTGGCCTCCGGGAACGCTGCGAAACAGAAATTTGACGCCGCATTCCTTGCGGACCTGGAAAAAATAGACGGAATCACCAATTTGCGCACCACCAGCATGGAAAAGATGAGCATGGCCTATGACCCGGCGGAATTCTCAAAGCACATGGACTGGTTCTGCAAGAAATTCGGCGTGGAGGAAAAACTGACGGATCAGCAGATAAAAGATAACTTCTGGGGATATATCATCGGCCTGGACAACCGCTATATAGAGGAATTCAATCAAAGCGGCGATACGGCGATTGATATCGACGCCTTTGAGCGCGGCGACATCGCCCTGATCGGAACAGACAGCCCGGAGCTTTACCGCGATGTGGATACGATGGACGTGTCCGTCCAATCTTCCGGCACCGGAAAGCGTTTTACCCTCGGCGGCTTTGTTCCGCTTGGATTCCAGTACGCAGGCGGCGGCATGGCCCCCAATATTTATGTGTCCGAGGAAGCGCTTCGTTCTCTTGCGTCCGATCCTAAAATCTATAAAGTGAATCTGGATACCGAGGATGGGATGGAAGAACAGGCGCTTGAAAAGATCAAATCCCTGACCGGCGGCGACCATGAGATCACCAGGATATCCAAGCTGGAACAGCAGGAAGCGATGACGGACGCCAAGCTGATGCTGTATATCCTGGGAGGCGGGATCGCCCTCATTCTGGCTCTCATCGGCATTTTGAATTTTATCAATGTAATGGTTACAGGCGTTATGACCCGAAAGAGGGAACTTGCCATGCTGGAAAGCATCGGCATGACCAAGCGGCAGATGCGGCGGATGCTGATGACGGAGGGACTGGCGTATGGCGCGTTAACGGTGCTGTCGGTCGGCACCTTGGGCAGTGCCTTTACCTGTTGGATTTTTACGCTGTTCCGGCAGCAGGCGGATTACGCCGTTTTTACCTTTCCCACCGTTCAGATGCTCGCCGCCATCGCGGTAGTATTAACCGTGTGCGCAATAACACCGGGGCTGGTTTATCGGTCTCTCAGCCGCGACAGCCTTATTGACAGGCTCCGCGAAACGGATTGAGGAGAAAGCGGCGTCTCATCCCAATTCATTTGGATAAAAGCATCTGACTTTCACAACATCATGGTTCAATAAAATGTGAAACGGATTTCGTGATCTCTCCTGCCCTCGGCGGGGGAGATTATATTCTGTCATCCAACTTTTATTTGAAATCGCTATAAATACATATTTTTTATAATCTGAATCAGCTTTTTAGCTGTCGGGGTAAGGAGTCCCTCTGTTTTCCATGCGGCGCAGAGTTTCCATTGGATACAGGGTTCCCCGATGGAAAACAGTGCCGGCGGTTTATCCGTGAGGCTGAAACGGGTGAAAGTCTCCGGAACAAAAGTAAGGCCTATCCCTGCTTCCACCAAACGGAAAGCCGATTCTGCACTCTTTGTGCACAGGGCGGTTTTGGGATGTATATTATATTTTTCAAAAATCTGCATGGAAATATCGTACAGGCGTTGATGGTCACTAAGGATGATAAATGGCTGATACTGAGTAAGTCTTAAATCCATCCAGGGATATTGGCATGAATCTTTTGAAGCCCCCTTTTGGGCCAGCGGATGGTTGTAAGGCACAGCAAGTAAAATTTCCTCCGTAAAAAATGGCTGATATGTGATTTGAGCATTACATTCGTTTCCATTGATAATGGCAATGTCAATCTTGTCGGAAATCAACATTTCTTCCAGTTCTTTTGTCGGGTTCTCAAACATTTGTACCTCCACCAGAGGATACTTGGTAATGTAGTTCTTCAGGATTCCCGGCATAATATAAGACATTCGCAAAGAAGCGATTCCAATGCGCAGCCGTCCGGTCACCGCTTCGTTGATATTCTGTAACTCGGTTTCCAGTTCATTATAAAGCCGAAGGATGTTTTTTCCAACGGCGACATAGCGCTCACCCGCATAGGTGAGCACAAGGCGATTGTGAACCCGGCGGAAAAGCTGTACTCCAATATTGTCTTCAAGGTCTTTCAGGTATCGGCTTAAAGAGGGCTGTGAGATGAAAAGGGATTCCGCAGCCTTTGAAACACTGCCGTTTTCCACAACAGCGATCACATATTCAAGCTCTCTCAGCACATCTTCACATCCTTCAACGTTCAAATATAATCAAACAAAATATTATAGCACAATGCTATACAGAGAATAGCTATTTGATATTTGTAAATCAAGAGATATCATACTATAATTTTATTGAAAAGTAAATGAATTTAGTGATTATTTATAATATTGCTAGAATCTTTTTTCATTCGTATAAGAAAAAAACGATAAAACCAAAAACTAATGGAATAAGATCATAGCATTTTTAAATAAAGTTGGAACGTCTGATCCTAAACGGGACTGACTTTCGAAGCATAATCAATTTAAATTCAGAAAAGGAGATGGGCCCATTTGGAAGTTAATGGAAACGGCAACCCCAGCAAAATTTTTATCGACAAACTTTACTTTCTGCTTGGCACTGTATTTGTATGTTTCCAAGTATACACCGCGTTGTTTGGTGTGATTCCCGGGGTCGGGCAAAAAGCGATTCATCTCGGACTGATTTTAACCCTTTTATTTCTGGGAAATATGAGTAAAAGCCGGGGTATTTGGCTCACTTTGCTCAACCTGCTGCTGCTCGTCATGTCGATCGCCTCCATTGCTTACATACTGTTTATTGACAAAACAATCGATCTGCGGGCCGGTATTACCCTCCCGGCCGACATTGTTTTTGGGATCATGCTGATCGTTGTTTTGCTGGAGGCCTCCCGCAAGGTTGTGGGACCATCCCTGCTGGTTATTATCCTGCTCTTTGTCGTTTATGCGTTTGGGGGCCGATACTTTCCAGCGTTCCTGGCCCATGCCGGTATGTCCGGGGGACGTTTCATCAATCTTATCGTTCTAAGCACGGATGGCATTTTTGGCTCCCCGCTTTACGCCTCCGCCGTCTATATCGTGCTGTTCATTATTCTTGGCGCCGTTTTCGGTGAAACAGGCGTCGGGGATTATTTCACGGGTTTGGCGACAACGGCTTTTGGAAGATTCAAAGGAGGCCCTGCAAAAATTGCGGTAATCGCAAGCGGCTTGTTTGGCTCCGTCAATGGAAGTGCGATTGCAAATGTAGTAGGGACCGGCACCTTTACCATTCCGCTGATGAAAAAGAATGGTTTTGAACCGGAATATGCTGGAGCAGTCGAAGCTGCTTCTTCCACAGGAGGACAAATCATGCCCCCCATTATGGGAACCACGGCGTTCCTGGTAGCTCAGATGCTGAATGTTCCCTACTTTGACGTTGTAAAAGCGGCACTAGTCCCTGCAATTCTCTATTTCGGCGGGATTTTGATGACGGTGGATATTCATGCCAGAAGAAAAGATTTAAAGTCGATGGATGTTTCCGACGTACCCAAACTTAGCAGCATGCTGAAAAAATCGTATCTTTTCCTGCCGCTTGTCTTTTTGGTGGTCATTCTGGGCGTTTTCAATTTTACAATCACCAAAGCAGGCATTTACACTTTGATTTTCACCATTTTTCTCTCGCTTCTCAGCTCAGACACCCGCCTTACAAAAGAAAAGCTGGTGAGAATTGTCAAAAACTCGGTATCCGGTTCCATCCCGGTCGCCGTGGCCTGCGCGGCGGTGGGGATCGTGATCGGCGTCGTGATGGGAACCGGGTTGGGATTCCGCCTTTCCGGCATTTTGGTTGATTTGGCTCATGGGCAAAAGTTGTTGCTGCTTGTGCTCACCATGCTGGTTTCCATTATTCTGGGAATGGGGGTTCCAACCACTGCGGCCTATCTGGTGCTTGCCGTCCTGGTAGCCCCCGCGCTCATCAAGCTCCAGGTCCTTCCGATGGCGGCACATCTTTTTATCTTTTATTTCGGCATCATATCTAATATTACGCCTCCCGTGGCTCTGGCAGCCTATGCGGCGGCGGGCATTGCTCACTGCAATCCCAATAAATGCGGCTTTACCGCATTTCATCTCGCGATTTCCGGTTTCATTCTCCCGTTCATGTTTGTGTATAATCCGAGCCTGATGCTGTACGGGGCATGGTATAACATTCTGCGCAGCCTTTTTACGGCGCTGATCGGCGTTTACTGCCTGTCGGCGGCCATGGAAGGATTCGCGGTCAAATGGAAAATTTCCTGGGTCGAACGTCTTCTATATATAGCCGTGGCATTTTTGCTGATTGATTCCGGACTTTTAACGGATTTGTTAGGCTTCGGCCTGTTGGCCTTATTGATTGTATTTCGCGTTTTCCTCTCTCAAAAGTCAAGGCCAGCTCCTGTGAAAGAGTGATATTCTCACCCCAAAAGAAAAGTCCATGACCATTTTCATAAGAAAGGGATGTATTAAAAAATGAAAAAACTTGTGGCAATTGCGGCAATCCTAGCACTGCTTGTGTCCTCGACGGCCTGCGGGAGCGGCTCTTCTCCTTCCGTTTCGTCAGCCAGCGCCGGAAACGCTTCAGCACAGGCCGGAAGCCAGACAAACCATCCCCAGATGGCCCTTTCCGTTGGGACAGGCCCCAGCGGTTCCACAAATTACGCGGTTATTTCCAGCATGGGCAGCCTCATTCAAAAACGTTATCCCAATTATATCTTCAGTCCGGAAATTTCCACCGGCAGCGCGCAGAATGTGCAGATGATCGTACAGAAAACCTGCCAGATGGGCGTTTGCATGGCGGACGCCGCTTACGCCGCATACAACGGGGAAAGGGAATTTGACAAGAACACAAAAGGAAAAATCAATTTTGTGATGAGCGGCTATGAAACAGTGTTCAACCAGTTCGTCCTGAAAAACTCGCAGATAAAAAATTTTAAGGATCTAAAAGGGAAAAAATGCGGAGTTGGCAAAGGGACCATGGAACAGTTTTACTGGCCCATGCTGTTGGAGATGAACGGCATGTCGGAAGACGACGTAAAAACGGTTTCCCTGTCCCTTTCGGATATTGCGGACGAAGTATCGGACGGAACACTTGATTATGGAGTCTTTGTGACTTCGGTTCCGAATTCCGATATTTCAAATCTCGCCCTGACAAAAGGAATCAGAATGCTGGGATTTGACGAGGATGTCCGAAAAAGCATTATCGAAAAATACCCCTATTTTAACGAGGCAACGATTTCGAAAGATTCCTATAATCTAGACTCCGACGTGGTGACGCTGGGCACGCGGAATACGATTGTTGCGAGTCCGGACTTGGACCCGCAGGTTGTATATGATTTTCTCGATGTCGTTTTAAGCAGTCAGGATGATCTGAAGCTGGTCAGCGTGTCCGCCGCAGAGTTCAATAAAGAAAACGCTTTACTGGATTCCAAGCTGATTCCCATGCACCCCGGCGCGACAAAATATTATAAAGAGAAAGGCATAATTTCATAATTTCAACGGGAGGGAGATTGACTATCCGCCTTCCTCCCACCATTTATTTATAGGAGGAATCGTTTTGCTAAAAGTTTTCGGTAGACAATTTCATCCGGGCGAGAAATCCTATTTCACTCTCGACGGCCCCACTCTCTGCAACCGTGCGTCTGTCAAACTGCCTGTCATCGTCCTTTGCGGAGGCGCGGAGGGACCCACCCTCTGGCTGAACGGAGCAGTTCACGGCGATGAAATCAATGGCTCCTACGCATCGTGGCAGCTGATCCGGGATTTAAACCCCCGGGAAGTCAGAGGAAACGTCATTGCGACCCCGGTAGCCAATCTCGCGGCATTTTTAGATCAGCGCAAGGTCTCATTTCTGGATGATTTGGACATGGACACTCAGTTCCCGGGAGATGCCGAAGGAATGATCACCCAGCGGCTTGCGAAAATCATCTATGACGGCGTTAGGGAAGCGGCCACCCATCTGATCAGTTTTCATACAATTTCAAAAATGTACGACGCTCACCCCTACACAGTAGCCAAGCTGGTGCCGGACGCCGACGCAACAGTGAATCGAACGGCGGTGGAACTGGCAAAAGCGTTCGGGGTACAGGCCAACTGTATCGTAAATCTTTCGGACGCGTCCGGCGAACTGCCCGGAGTTACCAGCGGGGCGTTGGACATCACCTGCATCAAAGACGGAATTCCGGCATTCATGGGCGAAATCGGCCACGGCGGCATCGCGGATCCTGCGATGATCCGTATCGCGGTCCAGGGAATCAAAAACGTCATGAAAACGCTTGGGATGCTGGACGGTTCGCCTGTTCTGCAAACGTCAAGGCAATATAAAATCCTTCGGCGCAAATTCGTTCGGATCGACGACGGCGGTGTCCTTGACATGAATGTGAAACCGGGAGACATTGTCCATAAAGGCGATTCCCTTGGAGAACTGCATTATTTCAACGACCGTCCGGTCCCATACCCGGCTCCCTGCGACGCCTATGTCATCGCGGTGCGCACATACCCCGCGATCAACACCGGAGACCGGGTCGCCTTTCTGGGACTGAAATGGGAGGATTATTGCAATTAATATGTCAACAAAAGCATTAGCTGATTTCGCTTGTGACCTATCATATCAGGACCTGCCTGACGAAGCGGTCGATGCGGCGAAAATGTGCCTGCTGGACATTTTGGGAGTAGCAGTTGCGGGCAGCGTTACACAGCAAGGGAAGAAATGGACGGAATATTTCACACGGAACTCTTCCGGAAAAGAAGCGACTGTCTGGGACAAACACTTGAAAAAGCTCTCCTGTGACGATGCGGCGGCCCTGAATGCGGCGCATGGACATTTGTTGGATCTGGATGACGTACACACTTCCTCCATTACTCATTTGGGCGTGGTGACCATCCCGACCGCCATTGCCATAGGCCAGCGTGAAAAGAGCTCCGGAAAGGATGTGCTTGCCGCCATTGCCGCCGGTTACGAGGTCGGGGCTCGGATTGGAGAAGCAATCAACCCCTCATCCTATCGCTTTTGGCATACAACCGCAGTTGTCGGCACGTTTTCATCCTGTACCGCCGCAGCGAAATTACTGGGACTGACTCACACAGAATTTCTGAATTCGTTTGGCAGCGCCGGAACGCAATCCGCCGGATTGTGGGAATTTCTTGAGGACGGCGCAATGAGCAAGGCGCTTCACACGGCAAACGCCGCGCTTTGCGGCATACGTTCGGCGGAGCTGGCAAAACTCGGAATCACGGGAGCTTCCAGAATACTGGAAGGAGAAAGAGGGCTGATCCGCGCGATTGCCCCACGGCACGACATGGACACTTTGGTCCGCGGACTGGGCGATGGGCATTACAAGATCCTGTCGAATTCGTTAAAACCATATGCCTGCTGCCGGCATATCCATTCGGCCATTTACGGTATTCAAAAGCTGTCTAAGCTATATCAGCTTTCGCCGCAGAATATCTTACACATAACGGACAAAACATACTCCGTCGCCAAATTGACTGCCGACCGCCCCCACCCCGCCTCGGCCTATGCCTGCAAGTTCAGCATTCAGTACTGCATTGCCGCCGCCATTTTATACCACACCGTCAGTCAGTCCGTTTTCAGCGAAGAAAAAATCAATCAACCGGAAATCAGGAAGCTCATGGACAGCATTGAAGTCGTTGAGGATCCGACGATGGAATCGAAATATGAACACGACGGAAACCAATGGGGACACAGGCTGGAAATCACTCTGAAGGATGGGACAACATGTGCCGAAGAGATTATCTATCCGATTGGAGATTTCAATAATCCGTTCGACTGGCATATGGCGGAAAGCAAGTTTTCTTCCCTGACAGATGGAATTTTGTCGCACGAACAGTCGGTGAAATCACTTGAGAAAATCCGGAATCTCGACCGTCTCAATGATATCAACGAATTATTTGAATAGGGGGACTGCTCATGTCCATCGATGAACATAAAAATTTGATCCGGCAACAGATTTATCATACGGTTATTCGGGCCGTCACTGAAATCTCGGAAGATGTAAAAGGTCTGTTGGAATCGGCGCTGGAAAAAGAGCACAGCGAAACGGCAAAAAGTATGTTGGGTTCTATGCTGGAAAACTTGAAAATTGCGAAAGAAATGGACAAAGCCGTGTGTCAGTCGCCGGGTTACCCAACGGTTTATGTTTCATTTGGAGAGGAAAATATCTCTCCGGCAATTAAAAGCGCAGTTGCCGAAGCAATTGCGGATGCAACGGCAAAAGGGTACCTTCGCCCCAGCATGGTGGATCCTTTGACCCGGAAGAACTCCGGCGACAACACGGGGAAAGGAGTTCCGAATATTGAGTATGAATACGTGCCGGAACAAAAATACATAGACGTTATCGTGAGCTTTAAGGGCTGCGGCGCGGAGCTCGGCAACGCGATGCAGATCATGACGCCGGCCAAACTCGGAGAAAACCTTGCGGGACTGAAGCGCTTTATTCTGGAAACCGCCCTGAACGCGGGGGGGAAGCCTTGCCCGCCTTACGGGATCGGGATCGGAATCGGGGGCCAGATGGACGTCGCGGCCAAGCTGAGCCGCAAAGCGATCAGCGTGCGCCGCTGGGATGACGTCAATCCCGATCCGGAACTGGCCGCTCTGGAGGCGGAACTGAAAGATGCGATCAACAGCTTGAAACTGGGCGCGGCGGGAATCGGCGGAGATACCAGCTGCCTTGCGGTCAAAATCGAACGGGCGCATACTCACACCGCGATCGCGCCGGTCGCAATTAATTTCCACTGCTGGGTTGCGCGCCGGGCGGGAATTCGGATTTACGACGACGGCAGAACAGAAAAAATTTTGTAAAGGAGGGTCCGCATCAATGAAAAGCTATACGTTTACGACTCCGTTGTCCGAAGCTGATATGAGAAAATTGGAAACAGGCGATGTCGTCTATCTCTCCGGGCACATCTTCACGGCGCGGGACATGGCTCATCTGAGAATGAAACGGCTGCTGAAAGAAAATAAGCCTCTCCCGAAACCGTTTGAGGGTGCGGCGCTTTTTCACGCAGGTCCTGTGGTTTTAAAGAATAAAGATGGAACCTGGAAACTGAATGTGATCGGGCCCACCACCAGCATCCGGATGGAACCGTATGCCGAGATGGTCGGTTCCATCGGTGTCAGGGCCGTCATCGGAAAAGGCGGAATGGGCGAAGACACGCTGGAAGCCTGCCGGAAATACGGGTATGTCTATCTGCAGGCGGCACCGGGATGCGCCGCAAAGCTGGCGCAGGGGATTGAACGGATCAACGATGTAACGTGGTTTGAGCTTGGAATGCCGGAAGCCATGTGGGACCTGCAGTCGAGCCGATTCGGTCCGCTGGTCGTCGGGATGGACACAAAAGGCAACAGCATCTACAAAGACCTCAGAACATCTGCGCTCAACCGAATCGACGTCCTTTATCCCGCTTAGTACGGGACAGATTTTGTGAAAAGAAATAAAAAGTGAGGTTCATGTAACATGGAATACAGGACGGAACACGATTCGATGGGAGAAATACAGGTTCCCGCGGACCGTCTGTGGGGAGCCCAGACGCAGCGGAGCTTCCAGAACTTCCGGATCGGGACGGAGCGGATGCCGGACGAGATCATCCGCGCGTTCGGGATCCTGAAAAAAGCGGCGGCGCTTGCCAACCGCCAGCTTGGCAAGCTGGACGGCGAGCGGTGCGATTTGATCTGCCGGGTCTGCGACCGGATCGCCGCGGGAGAGCTGAGCGAAGAATTCCCGCTGGTCGTCTGGCAGACCGGCAGCGGCACGCAGTCGAACATGAATGTCAACGAAGTCATTGCAAACTGCGGAAATCAAATGGCGGGCAAAAGGCTGCTTCACCCCAACGACCATGTAAACATGTCGCAGAGCTCCAACGACACCTTCCCGACCGCCATGCACATCGCGGCGGCGCTCGCCATAGAGGACCGGCTGATTCCGGAGATCCATGCGCTGACCGCGGAATTCCGGCGGCTGGAGCGGGAAAACGAGGGGGTCGCCACGACGGGGAGAACCCACCTGCAGGACGCGACGCCGATCCGGTTCTCGCAGGAAATCAGCGGATGGCGCGGCATGATGGAAAAATCTCTCTCGATGATCGAAGCCGCCCTCCCGCAGGTGAAGGAGCTGGCCCTGGGCGGCACGGCGGTCGGGACCGGCCTGAACGCGCCCGAGGGCTTCGCCGAAGAGGTTGCCCGGCAGGTCAGCGGCCTGACCGGAAAAGAATTCGTCACGGCGGAAAACAAGTTCCACTCGCTGACGGCCAAAGACGAGCTCGTCTTTGCTCACGGGGCATTGAAGGCGCTCGCGGCCGACCTGATGAAAATCGCCAATGACGTGCGCTGGCTGGCGAGCGGGCCCCGCTGCGGGCTCGGCGAAATCTCGATTCCCGCGAATGAGCCGGGAAGCTCCATCATGCCCGGCAAGGTCAACCCGACGCAGTGCGAGGCGGTGACGATGGTCGCGGTCCAGGTCATGGCCAACGACGCGGCGGTCGCCATGGCAGCCTCCCAGGGCAATTTCCAGCTCAACGTGTTCATGCCGGTGTGCATCTACAATTTTCTGCAGTCGGTGCGCCTGCTCGGCGACTGCATCCGCTCCTTCCGCAAAAACTGCGTCTGCGGCATCGCTGCGAACAAAGAAAAAATGAGGTACAATCTCACTCATTCTCTCATGCTGGCGACCGCGCTGAACCCCTATATCGGCTACGACAACGCGGCGAAAACGGTGAAGAAAGCGTTCCAGGAAAATCTGTCGCTAAAGGAAGCGGCCGTCTCGCTGGGATTCATCACCGCAGAAAAGTTTGACGAAGTCTTTCATCCCGAAGATATGACCTGAAAGGAATTAAAACAATGAACATATACGACGAATCCTTAAAAGCGCACGAAAAATGGAATGGAAAGATCGAGGTGATGTCCCGCTGCCCGATCCGGACGCGGGAGGACCTCTCCCTCGCCTATACGCCGGGAGTGGCGGAGCCGTGCCGGGAAATTGCGAAGAACTACGGCAGATCGTGGGATCTGACGCGCAGGGGGAACCTGATCGCCGTCGTTACGGACGGCTCGGCGGTGCTCGGGCTGGGAAACATCGGCCCAGCCGCGGCGATGCCGGTCATGGAGGGAAAATGCGCCCTGTTCAAGGAGTTCGGGGACGTGGACGCCTTCCCGATCTGCGTCGACACGCAGGACACGGACAAGCTGGTCGATACCATTCACCTGATCTCCAAGAGCTTCGGCGGGATCAATCTGGAGGATATCGCCGCTCCCCGGTGCTTTGAGGTGGAAAAAAGGCTGAAACAGCTCTGTGATATTCCGGTCTTCCACGACGACCAGCACGGCACCGCCATTGTCGTCGCCGCCGCCCTGATCAACGCCTTCAAGGTGACCGGCAAGAAAATGGGCGAAGCAAAGATCGTCATCAACGGCGCCGGCGCCGCCGGCATCGCGATCGGCAGCCTTCTGCTGGACATGGGATTCGGCAACGTCATTCTGTGCGACCACAAAGGCGCAATCTACGAGGGCCGCGCAGACCTAAATCCGACCAAGCAAGAGATGGCCGCCGTAACGAACCGCAAAAAATGCACCGGTAGCCTTGCAGACGCCCTGCGCGGCGCGGACGTCTTCATCGGGGTCTCCCGCCCCGATCTGGTCACGGCGGAGATGGTTTCAACCATGAACAAACCGATCGTCTTCGCCCTGGCGAACCCCACGCCGGAGATCATGCCGGACGAAGCCAAAAAGGGCGGTGCCCTTGTCATCGGCACCGGCCGCTCCGACTTCCCGAATCAGATCAACAACGTCCTCGTCTTTCCCGGCATCTTCAAGGGCGCGCTGGAAGCCCGCGCGGCGGAAATCACGGAGTCCATGAAACACTGCGCCGCGAAGGCGATTGCGGGCCTGATCCCCGAGGACAAGCTCAGCCCTGAATACATTATCCCTTCCGCCTTTGACAAAACCGTCGCGGATGCCGTTGCGGATGCCGTCGTGCGGGAGTGGTCAGCCCGGCGGTGAAAAACAGACGGATGAATCAAAAAAAGAAGGAATTGGAATGCGTAAAGAATACCAAGACAGATGCTTCCCCGACCGTCGCGGCACTCATAGCCGCAAATGGGACGATATGATTTCAAAATTCGGCAGGGACGACCTGCTGCCGCTCTGGGTCGCCGACATGGATTTCAAAGCGCCGGCCTGCGTCCAAGACGCGCTGCATCGTCTGGTCGATCAGGGGTCATTCGGCTATTTTAAGGTTCCGGAAGCCTATTACACGAACTTCATTCAATGGGAAAAAAATCGTCATCATTACGATATCAAAAAGGAGTGGATCCGCTTCTCCCCCGGCGTTGTCTGCGGGCTTCACTGGTTCGTGGAAATCATGTCGAATCCCGGTGACGCGGTCATCATGTTTTCGCCGGTCTATTATCCCTTTATGCACGCGGCTACCGATACCGGGCGCAAATTGGTAACGACGCCTCTCGTCAATCAGAACGGATATTACACGCCGGATTTCGACCGGTTTGAAAAAGATATCGTCAAGAACGGAGCAAGAATATTTTTACTCTGCAGCCCTCATAACCCGGTATGCAGGGTATGGAAGCCGGAAGAACTGAAAAGGATCCTGGATATCTGCAGAAAGCACCATGTCTTCGTCATTTCCGATGAAATCCATCACGACCTGCTGTTTCATGGTTCGATCCATATTCCAGCGGCAACGGTCGGAAGTTACGACGATATGCTTGTCACACTGACCGCGCCGAGCAAGACGTTCAATCTGGCTGGCCTGCAGAATTCCTACGTTATCATTCCAAGCGGGGAAATACGCGAAAGGTTTGACGACTATCTGCTCTATCTGAGAATTAAAAATGGCAACAGCTGCGGTTATGCGGCGGCCGAGGCCGCTTACGCAGGAGGAGGAGCCTGGCTGGCCGCGGTTCTGGAAGAAATTGAAGGGAATTACGATTTTCTGCGCGAGACCGTGACGGAGAAATTCCCAAGAGTTGTGTTCTCTCCTCTGGAGGGGACTTACCTGAGCTGGATCGATCTGGGCGGCTATGTCCCCCATTCCGAACTGAAGGATTTCGTTATGGACAAATGTCACCTTGCCCCCGATTTTGGAGACTGGTTTTATCAGGAGGGCACGGAGGACACTCACATCCGGATCAATCTGGCCACCCCAAGGGAAAATATTAAAAAAGTTTCAGAACGTCTCATTCGAGGACTGGAAACATATATTACAAGTCAAAAATAAAATGATAGGATTGGTGGAATAAATGATGTTTGCGAAGGTCAGTACAAGTCAGGCTCCGGGCGCAATCGGCCCTTACTCTCAGGCAATTAAAACGGAAAAATCCCTGTACATTTCCGGGCAGACGCCGGTGAATCCGGCATCCGGGAAAATCGACGCGGACAGCGTTGAACAACAGGCAGAACAGGTCATGAAAAACATCGGTGCAATCCTTGCCAGCCAAGGGATGGATTACGGAAATGTTGTTAAAACGACTTGCTTTCTCTCCGATATGAAAAATTTTGCGGCTTTTAACAGGGTCTACGGGAAATATTTTACCGAAAAGCCGGCGCGTTCCTGCGTTGCGGTGAAGGAGATCCCGCTCGGCGCTCTATGTGAAGTAGAGGCGATCGCTGTCATTTGACATAGGGTATCCCTGAGCCATGCAGCGAACAGAACTCATGGCGTCAATAAAGAGTTAATCCGGCTACTGATCAAACCCATGAGATAAAAAAGATATAAATATAGGATAGCGGCGGGAAAGAGGGTCTTCCCGCCGTTGTTGTTTTACGGAATTGATAAAGCAAGGCTCCCGGCATTCCATCGCACCATTCGGAATTTTTATTGAACGGCGGCTTTCTTACTGGCAAGTTTGCCGGACTCCCAGTGGTGCACGCAGACAGAGCAGGAAATATCCCCTACAATATTCACAGTGGTGCGGCCCATGTCAAACAGACGGTCAATGCCGAAGATCAGGCCAATGTAGGTGGGATCAATCCCGATCGCTTGCAGAACCATGGTCAGCATGATAACGCCGGCGCCGGTGGTGCCGGCCGTCCCGATGGACGCCAGGGTTGCGGTGACCACAATCAGAACCATTTGGCTCATGGAGAGATGGACCCCCACGCAGCAAGCGATAAAGACGGTGGCAACGCATTGATAAATCGCAGTGCCGTCCATATTGATTGTTGCGCCTAAAGGCAGGACGAACGATGAGATTTCCGGATCCACGTCCATCTTGTCACAGCATTGCTTTGAAATGGGCAGTGTCGCAATGGATGAGGATGAAGAGAACGCGAAAACAACAGCCGGAATAATGCTTCGGAAGAATCTCATCGGACTCATGCCGGCAAATGCCTTGACCGACATGCTGTATACAATGACGGCGTGCAGGATATAACCGAGATAGGCTGCGGCAAGCACGATGGTAAGGCTCCCCAAAATCTGAGGGCCCTGGCTCGCAACGACCCAGGTCATCAGGCAGAAAACACCGATGGGCGATATGCTGATGATGAACATCATCACTTTCATCATAACCGCGTAAAAGGACGAAACAACATCCGTTGCCAGCTTTCCCTTTTCACCGACCATCAGAATGCCCGCCCCGAACAGAATGGCAATTACAATGACTTGCAGCATGGAGGCGCTGGACAAAGACAACCACAGATTACTGGGGAAGATGTCAACAATCGTATCCATAATGGAAGTCTTATCTCCGGCATGGAATGCCTGGGTCTCAGACATCTTCAGAACCGGGAAAAAGCCTTCGAAAAAGCTTGCGATTACCAGCCCGATCACGCAGGCAATCGCCGTGGTGGCCAGAAAATAAGCCATGGTTTTCCAGCCGATGGACCCCACTTTCTTGATGTCCTTCATGGAGACAATCCCATCGATGATGGACAGCAGGACAATTGGAACAACGACAAATTTCAGCAGATTGATAAAAATTGTGCCGAAGGGTTTTATGTAGCTTGTGGTAAATGCTTCCGCGGCCTTAACGCCCATGGCCGCCCAAAGAATTCCTCCCAAAATAATTCCCGCGCCCATTGCGATTCCAATCCAGGCAGGAAGTGACAGTTGCTTCTTTTTCATTCTTCACACACCTTTTCTTAATATTTAACGCCTGCTGAACATACCACTCGCTAAACGAGCATTTTTAATCCCATGCAATGCCTTCGATTCGTTTGAAAGTACCTCCCCTCATAAGCGCAGGTTGATTCAAACTTTAATCATTTTCCTTCGCTTAGTTTTTAAAATCAAGCAAGGCTCCCAGGACTGTTCAGCAAACATTATTTATGACAGGCAGATAAACGGACCGTTCCCGCATCCGTTCCAATTAAATGATAATTGAGCGAAGAAGCGCTGATCAATACAATCGTTTATGAAGCTTCCCCGTAAAAACAAAAAGAAAAGGCTGCCTTTGAGACGGGTTCTATCAATATTTTGAATAAAAGCAAAAATGTTCGCGAATAAGCAGGAGCCTGCGTTGCTCCTGCTTATTCGCACCATGTTTTTTGCTTTAACGAACGAGGTTTTTATGTGATCCTACGTATTGATACGCAGGGCGTATAATCTTTCCCTGATTCACCAATTCCTCCAGCCGGTGCGCGCTCCATCCGGCAAGTCTTGAAATGGCAAATATGGAAGTGAACAACTCTTTGGGGATCCCCAGCATACGGTAAATCAATCCGCTGTAAAAATCGACGTTCGCGCAGATCGGTTTAAACAAACGACGGTGCTGCGCGACCAGAGGTTTCGAGAGTCTTTCCACCCGGTCATAAAGTTTGAATTCCTCCTGCAGCCCTTTTTCCCGTGCCAGCTTTTCAGCCAGGTCCTTCAGGATGACGGCCCTCGGATCCGATTCCGTATAAACCGCGTGCCCTATTCCGTAAATCAGCCCTTTCCGGTCAAATGCCTGTTGATTCAGTATTTTTGTCAAATAAGCGGATAATTCTTCTTCATTTTCCCAATCGCCGCAATTTTCCATAATGTCTTCAAACATATCCTGTACTTTCAGATTTGCCCCGCCGTGCTTCGGACCTTTCAGCGACCCGATGGAAGCCGCAATCGCGGAATAAGTGTCGGTACCGGAGGAAGTGACAACATGATCGGTGAAAGTGGAATTGTTCCCTCCCCCGTGTTCGGCGTGCAGGACCAGCGCGATGTCCAAAGCCTCCGCCTCCAAAGGTGTAAAGCATCCGTCTTCCCGGAGCATCCACAAAATATTTTCAGCAATGGAAAAATCTTTTTTGGGATTCCGTATCAGCAGCGTGTTGTCCTTCCGAAAGTGCTTGTATGCATAGTAGGAATAAACGGCAATCGCGGGCAGCTTTGCGATCAGCTGCAAAGACTGCCGCAAAACGTTGGAAACCGAAACGTCCTCCGCCTCCCGATCATAGGTATATAGAGTCAGGACACATCTCTGTAAGGCGTTCATGATGTTGGAATTGGAAGCCTTCAGAATGACATCCCGCAAAAAGCTTCCGGAAATGCTGTGCATCTCAGCGAGCATAGCGACAAATGGCCGCAGCTGATCCTTCGTTGGAAGAATTCCGAAAAGCAGAAGATAAACAGATGTTTCAAAGGAAAAACGATGTCCGATAAAGCCTTCCACCAGATTGCGAATATCATATCCCTGATAGTACAAACGGCCCGCGGCCGGGACTTTTTTCCCGTCTTCAACATCGTACCCGACTACGTCGGAAATTTTGGTGAGGCCGGTCAGAACACCATTCCCGTTTGAATCGCGAAGCCCCCTTTTTACATCGTATTCCGTATATAAATCAGGATCTATTTTATGTGACTGAACGCAGTACTGCAGCAGCTGCCGAAAGTGCGCGGCATGAGATTCTTCCAGTCTTTCCACTATGGCACATCCTTTTTCTCCGCGGTCACTTTTACGGCCAGATTCCCCTGGCTTTCTTGGCTTCCACAACCCGCTTGACGGCGATTAGATAAGCCGCCGTGCGGGTATCTGTATTCTTTTCCTGCTTGATATCCCAAACCGCCTGGAATGCGGTATCCATAATCGCTTTTAATTTTACATTTACAACTTCTTCCGTCCAACTGACCGACTGAATATTCTGCACCCATTCAAAATACGATACAACCACGCCGCCGGCGTTGGCCAGAATATCCGGGACCAGGACAACTCCCTTTTGGTTCAGGACCTTATCCGCTTCCGCCGTCGTGGGCCCGTTGGCCGCTTCGACGATCACCCTGGCCTGGATGCGGTCCACGTTCGATTCGTTGATCTGATTCTCCAAAGCCGCGGGGATCAGCAATGTCACTTTGGACGTCAGCAACTCATCGTTTCCAATATGCCTTACCCCTTCGCCCTGATAGTCTTTCAACAGATTTTTCCGATCCTTCGCCAGATAATCCTCGATTTCCGGAATATTCAGGCCGTCTTCCCGATAGATTCCGCCGGACACATCGCTGACCGCCAGAATTTTCATCCCTTCCCGGTCCAACAGCTTGGCGGTGACGCTTCCCACATTGCCCATGCCCTGAACGGCCACCGTCGTCCCCTTCACCGGAAGATTCAATTTGCTTAGAATGTTTTTAACCGTAAACATGACGCCGCGCCCCGTAGCCTCATGTCTTCCCAGCGCCCCGCCCAGTTCGAGCGGTTTTCCGGTCACGACGCTCTGCACGCAGTGGCCTTTCAGCATGCTGTAGGTGTCCATCATCCATCCCATAACGTCCGCGTTTGTCCCGACATCCGGGGCGGGAATGTCCTGCTCCGGCCCGATGAGCGGAGCAATGGCCGCCGTATATCTTCTGGTGATCGCGCGGATTTCACGGTCGGACAATTCGGAAGGGTCGCAGATGACGCCGCCCTTGGCTCCGCCGTAGGGAATATTGACCACCGCGCATTTAAAGGTCATCCACGCGGCCAACGCCTTGACTTCGTCCAGATTGACATTGGGATGAAACCGCACACCGCCTTTCGCCGGCCCTCTGGAGGTGGAGTGCTGCACACGGAACCCTTCAAACACTTTGACCGTCCCGTCGTCCATCACGACCG
This sequence comes from Caproiciproducens sp. NJN-50, assembly GCF_004103755.1. Taxonomy (NCBI): domain Bacteria; kingdom Bacillati; phylum Bacillota; class Clostridia; order Eubacteriales; family Acutalibacteraceae; genus Caproiciproducens; species Caproiciproducens sp. NJN-50. The sequence continues at coordinate 1,349,008 of NZ_CP035283.1, read as the reverse complement.
GAACCGCAACTTTCAACTCCCTTTCCGGATAATTGACGGCCTCGTAATCGCTTTCCTTGTAACCTAATATGGCAGCGGCCCGCTTTACGACCGCAAGTACATTGTCATAGGGATTATATGTCTGATTCATACTGACTTCATCCTTCCTGAATTCTCAGCAATTTGTCCACGCCCGCCAGTTTAACACAAATGCACAGCAAATCCATGGCCGTGTCCAGTTCTTCCAGCTCCGGATAAGACGGCGCGATTCGGATATTGCTGTCGTTCTCATCCAATCCGTATGGATAGGTTGCACCCGCCTCCGTCAGCTTGACACCCGCCTGACCGGCCAGGGACACGACTTCTTTTGCGCAGCCGGGATAGGTATCCAAAGAGATAAAATACCCGCCCCTTGGGGTGCTCCATTTGGCCAGACCCGTTCCCCCCAGCTGGTCCTGAAGCTTAGAGAGAACCATGTCGAATTTGGGCCGCAGCAAATCGGCGAGCTCCCGCATATGCCCCTTCATGCCGTCCGCGCTTTGAAAATATTGGAGGTGCCTGAGCTGGTTCAGCTTATCGTAGCTTATGGTCTGTGCCGACATATGCTTTTTAATTTCCGCAATGCTCTTTGCTCCGGAAGCCATCATGGCGACGCCGGCGCCGGGGAATGAAATTTTCGACGTGGAAAAGAAGTAATAGATCCGGTTTTCACCGCCGCTGCGATTTACCGCTTTGAAAATAGACGCCAGAGGAACCGCCTGATAGATCGGGTGGATCGCGTAAGCGTTATCCCAAAAAATCCTGAAATCTTTTGCAGCCGTCTCAAGGTTTGCCAGCTGACCGACGACCTGATCGCTGTAACAGACCCCCTGCGGATTGGAATACAGCGGGACGCACCAGATGCCCTTTATCATTTCGTCCGCACGGACCAGACCGGAAATCAGCTCCATATCCGGCCCGTCTTCATGGAGCGGAACGGGGATCATTTCAATGTTCATCGCTTCACAGATTTTAAAATGCCGGTCATATCCGGGGACAGGGCATAGGAACTTAATTTTGCGCCCCGCATCCTGGCAGGTTTTCCACGCCGGCTCCACGCCGGTCCCAAACAGCATGAGCCGGCTGACCTGATCGTACATCATGGCGAGGCTCGAATTCCCGCCAATCACAATTTGCTTTGGGTCCAGGTCAAGCAGCTCCGCAAAAAACGCCTTGCATTCCGGCAGACCGTCCATAACTCCGTAATTTCTGGCGTCTGTTCCGTTTTCTGTCCGGTATTTCAGGTCCATGGAAAGCATGCCGTTGCACAGGTCCAGCTGCTTTGGGGCAGGTTTTCCGCGCGACATGTCCAGTTTGAGGTCCCGCCGGACATAATCCTGATATTCCCGCTCCAATTCTGTTTTCAACGCAGTTAATGCATTTGGGGTCAGAGAGGTAATGGAATTCTTCAAATAAAATCCTCCCATCCATTGATTCCGTTGAGAGCGCTTCCAACTTCTGTCAGTATACTTCCGGCCATCCGGATCTGTCCAATACTTATAAATGTATAAAACTTATAATATAAATTCTATAATATATATTTTTTTGTTAAACAATGAGAAAACTTAATAAAAATTCGTACAGATTGCTTTATGTTTTATCAAATTAAGCGTGGCGCTCGATTACCTGTAAAAATTCTTTCATGGCAAAGGTCAGGTACTTATTGTGTTTATAGTAAAAATAGATATTTCGCTCTGCGTCATTTCCCTGTAATTTGTAATACGCCACATGATCATGGGCGGGGCGGAAGCGAATCAGCGTGTCGCTGACAAAACAGCAGCCCATCCCCAAGCAGGCAATATTGTATGCGGTTACCTGTTGATCCAGATACAGCAGAACTTTAGGCGCAAATCCGCTTTGCTTGCATAATTTCAAACTCCTCTGTGATGTGTCGTTATTGCTTTTCAGAAGAATAAAAGGCTCCTGCGAAAGCTGTCCCAATGGGACGGAGGGCACGTCCGAGGATAAATAGGTGCCGTCCTGAATTGATTTCAGACTCAACTGATAAGAATTCAATTTTCGATTGACAGGAAACGACTTTGGGACCGCAAGCAGGAGATGTTCCGTCTGATAGAAATTTCTTTCGTAAATTTTTTCATCCAGCTCATAATTTTCGATAATAAAATCCAGCGCACCCACGGACAACTGGTCGATCAGCCAGGGGGTGCGGTCCTCCACCAGCTCGATTTTGATATAAGGGTACTTCTGGTTGAAGGCCATAATCAGCGGCGGCAAAATGTAGGAGGCAAACAAATTGCTGCCGCCAATGGAGAAACTGCCCGTCTTTAAGTTTTTCATGTCCATCATGTAGTTTGTGAAATTATGTTCCAGCTCCATGATTTGCTCAATACATTGGATATATTGCTTTCCGCACTCTGTCAAACGGATCGGGCTGCTGCTTCTGTCAAATATTTCGCTGCCGATGCTTTTCTCCGCGCGCTTCACCATGGCGCTGAGGGAAGGCTGGGAAATATACATGTTTTTCGCGGCCTTGGAAAAACTCTGTTCCTTATAAACTTCATATATCTGTTCTTTATTGTCAAAAATGTTGTCAAACACTTAACTCTCCCCTTTTTCACTCTACATGCGACATATGCCGTCACAGAAAAGTGGAAAATTCATAACAAACATTTTAAACTCAACCAAAAGCATTGCATAACGGCATGCTTTATTAAGATTATATCATAAATAACCATTATTTGGATACGTTTTATTTTGAGATGCCTTTTTTCCGATCGAGAATCACCTTAAAACCCGGCCTGGATACAGCTTTCCCCGACTTTTAAGGCTATAAAAAATCCCGCTCACATCATCAGACTGTGAGCGGGATTTTTGAAATGGATAGGTTCCGGCCACCAGTTCCAAATGCAGATCTTTATAAAAAAATAACACGGCGTCTGCAATCAGGACACCGTCACTATACGTTATCTGCTATCATGATGAGCGGAAAGACAGGTGATGTGGCATGACAGAGCTGCTGATCATTTCAATGCTGGGAATTATTCTCCTCGGCTATGTCATCATGTCCCGGATCGACCATTTTATTGAAAAAGGCGGTATCGTTGATAGTCCGCAGGGACGCGAGAATCAGGGTGTGCTGGTTTATGGAGCGCCGGAGGCCGTTTCAAGAATTCAAAAAGCCGGCATGAACTGCCGAACCCTTACGGATCCGATTTTCCCGAAAGACGGCCTTTACTCGGTCTTTTTCATTTTATCCGGAGACGACCAGATAAACTTAGTCCTTTGCCGCGCGGCAAAGGATTTTGATCCCGGGATCTTTGTCATTGCGCGATGTAACGACCCTGAGCTGAGTGAAATTTTTGAAGTTGCCGGGGCAAACCGTTTGCTGCGGTTGGATGAATCGGTTGATTCTCTGCTGGCAGAACTGCGGGGGATTTGTAAATGAATATGAAACAATGGAGTACGAAGCGGATCCTTGCGGTCGGGTTCGCCTTTATGATCCTCATGGGAGGACTGCTGCTCAGCCTGCCGATTGCCAGCCGCGACGGCGCCGGAATTTCATTCCTGAACGCGATGTTCACCTCCGCCTCCGCCACCTGCGTGACAGGACTCGTGGTCTGTGATACATGGACGCAATTCTCCTTGTTTGGACAGGCTGTCATTTTGCTTCTCATCCAAATCGGAGGACTGGGATTTATGACCGTCGCCATCTTGTTCTCCCTCGCGGTCGGAAGGCGCATCGGACTGCGCGAACGTTCCTTGCTGGCGGAATCCGTCAGTGCCGCTCAACTCGGCGGAGTTGTGCGCCTGGTGCGGCGGACGCTGATCGGCACCGCCGTTTTCGAAGGCGCAGGGGCCGTTCTTCTGGCGGTGCGTTTTATTCCGCGGTTCGGCTTAGGACGCGGAATCTGGTTTGCCGTCTTTCATTCCGTCTCCGCGTTTTGCAACGCCGGATTTGACCTGATGGGAATGCAGGGACCTTTTTCTTCCCTGACGCACTTCTTTGGCGATCCTCTGGTGGTTTTTACCATCTCCGCGCTCATTATCACTGGCGGCATTGGTTTCGTCGTGTGGAATGACCTGATCGACAGCCGTTTCCGTCCGGAAAAATTCAACCTGCACACGCGCGCCGTTTTGATCTCTACGCTGACGCTGATCCTGGCGGGGACTCTTCTTTTTTTGTTTCTCGAACAGGGCGGGGTGCTTTCCAAAATGAATGGCGAGGACCGGTTTCTGGCCGCATTCTTTCAATCGGTCACACCGAGGACAGCCGGCTTCAACACAGTGGACATCGCATCGCTTTCCGACGGGGGAAAACTGGTTACAATGCTTCTGATGTTTATCGGGGCCGCACCCGGCGGCACCGGCGGAGGGATCAAAGTTACGACACTTGTCGTCATGATTGCAGCCGTGAACTCTTCGCTTTACAGCCGCGAGGACGTCTCTGTCTGGCATTTTCGGCTGGATTCCGAAACCCTGCGGCGTTCCTTTTGCGGCGTCGCGGTTTACGCGGCGCTGACATTCGGCGGGACCCTGGTGCTCTGCGCCCAGGGCGGGACGCTCGCCGACTCCGCTTTCGAATGCCTGTCCGCCATTGGAACTGTCGGACTTTCGACCATCGACACCGCGGCGCTTCCATCCTTGTCACGGGCCGCCCTCATTCTGTTGATGTACGCGGGGCGGGTCGGAAGTCTGACCGTCTTTTTGGCTGTTTCCAGGTCAAACGGAAGCGGAAAATTAAAAAATCCATTTGGCAAAATCATTGTGGGATAATTTGGGGTAATGGAAAGGATAGGTCATAATATGAGACTGATGCTTGTGATCGGGGCAGGGCATTTCGGCACAAATCTAGCTGTGAAACTCACGGAGCTTGGCAACGAAGTAATGGCCGTGGATGTGGACGAAGACGCGGTACATAAACTTGCTCCGTATGTCACAAGGGTACAAATCGGCGATTGCATGGACAGGGACGTTCTCTCCGCCCTGGGAGTCCGCGACTTCGACGTGTGCTTTGTCTGTATCAGCGACAATTTCCAGTCTTCAATGGAAATCACCTCGCTGCTGAAAGAGCTGGGCGCACCGTATGTGGTTGCAAAATCCGACCGGGAAATCCAGGCGGACCTGCTCAAAAAGATCGGCGCCGACGACGTAATATACCCTGAGCGGGATATGGCCCAACGCACGGCGGTCCGTTACTCCGCGCGCGGAGCTTTCGACTATATCGAATTGTCGCCGGAATACGTCATCATGGAAATCACGCCGCCTGCTGACTGGATCGGACGGAATATCGGTGAATTAAACGTCAGGACAAAGCACAGGATCAACGTCATCGGCATACGTTCGGGGAAGCATATTCTCCCTCTGATCAGCGCGGACCATGTTTTCAATGAGCAGGAGCATATCATTGTGGCGGGAGAACAAAAGAATATCCTTAAAATAATGAATAAAAAATAATCTGTTGGTATAATGAGATCAGGAGATGGTCTCTACTATGAGAAAAAACACGATCAAAACGATCCTGGCCATGGCTTCCGCCACAGGTTTCTCCTTGCTGATCGACCTTTTCGGCGTCGACAATGAAAGCATCATCATGGTCTTTCTGCTCAGCGTGCTGTTTACGGCAGTACTGACCAGCAGCCGGGGCTGGGCTATCGGGGCTGCGCTTCTGTCCGCAGTGCTCTTTAACTTTCTTTTCACGGAGCCGCGCTACACTTTCTTCATTTACAGCACGAACGACCTGATGCTGCTTGCTTTCTTCCTGGTAACCGGCACTGTGTCCGGGACAGTGACTTCCCGCTTGCAGAGAGAAATGGAACTGGCCAGCCAAAATGAACGCACCGCAAGGACAATGTACCGGATCGCATCCGGTTTCCTCTCCGTCAGCAGCAGAGAGAGCGTCGTGAAAAAGGCGGAAGATCTCGTCAGGCAATATGCGGGACTGGACTGCAGGGTCGACTTTGACCAGGCTGACAACGAAAAAGGGTATGATATCAAAAGCACCTCCGGGATTCTGGGAAAGCTCGTTCTTTTACACGGCGAGCCGGAAAATCAGCAGCAGCTGCTGATCGTTCAGGCCGTCTGCACACAGCTCGGCATCGCGCTTGAACGGGAGAACCTTGTGGCGGATCGTGAAAAAATACAGCTTGCGATGGAACGCGAGCAGCAGCGGGGAATGTTCCTTCGCTCTGTCGCGCACGACCTGCGAAGCCCTCTTACCGCTCTTTCCGGGGCGGGGAATCTTCTTTCGGACAACTACGACGCGCTCACCGACTGCGAACGCAGAAAGCTGGCTTCCGACGTCAGCGAAGAAATCGTGTGGCTTACCGACCTCGTTGAAAACATCCTCAACATGACCCGCATCAGCGAACAGAAAATCGTGCTTCACAAGCAGGACGAAGTGATCGACGACGTGATCGGCGAAGCCGTCAAGCACACGGAGCGTCTGCTCCGCGACCGGAACTTTCAGGTAAAACTTCCGGAAGAGGTCGTGACCGTGCCGATGGACGGCAAGCTGATTTCTCAGGTGATCATCAACCTTCTGGAAAACGCAGCCCGCCACACGCCTCCGGACAGCGAGATTTCCCTTGCGGTGAAAACCAGCGGGAATCTGCTGGAGGTGTCTGTGGCGGATACCGGCAACGGTGTGCCGGAGGCCATCCGCAGTCATCTTTTCGAACGTTTCGTGACGCAGGACGAAAGGGTCGTCGACGGGCGCCGGGGCCTGGGCCTCGGTCTTGCAATCTGCAGGGCCATCGTAAACGCGCACGGTGGGGAAATCCATGTGGAGGACAACGTTCCGAAGGGCTCGATATTTATTTTTACGCTGCCGATGGAGGATCGCATATGAATGAAAAGCGGACAATCCTTGTTATCGAAGACGACAAATATATTTCGCACTTTATCGATATTTCGCTGTCCAAAGAGGGGTACCGCGTCCTTGTGGCGGAAACGGCTGAAGAAGGAATGTTTTTGTTTTCCTCCCACCGTCCCGACATCGTCTTACTGGATCTCGGGCTGCCGGACAGAGACGGGATTGATCTGCTGAGGGACCTGCGCGCCTTTTCCGATGTGCCGATTCTGGTCGTTTCGGCTCGCGGACAGGAAAAAGAAAAAATTGTCGCGCTCGATCTCGGGGCCAACGATTACATTACCAAACCCTTTTATATGGGAGAGCTGATGGCTCGAATCCGAGTGTCGGAGCGTTCCCTGCAAAACACCGAATTTGAACCAAGGGATTCCCAATTTTCCTGCGATTGGCTGACAGTGGATTATGAGAAGCGCAAAGTCTATGTATCGGGCAATGAAATTCATCTTACGCCTACGGAATACAAAACGCTGTTGCTGCTGATCGCCAATAAGGGCAAGGTTCTGACGCACAATTATATTATCCGCCAGATTTGGGGCTACGAGGGCGGAGACAGCAAGAGCGTAAGGGTTTTTATGGCAAACCTTCGCCGCAAGCTGGAAAAGGACACCGCGCACCCCCGCTTTATCCTGACTGAAGTAGGCGTGGGTTATCGTTTTGCGGACGAATAGCCAAGGGGTTCCGCAGACAAAAAAAGGGCCCCCTGAGAGGGTCCCTTTTCATTGTTCTTCAAGACACAGTGACAATGCTTAAGCGCTGGGGTGATGATTTTCCGGATTCGGTTGCATACACGCCTGCCTGGCCTGCGGCGACCGCTTTGATTTTGTAGAAATAGCTGCCGCCCGACTGCACGGCGGAAACCGTCTGAATCACTGCGCTGTTGCCGGTGGTGAAGCGCAGTGCAGGAGTTCCGGAAGCCGGGGTGAATTTGAACATGTAGGTCTTCCCCTTCGTCATCGAAAACTGATAGGGCGTATCGGATTGGATGCCCGAAGGCGCCTGGCTGGAGAGTGTCCCGTTCGCCGTAAAAGAGACGGAGACCCCGCTCGCGTCGGCGGTTGTAATAACCGCCGCGCCCGTTCCGGCATTTGTAATGCGAAACAGGTATCCGTCCGAAGTTTTCCCAGAATAGGAAACCGCCACTGCGGAAGGATTGGAAGAAACCGCGGTCGGAACGGCCGAACTGTTAGAATACACCTTATAAACATAGGAACTGTTCGATCCAAATGTGTAAGGGAGCGTTGTATCGCATCTCAGCGTCCCGCCGTTAGCCGGCTGCGTCGTCACCGTAGTGTCGGTGCCGGAACCGACCGCAGTAAAGGAAACGCTGGTTCCGTTGCCGGCGGTCGTCGTAATCACCGCTTCTCCGGTCCCCTTATTGGTCAGCTGGAACAGAAAACCATCGGTAAGCCTCCGGAGATAAGATACGCTGACGGCACCCGGGTTGGAAGAAGAAACGGAAGGAGTAAACGTATCATTGGTTGTAATTTTATAATTGTAAGTCTTATTTGAACTAAACGTATAGGTATTGGTCGTATCGCAGGTGAAAACCTGTTCAGAGGAATCCGGCACCGTCGGAGTGGTGATTCCGCCGCTTCCGTTGCCGCTGCCCGAATAATCATAAAAGCTGTAATCGACATCACATGAACCTGAGACACCCGGAATGGTGCGCTGGCCATACTGCCACATGGTATAAGGGCTGAAATCCGTTCTGTCCGTGCTGTGGGCAATCCATGTGTCGTACTGTGCAACCAGAGAGCTGGTCAGGTGGGCGTTGTAAAAGCTGTAGTAGCTGTATACCACCGTTTTGTATCCGGCCGCCTGCAGCTTGCTGCAGAACGCCTGCACGATCTGTCCAAGCGTGTCTGTGGACAACCCCCACTGACTTTTGTCCTCCACATCATAGGCAACCGGATAATCCAGCTTTTGGCCGTTCAGAATATTGAGGCAGAAGTCGGCCTCGGCCTGCGCCATTGCCACGCTGGTGGCATAGCTGTAATGATAAGCTCCGACTTTAAGGCCAACGGCTTTTGCGCTGTTGTAGTATGTTTGAAAATACGGATCCGTCTGAACCGACCAGTTCTCGCTCCCATAGCCGGTCCGGATCATGGCAAAATCAATGCCGTAATTTTTCACGGCGGACCAATCAATCGTTCCCTGATAACGGGAAACGTCAATCCCTTTATAAGCGACATTGACAACGCAGGAAGAGCTGTACGCACCGTCCCGGGCCGTTACGACGGTCTGCCCGATTTTTTTTCCGGTCACTGTTCCCCCACTGTCCACGGCAGCAATCGTTCCGTCCGCCGAAGACCATGTCACGTTTGAATCAACCGACGAGCCAAAGTAGGCATACAGCTTTGTGTAATCGCCCACCCCCACCCCGATCGAAGATTCGCTGAGCTGGAACCCGCCGGTACTGGCATTTGCCGCATGGGCGGGAAGGGGCAGACACATTATGCCCGATGCAACTGCGGCTAAGATCAGGGCAAGAATTCTTTTTTTCAACACGGTTCCTCCATTTCTTTTTTTGATTGATATGTTTAAAATTGCTTCTAAAACCAATTTAACGTCGAAACTGTTACATAATTTATTATATTTTTTTGCCAGTTGCATGTCAAGTAAAGAATGGAAAAAGCGGTTTCCTGTTTATGGAAGAATCCGGCCTGTTCTTAAATACCAGCCATATTTTTGCCGGAATATCTTGAACTGACGGGGCCGCGTATGATATAATATTAACAATTGTACCGAAATGAGGATTTGGAGGGAATTTGTCAATATGGCTGTAAAATTCATAACAGCAAAAGAAGCCGCGTCCATGATTCCAAACGGCGTAACCTTCGCTTCCAACGGTTTTATGGGAACTACCTTCGCAGAAGAAATCGCAGCAGAGTTGGAGAAAAGATTTCTGGAAACCGGAGAACCAAACAACCTGTCGCTTGTTTTTTGCGCCGCCCAGGGCGACAACGACAAGCGCGGCCTCCAGCATCTGGCTCACGAAGGGTTAGTTCGGCGTATCATCGGCGCACACTACGGCATGGCCCGCAAATTAGGGGAGCTTGTTGTAAAAAACAAGGTGATTGCCTATGATTTTCCGCAGGGAGTCATGTGCCATCTGCTCCGCACCACCGCGGCCCATCAGCCCGGCGAACTGACGCGGGTTGGTTTGGGAACTTTTGTGGACCCGCGGCTTTCCGGCGGAAAAATGAACGAGTTGACGCAAAAAGAAGAGGACCTGGTCCAACTGGTACAAATCAACGGCGAGGAATTTCTGTTCTATAAAAGCATTCCCCTGGATTATACCATCATCGGAGGGACCTACGCGGACGAAAAAGGGAACATTTCCTTTGAAAAAGAGGGCTCCAAGGCGGAAGCCCTCGCTATGGCACAGGCCTGCAAGAATTCCGGGGGCAAAGTATTCGCCCAGGTCCAGCGCGTCGTGAAGGCTGGTTCGCTCGACCCTCTGAAGGTGGAGATTCCGGGAATCCTGGTCGATTACGTTGTCGTTGCAAGTGATTTGAAATATTGTATGCAGAACTTTGGGACCGATTATAATCCCGGATTTTCCGGCGAGCATCAGATAGGCCTCGCCGAATTCACACCCGCCCCGCTCAATGCAAAAAAGGTGATTGCGCGCCGTGCCGCAATGGAGCTGGAAGACGACGGCACCGTAAATCTCGGCATCGGAATCCCGGAATTTATCTCTTCCGTCGCGGTGGAAGAGGGGATCAACAATAAATTCACCCTGACGGTGGAATCCGGGCCGATCGGCGGAAGCCCCCAGAGCGGACTTGATTTCGGCGAGAGCCTGAACCCCGAGTGTATCATCGCGATGCCTTCCATGTTTGACTTTTACGACGGAGGCGGATTGGATCAGGCATTTGTGGGCTTTGCGCAGGGAGACGGCGAAGGCAATGTCAATGTTTCCAAATTCAGTACAAGATTTCCGGGCTGCGGCGGTTTCATCGACATCACGCAAAATGCGAAAAAACTTTATTTTTGCGGAACCTTTTCGGCTGCGGGCCTGGCAGCGGAAATCGGTGGCGGAAAATTAAAGATCGTCTCTGAAGGAAAATCAATGAAATTTCTGGAGCACGTGGAGCAAATTACCTTCAGCGCAAAAACGGCGATTAAAAACAACCAGCCTGTCATGTATATTACCGAGCGGGCCGTCTTCCGCCTGACAAAGGACGGGCTGTTGCTTTGCGAGGCCGCGCCGGGAATCGATGTGGAAAAGGATATTCTGGCCTATATGCCGGTGCGTCCAAAGATCGCCCAGGATTTTCACTTGATGGATGAGCGGATTTTCAGGGACGAAAAAATGGGCCTTCACATGTAGACCCCTCTGTTATGGGCCGCAATCCATCCCCCTGACAAAACATATGAGAAAGCCGGAATCTGCCGCCCGATTGGCAGAATTCCGGCTTTTCTTTCTCTCAACCCGCCGCCGGCGGGGTGGAGGCTCCCAGCCGCCCGGTTTTTTCATTCCATCGGTTCGGGAATTAAAATTCATCCGCGGTCCGCAATCGCTTTTTTCACTTCCTCCGTCAATAAAGGGATGATCTTGAGCGCATCGCCGACAATTCCGAATTCGGCGACTTTAAAAATCGGCGCGCTTTCATCCGGATTAACTGCCATAATAAAACCGGACCCTTCCATTCCGGCCAAATGCTGAATCGCGCCGGAAATGCCACAGGCGAGATAGAGGTCCGGACGGACCGTCTTGCCTGTCTGGCCAACTTGAAGGTCCTTCTCCACCCAACCGGCGTCAACACAGGCTCTGCTGGAGCTGACGGCGCCGCCGAGCGCGCCGGCCAGTTCCTCAAGCATCTTGAAGTTTTCCGGGCACCCCATCCCTCGGCCGCCGGAAACCAGGATTTTCGCGTCCTGAATATCCATCTTTTTGGGATTCTTCTTAACAACCTGCAAAATCTCAACGCTTTTTTCCGAAGGGGGAATCTCAATCTCCAGCCTGTCCGCCGGAGCGGAGGCATTTTCAACCGGTTTTCGTTTCCGCATAACGCCCGGGCGGACCGTCGCCATCTGAGGGCGGCAATCCGGGCAAACGATCGTCGCCATAAGATTTCCGCCAAAGGCCGGCCGCGTCATTTGAAGGTTTTGGGTGCCATCATCCGCAATCTCAAGCTCCGTGCAGTCCGCCGCCAGTCCGGTGTGGATTCTGGCCGCCACCCGCGGAGCCAGGTCGCGCCCGATTGCGGTAGCGCCGTAAAGCACGACGGCAGGTTTGAATTTTTCGATGATCCGGCAGATACAGTATGTGTACGGCCCTGTCGAATAAAGCTCCAAGTCCCTGTTGTCCATCAACAGGACCCTATCCGCGCCGTAACTTGCCAGTTCCCCGCAAAGAGCCGAAATGTGGTATCCCAGCAGAATCGCGGTTACGTTTGTTTTCAGAACATCCGCAAGTTCTTTCGCCTTGCCGAGAAGCTCATGCGAAACGCCGGCCACCTTGCCGTCCGTCTGCTGAATGAACACATAAACTCCTTTATATTCCCGATTTTTCAACCGATTCCCCTCCTCCTGCTACAGAATAAATTTTTCCCTGAGCTTTTCAAGCATGCATCTTGCCGCTTCCTGAGGGTCGGAAGGATCAATAACGGTTCCAGCCGTCTTAACTGTCTTTGTAAATGTTTTTACGACACGGGTAGGCGACCCTTTCAGCCCCAGGTACCTGTCATCCACGTCAAGATTCCTTCGGGTAATCTTTTTGATCCCCTTTCGATAAGCGTCAAAAATCCCTCCCGGAGTCATATAGCGCGGTTTGTTCAGTTCGCTCAGCACGGTAATCAGGCATGGGATCTTCGCTTTGACAACGTAGCAGCGGTCTCCGAGCTGACTGTTGACAATGACTGAGCTGTCCTCGACCCTGATGTCTTCCGCATAACTGATGTTTGGAATATTCAGCTGTTCGGCAATCTGCGGCCCGACTTGGGCTGTGTCGCCGTCGATTGCCTGACGCCCGGTGACGATCAAATCATACTCCATGGTCTTTAGAGCGGCTGCGATTACATAAGCCGTTGCCAAGGTGTCTCCTCCGCTGAACGCGCGGTCGGTCACCAGCACTGCCTCATCCGCACCCATGGCGAGCGCTTCCCGAAGGACGTCCTCCGCCTGCGGCGGTCCCAAAGTAAGGACCGAAACGTGCGCTCCCATGGAATCTTTCAGCCGGAGAGCGGCTTCCAGCCCCGCTTTGTCGTCAGGGTTGATCACGGACGGCACACCTTCGCGAATCAGTGTCCCGGTTTTGGGATCCAATCTGATTTCATCGGTGTTCGGCACCTGTTTTATACAAACAACAATATTCAACGGGTTTCCCTCCTTCCATGACGTCTCACTTCAGAGCGTATTTGGAGATGACCATTTTCTGAACCTCGCTGGTTCCTTCATAGATTTCGGTGATCTTCGCGTCACGCATCATGCGCTCCACCGGGTATTCGCGCATATAGCCGTAGCCCCCGTGCAGCTGCACACAGCGGGTCGTCACTTCCATCGCGACGGCCGCACAGAAAAGCTTGGCCTCGGCCGCTTCCAGCGAAACACTTTTCTGGTTATCTTTTGCAATGGCTGCCTTGTAGAGAAGCAACTGTGCGGCCTGCGTTTTCGTGAGCATTTCGGCAATTTCAAATTGAGTGTTTTGGAATTTCGCCAAAGGACGGCCGAACTGCTTTCTCTCCTTGACAAATTTGATCGTCTCGTCCAGCGCGCCTTCCGAAAGGCCGAGGGCCTGCGCCGCGATCCCGATGCGCCCTCCGTCCAGCGTCGTCATGGCGATGATAAAGCCTCTTCCTTCCTGCCCAAGCAGATTTTCCTTCGGAACAATGCAGTTTTGAAAAATCAGTTCGCAGGTAGAGGAGCCGCGGATTCCCATCTTTTTCTCTTCCCTTCCAACGGAGAAGCCCTGGAATCCCTTTTCGACGATAAACGCGGAAATTCCGTGGTTGCCAAGGCTCCGGTCGGTCATGGCGAAGATCACGTAAACATCGGCACAGCCGGCGTTTGTAATGAAGACCTTACTTCCGTTTAAAACATAATGATCGCCCTCCGGGACCGCCTGGGTCCGCTGGGCGGAAGAATCGGTCCCCGCGTCCGGTTCGGTCAGGCCGAAGGCGCCCAGATATTCTCCGGAGGTCAGCTTCGGCATGTATTTTTTTTTCTGTTCCTCCGTACCGTATTTGTAAATCGGCCAGGTACAAAGGGAAGTGTGAATGGAAAGGAGGGTGCTCGACGTACAGCACGCCTTTGCCACTTCCTCCACACAGATTGCATAAGTCAGCGTGTCACAGCCCTGACCGCCCAGCTCTTTTGGATAGGGAATCCCCATAAAGCCATATTTGCAGAACTTTTCATACGCCTCTTCCGGAAAGCGTTCCTTTTCGTCCACATCCCGCGCATACGGCTTCACTTCCTTTTCAGCGAAATCCCTGAAAAGAACACGAGCCATCTGATGTTCCTTGCTCAGCTGAAAATCCATATCCATTCCTCCAAACTCATGCCGGCCTGACACTGTTTCTGCTCCAGAGGCCACTGCATATTGTGCAGACACCTTGTCCTGCGGATTATTCAAATATATCACAATCTCTTCCGGGGTGCAATTCAACATATTTAAATTCTGCAGTTCATCCATACGAAGAAAAGCAGGCACATCGCTGTACCTGCTTCTAACAAATTCAAGAACCATTCCGGATTTTCAGCAGATTTTCACGTCCGTCTGTTCCGGCGCTAAAAACAGTCCATGGACAAAGAGCGCGAAATCCGGTCTTACTTGCTGTAATCGTAAAAGCCCTTGCCGGTCTTCATTCCAAGCAGGCCGCCGCGCACCATCTTTTTGAGCAGCGGATGGGGACGGTATTTCGGATCTCCCGTCTCATTCTGAAGAACTTCCATAACTGCAAGAACAATGTCCAGGCCAATCAGATCACCGAGAGCCAGAGGGCCCATCGGATGATTCGCGCCAAGCTTCATGGCGGTGTCAATATCTGACGCGGAAGCCGTGCCGTCGGCGTAAATGCCGACCGCCTCGTTGATCATCGGAACCAGAATGCGGTTTACGACAAATCCGGCGGCCTCTTTGACCTGGACCGGCGTTTTGCCGATCTCCGCGGCAATCGCTTTTATTTTTTCCACAGTGGAATCGGGAGTGGTGATGCCGGCGATCACTTCGACGAGCTTCATGACGGGAGCGGGATTAAAGAAATGCATTCCGCAGACAGGCCGGTCAAGGCCGCTGGAAATCTCTGTAATGGATAGAGAAGAAGTATTTGTCGCAAAGAGGCAGTCCTTCTTGCAGATACCTTCCAGTTCCTTGAACAAAGCCTTCTTAATGTCCATCCGCTCCAGAGCCGCTTCCACCACCAGGTCACAGTCGGAGGTAATTTCCTTCGTGCCGGTTGTGATTTTCGCGAGGATCGCATCCGCCTTGGCCTGATCCATTTTTCCTTTGGAAACAAGCTTGGTCAGATTTTTTTCGATTTTCTTTTTGCCGCCGGCTGCCAGTTCCGTGTTGATATCACAGAGTTTAACAGAATAACCCTCCGTCTGAGCAAACGCCTGTGCAATTCCGGAGCCCATAGTTCCCGCGCCAATAACGCCAACGATCATGATAAAAGCCCCCTTCGACTTGATTTATAATTTTTTATTCGTTAATGAAAGGATCCGGTTTTCTCTTCTCGCAGAAAGCTGTCATCGCATTCTTCTGGTCCTTCGTGTCCAGGCAGAATCCAAACAGTTCCGCTTCCAGAGAAACGGCCGTGTCAATATCCATCTGCAGGCCGAGGTTCATCGCCTTTTTGCACTGCCGCACCGCAATCGGGGCGTTGCGCGCGATCTTGCCCGCAAGCTTCAGGCATTCGTCCATCAGCTGATCCGCCGGATAAACCGCATTGACCAGGCCGAGCTTCAGCGCCTCGTCGGCTTTCACCTTGCCGCAGGTATAAATCAGTTCCTTGGCTTTCCCGACGCCGATCGTGCGCGCAAGGCGCTGCGTCCCGCCGAAGCCCGGCGTGATGCCGAGCCCGGCTTCCGGCTGACCGAACAGAGCGTTTTCCGAAGCGATGCGAATATCGCAGCTCAGCGACAGCTCGCATCCGCCGCCGAGAGCAAAGCCGTTGACGGCCGCAATGACAGGGATCGGAAGTTTTTCGATTTTGCGGAATACGTCGTTCCCGCGTTTGCTAAACGCCCGGCCCTGCTCTTTCGTCATCGTGCTCATCGCGGCGATGTCCGCGCCGGCGACAAAAGACTTCTGCCCGGCGCCCGTGATAATAACGCAGCGGGTCTTATCCATGTCGATGGAATCGATTGCCGCTTCCAGATCTGCAAGGACCTCGTCGTTCAGGGCATTCAGGGCTTTTTCGCGGTCAATCGTGACAATCCCGACCAGGTCCTGCTGTTCATATTTCACATACCCCATGTTCAATGCCTTCTTTCATAAAATGTTGGGCGAACGAATCAGCCTTCCACCTTAACAACAGTCGCAACGCCCATGCCGCCGCCGACGCAAAGCGTGGCAAGCCCCAGCTCGCTCTGTCTTCTTCTCATTTCATAAATCAGGGTGGTGAGGATACGCGCGCCGGAGCATCCGACCGGATGGCCGAGGGCGATCGCGCCGCCGTTGACATTCGTCTTATCCATATCAAAGTTCAGGTCATGGGCAACCGCCAGGGTCTGAGCCGCAAAAGCCTCGTTCGCCTCCACCAGATCCATGTCGGAAACCTTCATGCCGATCTTCTTCATCAGCTTGTTCGTGGCCGCGACCGGCCCGATTCCCATGTAAGCCGGGTCAACGCCTGCCCAGTCGCCGCCGACCCAAGTAGCCAAAGGCTTTACGCCGAGTTCCTTCGCTTTTTCCTCGGACATCAGAACGATAGCGCAGCCGCCGTCGTCAATACCGGAAGCGTTGCCGGCCGTGACCGTTCCGTCCGGTTTGAAGGCCGGTTTCAGTTTTCCAAGAGTCTCCATGGTTGTTCCGGGACGGATATCCTCATCGGTTTCAAACAGAACAGTCTGTTTCTTCATTTTGATTTCCATCGGAATGATTTCTTCCTTGAACTTGCCTTCCTTCGTGGCTTTTTCCGCACGATTCTGGCTCAGGACGCCGAACTGGTCCTGCATTTCGCGGGTAATTCCGTATTTCGCGGCAACGTTTTCGGCCGTGACGCCCATATGATAATGATTGAACGTATCTTCCAGGCCGTCATAAATCAGGGAGTCAATTAACTTACCGTCGCGCATACGGTAGCCGAAACGCGCGTTCTTAAGCAGATAAGGCGTGCCGTTCATGTTTTCAATTCCGCCCGCGACGATGACATCCGCTTCGCCTGCCAGGATCATATCTGCGGCGACATTGATGCTTTTCAGGCCGGAACCGCACATATTGTTCAGCGTAAAAGCAGGTACCGGAATCGGGATTCCAGAGTAGACGGACACCTGACGGGCAATGTTCTGCCCGACACCGGCCTGATACACGCAGCCGAGGATGACCTCATCCACCTGGTCCGGCTGAATGCCCGCACGCTTCATCGCCTCTTTGACCACTGTGGTTCCGATGTTAACTACCGGTACGTTGGACAGAGTGCCACCGAATTTTCCGATTGCCGTACGGCATGCGCCTGCTAACACAATTTTCCTTGACATAAATTGTTCCTCCATTCTTTTAATCCTTATAAAAAATAAAATAATGCCGATCTTGCTGTCGATTCCACGAACTATGTTAAATATATCACAATATGTTTCAAGTTGCAAGATGAATTTAAAATTTTAAAATAAAATTTGGATATAAAGTCAACAAACCTGCCAATATTGTAAAATTGATTCCATAATTTACAAGCCGCCCCAGGCATGAACAAAGCAACGCAACCGCAAAATCTCGGAGCAATTTTGCGGTTGCGCACCAGGCTGCAAACCGGCGGGCTAAACCCAGGCGGGACACAGTTTCCGCGTCCGCCCTCCTCACACTTTTGAATAGCCGTAGCTATTGACGATTGCATCAATTTTCTGGCCGTTTTTGCAATATGGACAGTCAAGGACAGGATAAGTGCAGTAATTCGGCAGATCTCCGCTGGTAAAAACGGAGTTGACCTGTACTCCGCTGATCTCCGAAATCGCACTGAAAATCGCGGAAGTCCCGACGATTTTGCCTCCGTAATACCGGATGCATTCCAACGACCGGTTGATCGTCTTGCCCGTGGTTGCGGAAGCGACAAGAAGGAGAATATTCTTATTCCATACCATATCCTGCACATTGTCGCGAAACAGGAGCTGCCCGTTTGGAAATTCAGGGGTAATCACATTGAGATCCGTTCCGACATTCATGGAGGACATTCCCGATTTGGAAAGTTCCTCTGCCAGAAAAGCCCCGATCACCTCGCAGCCGTCCATGCAGACAATGGTATCCACCGCGACCGTATTAACGTACTTCTGAGCCATGACCTCCGCCGCCAGCTTTGCGATTTTGTGTTTGTGCTTGATTCCCGTCATATCAATATAATAGTTGACATGAGAATGCGAAGTTGCAAAATGTCCCGGGATCAGATTCAAAACGATTTCCCGATTGTGAATACAATGAACCTGAATGGTCCTGCTTTCCATTGCGGCACACCACTTTTTCAATAAATATTTTATTCATTATAGCATTTCTTTTCCCATCATGCAATATTTTTGCAGCTTGCCTCAGAATATTTTGTATGGTTTTACCTTGCCGCTTCGAATTCCGTACAATGAAAATCCTTTTTCTCAAAAAATGAAATAATATCCTTTTGCATTCCACGGACAGAACCCTGCACCAATTCCTTCGGGCCGCCCCCCCTGCCGGAAAAAGCGGAGGACAATTCCGTCGCGTACGGCCTCACGTCGCGCACGGCATCCGAAACGGCGTAGCGGTACCCCTGCGCGTCACTGCCGGAAAAAACGGCCGCGGTTGCCGAACATCGCTTTGAGAGGGCCAGGGAAAACCGGCGGATCTCATCCGGAGCCAGATCGTCTTCAAAGGCCAGTATGCTCCCGCAGCCCGAAGGAAAGGTGTTCGCCCTTAACTGAAAAAGTTCCGTCTGAAGGACGGAAAGCCTTCGTTTCAGATCCGAATTTTCCTGCAGCAAATGCCGGGCGGCTTGCTCAATGTCCGCGGGTTTGGCCGAAAGCAGCACGGAAACCGCAGAAACACCCTCCAGCCGTTCGCCGTAGTCCCGCAAAGCCTGTCCGCCGCATGCCATGGTCAGCCTGGTCCCCCCCTTGTAATGCTGGGAGAACAGCAGCTTGATCGCCCCGATTTCCCCCGTCCGGGTCACGTGAGTCCCGCAGCAGGCGCAAACATCGAAACCCGGAATTTCCACAATGCGTACTTTTCCGGTCAGTTCCTTTTTGCTGCGGTAAGGGATTTTTTCCAGTTCCTCCCCGGAGGGATACATCACTTTTATCGCAAGGTCCCGCCATACCGCCTCGTTTGCCAGCCGCTCAATCAGCGCGAGCTGTTCTGAAGACAGTTCCCCATTCAGGTCGACCGTCAGCGTCGCATCGCTCATATGAAAGCCGACATTGTCCAATCCGTACAGACGGTGCGCCAATCCGGAGACGATGTGTTCCCCGGTATGCTGCTGCATCAGGGCAAACCGGCGCGGCCAGTCGATCCCGCCCGACACCAGGGCGCCCGGCGAAATGGGCCTGTCCGACGTATGGACAATCACGCCGTCTTTCTCCTGCACGTCCAGGATATTGGCAAAGTTCAGAACGCCCCGGTCGGAAGGCTGCCCTCCTCCCTCCGGATAAAAGGCGGTGCGGTCAAGAATCAGCAAATACCGCTCCTCCTTCGGGATGCACTCCAGCACATGTGCCTGGAACGTCCTGACTTTCGGATTTAAATCATAAAGCTTCTCCGTTTCACGGTTCATTCTTTTTTCTCCTTTTCTTCCAGCCATTCGTAAAACCGGGTGCAGGCCGGAACCACAATCCCCCGACGGCACATGCCTTCATATTCCGTGCGGCTCACCCATCTGGCCTGCGTCACTTCCCGGGGCTGAAGGCAGAGCGAATTCAGCGCCGGGTTTTCCCGAAACAGCCATACGTCGATCCATGTGTTTCCGTCAAGGCCGCTGTGCAGAAGAGAGGCGTCCCGCTCCGAATAGGACACCCCGATTTCCTCCCGAAGTTCACGCAGCACAGCCTGCAGACTGGTTTCCCCCGCCTGCGCGCCTCCGCCCGTGCATTCCCAGCAGCCGCCCCAGACCTTGCCCGGATGGCGTTTTGTCATTAAAACGCGGCCATCCGGGCCAAGGCTCCAGGCGTAAACGACCAGTCGGAAATCATCCGGCCGCATCGGGACGCCGCGCGGCCAGACCCGCCCTGTTTTGTTTCTGTCCTTGTCATAAACGTCGCAAAGCTCCGGCAAGCAGATTCCTCTTTCCCCGATTGTTTTTTCTATTATACTCCGGCTCCGGCATAGAGGCAACCGAATGCGGCGGAATCGCTTTTTCCGGCCGGGCAAGTCATCTGTCGCACCGTTTTTCAAGATTATTATATCGTTATTCGATAAATTTATATTGATTTTCGGAATATACTGTTTTATAATACCACAGTAAGGAGATGATGGAACTGAAACAGACGGAATTATCGAAATGGCTGAAAGGCATCATCGTATTTGCCGGACTCATCGGAGCCGCCCTGTGTTTTTGGATCGTGCCGGCATTGGGAAAAGAAACCGCGCGGGAAAATCCGGGACTGAGCGGTCTGTTCCGGCCTTGTCTGACTTTTGTCTGGATCACCGCTGTTCCCTTCTATTTTGCACTTTGGAAATCATGGCAAATCTGCCGGGAAATCGCAAAAGACAACTCTTTTTGCAGAGAAAACGGAAAACGTCTTCGGGACATCGGCGCGCTGGCCGTCTCGGAAAGCCTGCTTTATTTCGCGGCCGCCGTCATCCTGCTGATTCTGAAACTGCTTCATCCGGGTGTCCTTCTTCTGATTTTGTTTATCATCTTCGCCGGAACAGCGGCGGCGGTCGTATGCGCGGCCCTTTCGCATCTTGTTGAAAAGGCTTGCGATTTGAAGCAGGAAAACGATCTGACGATATGAGGAGCCAAAATGCCAATCAGAGTAAATTTAGACGTGATGCTGGCGAAACGAAAAATGAGCGTGACGGAGCTATCCGAAAAAGTCGGGATTACTATGGCCAATCTGTCGATTTTAAAAAACGGAAAGGCCAAAGCGATCCGCTTTTCCACCCTGGACCGAATTTGCACCGTGCTGAAATGCCAGCCCGGCGATCTGCTGGAATCTGTAAGCGACGATACAAAGTCCGGTTCCGGACCGGATGAATCAAGGAGGCGTTTTTCATGCGCCGGCGAAAACCGGTCCTGAGGGCAGTATTGATCGGGCTGGGTACGGCATTGGCCGGACTGACGATTCTCTATTTGCTCATTTTCCGTGTCTTTGACCCGCAGACTCAAGAAATATCACAGGTTGAAAAAAACTTGAAGATTGCCGTTCCCCGTAATTCTTCCGTGATCGAATACAGCGATTCCACCGGTTGGTTCGGCGACGGCGAAGTTGATATCGAGGTCGCATTGCCTTTGGACTCGGACGAAAAAGAGATGGGAGTCACCGGTCAAAACGCCTGGCATCCCCTGCCGATGCCAAAGGATCTTACCATGCTGATTTACGGAGGGGACGAGGGAACGACCATTCAATACGGCGGGCTGGGAAACGATTGGATCAAAAAAACAAAAAGCGTCCAAACCGGCGCCTATTTCTTTCTGGACCGAAACGAAACGGATCTCCGCGAAAAAATCAGTCCGCTGCAAAACCGCTACTCTCAGGATTTCACCTTCGCACTGTACGACTCAAGCGCAAAAATTATTTATTTTTACAAATATGACTCTTAATACTCCCAGGCAGAAAGAAAAGCCCCGCAACGGCGGGGCTTTTCTTATGATATCTGCACTTTCTCCCGACGCGGCACCTCCGGCGGACAAAGGTCTACTTTTTCCGCTCCCACGGAATCCAGATACTGTTTCAGCGGCCCCAGCTTTTCGTAGAAAACGACAATCAGATCACCGTTTTTTGCGTTGGAAACGGCGGCTTTCAGCGCTTCCAGCTCTTTCTCGCAGACTGAAATCCGTTTTTCGGGAAAACTGTTTTCCGTGATCGTTCGGTAAAACAGCCCAGCTACTTCGCCTTTTTGTCTCCCCCGCAGGTCTTCGTCCTCTTTTACATAAATTTGATCAAACGATTTTGCGCAAAGCTGTGCGGTATCCCGAATCGCCGCGTCGCTCCGGTCGCCCGGCATGCCGATGACGCCGACCAAACGACGGTGCTCCATTCTTTCGCAGGTCCGGATGACGGTCTCATATCCGGGCCGGTTGTGCCCGTAATCCAGCATCACGAAAAAACCGCCAAGGCGGTACAGGTCGAACCGCCCGGTATTCATCCGAAAGCTCTTCAGCCCCTCCGCAATGGTTTTCGGTGGAATATCCAACGCGATGAGCGCCGAAACGGCTGCCAGGCTGTTTTCCACATTGCAGCGGATCAGGCCGCCTCCGGTCACCGGGATATCTGAAATCCGAATCAGCTCCCGCTTTTCCCCGTCCGTTTGGATCAAAATTCTCCCATTCTCTTCATAAACCCGGACACAGTTTTTTGGCACAAAGACATCCGTCTTGGGATTGCCGGAAAACAGAATCACTCTGGAACGCACCCGTTTTAAAATCGTCGGCGTCATCGGATCGGCCGCGTTCAGGACAGCGCAGCCGTCCTTCCTGACGGCTTCGACGACCAGAGATTTGACAAAAGCCAGGTCCTCCAGCGTTTCAATGCCGTTCAGCCCCAGATGGTCGTCGGCGATATTGGTGATCACGCCGACGTCGGCAAGATCGTATCCAAGCCCCTCCCGCACGATTCCGCCGCGGGCCGTCTCCAGAACCGCGGCTTCCACCGTCTTATCGGACAACAGGGACTCGGCGCTTCGCGGGCCGGAATTGTCTCCCGCGCAGACGCATCGCTCCCCGATAAAGGTCCCGCTGGTGCTCGTCATGCCGACGTTGAGCCCCGTCATGGAAAGCACGTGATGGATCAGGCGCACGGTCGTGGTCTTTCCGTTTGTCCCGGTCACCGATACGATGGGAAAGCGGTATTCCTGCGGAAAGAGTTGGTCCACAATATCCTTTGCAACGTTTCTCGGCGCCCCTTCGCTCGGATACAGGTGCATCCGGATTCCCGGGGCAGTGTTGACTTCCACGATGACTCCGCCCGTTTCCCGAATGGACTGCGCGATATCCTCCGTGACAAAGTCTACCCCCGCGACGTCGAGACCGATCACCTGCGCGGCGCGGACGGCAAATTCCGCGTTTTCCGGGTGGATGATGTCCGTGCAGTCGGTCGCGGTTCCTCCGGTGCTGAGGTTGCCGTTTTTTCTCAGCAAAACAGTCTCTCCCTGTTCCGGGATATCCTCCGGCGTCTTCTTTTGTTTTTTCAGCTCCTCCAGAGCCACCTCGTCCAGGCGGATTTTGGTGAGCGGTTTTTCATGCGCCTCTCCGCGCTCCGGATCGCTGTTTTTCCGTTCGATCAGCTCTCGGATCGTATGGCGTCCGTCCCCTGTCACACAGGCGGGCCGACGCTCCGCGACGGCACGGACCCGGTCTCCGACAACCAGCACGCGGAAATCCTTTCCTTTCACATACTGCTCCACGACGGCCCCGGTGCTGAATTTCGCCGCGTTCCGATAGGCGGCCCGGATTTCCTCTTTGCCGCTCAGATTCAGGGAAACGCCCTTGCCCTGATTCCCGTCGATCGGTTTGACAACGGCCGGCAGGCCGATCTGCATCGCCGCCATTTCGGCGGAAAGCTCCGAGTAGACTGTTTTCCCGTAGGGAACCGGGATTTTATTTTTGTTCAGAATGGATTTCGTCAACTGCTTGTTGGAAGAAAGATCCGCGGAAATACAGGGGGTCATATCGGTCAGGGTGGACTCAACCAGATGGCTGTATTTCCCATATCCGAGCCGGACCAGGCTTTCATGCCCGATCCTTGTAACCGGGATCCCCCGTTTTTTTGCTTCTTCCACAATTGCGGAAGTGCTGGGCCCCAGCTCCGCATTCAGGGAAATTCCACCCAGATAGTCCAGAAACTCTCCGGTGTCCACTTCCTGGTTCCCGAGGAAGCGGTTCAAAATGAAAACGGCGGCTTTCCCGCATTCCAGGCCGCAGACCTCGTTGATATACTGATAAACCAGATAGTATTTTGACGGTTCTTCTATGGTCCTGGTCTTTCCGAAGCTGACGTCATAACCGAGCATCGCCTGCATCTCAAGGATTGTATGCTCCAGAACGTGGGCCAGGTAAGTGCCCTCCTCCAAACGCTTCAGGAATCCCCCTTCGTACCCAAGGCTGCAGAAATTCTTTTTGAGCCCGGGAAAAGCGGAAAGAAGCTTTTCGTTGAAGCCGGGGATATCCTTCGTCGGAATCGCACCGTATTTTCCGATATCCACAACCATTTTCATCACCGGTTTATGACTGTAAATATTCCTTCCCCGATAATATCGGTGGTCGAGGATCTGAATCCTATCGCTTTCCATCATTCAGTCGCAAAACCTTTCTATTTTTCAGTTCAAAGCCGTAGCCCTTCGGAAGAGTGTGCACCGTGACACCCGTAATCATCAGCAGCTCGTCTGGATTCAATTCGGAAACGTTTGAACTCTGAATGGTTTTCCCGTCCAGAATGGTCACGGCATTGGAGCCGATCACTTCAAAATGCTGGTCCGGGTAAAGTTTGATCGCCGTATCTTCATCGATCCCGACCCCGAGCACGTCCGGGTTTTCGGCAATGCCGCACAGCAGCCTTCCAAAGCGGCCCCGCTGATCAAAGTGCTGGTCGATCATCACTCCGCTCAGCAGCCCGAGGCCGGGCGCCATTTTCAGCGTGCATTTGCGGGCCGGCTCATTGTCGTTTCCCTGGACGACCATTGTGGAAGTCATGGCCGACGCCCCGGCGCTGGTCCCCATGATGACGCCTCCGCTGCGGTAGAGATTTTTCAGTTCCGCGTTCACTCTGGTTCCGCCCAGGATGCTGGTGATTCTGAGCTGGTCTCCGCCCGTAAAAAAGACACATTTCGATTTTGCAATCGCCGCCCCGTTTTCCGGGTCTTCCGCCTGTTCACGGCTGCTGATGTCCAGAACAATCACGTTTTTCATTCCGAGGCCGGTAAAAGCCTCCCGATATTTCCGCCCTGCCGCCTGCGGCTGCTCCGTCGCCGTGGTCAGTACGGTCAGACAGTCCGAGCCGGAAAGCATTTCCGGAGCCTGTCTTAAAATGACGCTCTCCCCTGTTTTGTCCTCCGCACCCCCAATAATGATCAAATAACCCTTCGGGAGATCCTCCATATCATTCACTCCTCCGGACGGACAGCACGCCCGTCCTCCACGGTCTGTCTGCCCCGGCAGAACAGCTTCCTCAGATTGTAACCGCAGTCCAAAACCGCGATATCGGCATCCGCGCCTGCCCGGAGCGTTCCTTTTCGCGGATATAACTTCAGTATTTTCGCGACATTTTCCGTCACAAAACGGAACGCGGTTTCCGGCAGGACCCCCTTCTCGAGGATACAGCCGCGGATATCGTCAAACAGCTCCTGAATCTTCCCCACTCCTCCTGTCGGGACGCTTCCGTTCGAGTCGGAACTGACGGTGACCCTGGAAAGGTCCATCCCGCTTTTTACCAATATTTCGATTGCGTCCGGAACGGGGATCCCATGCGTCTCCCCGGCCGTCAGGTCAATATTTCCTCCCGCTTTACAGTATTCCATTGCCTGTGTGAACAACTCCCGCTGACGGTTGACATGCGTCGGAACAAACATTTCCATCGGCAGATCCGTCTGGTCCAGAATATCCCGAAGCAGACCCAGCCCTCGTTTTCCCTCTCCGAGATGGATATGGACGACGCCCGCCTTTCCGGCGATCATCCCGCCGGCGTGGACGGCCGAGGCAAGTTCCGCCAGTTCCGATACGCTCGGCTGGGAGGAGCGGTGATCGGCAATCGCGACCTCCCCGACGCCGATCACCTCATTCACCATGATCAGGTCATGAAGGATGTTCTGGGTCAGAGAAGCCATGGGAAAAGTATAACCGCCGGAATAGATATAAGCGGTCAGTCCCGCTTTTTGAAGGCTTTTTGCCTTCGCAAAAAGATTTGCGGGATCTTTGGTACAGCTGTCAAAGCCAAGAAGGCCGACCAAAGTGGTCACGCCCGACAAAAAAACATCGTCGGCAGCAATGTCCCCGATCCTGCTGGCAAACCCCTGTTCGCCTCCGCCCCCCACAATATGGACGTGCTGGTCGATCAAGCCGGGAAATGCTTTTAGCCCTCCACAATCAATAATCCGGTCAAGAAACGGGCAGTTTCCCCACCTTCCAACCGGATCGATACTTTCTATTTTGTCTTCCGCGATTAATATATCCTTTTTCCCGCTGTACTGCGGGCAATAACACTCAGCGTCTTTCAGAAGCGCAATCATGGCAACCTTCCGTCCTTGTTATTCGCAGGATAGTTTTTGCGAACGAACGGTTTTTATACTTAAAAAGCTTTGCCTTTGGATGTTTTCAATCGCCGCAGCCGTTATCGGCGGATTTCCCGGACTGCAAAAAACCCCGGCCGCTTTTCCAGCAGCCGGGGGTTTTTTGCCGCGATTATACAATCGTATCAAGAACACTCGTTTCCGTCGAATTTTGCGCCTCCGCAGATGTCGCGTTCTTCTGTTCCTGTGCGGAAGCTGATCTTTGCTGGTTTTCAATCTGCTGAATCTGTCTTTCAATCGCCGAGATCTGCTGCTGGTACATCTGGACCAGCTCGGAGTTTTCGTCTGATGAATTTTTCTCCAGGTCTTCCAGTTTTTCCTGCAGTTTCTTCTCCTGTTTTTCCAACTGTGAAATTTCCGTTTGACTGTTTGAGCTGCCGCTCGTACCGGCGGCATAATAGCCGGATGTTCCTGAAATTGATGATATGGCCAAAACGATTCATCCCTTCCTGCTGTTCTTATTAGTATTATCGGCACCGGACGAGAAAACATTATATGAAAACAATGAGAGCATGATGAGATTACAGGTGAGTTTCCATATCCCTGTCAATCAAAGAATTCATATACGCATTCAGGCTCATGCCCAGCGACTCCGCCCGCGCTTTGATTTGAGCTTTCCGTCCTTTTTTTACCCTGAAGATGACATCGTCCATTTTTTTCAGATATTTTCGATTGGCTTTTATTCTTGCTTCGCTCATCATGTCACTCATTCCCATTCGTTTTTAATTCTAGACGGCACTTTATTTCAACTCCTTTAATATAGAAAAAGATTATGAATAATTCTATGGTAAAAAAATGAATGCACTATATCCAAATGATGAAAATTTCATAAAAGCAGTGGGACAAAACACTCGATAAAAGTTAAAAGACACTGAAATGCATCGGAATTCCTCTCTCAAATTACAATTTCGCATTCCGCAGTGCAATATTGACAAGCTTCGCGGCAAAAACATATGATAGAGCAGTCCTCTAGGAAAGAAGGGATTTTTGAGATGTGCTGCTGGCTGATTCCTCTGCTGGCTTTTGGCGGCTGTGGCTGCCGCTGTGGTTGCCGCTGCAGATGCCGTTGTGGATGCCGCAGATTTTAATTGACTGAGCGGCACGGTGTCCCGCCGGCCGGGCGCCGTGCCGCACTAATTTTTCTTTGTAATCGACAGCCGGCGACAATTTCCACCCTTGAAGACTATATTTTTTTTTATTATACTATAGTCGGGACACAGGAAAGAAAGGTGAAAATGATTGGAGAAAGGATGTCGTACATGAAAATTCTTGTACCAAAAAATGAAGTGGAAAAAAAGCTGTTACAGGCCCGAAACGGCAATTTGATTGAGTTCTGTATCGTCCCTTCTCAGTTCGATTCCGGCAATTTCAGTCCGGCCTTTCTGCACCTCGGCGCTGTACATAACGACGGGACCTATGAAGATCTGGAAAGCATTTACGAATACAGGAAACTGAAGCTTGTAAAGCCGTTATGAACTTCTGGTTTCGGGTGCCAAAGATCTCCGTTCAGCACCTGTACCGCTGATCAAGCCGTGTACGGAACAGCGTTAAGAAATGCATAAGGCAGCAATAAAGAACGACGCAAACGGTTGATACGAAATCGGTATCAGCCGTTTTTTGTTCCGGGCCTCTCGGTTCGCCCCCAGCCGCCGCGCCGGTTCAAACGGAGGGCACAAAACACCGCCTGCTGCAAAAAGGAACCCGTCTCCCGCATGATGCGGGAGACGGGTTCCAAGGACTTATTTTTCCCAACAGGCCGGCCTCCGGCTTTCCGAAGCTCAGCAGTCTATTGCTCTCTTTTGATGTTAAACATCCTGCGCAGCAAAAAGCTCCAGAATTTCGAACTCCGTACGACGACAACCTTCATGAATGTATCCCTCCCGGAAATATGTTCAGCACCCTTTGAAAAGTGCGATGCCCAACGTGATGATGATAATGGACGCTAAAAGCATGATCAGTCCCATAGGGCAAAAGCAGGAAAGGAGTAATCCCAAGCCAAACGCCACAATATAGTGCGCCCAGCTTTTTGTATCGATCTTGTGCCTGCCTCCCATATGCTCACCGCCCCGGCGCAGTTTTAAGTTCTAATAACAGTATATACAGCGGCGGGAAATGTGTGCTAAAGAGAATTTAGGACTGGACCAGAATCAGGGCATCACCGCCATGCACGGAAATGCGCGCCTCCTCCGCTTCGATCCGGTTGCTGACACCGAGAGGGTCGTCCGAATGAAGAACCGCCTTTGTCAGCGGATATTTCATTCCGATATAGCTGACCCGGCAGGCGGGACAGCCAAATGGAAAGACCGAAACAGTGGCGCCTTTCATCCCGTCTAGGGTCAGCCTTCCCTCCGTAATTAAAAAAAGTTTACTGTTTTCTCCAACCAGGACAGCCTTGCAGCCCTGATGGCACAGATATTGAAGGACGCAAAGATTCGCGAAGGAATGGTCAAAACGCTCGCCGCCCAGCCCGCCAAGCAGTACGAACTGCCGGAATCCGCGGCGGATTCCCTCCTTTACAGCCGCGAGAGTATCGGTTTCGTCCTTTTCAACTTTCAGCCGGATGGTCTGCACTCCTTCCGGAAGTGCTCCCCGGTAGGAGTCGAAATCGCCGATGATCAGGTCCGGCCTGATATGAAAGCGGTTGGCGTTTTCAAGTCCGCCGTCGGCACAGATCACATAACAATCCCCCGGATGATATTCTTCAAAAATTTCCTTTCTTTCCATCGGCACCGAACCGATCACCATACAGATCACTTTTTGTTCCATTCCTTGATTCCGTCCATTTCCCGATACATTGCCGTATAGCTTTCGTGTCTCGACTTGCTGATTTTGCCGTCTTCGACCGCCTGCAATACGGCGCAGCCCTTCTCACGGGTATGGGAGCAGGAGGAAAAACGGCATTGCTTGAGATAAGGGGCAAACTCCGGAAAGCAAAGCGGCAGGTTTCCCTTGGCAATGCGGTCGCTTTTTTCCAGCGTGATGGAAGAAAAACCGGGTGTGTCGGCCACATAGCCTCCGCCGTCCAGCTTCAGAAGCTGGACCTTCCGGGTCGTGTGCCGGCCCCGCCCAAGTTTGCGGCTGATTTCGCCGGTCTGGAGATTCAAACCTTGAAACAGGCTGTTTAACAGCGTGGACTTCCCAACCCCGGAATTCCCGGTAAAGGCCGTCGTCTTTCCCGCGAGGATCCGCAGCACGTCCTGCAGCCCCTCTCCCGTCTGGCAGGAGACGCTGAACCGGCGGATCCCTGTGTTGGAATAAATCTCTTCAAGCGATTCCACCGGCATCAGGTCGGTCTTGGAAAACACAAGCGCCGGTTCGATCCCCTTATCCAGGGCGGCGGCAATCGCCCGGTCCGTGTTCAGCAGGTTCGGCGACGGCTCGCAGGCCGAGACGACAACGACCAGCTGGTCCAGATTCGCGACCGGAGGCCGGAGCAGAAAGTTCCGGCGCGGCAGAATCTCGTTCACGGTTCCCGTGCCGTCCGGCTCTGCGGAGATGGCGGCAAGATCCCCAGCAAGCGGCGTCACGCCGTTTTTGCGGAAGATCCCCCGCGCCCGGCACTCATAAATCCGACCGGCGGCTTCCACTGAATAGAAACCGCCGATTCCCTGTAAAATCAGTCCCTGCATCATCCGGTCAGTCATTTGGTGAAACGCTTCCGCCGGAAGCCGCCCCGCCGGATGAAGTATTGGGGTCCACATAATCCGTGGACCACTCTCTTTTGCCCTCTCCCGTGTCAAAATTCAGGGAATAAATGTTGTACTTGCTTCCGTCCAGCGTGATCGTCAAGGTCTGAACGCCGCTGGCTCCGGTAAAATCAAGCTGACACACATCGTTATAGGATGGATTGACCGTTTTGGTCACATTCAGGTCATTGCCAAGATAAGCCTTCAAAACAATGTCATGCGTCACGTTTTTCGGAAGCTGAACGTAAATGGTAACCTTTTTTTGCGCCGGTCCGGAACTGACGAAGAGGTTGACCGTGCTGCCCTCGTCTACCTTCACTCCGTTGAGCGGGTCGGTCTCAATCACGGTCCCGGCCGTCTGGTCGCTCGCCTGCTGCTTTACCGTGCCAACCGTCAGGCCCGCGTCCGTAATCATTGTTTTGGCGTCCTCCAGCGTGCGGCCCGCCACATTCGGAACGGCGACCTTTTGAATTTCCTTTCCGGAACTGACGTAAACATAGATCACGTCTTTCCCCACCGTGACCTCCGTCTTAGCCGGCGGATCCGTACGGACGACGGTTCCTTTATCGACCGTATCGCTCGCAACCGTCTGAACTTTATAGTCCAGCCCCAGCTTTGTGAGGGCGGCCTCGGCGTCCGCCTGGGCGTTGCCGGAGTAATCGTCCAGCGTCAGCGTCTGTCCTCCGCTGCTCACGGTCAGCGTAACGGTCGCGTTTTCCTTCACCGTCGTTCCGGCCGGCGGGGATTGGTCAAGGATCTTGCCCGCTTCCGCGTCCGGGTCGCTTTTCTGCTCCTGCTTGAACTGGAAATGATAGGTCGAGCCGCTGCTGACCGAGTTCAGCACGTCGTCGATGTTCTGGCCCTTATAATCCGGAAGCTTGACGTCCTTCGGGCCGGAGTTCAGGCTGTGCACCAAAGCCGCTACGCCGAAGCTGATGGTCACGATCAGAAACGCGGCGGCGATTCCGGCAATGACCAAAACGGCAACCGGCCTCTTCTTCCTCCTTACGGGTTCTTCCAGTTCTTCCTCATAGTCGTAATTGTCGTTGTATCCGGGCTGTTCGGTGTTTTTCACGGAATTGATCGCATCGATATATTTGGTCGGCTTCTCATCGATAAAATACTTATACTGGAACCTCGTGCTCGGATTCCGCCGGAACACCTCGATGTCCCGCAGCATCTCCGCGGCGGACTGATAGCGGCGCTCCGGATTCTTCTGCATCGCCTTCAGCGTGATTTCCTCCAGCCCTTCCGGAATGGACGGGTTCAGCTCCCGCAGCGGCTTCGGGTCGGTCTGAAGCTGCATGATGGCGACGGAAACGGCGTTATCCGCCTCAAAGGGAAGCTGGCCGGTCAGCATCTCATACAGCATGACGCCGACGGAGTAGATATCCGTCTTCTCGTCGGTCAGGTCTCCCCTCGCCTGCTCGGGCGCGATATAGTGGACGGAGCCGATCGCCTTGTCCGTCATGGTGCGGGTCTCGCTGCGGGAAAAACGCGCGATTCCGAAATCGGTCACCTTAATGGTTCCGTCCTGAAGCAGCATGATGTTCTGCGGCTTGATGTCGCGGTGGACGATCCCTTTCTCATGCGCGTGCTGAAGGGCACGCAGAATCTGAACGGTAAAATGGATGGCTTCCTTCCATTTAATCCGCTTCTGCTGGTCCAGATATTCCTTGAGAGTGATTCCGTCGATATATTCCTCAACAATATATTGAATTCTGTCGCCGAAACTGACGTCGAACACTTTCACAATATTGGGATGGGACAGGACGGCGATCGCTTTCGACTCGTTCTTAAAGCGCCGGATGAAATCTTCGTTGCCAAGAAACTCATCCTTCAGTATTTTGACAGCCACAGCGCGGTCGTCGATCGTATCGTAGGCACGGTATACGACCGCCATGCCTCCGACGCCGACAAGTTCATGTATCTCGTAGCGGCCGTCAAGCCGCTTGCCGGTGTATTTATCCATGCAATCAACTCCTTAACGGCTCAGTTTTCAATGACGGTTACCGTGATATTGTCACTTCCACCCGCCTGTTTGGCAAGAGCAACCAGCCGCGCGGTCAGATCATCAGCGTCCGATTCTTTCGCAAGGAGAAAAATCTGTTCCTCATCAAGATAATTCGTCAGTCCGTCCGTACAGATCAGGAGGCGGCTGCCGGCCGAAAACGGAACCTCGCAGTAATCCGCCTGAAGAAAAGGGTCCACGCCCAGCGCCCGGGTAATGATATTCTTCTGCGGGTGCTTCTTTGCCTCCTGAGCGGTCAGGTCCCCCTTATCCACCATCTCCTGAACCATGGAATGGTCGGTGGTCAGCTGCCGGATCTCATCCGGGGTAATCAGGTAAGCCCGGCTGTCGCCCGCGTGGACGATGTGCGCTACGCCCCGGGATACCACGGCGACCACCACGGTCGTTCCCATTCCGCTCAGCGTCTCGTCGGCGCCGGCGCGGGCGTGAACCGCATCATTCGCGTTCAGAACCGCATCCGAAATCAGGCTTTGGATTTCGACTTCACCGATCTCCGCGGAATAGCCGGTCAGAATCCGCTCGGAAATGCGGTCCACGGCAATGCCGCTGGCAACGCCGCCCCCGTTCGCGCCCCCCATCCCGTCGCAGACAACCGCCCAGGCGGCTCCGTCCGGAAGGATTCCGCTGTTACAGGCATCCTCATTTGATTTTCTGACAAGGCCAACATCACTTTTACTGAAAATTCTCAACATTGGCCACCTCCTCTTTGAATCTGCGTTTCAGCTGGCCGCAGGAAGCCTCGATATCCGCGCCCAGCGTCCTGCGCACCGTGGCGGTAATTCCATGATTTGACAACGCCGCTTCAAATGCGTGCAGACGCTCCTGTGAACTTTTGCGGAACGCAGATCCGCTCACCGTGTTGACCGGAATCAAATTCACATGACACAGAATTCCGCGCAGCCTGCGGGCAAGCTCCGCGGCGCATTCCGCGCTGTCGTTGACCCCTCCGATCATGGCGTATTCAAAAGAAATGCGGCGCCCCGTCAACTCGGCATAATACCGGCACGCCCGAAGCAGCTCCTCCAGATTCCACCGGTGGCCCACCGGCATGATCCGGGAACGGATCGCGTCGTTCGGCGCATGCAGAGAAACCGAGAGAGTCAGCTGATATCTCTTTTCGGCAAGATCATAGATTTTGTCCACAAGTCCGCAGGTGGACAGGGAAATGTGACGCATCCCGATCTTCATTCCCTCTTCCGAGGAAACCAGATCCAAAAAGCGGAGCACCGCTTCGTAATTATCCAGAGGCTCGCCCATGCCCATCAGAACAATATTGGAGATCCGTTCCCCCGCGTCCCGCTGAGCCGCCTGAACCTGGGAAAGCATTTCAGAAGCCGTCAGATTGCGGGAAAAACCGCTTTTCCCGGTTGCGCAGAACGCACAGCCCATTTTGCAGCCGACCTGCGTGGAAATACAGATCGTCCGCCCGTGATGATAGCTCATCAGCACGCCTTCGACCATTTCCCCATCGTTGAAACGAAACAGATACTTGACCGTATCATCCAGCTTTGAACAATATTTTCGCTCGATCCGGGCGGCGGCTATGTAATATTCGTCCGCCAGCCGGGCGCGAAATATCTGTGGAAGGTCTGTCATTTCCTCGAAATCGAAAACGCCTCTGTGTAGCCAGCGGTACACCTGCAACGAGCGAAAAGCAGGCTGACCGGCAAAAGCCGCTTTCATTTCCCCAAGTGTCATCGATTTCAGGTCCGTACGGTTCAAATTATCCTCCTAATTTCTGCGGAACGCAGCGACAAAAAAACCATCCGTGCCGTGAAGATACGGCAGAAACGTCATTTGATTTTCAGGTTCCTCCACCTCGCGCCGGAACGTCTGCGGCAAAGAAAGCGGAAGAGGCTCGAACTCCGCGTGACCTGCCAGAAAGCGGTCCGCCACCGCTCCGTTTTCCGCGGGGTTTAAAGTGCACGTGCTGTAGAAAAGGACCCCGCCCTTTCGCACCAATCCGGACGACTTACACAGAATAAGGTACTGCAAATCAGGCAGACTGTCAATAGGCCCCGGCGATTTAAAGCGAATCTCAGGCTTGCGCCTTAAAACGCCCAGCCCGGAACAGGGGACGTCGCACAGGACGCGGTCCGCCGGTTCGGGGCCCTCTTTTGGGTCCGCCGCATCGCGGACGCCGGCCTCCACACAGGAAAGGCACAGTCGGCGCGCTCCCTCGCGGATCAGACCGGCCTTCTTCGGATATTTGTCATAAGCAAAAATCCTTCCGCGGTCTCCCATCCGCTCCGCAAGCGTAAAGGCTTTGCCGCCCGGCGCGGAACAGACGTCCACGACCGTTTCCCCGGGCCGAGGATCAACGAGGGCGCAAAGAATCTGGGAGGAAAGGTCCTGGATATGAAGCAGTCCGTCCCGGTAACAGCCGCTGTCCGCGAATTCCATTCCCTTTTCCAGCCGGATCGCTTGCCCGGGCCACGGAACCGGAACGGCGTCAATTCCTTCGCCCCGAAGCCTTTCGATTAATTGTTCCTCCCCGATGCGCGTATTATTCACGCGCGCGTAAAGATCGGGCTTCTTCGTCATGCTTTCCAGCAGCCGCAAAGCCATTTGTTCCCCATAGGCCCCGTTCCAGAGCGAAACGATCCATTCCGGGCAGGAGTATTCCACGCTGATCCGCCGGAGCGGTCCCGTTTCCGGCCTGAACGCGGGCAGTTTCCCGCCGCTCCGGACAAAATTCCGGAGAACCGCGTTGACAAAGCCGGACGCGCGTTTGGCCCCGCAGGTTTTCGCCAGGCTGACCGACTCGTTGACCGCCGCGGAAGCGGGGATCTTATCCAGGTATAAGATCTGATACGCGCCCATCCGCAGAAGCTCAAGAGCGACCGGTGATATTTTCTCCAGCGGGATACTGGAAAAGCGCCCGATCACGTAATCCAGCGTGATCCTGCGCTCCAGAACTCCATAAAAAATTGTTGTCGCCAGCGACCGGTCGCGCGGCTCCATCGCGGCGCCTGAGAGCAGATGGTCCAGAACCAAATTGGAATAGGCGCCCTGGGAATCGACCCGAAGGAGGGCCTGAAGCGCCGCCTCGCGCGCACCCGTCATCAGCGGCGTCCCCTTCTGTCGTTTGCCATCAAAAGAAAGCGGAGCAGCGTCAGCAGCGCTGTAAAACTGGCCGCGAGATAAGTCATCGCCGCCGCCCGCAAAACTTTTTTCGCCCCTTCCAGCTCATCCGGATAGAGAATTCCCGCATCGTTCAGAGCGCGGATGGCGCGCGAACTCGCGTTGAACTCAACCGGAAGGGTCACAAGCTGAAACAGGACGACCAGGCTGTACAGGATAATGCCGGTGTAAACGATAAAATCATACTGCACGGGCAGAATCAGGCCGATGATAATCAGCGGCATCGAAAGGCCGGACCCGAAATTGGTAACGGGCACCAGAGCGGTGCGGATTTTATTCGGGAAGTAGCCCTCGGCGTTCTGGATCGCGTGGCCGGCCTCGTGCGCCGCCACGCCGACGGCCGCAATGGAAACGGAGGAATAGACGGATTCCGAAAGACTGATGGTGTCGTTGCGCGGATCGAAGTTGTCCGTGAGATTTCCCGCCACGCGTTTGAGAAACAGGCGGTTCACGCCGCCGAAGCGCGCGACGCGCTCCGCCGCCTCCGCTCCGGTGATCTGGTTCATCGTGCGGACCCTGGAATACCTGGCGAATGTCGAATTGACCCGGGACTGCGCGATCAGGGTGACGATCAGCGCGGGCACCATGATCCAGAAATATGTATAATTAAAGTAATAGAATCCGTACATCTTTTCGAACCTCCTTTAACTGTTTCCCAAAGTAGCTCCCTGCGCGGGATGCCCGCGCAGAAAATCCGATCCCGGCATTTTTTTGCCGCCCTCCGGCTGAACTTCCAGCAGTTCCAGAACGGTTCCGCCGCCGCAGACGACTTTTAGCTGGCCGCCCGGAAGGATCTGCCCCGGAATCCCGTTTCCGGTCCCCGCCGGGCGGGTGCGGTGAACCTTCAGCTTTTTGCCCTCAAAAACCGTGGAGGCGCCCGGCCACGGAGAGAGGCCTCTCACCTGGTTGTGAATCTGATCCGCCGCGCGGGTCCAGTCGATCGGCGAACGCTCTTTGGTCAGCATGGATGCATAACTTGACTTCGCGTCATCCTGCGGAACCGGAGTGACGGTTCCGTGCTCCAATTCAGACAAAGTACGGACAACCAGCTTCGCGCCGATCCCTGCAAGCCGGGCGGTCAGCTCGCCGGAGGTTTCCTCCGTGCCGATTTCCGTCCGGTCGCTCAGAAGGATGTCCCCCGTATCCAGCCCCTCGGCCATCTGCATCGCGGTCACGCCCGTCACGGTTTCGCCGTCCAGCACGGCCTGCTGAATCGGGGCCGCGCCGCGGTATTTCGGCAAGAGGGATGCATGCACGTTCACACAGCCGAAACGCGGCAGATTCAGAATATTTTTCGGAAGAATTTTCCCGTAAGCCGCCACGACGATCACGTCCGGCCGGATTCGGGAGATGATTCCTTCCGCTTCGGTTCCGCGCAGCGAATCCGGCTGAAATACCGGAATTTCCTTTTCCAGCGCCAGGACTTTGACGGGCGGCGCCGTGAGAATCTGTTTTCTTCCGACCGGTCTGTCCCTGCGCGTGAAAACCGCCGCGATTTCGTGCCCCGCCTCGATCAACGCCGCCAGCGAAGGAACGGCAAACTCCGGGGTCCCCATAAAAATAATTTTCAACTTCAGTCCTCCGACGAACGCATGCGCTCCAGTTCTTCCCTCGTCAGCATCCGGACCACATGAGTCAGGAATAAAATTCCGTTCAGATGGTCGATCTCATGGCAGGAAGCCGTTGCGAGAAGGTCCTCCCCTTCGTATTCAAAGAACCTCCCGCTGCGGTCCTGCGCGCGCACTTTCACATGCTTGGGACGTTTGGTAATTCCCCACTTTCCGGGGATGGAAAGGCAGCCTTCCATGGACTCCTGCGCACCGGATTTCTCCAGGATCACGGGATTCACCAGTTCGCGCACGCCCTTGCCGTCCCCGACATCGATCACCACGACTCTGCGGAGAACGCCGACCTGGATCGCCGCCAGCCCGACGCCATTTGCCTCGCGGAGCGTGTCCGCCATGTCGTCCAGCAGGGTCCAGAGCCGGCGGTCGAACTTTTCCACCGGCCGGCATTTTTTATGAAGAAACGGATCTTCTTCCGTTATGATGTTCCTGATCGCCAATGTTATTCCCCCATTTTATAAAATTGTTTCCGGATTCATATCCGGAAACACCGTGATATCCGAATATTTCCTGTCGGACGAAAATTGGACCAGCAGTTCCGAAACCATCTGCCGGATGCGTTTATTGTCGCGGCATTTCACAATCAGTTTGTAACGGTACCGGTTGCTCACGCGCCCGATCAGCGCGGGGGACGGGCTCAGCACACGCAGCGGCTGATCCGCGTATTTCTCCCGCGCCGTCCGGCAGAGAAGCTGGAAAAAATCCCCGCTGGCCGCACGGACCCGCGTTTCCTCCCTGCCGACGAATCCAAACACGCAGAGATCGGAAAACGGAGGATACAGAAGCGATTTTCTCAATGAAATCTCACTGCGGTAAAACCCGTCATAATTCTGTTCCGCCGCAAGGCGGATGATATCGTTTTCCGGAGTATAGGTCTGAATAACCGCCTTCCCGGCATATTTGCCCCGTCCGGAACGGCCGACCACCTGCGTCAGCAGGTCAAACGCGCGCTCATAGCTGCGGAAGTCGTCGCCGTAAAGCGCCTGGTCCGCGGAAAGGACCCCGACGAGGGTGACGTTTTCAAAGTCGAGCCCCTTCGCGACCATCTGCGTTCCGACAATGATATCATATGCACCTTCGGAGAACTGTTTCAGTTTTTTGTCATAGGCGAACCGGGTCATGGTCGAATCCGCGTCCAGCCTTAATATCCGCGCGCCCGGCAGCAATTCCTCCAGCTGCTGTTCCGCGCGCTGGGTCCCAAAACCAGTGTAGCGCATCTGCTCCTCATGGCAGTTCGGGCATTCCCGCGTGAACGGAACCGAATACCCGCAGTAATGGCACATCAGCCGGTTGTTCGCGGCATGATAGGTCAGGGAGATGCTGCAGTTCGGGCACGCGGCGACATGCCCGCACGCCCGGCAGGAGGCAAAGGTATTGTAACCGCGGCGGTTCAGCAGGAGGATCGACTGCATTCCGTCCTGGAGATTCTCCCGCAGCGCCTGCGCGAGCTCCCCGCTGAGGATGCCGGCGTTCCCTTTTTCGATCTCCCCGTTCATGTCTACAATATCGACTTCCGGCAGCCGGGCCGGGCCGTAGCGTTCGGAAAGCACATTCAGGGTGTATTTCCCCGAGAGTGCGTGATAGCAGCTTTCGACGGACGGCGTTGCCGAAGACAGCACCAGAAGGCACTTATGATACGCGCACCGGTATTTCGCGGCCTCGCGGGCATGGTAGCGGGGAGAGGATTCGGATTTGTAGGTGCTTTCCTGTTCCTCGTCCATGATGATCAATCCCAGATCTCGAAAAGGGGCGAACACCGCGGAGCGCGTGCCGACGACGACGGAAGCATCTCCGTTCCGGACGCGCTTCCATTCGTCCAGCCGCTCTCCGAGGGAAAGTCCGCTGTGAAAGACAGCCACTCCCGCTCCGTAGCGCGCATGGAACAGGGAAACGGTCTGCGGCGTCAGAGAAATTTCAGGGACCATGACGATCACGCCGCGCCCGTCTTCCAGAACCCGGTCGATCAGCTTCATGAAAACCTGCGTTTTCCCGCTGCCCGTAATGCCGAACAGAAGGGAAACGCCGCCCTTTCCCTCGCGGTACTGCCCATACAGGTTCCGGTAAGCCCGCTCCTGCTCGGCGGTCAGCTTGACCGCCGGCGGAGAGGAGTCCGCCGGCCCCGAAACGGATCCATAGGGATTGCGGTATACCTCCGCATCGTAATACTGAGCCACGTCCTTTTTGACCAGGGCGTCGACCACCGCCGGAGTGACGCCGGCAAAATAACAGATTTCCTTGAGAGAAGCGCAGCCCGCGCTGCGAAGGACCTCCAGGGCGCATTTTTGTCTTGCCGTCAGCTTCGGCAGCTCCTGCGGTTCGGTGAAACGGACCATTTTCTGGACCGCGTCCCCAACCCGCCGGAACGCGCCGCTGTTTTTTCGGAGCAGCCCGTTGCGAAGCATCCGCTCCGGAATGCCGCTGTCCGGGGCAAGCCCGAGATCGCGCAGCAGCTTTTCGCGCTTTACGGCTCTGCGGTGCGACAGATAAGCGACGACTCTCGCTTCCTCCCCGTCCCCCGCTTTCGCCGCGATCTCATCGGCGGGGCCGGCCAGAAGATATTCCGTGCTGATCTGAAAAAGAACGCCTGCCGGCAGAAAAAGCCTCGCCGCATCAAAAAGCGTACAAAACGTATGCTCCCCGATCCACGGGATCATCCGGAGCGCTTCCTGCGTTAAAAGCGGTTCCCGGTCCAGGACGGATTCAATCGATTTCAGCTTCTGACCGGGTTCATCCCCCGGCTCGGGCCGCTCCAGTATGATGCCCTGCCGCTTTGTGTTCGCGGTGCCAAAGGGGACGAGAACGCGGCAGCCTTCCTTTGCTTCCGAGAGCAGCGAATCCGGGATACGGTAATCGAACGCTTTGTCAAAATGATAGACCGTATTCTCCACTGCGACTTTTGCAACGGCCACCGGGATCCTCACCTTTCAGCGCTGTTTTCACTCGTCCGTGTCATCGTTCGGCGTAGGTTTTTCTATCATGGTGAATTCATGGCTGACATATTCCTGAACCGCCAGCTCCACCGGCTTTTCCTCCAGAACCGTCCGGCTTTTTTCCGCGTTTTCCGCAATTTCCCGCGCGCGCTTCGAAATGGCAACCACCAGGGAATAGCGGCTCTGGTGCGGAGTAAGAATGAGATCGGCAATCGGTTTAATCATGATCTGTCAGTATCCTTTCAATCAGTTCTCGGTTTCTGCTCGAACGTTTCTTTTCCGCGGCAATGATCGCGCGGATCTGCGCGACCGCGGATTCCACGGTATCGTTGATGACGATATAATCGTAGTGGATCGCCTCAGGAATTTCCTTTTTCGCCTTCTGCAGCCGGCCCCGGATCACTTCGTCCGTCTCCGTGCCACGCTGCCGCAGCCGGTGTTCCAGCTCTTTCAGAGAGGGGGGCAGAATAAAAATACCCACCGCGTCCGGCCGCTTTCTTCTCACCTGCGCGCCCCCCTGGACCTCGATCTCCAAAACAACGTCCAGCCCCCGGGAAGTCCAGTCCAGAATGGGCCCAAGCGGCGTGCCGTAGCAATTGCCGCAGTACTCCGCGCTTTCCAGCATTTTCCCCGCGCCGGCCATTTCACGGAATCGATCCGGCGTCAGAAAAAAATACTCCTTTCCCTCCGTTTCACCGGGCCGAGGCGCCCGCGTTGTGGCGGAAACAGACAGACGGACACCGGGTTCGCCATCCACGAGGCTCTTGACCACAGTCCCCTTTCCCGTGCCGGAAGGTCCGGAAAGGATCAGCAGGAGGCCGTCATTCGCCATCGTCGTCGAGCTCCTCGTCCGAAAGTTCGTCGCGGTCGTTCAGGCGGTTTGCCACCGTTTCCGGCTGTACGGCGGAGAGGATCACATGGTCGCTGTCCGTAATGATCACCGCCCGGGTCCTGCGGCCATACGTTGCGTCAATCAGCGCGCCGCGCTCCTTGGCATCCTGGATAATGCGTTTGATCGGGGCCGATTCCGGGCTGACAATCGCAACAAGGCGGTTTGCGGAAACCATATTGCCAAAGCCGATGTTGATTAACTTCATAAAAATCCCCTTTTTGCAATCCTATTCAACATTTTGGACCTGTTCTCGGATTTTTTCTATCTCAGCCTTCATGTCCACAACCAGATGGGCAATTTCGGCGTCAACACATTTGGAACCGATGGTGTTCGCCTCGCGGTTCATCTCCTGGACCAGAAAGTCAAGCCTGCGGCCGACCGCCTCGCCGGACTCCATCAGGGAGAGAAACTGGCTCACATGGCTGCGAAGCCGGACCGTCTCTTCCGCGACGGAGACTTTGTCTGCAAAAACCGCCGCTTCCGTCACGACCCTCTGCTCGTCGATATTCGCGTCGGCCAGCATCTCATGCAGGCGGGCAAGCAGCTTTTCCCGGTATTCCGTCACCGTCTCCGGCGAACGTTTCTCCACGCCGGAAACAAGTTCCAGGACCGTTTCCGTCCGCGCCAGAAAATCGTCCCTCAAATGGCTTCCCTCCGCTTGTCTCATCGCCGAAAAAGACTGAAACGCCTCCTCAACGACCTGCCGGACGTCTTCCCAGACAGCCCCCTCGTCCTCCGGCGCCTGATGTACCGTGAAAAGATCCGTATAACGCGCCACCGCCATAACGGAGATGTCGTCCTTCAGCCCGTAGCACTCCTGGAGATCGCGCAGGGCGGCGATGTATCCCGAAGCCAGGGAGTGGTTCACTGTCACCTCCGTATCCGCGCTTTCCAATGTTTCCACGGAAACATACAAGTCTATCTTGCCCCTTGCGATCCGGTCCTGAAGAAAGGACTTCAGCTTTGTATCCAGAAAACCATACCCGCGGCTGATGCGGGAGGAATAATCAAAATAACGGTGATTGACGGACCGGATCTCCACCGCGATATCCCGCCCTCCGGCGATTTTCTCGCTTCTGCCGAACCCGGTCATGCTCTTGATCACTCTTATCATCTCATCTCTGTAGTCTTCCTATCTTGAATCATAGCGAAAATAGAAATGACTTATTCAAAAATAAATCATAATCCTATTTATTTTATCAGCTTTCCGTCCCAATTGTCAACTGCGGTTCAAAAAACCCGGAAACAAAAACAGCTCCGTGCAAAACAGACACGGAGCTGATAATTACGGTCAAACGGGATGGACCATTTCTTTCCGATCGGCGTGCCTGCCATCGATTCCGTACTTTTTTTCCGCACGCTTCTTAAAGAAATCCGTCGCCACCTTCGGGAACTGCGCGTAGGAAAGGACGTCTTCCTCCTGCTCGGTCCATTCGGCGCATTCCTTTCTCAGGTCTTCCAGCTCCGGTTTCAAAAGGTCCGCCGGGCGGCAGGTAATGCGCGGCGCGTCTCCGATGATCTTTTTCACGAAAGCGTCGTCAACCGGGACAGGGGTCGTGCCGTATTTTCCGGCCACCAGGTCTTTGAATTCGTTCGTGCACATCTTGTAACGTTCCCCGGTGATAATGTTGAACACGGCCTGTGTTCCGACGATCTGGGAGGTCGGCGTCACCAGCGGCGGATAGCCGGCATCTTTCCGCACGCGCGGCACTTCCTCCAGCACGGCCTCGAACTGATCCTCCTTGCCCGCCTGCTTCAGTTGAGACAGCAGGTTCGACAGCATGCCGCCCGGGACCTGATAGACCAGCGCTTTGGTGTTGGTCGCAAGCATTTTCGGGTCGAGAAGTCCGCTCTTGATATATTTGTCGCGAAGCGTCATGAAATATTCGCGGATCTCGTTGAGCAGAATCAGATCTAGACCCGTGTCGTAAGGCGTGTCCTTCAGCGCAGCCACCATGGACTCCGTCGGAACATGGGAAGTGCCGAGCGCGAGCGGGGACATCGCGGTATCCAGAAGATCCACCCCCGCTTCCACGGCCTTCAGCTCGCACATGGAAGCGAGGCCGGACGTATAGTGCGTGTGAAGCTGGACCGGGATTTTGACCGCCGATTTGATCGCCTTGACCAGATCGTAGGTCTTATAGGGCGTCAGCAGCGCGGCCATGTCCTTGATGCAGATGGAATCCGCACCCGCGTCTTCGATCCGTTTCGCATAATCCACATAGTACTGATCGGTAAACACGGGGCCGGTCGTATAGGAAATGGCAACCTGAGCGTGGGCCCCTTCCTTCTTTGCGGCCCTGATGGCGACGTTGAGGTTTTTAATGTCGTTGAGCGCGTCGAAAATTCGGATAATGTCGATTCCGTTCGCCACGGACCGCTGTACAAAATACTCCAGGACATCGTCCGCGTAATGCCGGTACCCCAGCATGTTCTGCCCGCGGAACAGCATTTGCAGCTTGGTGTTGGGACAATTTTTACGGAGCACCCTCAGACGCTCCCACGGGTCCTCGTCCAGAAAACGCAGACAGGCGTCGAACGTGGCGCCGCCCCAGCACTCCAGCGAATAAAAGCCGACCTGGTCCAGCTTGCCGAGGATCGGCAGCATATCGGAGAGAGGCATGCGCGTCGCAAGCAGCGACTGGTGCGCGTCGCGCAGAACCACTTCCGTAATTCCAATTTTTTTATTCATTTCCCAGTGCCCCCTTACTGGAGGGTAACAAGGGGAGTTCCGCTTTCGACGCTGTCCCCTTTATTCACCAAAACAGCCGCAACCTGCGCGTCGTGGGGAGCCATAATTTCATTTTCCATCTTCATGGCTTCCAGCACAACAAGAACATCGCCCTTCTTGACGCTCTGCCCCGGTTTTACATTGGCGGATACAATGGTCCCCGGCATCGGGCTGGAGATCGTCTCTCCTCCGGCGGGAGCTGCGGGCTTCGCCGCGGGCGCGGCCGGCGCGGGCGAAGCCGCCCTGGTAGCGGGAACCGCAGGAGCCGGCGAAGCCTGGACCGGCGCCGAAGCGGCGCCGAGGTCTTCCACCTGTACATCGTAAGCCGTGCCGTTTACTGTAATTCTGAGATTTTTTGTCATGATGTTATCCCCCTGTCCTATTTCATCAAAGCTGGATATCGGCATGCTTTTTCGGCAGGGTGGAAACCCGTTTCCCGCTGAGCATGTCCAAACCCGCAAGAATTTGCGCACGGGTCTCTTCCGGAGCGACGACCGCTTCAATGATTCCTTCCTCCGCGGCTCTCTGCGCCGAGGCTTCGTTTTTTTTGTATTCCTCAATCAGCTTTTGCCTGTCCGCCACTGGATCCGCCGACCCGGCAAGCCGGTCGTTCCAAAGGAAAATCGCTCCCGTTTCGGGCGCCACCGCGGAAACGGCCGCATCCGGCCAGGCCATGGTAAGGTCTGAATTGGCTCCTCTTCCCGCAATCGCAATATAAACGGGCCCGTACGCCGAACCGGTAATCACCGTGATCTTTGCCGTCGTGGCTTCCGAATAAGCGCTGGAAAGTTTGGAAGCCTCGCGGAGCGATTCAAACTTTTCCGCATCCACCAGCGTGACGACCGGAATGGAGAAAGAATCGCAGAAGCGGAGAAAGCGCGCCGCCTTCGAGCAGGAGCCGGAATCAATCACTCCCGAAAAAGCAGCCAGTCCCGCCGTCATTCCGCCAATGCGGGCAAAGCCCGTGACGGCCGACGCGCCGAATTTCGGGCTTAATTCCAAAAACTCACCGCTGTCGCAGAGGGAGGCAATGATTTTTCCGGCATCCGTTTCCCCTGCGGACAGCGTCCCGGACGGCGAAACGGCTTCACAAAGCATCGGAGACG
The DNA here is from genome assembly GCF_004103755.1 of Caproiciproducens sp. NJN-50. Lineage (NCBI taxonomy): Bacteria > Bacillati > Bacillota > Clostridia > Eubacteriales > Acutalibacteraceae > Caproiciproducens > Caproiciproducens sp. NJN-50. The sequence continues at coordinate 1,304,448 of NZ_CP035283.1, read as the reverse complement.
ACAGGTTGTTGGAGGGCAGAAGGGACAAAAGCCTGCGGACGGCGCCGATCGCATCGGACTCGTTCGCCGCGGAGATATGGCAAAGGCCCGTTTCTGCCGCTTCCTCCGCCGAACCGCCCTCGCCGTTTGTCGCGATGGTCAGTTCCCCCTTGTCGGACATCACGACAAAATCCGCTCCCGCCGCGATCATCGCGGACGTGCCGGCGCACGGTCCCAGCACCAGGGAAATCTGCGGAACCACACCGGAAAGGTTGTTAGCCTGCAGAAGAATTTCACCGTACGCTCCCAGAACATCTCCAGCCTCGTTCAGACGCCCGCCCTTGGAGTCAAAAATCCCAATGACCGGCATCCCTGTTTTAACCGCCAACTGATAGATTTTCTTGATTTTAGAGGCCTGAGCTTTCGACATAGCACCACCACCGACATCGCTGTTCTGTGAAAAAGCGTAAACCGGACACCCTTCCACCGTGCCATAACCAGCGACCGCTTCCGCATAACCCTCGTGAGACCTCGCCAGGCCGTCTATCTCATGAAAGCTTCCATCGTCAAGCAGCGAAACAAGGCGCAGATAGCCCGTTGTCTGTGTGATTTTCAACCCGTCCTGCGTTGTTTCGGCATGACCGCCATTCTTCATTTTCATTCCTCCGTTTACAAGATTTTCTACCAATATGATGAAAAAATAATCATATTTTATTATAAGCGATTCGCGTCCAAATGGCAAGTAATTATTGTCAGCGCCGGAATTCGGCATGATTCGCCGTTTTTCTTCGCTTCGTTTTCGAGGAAATTCGCGGATCAGGACCGGAGGATGCCGCTCCCGACAAGCGGCGGACTTCCTCCGCAGTCAGCGGGCGCCACTTTCCGGCGGGCAGCATCCCAAGCTTTAAAAATCCAACCGCAGTGCGGCGCAGGCGCGCGACCTCCAGCCCCAGCTGTTCGCACATTTTTCGGATCTGCCGGTTCCGCCCCTCCCGCAGGACGATCTCCAGCACGGCGCGTCCCGGCTCCTCCGAAAGGACGCGCACCACGGCGGGCGCCGTCTTTCTCCCTTCGATCGTCATCCCGGTCGAAAATTGAATCAGCTGTTCCTCCGTGACTTTGGGGCGCACGGTCACGCGGTATATCTTCGGGACATGGCGGGACGGATGGGTCATCGCGTTCGCAAACTCGCCGTCGTTCGTCATCAGGAGAAGGCCCTCCGATTCCCGGTCCAGCCTTCCGACGGGAAAAACGCGCTCGGGCACGTCGCGCACAAGCTCCGCCACGCATTTGCGTTCCATTTCGTCGCTCATGGTAGTGATGTATCCCCTCGGTTTATGAAGCATAAGATATACTTTTTTCTCTTTCGCCTCAAGCGGCCTTCCGTCGACGGTGATCCGGTCCCTGTCCGGATCGGCCTTGCCGCCGATCTCTGCGGCGGCTCCGTTTACGCGGACTCTCCCCGCCAGAATCAATTCCTCCGCTTTTCTGCGGGAAGCCACGCCGGCTTCCGAAAGCAGCTTCTGCAGCCTGATTTTTTCGCCCAACTGATTTCACACATCCTTCAGACCGAAAGCAGCTGGCGGATCCGGTCCCATAATTTTTTAATCATGTTTCTGTGATCGGCCTGGCGCGGAACGGCCGCGCCCGCCGTCAATTTTGTTGTCGCGGCCGTTCCGTCGCTGTTGGAATACCGGACAAGGCCAAGGACCTGCCCTTTTGTCACGGGCGCATACACAAACTGCGGCAGTTCGACCGTACGGCGCAGGTCCTTCACCTCGTCGGCCGGCAGCAACGCGGCCGTGCCCGCGGACCCCGCCACCAAGACGCTGCGCTCCGCCCCGCCGACCACGGGAAGGCTCAAATGGAACCCCGAATCGTCCGCCTGATATCTTGTCAGCCTGGAAAAGCCGTAATCCAGGAGCCTTTCGTGATCCTCCCAGTCGTTCGGATCGCTGAGGGTCACGGCGACCAACTGCACGCCGTTCCGCTCCGCGGCCGAAACGAGACACCGGCCGGACTTCTTGGTGAACCCGGTTTTGACGCCGGTGCAGCCGTCATACATGCTTAAAAGCTTATTGTGGTTTGTATAGGTTACCGTCCGGTCCGGATCCGAAAACCGGACCTTGATTTTAGGCTGGGCGACGATCCTCGCAAATTCCGGATCTTCCAGCGCCGCAGCGGTCAGCTTCGCCAAATCACCGGCCGAGGAATAATGCTCTTCGTCATCCAATCCGGACGGGGTGACATAATGCGTGTCGGACAGGCCGAGCTGCGCCGCTTTCTGGTTCATCAGAGCAGCGAATTTCTGGATGGAGCCGCCGACGGCAATGGCCGCGGAATTTGCCGCGTCGTTGCCGGAAACCGACAGCATTCCTTCCGCGAGGGCGGTCAAAGTCAGCTTGTCGCCGGCTTTCAGCCCCATGGAAGAACCCTCCACACGGACCATTTCCGGCGTGATCAGCACCGTTTCGTCGCCGCGGGCAGCGGCTTCCAGCGTCAGCAGCGCCGTCATGATTTTGGTCGTGCTCGCAATCGGAAGTTTCTCATGACTGTTTTTTTCGTAGAGGACGCGCCCATCCGCCGCGCCAATCACCACGGCGGACCGGGCCGACACGGAGGGCGCCGTCCCCTGGGCCCGCGCCGCACAGGGAAACAAAGCCGCCGCCAAAGCGGCCAGAAGGATGGAAATCGCTTTTTTTAACAAATCAACCACCTGCCGGTTTATTTATATGCAGGCGGTTGAAGCGATACGATTCGATTTTAAATTTGAGGGTCTCCCGCCGCTTCCTCTGCGGGAGCGGAAGAGGATTTCTCCTTCTTCCCGTCCCTGTGAAACGCCGAGCTGACAGCCGAGGAAACTTTTTCGATCAGTTCCGGGGCCAGATCGATGATCCGGTCGACCGAAGTGTTGCCGGGATCGACCCGCAGCAGCTTGACGCTCCCTTCCGAAATCGTCAGGAAAGCCACCGGATTGATGGTGACTCCCGCTCCCGTACCGCCGCCAAACAACTGCTTTTCCGGTATTTTCCCCGAAAAATCGGAACCGCCGGAAGCAAACCCGTAGCTGATTTTTGAAATGGGGACAATCACCGTTCCGTCCGGCGAAGTGATCGGATCGCCCACAACGGAGTTCACATCCACCATCTGCTTGATCTTTTCAAGCGTTGTATCCATCATGCCTTCAATCGGATGGTCAGCCATATTAAAGCACCGCCTTTTCTTTCTGATCCGGACGCCCGGACTCTTTTCTGAATTTCAAATAGATTTTTATCATGTCAATCAACGCCGACAGCACGGCGGAAAGAAGAAAAAACAGCTTGATTTTCAGAAGGACATGGAACTGCACGCTGCCGCTGCCATTCTGAAAATCCGGGGTCACCCTTACATTCACATGCCGCTCCCTGTATTTCGCCGCCGAGAGCAAAGCCGTAAGCGCCGTAGACACCAGGCCGCACGCCTTGCCGTAATCGACCGCGGTCTGCGCCGCGTCTTCCCCGCCCACGGTCAGATTCAGATGAAGAAGCCGGATCACCGTGTGGGAGAGGAGCTTTTTGGCGCTTCCATACGCGGCGCGGGAAAACGCCCGGAGCAGCTCCAAGAAGCCTGAGACTCCTCTCTTCCGAAGGAGCTCCTTTATTTTTGAGGGCTTTTTTTTCGCTGCGGGCTCTTCTTTTCTTGCAGGCGCCTGCTTTTTTTCCGGCCTGGGCCAGATGCGGTAATGAAAAAAGAGGAATCCCGCCCTGGCGGAGAACTCTTCCGCAAAAGCGGCCTCAATGGAAACGGAGCAGAAAAGCAGAAGCGCAAGCAAAAGGACGAGGAAGCCCGCTATGATCCAACCACTCATCCGGCTTCCTCTTCCCTCTGCGTCGGAATTCCTTCCGTTTCGCCTTCCGCTTCCTCAGGCGTCTGTCCTTTCCGAGGCTGCGGCAATTCGGAAAGGGCAGAGATTCCCAGGCACCGCAGGAAATCCGAAGTGGTTCCATAAAGAAGCGGGCGGCCGGGCAGTTCCAATCTGCCGCGCTCTTCCAGCAATCCTTTTGAAACAAGCCCGCCGATGACCGCGGAACAGTCCACGCCGCGCACCTGCTCGACAAACGCCTTGGAGACCGGCTGATTGTAGGCGACGACGGCAAGTACTTCCAGCGCAGCCTGGGTCAGGGGCATATTGCGGCGGATTTCCAATGCGGAACGCACCGCGCCCGCATATTCGGGGTCTGTGCACATCTGGTAGCCGTCCTCCAGGCGGACAATCCGAATCCCTCCGCGCTCCTCGCGGTACCGGTCCGCAAGATTCTCCAGCATTTTGCCCGCCGTCGTCAGGTCAATCTCAAGCGCTTCCGCAATCCGGTCCACGGAGACGGCGTCTCCGCTCGCGAACAGAATTGCCTCAATCGCTCCCTGCAGCTTTTTTATCTCCATGTCTTCCACCGCCGTTCAACAATTTCACTTCGGGGTTGTGTTTCCCATCCAGAAAAATCCGTTTGCCCTTGATCAGCTCCAGCACGGCGAGAAAGGTCGCCACCCGTTCGGAATGGTCCCCGATCCCGTCGAACAGGGCCTCGTAACTTTGTCCGCTTTTCACTCTCAGGCGCCGGAGAATATAGACAATGCGGGAGGACACGGAGACGATCCTGTGGGACACAATCGCGGAAAACGACTCTTTGGGAGGGGGAAGAAATCGTTTGCCGCGCCCCGCGGCGCTCAGATATGCCGCATAAAGCTCCTCCGGCGCATGATGCCCCCGATATCTGCGGTCCGGCTCCAGCTTCTCTGGTCCTCTGGTGAAGGAGTCAAAGCTGAATCGCCCGCCCAGCAGGGCGGCGGCGCGTTTGCAGTCCCGGTATTCAATCAGCTGCCCGCTGAGCTCGCGTCTGAGCTGCTCGGCTTCTTCACGCTTCGGCAGAAGGGAAACGGTTTTCAGATAAATCAGTTTTGCGGCCATCTCCAGGAATTCGCTGGACACATCCATCTCCCGCCCGCGCATCGCCTCGATCTGCTCCAGGTACTGGTCGACCAGCTCGGTGATCTGAATATCGAAAATATTCAGCTTGTTTTTCGCAAGCAGCGCCAGCAGCAGATCCAAAGGGCCTTCGAATGTTTCCAGTTTATAACATATTTTATCCATCATCATACAGGATTATTTATACAAGCCCAAAGAAACGGTACGGCAAAAGCGCGAGCCATTGTACCCCGCCCAGGCAAAGATTTTCCAGCCACCAGATCGGCTGGTCCAGCATCCCGCTGAACAGAACCAGAAAAGCCACCATAACGATCACATTCTGATAGCGGTAATAATTGTACAAAGTCCGGTTGGAAAGGAACGCTCCAAGAATTTTCGAGCCGTCCAGCGGCGGGATGGGAAGGAGGTTGAAAACCGCCAGAGCGACATTGATGGTAATATAAGCGAGGAAAAAGCTCTGGACAAACCCGGGAAGAGACAGCCGGGCCGCCAGAATCAAGCCGAAGTAAATAATGCCGCCGACCCATGCCGCCAGAAAATTGGAGAGCGGGCCGGCCACGGCGGTCAGCGCCGTGTCGCGCTTCGGATTCTTAAAGTAACGCGAATCGATCGGCACAGGCTTGGCCCACCCGAAGCCGAACAAAAGCAGGAAAAGCGAACCGACCGGGTCAAAGCTCGCAAGAGGATTCATCGTCAGCCGCCCGCTGTATTTCGCGGTGTGGTCGCCCAGTTTTTCAGCGGCCCAGCCGTGCGCGAATTCATGCAGCGGAAGAATGCAGAAAATAATGAACAGCGTTGCAAGAATCTGGGAAATCACGGACGCCATGTCCACGGACCCGCCGGAAAAGAGGCCTCTTAACATATCAATCAGCATATTGAATTCTCCTTACTATGTTTATGATTATAATACGGGGAAGAGTAAAAGGCAAGCGGAGCGTGGATTTCCGGAAAAAGAGAAAAAAAGCTTGCATTTGCAGGACAAATCTGATAACATAATACTGTTGCGATAAAAAGCCCTTTAAAGGAGGTGCAGACCTATGGCAAAATGTGAAATCTGCGGCAAGGACATTGCTTTCGGCATCAAGGTATCCCATTCTCACAGGCGTTCCAACCGTACCTGGAAGCCCAACGTCATGCGTGTAAAGGCGATCGTGAACGGTTCTCCCAAACGTATTTACGCCTGCACCCGCTGCCTGCGTTCCGGCAAAGTGACCCGCGCCGTCTGATTGCCTGGCCTCGTTTTCTAATATAATAAGAGAAAAGTAAAAGGAACCGGATCCCGGTTCCTTTTTTCTTTTCCGCCATTCCTATTTCTCTCCGCGCTCGCGGATCAGAAACCGGATCGGAGTTCCCTCAAAGCCGAACGTGTCGCGAATCATATTCTCCAGAAAACGCTGATAGGAAAAATGGAACAGCTTCTGGGAATTGACAAAGAAGACAAAAGCGGGCGGTTGGACGGAAACCTGGGTCATGTAATAGATTTTCAGCCTGCGTCCCTTGTCGGTGGGCGGCTGAACCCGCGCGGTCGCCTGCGCGAGAACATCGTTCAGCATCCCGGTCGCAATACGGCGGGCGCCGGAGGCCGCCGCGTCCCGGACCGCCTGGAACAGGCGGTCGACGCGCTGGCCCGTCTTTGCCGAAATAAACAGAATTTTGGCATACGGCATGAAAGAAAAGTCGTCGCGCAGTTTTTTCTCGTACGCGTCCAGCGTGTAGCCGTCCTTTTCGACCGCATCCCACTTGTTGACCGCGATGACGCAGGCCTTGCCCGCTTCATGCGCCATGCCCGCGACCTTGGAGTCCTGCTCGGTGAAGCCGACGGTGCCGTCGATCATCACCACACAGACATCTGAACGCTCCACCGCCATCTGCGCCCGGAGCATGCTGTACCGTTCGATGCTGCCGTCCACCCTGCTTTTCCGCCGCAGACCAGCGGTATCGATCAAAAGGAAGCGTCCGTACTCGTTTTCCACGGCGATATCCACCGCGTCCCGCGTCGTCCCGGCCACATCGGAGACAATGCAGCGTTCCTCTCCGGCGATCCAATTGACCAGCGAGGATTTTCCGGCATTCGGCTTGCCAATCACCGCGACCCGGATGAGTTCCTCCGAATCGGCATCTCCGCTTTCTTCTGGAAAATGCGAAATCACGCTGTCGAGGAGATCTCCGGTTCCGTGCCCGTGAACGGAAGAAACACCGATGGGATCGCCCAGCCCCAAGTTGTAAAACTCATAAAATTCAGGCGGCGGCTCACCGATGCTGTCGCATTTGTTGACGCACAGCACAACGGGTTTTCCGCTCTTCATCAGCATGGCGGCAATTTCATGGTCGGCGGCAACCGGCCCGGTGCGCACGTCCGTGACAAAGACGATCACATCGGCCGCTTCCACCGCAAGGCGCGCCTGCGCCCTGGTCTGCGCCAGGATCACATCCCCGCCCGGCTCGATACCTCCCGTATCCACAATGGAGAACCGGCGCGATTCCCATTCGCATTCCGCGTAAACGCGGTCCCGCGTCACCCCCGGCGTATCGTCCACTATGGACAGGCGTTTTCCGGCTAATTTATTGAAAAGCGTCGATTTGCCGACGTTAGGCCGGCCGACAATCGCGACTACCGGCAATGCCATACTCGATCCCTCCCTGATCTTTTTCCTATTCCTTCCCTATTTTACCCAAAGCCTGTTGTTTCAGGCGGTTTCGCGGGCAAAAAAGAAGAGAAGGATTGCTCCTTCTCTGACTTTCGGAAAACGGAAACGAATTACGCTTCCTTTTTAATTACTTCCCTGCCATTGTAGTAGCCGCAATTGCCGCATACTTTATGGGGAGCTGTCAGTTCTCCGCATTTCGGGCATTTTACCAGAGCGGGCGCACTCATCTTCCAGACATTGGAACGCCGTTTGTTCTGCCTGGCGCTCGACTGTTTTCTTTTTGGTACCGCCATCCTCAGCACCTCCTTACCGGTCTTTTCCGTTAATGAATCAATTTTTCCAAAACTTCCAGCCGGGGATCCGTGGAATGTTCACCGCAGCCGCAGGGTCCCTTGTTCAGATTTTTCCCGCACACCGGGCACAGCCCCCTGCAGTCCTCTCTGCATAGAAACTTGGTCGGAAGTTCCAGCAGAATATCTTCCCGCATCAGCTCGTCCAGATCCAACTGTTCCTCGCGGACCTCGATGAACCGGTCGTCGTCCTCGTTCTTTTCGAGAGAACGAACAAGGATATGGGAAAAAGCAAAATCATAGTGCCTGTCGGTCTGTTCCGCGCAGCGGTCGCATGGAATCGAAAAGTCGAACGAAACATTCGCTTTCAGTCTTGCGGAACCGTCGCAGCCCGTTACAGTACCCTTTACCTTCACCGGGGAAACAAACGGAAACACACCGTTCACTCCGGTCGACGACAGGTCCATGCTGTAATCAAATGAGCAGCTTTCGCTTTCCTGAGAGAATATTTTTTTTAAATCCAGCAGCATACTCCACCTCGGCGCTACATTTTTTAATTATAGAGATTTTTCCCTCTTTTGTCAATAAAAATTTATGGGTCAAGAACTTTTCCCTCAAAAAATGTGCCGGAGCGCCCGGCTCCGGCACCATTTTACCCGCAGTAGATCAGACAACAGCGGAAACCGCCTTGATTTCCGGCGGAAGCACGCTTTCGTTCGCGGAAATCAGCAGTGTTATTTTGATGTCGGAAAGGGAGGAGAGAGCTTCCATCTTTTCAGCGAAGGAAGTGAGGCCGCTCATATCCTGGCCGATAATTTTGAGAGTGGAGTCCACGAAGATATCCGTAACGTCGTAGTTTCCGGCGCAGATGCCGCAGATAAAGCCGCCCAGCGAGTCCGCACCCTGAATGCCGTATTCGTCAATGTCGATCAGACGGGCATCGTGGGAAATATCGTAAGTCAGCGTATTTCCCTTTTCAATCACCACCACATTCCCGCTTGATTTAGAAACCGCTTCGTTTGCGCGCTCAATCAGCTTTTTGGTCTTTCCGGATCCTTTTTTTCCAACAATCACATTAATCATAAAAGTGCTCCTCCTATATAATTTTTACCGTCGCCGGTGAAAAGAACCGGGGTCTATTTCAGTCGGGACTCCAGTATGGACTTCTCGCTTTCATAACCCGGCTTGCCCAATAGGGCGAACATATTTTTTTTGTAGCTTTCCACACCGGGCTGGTCGAACGGATTGACTCCCAGAAGATAGCCTGAAACCGCAATGGAGCGTTCAAAAAAGTAGATCAGGCAGCCGAGGGATTTTTCCGAAAAGTCCGGCACGCTGAGAATGATGTTGGGAACGCCGCCGTCCGTATGGGCCAATACGGTTCCCTCGAAGGCCTTGCGGTTCACATAAGACATGGTCCGCCCCGCAAGAAAATTCAGGCCGTCCGCGTTGTCAGGGTCCTCTTCAATTTTCAGATCCGCCGCGGGGCTGTCGATCAGCATTACCGTTTCAAACAGATTCCGCCGTCCCTGCTGGATATACTGCCCCATGGAGTGCAGATCGGTCGAGAAAATGACGGATGCCGGGAAAAGCCCCTTGCCGCTTTTTCCCTCGCTTTCCCCGCAGAGCTGTTTCCACCATTCGCACATCATCTGAAAACGCGGTTCATAGCTGACAAGGATCTCGGTTTCCTTTCCTTTGCGGTACAGAATATTCCTTGCCGCCGCATACAGGCAGGAAGCGTCGGACGCTGCGTCGCCGGTAAGCCCGGCCCGTTCTTCCTCCGCGCCTGTCATCAGAGCGCCGATATCCGCGCCGGCCACCGCAATCGGGAGAAGGCCGACGGCGGTCAGAACCGAATAGCGGCCCCCCACATTGTCTGGGACGACAAATGTCTCAAAGCCCTCCCTGTCGGCAAGCTGCTTCAAAGTCCCGCGGGCACGGTCCGTCGTGCAGTAGATCCGCCTTGCCGCGCCCTGCTTTCCGTATTTCTTTTCCAGCAGCCCTCTGAAAACACGGAAAGCCACCGCAGGTTCCGTTGTCGTTCCGGATTTGGAGATGACATTAATAGAAAAGTCCTTCTCCCCACAAAGCTCCATGATTTCAGAAAGGGCGGAAGGACTCAAACTGTTGCCGGCAAAATAGATCTGAGGTCCGGCTTTTTTCAGGGCGTTGTAATTTTGGGACTGCAAAAACTCAATGGCGGCGCGCGCTCCCAGATAGGAGCCTCCGATTCCGATCACAACAAAAATTTCCGAATCGGAACGGATTTTCTCCGCCGCTGCACAAATGCGGGTAAATTCTTCCCTGTCATATTTCTCGGGAAGATCCAGCCAGCCCAGGAAATCGCTTCCGGCGCCCGTGCCGCTTAAAAGCGTTTCATATGCAAGACGTACCTGAGGGACGATGGCAGAAAACTCGCTATCGTCGATAAAACCTGCAAGGTGATGCAAGTCAATTTTAACAGACATTTTCTTTCCCCCTGCCTACTGTATTTCCTGCACCTCTATTTTACAATAGGCGGGCTTTGATTGCAAGGAGGATTCCTATTATTCAGGAAAAATTAAAAATTACGGATCCATCATCACCATTCGCATAAGGAGGCGGAACGCGGAGGAAAACGTGATGGGCTCCACCGCTTTCTTGGCTGTGATCTTCGTCTCCTTCAGGACCTCCCCGTTCAGCGAATAGGTGATCTTCCCAAGCGTCTGCCCTTCTTCCACGGGCGCGCGGACCTCGTTGTTCATTAAAACCTTGGACGTGACGTCTCCCGCTTTTCCCTTCGGCACCAGAAGGCTTTCTTCGCCGTTGACGCTGGGTTCCACGTTTTCCTCCATTCCGTTTTCAACGGGGACCGGCACGTTCGCTTCCGACGGAATCTTCGGATTGACGACCGACCAGTTGGCAAATCCGTAGTCCATCAGGGTCGCGGCGGCGTTGAAGCGGTCCGTCGTCGAAGAGCTTCCAAGGACCACCGCGACCAGGCTGACCCCGTCCCGCTGGGCCGTGGCGGAAATGCAGCTGCCCGCCTTGCCGGTCGTTCCCGTTTTCAGGCCGGTAATCCCCTTGTAGCTCTTCAGCAGCTTGTTGGTATTGACCAACTGTGTTTTTCCGCCCCTGACATTGTCCATCCAGGTTTTGGTGTAATCATAAATTTTCTGATGCTTGATCAGTTCCTTCGACATCAGCGCCACGTCATAGGCCGAGGTGACATGGCCGTCCTCGTCGAGGCCGTTGACGTTTTTAAAGACGGTGTCCTTCATGCCGAGCTCCTTGGCCCTCTGATTCATCTGAGCGACAAACTCATCCTCGCTTCCGGCGACATATTCCGCCAGCGCCACCGCCGCGTCGTTGGCGCTGGAAATAACCGTCGCCTTCAGCATGTCGTCCACCGTCATGCTTTCGCCGGGCTCCAGCCAGATGTCGGATCCCCCCATCGAGGCCGCGTGCTCGCTTGCCGTGACGGTATCGTTCAGACCGATTTTGCCGCTGTCGAGCGCCTCCATGACCAGCAGCAGCGTCATCACCTTGGTGATGGACGCGCACGCGCGCTGTTCATGGTCGTCTTTCTCATAAAGGACTTTGCCGGTCTGAGCCTCCATCAGCACGGCGGAAGGCGCCTTGACTTCCTCTTCCGACAGCGCCGAAGCCCCCAGCGGCAAGCTGAAAATCACGGCGAGCACCGCAAGCAGGCAGGCCGACATTTTTTTCAACTTCATTTTCAGCACCTCCAATTTCATACTAATTCTTATGCCGCGCATGGAAATTCTATCCATAAAAAATGAGAACCTCGGCGGCTCCCATGTCTTTTTCTATCAATTTATTTTCGCACTGGAATTCCGCGCCCTGCGAGATACTCCTTCAGGTCTGGAATCGCGACTTCACCGAAGTGGAACAGGGACGCCGCCAGCACGGCGTCGGCTTTCCCTTTCGTAAAAGCATCGTAAAAATGCTCCGGCTTCCCGGCCCCGCCGGAGGCGATCACCGGAATCGGGACCCGCTCGGAGACGGCGGCAGTCAGCTCAAGGTCATACCCGTTTTTCACCCCGTCACAATCCATGCTGGTCAAAAGGATTTCGCCCGCGCCGAGCCGGGCCGCTTTCTGCGCCCACCGGACGGCGTCCAATCCCGTGTCGACGCGCCCGCCGTTGCGGTAAACCGTCCAGCCGCCCTCCGCGCGGCGTCTCGCGTCGACCGCGCAGACCACGCACTGACTCCCGAACTTTTCGGAGGCCGCGGAAATCAAGCCGGGATTCAGAATCGCCGCCGAGTTGACGGAAACCTTGTCCGCCCCGGCGCGGAGCAGCGCGTTGAAGTCCTCCACCGAACGGATTCCCCCTCCCACGGTAAACGGGATAAAGATGCTGTCCGCCACCTGCCCGACCAGGCCGATCATAATATCTCTGGCATCCGAGGAAGCGGTGATATCCAGGAACGCGAGTTCGTCCGCGCCCTGCCGGCCGTATTCCGCGGCCGCTTTCACAGGGTCCCCCGCGTCCCTCAGCCGAACAAATTCCGTTCCCTTGACGACCCGGCCGTCCTTGACGTCCAGGCAGGGAATGATTCGTTTCGCATACATAACATTCAATCCCCCGCTTCTATCACCGAGGCAAAATTCCGGAGCATCCGAAGGCCGGCCCCGCCGCTTTTTTCCGGGTGGAACTGTGTGGCGAAAATATTTCCGCTCCGCACCGACACATCCATCTCGACTCCGTAGTCCGCCGTCGCCGTCACAATGCTCCGGTCGTCCGATTTCAAATAATAGGAATGGACAAAATAAACATAGGGGCTTTCGCTCACGCCGGTAAACAGTCCGCCGCCTTGCCTGATGTTCAGGCTGTTCCACCCGACATGGGGAATTTTCAGCCCAGGCGAACCGGGAATCCGGTAAATGCTTCCAGGAAGCACTCCAAGGCCCTTGATGCCGGGTGATTCCCCGCTTTCTTCAAACAAGAGCTGAAGGCCCAGGCAAATGCCGAGAAACGGCTTGCCGGAGCGGATGAATTCCAGGGTGGGCTCCACCATTCCGGAATTTCTCAGGCAGCGCATCGAATCCCCGAACGCCCCGACTCCCGGCAGGACCGCGGCGTCCGCGCGCGCCAGTTCCCCTGGAACGGCCGTGACGGAAACGTCACATCCGATATGTCGGAATGCCTTGGCGACGCTCTGCAGATTTCCGGCGCCGTAATCTATGACCGCTATCATGGGATCCCTCCGCTTTCGTATGGTAATTCATTATATCACGAAAGTAAATGAAATGCAAACGACTCCCCGCAAATCCTGTTAAGAGAATGAATTGACATTAGGCCGGAATCAGGGTATCATATTTTTTAATGCAAAAAAAACTCGGAGGACAGCAATGGACTATTTTTCTCTGTGCGGCATCGGGCTTGGCCTGGCGATGGACGCGTTTGCCGTCTGCATCACAAACGGCGCCATCACACGAAGGGTTACGTTCTGGTTCGCGATAAAGCTCGCGCTTTGCTTCGCCCTTTTTCAGTCCGTCATGCCTCTTTTGGGGTGGCTGATCGGAAAAGCGGGGGAAAGCATCATCAGCGCCGTGGACCACTGGATCGCGCTCATTCTTCTCAGCTATCTCGGGATCGGAATGATCCGGGAAGCGCGCCGTAAGAAAAACTGCGGAATCCGGGACCGCAGGCAGGACGGCATCAAACTCAAAACGCTAATCGCGCTCGCCGTGGCCACCAGCATCGACGCGCTCGCAACCGGGATCATTCTTCCCTCAGCCGTAGGCGCCTCCACTGTCTTTTTGATGGGATTATCTGTTTCCGTCATCGGCGCGATCACGTTTGTCGTCTGCCTCATCGGTGTCTATATCGGCAAACGGTTCGGCTCTTTCTGCTCCTGCCGCGCGGAAACCTTCGGCGGCCTCGTCCTCATCGGAATCGGCGTTAAAATCTTCATCGACCACATGTTTTTTTAGAACCCATAGGCTTCTCCAATCCGCCGGACGCGCTCGGTCACCTGCTCCCGAAGCGCCTTTGGCGCCAAAACGGTGATGCGGTCACCGTACTGCAGCAGCCATTCCACCAATCCCTCTCCCACAAATACTCTGACCCTGACATTGAAAAATCCGTCTCTCCTGCTGAAAATGCTCAGGCCGTCTCCGAATTTATCCAGCAGCGGCTCCAGAGCATCTTCGGAACAGTGAAGCGAAACAGTCTGCAGATCGCCGTGATACAAATGGAACGTTTTCGCCGCGTAATCCGCAGCATCGAAACGTTCCCTGTATTCGCTTACCTCCGTGAAAGGCCGGACGTCCTGCATGGAAAGTTCGGCCCGTTTCATTCTGTCCATGCGGTAAACGCTGACATCGTCATACTTCTCATAATTCCCGGCAAGGTAGTATTTGTCGCTGTCCCAGATCAGCGCATACGGACTGATCAGAAATCTTCTCCCTTCGTCCTGCGTAATCCGGTTTCCCCGGATGACGTGATGGCGGTACAGGAAGGAGATTTTCTTCTTTTGTGAAATCGCGCGGTTCACCGCGTCAATGGTATAATAAATTTCTTCGTTTTCAAATTTGGGGCGAAGATTGATGTGTGTTTTTCCCTCGGCTGCTTCCGCCTGACCGGCGCTCATTAAACCGCTCAGTTTTCGCATCAGTTCCTCCGTCTTCTTCTCAGTGAGGAACGGCGCGGCCTGTACCGCATCCATGAGCAGGCGGACCTCAGGCGGCTCAAAGCGCCGCGCGGCGAGAAAAAATCCCGCCTTTGGCCTCCGGGTGAACAGGATGTCGATCCCATGCGCGCGCAGGGCGGAGATATCCCGGTAAATGGTCTTCCGGCCCGCGGCGATTCCCTGCTTGTCCAAGAGGGCAAGCAGCTCTTGCGAAGCAAGCGGGTGATCCTCGTCGGTCCATTCTTCCAGGATCTCCAGCAAAGCCAGAATTCGAATTTTTTCAGCAGGCTTTTTATTCATCACGGTTCCTCCTTCCGGACAATTGAAAGAAAAACAGGCCGCGGGAAATTCTCCCACGGCCTTCAGTTTTCTTAAAAGGAACTCATTTTTTCAAAAATTCTTCCGTCACTTCCGCAATATTTGAAGCACAAAGCCCGAACTGTTCCAGCAAAGCCGCAGCGGGGCCGGAATGCCCGAACTGATCATTCACGCCGATCTTGCGCAGCGGAGTCGGCAGTTCCTCGCTCAGCACTGCCGCGACCGCGTCGCCGAGCCCGCCGATGACGTTATGCTCCTCTACGGTAATGAGTTTTCCGGTCTCCCCCGCCGCTTTCAGGATCAGCTCCCGGTCGATCGGCTTAATGGTGTGAATATTGACGAGTCTTGCGTCAATTCCCTTTTGCTCCAGCAGTTTGACCGCTTCCAGCGCGCGGGAAACCATCAAACCCGTCGCGATGATCGTCACATCTTTTCCGTCACGCAGGGTAACGCCCCTGCCGAGCTCGAACCGATAGTCGTCGGAATTGTTGAAACTTTCCACCGCAAGGCGGGAAAGGCGCAGATAAACCGGCCCTTCGTGCTCCACGGCCGCGCGGACCGCCGCGACGGTCTCATAGTGATCCGAAGGACTGATCACCGTCATTCCCGGCAGCGAACGCATCAGGGCGATATCTTCCAGGCATTGGTGGGTCGCGCCGTCCTCGCCGACGGAGATGCCCGCGTGGGTCCCGACAACCTTGACGTTCAGGTGCGGGTAGCAAATGGAATTGCGGACCTGCTCGAAGGCGCGGCCGGTCGCAAACATCGCAAATGAAGTCGCAAACGGAATTTTGCCGCAGGTCGCGAGGCCCGCCGCGACGCCCATCATATTGCCTTCCGCAATGCCACAGTCAACAAATCGCTTCGGGTATTTCTTTTTGAAGATGCCGGTTTTGGTCGCCTCGGCCAGGTCGGCATCCAGCACAACGATCTGCGGAAATTCCTCCCCAAGCTGGGACAGCGCCATTCCATAGCTCTCCCGGGTTGCCTTTTTCATCATCTCCGCCATTTATTCCGCCTCCAATCCAGCCAGGGTTTGTTTCAGCTCGCGCATGGCAATTTCATATTCTTCGTCACTGGGCGCCTTGCCGTGCCAGCCCGCCACATTTTCCATATAGGAAACGCCTCTGCCCTTGATCGTTTTTGCAAGAATGGCGGATGGCTTCCCTTTCACGGTTTTGGCGTGTTCAAATGCCTTTTCAATCTCATCAAAGCTGTGCCCGTCAATGACCTGGACATCGAATCCGAACGCGCGGAACTTTTCGTCGACCGGTTCCGGACCTCCGACCTCGGCCGTAGGACCGTCGATCTGAAGCCCGTTGATGTCGATCACCAGGCACAGATTGTCCAGCTCATGATGCCCGGCAAACATCGAAGCCTCCCACACCTGACCTTCTTCTAGCTCGCCGTCGCCCAACAGGGCGTAAACGCGGTAGTCTTTCCCGTCCATTTTCCCGGCGAGCGCCATGCCGCAGGCCGCGGAAACTCCCTGTCCGAGCGAACCCGTGCTCATATCAACGCCGGGCGTCCCCTTCATGTCCGGATGACCTTGGAGCATCGCGCCGATCTGTCTCAGTTTTTTCAGCTCTGTCTCAGGGAAATAGCCTTTGAGAGCCAGAGCCGCGTAAAGTCCGGGACAGGTGTGCCCTTTGGAAAGGACGAAACGGTCGCGGCCAGGTTCTTTCGGATGGTTCGGGTCGACTCTGAGCTCCTTGAAATAGAGGTACGCAAAAAGCTCCGCCGCGGAAAGGGATCCGCCCGGATGCCCCGATTTTGCGCGGTAAACGCCCTCCACAGCACCCATGCGGATCTTGCACGCGGCAATTTCCAATTTCCTTTTCAATTCTGTCTTCATTGCTGCCCTCCTAAATAAAATCCGTTTCCATTCTTTTCTATTATAGTATGAAAGGCGCCAAGATTCAATAGAACGGCAAGGAAATTAGGCACCTCCCCAACCGCTTGCATTTTGTCTCACACAATGTTTATAATAAATGAAAGAAAAAGCAAAACTTGTCAACAAAAAGGTCTTGATTTCATGTATCTGCCAGCAATTATTACAACGGCCGTTCTCTTTTCACTGATCGCCGGAGCCTTATATGTAACAAATTTCGCACCGATCCGTTTTCAGATTAAAAACGGTACGGGATTGATCTCTGCTCCGCTATATTCCTGCTCATTCCCGCTCGATTCCATTTCGGGAATACAGGTTTTGCCTTCCGTCCCCGCCGGAATCCGGACAAACGGTCTGAGCATGGGCAGAATGGCCGGACATTTTGTGCTCGAGGGAATCGGTCCCTGTCAGGTGTATGCTTGCGCGAAAAACCAGCCCGTGCTGCTCATTCGATGTTACGCCGGGACGATCCTTTTAGGCGGTCAGACTCCGGAAGAAACCGAACGGTGGCGCCTTGAGCTGATGAGCATTTGATCCCTATTCCTGTACCGGCTCCTCTTCATAGTCGTTTGCCGCATGGAACCGGTCAATGATCCAGAAAATAAGACCGAGCAGCATGGCTACCACGGCGCCGAGGGACATTCCGGTCAGCTTGACCTTCCAAAGCTGGACGAACGCGCCGGAAAGGCCCGTCACCAGAACGATACTGGTCATGGCGAGATTGCGGGAACGGCTGTAATCCACTTTCTGGTCAACCAGAAGCCTCACGCCGGAGGAGGCGATCATTCCGTAGAGCAGGAAGCTGACGCCGCCCATGACGGGACCCGGGATCGACTGGATCACCGCGGAGACCTTGCCGAGGAAAGAAATCGCGATGGACAGAACGGCCGCGCCGCCAATCACCCAGACGCTGTATACGCCGGTCATCGCCATGACGCCGATATTTTCGCCGTAAGTCGTCGTGGGCACGGAGCCGCAGAGCCCGGAGAGCATGGTCGAAAGGCCGTCGCCGAGCATGGTGCGGTGCAGGCCCGGATTCCGCAGCAGGTCGCGCCCGACGATTTTGCCGGTCACGATCTGATGACCGATGTGCTCCGAAACCACAACCAGCGTCGCCGGCAGAATAATGGAGATCGCATTCCAGTCGAATTTGGCCGGCTGGAAATTCGGAACCGCAAAGGCCGGAGCGGCGGCGACCGCCGAGAAATCGATCATTCCCATCCCCCACGCGACGCAATAGCCGATCACAATCGCAATTAAAATCGGAATAACCGCCAGAAATTTGCGGAACAGCACGCTGCCGAACACGGCGACCCCCAGCGTAATCAGAAACACCGT
Organism: Caproiciproducens sp. NJN-50; assembly: GCF_004103755.1. Classification (NCBI taxonomy): domain Bacteria; kingdom Bacillati; phylum Bacillota; class Clostridia; order Eubacteriales; family Acutalibacteraceae; genus Caproiciproducens; species Caproiciproducens sp. NJN-50. The sequence continues at coordinate 1,286,379 of NZ_CP035283.1, read as the reverse complement.
GATTTTTTTTGGGTCGATCTGCGTATAGGTATCGCTTAAAATCAGCCCGCCCATGTTGGCCGCCGTTCCGGAAAGCTCCAGACCGATCAGCGCCACGACGGAACCCATGGCCGCGGGCGGAAGAATCACGTCGATCCATCTCGTGCCGCAGAAACGGATAATGACCGCAACAAAGCAAAACACCGCACCGGAAACCACAAACCCGCCAAGCGCATACGGATATCCCAGTCCCTTGGTTCCGATGATGATTCCCGCGGGGGCAATAAAGGCGAAGCTGGAACCCAGGAAAGCCGGGGCCTTGCCTCCCGTAATCAATATGTAGAGCAGCGTGCCGATCCCGTTCATGAACAGGACCACGGAAGGACTGATCCCCAGCAGGACCGGAACCAGCACCGAAGCGCTGAACATGGCGAAAAGATGCTGCACCGAAAGCGGGATCGCCTTGGGCACAGGCGGCTTTTCCTCAACCTGGATGATTTGCTTTGTCATAGATAAACACTCCTCAATCTTTATATATTCAGTAAAAAGCTGCGCTTTTTTACTCAAAAAAAAAGCCCGCCCGGTGTATGGAATACATCGGTGTGAGCTTTTCTGTCATCTTACTGCTGTCGTTTGAATGCCGACTTCGGCGCCCCGCAAATGGGGCAGACCCAATCGTCCGGCAATTCCTCAAAGGGAACGAAGGGATCATTGTAAATATAACCGCAAACAGTGCAGATCCAGCTTTCTCCGCTCTGTTCCGTCTGCTTCTCTTCCCTGTAGGTCGGCGCGTTTTTCGGTGCCCTGCCCTTAATGACTCTGTGGTAATATTCATAAGTCATCGGCTTGCCCACCGATTTTTCACTGCCCGCAATCACTTCGGCAATAAAAATCGTGTGGGTCGCCGTTTCGGACGAAGAGAGGACCTTGCAAAGAAACCAGCAGCATGTATTCTCCTTAATAATCGGAACGCCCTCCGCAAGGATGCGGTGCCTGACGTTTTTGAGCTTATCCGTGTCGCGTCCGGATGAAAAGCCCAAAGCGCCGATTACCGTGCCGGAGGTATCCTCTGAAAGGACGGAAACGCTGAAAAGGCCGTTTTTCTGAATGCACTCACAACTGTAATTTTCATGATTCAGACTGACGGCAATTGTGTTTGGATTGCGGGCAACCTGCACGGCCGTATTGACAATACAAGCGGAAACTTTTTCCCCGTCTTTCACGCCGATTGCATACATCCCGTAAGACAGGCTGTTCAAAATCAAATCGTTCAAGTCGGCTTCCTCCAAAACGCATTTTTACTAGTATATCTCATATTCGGCTGATAATCAACATAAAATTACTTTTCTTTTTTGATTTCTTCCCAATATTTCCGAAATGCCTGTTCTGTCTTATTGTCCCCCCACCGATAGTAAACCGTATCCTTCAATACGTCCGGAAGGTATTGCTGCCGGACCCAGTGGTGCGGAAAATCGTGGGCATACTGATAGAACTGGCCCTTTCTCGGATTGTCCTCCCCGTCGTAGTGCTTATTCTGAAGTCTGCGGGGAATCGGCCCCGTTTTGCCGGCCCGCAGGTCGGCGACCGCCGCATCCACCGCGCAGTAGGCCGAATTCGACTTTGGCGAACAGGCCACCAGCACCACTGCATCGGCCAGCGGGATCCGCGCCTCCGGCAGACCGACCTGAAGCGCCGCGTCCACGGCTGCCTTGACGATCGGAATAATCAGCGGATAAGCGAGCCCCACGTCTTCGCAGGCGCAGACCATCAGCCTGCGGCACGCGGAGGGAAGGTCCCCGGCCTCCAGCAGACGGGCCAGATAATGGACTGCGGCGTCCGGATCGGAGCCGCGCATGGATTTCTGGAACGCGGAAAGGATGTCGTAATGCTCATCTCCCGCGCGGTCATATTTCATCGCGCTGCGCTGCGTCAGGTCCCTGGCAAGCTGTTCCGTCACGAGACAGGCGCCGTCTTTTTCCTCACCGGACACAACGCAGAGCTCCACCGCGTTCATCGCCTTGCGGACATCGCCGCCGCAGGCGGAAGCAATCACGTCCAAAGCGCCGGGTTCCACCCGGATGCCGCGGTGCTGCTCCTCCTCCAGAATGCCGAACGCCCGCTTTGCCGCCTCGCGAACGTCTTCTTTCTCCACCGGTTTGAACTCAAACACCGTCGACCGGCTCAGAATCGCGCCGTAAACATAAAAATAGGGATTTTCCGTCGTCGACGCAATCAGTGTAATCGAACCGTTCTCAATGAATTCCAGCAGCGTCTGCTGCTGCTTTTTATTGAAATACTGGATCTCGTCCAGATAGAGAAGGATTCCGTTCGGGGCTTCCAGCGTATCCAACTGGTTCACAACGTCGCGGATGTCCGCCGTAGTGGCGGTGGTGCCGTTCATCCTGACCAGCTTGCGGCTGGTTCTCGCCGCGATAATGGATGCAAGCGTTGTCTTGCCGATCCCCGACGGTCCGTAAAAGACCATGTTCGGGATTTCCCCCGACTCTATAATGCGCCGCAGCGGCCTGCCGGGGTCGAGCAGATGATGCTGCCCGACAATCTCGCTCAGTTCGCGGGGGCGGATCCGGTCCGCAAGAGGAGCCGACATCGGCACCATCCCTTCCTTGGTGAATTATTCGTAAAGCGGGTGACGGGCACAGATTTCATGCACCGCCGTGCGGATCTTTTCGCGGTTCGGCTCAAAGTCGAAAACGGCAAGGCTGATGCAGTCCGCAATGCGGTCCATATCCGCCGCGTCCAGGCCGCGCGTGGTGACGGCCGGCGTGCCCAGTCTCAGGCCGCTCGTGATAAACGGGCTGCGCTGCTCGTTCGGGACGGTATTTTTGTTTGCCGTGATATTGACGGAATCAAGGCGCTGCTCCAGTTCCTTGCCCGTCAGCTCCAGTCCGGAAAGGTCCACCATCATCAGGTGATTGTCCGTGCCTCCGGAGACAAGCTTGACGTTGCGTTTCATCAGGCCGTCACCCAGCGCTTTCGCATTGACAACAATCCGGTGCGCGTATTGCTTGAACTCCGGCTTCAGCGCCTCGCCCAGGCAAACGGCCTTTCCCGCGATGATGTGCATCAGCGGGCCGCCCTGTGTTCCGGGGAAAATCGCCTTGTCGATGGCCTTCGCGTATTCTTCCTTGCAGAGGATCAGGCCGCCGCGCGGGCCCCGCAGGGTTTTATGCGTCGTCGTCGTGACGATCTGCGCCCACTCGACCGGATTCGGGTGCTCTCCGGCCGCGACAAGGCCCGCGATATGCGCCATGTCGACCATCAGCAGCGCCCCGCAGGCATCGCTGATCTCGCGGAAGCGTTTGAAATCGATCACACGCGGATAGGCGCTGGCGCCCGCCACGATCAGTTTCGGCTTTACTTTCATCGCCGTTTCATAAACCGCGTCGTAGTCGATCCGGCCTGTCTCCGGGCTGACGCCGTAAGAGACGAAATGGTAGTAGCTTCCGGACAGATTGACTGGCGATCCATGGGTCAGATGCCCGCCTTCCGAAAGATTCATTCCCATCACCGTGTCGCCGGGCTTTAAAAGGGCAAAATACACCGCCAGGTTCGCCTGAGCGCCGGAATGAGGCTGCACATTGGCATGTTCCGCGCCGAACAGCCTGCAGGCACGCTGACGAGCCAGGTCCTCCACAATGTCAACATACTGGCACCCGCCGTAGTAGCGTTTTCCCGGATATCCTTCCGCGTATTTGTTGGTCAAAACGCTTCCCATCGCCGCCATTACGGCGGGCGAAACGAGATTTTCGGATGCGATCAGTTCCAGATTGTCCCTCTGCCGGCCCAGTTCCCGGGCCATCGCGGCGCCGACCTCCGGGTCGGCCCCGGAAACAAGGCCGATGGTATTCATCATATCACTGTACATCGTATTCAAACCCTTTCCCGAACAAATTTATCCCTATTATAACCTGTAACATGCAAAAACGCAACGGCGGCCCTGCAAAAAGCGCTCCTCGGATTTCCGGTCCGCACATCCATTGCCATTCACAACAGAAAAGTTTATAATGAAAAAAATCATACTGAAACGGAGGATCAAAATGACCAAAAAGCAGCGTGCCTCGCTTGCGATCCAGGCTTTGAAAAAAGAATATCCGGATGCGATCTGCTCCCTGACCTACACCGAGCCGCTCCAGCTTTTGATCGCCACCCGGCTTTCCGCCCAATGCACCGACGCGCGGGTGAATCAGGTCACGCCTGAACTGTTCAGGCTTTTCCCCACGATCGACGCATTTTGCGGAGCGTCCGCGGAAGACATTGAGCCGATCATTCATTCCTGCGGGCTGTATAAGACCAAAGCCCGCGATATCCTCGCCATGTGCCGGAAATTGAAATCGGATTATGAGGGAAGGGTTCCGGACACCATTGAAGAGCTGACAAAGCTGCCGGGAGTCGGCAGGAAAACGGCAAACCTCATCGTCGGGGATATCTACGGCAAACCGGCCGTCGTCACGGACACTCACTGCATCCGCATCTGCGGCCGCCTGGGGCTGAGCGAAGGCAAGGATCCTCTCAAAGTGGAAACGCAACTGAGAAAGATCCTGCCGCCGGAGGAATCCAATGATTTCTGCCACCGGCTGGTTCTCCACGGCCGGGCCGTCTGTACAGCCAGAAACCCGGACTGCGGAAATTGCTCCATGAGGGAATTCTGCAAAAATCCGGTCGAAAAACAAACAAACATCTGATTTCTTTCTCCCGGGATCGACAAAATCATCCTTTCCGGCGGGTTTGGAGAAAACGGACAGGCATGACAAGCCCGTCCGTTTTTTTAAGGGATCCCGTCCTGAAAAACAAAATAGACCAAACCAGAAAAAAGCCAGGAACCTTTTACGATTCCTGGCTTTTTTCTGGAGCTACTGGTCAGACTCGAACTGACGACCTGCGCATTACGAATGCGCTGCTCTACCAACTGAGCCACAGTAGCACTTTTACCGACCAAATTATTATACTAAACAATTCTTTGCCCGTCAAGTACTTTTTTCGGCGGAGTCCGTTAATTTCCGCAAAGCAGTGAATAATAATCACCAAATTTATGTTTCATTCAGGAATGAAGATATAATCGAATCAACAGCAATAAATATATACTTTTCTGGCATATAATGTAAAAAGAGGCGGAATTGCAAGTTGATGAAAATTCGCATTAACGAAAGACTGCGCGAATTGCGCATCAAAAGCGGCTATACGCAGAATCAAATTGCCAAAATATTGAATATTGACCGTTCCACTTATTCTTATTACGAAATTGGAAAGACCATGCCGGATGTTTCCGCCCTCATCATCTTGGCCAGAGTATTTAATATCTCCATCAACGAGCTATTGGCGGATGAACCCAGCCCACCTTCCGTCGCGGACAGCGGAAGCAAATCGGTCTATATACACGGAAAGAAAAATTCAAGCCATATTTACGAATTAACCCCTTTGGAAAAAGAACTGGTCGGGCTTTTCCGGGCCTGTCCCGACAGCCAAAAAGAGAAATTGTTTTCTGCCCTGAAAGACAGCATGGAGAAAGCTTCTAAAGATACCAGAAATTAGCTGATTCGCCATGGTGCTGATCCTGGGAAACACGCTCTGAAACGGGAATTTAAACCCAGCCGGACCGTGCTTCACAGGATCAGCGATTTTTTTATTCACCGCCGTTATCGCCACCCTTTCCCCACTTTCCATGATCTTCAATCTGTGGTAAAATAATCAAAAAGGATCAGGGAGGCGATTCGAAATGGCCTTTGACGCTTTTTCAGCCGGAATTGACCCCGGGGGACTGAGGACGAAAAATGAAATCAGAATTTTAATCTGTTACCTGCTGGACAGTGTCGGCGTTCCGCTTGCAAAAGATGACATGATAGAGATGATACAGAACAACGGGCTTGCAAATTATTTTGAACTGGCGGACGCCATTGCGGAAATGTCCGAAAAGGGAATTCTCATCCCGGACAGGGACAGCCCGGATACCTTTTCCCTGAGCGACAGCGGAAAGATGATAGCAAAGCAGCTGGACACGGCTTTACCTCCCTCTGTCCGCGACAAAGCCGTCGGCGCAGCGATCCGGCTGTTGGCCGAAGCAAGGCGCGAACGGGAAAACCGCGTTGAGTTTGTCAAGTTGGACAAGGGATATCATGTGATTTGTCACATTTCAGGCGGGGATATGGATTTGATGAGCATCACTCTCTACGTCCCCGACCTTTACCAGGCCAATATGGTGAAAGAAAATTTCCACCGTTCTCCCGAAGCCGTTTACCGGATGCTGCTGGCCCTTGTCACGGGTCGAAACGACATGGCGGCTGGTTTCCTTCCGAAAGAATCATAGCGGGCAACCGGCAACTTTTGCATTTTAAAATAGGCTGCAGGGAACGATCCCCCGCAGCCTATTTTAAAATAAGATCCAGCAAAAGCAGCATTGTAACCCCCGATATTCCTGCCGCACCCGAAACGCCGAGCGTCAGCGGGCTGATTGGAAGAGTAACCCCGGTGAAACATCCTGTCAGATTTACAACCACAAGCGCGCAAAGTCCGGTTAAAATTCCCCCGATGGCCCTTCGGACCGGATGTTCCGCTTTTACGATGACCTGGATCAGTACCAGCAAGGCAAAAACACCCAGCGCACACACGATGGCCGTCAGCTTCTGCAATTTTACACCTCCGCTCCTTATTCTTGGAAGGAAGCGCAGTTAACACCCTTCTGCTTTGCCAGTTTCAGAAAATAGCGATAACGCGATTTCAGTTCTTCCCGCTGATAGATGCAGGCATCGATCAGGTTTTCATCGGATTCAAGCTGAAACCAGCATTCGTTATAGGCAAGCTGGCGCGATACGTCCCGGATTGCATCTACGATCTGCTGCCGGTCGAGGCTGTCTTTTGCCTCCTCGCAGTCGGTAGTGGTGCGCTGCAAGAGTTTTAATACAGATTCCATACTGACAATTCCGCCTTCCGGTTTCATTCTTATGCCAGTAGGATGGGCTTTTATTCCAGTTTTTATGCAACGAATGGAAAAAGTAAAAAATTAATCCGGGTCGCCGGCAGGCGCGAAATCGATGCGGCCGCCCGCCACGTCGGCGGAAACCACCTGAATGCGCATCGGCTGTCCGATGGTCAGCTTTTTGCCCGAGTTGCGGTCAACCTGGGTAATCATGCCGTCAAACTGGTAGTTTGCGTCCTGAAAACTGTCGATCGGCACAAATCCCTCCACCGTGTTGGCAAGCTCCACAAAAATGCCGCGCTGCGTCACTCCGCTGACGACCCCGTCGAAAACTTCACCGATGTGCCGGCCGATGTATTCGGCCATATAGCAATCCTCCGCATCGCGTTCCGCCCCCATGGCGCGCACCTCGGCATTGGAGGAGGATTTTGCGGCGCCGACGGCAAAACCCTGAAAACGGTTGATCCTGCCCTGGTCCTTTTCCGTCAGCAGCGCCGTCAGGATGCGGTGAATCGCAAGGTCGGGGTATCTGCGGATCGGAGAGGTAAAGTGGCAGTAGTCCTCCAGCGCAAGCCCGAAATGCCCGATCGGCTTGGAGTCGTAGCGGGCCTTCGCCATGGTCCGCAGCAGCTGGTGCGATATCACCTTCTGAATCGGCGTGCCCTGCGCCTGATCCAATACCGCACCGAAATCGGCGGCGGAAAGCTCCCCCTTCTTCTTCAGCGTGCGGGAATTCAGCCCGACCGCGTCCACCAGCTGAATCAGCGTCTTGACCCGCTCCGGGTCGGGCTGTTCATGGACTCTGTAAACGAAGGGGATCCCCTTCGTTTTCGCCAGCTTTGCCGCGGCCTGGTTCGCCGTGATCATCAGCTGTTCGATCATCTCTTCCGCTTCTCCGCTCGAGCGCGGACGGACATCCACACAGACCCCCCGCTCGTTCAGCGTAAATTCGGATTCCGTGCTCTCAATATCGAAGGAGCCGTTCTCCCCCGAACGCTTTTTGAGGATTTTCGCAAGCTCCCGCGCCGCATTCAGAGATCGAATCACCGGATAGTATTTTTTCTTCAGTTCACGGTCCGCTTTTCCGGAAAAAATCTGATTCACCTCCGAGTAAACGCCGCGGACCCGGGAACGGATCACGCTTTTCCGGAAACGGTAGGACAGAATCTCTCCATCGAGACTCAATTCGATCATTGCGGAAAACGCCAGCTTGTCCGCGCCGGCGTTTAAAGAGCACGCGCCGTTGGAAAGTTCCTCCGGAAGCATGGGAACGACGCGGTCGGCAAAGTAAACGGAGGTCCCCCGTGCAAACGCCTCCCGGTCCAGCGCCCCGTCTTCCTTCACATAATGCGACACGTCCGCGATATGGACTCCCAGCCGGAACCCCTTCTTCGTTTTGCTGACGGAAACGGCGTCGTCAAGGTCTTTCGCACCCGCGCCGTCGATCGTGCAAATGGCAAGCTTCCGAAGGTCCAGCCTTCCTGTCAGGTCCGCTTCCGAAATTGCGGACGAGGAAACGCGTTTCGCCTCTTCCGCCGCTTCCTTTTCAAAGCGGGTCCGGATTCCATATTGATCGAGGATCGCGTCGGCGCAGACTTTGGCGCTGTTCGATTTTCCATAGACTTTAACGATTTCCGCCTGAAGCTCGTCTGAATTTTTCTGTCTGCTGATTTTCGCCTGGATCTTGTCCCCGCTTTTTATCCCGCGCGGCAGGTTCTTCACAACCCGGATCGGATATCGGATCGCGTCGTCCGGGGCCATTTCACATCGATCTTTTGCTTTGTTCAGAGTTCCGGTGATTACACGGCTGCTTTTCTCAGAGATGGAATCCACCTCCGCGCTGGGTCCCTTGGGACTCTGCCTGACGCGGTGCAGCTTTACCCTGTCTTTAATAAAGGCATTTTTCAGGTGGTCGGCATGAATGAAAATGTCATCTCCGCCGCCGTCCGGACGGGCAAAAGCAAATCCTCTGGAAAGAGAAACGATCGTGGCGTCAACCGTGGATTTCTCTTTTACCCTGCGGATTCTGCGGCTTCTGCTGACCGAGACTTTGCCCTCTTTCTGCAGTTCATCCAACGCCTTATTGTAATCCTTCCGGCTCAGTCTGAGCCGTTTGATTAAATCGCGCGACGAAATGCCCTGCGGTATCTTATTGAGGTATGACATAATAATTTCTTTTGTTTCTCCCAAATTCTTCCCTCCAATCACGGTCTGCTGTTCTCCTCAAGGCTCATGATAGAATTCCCTAAACTGCAAATTTTAGACAGCGCGATTCCCTTCCGCTTTCCGCCCAGGCGTCCAAATTACGCGGCCATATAAGAAACGCCCCGCTCTTGCCAAGCGGGGCGAAACAGTATTCTGTGTTCAGGCTCCAAAAAACAAATAAGCGTTAATAATAATCACAAGCAGAAAGAAACCGATCGCAATAATTTTCGTCCAGCGGGCTAAAAAAGCATCCACGGAACGCGCCTTGTTTTTCGTCAGGAATGTATCCGCGCCGCCCGTGACCACACCGACATTCTGTTCGTGGCCCTCCTGCATCAAAACCACAATCGTAATCGCGATGGAAAATAAAATCAGTACGACTCCCAACACAATCTCAGCGACTGACATAATCTACCTCCAAAATCTTTCCGAATCCTCTTTTATGATGGTATCACAAACGAAGCCTGTTTGCAAGAGGATCGCCGGATATATTTCTAAAAATGGGACGAAAAGTGAATAATGGCCAAACCGCCAGGAAACTCTAATGCATGGACAAAGAAAAGCGATTACGTTTGACTGCGTTTGCCGCTTGAACTGTCCCACCGCTGGAAAGCTATTGGTTTTTCAGCGGTGATTTTTATGTTCATGAAAGAGTGAGCTGCTCGCCCTGAGTATCCTCCGCAGCGGGCATGGCCCCGACCGCCGGAATGGTTTTCCGGTAGCGGTCCGGTTTTTTCAGGGTCCCTTCCTCATATTTTTCAACACGAAGCAGTCTTGCCCCGCGCCGGAGCGTCATCACCGCGACGCCCTGGGTAGAGCGTGTGGTCTTGCTCTGAACGGCGCCGGTGTGCAGCAGAAGAATCCTTCCCTGGGAGGAAGTCAACAGAAATTCCCCGTCTTCCGCAATCTGGAAACAGGACGCCAGCGGGCTTTTATCACTGTAGGCATTGACGAGCCTGCGGCGGTTCGTCTTTGTCTCATAGGAATTCAAATCGACCTTGGCCGCTTTGCCGTTCTCAAAAAAGAACATCATAAAGCCGGAATAGTCCGTCGTGACCGCCAGATAAACCGGCGTCTCCCCCTCCTCCATGCCGAGCTTCGCGGGAATATATTCCCCCAGAACGCTGGCCTTGGTATCCGGAAAATCCGAGGCCTTCGCCTTATAAACAGAACAGCGGTCCGTAAAGAACAGCAGCTCGGCGGAATTCGTACTTTCCAGATGCTGGCTGACTTCGTCCCCTTCCTTCAATTTCTGGTCGCCGCCCATCCGCAGCGAAAGCGGCGTGATTTTCTTAAAATATCCGTCCTTTGTCAGAAACAGGTTGACCGGATAATCCGGAATTTCCTCTTCTGTGTATTCCTCGATCTCGCCAGGGTAAATCAATTCGGTGCGCCGTGGCTTCCCATATTTTCCAGCCACTTCGTTGAGTTCTCCGACGATGATCTTCCGAATCTCCAAATCGTTTTCAAGAATTCTTTGAAGACGGCCGATTTCCTGTTCCAGCTGCTCCGTTTCCTCCGTGCGTTTCAGAATATACTCGCGGTTCAGATGGCGCAGCTTGATTTCGGCGACGTAATCAGCCTGAATCCGGTCGATGCCAAACCCGATCATGAGGTTCGGAACAACCTCTTCCTCCTCCTCGGTCGAGCGCACGATGGCAACCGCTTTGTCGATATCCAGCAGAATCGCCTGCAGGCCTTTGAGCAGGTGCAGTTTTTCCTGCTTTTTTTTCAGGTCGAATTCCGTTCGGCGGCGAACACATTTTACCCGGAACGCCGTCCATTCGTTCAGCAGTTCCCTGACTCCCATGACGCGCGGCGTGCCGTTCACCAGTACATTAAAATTGCAGGAAAAGCTGTCCTCCAGGGGCGTCATCTTGAACAGGCGCAGCATCAGCTTGTCCGGGTCTGTTCCCCGTTTCAGGTCTATCGTGATTTTCAGTCCGTCGAGGCCGGTTTCGTCGCGGATATCCGAAATTTCCCTGATTTTTCCCTGACGGACTAATTCCACAACCTTCTCGACAATAACCTCCACCGTCGTGGTCGGCGGAATTTCCACCACATCGACGCAGTTCGCGTCCGGGTCGTAACGGAACCGGGAGCGGATCCGGATGGAACCGCGCCCCGTCTCATATATTTTACGCAAGGCGTCCCGATCCATCAGGATCTGCCCGCCGCCCGGAAAATCAGGCGCCAAAAGGGTCGAATCGATCTCATGCTGCTGGTCTTTCAGCAGGCTCACGGTCGTTTTACAGACCTCCGCCAGGTTGAACGGACAAATCGAGCTTGCCATGCCGACGGCGATGCCCGTGTTCGCATTGACCAGCACGGTCGGAAAAGTCGCCGGCAGCAGAGTGGGCTCTTTCACGGTGTTGTCATAATTGTCTACAAAATCGACGGTGTCCCGGTCAATGTCGCGAAACAGCTCTTCACAGATATTGTCGAGCCGCGCCTCCGTGTAGCGGGAGGCGGCATAGGCCATGTCGCGGGAATAGAATTTGCCGAAATTTCCCTTGGAGTCCACATAGGGATGAAGCAGCGCCTCGTACCCGCGGCTCAGCCGCACCATGGTGTCGTAAATGGCCGCGTCGCCATGGGGATTCAGCCGCATGGTCTGACCGACAATATTGGCGCTCTTGGTCCGGGCCGGCCCCAGCAGGCCCATTTTATACATGGTATAGAGCAGCTTCCGATGGGAGGGCTTAAACCCGTCTATCTCCGGAATTGCTCTGGAAAGGATCACGCTCATCGCATAGGGCATATAGTTTTTTTCAAGCGTATCCGTTATTTTTTCTTCAACAACCTCACCTGCGCCGTTGATGACGCCGTGCGCGCCGGCACTTTGGGGGGCTGATTCTTTCTTCTTTTTGGGCATGAATTCTGCCGCACCACCATTTCGATCAAAGATTCAAAAAAGCATTCAGCTCAAATCGGAGGCATCAATGTACCTGGGCCCGTTCCGGGCGATAAAGTCCTTTCTCCCATCCAGGTCATCGCCGAGAAGGAGGTCGAACATCCGGCTGGTCTGTTCCGCTTCATCCGGAAGGACGCGGATCAGGCGCCGTGTCGCCGGATTCATGGTTGTCAGGTTCATCATGTCCGGCTCGTTCTCGCCCAGCCCCTTGGAGCGCTGAACCGTTACCTTCTGCCCTCTCAGCTGTTCGGAAAATTCTTCTTTTTCCCGTTCCGTAAAGGCGAAATAGGTCTTGTCCTTCGCCTGGATCTCATAAAGCGGGGATTCCGCGATAAACACCTTACCTTCCTCAATCAGCGTCGGCGTCAGCCGGTAAAGCATGGTCAGCAGAAGCGTCCGGATCTGGTATCCGTCCACGTCGGCATCGGTGCACAGAATGATCTTATTCCAGCGCAGAAGATCGATGTTAAAGGAGGAAAGCTCCCGGCTGGCCTTCGACCTGACCTGCACCCCGCAGCCCAGCACCTTGATCAGGTCGGTGATGATATCGCTTTTGAATATTTTATCGTAGTCCGCCTTCAGGCAGTTCAAAATTTTGCCGCGGATCGGCATAATCGCCTGAAAATTCGGGTCGCGCGCCTGTTTGCACGCACCGAGCGCCGAATCGCCCTCCACGATGAAGATTTCCCGCTCTCCGGCGTCCCGGCTCCGGCAGTCGACGAATTTGGCCACGCGGTTGGTCAGGTCCAGATTGGTCGTCAGCTTCTTTTTCAGGTTCAGGCGCGTTTTTTCCGCGTCCTCCCGGCTGCGTTTGTTGATGAGAACCTGCGCCGCGATTTTCTCCGCATCGGCCGGATTTTCAATAAAATAAACCTCAAGCTGGTGTCGGAGCATCTCCGTCATGGCTTCCTGGATTCCTTTGTTGGTAATTGCTTTCTTCGTCTGGTTTTCATACGACGTGCGGTTGGAGAAAGAGGAAATAACCAGGATGAGGCAGTCCTCGACGTCCGCAAAGTTGATTTTGCTCTCATTTTTATTGTACTTGTTGTTCTGTTTCAGATATGAGTCAATCTGATAAACGAATGCGTTCCGGGCGGCCTTGTCGGGAGAACCGCCGTGCTCCAGCCAGCTGGAATTGTGGTAATATTCGATCAGCCGGTTCCGATTGGAGAAAGCGGCGGCGACGTTGACCTTCACTTTGTATTCGGGCTTGTCCGCCCGGTCGCGCACCATGCGCTCCGCCCGCCAGAACTGGACCGGAGTCAGCGCGTCTTCCCCCGCGATTTCCTCCGCGTAATCCGCGATCCCGTTCGCATAGAGAAACGTCGTGGTTTCGAATCCCGCCCCGGCCTGATTCCGGAACAGGAACGTGATCCCCTCGTTGACGATCGCCTGGCGTTTCAGCATATCCAGATAATATTCAATAGGAACGTCGATATCCGTAAAGACCTGAAGGTCCGGCTTCCAGCGAAAGCGGGAGCCGGTGTCCCTGCCCTTATATTCTTCTTTTTTCAGCCCTCCGACATTTTCCCCGTGTTCGAAACGCAGGGTATAACGGTACCCGTCCCTGCGGATATCCGCATCCATAAATTCGGAGGCGTACTGCGTCGCGCAGAGGCCCAGCCCGTTGAGCCCCAGTGAATATTCATAGCTCTCATCGGCGCTGTTGTTGTATTTTCCTCCCGCGTAAAGCTCGCAGAAAGCCAGTTCCCAATTATATCGTTTTTCATTTGGGTTGTAGTCGACCGGACACCCCCGGCCGTGATCCTCCACTTCCACGGAATGGTCCAGATACCGCGTCACCGTGATTTGCTTTCCATAGCCCTCCCGCGCCTCGTCGATCGCGTTGGACAGGATCTCGAAAATGGAGTGTTCGCAGCCCTCGATTCCGTCCGAGCCGAAAATAACGGCCGGACGGCGCCTGACGCGGTCGGCGCCTTTCAGGGCGGAAATGCTCTCATTGCCGTATGTCTGTTTTCTCGCCATTCAGGGACCTCCCTAGATTGTATTTCCCCCGGGTCCAAAAGAACAACCAAAAGGGGAATGCGGCAACATTCCCCCGAAACTCTATTGATCTTTTCAGCCGGCTTCCCCCACCATATGCCCCGATGGAGCACCCGGCCTCACGTCGTCCTCTGGAGACGCCGGCTCCGGGCCGCCGTCTCTCATTATTTTCGCGAATTCCTCTCCGCTCATCTTTTCATTGTCGAACAAGTATTTCGCAACCTGATGCAGCTTTTCCATATGAGACTTGAGAATGGTCTCGGTCTTGGCGTAGGCATTGGTCATCAGGCGTTTGATCTCGCGGTCGATCGTAGAAGAGGTCGCCTCAGAATAATTCCGGATATGCCCCATGTCGCGGCCCAGGAACGGTTCCCCTTCATCCTGCCCGTAAGTAATGGGGCCGAGTTCGTCCGACATTCCGTATTTTGTCACCATGCTGCGCGCAAGCTTTGTTGCGCGCTCAATGTCGTTGGAAGCGCCGGTCGAGATATCATCCAGCGTAAGCGCCTCCGAAACACGGCCTCCCAGCATGACGACAAGGCTCTCTTCCATCTCCCTGCGGGAACGGTAGGCACGGTCTTCCGTCGGAATCTGCATCGTATAGCCGCCCGCCATCCCGCGCGGGATAATCGAAATCTGGTGAACGGGGTCCTGCATCGGACAGTAAAACGTCGCCACCGCGTGCCCGGCCTCATGATAGGCCGTGATTTTCTTTTCCTTATCGGTCATCACATGGCTCTTCTTTTCGGTTCCGACCACGACCTTGATCGTGGCTTCCTCGATCTCGTCCATGGTGATGGCCTTCAGGCTCTTCCTCGCCGCGAGCAACGCGGATTCGTTGAGCAGATTCTCCAGGTCCGCGCCGGTAAAACCGGCGGTGGATTTCGCGATGGTCTTCAGGTCGACATCCGGGGCAACCGGCTTGCCGCGGGCATGGACTTTCAGAATCTCCTCGCGTCCCTTGATATCCGGATAGCCGACCATGATCTGGCGGTCAAAACGGCCGGGACGCATCAGAGCCGGGTCAAGGATGTCCGGACGGTTCGTCGCAGCGATCATGATAACGCCTTCGTTCGCGCCGAAACCGTCCATCTCGACCAGCAATTGGTTCAGAGTCTGTTCGCGCTCGTCGTGCCCGCCGCCGAGGCCGGCGCCGCGCTGGCGCCCCACGGCGTCGATTTCATCGATGAAGATGATGCAGGGCGAATTTTTCTTTGCCTGATCGAACAGGTCGCGCACACGGGACGCGCCGACGCCGACGAACATCTCGACAAAATCGGAGCCGGAAATGGAGAAGAACGGAACGCCCGCCTCTCCCGCGACCGCGCGGGCCAGCAGGGTTTTACCCGTGCCCGGAGGGCCCACCAGCAGCACGCCCTTCGGGATGCGCGCGCCCAGCTCGTTGTACTTGCGGGGATTTTTCAGGAATTCCACAATCTCCTGCAGTTCTTCCTTTTCCTCGTCCGCTCCGGCCACGTCCGCAAACGTGGTCTTGCGTTTCTCGTCCGCCATCTGTTTGATCTTCGCCTTGCCGAAATTCATCTGTTTCCCGGCATCACCCATGGAGGTGTTCAGGCGCTTCATCATGAACCACCAGAACAGCAGCATGACGGCGAGTGTCAAAAGCATCGGCAGCAGGCTGGAAAGCCATGTCGTCTCCGCCGGCCTCTTCCAGTTAAAGGTCATCCGGGCATTCGGATGATCGCGGTTATACTCTTCCACATAGGGCCGGATATCTTCGATCAGCTGCGTCGTGCTTGGAGCTACATAGGAAATCTGAGTGTTGTCCTTCAGCTTGATGATCATCTCGCCGCTGCCGAGATCCAGGGAATAATCCGTAACCTTCTGATCCTCAAAATAGTAAAGAATTTCAGAATAGTTAAACGTCTTATCGGAATGGTTGTTCAGCACCATCGCAAGCAAAATCAGAAGCAGAATCGGTATGCCCAAAAACATGGCAATATTTTTTACGGTCTTTCTATTGTCCAAACAAATTTCACTCCTTATAGGAATCGGCCCCTCCCATGTCGTGGTTCAGCCCCCGTAAACCTCCGGCTTCAGGATGCCGACAAACGGAAGGTTCCTGTATTTTTCATTATAATCAAGGCCATACCCGACAATGAATTCATCCGGAACTACGGTGCCCACATAGTCGGCCTTGATGCCGACGGTTCTGCGGTCCGGTTTGTCAAACAAAGTGCAGAGGCGGATGCTCTTTGGCAGGCGCGCCTGCAAAAGTTCCAGTATGTAGCTCAGAGTAAGGCCGCTGTCCAATATATCTTCCACAACCAGAACATCGTATCCTTTCAAATTGATGTCGAGATCCTTTATGATCTTAACGACCCCGGACGTCTTCACGCCGGAGCCATAGCTGGAAACCGCCATGAAATCGATGCTGCACGGGATTGTGACGGAACGCATCAGATCGGACATAAAGACTACGGAGCCCTTCAAAATGCTGACAAGCAAAAGATTCTTGCCCCGATAATCCTGGCTGATTTTCTCTCCCATCTTTGAAACGATCTCAGCGAGCCGCTCCTCGCTGAACAAGACTTCCTGAATATCGTCGGTTAACTGGTGCACAGGTTTTCAGCACTCCTTGATGATGATTTCGGCCGCCCGCCTGGTGTCTTCCGCAGCCGCTGCTTTTTGAGACGGGCCGATACCTTCGATCCACAGAATCTCCCCCCCGCACTCCAGAACGGCAAGCCTGTCCCGGCGGAACGGAGGAATCTTCTGCTCATTGAATAATTTTTTCAGCGTTTTGGTGACTCCCCGGCCCGCCGGGACAAACCGGTCGCCGGGAAGCCTGCTGCGAACAAAGCTATTAGTATCCATTATTGTATCATAGTTGATTCGATTATTAAATAACAAATTATTAATTTTCTCACGATTTTTTATTTCGGAAGATTCCGCCTGAACGCAGAAGACCCTTCCGTCCGGAAGAAGGGTCTCCGGAAGCCGGAGAGGCGTTTTCCATCGGGCGGTCCGCCCGCTTTCAGAATGAATAAAAAGAGTATTGCCGTTTGCGCAGCATTGTATTCCGCCGGGGAGAGTGATATTTCCCAAGCCGGAACGAATCATTTTAATCACGGCCTCAATGTGGCCGCAATCCAGACGAACACTCGTTTCCCTCTGAACCGCGAGGGCAATCATGCGGGACAATACGCAGTCCGGCTGGCTGTCCAGAGACCGAAGGGAAAAGCCGCCGTCCGCTGTGGCGGCCTGATCCAGCTCTTCCCGCGCGAGCTTCCGGAAGAACTCCTCGTCCTGCCGCAGCAGGCGCGTCGTCCTGAAAATTGCCCGTTCAAAGCCGGGATTGATGCCGCGCAGAACGGGCGATACGCTGTGGCGGATGCGATTGCGCGCATATTCGTCGGCGAGATTCGTGCTGTCCGTCACAAAGCGAAGTCCGTAATGGAGGCAGTACGCCTCCACTTCCTCCCTCGTCACGCGGATCAAAGGGCGCACGATTTCGTCCCGGACGGACGGAATCCCGGAAAGCCCGCGCGGCCCGGCCCCCTTCGCGAGATTCATCAGCACGGTTTCGGCGCTGTCCGTCAGGGTATGGGCGGTGGCAATCCGGCCGCCCGGCCCGCAGAGACTGCGGAAAAAAGAATAGCGGACATTCCGCCCGCATTCTTCCAGACCCTGTGAATTTTTCCTGGCAAGCGTCGGAACATCGGCGTGAAAGGCCTGAAAATCCACATGATTTTCAGAGCACCACGCGGCGGCAAACGCCTCGTCCGCGTCTGCTTCCTCCCCGCGAAGCCCGTGATTGACGTGAGCCGCCGTCAGAACGATTCCATGCCTCTTTGCGTAGCCGATGAGAAAATGGAGCATCGCCATGGAATCGGCTCCGCCGGACAAAGCGGCCACAACCCGGCAGCCGTCGGGAAGCATCCGTTCCTCCCGGATGGTATCTTCGATTTTCTTCTCTATCTCCGCAATCCGGTCATTCACTGTGAACAACCTCCTGCGCGGTAAAGCGCATATATTCTCCCTGCCAGTGCAGAGGCACCGTTTTGGTCTGTCCGTGGCGGTTCTTCGCGATAATGCATTCGCTCTGGTTGCGGTCCGCGTTCTCCGACGGTTCCCCCATATCCTGATAATACTCTTCCCGGTACAGAAAAAGCACGATATCCGCGTCCTGTTCAATGGAGCCGGAATCGCGCAGATCGGAAAGGACCGGGCGGTGGTTGGTCCTCTTTTCGCTGTCACGGGCCAGCTGGGAAAGGGTCAGCACCGGCACGTTGAGCTCCTTTGCCATGATTTTCAGGTTTCTCGTAATCTGCGAAATTTCCTGAACCCGGTTCTCAATCCGCATGGATGCGGTCATCAGCTGGAGATAATCGATCACGACCAGATCGACGTCGCGCAGCCGGCGGAGTTTCGCCTTGATCTCCGGCACGGTGATGCCGGGGTTGTCGTCGAAATACAGCTGGGATTTGGAAAGGATGTCCCCGGCCTCGATCAGGCGCACCCACTCGTCCTCGTTCAGTTTCCCAGTGCGCAGCTTTGTCCCCTCCACCAGCGCCTCGGTGGACAAGAGCCGGGAGACCAGCTGCTCGTTGCTCATTTCGAGAGAAAAGAAGGCGACCTTTTTCTTCGCCTTGACCGCCGCGTTTCGCGCAATGTTCAGCGCAAAGCTTGTCTTCCCCATGCCCGGTCGTGCCCCAAGCAGAATAAAATCGGAGCGGTTGAGGCCCGTAATGGTTTCGTCGAGTTCCCTGATGCCGGTCGGCACGCCCTTGTACTGGTCCGCGTCCGGAGAGTTGAGGAGGTCCAGCCGGTCGAACTCGTCGACGATGATTTCGTCGATCCGTTTGAGGCCCTGCATATTTTTTCCGCGCCGGATATCAAAAATGCGCTGTTCGGCGCTGTCCAGCAGGGTCGCGGAATCGGCCGCTCCGGAGGAAGCCTCTTCGACGATGTCCCGCGCGGTGGTGATCAGCGTGCGGACGTCGTACTTGTCGCGGACGATTCTGGCATAGATCTCCACGTTGGAGATGGAGGGAACCATCTGCGCCAGCTGAAGAAGATAAGCCTTTCCGCCGTTTTCCTCAAATCCCTCCGTCTGCCTCAGCTTCTCCAGCAGCGTGACAAAATCCACCGGCCGTCCCTGGGTGAACAGTTCCAGCATCGAAGAGTAGATCAGGCTGTTGTTGGTCTGGTAAAAATATTCCGGCCGGGGCAGGATTTCCGCCACGCGGTCCAGGCAGGAAGAATCCAACAGAACCGCGCCGAGCACGGACTGCTCCGCCTCCGGGCTGAACGGCAGATTCAGTCCGGCATACGCGCCCGTCTCCATCGGCTCCATTCAGATTCCCCCTTTACGAAATTCAAAGAGCCGTGATCCTATGCCTGTTCTCCTACCAGAACATAAATTTTGGCGGAAACGCCGGTGTACAGCTTTACCTCGCACTCATAGGTTCCGAAGGCGCGGATGTCGCCGTCCAGGTCAATCTTGCGCTTATCCACATCGACATGAAAGCTCTTCTTCAATTCCTCGGCCACTTCCTTTGCCGTCACGGAACCGAACAGCCTCCCGCCCTGCCCCGCCTTTGCAAAGAGCCGGACCGTCTTTCCCTCGATGGAAGCGGCGGCTGCGCGGGCCTCCTCCGTTTCCTTTTGAATGCGCCACGCTTTGGCGGACTCGGCGCTCTTCAGCTCGCTCATGACCTGCGAATTCGCTTCCTTGGCCAGCTTGCGCGGCAAAAGAAAGTTCCTGGCGTAACCGTCGCTGACCTGGACCAGTTCCCCCTTTTTGCCGGTGCCTTTCACATCCTGAAGCAGTACTACTTTCATCGGGTACCTCCTTATGACTTTTCGTTCGTGCGGTTGGACGTTTTTTCCGTAAATTCGCGGATTGCCTCGATCAGGCGTTCCCTCGCCTCAGCAGCCGTCATGCCGTTCAGCTGCGCGCCCGCCATCGTCAGGTGCCCTCCCCCGCCCAGGGTTTCCATAATCAGCTGAACATTGACGTCTCCGAGGGAACGCGCGGAAATGTTGATGACTCCGCCCGCGGGAAACAAAACGAAGGAAGCGTCGATCCCCTGGATGGAGAGCAGCTCGTCGGCCGCCTGCGCGGACGCGATCCGGATATCCGGAAACTCCTTCTCCGTGGAAGCCACGGCAAACCGGTCAAAGATTTCCGCGTTGGAAACGATTTTATATTTTGCCTTATAGGCGTCGATGGAATCGGAAAACATTCGTTTGACGCTGACGGTGTCCGCGCCCCTGCGGCGCAGATAGGCTGCCGCCTCAAAGGTGCGCGCGCCCGTTTTCAGCACAAAGTTCTTGGTATCCAGCATGATACCGGAAAGCAGCGCCTCCGCCTCCGTTTGCGTCAGGCGCCCGTCGCCGATATACTGCAGGAGTTCCGTCACCATCTCACAGGTGGAACTGGCGTACGGTTCGTGAAAAAACACCAGCGCGTTTTCAATATGCCGGACCATCATGCGGTGATGATCGATCACCACCACACGCGAAGCGGCCTGCAGCAGCTCGGCGCTCTCCACAAAATCCTGGGAATGCGTGTCGACAACCACCAGCAGGCTCCGCGGTGTGACCAGCGCCTGGGCCTCCTGAGGGGACATGAATATCTTTTCCCCCGGATACGCATTCTGAAGCGCCGTGATCTGCGGTGAAGCAAGGCTCTGCGCCAGATTCAAAACGATATAGGAAGGGCGGCAGAGCGCCTTGCAGGAGACGTCCCACATGCCGATCGCCGCGCCGACACAGTCAAGGTCGGAATATTTATGCCCCATGACGAATACGACGTCGCTTTCCTTGATGTCGTCCGAAATGGACGCCGCAAAGACGCGCGTGCGGACGGAGTCCCTTCTTTCCATCCCGCCCGAAAGCCCGCCGAAAAATTCATATGTATCGTTCGCCTGCTTGACAGCGATCTGGTCGCCGCCGCGTCCCAGTGCCATATTCAGGGCGTTTCTGGCCCAGTCGTCCGCCTCCTGCAGGCTTTTCGCGCCTCGGGCGACGCCCACGGAAACGGTGGCGCTCAGGCGGTCCCCGGCCTTGATGCCGCGAACGGCTTCAAGAACCGGAAAACGCTTTTTCATTTCATCGCGCAGATGAGCCTCGTCGGTCAGAATCAGGTAGCGGCTGTTGCTTAAACGTTTGAAGAAGCCTCCCAGATCCTGCGCCCAGCGGTTCAGAACGTCCTCCACCTCGGAAGCGATTCTGATTTCCTCACCGGAGCTGGAATCCCTCGTCAGTTCCTCCCTGTTGTCAAAGCTGGCCAGCATGACGACGGGCCGGCTTTCCTCATAATTCCGGCTGATTTCCCGAAAGGCCGTATCATCGAGAAAATACAGAACGCTCCCCGCGTCCGTCCGGATTCCGAACACCGTGTACTGCCTGGAGCCGAGCGAAACGTCAGTCCCCGCGGAGGCGAGAATCTGTTCCATTGTAAATGGATAGATGAACTTCATGATATGGTCGCCGCGGCAGTCCCGGTTTGTGCTGACCTGCTCCGCGAACGCATCGTTCACCCAGATTATGTCTCCTTCCGTTCCTACGACGGCAGCCGGCAGCGCAAACTGTTTCAAAGAGCGGTACCGGTCCCCGGTCAGGACTTCCTCCGCGCTTTTAACAGCATAGGAAATATGCGCTTTAAAATGCCGGTTTGCAAGCAGAACAGCCGCAACGGACACAGCCGCAATGGAAATCTCCGCGGCGAAAACAGCGGTATTCCAGAACCAACTGATGCCCGCCGTCAGCAGCAGAACGGCCGAAATGACAAAAAAGACAGGAGAAGATGCCCATACTTTCTTTTTCAAACTGATTACCCCTTAGGCTGTCCGGGTGGATTACACTTCCATGATAATCGGCAGAACCATCGGGCTGCGGCGCGTGCGGTTGTAAAGCAGCCGGGACAGTTCGTCTTTGATGCGGGTTTTGAGGGTTCCCCAGTCGTGGATTCTGTTTTCCGCGCAATCCTGCAGAACGGAAGCGACCAGGTCGCGCACCTCATCGATCAGCGGCTCGGATTCCCTCACATAGACAAAGCCGCGGGACACGACGTCCGGACCTGATATGATGTGCCCGTCCGTGCAGGAAATGGTGCACACGACCACGATCAGCCCGTCTTCGGCAAGATGCTTGCGGTCCCTCAGGACGACGCTGCCGACGTCCCCGACGCCGAGGCCGTCCACCATGACGCTTCCGGCGGGGACCGGGGGAAGACGTTTCATATAATCCTCATTGATTTCCACGACGTCTCCGATATCCCCGATGAACACATTCCTCGGGTCCCTGCCCATCGAGTAGGAAAGTTCGGCGTTTTTGCGCAGCATCTTCTGCTCTCCGTGGACGGGAATGAAATATTTTGGCCTCACAATGCCCTGCATCAGTTTGAGCTCTTCCTGACAGGCGTGTCCTGAAACATGGACCTCGTACATGGATTCGTAAACGACGCGGCAGCCGCGTTTCATCAGCTCGTCGATCACGTTTCCAATGGTCTTCTCATTGCCCGGAATCGGCCGCGCCGAAATAATAATGAAATCGCCCGGGCCGACCTCCACCTTCCGATGGTCCGCAAAGGCCATTCTCGTCAGGGCGCTCATCGGCTCTCCCTGGCTGCCTGTCGTGACAAGCACAATCTGCTCTTTGGGGTAGCGGTTGATCATATCGATATCGATCAGTGTTCCCTGCGGGACGTCCAGATAGCCAAGCTCCACGCCGATCGTCATGACATTGACCATGCTTCTGCCGGAAAGGGCAACCTTCCGCCCGTATTTCACTGCGCAGTTGATGATCTGCTGCACGCGGCTGACATTGGAGGCAAAAGTCGCGATGATGATGCGGCTGTCCTGCGCCCGTTTGAACAGCATGTCGAACGAACTGTCGACTTTGCGCTCCGATTTGGTGTAGCCCTCGCGCTCCGCGTTGGTAGAATCCGAAAACAGGGCGAGGACGCCCTCGTTGCCAAGCTGAGCCAGACGGCCCAGATCGATCATTTTACCCTGCGCCGGGGTGCAGTCGATTTTAAAGTCTCCCGTATGGATGACAACGCCCGCCGGGGAATGGATGGCGATCGCGACGGCGTCGGGGACAGAGTGGTTGACATGGATGAATTCGACGTCCATGCACCCGAGTTGGGCATGGTCGCCGGGCTGCATGACAACGGCCTTCACGGAATTCTGAAGGCCGTGTTCCTTCAGCTTGCTGTTAACCAGCGCAAGCGTAAACGTGGTTCCGTAAATCGGGACGTTCACCTTTTTGAGCAGGTACGGCAGGGCCCCGATATGGTCCTCATGACCGTGCGTCAGTACGATTCCGCGGATATTCTCGGCGTTCCGTTCCACAAACGTGAAGTCCGGAATGACAAGGTCCACACCCAGCATGTCGCCGTCCGGGAACGCCATGCCGCAGTCGACGATGATCATGTCGTTCTCGCATTCAAACAGCGTAAAGTTTTTTCCGACCTCGTTCAGGCCCCCCAGAAAATAGGCCCGAATTGACGGTTTCTGCTGACTCTGCCGCCCCCTGCGGCTCCGCTTGCCCTTTTGGGCGGCCGCCTCTTTTTTCTCCTTTGCGGACTGTTCCGTCATGTACTGCTGAACGGTTTTCTGAATTGCGGTCAGCGGTTCTTTTACGGCGCTTTTCTGTCTGCCGCCGCGCGGCTTTACGCCGTTTTTCGGACGGGGATTCTTCTGCGTCTTAGTCCCGGTTTGCTGCGGGGGCTCCGCATTCTGCTTCCCGTCCGTCCCCTTCGACTGAACAGGCTGGTGCTCCGGCTGAGGCTGACGTGCCAAGTCCCGATGCGCAGCGGCATCCTGCCCGCCCGCATTCTTTTTTACGCCGGGGCGCCTGCCCTGCCGCGCAGCCGGGTGCGTCTGCTTCTGAGCAGAATTTCGGGGCGGAGTAATCTTCTGATAAAGCTCGGGACGCTTTTCCTGAAACGTTCCGACTTTTTGATTCTCCTCGCCCTTACGCTCAGCCGAATCCATATTTAATTGTTTTTCTGCCACAAAATAACCTCCATCGTTTTTGGGTACAGCCATTAGAATCCGTCGGCAATCGGACCAAACGGATCTGGCTCTCCTTTATTAATTTACCCTTTTACGCTGCACCGAGCCCGCGCAAAAATGTAATTGAACTGCTTTTTTTATGTCTGAAAAGCGGGTTGAACCCGCGAATTGCCGAAATCCGAACACAAATATCCTATATATTGTACCTTGATTCCCAAAAGCTGTCAACAGATTTTATTATGGCCAGTTAAGAGTCGTCTAAACGAAGGGGGCCATAAAAATCTTCGGATTGAGACCGCAGATTCTGAAATTTGTAAGCTGCGGGCCTTTGTGATATAATAAATTCGCTATAAAAATCTATAAAGACGAACGGTGATGTTATGAAGCGGGTCGAGATCTTTACGGACGGGGCGTGCAGCGGAAATCCGGGACCCGGCGGCTGGGGCGCAATCCTGCGCTATGGCGGCCGGGAAAAAAGGCTGAGCGGCGGGGAAGCTGTCACAACCAACAACCGGATGGAGCTGACCGGCGTGATTGAAGCTCTGCGACAGCTCAGAGAGCCCTGCGATGTGATCTTGACCAGCGATTCCCGCTATGTATGCGATGCGATTTCCAAAGGCTGGGCCGAAGGCTGGCGGAAACGCGGCTGGATGAAAGCCGACAAAAAGCCGGCCCTCAACAGCGATTTATGGGAGACCCTTCTTGAGCTTTTGGCAACGCACCACGTAACGGTAAACTGGGTGAGAGGGCACGCGGGGCATCCGGAAAATGAAATCTGTGACCGCATGGCTGTCGCGGAATCAGGAAAATGGAAAGCCGGCAGCTTTTAGGCTGGGCCCACTCGTTAAATCAACGGATTGTCGTCGGTTAATGCTCGCCGCAGACCACAGAACCGGAAAACTGCATATGATATGGAAAAGGAGTTGATTAGAAATGTCAATGGGAGTTCCCTTTCCATTTTGTGTATATGCGCCATCTGGCAGACAGCAAAAAAGTCCCGGTCCCTCCAGGCCCATAAAGTCCCCGGCGCCTCAGCATTCTGCCGCGGTATCCCATTCTCCGGCGCAGAACCGGCCGTATGGAAACCGCTCCGCCAACCCCATGCCAAAGGCGTCAGCGATCCATCCTACGAACCGTCCAAAAGCTGTCCAGACCTCACCGAACCGGTTCGCAAAAACCGTCGGACCGGCTGGAAAAATGCAGTCAGGCAGGTCATTCCAGGGAAAGAAAAAATCTTAAAAAATTTTTTTCGTGTATGTCTAAATTAAATTTCAAAGATTCATACTAACAAGTGCGGGGTGAGGAACGTCTGTTCCGGATCCTCCCGGGGAGCGTACAATGGGGTACGCTCCCTATTTTTATCTTTCGGGTGCCATCGGAGTCCTTCTTCTGCCGTTCTCCCGTCAATTTCGCCGGAACGGCAGAACCGACGCGCTCATATAATGAACCGGAATTTAATTTACCCAACGATTGGATGATGAATCATGTACACCGGATTTAATTCGGATTTTTATACAAGCTTCCAAAAACACTGTTTCCCTCACAGCGGCTGTTTCCAAAATTGTGACCGTAACAGGCCTTTCTGCTGCATCGGCCCGACCGGACCAACAGGGCCAACCGGACCGACCGGTACCTCCGGAGGTGTTACGGGACCGACTGGCTTTACCGGACCTACGGGCTTTACTGGACCCACGGGTGACCCCGGACCCACAGGAGCTACCGGACCGACAGGCGATACCGGACCGACAGGCGACACCGGACCAACGGGTTTCACCGGGCCGACAGGCTTCACCGAACCAACGGGCGATACCGGGCCAACAGGCTTCACCGGGCCAACGGGCGATACCGGGCCAACGGGCGATACCGGGCCAACAGGCTTCACCGGGCCAACGGGCGACACCGGACCCACAGGCTTTACTGGACCGACCGGAAATACCGGGCCAACCGGATTTACTGGGCCAACTGGAGATACCGGGCCGACAGGTTTCACCGGGCCGACTGGTTTCACCGGACCCACCGGAGATACCGGGCCGACTGGAGATACCGGGCCGACCGGAGATACCGGGCCGACCGGAGATACCGGGCCGACCGGAGATACCGGACCCACAGGCTTTACTGGACCGACCGGAAATACCGGGCCGACCGGAGACACTGGGCCGACCGGATTCACTGGACCGACTGGAGACACCGGACCGACTGGTTTCACCGGACCGACTGGTTTCACCGGACCCACCGGAGATACCGGGCCGACTGGAGATACCGGGCCGACCTCCGTGGAATTCTCGCTGCGTTTAAACGGTACCACCGATATCGCCAGCACCATGCCATCGGTTACCGGAGAGCTTTTCGGCAGCGCCCTTATTACCGTCGGAGCGACACCCGCCACTTTCGCACTGGTCAACACAACCGGAGCCACCGTTCTGTACGCCGCTGTTCCCGTACAGGCAAACATCGTCATTTCACACATCGTATGATCTTCATTTCCCCATTTCAGGGGCCGGAATCCTCGGGTTCCGGCTCCGATTTTTATTTATCGAGCGTCGAAACCCACCGCACCCGCAGAATCATCAGAACGGCGATCACCGCCGCCATGTAATTGGAAAACAGATTGCCCCAGAAAACCGAGTAATACTGAAGCGTCTGTTCGGTTGCCAGAATAAAGAGATACCTCAAGAGCCAGATGCGCAGCACCCCGAGGAACAGGGGGACCGTCGTTTTTCCGAGCCCGATAAAGGCGCCCTGCACCGCCATGCAGACACCGAACCCCACGACGGAGTAGGTATAGATATGCAGCGCCCGGTTTGCAATGTCAAGGACATCGGCTTTTTGGGTAAACAGCACTGTCAGATAGGGAGAAAGAGGCACGATCACCGCGATAATCGCAAGCGCCGTCACCACGCTTGCCACACAGCCTACCCAGCAGGAGCGCTTCGCATTGGAAACCTGGCCGGCGCCGATATTGATGCTGACCATCGTCGTCACCGCGGAGCCGAACGCCGCGGGAAGATTGAAGCATACGGCGGTAATATTATTCGCGATGCCCTGTCCGTTAAGGACGACCGCGCCGTATTTCTGGGTTTCGTTGTTGATCAGAAAGAAACCCAGGTTCAACATAAGGCTCGCAAGCATGGCGGGAATGCCAACCCGGATGAGCTGCCGGATCAAATCATAGTCAAAATGAAAGCCGTGCAAAGACAGCTTGTCCTCTCCCTTTCCCACAAACAGCTCGTAAAACATCCAGACGCAGATTAGAACATTGGAGCACAGGGAAGAAAGGACGCAGCCCACGATTTCCAAGCGGAGCAGAACGATGAACAGCAGGTTGAACAGGATTTTCAGCGCGAGCAGAAGAAGCATCCGGACAAAGGTCGCCTCCGGTTTTCCCGTGGCGTTTTTAATCGCGTTGTAAATGCTCTCTAAAAAAGAAAACGGAAGAACAAACGAATAAAGGCTGATGTAAAGAAACACATTGTGTGAAATTTCCGGGTCCACGTTCGCCGACACGGGGAAAGCCGCCAGCGCGGACAGGGGCGCGGCGCAAAGGCCCACGGCGGAGGCGAAAATAACAATCTGCGCGGAAATGTGCCTGACCCGCTCAAAATCACCCTGGCCATTGGCCTGCCCGATGATCGCCATGGCAGCCACACTGATCCCCTGCGCAAGCGAAATCATCATATTGATGACCGGCTCGCTGTAGGTCACCGCGCTGGCAACAAGCGTTCCCGCCGCATTGTTGATAAACAGACCGTCGGACAGCGGCAGCAGCGCCTGGATCACGCTCATCATGAGGGTCGGCAAAGACAGCATCAGGAGAGTCTGCAGGATACTTCCGTGAAGAATCAGTTCTCTGCGCTGCTCGGTCCCCTGATGCAAAAACTCAAGTTTCAAGGATGCTCCTCTTTCCGTCAATATACTTTAATATATGAAAATCCTTCAATCGGCTGCTTACGCGAAATCTGCCGCCCGGAATATCAAGAAGGGGCCGGATTTCCGAAAAATCGGCAGGCGGCCCTTTTGGCCGCCCGATCACTCTTTGCGGTAAACTATCTGCCGGAGCAGGAAAGTGTAATCCCGAGAAAATCATAGGGAATAATAAAGGTTACAATACCGGTCGCATAAGGGGCGATATCATATTGCTGATAGTAAATCGCCACTCCCTCCTGGGTTAAGTAGTAATTTTCCGGACGAAAATATTTTAAAATCAAATGTTTGTAGTCGTCAAAATAGATTCCCGGATTCTGCTGCATATTCCGTTCCGCCTGTTTCAGGATTTCCGAAACCACGATCCGCCGGTAATTTACACCAGGTGCGAAAAAGTGGGACAAGGCGAACCTTCTTCCGCTTTGCAGGCTGAACGTGTCCGAAGCTCTGACGGTGGTTCCGTGCGCGCCGCCCGTAAACTCATACCGATCGCGGTAGGTGCTGAAATAGCACTCCTGATTCATCGTGACCTCGTATTTCATGACGGCATCATACGCCCGGAACGGATAATCGTGCTCCTGCGCGCTGTGATAGTCCCGAACGGCCTGGCGATACAGCGTTCCCGCCGCATATCTTGAAAAATCGGCCGCCTGCGCCCGGAACCTTGAATTGATCCTGGCCTGTGCCTGAGGATTCCCGCTCAGTTTGACGACAGGGAATTGAACGGACAGAGTCAGAACTGCCGTGCCGCGGTAGATAAATTCCCGGTGATTTTCCTGAAAGGTTACCTCGGCGCTGCTGTTGGGTAAATTCATATTAATCCCTCCCGGTTCATTCTATGTATCGCCAACCCATTTCAGAAAAGAGTTTGAGCGGGAGAGAGAGAAAATTTTAACTTCCGGATTCAACGAGCACGGACAAGCCTTCCCAAAACGCCGTCAAAGCCCGTTGACGACATTGTTCGGGCGCTTTCCCTCCGCCGACAGAAAAAGATTATTCCAAATATTTCTGTGCAGCCGGTAAAAAACACCATTTGTCGTTCCGCCGATATGAGGTGAAAAGATGACGCGGTAACGGCAGTTTTCACTCAGACGCAGAAGCGGATTTTCCAGCGTCGCCGGTTCAGGGGACAGCGTATCCAGCCCGGCCCCGGCGATGGTCCCGCTTTCCAGCGCATCCGCCAGGGCGGCCTGGTCCACAATCTCCCCCCTTGCGGTATTGACCAGAACCGCGGAAGGTTTCATCCGCCTCAAAAACTCGCGGTCGATCAGGCCGGTCGTCTCCGGCGTCACCGGCAGGTGCAGGCTGACAATATCGCACGAGGCAGCCAGCTCCGAAAGCGGAAGGTAGCTGACGCCGAACTTCTTTTCTTCCTCCGCGCCCAACCGGTGCCTGCCGTAGTAACTCACTTTGGAGCCAAAGGCCAAAAGGCGTTTCGCCGTGGCTTTCCCAATACTGCCGAAACCGACGATTCCCACATGGCAGGATTCGAGCTCCGTAATCCCGTCCAGAATAAAGGAGCTTTTCGCCTGTCCCTGTTTTCCCCGCCGGACCAAATTGTCCCCCTCCTGAAAGCGGCGAAGGAGGGCAAGCATCAGCAGAATCGCCTGCTCCGCCACGGCCCCGCTGTTGAGGGATGCGTTGTTGCAGACATAAACGCCCGCCTCCCGCGCGGCCTGCAGGTCGATCCGCTCAAACCCGGCGCCCTCCGAATGGATCAGGCGCAGCTTCGGCATCTGCCCGATGAGGCGGCGTGACACGGGGCTGACTGCGTCCACGACGATAAAATCCGCATCCCCTCCCTTTTGGATCGCTTCCTCTTCCTCATAGACGCTGTCGAGAAAAACCAGTTTCCAATCGCCGGGGATCTTTGAAAAATCCGTATACTTTTCAATTCGTCTTTTTGAAGTAAGAATCAGCACTTTCATCGTAAATCTCTCATTTCATAAAAATACGCGCTGGCGCATTCCCGCGCGCGGTGATATGATGAAAAAAACAAGGGACAAGGAAAGGAAATTCCATGATATCGATCGCGTTAAAAAAGATCGGCTATTTTTTAATTGACGGTGAAGCAGAGGGGCAAAACTATTACGGGTTTGACCAGGAGTGGTTCCGGACCCGATGGCAGCGCCTCTCCGGCTGCGGGCCGACGGCTGTTTCCAACATTCTGTATTACCTCGGAAGATCCCGCTCCATACCTGGGCTGGACCGGCCGGTCAGCCGGAAAGAAAGCCCGGATTTCATGGAGGACATCTGGCGGCACGTAAAGCCGACCGCAATGGGGATCCCGAATACGGAACTGTTATGCAAGGGCGTGCAGTCCTACGCAAAAGCAAAGTCGCTCCGCATCGGCACGGAACCGTTTGAAATCCCGGGTTTCCGCTGCTCCCGCCCGGACTTTGGGCAGCTTCTCCTGTTTCTGCATTCGGCGCTGTCCGCCGACACGCCAGTCGCCTTTTTGAACCTGGACTGTGGAGAGGAAAAAATTTTGGATTCATGGCACTGGGTCACCGTGGTCTCCCTGGAATACGAAGCCGACGGGAACGCCGCTATCGCTGAGATCCTGGACGAGGGGATGAAAAAGGAAATCGACTTGAACAAATGGTTCCGGACGACCGCAAAAGGCGGCGGACTGGTCCGTTTTCATCTGTCATGCTAATACTATACCCGAAACGACACGGTTTGACAAGTCCGGCAAATATTTCGTATTAGAAATCGACTCGAATTATTTAAAATTTTTCAAAAAGGGGATTGACATTCACGCGGCGTCAAGCGATAGGATCTGTTTGAAAGGAGGAAGCGAGGATGGAATATACGATCCAAAAGCTGGCGAAACTCTCCGGCATCAGCACGCGCACTCTCCGGTATTACGACGAAACCGGCCTGCTGAAACCGGCACGGCTGAGTCCTTCCGGATACCGGATCTACGGCGGCGCCCAAGTGGGCCGTCTGCAGCAGATCCTTTTCTACCGGGAACTGGGCGTCGGCCTGAAGGAAATCGGGAAAATTCTCGATTCACCCGGATTCAGCGCCGCCGAAGCGCTCCGCCGCCATCGCGAGCTTCTCCTTCGGCAGCGGGCCCGCCTCGATCTTTTGATCCGCAATGTGGAAAAAACGCTCGCCTGCGAGAAAGGAGAATCATCCATGACCGACAGCGAAAAATTCGAAGGATTCAAAGAAAATCTGGTAAAACAGAACGAACGGCGCTACGGTAAGGAAATCCGCAAAAAGTACGGCACCAAGGCCGTCGAACGGAGCAGCCGCAAACTTCTCGGAATGACCCAACAGGAATACGGACGGTTCCAGGACATTGAGCGGTCGCTTAACGAAACGCTTCTCGAAGCGTTTCAGACGGGCGACCCGGCCGGAGAGACTGCCCAGAAGGCCGCCGCCCTGCACCGCGAATGGCTTTCCTTCACCTGGGAGACCTACACGCCGGAAGCCCACGCGGCGCTGGCGCAGATGTATGTGGACGATCCCCGGTTCACCGCTTATTACGACCGGATGCGGCCGGGGCTGGCAAAATTTCTGCGGGACACGGTAAAGATTTACACGGACCGCCAAAAGAACAACTGACAAAAGGAGCTTTCTCGCGCATGATGCGGGAGGAAGCTCCTAATTTTTTCAAAGCGCAACACCGCCAAAAATGATTTCAGGGACGGAACTGCGCGCGCAGTTCCCTCGCGGCGGCGGCAATGTCGGGTTTCGTCAGGATCGCGGAAATCACCGCGAGGCCGTCGATTCCCGTGCCGCGGAACCGCCCGGCGTTCTGCGGGCCGATCCCGCCGATCACCACGATCGGGATCGCGGCGGCGCGACGGATTTCCGCGAGCGTTTCCATCGACACCAGCCCGGCGTCCGTCTTTGTTCCCGTCGCGAACATTGCCCCCACGCCAATGTAGTCCGCGCCGTCCCGCTGCGCCCGGACGGCTTCCTCCACGGTCGCGGCTGAAATCCCGATCACCCTGTCGTCTCCCAGCATGGCACGGAGCGCCGCGCAGGGCAGATCGCTCTGGCCCGCGTGGACGCCGGCCGCTCCAACGGCGAGCGCGATATCCGCCCGGTCGTTGATGATGAGCGGGATTCCGCAGCGGTCCGTGATCCGTTTGACGCCGAGCGCCGTGCGATAAAAATCAAGGGAGGAGCAGTCTTTCTCCCGAAGCTGGACCAGCGTGCAGCCTCCCCGGATCGCCTGTTCCACCGCCTCCTCCAGCGTATCGGCGCTCATGAGGCGTCGGTCCGTGCATAAGTACAGGGTATAGTCGATCTCAGGCTTCATCGAGCTTCGCCCTCTTTTCAAACAGCGCCGGGTCCAGACGGCTCAGAGCGTCGATCACCGCGATGTGGAAGCCGCCCGTCCCGGCGCTTCCGGCGGCTTCATAGGCGAGCTCCCCGGCAATGCCCATGGCGGCGACCGCGGCCGCCGCCGCGGCAAGCGGGTCGTGGCTCACGGCGGCGCAGGCTCCCGCCAGGGCGGAGGTCATGCAGCCGGTTCCCGTTACGCTGGAAAGCATCGGGTGTCCATTGCGGATCTTTACCGTCCGCTCTCCGTCGGACAGGACGTCCACCGCCCCGGTGACCGCCGCGGCGCAGCCGTATTGCTCCGCAACCGAAACGGCGACCGAGACGGCGTCGTTCCCGCTGTCGGCCTCGGACGCGTCCACGCCCTTGGTCGCGGACCGGATCCCCGCGAGGAAGGACAGTTCGGAGAGGTTGCCCCGCAGGACGGTCATCCGAATCCGTTTCAGAAGCTCCCGCACGGCCCGGTTTCTCAGAGCGGAGGCGCCGGCCCCGACCGGATCGAGCACGACGGGAATTCCGAGCTCATTCGCTTTCGCGCCGGCGGCAAGCATGGATTCAACGGTGCGCCGGTTCAGCGTGCCGATGTTGAGCACCAAAGCCGATGAAATGGAAGCGATGTCCGCCGCCTCCCCGATGTCGTCCGCCATGATCGGAGAAGCCCCAAATGCCAGCAGCGCGTTGGCGCAGTCGTTCACCGTGACATAGTTGGTAATATTGTGGACCAGCGGGGACTTCCGGCGGACCTCCGAGAGGACCTCCGCCGCATCCTTTGTGATTTGATTCAATGCTTTTCCTCCTTACTTTTCAGAACAGAACGTAACCTTTTTCCCTTCGAGGATCAGGTTGGTCGTCCGGACGGCGCACATTTTTCCGCACATGGAGCAGGTGTGGCGGTCGGCGGGCGGCGTGCTTTCAAAATACCGCCGCGCCTTTTCTCCGTCGATCGCGAGCCGGAAGATCTCGTCCCAGTCCATGTTCCTGCGGGCCTGCGCCATCCTGCTGTCGCGCTCACGCGCGTGCGGGATCCCTTTCGCAAGGTCCGCCGCGTGCGCCGCGATCAGGCTTGCGACGATCCCCTCCTTCACGTCGTCCAGGTCCGGCAGGCGAAGGTGCTCCGCCGGAGTGACATAGCACAGGAAATCCGCGCCCGACGCCGCTGCGATCGCTCCGCCGACGGCCGCGGTGATGTGGTCGTAGCCGGGGGCAATGTCCGTCACCAGAGGGCCCAAAACGTAAAACGGCGCGCCGTGGCACAGGCGCTTCTCCAGCGCCATGTTGGCAGCAATTTCATTCATCGCCATATGTCCCGGTCCCTCCACCAGAACCTGGACGTCCTTCTTCCAGGCGCGCTCGGTCAGATCCCCGATCTCGATCAGCTCGGCGATCTGGCCGGCGTCGGTGCTGTCGTCCAGGCAGCCGGGCCTGAGGGCGTCGCCGAGAGAGATTGTCACGTCGTATTCGCGCAGAATGTCAAGCAGTTCGTCGTAATGTTCGAAAAACGGATTTTCATTCCCGGTCATCTCCATCCACGCGAACAGCAGCGAGCCGCCGCGGGACACGATGTTCATTTTCCTCCCCTGCCGGCGGAACGCTTCGACCGCCCGGCGGTTCATCCCGGCGTGGACCGTCATAAAATCCACGCCCTCTCTGGCGTGCGCCTCAACAACTTTCAGAAAATCCCGGGCGGTGATCTCCAGCAGGTCCTTTTCCAGATAACCGACCGCGTCGTACACGGGGACCGTTCCGATCATCGCGGGAGACTCGGCGATCAGCCTCTGCCGAAACTCACGGGTTTTGCCATAATTGCTCAGATCCATGATCGCGTGCGCGCCGAACCGGGCCGCAAGCTCCGCTTTTTGAAGCTCTGTCCCATAATCTTTGCAGTCGCCGGAAACGCCGAGGTTCACATTGATCTTCGTCGCGAGGCCCTCGCCGACCCCTTCCGGGGAAAGCGCCGTGTGGCCGGCGTTCGCCGGGATCACCGCGTGGCCCGCCGCGACCAGCGCAAGGAGCTTTTCCGGCTCCATCCCCTCTTTGGCGGCGACCGCTCTCAGCTCTTTTGTAACAACGCCCTTTTTCGCGGCTTCCATCTGAGTCTGAACATTCTTCATCGTCTGATTCCTTTCATAAAATAAAAGTGATTGGTCGGGCCGTGCCCCTTCCCCACCGGCAGAGCATGTTCAATCGCCGCGGTCACATACTCCTTCGCGGCGCGCGCCGCTTCGGGCACGGACATCCCTTCCGCAAGGTTCGCGGCAATGGCGGAGGAAAGCGTGCATCCTGTCCCGTGTGTATTATCCGTTTCGATTCTCTCGTGAGTAAATATGGTAAACTCGTTTCCGTCAAACAGCAGGTCTTCCGCGTCGCCGGAGAGATGCCCGCCCTTGAGCAGGACGTTTTCGGCTCCCATCCGGCGCAGCCTCTCGGCAGCCCGCTTCCGGCCGTCCAAAGTCTCGATTTTGATTCCCGTCAACGCTTCCGCTTCCGGCAGATTCGGCGTCAGAACATACGAGAGAGGAAGCAGTTCTTCCCTCAATGTCTGCAGCGCATTCGGATGCATCAGGGCACAGCCTCCCTTGGCCACCATCACGGGGTCAAGCACCACGCCGGGCGGCCCGTACTGCCGGAGCTTTCGCGCAACCGCCCGCATCTGCGCCGAACCGGACAGCATTCCGATCTTTACGCCGTCCACCCGGATATCCTCAAACACGGCGTCGAGCTGGTCCCCGATCACGGACGGTTCGAGATCGCAGACGGAAAGGACGCGGGAGGTGTTTTCCGCCACAACGGAAACGATCACGCTCATGCCGTAAGCGCCGTGCGCGGCAAAGGTTTTCAGGTCCGCCTGAATCCCTGCCCCGCCGCTGCAGTCGGAACCCGCGATCGTCAGAAGATTTTTGATATATCGTCCCCTCTTTCTATATATAATGCGCTGAATCCAAACTCTCCTTTCTCCATAAAAACGGGGTTTCAAACGGCAAAAAAATACCCGCCGGACATGCGGCGGGCTGATTCATCTTTGCTCCCTACGACAGCGTTGACTGACAGGTTCAAAGGGTCAGGTTTTACCTTCTCAACTCGATTTGAGTCCCCCCGCGATATTCAGTTAAAAAGGCGTCCGCCAAAAACAGGCGAACGCCAATCGAAAACTCAATGCACGTTCCCTACTTCGGTATTAACCGACAGGTTCAAAGGGTCAGGTTTTACCTTCTCAACTCGAGCGAGTTCCCCCCGTTTTCTGTTATTATATCTTTTTTCAGGTTTTCTGTCAATCATGCCGGATTAAAAATTATGCAACTGCAAATCCCCGCCATTGAACAGAATTCCTCGGCCATTTCCCGCTTTCACCACCCCCCATGGCAACAGCCCATCCGCCGGAATTTATTGAGGTGTCTACAATCCAATGAATATTCTTCCATTTCCATTAAAATTATTCAAAGCACAGCCGGAAGGGGCATGGCGCGGGCACAAATTTGGCCTTGACAATTATAAAATGTTCAACTATACTTTTATTTAAATTCATGTGAGAGTTCAGCATCAGTTATTTTTTAACTTTCATCATGCTTTCGGACGATACCAGCAAAAAGACGAACTGAAATAAGCCATGGGAAGTGGTAAAGGTTCCGGGGAGGAATTTATCTCTCCGTAAAGAAGCATAGCGGTATGGGTTTCAGCAGATCGGCGTTTCCATACATTGATCGAAGATAAAAATAAGATGCCTTGCCTATCGTGACTTAATGCGCCAGTTCCCATGATAAACGGAGTGATTGGCAATTACATAATGCATGTGAAACGCTCGGTTAATTCACGTAGCGGGTTTTTCGGTGCAAAATTATAAAAATTCCAGCAATGAATATTTATAAGTCATACAGTAATATTCTAGCATGAAGATTTATTGAGCGGCAGGCGCATTCAACGAGGAATGTACCTGCCGTTTCTAATAAATAGAAGGAAAAAGGGGGATATTTTTTTGGGAGCATTTGCCATAAAAAGAACCGGTTATGCCATACTGACAATTTTCTTCATATCCATCATCACTTTTACGCTGATGAATCTGATTCCCGGCGGCCCGTTCTTAAGCGAAAAGAATATACCGAAAGAGACTTTAACCGCATTAAATGCGAAATACGGCCTCGACAAACCGTTGCCGC
Source organism: Caproiciproducens sp. NJN-50 (assembly GCF_004103755.1). Taxonomy (NCBI): domain Bacteria; kingdom Bacillati; phylum Bacillota; class Clostridia; order Eubacteriales; family Acutalibacteraceae; genus Caproiciproducens; species Caproiciproducens sp. NJN-50. The sequence goes on along the minus strand of NZ_CP035283.1, from coordinate 1,249,980 downwards.
AGCAATATCTGACCTATATGGGAAATCTGCTGAAGGGCGACCTTGGGGATTCCTTGAAACAGAAAGGCCGCTCCGCCAACGACATTATTCTCACGGCATTTCCGGTGTCCGCCAGGCTTGGCGGAATCTCCATTTTGCTTGCATTGATTCTGGGAGTCATCATGGGGTCCGTTTCCGCCTTGAACCGGGGACGCTTTACAGACCGCGCCCTAATGGTTGTTTCAACCCTGGGAATCGCGGTCCCAAGCTTTGTGATGGCGACATTTTTAATGATCATATTCGGCGTGAAGCTGAAATGGCTGCCTACGTTCGGGCTGCGCTCCTTCTCCGCCTACATTCTGCCGTGCGTCACGCTGGCTTTCTACCCGATGTCCTACATCACCCGGCTGATGCGTTCCGGCATGCTCGACGCCCTTGATCAGGATTACATCCGGACAGCCAAATCCAAGGGGGTCGGAAGGCTTGTGCTGCTGTATAAGCACGCTCTGCGCAACGCCATTTTACCCGTCATTACCTACCTTGGGCCTTTGCTTGCCTACACAGTCACCGGAAGCTTCGTGGTTGAAAGCATCTTTAACATTCCGGGCCTCGGCCGTGAGTTTATCCTGTGCATCACGGCGCGCGATTATCCTTTGGTTATGAGCACAACCATATTCCTAGCCGTCCTGATTGTAGTGATGAACCTGGTTGTTGATCTCTGTTATAAACTGATCGATCCGCGGATCTCATTGCAGTAAGGGAGGATAATGGAAATGGAAGCATTCAAGAACCCGTTTACTCTTCAATTAAGAACGGACGATTTTCTGCCCGCGGACGAGGAGGAAAAGCAGCAGCTTGTCGTCATGAGGGAAAGCACCACCTTTTGGAGGGACGCTCTCAGTCGGCTTCTTCACAACAAAATAGCAATGACGGCTTTTGTCGTGATCGTCTTAGTCATGGTCTTTGCCTTTGTCATGCCTAATTTTTATCCATATACTTATGACCAGCAGATTCGCGGCAGTGAATTTCTGCACCCGATGCAGTATTCTCAGAAAGAAATGAAAACCATACAGGCCGGCGGCAGTGTCTTCCCCCACATTCTCGGCACGGACATGCACGGACGCGACATGGTGATCCGTCTGATGATGGGGACCAGGGTTTCCCTTCTGGTCGGCATCATCGCCAGCATTCTGGTCCTTTTGATCGGAACGATTTACGGCGCGATCTCCGGATATTTCGGCGGCGTGGTCGACCTCGTCATGATGAGGATCGTGGACATCATCTATTCCATCCCGGATATGCTGACGATCATTCTGCTTCAGGTCACCCTGAAGGAACCCCTGACAAAACTTTTCGACACGCATCCATCGCTGTCCTGGCTGCAAAGCCTCGGTGTCCCGATGGTCAGCATTTTTATCACATTCAGTCTGCTGTACTGGGTCAACATGGCAAGAATTGTCCGCGGACAGGTCATGTCGCTCAAAGGACAGGAATTTGTCACGGCCGCGCGCGCACTCGGCGCTTCCAGCAAACGGATTATTTCAAAGCACCTGATTCCGAACTGCATCAGCGTCCTGATCGTCACCACCACGCTGGAAATTCCGAGGGCGATTTTCACGGAAGCGTTTCTGAGCTTTCTCGGCCTTGGCGTGATGTCGCCGATGGCCAGCCTTGGTTCCCTCGCCTCCGACGCGCTGGGCGGAATCGAATCCTATACTTATCTGCTCGTCGCTCCATCCGTTGCCATCAGCATTATCATTCTCTCCTTCAATCTGTTTGGAGACGGTTTACGGGATGCGTTTGATCCAAAGCTGAAGGAGAATAAAAAATGAACCAGAAACATTTGCTTGACATCAACGATTTGAGAGTGTCCTTTTTTACCCCTGCCGGAGAAGTGAAGGCGGTCAACGGCGTTTCTTACACGCTGGATTACGGGGAGGTCCTCGGCATTGTCGGGGAATCCGGAAGCGGAAAAAGCGTTTCCGCCTATACCCTGACGGGACTGGTCGACCGGCCGGGCAAAATTGTCGGCGGAACCGTGAATTTCAACGGCCATCAGATCGAGAAGCTCTCCGAAAAGGAATTCCGGAAAATCCGGGGAAAAGAAGTCAGCATTATCTTTCAGGATCCCATGACTTCCCTGAATCCCGTTTTCACCATCGGGAATCAGCTGACCGAAATGCTCAAACTTCACACCGATAAAAATCGCGAAGAACGTAAGCAAAGGGCGATTGAACTGCTGAATCTGGTCGGCGTGAACGAACCCGAAAAACGTCTGACGCAGTATCCGCATGAGTTTTCCGGCGGAATGCGCCAGCGCGTCATGATTGCGATGGCCCTGGCCTGCGAACCGAAGCTGCTGATCGCCGACGAACCGACCACGGCGCTCGACGTGACCATTCAGGCCCAGATTATGGAACTGATGGTGGAATTAAAACAAAAAATCAATATGTCCGTCATGCTGATCACGCATGACCTTGGCGTCGTTTCCGATGTCTGCGACCGCATCGCGGTGATGTACGCCGGAAAGATCGTCGAAATCGGCACGACGGATGAAATTTTTTATAATCCAAAGCACTGCTACACAAAAGGGCTGCTTCGTTCCATTCCTAAAATCAACGAATCCTCCCATGAGCGCCTGGTCCCGATCGAGGGCACTCCGGTCGATCTTCTGAATCCCCCGGCAGGATGCCCGTTCGCGCCAAGGTGCGAATCCTGCATGAAAATATGCCTAAAAAGGATGCCGGAATTCACGCAGATCTCCGAAACACATAAAAGCGCCTGTTGGCTGAACCAAAAGGAACAGTTTGAAAAGCAGGAAGGAGCGGCCGTCAATGAGTGAAAAATTATTGGAGGTCCAGCACCTCAAACAGTATTTTCCGGTGAAAACAGGCATGTTTAAAAAAGGTTTTGTCCAGGCGGTCGACGATGTCAGCTTTTATATCAATCGCGGCGAGACCTTCGGGCTGGTGGGGGAAAGCGGATGCGGAAAAACCACGACCGGCCGTACGATTCTTAGGCTTTATGAGCCGACCGGCGGAAAGATCTTTTATGACGGCGCCGATGTGACAAAAGTCGATTTTAAACCTTACCGCAAAAAAATGCAGATTGTTTTTCAGGACCCCTACGCGTCTCTCGATTCCAGAATGACGGTGGGCGACATCGTCGGAGAGGCGATCGACATTCACGGGCTTGCCTCGTCAAAGGCGGAGCGCAAGGACAAAATTCTTTCTCTTTTAAATCGGGTTGGACTGAACAGCGAGCATGCGAACCGCTATCCGCACGAATTTTCCGGCGGGCAGCGCCAAAGGATCGGCATTGCGCGCGCGCTTGCCGTCAACCCGGAATTTATTGTCTGCGACGAACCGATTTCCGCTTTGGACGTTTCGATTCAGGCGCAGGTGATCAATATGTTTGAAGACCTTCAGCAGGAGCTGGGTCTGACTTATCTTTTCATCGCGCACGATCTTGCCGTAGTCAAACATATCAGCAACCGGATCGGCGTGATGTATCTTGGCAAACTGGTCGAGCTTGCAAACAGTGAAACGCTGTACGCAAGGCCGCTTCATCCTTATACACAGAGCCTGCTTTCCGCAATTCCGGTCCCGGACCCAAAAGCCAGCCGGAAGAAAAAAAGAATTGTTCTGGAGGGCGATGTGCCCAGTCCTCTTCATCCGCCCACAGGCTGCCGTTTTCGCACCCGGTGCCCCTATGCGGTGCCGAAATGTGCCGAAGAGGTTCCTGAGATGCGGGAATATGAACCGGGGCATTTTGCCGCTTGTCACAGAATTGAGGAAATTAGAAAAGTTGAAGTGCATTAGGCCTTGATTCCATGAAAAACATTGCGCATTTCGGCTAAAATTGTGCTTTGCAGCGTAAAATAAGGTTCGGAATACAGCAGACATGGTCATTTTGTGTTTCTGCAATGCGTGATTTTACTTCGGAATTGCGTCAGTCAGCAGACCAAGGCCTCGAATAAATGCAAATATTTTCATTTGGAGGGAAAGTTTATGACAAAAAAGTTATTGTCTTCGGTGCTTGCCGCAGCCATGATCGCAACGGCATTCACCGGATGCGGCGGTTCCGCATCGACGTCGTCACAGGCATCGTCCGGCGCAGGTTCGGCCGCACAGTCTAACACATCCCTGAGCGTCCATGTAGGCTCGGAGCCGGATTCCATGGATCCCGCGCTGAATACCGCGGTTGACGGCGGTATTTACATTCAGCACGTTTTTGAAGGTCTGACTAAACTGGATGAAAGCGGAAAAATCGTCAACGGCCAGGCAAAGGACATCAAAGCGAGCGACGACGGTCTGACCTACACCGCCACGCTGCGAGACGACATTAAATGGTCTGACGGCAAGGCCGTCACCGCCCAGGACTTTGTTTATGCATGGCAGCGTCTGGTCGACCCCAAGACCGCTTCCGAATACAGCTATATGATGGACCCGGTTGTGAACGCCACTGATATTTACACGAGCAAGAACAAGGATGTCACCAGCCTTGGCGTCACCGCGAAAGATGACAAGACCCTCGTGATCAAGCTGAACGCTCCCTGTGCCTATTTCCTGCAGCTGCTGTCACGCCCGATGTTCTACCCGCTCCGCAAAGATGTTGTCGATGGGAACGACAAGTGGACACAGGACCCCAAAACTTATATCGGCAACGGCCCCTATAAGATGACGGCCTGGAACCACAAGGAAAGCATCATCGACCAGAAAAGCGACACTTATTACAACAAGGACGCCGTAACGGTCAATCAGATCAAATTCATGCTGATGGACGACGACTCCGCGATTCAGGCCGCTTACCAGAACGGCGAGCTGCAATTCGCCGACTCTTACCCTGTGGAAGAGCAGGATAAATGGGCCGCCACGAAAGATTATCACAGCATCGATCAGCTTGCAACCTACTATGTCGCCTTTAACTGCAAGAAAGCTCCGTTCGACAATCCGAAGGTCCGCAAAGCGCTCACACTTGTAGTCGACCGCAATTATATTATAAAAAATATTACAAAGGCCGGCCAGATCCCGGCGGACGCGTTTGTCTCTACCGGCGTCAGCGATGCCGATACAACCAAACAGTTCCGCGACGTGGGGGGCAGCTATTACTCCGTAAAGGACGACGATTACGATAAAAATGTCGCGGAAGCCAAACAGCTCCTTTCCGAAGCCGGATATCCGGACGGCAAGGGGTTCCCGACTTTCGAATATTCTTTCAACACCAACAGCGGCCATAAGGCCATCGCCGAAGCACTTCAGAATATGTGGAAAGAAGAGCTGGGCATCAACTGCACCCTCGCATCCCAGGAATTTGCAGTTTTCATCGATAACCGCCAGAAGGGCAATTACGACGTTGCCCGCGACGGATGGATTGCAGATTACAACGACCCGATTTCCTATTTGGACCTGTTTATGACAAACTCCGGCAACAATGATCCACACTGGTCCAACAAGGATTATGACGCTCTGATTGCCAAAGCGAAAGCCACCGGCGACCAGACGGTCCGCATGCAGTCGATGCACGACGCGGAAAAAATTCTGATGGACGACATGCCGGCATGCCCGATCTATTTCTACACCGATCCGTATCTGTTGAATACAAATATTTCAAACGTAGTGGTCACACCGCTCGGCGACAAAATTTTCGCATACGCGAAAGTTGCCGCGAAAAGCTGAAATAACATCGATATAAAAAAGGCCCCGAACGATCGAGATGATCTTCGGGGCCTTTTTTCGGCCTTGCCACGCCGGTCTCAATTTAATTTTCAAAGTTTCCGATTTTTCGAAATCTTTCATATCTGAGATTCAGAAGCTCTTCCGCGCCAAGTTCCCGGCTGTGAGTCAGAGTCCGAATCAGCTGTATTTTTAAAAAGGCACAGGTCTTGGAAAAACCAAGTCCCTCCGGTACGATCCGGTCGATCACATGCAGAGCCAGCAAATCCTGGGCCGTTATTTTCAGATATTCCGCCGCGTCCCTCACCCGTGCGGGATCCTTCCATAAAATGCTCGCGCACCCTTCCGGTGAAATCACCGAATACACGGCGTTTTCCAGCATCCAGACCTCATCGGCAACCGCCAGGGCCAGGGCACCTCCGCTGCCTCCCTCTCCGATCAGGATGGAAATCACGGGGACCCTAAGGCCCATCAGTTCCGTCAGATTCTCCGCAATCGCCTGGCCCTGGCCTCGTTCCTCCGCGCCGATCCCGCAGTATGCCCCGGAGGTATCCACAAAACAGACGACGGGGCGTCCGAACTTTTCCGCAAGCCGCATCTGGCGCAAAGCCTTCCGATACCCTTCCGGATGCGCCGAGCCAAAATTCCGGGCGACCCTTTCCTTCGTGCCGTGCCCTTTTTCAATGCCGATCACCGTAACCGGAATTCTTCCGAGCATTCCGATCCCGGCGATCACCGCGGGATCATCCCCGAACCGCCGGTCGCCATGCATCTCGGTGAAATTATAAAACAACCTCCCAATGTAATCCTTGGCGGTCGCGCGGCCGTCCGCTCTGGCCGCAAGCAATTTTTCATAGGCATTCATCCGTATTCGCGCCTCCCGCGTGGAATTCCAGCAGCCTGGCAAGCAGCCGTTTTTGCGTCTTGCGATTGGATATCTGATCGACAAAGCCCTTTTCCAGCAGAAACTCCGCGCGCTGGAATCCCTGCGGCAGCTTCTGCCGAATCGTCTGCTCGATCACGCGCGGCCCGGCGAAACCGATCAGTGCTCCGGGTTCCGCCAGAATAATATCGGCCTCCATCGCGAAGCTGGCGGTCACGCCGCCCGTTGTCGGATTGGTCAAAACCGCAATATAAAGAAGTCCGGCGTCGCTATGCCGCCGAACCGCCCCGCTGGTCTTCGCCATCTGCATCAAAGCAAGAATCCCTTCCTGCATCCGGGCTCCTCCGGAAACGGTGAAACCGACGACGGGAAGCCGGCGCTTCAGCGCATACTCGAACAGCCGGGTGATCTTTTCACCAACCGCCGTCCCCATGCTTCCCATCATAAAGGAAGGCTCCATCGCAAAAACGCAGCAGGGGAATCCGCCGATCCGGCAGGTGCCGCAGACAACCTCATCTTTGTTCGCCTCCGGGTGACGCGCCTGTTCCAATTTTTCGTCGTATCCCGGAAAGCCCAGTGGATTTTGGGAGGCAACATCAGCGTTTTGCTCACAGAATGTGCCCTCGTCTGAAATCAGGGCAATCCGCCGGCGCGCAACGATCCGAAAGTGCCAGCCGCAGCGCGGGCAAACATAGCTGTTCTCCGCAAGCGCGTCCCGAAACAGAAGCTTCCGGCAGGACGGGCAGGTCACGCACATATTTTCCGGGACGGACGGTCCCGGGGTTCTGTCCCGTTCGATCTCTCCCTCCAGCCCGTTTCTCGGACGCTTGAAAATTCCTCTGTGAATCATAGTCTCCCCCGTTCGGTCAGAGTGGATGTGGTGTATCGTCCGGACTGAAAGGCGTCCTCCTGCAACAGCTCCAGAAGGAATTCCACGTTCTGGTCCACCCCTTCGACCACCAGTTCGCACAGGGCGGCCTGCATCTTGCGCACGGCCTCTTCCCGCGTCTTCGCCTGGACAATCAGCTTGCCGATCATGGAATCATAAAAAGGCGTGACCACATAGTCCGGATACAGAGCGGTGTCAAACCGGACAGACGGACCTCCCGGAATGTGAAGCAGCGTGATTTTTCCACACCCGGGGCGGAAATTCTCTTTGGGATTTTCCGCGTTGATCCGGCACTCGATCGCGTGGCCGCACAGCGGGATATCCTTGGACGTAAAATCCAGAGGGAGTCCGGAGGCAATCCGGATCTGCCATTTGACCAGATCGATTCCCGTCACCATTTCGGTAACAGGGTGTTCCACCTGAAGGCGCGTGTTCATCTCCATAAAATAAAAGCGGCCGTCCCGGTCCATCAGGAATTCAACCGTTCCTGCGCCGGTGTAGCCGACCGCGCGCATGGCGCGTTCGCACAGCTTGGAAAGCTCCTCCCTTTGCTGCGATGAAACCGCCGGAGACGGGCTTTCCTCCAGTACCTTCTGGTTTTTTCTCTGCATGGAGCAGTCCCGTTCCCCAAGGCAGACAATATTTCCGAGCGTATCGCACAGGACCTGCATTTCAATATGTTTGACGCCGGTCATGTATTTTTCCAGATACATCCCGCCGTCCCCGAACGCGCTTTCCGCCTCTTCAGAGGCCTGGGACAAAGCGCGGTCGAGTTCCTTTTCAGCCCGGATCAGCCGGATCCCGCGCCCGCCGCCCCCGGCGCGTGCCTTCACAAGCAAGGGATATCCGATCTCAGCGGCGGCCAGTTTCGCGCCGTCCGGATTTTCCACCAGCCCGGAGCCTGGGATCACGGGAACCGACGCGGCTTTCATGGTGCGTTTTGCCTCATCCTTGTCGCCCATTTTAGAAAGGACTTCCGGAGAGGGACCGATGAACGAAACGCCGCATTTTGCGCACAGCCGCGCAAACTCCGCGTTTTCCGACAAAAGCCCGTAGCCCGGATGGATCGCCTGCGCCCCGCTTACGGCGGCGGCGGACAGGATGGCGCTCATGTTCAGATAGCTGTCTTTCGCGCGCGCCGGGCCGATGCAGTAGCATTCATCCGCAAGACTGACGTGCAGCGCATCCCGGTCGGCTTCCGAATAAACCGCAACGGTGGAGATCCCCATCTCCCGGCAGGCACGGATTACCCGAACGGCGATCTCGCCGCGGTTCGCAATCAGGATTTTGGAAAACAAGATGACTCTCCCCCCGTCCTGACCAAGGCAAACGAGAATTCCCCGCTGACGCAGAGCTTTCCGTTTACGAAGCCGGACCCTTTCGCAAAAAAGAACGGGCCCTTTTTCCTGACAATTTCACAGACCATTTCAATCCGGTCCCCCGGCAGGATACTGCCTCTGAACCGGGCTTTGTCGATTCCCGCAAACATCGGGGTCACTGGCCCGGACGAATCGTCAATCAGAACACAGCAGGTCTGCGCCAGCATCTCACACTGGATCACGCCGGGAACGATCGGCATTCCCGGGAAATGCCCCTGCAAGAACCACTCGTCTCCCCGAACCGTATAGACCCCGTGCGCCTTGCCGTCCGCACCCTTTTCCGCTTCGTCAATCAGGAGCATCGGCGGTCTGTGCGGCATTATCTTCATCAATTCATCACGATTCATAGGATCCTCCGTTCCGCCTCGCGGCTGAATTTTCTCCTGTGAAATTTTTTCCAACCCGCCGGTTATGCAAATTGGAAGAGCGTCTGCCCGTACTCGACAACATCGCCGTTCTTTACGCAGATTTCAAGAATTGTCCCGTCCTGTTCCGCGTTGACCTCGTTCATCAGCTTCATCGCCTCAATGACGCAGAGAACGTCGCCTTTTTTTACACGGCTCCCGGCCTTTACAAACGGCTCCGCGTCCGGCGACGGCGCGGCGTAAAACACACCGACCATCGGCGACTTGATCTCCTGGCAATTTTGATCCGCCGCCCTCTCTCTGCCTCCGGCAGGTGCGGACTGCACGGTCGGAATCGCCGCCGCAGAAGCCTGAGAAATCGAGGCCGGCTGCTTTTCCAGCCTGATATGATCCTCGCCGCAGCTCAGTTCAAGGGCGCTCAGGCCGTTTTCTTTCAGGATTCCCGCCAGCGCGCGAACCTGTTCCAATTCCATCATGCCGGACCCACCTTTCCTTCTTTTCGAAACGCGACGCAGGCGTTGTGCCCGCCGAACCCGAGAGAGATGGAGACGGCACAATTCGGATGCGCCTGTACTGCCTGATTCGGAACATAATTCAGGTCGCAGTCCGGGTCCGGGTCCCGGTACCCGATCGTCGGCGGAACCGTACCGGTGGAAAGCGCCAGAACGGAGGCAATCGCTTCAACCGCGCCGGCCGCCCCGAGCATATGCCCCGTCATCGACTTGGTGGAACTGATGTACGCCTTCCGCGCCAGATCGGGCAGGGCCTTCTTGATCGCGAGCGTCTCCGTTTTGTCGTTGAGCGGCGTTCCGGTACCGTGGGCGTTGATGTAAAGGACGTCCGTCTCCCCGATGCCGGATTCCTCCGCCGCCAGCCGGATCGCTTCCGCACCGCCTCGGGCTTCCGGATGGGGCGCCGTCGGATGATATGCGTCGCAGGTGTTGCCGTAGCCGGTGACTTCCGCATAAATCTTCGCACCGCGGGAAACCGCGTGTTCGTACTCCTCAAGGACCAGAATGCCCGCGCCTTCCCCGATGACAAAACCGTCCCTCCGTTTATCGAACGGCAAGGAGCTGTTCAAAGGGTCGTTTTTCGTTGAAAGGGCCATGCAGTTGATAAACCCGGCTACCGCGAGCGGCAGGACGGAAGCCTCCGCTCCTCCGGCGAGAATCGCGTCCGCATATCCGTACCGGATCGCGCGGAATGCTTCCCCGACCGTGTGCGAGGACGTTGCGCACGCCGTGACAACCGGCAGGCAGGGTCCCTGCGCGTTATACCGGATGGCGATATTGCCCGCCGCCATGTTGCCGATCATTTTCGGAATAAAATAAGGCGAGATCCTCGACGGGCCCTTGCTGAAAAGCTTTTCCGTCTCTTCTTCAATGGTATGGATGCCGCCGATGCCGGAGCCGACATAGACGCCCAGCCTGCGCGGATCGATTCCGGTCAGGCCGCTGTCGCTCATCGCCTGGTCCGCCGCCGCCAGGGCGTACTGAGAAAACAGGTCCGTTTTCCGGACCTCGCTTTTCGACATGCAGCAGGCGGGGTCAAAATTCTTGACTTCCGCGGCAACTTTTACCTTATAATCCGTCGTGTCAAACTTTGTAATGAACCCGACTCCGCATCTTCCGGCGGTCAGGCTATTCCAGAACTCTTTCACGCTGTTCCCGACCGGGGAAACCACGCCGAGCCCCGTTACGGCTACTCTTCTCATCGTTCAGACTCCTTTTCCGGCAAGCGGAACCTCTGATTTTGTGTTCAACTCCTGTCCACGGAGAACCGCCTTCTGATACTCTTCGGCAAGCTCCTCCATCAGCCCATGCACCGTTGTGATCTCGTGGACTCTGCCTCCGTTCGCCCCGATAAAGACAAACCCGCTCTCCAGGTTTCCCCTGCAGGCGTTCACCAGCGCGTCGGTAATGCAGTAGGCTCCCTTTTCCTGGCGGCAGGAGGTAATGCAGTGATAAGGGCAGAACTTCGGCCTTTTGCCTCCCGCCGCCGCGCTTGCCAGAAAATCATTTTTGATGGCTCTTCCCGGCATTCCGACCGGGCTCTTGATGATTTCAATGTCTTCTTCACGGCAGTTGACAAAGGCTTCCTTGAACCGCGGATCGGCGTCGCATTCCTCCGTAACGACGAACCGCGTCGCCATCTGTACCGCGGAAGCGCCCAACTCTAAAAAACGATAAATATCTTCGCCGGTAAAAATTCCTCCGGCTGCAATGACCGGAATATTCCGGCCCGCGGTCCTCTCATAAGGCCTTACCGCGGCCACGACCTCCGGGATGATTTTTTCCAGCCGGTAATCCGGGTCGTCGATCTGCTCCGGATGAAAGCCGAGGTGTCCTCCCGCTTTGGGACCTTCCACCACAAAGGCATCCGGGAGATACCGGTAACGTTTGAACCACCACCTGGAGATCTGGTCCGCCGCCCGGGCGGAGGACACGATCGGCACCAGCTTTGTTCCGCATCCTTCCGGGCGGAATTCGGGGAGCCTCAGAGGCAGGCCCGCGCCCGCGAAGATCAGGTCGATTTTTTCTTCCATCGCCGTGCGCGCCATTTCCTCAAAGTTGGTCAGCGCGACCATGATGTTGACGCCGAGAACGCCCTTTGTTCCAGACCGTGCCCTGGCGATTTCCGCCCGGAGCCCGGCGCGGTCTTCCGACAGCTTTCCGCTGCCGCCGGCCATTACCCCGACGCCGGCCGCTGAAATCACCCCGACGCCGCCTTCGTTTGCCACTGCGGAAGCAAGGCCGCTCATGGAAATCCCGATTCCCATTCCGCCCTGGACCACAGGCGCCTTTATCTTCAGTTCCCCGATATGAAAACCGGTTCCCGTCCAATCCGCCATGAATGCTCCTTTCCCGGCGGCCTCACATGCAGAGGCCGCCGTCCACCCGAATCACCTCGCCGGTGATGTACCCCGCGAGGTCCGAAGCAAGGAAAAGCGCGAGATTCGCGACATCGCCCGCCTCCCCGATCCGCCTCATCGGAATGGCTTTCAGAATATTCTCTTTTGCCTCCCGGTTCATCTCTCGGGTCATCGAGGTATCGATCAGTCCGGGTGCGATCGCGTTACAGGTCACGTTCCGTCCGGCAAGTTCCCGGGCAACCGATTTGGTCAGCCCGATCAGCCCGGCCTTGGCGGAGGAATAATTCGCCTGCCCAACGCTTCCGGTCAGCCCGGAAGCCGATGAAATGTTAATGATCCTGCCCGCCCGTCTCCGGGCAAAGATCATATACGTCTGGCGGATCATATGAAACGCGCCCTTCAGATTCACATCCAGTACGCGATCGAAATCCTCGTCCTTCATCTGCGGAACCAGAAGGTCCCTGGTAATTCCGGCGTTGTTGACCAAAATATCGATTCCGCCGAAATCGCACTGAATCCGTTTGACCGTATCTTTTACATCGTCGGAACAGGAAACGTCGCAGCGGAAAGAAGACGCCTTCCGTCCCAGCGCGCGGATCCGTTCGCAGAGTTCTTCCGCCGCTTCGCGGTTTCCGGAATAAATCGCTGCGATATCGGCTCCCTGCTCCGCGAACCGAAGGGCGATTTCCCCACCAATCCCTCCGGAAGCACCGGTAATCACCGCTGTTTTATTCTTTAACATGATTTTCCTCCATGATCTGCCGGACCGTCTGCTCAAGGCTTTCCGGGTCCTCCGCGTGGAAAGCGTTCCCATGCGGCAGAATTCTGCGGATCAGCCCACACAGCGTGGTCCCGGGTCCGGCCTCCACAAACGTGTCAAAACCGGCCGCAGCCATGTTTTCTATTGTCTTCTGCCAAAGCACGGGGCTTTTCACCTGACGTGCGATCAGATCCGCCGCGTCCGACCCATAAGGTTCCGCCGTCACATTGGAATAGAGCGGCATCGCGGGCTTCTTCAGGGAATACCGCTTCAGTTCCTCTGCAAGCCCGTCGGACGCCTCCGACATCAGCGGGGAATGAAACGCTCCGGAAACGGCGAGCCGGACGGCTTTTCCTCCCGTCTGCGCCGCCAACGTGCAAAGCGCGGAAACCGCTTCCGCCTCCCCGGCCGCCACAAGCTGGCCCGGGCAGTTGTAGTTTACCGGCCAGACGCCGGCCTCTTTGCAGATGCTTTCCGCCCGGGTTGTCCCCAGCCCCAGAAGCGCCGCCATCGCGCCGGGCCGCTTCCGGGAACACTGCCCCATCAGCTCCGCGCGCCTGCAGACCAGGCGGAACGCATCTTCATCGGAGAGAATTCCCGTGAAGGCGAGGGCCGCGATTTCCCCCAGCGAAAAGCCGGCCGCTCCGCTTGCATCGACGCCGGATTCCCGCAGCGCCGCGGCACAGGCCAGGTCGACAGCAAAGACGCAGGGCTGTGTGTTCTCCGTTTGAGAAAGCTCCTGCTTTGTCCCTTCAAAGCATTGGCGAAGGGTTCCCGGACGGACGCGTTCCGCCGTTTCAAAGACGGAACGAGCGGCCGGGGAGGTTTCATAAAGCTTTTTTCCCATACCGGGGCGCTGCGCGCCCTGGCCTGCAAAGATGACCGCTAGCCGACCCATCTCGTTCCCCCGCGCAGAATTGCTTCCGCTTCCTCGAACATCTCCGTTATGATCTCTTCTGCGGGCTGTTCCTTCGTCACCAGGGCCGCCGACTGTCCCGCCATAAAGCAGCCGTTTTTCTCATCGCCTTCGCGGGCGGCAAGGCGCAGTGCGCCGACTCCAAGGGCCTCGATCTCCTTCACGTTCGTTTCGGGGTCGTACTCCTTCGCGAGGAAGTCGCGCGAAAAGGCATTTTTCAGGCAGCGCACCGGGTGTCCGAGGCGTTTGCCCGTCGTGACCGTGCCGATATCTTTGGCCTTTAAAATGCGGTTTTTATAGTTTTGGTGCACAGTGCACTCCTTAGCCACTAAAAAGCGAGTGCCAACCTGCACGCCGACCGCGCCGAGCATGATCGAGGCCGCGATGCCGCGGCCGTCTGCGATGCCCCCCGCCGCGATAACCGGAACATGGACACAGTCGCACACCTGAGGGACCAGCACCATTGTCGTCAGGTCCCCGACGTGTCCGCCGGATTCTCCTCCCTCCGCGATGACTGCGGCCGCCCCCGCGCGCTCCACATGCCGCGCGACGGCCGTGGAAGCGACGACCGGAAGCACGCGGATGCCCGCTTTGCCCCACTCTTCCATATAGCGGGCGGGGTCGCCCGCACCCGTCGTCACGACGGCGACCCTTTCCTCCGCCGCAACGCGGGCAACCTGCTCCGCAAACGGGCTTTGCAGCATGATGTTGACGCCGAACGGCCGGTCCGTCATGGTCCTGGCTTTTCTGATTTCCGTCCTGAGCCATTCGTCGCTGGCATTCATGGCCGAAATGATCCCGAGGCCGCCGGCGTTCGATACCGCCGAAGCCAGCGAGGCGTCCGCGATCCACGCCATCCCCCCTTGAAGGATGGGGTAGCGGATCCCCAAAAGTTCGCAAAGCGGTGTGTGTATCATGGCATTACCCCATTTTTTCTTCAATCAGTTTCACGATGTCTCCAACTGTCTTGAGCTTTTCATCCATCTCGAGCGAAACATCGAATTCGTCCTCGAACTGCATGATCAGGTCGACCGTGTCGAGCGAATCGAGCCCAAGCTCTTCCAGCGTGCTTTCCGGTTTGACGGCGGAAACGTCGATTTCCTTGTGCTCTGCCAAAATCTGTGCCACTTTTTCAAATACCATTTGAATTTCCTCCAGTAATTAATTTTTATCCCAGCGGACGATGCAGGAACCCCAGGTCAGTCCCGCGCCGAACGCACAAAAAAGCAGGGTGTCCCCTTTTTTCAAGCGGCGGCTCCGGTTCAGGCCGTCAAGCAGGATCGGGATGCTCGCCGAGGAGGTGTTGCCGCACTCCGCGTAGTTGACTGGAAATTTTGCCTCTGGCTGACGCAGCCGTGTCCGGGCCGAGTCGATGATGCGGCCGTTTGCCTGGTGAAGCAGAAAATAATCCACGCCGTCCGCGCTGATTCCCGCTTCCCGAACGGCTGCTTCGATCTCATGCTGGACGGCGGTCACCGCAAATTTAAAAATCTCGCTCCCATTCATGCGGATGCAGTGTTCTTTCTTCTCCCCGTCCCAGAACGGGCCGGAAATCCCCTCCCCCGGAATGTTCAGGTTCTCCCTCTGGCCGCGGGCGCCAACCCGTATGCCGAGCAGAGAGTCGCCTTCGGACAGGACGACCGCACCAGCGCCGTCTCCGAACAGCACACAGGTGCTCCGATCCTCCCAATCGATAAAACGCGAAAGCTGTTCCGCGCAGACAATCAGAATACGGCGGGCCATTCCGGAACGAAAGTAAGCGGCGGCGGCGTGCAGCGCATAGAGAAACCCCGTGCAGCCGGCGTTCAGATCAAAGGAGGGACAGCCCGCGCCGAGATCCTGCTGCACCATACAGGCGAGGGACGGCGAGATATCCTCTCCCTGCACCGTCGCACACAGGATCAGATCCAGCTCGCCGGCAGAAAGGCCCGCGTCCTCCAAAGCCAGCCGTGAAGCCTGTGCCGCAATGCCCCGCTGGCTCTCCCCTTTGACGAAATGTCTCTTGCGGATCCCCGTGCGCGTGGAAATCCATTCGTCGCTCGTATCCACGAATTTGGTGAAAGCATCGTTGCCGACGGATAACGCGGGCAGGCAGCTTCCGGTCCCGGCGATTGTAAAACTCATCTATTTCTCCATTTCCGCGCTCTTCCTCTTAAAGAACGCATCCAATTTGAAAATTCCCCTCGCCAATATCTGCTTTTCCTCTTCGGAAAATCCCGAACTGACCTGGCGCACCATCTGCCGGTGAAAATAGCGGTGCGCATGATCGACCTTGCTTCCCTGCTTGGTCAGGATAACATACACCATCCGGGCATCCTCGCCGCTTTTTTTCTTTTGGACATACCCTTTTTTTAAAAGCTTGTTGATCGCCACGGTGACAGAAGGAAGCGTGATGTCGAGTTCCTGCGCGAGTTCACTGATGGTTCTGCCCTGCTCCCGGTTTTTCCCGACGGCTTCCAGAAGATGCAGTTCGCTGATGGAAAGGTCGATCTTTGTGCTTCTGAGCGTATCTTCCTCCACTTTGAGGATAGAGCGGAACGTATCCACCAGAAGTTCGTTGAGATCTTTTTCAAACGAGTCCAGCACGATCGTTCCCCCTCCCGTCTAATTAGTTTGATTATCTAAGTTTATATCACGGCATCCTGAATTTGTCAAGCCCTGATTCCTCTTTGATGCCCGCAAAGAGAAAGCGGAATGGTTCGGCCCCATCCTGTCTGACACGGCAGCGGCGGAACTATAAAGAGCGGGAGCGGCGGCAAACCGCCTCAGTTCCCCGCCCCGTTTTATATCAAGAATGCTGGTTCGAATTAGCTGAAGGCTGAATCCCTTTATTTTAAAGTCTGATGATCCCCATATGTTCAAGCAAAATTTTCAAACCAATTAAAACCAGTATCATGCCGCCGGCAAGCTCGGCTTTCGATTTGAATTTCATGCCGAATATATTGCCGATTTTCACACCTATCATAGACAAAATGAGTGTGACGATTCCAATGTATAAAACCGCCGGGGCAATATTAACATCAAGAAAAGCAAATGATACGCCTACCGCCAACGCGTCAATGCTTGTGGCAAGTGAAAGAGGCAGCATTTCAGCAGGTCTCAAGGAGGCTTCCCTCCTATTTGGGCGCTCTCCGCCGGGACATTCCCTGTCCGTGCATATTTCAGCAGGACATTCCCTGTCTGCACATCCTTCTTTTTTAAAGCTTTCCGCAATCATTCTACCGCCAATAAAACAGAGCAGGGTGAATGCGATCCAATGATCGAAAGTGATTATCTTATCGGCAAATTGTGTGGCAAGCATATACCCGATAAGCGGCATAATCGCCTGAAAAAAGCCAAAATACATGCCGACAACCAACGATTTTCTAACGGTTGCCTTAGGCATGGTCAGCCCGAAACAAACGGCTACGGCAAAAGCATCCATTGAAAGCCCGACAGCGATGAGGAATAGTTCCAATAGATTCATGACATATTCTCCCTTACAAAGTGTGATTTGCAAAAGAAAAACCCAAGCAGCACTCATACGAGCGTATACTTGGGCTTTAACCACAATAAAAAAAGGCCATGTATAGCTGTAAAAGTTATACATGAGTCTCGTCTTTTAAGACAAGCCAGACCGTTGACGATCAGTATGTTGACTTGCCGCGCACATTTGCGCTAACTACTCCCTCACGGGTATTTTCAATTTATAATAAGTATATCATGATTTTCTGTAAAGGTCAAGCCAAAGCGAGAAGACGCCAAAACAGGGCAGTAGAACACCGCTTTCCGTAAATGCACCGACGCCCGGGAACTTTCACAACGGATGGTGGCAAAACCGATTGATCACATCAAGCATCATGCCGAAAGGGCAAACGGCAAAATCGCGCAGGATCTTTTTCAACTGTATCGGCGTGTTTGAGGTGCCGTAACGGGAGAACCCCGGAATTGGAAACCCTCGGAAACGCAAAAGGAACAGCGTTAAGCTGCCAGGACGAACGAAAAGCCAGGATTCCGAAGCGGATAGAACCCCTGAAAACGGACATTGCGAAACTCGCCAACGCAGGATCACAGAACTGCGGCAGGGTGGAATTTTCTTGCTGATTCCGCTTGCTTTTTCCCTCATTTGCGAATAAGATAAAAGAAAAAGCCGGCAAATGCTTTGGAGGGATGGTTTATGACGGACACGGAACAACTTCAGCAGATGATCGACGCAAGCAGCCGTATTGTTTTTTTCGGCGGTGCGGGTGTTTCGACGGAAAGCGGGATTCCCGATTTCCGCAGCGTGGACGGGCTGTACAACCAGCATTACAATTACCCGCCCGAAGTGATGCTCAGCCATGGCTTTTACGAAACCCATCCGAAGGAGTTTTTTGATTTCTACAGAAACAAAATGCTTTATCTCGACGCGCAGCCGAACCCCGCACACAAAAAACTGGCGGAGCTGGAGCAAGCCGGAAAGCTTTCCGCAGTGGTGACGCAGAACATCGACGGCCTCCATCAGAAAGCTGGGAGCAAAACGGTCTATGAGCTTCACGGTTCCGTTCACCGCAATTACTGCCAGCGCTGCCACAGGCTTTATGACGCGGAATTCATGCTGCAAAGCTCTGGAATCCCCACTTGCTCCTGCGGAGGCGTGATCAAGCCGGATGTCGTTCTTTACGAAGAAGGACTGGATCAAGACACTCTTTACGGTGCTGTGGACGCCATTCGCCGCGCAGACATGCTGATGATCGGAGGAACCTCGCTGGCCGTTTATCCTGCCGCCGGACTCATCGACTATTATAAGGGCCACCGCCTGGTATTGATCAATAAAACCACTACGCCGATGGATGCAAAAGCAGACCTTGCCCTGCGCGGCAGTATCGGCGAAATTCTTGGCCAAATCAAAGTTTCCGTCGGCTGACAGAAAATCATGCCCCGATGTCCGCTTGTTTGCGGACATCGGGGCATTTCATGGTCAGTCAGCGGCTCATGCGCTTGATTTCACTTTTTTGATAAAACGGTTTTATGTCTTCTCCTTTCGCATATATTTTGAACAGAAAGGGGAAATAGACTATGCATGTCATTACTGTAACCCGCAAGCGGCTGCTGACCATCCTGTTCGGTGTTCTGGCAATTGTACTGGCCGCAGCAGCAGGCGTGCGCGGGATTCAGGCTGTTCAGGCTTCGGCTTCCAAGCGTCTTCTTCCGATCTATAATGTAAAAACAGAGGAGAAAAAAATCGCGATATCCTTTGACGCGGCCTGGGGGAATGAAGAAACACAAACACTGATCGACATATTAAAGGAATACAATGTAAAAACAACCTTTTTCGTTGTGGGCGCATGGGTCGACAAATACCCGGATTCCGTAAAAGCCCTGGCCGCTGCGGGGCATGAAGTATGCAATCACTCCGATACCCACCCGCACATGCCAAAGCTGTCTGAGAATGACATGAAAAAGCAAATCTCGTCCTGCAACGACAAAATCAAGGCGGTCACCGGCGTCAGCCCGATTCTGTTCCGCCCCCCTTACGGCGATTACAACAACCCCGTGATAAAAACAACGCAGGATCTTGACATGTATGCGATCCAGTGGAATGTTGATAGTTTAGACTGGAAGAATCCCACTCCTCAGCAGATTATCGACCGCGTGACTACAAAAGTAAAACCCGGTTCCATTGTTTTGTTTCATAATGGAGCAAAAAATACACCGGCGGCCCTTCCGACCATCCTGAAAACACTGCAGTCGCAAGGATACACGATCGTGCCGGTTTCCCAATTGATTTTAAAAAGCAATTATACGATTGACCAGGCCGGAATGCAAATTTCAAACCCCTCAGCAAAAAAATAGCTTATCGCTTAAGGGTGAATTGTCAAGTGAAGTGCAACAGATAAGAAGAAATGACTTCAGCAGGAGTTTTCCAATTCAAACATTTACGCGGGCGGTCGTTGAGACGCTCCATGACAAATGCCACGGCTTCTGGGGTAAGTTCTGTAAAACGGGTTCCTCTGGGGAAAAACTGACGAATCAATCCGTTCGTATTTTCCACGGTTGGCTTCTGCCACGGAGAGGCTGGGCGAGTGTAATAATACAACGCTTCAAAGCGGCTCTCAAATTCACGGTGGCAGTTGAATTCGATCCCTCGATCCGACGTTACCGTGCGGAGCGGAACCTTTCCGCCTTCAAAGAAGAACTCAAAGCCCCGCATGACTTCTTCCCGTCTGATGTTGCGCAGGACGGCCAGGCAGCAGTATCGACTTTTTCGGTCGGTCACATTCAGCAAATAAGCGCGTTTTGCTTGTCCGAACACGATCGTGTCAGCTTCCCAGTCTCCAAGTCTCTTTCTGCGTAGAGCTTCTTTGCTTCTCTCCCGGATTTCCCGCGCCCCGGCCTTGTACCCACGAGTTTCTCCATGCTGACGGCCATAGTGACGCAGTTTCATCGTAAGTTGTACGGAACGTGGCAGCAAGTCCGCGCGTAGCCACCGATATATGCTGCTGTGCGAGATTTTCATGTCCCGGTCATCCGGATAGTCTAACCGGATTCTTCCGGCAATTTGTTCGGGCGACCATGACAATTCAAGCTTTTCGGATATGTAAGCTGTCAGACGTGGGTTTTGATACAGCCTCTTCCGGCGGCATTCCATTCGCCGTTCAAGGTACCGGGCCCGTGCCGGAACGCTAAGATATTTTTGTCCCGAACGGTTCCTCTTGATCTCCCGGCTGATTGTGCCCGGATCCCTTTGCAACCTGCGTGCAAGCTGCCTCATACTGATCCCGTTATTCCACAATTGGGCTATCAATGCGCGCTCTTTTGGTGTAAGATGGTGGTAGTCCATAAAAAGCCTCTCCTTCAGTGGTGTCTTTTCAACTCCTACTGTATCATGGATTTGGCTTTTTGTGGACTCTTTCTACCCTCCTGTTGCACTTGCTATTTTAATTCACCTAAGTGCGAAAAGACCCGCCGGCATTGTCGGCGGGTCAAAAAATATAGATCCTAAATATTTCGAAACGCATGTCACGTTTCCAAAAATACCGGCGTTATGGAACACTCCTGGCGGTAATTGCCTTACATAATTAAAATGTCACGGCAAATACTGTTTTCAGAAATATCGATAACAGAGGCATTGGATTCATGGTAAATATTTTTTTATGCGGAGATTCAAAAGACACTTCGGCAACACAGGCCTTGATTGCCGCCCTGCCAAAGTACGGCGGAGTGAGATATTCCGGTCCGGATCGCGTTTTTGAACGTGGTCCCGGTCCGGAATATTTCCTCTATGAATATGAAAAAATACCAAAAATTGAATTAAGGCAGGGAATCGCCCTTTTAAAAAACAGCACGCTCCCACAGGACCCGATCTCATTCCCACCGGATTTTTTATGCGTTCTTGAGTCTAAAAATGTCCGTGCCGCCGCACTTTTGAAGGGTTCGGGGACCGCCGCTGTCACTTGCGGCACAAGCTCAAGGGAAACGCTCAGTATCGCGGGCCTGGAGGAAGGCACCGCCGCGCTGAGTCTGCAGCGCACACTGAGGACCCTTGACGGGAACATGCTTGAGCCACACGATTTTACCGTGAAATTTTCAGAATCCCGCAGCCCGCATCAGCTCCTTATGGTGTGCGCCGCTCTGCTGATTTCGGGAGTGGATTCATCAAAGGGTTATATTATTTGAAGTTGAAAAAATTTACATTCATAAAAAAGAAACCACAACGCAAAATAGTAAAGCAAACGCAAGGGAAATGAAAATAGATTAAATGAAGGAGTGTTGCTTTTATGTCTAGTAGTAACAAACACGTCGTGCCGGAAGCCCGTGAAGCTCTTGATAAGTTTAAGATGGAAGCTGCGTCCGAAGTCGGCGTAAACCTGAAGCAGGGCTACAACGGAGATCTTTCCACGAAGGAAGCCGGTTCTGTCGGCGGCCAGATGGTTAAAAACATGATCAAGAAATATGAGGAAAGCATGAAATAACTTTTCTCCGACTCATCTTCCCGCATTTTAAGCGTCACCCATTGGGGCTGACGTTGTCGAATAAAGGAACCGTCTCAAAATATCCGTAAGGCTATTGCGAGGCGGTTTCTTTTTATTATTGCTTCATAAATTAAAACCGCCAGCTGGTGGTTTACTTTTCGCTGAAGCTACAGAAAATGCCGGTCCCGCGGCGCGCGGGACCGGCATTTATATTCGGGCTGAAACAAATATCCGCTCAGGTGTTCTTGCCTCCGACTTTATGATGACGAAGAGATTTCTTACGGATTTCAACATCATCGATCTGTCTTGGCGCCGGAACCGAATATAGATCGGAATAGGATTCCGCCTCATCTTCCGTAGCCGGAAGCGACGGCATCAAACCGGTGCAGTCCATGGAGGAAGCGACAGACTGTTCGTCCATAAAAGAGACATCGTCTTTCAATTGCAGTTTTCTTTCTTCTTTTTTATTCTGTTCCATTTTGTCCTCCTTCCTTTTCCGGTAGTTTTCCCGGATCCGGATCAAATAAACGAAATTTCGAAAAAGCACTGCGTAAATTAGTTTGACAAAAGATAGATTTTATGTTAAGATAATAAACGTCTTCTAAATGTGCCAATGGAACTCACATCTTTATGTAAGTCATTGAACGTTTAATGATTTGCTCGGGATGTGAGTTTTTAGTTTCACATTAGGACATACTACTATCGGAGGTGCTTTATTAATGAATAAAGGCACAGTAAAATGGTTTAATGCGGAAAAAGGTTATGGATTTATTTCCAACGACGATGGCGGCGAAGATGTGTTCGTACACTTTTCTGCTATTCAGTCTGACGGATATAAGACTCTTTCCGAAGGTCAGAAGGTCTCTTATGATACCGAAACAGATGCCCGCAACGGCAAGCTGCGCGCGGCTAATGTGACCGTGATCGAGTAAACCAGCCCAAGCCCTGCGTTGCGCGGATCATGACCGCACAATTTTAAAAGGCAATCATACTGGCGCGCTTTCACCACATTGAATCAGCATTCCATTCGCATTCTTCCACGGGCCGCCGTTAAAGCGGCCTTCTTTTTTTGCCTTGAGACAAAATTGGTTTCCCAGCACAAGACTCTCCGCCAATTTCCAGCCAGACCGGTCGGGATGAGAGCTTGTTTATACGTTCTAAGAAAAGACCTTCTTGTTCGGAATGAAGCGGCTATCCCGCTTCCATTCCAAACGAAAGAAGGTTTTCTCTTAACCTCGGTTTCCGGGCTCGCCCTTTCAGATCAGCTTTCCGTAATCGCGCCGCAGTTGACATGAAGCACCTGACCGGTCATACAGGCTGAATCGTCGGAAGCGAGGTACACGTAAGCCGGCGCAATTTCAAACGGCTGCGCTGCACGGCCAAGCGGCATATTTTTGCCGAACTCGGAGACTCTCTGCCCATCGAAACTGGAGGGAATCAGCGGCGTCCAGACCGGCCCGGGCGCCACGGCGTTGACCCGGATCCCTTTCGGCGCAAGCGACTGGGAAAGCGACCTTGTAAAGGAGACAATGGCCCCCTTGGTCGCGGAATAATCGATCAGCGTAGGGCTGCCCTGATACGCAGTGATCGAAGTGGTGTTAATGATAGAGCATCCTTGACCCATGTGAGGCAGGGCCGCCTGAACCATATAAAAGCAGCTGAAAAAGTTAGTCTCAAATGTGTTCTTCAGTTGTTCGGAGGAAATCTGCCCAATCTCGTTTTGCGGAAACTGAACAGCGATATTGTTGACTAAAAGGTCGATCCTGCCGAAGTCAGATATCGTTTGGTCAATGACCTGTTTCGCGCAGAGCTCCTGCCGCAGGTCGCATTTGACCGCCGTGCAGCGCCGGCCCGCGGCTTTCACCATCTCACAGGTCCTGTCCGCGTCCTCTTGCTCCTCCAGATAAGCAATCACAATGTCCGCGCCTTCTTTTGCGAAAGCATCCGCAACCGCTTGTCCGATTCCGCTGTCCCCACCCGTAATAACCGCGACGCGTCCCTGCAGTTTTCCGCTGCCGCGGGCGGCCGGATTGTCGGTTACCGGCTGAGGATTCATCTGCTGCTGGCGGCCGGGCTGCCTTTCCTGGTGCTGAACCGGAAAATCTGTAGGTGTCGCCGCCGGAGCGTTTTGATAAGGACTTTTTACGTCTGCCATCTTGGAATCCATCCTCTCTTTTTATTTCTACAGAATTTATCGAATTTGTTTCTTCAATAGCTTTGCCTTTTCCCATGAAATCATCCTTAAACGAAAAAATGCCGCCCCTTTCGGGACGGAATCGAAAGGAGCAGGATCTCTGACCCTATATGTCCGCAGGCTGAATCGAATCCAAAATGGAAAAATCTGTGAAAAAAGAATGAATGCCTGAAGTCAGTTTTGAATGTTTTCCCAAACATTGGGAAAAATAATCGTGAACAGGAGGCGGCACATGGACAGAATCGCAGTATTGATACCATGCTATAATGAAGTGCGTACGGTGGCGAAGGTCATTGAAGATTTCAAGCGGGAATTGCCACAAGCTGTCATCTATGTTTATGACAACAATTCGACCGATGGAACAGACCGCGCCGCAAGGGAAGCGGGAGCCGTTGTCCGCTACGAATACCGTCAGGGGAAGGGACAGGTGATTCGCAGCATGTTTCGCGACATCGACGCCGAATGCTACCTTATGACCGACGGAGACGACACTTATCCGGCGGAATGCGCAAAAGAAATGGTTGGTCTGATTTTGAATAACCAGGCGGAAATGGTGATCGGAGACCGTCTTTCGGCTACCTATTTTGAGGAAAATCCACGTCCGTTTCACAACATCGGAAACACACTGGTGAAAAAGACCATCAATTTTCTTTTTCATACAAATGTCAGTGATATTCTGACCGGCTACCGCGCTTTCAGCTACGAGTTTGTCAAAACATTCCCGGTTTTATCGAAAGGATTTGAAATCGAAACGGAAATGACAATCCACGCACTCGACAAAAATCTCGGAATCTCAAGCGTCGTTGTCCCCTACCGGGACAGGCCCGCCGGCAGCGAATCGAAACTGAACACCTACTCCGACGGCGCCAAGGTCCTGCGAACGATTTTTCGTCTGTACAAAAACTGCCGTCCTCTTCCCTTTTTCGGATTTGCCGCGGCATTGATGCTCTTGATCGGCGTGATTCTGATTCTTCCGGTTTTCGTTGAATATTTCAGAACAGGGCTTGTCCCCCGCCTCCCCACCTTGATTGTCAGCTGCTTTTTGACACTAGGCTCCATCCTTTCGTTTTTCTGCGGATTGGTCCTCGACGTGTTGGTACAAAAAAACAAGCAGGATTTTGAATTGCGCCTGAACGAATGCCACGAGATGCGCCGGATGCGCCGGATGCGCCGTTAATCGGATAATTCTCTTTCCCAGCGAAACACAGGCAGAAAAATGCGCTTTATTTGGTTTTAACGGCCGAATAAAGCGCATTTTTATTCTTGATTTGACATGATGGGATCCCTTCGCAAGAGGGCAATTACACCGCACGGCTCGCTGATAGCGAAATCTTACGTTTTCTCGGAATTGATGTAGCGGTAAACGGTGGGCTCAGAAATACGCAGCTGACGCGCGATTTCCGCAACCGCGCCCTTCATGCGCAAAACTCCCTGGTTCTTCAGCTTGATTACGATCGCTTCCTTCTCGCTTTTCTTAAGGCGGTCAGGCAGCGTGCACGATTCGCTGATTGCCGCACGCACCATGTTTTGTAAGATCATGGACACCGGAGCATCCAGCACTTCCTGAACTTCTTCCGAAGGCATGACCAGATTGTACTGCTTCTTCAACAGTTCAAACGCATTCTCCGTCTGAGTCAGCAAACTCATGTCCCGGTTGACGCAAAGC
The DNA here is from genome assembly GCF_004103755.1 of Caproiciproducens sp. NJN-50. Lineage (NCBI taxonomy): Bacteria > Bacillati > Bacillota > Clostridia > Eubacteriales > Acutalibacteraceae > Caproiciproducens > Caproiciproducens sp. NJN-50. The sequence continues at coordinate 1,224,468 of NZ_CP035283.1, read as the reverse complement.
AGACCGACAAGACGGTCCCCATTTTTGATAAAAAAGGTACTGGACATAAAATTTTTTCCTTTGCCCGCTCCGGTATAATTCGAAATATAATCGCTATCCTGATAAGTTTTATTTGTGACGATATCTCTGGCAAAATCAGTCATCGGACTGCCGATCTCCCTGCCGGAATGGCAGCCGCCCGCGATGGCGACAACCGCCCTCTCCGGCGTTGAAACGTCATTCAGCAGTACTTCGCAGCCCGGACCGCACAACTCCGCGAGAAAGGAAATGAGAGGGTAATAGCTGTTCAATAATTCACTGTCTGTCATATGAGCGAACCTCCTGAGATCACTGCACCTAATTGATAGTATAACATATTTTATCGGTATTGCACAGAAAAATAATAGCACTCGGCAAAAAAATTAAATCGAATCACAACCCTGCCAGAAATCAGCAGGCATTTCAGACCCCGGGCGGAAGTTTGTCTTCCATTAGGCCCCGCAGGTTGACGGTCTCTCCGTCTACAACAAAGGTGCCGTCGCCGTTGGCATGAAAAGTCCGCCGTTCTTTCCGTTCCCTGTCAATCCAGGCCTTAACCCCCTGCAGGACAAAAATACCTTGAGATTCCAAATAGTCCGTGACACGGCATTCGACGCAGGCAAGGCACTCTGAAATCAGAGGAGCATGCACACTGGCGGCCGGCAAAGGAGTCAGACCGAATTTTTCGAATTTGTCCACCTCACAGCCGGAACAGTCCCCGATCGACACCGCTTTTTCCGCAAGATCGATTGCAGGAACCGCCAGGACGCATTCTCCAGTATGTGTCAAAGCCTGAAAGGAATAATTCCATGGACCGGTCGTCAGGGCGATCTTGGGGGTAAAATCCATTACCATGTGCCATGTGATGGTCATGATGTTATTCCGCTCGTGATCCCTGGTTGTGACCAGCATTACCGGCCCCGGCTCAATCAGCATAAACGCTTTTTCCAACGGCAGCTCTGTCATCGGCATTGGCAATACCCCGCCTTCCTCATTTAAGATGCTCCCAATGTGTATGCACTATCAGAAAAACGCTTTGGCGATCATTTTACTGACTTTATCCATATTTTAGCACCTGGATACCGGCAGAACAATAGCAAACACGGAATTTAACCTCTGCGACCTGTGCTTTTGTCCTTAAACCTTAACGCCGTTCACGGCCGGTGCTCAGTGAAGCGATCCCCGGTAAACGAATCGGCACAGGGACGCCAGGATCACGCGGGTCATAAACCGATTTTCTGCTGGCTTTCCCTGAGGAGGGCGATTCTCCGCCGGAAATCCGGAAGATACCGTTCAACCTCCCGGTAAAACTCCGGCCCATGGTTTTTGACCCGTATATGGGCGAGTTCGTGCACAACAACATAATCGACGGCTTCCGGGTCCAGAAGGATCAGCCGATAAGAAAAGCACAGGCTGTTTTTTGCGCTGCAGGAGCCCCATCGGGTCTTGGCCGATGTGATTTTGATCCCGATCGGGCTGACACCCATTATTTTACTGTAATGCCGCACGCGGCCGCTCAGATAAACCTGAGCCCTCTGTTTCAGGGCAGCCGTCTTTTCCGGCGTCAGCATCAGCGCCGCCTCCCGTGCGGCGCGCTCTTTCCAGAGAGAAAGCTGTCTTTCAATCCATTCCTCATGTCTCCGGACAAAAGACTCTATTTCCTCACTTTCAAGAAATAGAGGGGCTCTGACCAGGACAGCCCCATCTCTCGTAATCGAGAGGGACAAAGTCCTCCTCTTTGATCTTTCGATCCTCAGCGTATGACTCATTTTCCGTCTCCCAGCAAATAGACAAAAGCAGCGCAGAATTCTCTGCGCTGCTTCATCCGTTGATTCGGGCAATTTCTATTTAATCATGCCCGCAACTTCATCCGCAAAATTGTCCTGCCGCTTTTCAAGGCCCTCGCCCTTTTCATAACGGGCAAAGGCAGCAATCTTAATCGTTCCGCCAAGCTGTTTCGCCGTTTGATCGGTGTAATCCTGAATAGTCAGTTTATCATCTTTCACATAAAGCTGATCGACCAGGCAAACTTCCTTAAAGAATTTTTTCAACCTGCCGACAACAATCTTCTCCGCAATCTCAGCCGGTTTGCCGGAATCGATAATCTGCTGCTTCAAAATTCCCTTTTCATGCTCGACCACATCCGCCGGCACACTCTCTTCGTTAAGATACTGCGGCACAATCGCGGCAATCTGCATGCACACGTTTTTGGCGTATTCCTTAAATTCGGGTTTCGCGGCGACTTCGGCGGCCGTATCAAATCTTGCGAGAACGCCGATTTTTCCTTCCGCATGAATATAGCCGCCGAGAGCTCCTTCCATGCGCTGGAAACGGCGGATTTTAATATTCTCGCCGATTTTTAGAATTTTTTCCTTCAGGATCGCGTCGACCGTTTCATCGGAACCGGAAGCCTTGCAGGCTAAAAGAGCCTCCACATCGGCCGGGTTCTGTTCCATCACGGTGTCGGCGCAGGTCTTGACAAAACTCTGAAACTCCGCATTTTTGGCGACAAAGTCCGTCTCCGCGTTCACTTCAATCACCACGCCCACGTTGCCGGCCTCATTCAGGTCGACAAAGGCAATGCCCTCGGCCGCGACGCGGTCAGCCTTTTTGGTTGCGGCGGCAAGACCTTTTTCACGAAGAAAGTCTATTGCCTGATCCATATCGCCGCCGGAAGCATCCAGCGCCTTCTTACAATCCATCATCCCGCAGCCGGTCTTCGCGCGAAGAGCTGCGACATCTTTCGCAGTAAAAGCCATCTTTCAAATTCCTCCGCTTCATCAGTACGTTAATTGGTAGAAAAACAAATTATTCCGCAGCGCTTTCTGCCGGTTCGTCTTCCTTTTCCGCAGCAGCAGCCGCTCCCATCCGTCCTTCTCTTCCCTCAATAATGGCGTTCGCCATCGTTTCGGAAATCAGCTTTACGGCGCGGATTGCGTCGTCGTTGCCCGGAATAACGTAATCGATTTCATCCGGGTCGCAGTTCGTGTCGACGATCGCCACAATCGGAATATCCAGTTTTCTTGCCTCCGCAACGGCGATTCTTTCCTTGCGCGGGTCTACAATGAACAGCGCGCCGGGAAGGCTCTTCATATCCTTAATGCCTCCGAGAAACTTTTCAAGCTTCTCGATTTCAAGCTTTAATTTACCGACTTCTTTTTTAGGAAGCAGCTCGAACGTTCCGTCTTCCTCCATCGTCTTGAGCTGGTTCAGGCGGTCAATCCTGCGGCGGATGGTGCGGAAGTTGGTCAGCATGCCGCCCAGCCAGCGCGCGTTGACATAATAGGCGCCGGCGCGTTCCGCCTCGTTTTTAATGGATTCCTGAGCCTGCTTCTTCGTTCCGACAAACAGGACCGATTTTCCATCCGTGGAAAGGTCGCGCACAAAATTATACGCATCCTCCAGTTTACGGACCGTTTTCTGCAGATCGATGATATAAATGCCGTTGCGTTCCGTGAAGATGTATTCCGCCATTTTCGGGTTCCATCTTCTGGTTTGATGTCCAAAATGGACACCTGCTTCCAAAAGCTGTTTCATGGATACTACTGCCATAGCTAAATCCTCCTTGGTTGTTCCTCCGCCGCGCTTAAATTTGGCTCTCCACCCTTTCGGGCACCCGGGCCTGGCATCGGCGTGTGTTTTAGCGGGAACATTATAGCATACAAACGGGCTGAATACAAGCTTTTCCACTGAAAAGGATCACTTGAACCCCAGAAAAGTCGCGAGGCTGTGCGAGGAATTTTTCACTTTGAGATAATTGTTGTAAGATACCAGGATCGTGTCATCCCCGATCACCTGAATATCCTGCCAGCGAATCACAATGTCATCCTCGCGGCCGAACAACCCGAAAAAACGCAGGCGTCCGTAGATGACGATTGCAATTACCCTGGCATTTGCCGTGTCGAACTCCATATCTCCCACAGTGCCAAGGCGCATTCCGTCCTTAATATTGATGACCTCTTTCCGGCGCATATCAACCATCCTGCAAGTCATTTTCCCACCTCCTGTATCCTATTTTTATGCCGGAAAAGAGTTTTATTTGATTGAGGAGGCAAGAAATGTTACAATGGATTATAATTTTTTTAGTTTTTATTGAAAAACATGATTACAAAAATGAGAAAGGCCTCCGGTGATTCCGGCCTTCCCCAATGTTTTATCGTTATATCTCTTTTTTTATCTTATCCAGAGCAGCCTTTTCCAATCGCGAAACCTGCGCCTGGCTGATCCCGATCTCCGAGGCAACTTCCATCTGCGTTTTCCCCTGAAAATAACGCATCGAAAGAATATTTTTTTCCCGGCCGTTCAGATTTTTGATGGCTTCCTTGAGTGCGATCTCATCCAGCCAGTTGTTGTCGTCATTGTTGTCGCCGACCTGATCCATCACATAGATGGTGTCCCCGCCGTCGGAAAATACCGGCTCATACAGGGAAACAGGTTCCACGACGGACTCCAGGGCCACGACAACCTCTTCTCTGGGCAGCTCAAGCTCCTTCGCGATCTCCTCCACCGTCGGCTCCCTGCTGTTCTTCGCCATCATTTTCTCCTTGACCTGCATCGCCTTATAGGCGGTGTCCCGCAGAGAGCGACTGACGCGGATGCTGTTGTTATCGCGGAGATACCGCCGGATTTCCCCAATAATCATCGGTACGCCGTAAGTGGAAAAACGGACGCCCTGACTGATGTCGAAGTGGTCGATCGCCTTGATCAGGCCGATGCAGCCGACCTGAAACAGGTCGTCCAGATTTTCCCCCCGGTTGGTGAAACGCTGGATTACGCTTAAAACAAGCCTCAGATTCCCGCTGATCAGCTCGTCGCGCGCTTTCATATCCCCGTCTTTCACGCGGCGGAGAAGCTCCATTTTCTCCTTTTCGGTAAGAACTTTCAGCTTGGAAGTGTTGACCCCGCAGATTTCAACTTTATTGTACTGCACTTCACATTCCCTCCGTCCGCCGCATTTCATTGTCATTATTACCATGAATGCGGAGGATCATGCAGGGCATAACAGAAATATTCTTTTCGTGATTTTCGACAGAATTTGATTGAAAAGCGAGGAATCAGCATGATTGTTAAAATACCGCCTCCTGTCGATTCCATCCTGCAAATTATGACCCAAAACGGATTCGACGCCTGCGTCGTCGGGGGCTGCGTGAGAGACAGTCTGCTCCAAAAAGAACCTTCGGACTGGGACGTTGCCACCTCGGCCCTGCCTGAGGAAGTTATGAAAACCCTCGAGTGTTTTCCCATGATTCAATCAGGGCTCAAACACGGCACGCTGACAGTACTCAGCAGCGGAATGCCCATTGAAGTGACTACGTACCGGATTGACGGGGTTTACACGGACGGAAGGAGGCCGGACGCAGTCACCTTTACCCGACGGCTGCAGGAGGACCTTTCCCGCCGGGATTTCACCATCAACGCCATGGCTTGCCGCAGGACCGGTGAACTGGTGGATGAATTCGGCGGGCAGGACGACCTGCGGCTGAAAACGGTCCGATGCGTTGGGGACCCGGATCTGAGGTTCCGGGAGGATGGTCTCCGGATTCTGCGCGCCCTGCGTTTCGCCTCGGTCCTTGATTTTTCCATCGACCGAAAGACGGCCGACAGCCTTATCGAAAACCGCGCCATGCTGGACGGTGTCGCACGGGAGCGCATCGCCTCCGAATTCACAAAGCTCCTCTGCGGAACGGGTGCCGAACGGGTTCTGCGGGAATACCGGGAAGTGGCCGCACAGTTTATTCCCGAAATCCGGGCTTCCTTCGGCTTTTCCCAGAATAATCCGCATCACTGTTACGACGTGTGGGAGCATACGCTGAAAAGCGTGGCTTCCATTCCCCCCGATCCCATACTGCGCCTGACCATGTTTCTGCACGACCTTGGAAAACCCCTCTGCTATTCGGAGGATCAAAACGGAACCGGCCACTTTTACGGCCACCCGGAGAAAAGCGCGGAACTGGCAGAACTCATTTTAAAACGCCTGCGATACAGCCGGAAAACGATCGGCACCGTGGCACTCCTTGTCCGGCAGCATGACCTGTCTCTTCCAGACAGGGAGAAGGTGCTCCGCCGCCGGCTGAATCTGTTGGGAGAAGAAAATCTTCGGCGGCTGATTGAGGTGCGCGCGGCGGACACGCGGGCCAAAAGCGCGGAGGACCAAAAAAGGCTGCCATTGCTTGACAAGACGAAAGAAGCGCTCGAACACATGCTGCAGGAGAAACAGTGTTTTACCCTGCTTGATCTTGCCGTGAACGGCAGCGACCTGATGGAAGCCGGGATTCCGCAGGGCCGTGAAGTGGGCCGCCTGCTTTCGCTGCTGCTGGACGCGGTCATCGACGGAACATGCCCAAACCGGCGGGAAGAACTTCTGGCATATGCCAGGGAAAAAAGAAAGGAGTACCGCTGATGGAACGCATCGTTCATCCGCTGAAACCGGTCTGCGACGAAAACTCCCGTGTCCTGGTGCTGGGCACAATGCCTTCCCCGAAATCCCGGGAAGCCGGCTTCTATTATTCCCACCCGCAGAACCGGTTCTGGCGCATCATCGCCGACCTGTACGGACTGCCGGTCCCAAAAACGAACGACGAAAAAAAGGCGGTTCTGCTTTCCAGCAGAATCGCCCTCTGGGATGTATTGAAGAGCTGCGTGATCGAAGGAGCGGACGACGGCAGCATTCGGGAACCGGTTGCGAACGACATCGCCGCCCTGCTCGCTCATACAGATATCCATACCGTCTTTACAACCGGAACAAAGGCCGCCGCCCTTTACCGTCGGCTTTGCCTGAAAAAGACCGGGCTGCCCGCCGTGGAACTGCCCTCCACCAGCCCCGCCAACTGCCGGTTTTACAGCTACGAGGGGCTGCTTCAGGCTTACCAGATTCTGCGGGAAGCAGCCCTCTCTCCGGTTCCGCTCAACTCACCCGCTCCAAGTCCTTTCGGAGCCGTTCGATGATTCTCTTTTCCAGACGGGATATGTAGGATTGTGAAATACCGAGCGTATCGGCTACTTCCTTCTGTGTATGCTCCCTGCTGTTGTTCAGGCCGAACCGAAGCTGCATGATTTCCTTTTCGCGCGGGGCCAAACGGGAAACCGCGCTGCGCAAAAGATCGCGCTCCACCTCCTCCTCGATGTTCATGTTGACCGCGTTCTGATCGCTGCCCAGGATGTCGGAAAGGAGCAGTTCGTTGCCGTCCCAATCCACATTGAGAGGATCGTCGATGGAAATTTCGTTTTTCAGCTGAGAAGTTTTCCGCAGATACATCAGGATTTCATTCTCAATACAGCGGGAAGCGTAGGTGGCCAGCTTGATGTTTCGTTCCGGGCAAAAGGTGTTGACCGCTTTAATCAGGCCGATCGTTCCAATGGAAATCAGGTCCTCCACGCTTGCACTCGAGGACTCAAATTTCTTCGCAATGTAGACGACCAGCCTCAGATTATGCGTAATCAGCGGTTCGCGCGCGTTAGGAACATGATTCATGATATTATTCATGACTTTTTCTTCCTCCTGCTTGGTTAAAGGCGGAGGAAGCGTTTCCGGTCCGTTGATGTAATGGACCTGTCCGCACAGCCGCAGCCGGTGAAACAGCAGCAGCAGTCTGTTGTACCATTCCCTAATTCGCCGATTCATGCTCATTTCCACTCATTCCCTTTTGCCGCTGCCGTCTGCGGCTTTATACATGCGTCCGTCTACGGCCGGATTTAGCCGGACGTTTTTTGCAGCAAGTCCGGATTCAGCAAGGCATCGAATTCCCCTAGCCTGTTCTTGGTAACCGCGATAAAAACTTTTTGGGTAGTCAGTTTCTTTTTCCCCATGCAGATCGTCATGCGGTCCGGACGAAAGGATTCCAGAAGTCCGCCCCCTGAAATCGCATCAAAGGGGATCAGCCGGAAATTCAGGCCGTCCTTGGGCGGAATCATCCCCTCGACCACCGGTTCATAAACCACCGCGACCGGATCGCCCGAAAACGGCTCTCTCAATGAATTGCCCGTATCCACCCGCGCGGTACAGACACTCGTCTTTCCGCCGCATTCGATGGTAATGCGGCAATTTAAATTCTTCGGCATTTGCCGGCCCGTAATACGTTGAAACAGGACAATGGCACCGTAACACACAACGGTCAGCACGATCAGGGCCAGGGGAGAAATATTGAAATACACCACTGAATTGCGGATCATCAAACCCTGAGGGGCGAAAAAATACCAAAGCACAAGCATGAATCCCGCAAAAGCAAAACTGGTCAAATAAAACGCTGCCGTTTCACGGATCAGTTCCCGCAGTCCCTTGTATCCATAGGCCGCCGTTACAATCGTCAGGGACATGAAAAGCTTCATCAGCAGTGATAAAACCGGAGGAATCTCCGGCAGAAGAATCGTCAGGGAATACACCGCCCCCAGCAAGGCGGCCAATATCAGCCGTTTCGGTTTTCCATTCAAGGAAAGGAACTTTGCAACACAGAGCAGCAACAAATAATTAATGAACAGGTTGACGCCGACCAGGACGTCTATGTATACAGTCTGCTTCAATGGCTCCTCCCCCTGTCGGATTGAAACTTATTATAGCCCTCCCCTGTCCGCCGTTTCTGTCAAATCTTGTTTCGAATTCTGATATTATAATTTTATCTTTTACGGCCTGCATAATGCGCAGCACAAAATTTTTATTTCCCGATTCACACAAATCATCCACATATTGATCGATCATGATATTCCCTATTCAATTCGCACAACATATTGCTGTTTTTATGTAAAAAATATGAGTTGACAATTTCCGAACGTTTCAGTATAATAACATACGTTGCCATTGATTCGGCATTCAGTTTGGCTCGGTAGTTCAGCTGGTTAGAACGCTAGCCTGTCACGCTAGAGGTCGTCGGTTCGATCCCGATCCGAGTCGCCAATGCTGCTATGGCTCAGTTGGCAGAGCACTTCCTTGGTAAGGAAGAGGTCACGCGTTCGAATCGCGTTAGCAGCTCCATAAAAAATCCGTGTGTCAGGATGGTAATCCTGCACACGGATTTTTATATTTTTTCAGTTCCGTTGCACAACCACGCGCCATCCCCCGCTCTCTTTCGGAAGCAACGGATATTCTCATACAATTCTCAAGAATTTTTCTTTAGAAATTCATATTAGGCCGTTATCATAAGACGCGTGCTATGAGCTTGGGAGGTGAAATACGGCAACGAGACAGATCGGACTGCGGCTCCATCCTTCGGATCGGAGCCGCATTTTACACTAAATTTGCAATAAAACACAGCAAGACTGCCTCCACTTGCACCGAACGCATTCCCCGGGCCAATATTGACAGGCCCCGCCCCAGCTGCATACTATAAGCTTAGAAGAAGGGGGTGAGAAGATGTCATGCTGCTCCAATAACAATAATAACAGTAACAGCAATAGCTGCAACTCTTCCAACAGCGCTTGTGTGCTGAAGGACATTATCGACAGTCTTGACGATTTAAATACACAGGATCTGTGCATCCTGCGCGACCTCATTAGCCGGATTCTGAGCTGCCGCTCTTAAGATACGAAAGCAGGGGTGCCTGGTTAAAAACCGGCGCCCCTGCCCTTTTAAAATATCTTTGGCGGACTGCGCAATCTCTCGTAAAAAACAACTCATGAGATGCTATGAACGTTCGATCGCCGCGTCGACAATTTCAAAATGGTACTGAATTGCTCGAATCGCGTTTTTTTCATCATGGTGGCTTAAAGCATTTACCAATTCTTCATGCGCTGAATACAATTTCTCCGCCTGTTCCTCGTTCAGCACAATACGGCCGTACATAGTGCTGATAAAATTGTTGATTGTAGTAATCATGGCCATGAAGAGAGCATAGATCAACTTATTGCCAGCCGCTTCGCAGAGAAGCGTATGAAATTCCTGGTCAAGCAAAGAGCCTTTTTCCGCATTTGGTTCCTCGCGAATCCGATGAGCCAAGTCCGCAAGCTTGGATATTTGCCGGGGCAGAATACGGCTGGCAGCCAGGCGAGCCGTTTCCGACTCTATGCCCCTGCGCAATTGGCTGACCTGCAAATAATTGGTTTCGCCCATCATCAGCATCATTCTCAGCGTTTCACTCAAGTTTTGTTCCAAGTCGCATGAAACAAAATTTCCGACCCCGTGTACGCTGGAGATGAATCCCATCAGGTTCAGGGTACGTATCGCCTCGCGAACGGAGTTTCGGCTTACACCAAGCATTTCAGCCAGATCCCGTTCAGATGGCAGACGTTCCCCACATTTAAGGTTTCCGAGCCAGATTTCATGCCGAATATAGTTAACTACCCGTTCATAGGCTTTTGTGCTTTTCTCTGGTTTTTCGCACATAAAAATTTCTCCTTACAGGAAGCTGCTCTGCTTGCTATTTAGATCGATTTCTTTGCAATCGCTCTGAACATTCTGCAATTTCAACAATAACTATTCCGGAATTATTTCAAAATATTTTTCAAGCTGTCGCCGCTTTTTGAAACCTCCCTGCTTACCGGTTCACATATCCCCCTGCATTTTTGATATACAATAAACCGCCGACTGGAATCCAGACGGCGGTTCATCGTTAGTATGGACAAAAAAGGGAGTAATCTATTTATTTAACACCCATCCAACCAGAGATAACCATACGCTGCACTTCGCTGGTGCCTTCATAAATCTCGGTAATCTTGGCGTCGCGCATCATACGCTCAAACGGATATTCACGAGTGTAACCGTAGCCACCAACCAACTGCAGGCAACGGCGGGTCACGTCACTGGCTGTACCGGCGGCAAAAAGCTTTGCCATTGCGGCAAGATGAGAATACGGATCCCCATCCTGTTTGGCCTGCGCCGCACGATAAGTCAACATACGGGCCGCGTCAACCGCCGTCTGCATATTGGCCATTTCAAACTGTGTATTCTGGAACTGGCTGATGCGTTTGCCAAACTGGATGCGCTGGGAAATATAAGGAATTGTCTGGTCAATGCAGCCCTGCGCAATGCCGACAGCCTGTGCGGCAATGCCGATACGGCCGCCGTCCAGCGTCGTCATAGCAACTTTGAAGCCCTTGCCCACTTCGCCCAGGAGGTTCTCTTTCGGGACCATGCAGTCCTCAAAAACCAACTCGCAGGTATTGGAGCCACGGATGCCCATTTTTTTCTCATGTGAGCCGATGCGGAAGCCGGGGAAGTCCTTCTCAACAATAAAGGCGGAAATTCCATGGGTGCCCTGGCTCTTATCCGTCATGGCGAACACAACATAGATGGTCGCATAGTCCGCGTTGGTAATAAAAATCTTGGAACCGTTGAGAAGCCAATGATCGCCTTTATCTTCGGCAACCGTGCGCTGCATAGCTGAATCGGTGCCCGCACCGGGTTCAGTCAAAGCAAAGGCGCCCAGCCTTTCTCCGGAGCACAAAACGGAAAGATATTTTTCCTTCTGGGCATCTGTGCCATATGCAGAAATCGGCCAAGTGCACAGAGAGGAATGCGCCGAGAACATGGTCCCCGTTGTTGCGCAATGTTTGGAAATTTCTTCGACAGCGGCAATGTAGGAAAGATAACTCATGCCTGCACCGCCGACTTCTTCCGGATAAGCCATTCCCATCATGCCCATGTCGGCCAGCGCATGCCAAGTCTCTTCCGGGAAACGCTCCTGCTCGTCAATTTCCGCAGCCAACGGCGCAACCGACTTTACGCAGAAATCATGCAGCATGTTCAGGATATCCTGCTCTTCATCTGTAAATTTAAAATTCATGTGAAAAACTCAACTCCTTTTTCGTACATATTTCGTAGTATGTAGTATATAGATCAGGCTTTCGCTTTTTTAATTTCAGCGGTCAATGCTGGCAATACTTCAAACAGATTGCCCACAAAACCATAGTCCGCGACGCCGAAAATCGGGGCCTCGAAATCCTTATTGATCGCGACGATTACATCGGACGAACTCATGCCGGCCAGATGCTGAATCGCGCCGGAAATACCACACGCAACGTAAAGTTTCGGCCCGACGGTTTTGCCGGTCTGACCGACCTGATGGGAATGGCTGATCCATCCTGCATCCACTGCGGCACGGGACGCACCGACCGTAGCGCCCAGCACGTCCGCCAGCTCGCGGATAACGCCAAACCCTTCCGGACCGCCGACACCGCGGCCGCCGGAAACGATAATGTCCGCGCCCTCAAGATCGACAATCTCTCCGGCCGCTTCCTGTATCGTTTTCAGCAAAGTGGTCCGAATCTGAGCCGCAGGCACATGGAAATCCTCAGAGATCACCTCTGCCCTGCCTGTGCAGGCATCCGGTTTCTTGAAGACGCCGGGACGGACCGTGCCGAGCTGCGGGCGGTGATCCGGGCAAAGGATAACGGCCATCAGGTTGCCGCCAAACGCGGGGCGGGTCCAGGCAATGTTGCCGCTGGCTTCGTCAATATCCAGTCCCGTGCAATCGGCGGTCAGGCCGGTGCCAAGGCGGCAGGACAGGCGCGGACCGAGGTCACGGCCATTCGGGGTCGCCCCGATCAGCATGCTCGTCGGCGCGTATTTTTCAAGCAGGTGCGCAAGGGCATTGACATAGGCGTCCGTTGTGTAGCGCTGATATTCCTCGCCGTCCACCACGATGATCTGATCTGCTCCGTGAGCGTTCGCATCCTTCACGGCAGCATCCGTCTGATAGCCGATCACAACAGATACCAGTCTGCCGCCCTGTTTGTCAGCCAGGCGGCGGCCGGGATTCAACAATTCAATGCCAACATTTTTCGCGGTGCCGTCTTCCTTTGTTTCACACAGCACCCACAAATCTTTTGTCTTACTTTCCATTTCCGATGCCTCTCTTTCAAATCACGTGCGCTTTGTTCAGCAGCTCATAAAGCTTATGAGCAGACGCTTCGGCGGTGTCTTCTTTGATCATAACTCCGGCTTCTTTGCGCGGTGGAACATAGGTGCGTTTCACTTTTGTCGGCGAACCTTTCAGTCCGGCGTGAGCCAAATCGATGTTCGTCAGTTCCGCTGCGGTGAGATGAGTGATTTCGGCTTTACGTGCCGCCATCTTGCGCTTGATCGTGGGAAAACGGGGATCAAAGGAAGGTTTAGTAAAAGTGATCACGCAAGGTGTCTTCACTCCGATTACTTCCTTATTGTCTTCCGCTTCACGGTATACATGAAGGCCGTCTTCCGCAGACTTTACTTCCAGCGCGTACGTGACCTGCGGATAACCCAAGTGTTCCGCCATTTCCGGGCCTACCTGAGCGGTATCGCCGTCTATAGCCTGTTTGCCGCAAAAGATTGCATCGAATTTTTTGCCTTCCAGTTCTTCAACTTTCGCGATTGCCTTGCTCAGGATATAGCTGGTAGCAAGCGTATCGGAACCGCCAAATGCCCTATCCGTTACCAAGTAGGCTTTGTCAGCCGCAATGGCCAGACACTCGCGCAGCGCATTTTCCGCCTGCTGCGGACCCATAGAGAGAACCACGATTCTCGTGTCCGGCGCGTCGTCCTTAATTCGTGCGGCCGCTTCCAGGGCGTAGCCGTCAAATGGGTTAACAATGCTTGGCACGCCGTCGCGTACCAGGGTGTTGGTAACCGGATCGATCTTAATTTCAGTTGTGTCCGGTACCTGCTTGACACATACCAGAATATCCATATCTCTACTCCTTTACATACTTTTGTCTATCCTTAAAGATTCATGCAAACCTTGCCGGGGTTCAGAATCAGTTTCGGATCGAATACCTTCTTAATACCACGCATCAGTTCCATGTTCACCGGACCCAATGCCTGCTCCAGGAAATGGACTTTGCCAAAGCCAATGCCATGCTCACCGGAAATCTGGCCGCCGAATTCCATTGTTTTCTTGTAAATGGCACTCAGGAACTCTTCGACCTGCTTCTCGAATTCTTCTTTCTCCATATCTACGGAGCATTCATAAATATGTAGGTTGCCGTCGCCGGCGTGACCAAAGTACTTTACCTCAAAATCGTAGTTCTGCTTGATCTCGTTGACGTACTCGACATAAGGGGCGATCTTGTTTACCGGCACGACCACGTCGCACTCGTCCAACAGTTTGGTCTGCTCTTCGATGCCTTCGAGGAAGGAAGAACGGGCCGCCCAGATATCCTTCAGCTTCGGCGCCGTGTCCGCCACCAGAACGTCCATCGCGCCTTCTTCCACCAGCATCTCGGACGCGCGTTCCACAACATCGTTGAGCTCATCCATGGAGTCGCCGTCAAAGGTGACCAGCAGATAAGCGCCGACGTCCGTGCCGTCAATCTTGCGGGGGAAGACCTGCTTGCCCAGATACTCTTCGGAGGAAATCAGGATTTCTCTCTCAAAGAACTCCAGAGCCTGCGGGCGGAAATGCTGCATAAAGAACTTCGGCACGGTGGAAATGCAGGAATTCAGATCCTCAAACGGAGCCATCAGGCTGACTGTGGCCTGCGGAGCCGGAACGAGCTTTAAGGTGAGTTCCGTGATAATGCCCAGCGTGCCCTCCGAGCCGATCATCAGGTCCTTCAAGCTGTAGCCGGAGCTCGTCTTGGAAACAGTGGCGCCGAACCGGACGATTTCTCCGGATGGGAGCACGACCGTCATGGCGCGGACATAATCGCGGGTACAGCCGTACTTCACCGCGCGCATGCCGCCGGCATTGGTGGAAACATTGCCGCCCAGGGTTGCCATTTTCTCGCCCGGATCCGGCGGATACAAACAGCCGTGTGTCAGTGCGTCTTCGGCCAGCTGCTGAAGCAGTACGCCGGGCTGTACCGTAACCGCGAAGTTCTCCAGGTCGTAGGACAAAATCTTGTTCATGCGCATGGTGCAGATCACCACGCCGCCGCAAACCGGGGTGCAGCCGCCTACCAGGCCGGTGCCGGCGCCGCGCGTCGTGACGGGAATGTTGTGCTCATAGCAAATCTTCATGATGGCAGCAACTTCTTCCGTGCTCTGCACGTCAATGGAGACATCCGGCATATGGGTCCCATAAATCGGCATTTCATCGCGAGAGTAATCGGGGTTGACATCTGCTCCTGTTACAACGTGACCAGGCGCCGCCTTCTCCAGTTCAGCAATAATTTCGGGTGTTACCGGATTATAATTCGCCATGATAAATCCTCCCTAAATTAATTAAAATATTTTAAAAGCTGCCAGACTTATTCGCGCACCATAACAGAAATGCCATTGGGAATTGCAACCAGATGGGCATCCGCGCCCTTTATGCGGCGGGCTTCTTCCAAAGCGGCGTCAACGTCGGGGGCCCACGCCATCTTCATTTCCTCAATCGTCCTGCGCTGGGCAGGATCCGTGACGAAAATGACGTGATGTTTGCACAAAACGCGGCACAGAATCTGGAATTCCCACTGATCGGGTTTTGTCTTATCCTGCGGAGTTGCGAGGATCTCTTCCGTCAGCTGCTGCGGAGACGAGCAGTCCCGGAGCGCATGGTAAAAGCTTTCGCCGCCATGGCCATCGCTGCAGGAGCTGACCATGATGAGCACTGCGCCCGGCGCGGCTGCGGCTTCCGCCGCGGTGAGGCCTTTCACGCTCTGATAAATGTTCTGATCCAGAGGATACCCGCCGTTGCTGGAAATAACAATGTCGCCCCGCTGTTTTGGCTGCACCTGACAATACTTCAGCAGTAAATCGCAGCCCTGCCGATGAGCCGTAACAGGATCGCCCGCAAAAGCAGCCACAACTTTTTTGTTTTCGTCGATAATCACATTAACGATATAAGCCAAGTGTGCCATTTTTGCAGCGGCAAGCATGTCTTCATGCAGCGGGTTGCCGTCCAGCACGCCGGTGCGTGCATAAGGAGAATCAATAAACTTGGAGCAGTGGTTGCCCAGAACGGTCACCTGATCGCAGACGCCCGGCAAAATGCTCTTGCGCCCGCCGGAGAAGCCCGCAAAAAAGTGCGGTTCAATGAACCCTTCGGCAACCAGCAGGTCGGCTTCGACCGCGGTCTTGTCGAGCACGCATGCCGCGCCGGAAGGAAGCACCCCCACCTGGACGTTGGTCGACGCGTCGCGGCTGTTATGTATCACGATCTTTTCCCGGTCCACGATTTCCTGGCCAACCTTGGCCACCAGCTCTTCCCTCGTAGAGGGGCGGTGAAAGCCCGTAGCCACCAACAGCGTAACGGCGATCTTGGGGTTGCCCTCACGAAGCTCCGCCAGCATGAAAGGAAGAATGTGCTTGCTTGGAACAGGGCGCGTATGGTCGCTGATAATAATCGTACAGGTCTTTTTGCCAACGGCAAGGTCCCGCAGCCGGGGGGAATCAATCGGGTGAGCCATGGCGGCCAGCACCAAGCCGTCCTCCGTATCGGTCGCCTTCAGGTCCCCTACATGTGATTCCAGAATTTCCGCATCGCTCAGATCTGCGTGCAAAGGCATGCCGGATTTGCCAAAAGGAATAGTAATAGACATGATAGCACCTCCGCTTCAATTTCATTGCGTCCCCAAATTGCACAGTATCAACGATGGAAATTGCTTGAAAATTGGTCGGTCCACTCACAGCTACTTACTATCCTACCACAATTTTTCTCAAATACAATGCCAAAGGAAACGGTTCTACCTTTCTGATAAAATTATGCATTGAATTTTGTGAAACCTACCAAAATATGATTCTCATCCAAATGATATCTATGCTTTATGACTATGATGGTCTGTCAGACTATCATTTTTTTGAGAGGCAACCGTCTGTTCTCACCGAGAGCTTGAGCCAATTACATTTCACAAATTGGCGGGCCGTTTTCTCAGAAGTGGTAGAGCCAAAAAAAACAAGCTGTGGAAAACGTAGCCTGAACTGAAAATTTTTTGGGGTTAAGAGGCACTGGATTCCGTAATATTCCATTCCTGTCTGACTTCAGCGCCGATTTTTCGGCTGGTGACAGCGCATCGCAAGCCGGCAGACGCCCGGCCTCATGGCTGGCCCGGACTCCTGCATACTGCCGCCGTCTCAGCGCCGCACTTTCCTGCCGGCGGATAATATGCGTCCGCTCTGAATGGATTTACCTGAGACATAAATATTATGCTCCTATTAGCACGTGCTTGTCAACCAAAAATTAGGCAAAATGTTAAAAATATAACAAAAAATACGATTTGAAGGATGATCCCGGTTCATTGTCCGCATGATGCAATTCAAACGCTGCGGCCGCTCCCTGTCGGAATGCTCCATTCGGGTGATCGGCTTCGCGATTCATCGCAATCGGCAGGCTCAAACGCCTAATTTGGAAATATGCTTCCATAATGTCCCAACCGTGCAAAATCGGCGGTTTTTCACGATTTCATTTTCAATTGATTTTGCTATAATGAAGCAAGCAAAAGGAACGGTGGCTCTGTCAAAATTTACGACTGGAAACGAGAGTGTTTAGAATGGAAAATGACAGCTTCCCTCCCCCGTTGAAAATTGGAATTGCTTATAATCTGAAGAAAGGCTCCGCATCAGGAGCAGAAGACATGGAGGCGGAATTTGATTCGCTTGAAACAATCAAAGCCATTCAGAAGGTCTTTCAGTCTGCGGGCGCCGGCGCGGAGCTTTTAGAAGCCGACTCCTATTTCGTCCAAAAGGTGAAAGCGGCCAATGTCGACCTTGTTTTTAACATCGCGGAAGGCACTCAGGGAAGAGGCAGGGAAGCACAGGTCCCTGCTATTTTGAATTTTCTGGGAATTCCCTTTTCCGGCTCGGACGAAACGACGCTGGCAATTTCTCTGGACAAAGCGCTCGCCAAACGCTACCTTTCGACCTTCCGGATCAAGACCCCCGCCTATCAGTATTTAAAAACTCCAAATTTTCACCGGGACGAAGCCCTGCGGTTCCCGCTGATCGTCAAACCGGATTCGGAGGGTTCCGGCAAAGGGATCACCGATCTTGCGGTCGTTTATGACGAATCGCAGCTAAACTGCGTTCTCTCAAAAAATTTCAGTCTTTACGAAGAACCCATGCTTTTAGAGGAATACATACCGGGGCGCGAATTTACGGTGGGCATTCTGGGGAACGGAGCCAGTACCACCGTATTTGAGCCAATGGAAATCTGTTATCTTCATGCGGATGGGAAAGAACGGATTTACAGTTATAAAGCAAAGGTAAACTATAAGCAGTATGTTACGTACCGCTGTCCGCCCGATCTGGACACACAGCTGAACGAACGGATGAAGCAGACGGCCAGGGACATCTACGACGCTTTGGAATGCAGGGATTTTTCACGGATCGATTTCCGTCTCTCCGACGACGGAACCCTTTATTTCATCGAGATCAATCCTCTGCCGGGCCTCGCGCCGGGCTACAGTGATTACCCCATGCTGGCCGAGTACTGCGGAATGGACTATCGGACTCTGATCCTGAGCGTGCTGAACTGCGCGCTGACGCGATACGGGATGGAGCCCCTCGCACTGAATCGAGGGGACCTTCAATAAATACATATCACAATGAAAAACCAGGGGCCGGAATTTCGTCTGTCCAGTGGAACGATTGGACCTGGCAGATGCGGAACCGGATTACAACCTCCGAACAGCTTGCAAAAGTTCTCCCGCTTTCCGGGCAGGAACAGGAGGAAATTGAAAAATGCCTCTGCCGGTTCCGCATGGCGATTACCCCTTATTACGCTTCCCTGATCGATCCGAACCAGCCGGACTGCCCCATAAAAAAGCAGTCGGTCCCTTCCATCCGTGAACTGCACGTGGAGCCGTGCGACAGGCTTGACCCGCTGTGCGAGGATCAGTATTCCCCCGCAAACGGTCTGGTGCACCGATACCCTGACCGGGTGCTGTTCGTGCTGACGCACAAATGCTCCATGTACTGCCGGCACTGCACCCGGCGCAGGATGGTCGGCTGCGAAGACTTTTCGCTTGGGGAGGAGGATCTGGAACAGGCATTTCGATACATCGAACGCCACACGGAAGTACGGGATGTTCTTCTGTCAGGCGGCGATCCCCTCATTCTGCCCGACGACCGGCTGGAAAAGGTCATCCGAAGGCTGAGGAGCATTCCCCATGTGGAAATCATCCGGATCGGCACGCGGACGCCCGTGGTGCTGCCGATGCGCATCACGGACCATTTGCTTGAGATGCTGAAAAAATATCAGCCGATCTGGATCAACACGCACTTTAACCATCCGGACGAGATCACTCCCGATTCGGCGCGCGCCTGTGCGAAGATCGTGGACGCCGGCATCCCTCTCGGCAATCAGAGCGTGTTGCTCCGGGGTGTGAACAACGACCGGGATACACTGGTCCGGCTGTTTACGGAACTGGTTCAGATCCGCGTCCGCCCCTACTATTTATATCAGTGCGATCTTTCAAGCGGCATCAGCCATTTCCGGACGCCGGTTTCGGAAGGCATTGAACTGATGAAGCAGATCCGCGGTTTCATATCCGGCTTCGCGGTCCCGGAATTCGTCATCGATCTGCCCGGCGGAGGAGGAAAAACGCCCGCCTCGCTCGATTATATCGTTCATATGGACGACCGAGGAGCCGTCCTGCGGAATTTCGAGGGGAAACAATACGCTTACCCGAATCCCTTGAACTGACGCGCGCATTTGCCGCCCGTCCCGGCGGAATTTCTGCCCGTCCCGGAAAAAGCCCGAAGCGAGCGCCTCAAACAGGCCTGCCGCTTTGGGCTTTTTTTGATTTTTTCCGTCAAAAAGGCACGGCTCCGTTAGGTTTTGTCGCGCTCGAACCCCAGATAACGCGTCCCCTGAAAAGTCAGCTTTCCAGCATCCTGTTCCACCAGCATCCCATATTCCGCATCCCGCACTCTGAATTCCATCCGGTCTCCGCTGGCGACTTCAAACGTAACATAATAAGCGGTCGACGACATACGCTGAAGGTGGTCATTCGCACCGGACTGATCAAAATTCCTTACATCCATACGTTTTGTCACCACAGCTGCATCAACCGTAAGGACGGGAGACTGATTGTTTTTTCTCCACTGCTTCGCTCCCTGCGCCGATTTTACAATAATCAGCCCAAATACAATTACAAAGCCCGCAACAACCATGATTGGAACAATATTGAACATGATGCCGCTGATTCCGCCATCAAAGGATGAAAATCCCATCTACGCTCCCCTTCCTGAATTTCCCGGCTTCCCGAACCATCTTTTCTTCGCCCGCCAGCTTCTCTGCAATACGCCGCGGCAAGCCGGCAGATGCTGCTTTTTTAACATTATATTCTTTGCGTCCAATGCTGTCAAACCCCGCAGCCGCAGCCACCGAGGATACTGTCCCCCGCGTGCCCCGGAGACGCAAAAATCTCAATAATCGGATGCTTAACAAGAAAGGATGTTCTTCCCGTGATAAAATCCGGCCCTCCCAACGGGAGAGCGGGTATGCCGCGATCGATTCAGGAAAGGATAACATTAAAATCGTCAGAGGAGGTTCTCAATTGCTGGCTGTTCTTTTCAGCATTCTGGCGGGCGCCGCAATGAGCGTGCAGGGTGTGATGAACACCCGCGTGAGCGACCGCATCGGGCTTTACGAATCCAACGCTCTCGTGCAGGGCGTGGCGTTTCTTTTGTCCATCCTTGCCCTTCTGTTCCTCGGCAAGGGAAATTTCGCGGAGCTGGGCGGCGTAAATAAGATTTATCTGCTGGGCGGATTTCTGGGTATCGTCATCACTGTCACCGTCATGCTGGCCATCAAGGGCCTGGGGCCGACCGTCGCGATCTCCGTGATCCTGATTTCCCAGCTTGTCGTCGCCGCTCTGATCGACGGCTGCGGACTGTTTGACACGGACCGCATCCCGTTCTGCTGGCAAAAATTCGCAGGAGTTGCCCTGATGATCGGCGGCGTTTTGCTGTTTAAGTGGAAAAACTGAAGCTCAGGTTTTCGCCGTCGGATAAATGCATTCTCCCTGCAAAGATCATTTTTGCAAACAGAATCGATGGAAAGGATGGTGCCTTACATGTATTCCTATCAAAAAACCGAACCCGGCCAATGGTCTGTCGGCAGCTTTTCCGAAGACGGCAAATGGCAGTCCGAAAGCGTATGGTATACGCCGGAAGAGGCTGCCGAACGCGCCCACTGGCTGAACGGCGGAAAAAGGCCGGCCACGGATGACGACGAAGCTACTTCAAACGGGCAAAGATAACCGCCCTCAGCCTCCCAGATAGGCCTGCTTCACGGAGCTGTCCTGCATCAGGTCGGCGGCCCTGCCCTCCAGAACAATGCTGCCCGTCTCGATGACATAGGCGCGGTTTGCAATGGAAAGCGCCATATTCGCATTCTGCTCCACCAAAAGGATCGTAGTGCCGGAGCCGTTGATCTCTTTGATAATATTGAAAATCTCCTGAACAATAATCGGCGCCAATCCCATGGAAGGTTCGTCCATCAGGAGAATTTTGGGCCTGGCCATTAAAGCCCTGCCCATGGCAAGCATCTGCTGTTCCCCGCCGCTCAGCGTTCCGCCGCGCTGTTTCATTCGCTCCTTCAGCCGCGGAAATTTATCGAATACCATGTCAAAGTCTTTTTTGATACCGTTCTTGTCCTTCCGGCAATAAGCCCCAAGCTGCAGGTTTTCCAGCACCGTAAGGTTGGAAAAGATCCTGCGGCCTTCCGGCACGTGGGAAATCCCCATATAGGGAATCTGATAGGCCGGTCGGCCGTTCAGCGCCTTATCTTCAAATGTGATCGTGCCGCCCGCGACGGGCACAAGTCCCGAAATGGCGCGGAGGGTGGAGGTTTTTCCGGCGCCGTTGGCGCCGATCAGCGTGACGATTTCCCCCTCATCCACTTCGATATTGACATCCCTTAAAGCATGGATCGCATCATAATATACGTTCAGGTCCTGAATCCTAAGCATCGGCGACCTCCTCCCCCAGATAGGCCTCTATCACTTTTTTATTGGTCTTGATTTCATTTGGAGGACCCTGCGCGATAATTTTCCCGTAATCCAGCACGACAATATTTTCGCAAACCCCCATGACAAGTTTCATGTCGTGCTCGATCAGAAGAATGGCAATTCTGAACTCCTTGCGGATCCATCGGATCAGTTCCATCAGGCTCTGCGTCTCCTGCGGATTCATCCCGGCCGCGGGCTCATCCAGCAGCAACAGCTTCGGCTGAGCCGCGAGCGCGCGGGCAATTTCAAGCCTCCTCTGCTGGCCGTAAGGCAGGTTGCAGGCCTTTTCGTTCTTTACATCCAGCAGCCCGAAAATTTTCAGAAGGTCGAGCGATTTTCTTTCGATGATCTCTTCCTGCCGAAAGAAGGAAGGAAGGCGCAAAATCGACGAAAGCAGCGAATAATCCGCCTGATAAGCATAAGATATTTTAATGTTATCCAGAACGCTCAGATTCTTCATCAGCCGGATATTCTGAAACGTTCTGGAGATTTTCTTCTTAGTGATCTGATGCGGCCGGATCCCTTGAATGCTTTCCCCGTTAAAAATAATTTTTCCGGCCGAAGGAGCATAAACACCCGTCAGCATATTAAAGATGGTGGTCTTTCCCGCGCCGTTAGGGCCGATTAAGCCGAACAGATCGTTTTCCTCCATTGAAAGGGAAAAATCCGAAACCGCCGTAAGCCCCCCGAATTGTATCGTAATATTTTCAATGTCAAGCAGCGGCATGATCTTTGCTCCCCTCCCCCGGCCCGTCAGAACTGGGCTTTCTGTGCAATAGCCCCGCAACGCGTACATTCTTGACCCTCAAAATCATAATAACGATCAGCAGCAGCGGATAAATAACCATTCTGAGATCGCTCAGGAAACGAAGGACCTCCGGCAGAAGCGTCAGAATGCTTGTGGAAACAATGCAGCCCGCAAAGCCGCCGGTTCCTCCGAGGACAACATAAATGACGAAATCGATGGACCGCAGAAAGTTAAAGCTGTTTGGATCAATAAACATCATCAGAAACGCATACAGCCCTCCCGCGAAACCGGCAAAAAACGCGCCGGCCGTGAACGCCATGATCTTGTATTTCGTCGTGTCGATCCCCATGGCCTCAGCCGCAATCTCATCCTCTCTGACGGAAATCATCGCGCGCCCCTGGTTCGCGTGAACGATATTATAAAGGATGGCAATTGTTGCTATCATGGAGAAGAACACCCACGCGAACGTCGTCTTGGGAGGAATTCCCGCGAGGCCCTGCGCCCCGCCGAAGGCATCGATGTTCTGAATCGCTACGACTACGATCTGGCAAAAACCGAGCGTCGTAATGGCGAGATAGTCCCCTTTCAGCCGGAGGGTTGGCAGCCCGATCAGAAAACCAAAAATCGCTGCGACCACGCTTCCGCAGAGCAAGGCGAGGAAAAACGGCATTCCGGTCTTCATCTGGATGAAGGCGGAGGAATAAGCGCCGATTGCAAGAAAGGCGGAATGCCCGAGCGTAAGCTGACCGGTGTAATCGATGATGAGATTGGTGCTCAGAGCCAGAATGACATTGATGCAGATCATCATCAGAATCTGCTTGTAATAAGCGTTAATCACATCCATCCGTATTAAAAGGGATAAAACACCAAACAAAACCAGGGAAGCAGCCAGGAAGACGGCACTTCGCTTCAAATAGGGTTTCAAACCGGCCACCTACACTTTCTCTTTTACCGTCTTGCCGAGAAGGCCGGACGGCTTGATGATGAGGATCACAATCAGGATCACGAACGCAACGGCGCCGGAAATTTTGGAGTTGATCGCCGCCATGAAGGTTTCCACCACCCCGAGAATGATTCCGCCGACAAAAGCGCCTGGAATCAGCCCGATTCCGCCGAGCACCGCAGCGACAAACGACTTGATGCCGGGCATCATTCCCATGTAGGGGTCAAGACTGGAATACAGGATCGCAACCAGCATTCCCGCCGCGCCGGCAAGCGCCGAGCCGATTGCGAAAGTCATGGAAATCGTGGTGTTGACATTGATCCCCATCAGCGCCGCCGCATCCTTATCCAGAGAGGTAGCCCGCATGGCTTTTCCCATCTTCGTGCGATTGACAAAAAGATTCAGAAGAATCAGCAGAAGCAGCGAAATCCCCAGGATGATCAGATGCAGCGCGTCCGAGCGGATCGGGCCGAACATCACCGTTTGCTGCTTCAGAATATAACCCGGATATGTTCTCGGGTTTCCGCCGAACAGGGCGTTAAAGCCGTTTTCAAGCAAAAGGGAAACGCCGATCGCCGTAACGAGCAGATTGATATTCGTCGTTTTTCTCAGAGGCTTGTAAGCGACCCTCTCTATGATAACGCCCAAAAGCGCCGAACCGAACATGGCAATCAGCAAAGTCGGAACAAACGGAAGACGCGCATAGGTGGCCGCAAAAAATCCTATGTATGCCCCTACCATATAAATATCGCAGTGCGCGAAGTTGATCAGGCCGATGATTCCGTATACCATTGTATAACCGAGCGCGATCAGTGCGTAAACGCTTCCCAAAGATACGCCGTTGATCAGTTGCTGCAGAAACGAAATCAGAGTCAATTGTTTTCCCCCCTAGTTAGAGTGATGCGCTTCTTGAAGAATCAGGAGCATACTCCCCTTTCCGGGGAGTATGCTCTGACCTGGATCGATACAGCCGCAACGG